>NZ_JBHTHZ010000002.1:0-576837 GCF_042676805.1 Mucilaginibacter litoreus | reverse complement strand
CCATCCCGAAAAGAATAAAGCAAGCTGACACGGTCCAGCCTTACTGTTAACTAACCCAATCCAAACAAAAAGAGGCCGCCTCATAATGACTTATGAGACGGCCTCGTTTTTTTTATTTTGAGTCATATATCATATAGTCCTGCCGGGATATTGTTTAAGTGCTTCGGCAAGGCATTCCATAGCGTTTTTCAAATCGGCGTTGTTAAGTACATAAGCCATACGTACCTCATTTTTACCTGCCCCGGACGTACTATAAAAGCCTGTAGCAGGGGCCATCATAACGGTTTGGTTGTTATAACTAAAGCTTTCCAGCATCCATCTGCAAAATTCATCAGCATCATCAATAGGTAATTTGGCTACTACATAAAAAGCTCCGCCAGGGTTAGGGCAATATACCCCATCCATTGCGTTAAGCGCATTGACAAGGGTATCGCGGCGTTGAGTATATTCCTTGCTTACAGCGTCAAAGTATTCGTCAGGTGTATCTACTGCCGCCTCTCCTGCAATTTGTTCAACCATCCCCGGCGACAAGCGTGCCTGCGCGAATTTTAACCCGGCCGCGATAACCTCTCTATTTTTGGTAATCAGGCAACCCAGGCGTGCACCGCAAGCACTATAGCGTTTGCTTACAGTATCCATTACCACCACATTATCTTCCAGTCCGCTTAAATGCATAGGCGATATAAAGCTGCGGCCATCGTAACAAAATTCCCGGTAGGCTTCGTCGCTGAACAGGTACAGATCATATTTAAGGCAAAGTTCCTTCAGCGCTTCCAGTTCTTCGCGCGAATAAAGATACCCTGTAGGGTTATTAGGGTTGCAAATAATAATCGCTTTTGTTTTTGATGTGATCACCTTTTCAAACTCGCTGATAGGCGGCAAAGCAAACCCGTTATCAATGTAAGACAGTATCGGTTTAACCACTACATCGGTTTGATTGGCGAAGCCATTATAGTTAGCGTAAAAAGGTTCGGGGATAATCACTTCATCGCCCTCATCAAGGCAGGTCATCATCGCGATAGTTATCGCTTCAGACCCACCTGTAGTAACAATGATATTTTCAGGAGTAATACCGTAGCCTAACTTATTATAATATTCGGTAAGCTTTTTTCGGTAGCTCAGCGTTCCTTCAGACGGGGTGTAGGCCCAAACCTTAAAATCAATATTTTTAATGGCATTAAGCATGCCTTCGGGAGTTTCTATATCAGGCTGGCCAATATTAAGATGATACACTTTTTTACCATCCGTCTTGGCTTTATCAGCAAAAGGGGTTAACTTACGTATAGGTGAAGCAGGCATTTGCTGCCCTTTGTGCGAAATTTTTGGCATGCCGCAAAATTAGCAAAAGCTTTTAAATGTAAACCTTTTGTCAGTACATGTTTACATAACAAAAAAGGCACCGCGTGATGCGATGCCTTGGTATCTTAAGTTAAGTATCAGTATTATTTACTGCTTACTGCCGGCTTGGCAACTACTTCACCCACAATATTTAAATATTTGGTAGGTGTTTTTGCATTTGAAGTAACCACAATGGTTTTGTTAAATGCAGAAGCTACTGCAGCATTATAGGTAATTTTGATAGTACCCTTTGCACCTTTTAAAACCGGAGTTTTAGTATAGTCGGCAATAGTACAACCGCATGTAGGTTTAACCTCGGTCAAAATCAGTGGCTGTACGCCAACATTGGTAAATTCAAATACCGTGGTTACAGGTGTACCCTGAGGAATTTTGCCGAAATCGTGCTTTTCCTCATTGAATTTGAACTCTGGTTTTTGATCATCCTGGGCTGATGCATTGAAGGCAAAACCTAAAACCACCGCAAATAATAATATCAATTTTTTCATAATTATTCTTTTGAATCTTACAAAGATAAAAGGTTTAACATAATATAAAAACTTATGTAAAATCTAACTGTTTTACAATTACCAATTGCCGAAACAGAATAGAATTTCCTACTTTTACCAACTAAACAGAATAAAATATGCCTAAAACTGCAATATATACCTCTGCCATTTATAACAATGCCGAGCTCAGTTTTGACGATTTTAAACAAATCGTCATCAACGATTATCGCATTGGTTATGAGAGCAGACAAGCCAGTTTAATTGGCAGGCGCGAAGTGCTTACCGGCAAAGCCAAATTCGGTATTTTTGGCGATGGTAAGGAAGTTGCACAACTGGCCATGGCTAAGGTATTTATGAAAGGCGATTGGCGCGCAGGCTATTACCGCGACCAAACCTTTATGTTTGCCACCGGGATGAGCAACCTTAAAGAGTTTTTTGCTCAGCTATATGCACATCCTGATATTGAAAAAGATCCTGCATCGGGCGGGCGACAGATGAATTGCCATTATGCAACCCGGTTTGTTGATGCCAACGGCAACTGGACCAACCAGGCCGAAACAATGAACTGCGCTGCCGACATATCTACCACTGGCGGCCACATGCCAAGGCTTTTGGGCCTGGCTTACGCCTCTAAACTTTACAGGCAGAACAAAGAGCTTGAATACCTCAAACAATTTTCAATCAACGGGAATGAAGTTGCCTTTGGCACCATTGGCAACGGATCAACTTCAGAAGGCTTATTTTTTGAGACCTTTAATGCTGCTGGTGTATTACAGGTTCCTATGGCCATATCTATATGGGATGATGCCTACGCTATTTCGGTACCGGCAAGTTTACAAACTACAAAAGAGGATATTTCTGAAGTTTTGCGGGGCTTTCAGCGAGACGAAAATGGAAAGGGATATGAGATATTTAAGGTTCGCGGGTGGGACTATGTAGCGCTTTGCGAAACCTATGAGCGCGCTATAAAACTTTGCCGTGAAGAGCACGTACCTGTATTGATACATGTTATAGAAATGACGCAGCCTCAGGGCCACTCCACCTCTGGCTCTCATGAGCGTTATAAATCTAAAGACAGGCTGACCTGGGAAGAAGAGCATGATTGCCTTTTACAGATGCGTAAGTGGATGATCCAATCGGCTATAATTACCGATGAGGAAGCTGATGCGCTTGAAGCTGAGGCTAAAAAGCATGTACGCAACAGCCAGCGCGAGGCCTGGGCCGAACTTGAGAACGAAATTAAGGCAGAAATAGCTGAAGTGACCGGCCTGATAGAAGGTGTTGCCCAAATTTCTTCGAGCCGCGAAGAATTGCAGGCACTTATCTCCGGCCTGCAAACCTGCGTAGACCCGGGGCGAAGGGATACCAACGGTACCGCCCGCAAAGTGTTGCGCTTAACCGTTAACGAAACGTCTGAACCACGCAAGGCCTTAGTTAACTGGCTTAAAAACGAAACTGAGAGAAATAGCATACGTTATAATTCCAAACTATTCACCAATACGCCTAAGTCACCTTTATATGTGCCGGTAATTGCACCTGAGTATGCAGAAGATGCTAAAATGCTGGATGGCCGCGAAGTGCTTAATGCCTGCTTTGATGCCAATTTTGAGCGCGATAAAAGCATTGTTGCATTTGGTGAGGATGTTGGCGCCATAGGCGACGTTAACCAGGGCTTTGCCGGTTTACAAAGCAAATATGGCAATTTACGTATTACAGATACCGGTATACGCGAGGCTACTATTATAGGCCAGGGCATGGGGCTTGCTATGCGTGGCCTAAGGCCAATTGCAGAGATACAATACCTGGATTATTTGTTGTATGCGATCACCGTTCTTAGTGATGACCTGGCAAGTTTGAGCTACCGTACAAATGGCGGCCAACGTGCACCAGTTATTGTGCGCACACGCGGCCACCGGTTAGAGGGCATCTGGCATTCCGGTTCTCCCCTTGGTTATATATTAAATATTTTGCGTGGTATGCATATCTGCGTTCCGCGGGATATGACACAGGCTGCCGGTATGTACAACACTTTATTACGAGGCGACGAACCGGCTTTAGTGATTGAATGCCTTAACGGATACCGGTTAAAAGAAAAATTACCCGCTAACGTTGGGGAATTTACAGTACCGCTGGGTAAGGCCGAGGTAATAAAACAAGGAACAGACATTACTGTGGTTAGCTATGGATCCACTCTGCGTGTGGTAATGGAAGCCGCACATGAACTGGAAAATATGGGCATCAATATCGAAGTTGTAGACCCTCAAACCCTCTACCCTTTTGATACTGACAACATCTGTGGGCAATCGCTGCAAAAAACCAATAAGCTTTTAGTAGTTGATGAGGACTTACCAGGCGGTGGTTCGGCCTATATCTTGCAAAAGATAATTGAGGCGCAAAATGGATATTACTTGCTTGATGCGCAACCTAAAACTTTATCTGCGGCAGAACATCGCCCACCATACGGCTCAGACGGCGACTATTTCAGTAAACCATCTGTTGATGATGTAATAGAGGCCGTTTATAAGATCATGAATGAAGCCAACCCCGCAAATTATCCTGATTTATTTTAGATCAACTTAATAACAATACGTGCTTTATCTAATAGGTAAAGCAGGTATTGTTATCAATTTAATGCCGCAAGTCCGGTTTCAAAAAGTTATTTTTCTGAAGGTTTTTAAACTACAAATAATGCCTGAATCAACATTGAAATCTTCAGATAGTTAATATTCAAAGGCCGCGTATAAAAAGTGGTGGTTTCCAATTTCGCTTTTTAAATAAACAACTACTATGCAGGTTTAATTTTTTGGGCTTTGACAGGTATACTGTATTATTATATCAGTTACATGCCATTAGGTGTAATTAAATAATATTCACTTATAATCCCTCTTAATTTTCTAATTTCGCCCCTACTAAAAAAGAATAACCTTATGGATAATATATTTTCCACCATTGCAAACGTTGTTAAAACACGCCGTACTATAAAACCATCTACCATGAACGGCAACAAAATACCTAACGGGCATATAGCTTCAGTATTGGAACTTGCCGACTGGGCACCTAATCATGGTAATACGGAACCATGGCGATTTATTGTTTTTGAAGAACCATCTCAGTACTGTATACAACACGCCGAACTTTATAAAGCTGCTAATCCGGGCGATAGCTTCAACCCTACGGTATATAATAATCTGAGCAACCAGGCTAATAAAGCTTCTCACGTAGTAATTGCCTATCAAAAACGTGGCGATTTGCCTAAAATACCTGTTTTTGAAGAGGTTGTAGCTACCTCATGCGCTATTCAGAACCTTCTGTTAGGCGCAACAGCTTTAAACATCGGCGCCTTTTGGAGCACAGGTGGTATGGTATTGAAACCAGCATTTGCTGAGCATTTTGGTTTAGGTGCAGAAGACAGCGTACTGGGTGTTTTATTCTTGGGATATACGGATGAACAGCCCGAAGGTAAACGCAAAACTCCGCTTGAAGAAAAGATTATCTGGAACAAATAAACCGCACTTTCAGTTTTAACCTTTCAGCAATAAATTGTCATTAAAGTAGTAAATTAGACTTTGATGACAATTTATTTTCATTTTCAGCGTATATTTGTTGTACTCACAACAAGATAGGCAACCTAAGTCCTGTATAACCCTTTATTTAAACTAAACGATTAAACTGGATAAAGTATGAGAAGAAGTCACTTGAGGTGGATTGTAGGCATGTTAATGTTATTTTGTGTAATTATTATCAGTTGGAAACCTGCAAACACTGTAAAAACTAACATTTATAAAACAACTGCCAAAGCAGTTTTACCCCATTCATCAGGAACCAAAGAGGCTTTTGCCCAATATATTGCCAATATTTATAATACGGCAAATCTTGAGCAATCAGGCCTGGATTTATCAGTATTTCAAAAGGCGGTTACCGGTTATTTAAATCTTAAATTAAATAACAGGTTGCTTAGCAGCAATTATATTACTGTTGTAGATTTTACAAAATCCAGCCGTACCAAAAGGATGTGGGTTATTGATGTATTGAATAAGGCTCTGGTATTAAACACGTGGGTTGCCCATGGACAGGGTAGCGGCGGAGATATGGCTGATAAATTCTCGAACAATAATGAGTCGCATCAAAGCAGTTTAGGTTTCTATCTGACCGACGATGTTTATTTTGGTAAACATGGCCGTTCTTTACGCTTAAACGGGCTTGATGCCGGTGTAAATAGCGCCGCCCGTGCCAGGGGGATTGTGATACATGCTGCTGATTATGTATGTCAGAATACTATCAACCAGTTAGGGCGTTTGGGTAGAAGCTTTGGCTGCCCTGCAGTAACTCCAGAATTATCGGACAAGATCATAAATACGATAAAAGGCGGCTCTGTGTTATTTATAAACGGTAACGACAATAAATATAGCTCGAAACTGTTAGACGAAAGTGCCCCAGGTAACTTTATCGCCTCTACCGTTACAAGTACCGACTCTGTAGCGACAGAGAAATTATAACTCTATTAAAACTTTATACATTAAATGTCCGGCTTAACTTGCCGGGCATTTTTTTTTAATATTCTTATCTGAAGTGATCTATCGAAGCTTTTACAGTTGTTTCTGAACGGTTTCCATTTTCATCTGTGTGATATAATTTCCCATCTATTTCAGCCACTATCCTATCGTTATTCAGCGACTTAACTTTTACAATGCCAGTAGCATATTGAACTTCATCATTTTCATAAAAATAGCTATTCCAATAACCGGTTACATTGTTTTGCATTGCCCTAACACTTACGTTATCGCCAAAGTTGTACGTACCGGGGCCTTTGTAATCGCCAAGCTGTACATCTATAAAACCGTTTACAGAGGTACCATCAATATGCTCTAAGGCGATGTAAAGGTTATTACCGCTTTCGCCGAGCTCAAAAGTTGCAACACCGTCTGTTTGATCAAAATTACTGTATGAAAAAGTAACTTTATTATTATCCGGTTCGGGTAAACTACCTGTATTGTCTTTACTGCACGATGCCAGTGCTATGGTGCTAATGATTAGTAAAATAATTTTTTTCATTTTCTTAAGTGCTGGATTATGGCGCAAAAAAAGTTAGAAGGCTGCATGTAAGCAATGCACGTCGGCTCAATTGTATAAAATAGCTTTAAACTACAATGGTTAACCGATGAACTACAACATGCTGTAAAATTGACAGCTTATAGTCTATTCTGGCCGATTCATCTACGATATCGTACTCATTTAGCTTTTGGTAAGAATATTGTTATATGATTATGACACCATGGTAAACATGAGCTATTAAAGCGTATATTTGTGGCCGTTTAACTTTATACTGGCATATTCAGCAACAAATAATTGGGGTCGACCGGAATTGACAGGATGGAGATAAATAGGTAAGCATGCAGCGCGTTGGGTGAATTAGCGCTTAAATCTGAACGCTCAAACTTATAAATGGCGAAAATAACTACGCCTTAGCTGCCTAATTTAGAATTAGCATAGCTTTTGTCCCGTCGGTTTTCTGTTCTGTTGAACCGGCATATGGGGCATCGAAAAACGGAACTGGCCTGCTTTAGGTGCGATAAGCGGGCGAGATAAAGCACCTACGGAAACGGGTACAGGTAAGCGACTGACCTTCCCTTTCCCGACAATTAAACAGAAGCTAAGCATGTAGAAAGCTTATCTTATACCATGTTTGGACGAGGGTTCGAATCCCTCCGGCTCCACGAAGAGGGCGATTTTAATCTAAAATCGCCCTTTTTTACTTTCCTCAGTTTGATTTTTGGTCATTTTAAAAACAATTCAAATAAAAATGTTAAACAGTTGTTAAACATTTTCTCTTACTGCAATTAAAAGTTCAATTGTTTCATGCCAGGTCGTTTGTAAAAAATAGCCATTATTCAAAATCATTATAGGAGGTAATTACTATTTTATCAATGCTCCATATTCAATTGTTCCAGCTTACGCTTGGCAGTTTCGTTTTTAGGATTTTGAGAAAGGCTTTTTTATAGATTTCAAGCGCTTCATTCTTTTGATTAAGGCTGGCAGCAGGATCTTCAAGGTTACTTCCATGTTTGAGCATTGCTGTATAGACAGTGCCTTCACTTTCCTGCACCGCTTTCACGAACTGCTCATGGTTCAGGCCGAGGGGCAAGTTGATGTAATACCTGGCTGCTGTTTTGGGATCGCGTTTCTTGTCAGCCCTGGTGCTGACGGCATGCATGGTGTGTCCGCCCAAGTAGGCTATAATACTTAAGGCGTGTTACTTGTCAGATGCCTTTGCGCGATAGTCGCTACAGCACGATGCCCTTTAAATCCCCAGTATATCAAAATCAATAAATCCGGCATGCATGTAAAGCTGTACGATGTGGTCATCTTAATCGCGCTCAGTCAGAAAAGTTCCCGACCAGGCGATTTCGCTTTTTCATTTTCGGAAAGGATGTTGAAATCATCGACGGTCAGCACGCTTCAAAGATAAGTAAAGTGATGAAATCACTGGCAATAGCACTTTTTGATTTGAGAATTATGACTTGATATTTAATACCATTTGTTTCTCTGTAAAATAGCTGTTTTTCCACTTAATGGCGTTCACTTCAACCCCAAAGGTTTTAAAGCCGAACTTTTCATACAGACCCGTAGCGATCGCATTATCGGCAACAACAGTCAGGTTAATTTGCTCAATGTCGGGAATCAATCGTACACGCCTTAATAACTCTTCAATCAACAGATTGGCAATTCCTCGTTTCCGGAAGTTTCCATCTACATACATCCTGAACAAAATTCCTTTGTGCCTGAGTTTTTCTCTGTCCGAACCATCCCTGACGAAACTTACCACACCTACTATACGGTCATTAATAAATGCTCCTAATGTGAAGCTATCGGCGTAGCCTTTGCTTGGAAAAGGACTATGCAAATCATCATCCGGCGATATCCGAAAATTATTTTCATCAGCTATTAGTCCGGACCTAAAAAAGGCTTTGTATTCCTCGCCTCTGTCTGATTGTATTTCCTGTATATTGATTTTCTCCATTTTTGGTTGCACTTCCATTTACAACAAATATCAAATTATAAAATATTTGCCTTTTGTTTGTCCAAATATGCTAATATTTCAGCATGACCAGCCATTCCCCATCAGGCACCACCCTTAACACAAGGAGCAGTTATTTACAGTATATATTACTTTTGCATCTATGACATCTACACTGTTTACCTTCCTGCAGCAATACCGGCCCATCCCGGCAGCCGATGAAGCATTGATTGAAGCAGCTACCGAACATCGCTTTTATAAAAAGGGCGAAGTACTTTTCGAAGCCGGAAAAATTTGTCGTGAATTGTTCCTGGTGTGCAGCGGTATTTTGCGCATCATGATAATCAATGAAGCAGGAAATGAGGTCACTTACTTTTTTGTTCGCGAAGGCCGCCTTTGTTCTATCTTGAACAGTTTTAACAATGGCACAATTGCCAAAGAAAATATCTTAGCGGTTAACAATGTCGAAGTGATTGTATTAAAGCGCGCAAAACTTGATCAACTATTTGAAAAATTGCCTTACTTAAAAACCCTCATCAATCAAATCACTCAGCAGGCATTGCTGGATAAGATTGCAGTAAGAAATGAATATATGGGGCTGGATGCTGCATCCCGATATAAAACTTTCATGGCCCAACAGCCTGAAATTGCCAGGGAAGTTCCGTTGAGTGACATCGCTTCCTACCTGGAGATCACGCCTCAATCACTCAGTCGCATCAGAAAAAATATACGCTGAAGCATTTTTTACCATTTGTTAAGTGTTGCCGCCTTTTGCTTCCTGAATTTTGCTTCTCTAAAAGCAAATACACATG
Organism: Mucilaginibacter litoreus; assembly: GCF_042676805.1. Classification (NCBI taxonomy): domain Bacteria; kingdom Pseudomonadati; phylum Bacteroidota; class Sphingobacteriia; order Sphingobacteriales; family Sphingobacteriaceae; genus Mucilaginibacter; species Mucilaginibacter litoreus. The sequence goes on along the minus strand of NZ_JBHTHZ010000002.1, from coordinate 567,166 downwards.
GAAAATTTAAAAGGAAAGAAAGTGGTCATTTTAGGCGGAAGCGCTGGCATAGGATTTTCAACGGCCAAAGCCGCTGCCGAGGATGGAGCTGAAGTTATTATTGTAGCCAGTAACCGCGACCGCTTGAAGAGCGCACTTAGCGAATTACCCGCCAGTGCGCGCAGCTTGACTGTCGATCTGGCCAACGAACAAGAGATAGCCGCTTTGTTTGCTGACATTGGCCAGTTTGATCACCTGGTGTTCACAGCCGGGGAAGCTTTACAATTGGGTAATATCGTCGATACTGATATTGATGGCGCCAAGCAATTCTTCACAGTGCGTTACTGGGGTGCTTTTTCAGCGGTGAAATATGCAGCAGGTCATATCAGGGCAGGTGGTTCTATCACAGTATCTGGCGGGTCCGCCGCCAGACGCCCCGGTGCAGGCTGGGCTTTGGGAGCAAGTATCTGCGCGGCAATGGAAGGCTTTACCCGCGCCATGGCGGTTGAGCTGGCACCAATCCGTGTAAATATCGTTGTGCCGGGATTGGTAAGGACTGGTTTGTGGTCTAACATGAGTACGGAAGAACAAAATGACCTGTTCAACCACTTTTCTGAAAAGTTACCGGTGAAGTTTGTTGCCGGGCCGGATGACATTGCGTCTACCTACCTGCACCTGATGAAGCAACGGTACTGTACCGGACAAACCGTCGTTGTTGATGGTGGGTATGTTTTGGTATAGCCATTCCTATGCTTCGGAGCTTTACTGCAAACCATGCACAATTAGAAAATGCCGCCTCATGCTGTAAGGGTGAGACGGCTTTGGCATAAGGTCACTATTTCGTTTCTTATAACCGTGTTCATCCCCATCCGAGAATTTTCATGTATTTATAACACCGCTATTGTTTTTCAGCATCCTGACCAGCAAGTTTTTTTCGCATCAATTCGTAAGAATCACGGATGTTAACAAATAAGCCCGGTCTGATATCTTCGGTGGAAGCGACGCGGATATGGTTCTCGTATTTATTACCCGATTTAAAGCTTTTGATTACCGGCTTTTCCGGATATGGAGCAGCTGAATAAAATTTAATATCCAGCCATTTTTTCATCGGACGTATGATCAGAAAACCCACTCTCCGTGTAAAAACGATGCAATTTGGCGTTACACCCACCAGCACTTTATCCCAATCTGCCACTTCCGCCAGTATCTTATCAAACGCTAAAACCAATTCCGGTGAACGGCCCTCAAATAAGCTGTCAAGGCTGACCCGCTGGCAATAATGGCGGTAATCCTTCCAGGGCAACTCCCGATCACACTTTGGGCACGTCCAACTCATTGTTTATAATATGTTTTTATCAAACAGCAAAAGAAAGCTCGTGTTTGAGCGTTGTAAAACCTCTTGGAATAAATTTTGTTAAATATTTACAAATCAAATCATCTACTTATGAGCACAAGAGGAAGTAAAGTGGAAAGAAATTCGGTATCGAATCAGCCACACGAGATTAAATATGAGGCGCATAAAGAAGGTACCAACCAGCAGGCGGTAAAAGACGCGAAAAAATCAGCGGGTAACCAACGCAGTGCCATCGAAAAAAAGATCAAATAGTTTAAAAGTTAAACAAGCGCGAAACCCCGTTTAGCGGGGCTTTCGTATCTAACATCAATCATCATGAGCAGCGCCTTTGTTAAAGAAAGCGAGAATGAGCAGTTAAAAGACGTCGCTCCTAATATGGCCTCCCTCCTATTGTTTCTAAAAAGGGAGAACGGCGGTTTGGTGCGGGAATTGCATACCCGGTTCAGTGAGAAACATCAGAAAGAAGTGCATGAAATGAGCGATGGCTTGGGCTATATGCTCAACGACCAAAACCAGTGGCAGGTGATCTTAGACTAAACGATGAAGATCGCCACTTACAATATCAACGGGATCAACGGCAGGTTGGACTATTTGCTGCGTTGGCTTAAGGAAGCCGATCCGGATATTGTTTTTTTACAGGAACTCAAAACGGAAAAACCATAAATTTCCTGAAGCCCAGCTCAAAGACCTTGCCAGTCATAAAGTGGGGCGGTCGTGGCATATTCGCGTAGATAGGCTATTTTGCCATCATGCAACTTTGCGATTGTTGCACCATCAAACGTGTTTTCTTTCCCTCGCCAACTGTAATGGAATGTCCAATCTGCGATCTGAACATCACCCATAGATCGTAGCTCATGGATTGTCCAATCAAGAACGCGGCCGTCCTCAGCCAGCCACGTTGATACCCATTGTGCGATAACATCATGCCCGCGGTAGACCGGCCCAAAGCTCTCGATAACAATGCAATCAGGTGTGAGAACTTCAAGAATTGCGGCAGCGTCGTGATTACGCCAGCCGGCTACATATTGCTCTAATGCTGTCATAGGTAGGTTATCTTACCTGACAAATTTACTGTAATTCTTTAATAGACCACCATGTACATCATTTACTTTATCATCAATACAAAAGGGTTGCTCTCTCGCTTGGGAGCAACCCTTTATAAATATGCGCGTTTACTACTTTTTTAGAAAGCAGAATCCGCGCCGGAGGCTTCTAAACACCTTTGACTGCAGTTATCTAATAACCGGGGTTCTGTGTTAGCTGATTATTGATCTGAATCTCCCTGAAAGGAATAGCATAAATCAACCGGTCCTGGGTAACATCAAATGTGCTTGGAAGTAGCCAGCCGTTCAAAGCTTTAAGCCGTTGTCCTTTCGCTTTAAGCACATCTATCGCCATGCCATTACGTATCAGATCGGTCCATCTGTGATTTTCAAAAGCAAGTTCGTGTCGCATCTCATTAGCAACATTTTCTTTTGTAGCAGTTGAGAGTGCCGCCAAACCTGCTCTTGCCCTTACCTGATTGAGGTATGGAAGCGCTTCGGCTGCTTTACCTTCTGCAACAAGACATTCCGCAAGCAGCAGTAACGCACCAGAATAACGATAAACAGGGAAGTTATCATCGGTGTTCCATTCCACCTGATATGGCGGGTGGAGATATTTTTTTACAAAATAGTAATAAGTTACGCCCGTGGCAGGTGTGTAACCCACCGGGCTTTTAACTGCTGTTGGCGTTAGGATCTCACTTGCAAGTGTACCTTCAACTACGCCTATGGATGCGGGTAAACGCTTGTCGCCACTTTCATAAGAGTCAACCATCTCTTGGGTAGGAACGTTCCATCCCCCACTTCGCAAACTCCCCCCACCGTTGCCAACATTGATACCGATGAGCATTTGCGCGCTGCTGGTTTTGGGTATAAAGCGCCAGGCAAAATCGCTTTGCTGCCCATCGTTACCCATTTTATACTGAACCTCAAAAATAGATTCCTGGCTATTTTTTTTGCTCGGATCAAACACACTTGCATAATCCGGCAATAGCGAGTAGTTCATTTTTGTAATATCAATAAGTGCTGCCTCTGCTTTTGGGTACTCACGGTTAGGCTCAGACATATAAGCATAGGCGAGCAGCATTTTAGCTGCGCCCTGCGTTGCGCGCCCGCTTTGCGGAAACGTTTTGGCTATAGGTAAATCGGGTATGGCAGCTGTCAGATCAGTGATGATTTGTTTGTATACCTGGTCGGCGCTGCTTCTCGGTAAAAAAGCGCCATCAACATCGGTTACCTGTTCAAGCTGCAGCGGCACACCGCCGTAATGAGTTACCAGGTCATAATAATAAAACGCACGTAAAAACAGGGCTTCACCGGAAATCTGTTCCTTTTCTTCCTGCGTTAAAGATGACTTCTGCAGTTGTGTCAGTATAGTATTAACCGCTGCGATACCCGAATAGGCGTTTCCGTAACGGTTTCCAGGAGAGTTAAGCTCCTGGCTGGTTGTGCTGTTATCGATAAATGTAGCGAATGCTTCTGTGCTGACACCTGTTCCACGGTCTGCAGAATAGAAAGTGAAAAAAGTATTGTCAGATCGCATCTCATCCATGTAGATGCCCATGGTTGCTACACCTCTAAGGTAAGTATACGCACCAGTAAGTGCCTGATTAAACTGAACCGCATCTTTATAAAAAGAGCCCGAGCTTAACTGCGTTTGCGGCACCAGATTAAGGGTATCCTTTTTGCAGGACGCCAATGCCAGAATCAAAAATGTAGTATATATCGTCTTTTTCATTATCTGATAAATTAATTTGTAATTAAAATCCGGCGTTAAAACCAACTGAAATCGTACGCGGCACCGGATAGCTCGTCCAGTCCCTGCCCTGGTTAAGACCGTTTAATCCGGCATAACCAGCTTCGGGGTTCATACCGGGATACTTGGTGAAAATAAAGGCATTCTGAGCACTGAGATAAGCGCGGAAACTCTTGAAGTATTTATTTGATTTGACAGGTAAGGTATAGCCGAACGTAATATTTTTTATGGCAAGGTACGTACCGCTGAAAACCTGCCTGCTCGTAAAATTTCTAAAGTCTGCAGTGGTTCCTGTACGTGTCCTTGGGTAAATGCCATCACCTGGATCTGCTTCTGAACGCCAGCGGCGTGATACGCCTTTTAAAACATTGAATACGCCATCAAGGTTTTCGGTGGATTGAATGGCGTCGTCTGCAATATCATTGCCTACAGTACCTGCAGCCGTTATACTCAGATCAAAATCTTTGTAGGTAAAGTTGTTTGTCAAACCGTAAATAAAGGTGGGGTTCGGGTTACCAATCCAGGTGCGGTCATAGCTGTCGATCTTGCCATCGGGGGTGCCGTTAGGGCCACTCACATCTTTAAAACGGGCAGTGCCCACCATTGAGGTAGCACCATGCGGCTGGCTGTCAAACTCTTGCTGGGTCATGTAAACGCCGGTGTTGATGTACCCATAAAACATACCGATAGGTTGGCCAACAGCGGTCCGGTTATCGTCCCAGTATTCGTTGTAACCGCCGATAGGTGCGTCGTTGGTGCCTAACTTTTTAACAATATTCCTGTCAAAAGATATATTAAAATTAGTATTCCATTTTAGCGTTCCGGTCAAATTGCTGGTTGAAACGGTGAACTCATGACCCCAGAAATCAAAACGGCCAATGTTAGAAGTTATGGAATTATACCCCGATTGTACCGGGATGTCTATAGCGTAAAGCAATCCGTCCGTCTTTTTCCAGTAATAATCATAGGTAAAAGACAGCCGGTTATTGAACATCGCCAAGTCTAAACCGAAGTCATAGCTGGTGCTGGTTTCCCAGGTAAGGTTATTGTTGCCTATGCCACTCAGCAGTTTACCCGGCGTAACCGCGTAACCAAACACGTAGTTGCTTGTATTTATTGAAGCCAGATAGTTATAATCACCAATGTTGTTATTTCCTACTTTACCATAACTTCCACGCAGTTTAAGAAAGTTGAGTGGCTTTACATCTTTTAAAAACTCTTCGTCCGATAATACCCAACCGGCAGAAACAGAAGGAAAATCACCATATTTATTATTGGTCCCAAAACGGGAAGACCCATCCCTGCTATAAGCAACTTCAAACAGGTACTTTTCATTATAATTATAATTCAAGCGTCCAACAAAACGCAATAATGACCACTCACTCGCACCTACGTTGCCTAACCTTGTGGTTGCTGCAGAAATCCAGGAGATATTGTCGTCCGGGAACTGACTGCCATTGATCACGCTATTTTCGGACGAGTATTTCTGAATTGTATACCCTGCGAGTGCTTCCAGATTATGATTTCCGAATGACTTTTTGTAGTTAACCGTATTTTCGTTAAGCCAGGATACAAAACTGCCGGTGGAGTAACTTCCGGTTGCAGGTCTTGGAGGAGCCGCACCAAGCCCTCCCTGGGCAGTAGAGGGCGTAAACTGACGGTTCTTAGTATTATCCGTATTAACGTTGATAGTAGATTTCAACTTCAGGCCGGGGAAAGGTGTTAATTCCACAAAGCCATTAGCCAATACCCGTGCGGCAGCTGTTTTATTTATTCTTTGGGTTACAACAAGGTAATAGTTGGGGTTAGGAAACATACCAGGTTGACTGAAGGAAATGGGGTAAGTACCGTCAGGATTTTTGTAATTCAACGTAGGATCCATCAAATACGCGTTTGCAATAATGTTACGGCCGTTATCAAGCCCCGGAACCACCTGGTTATTGCCATAAGAAAGTTCCACGTTTGCTCCAAGGCTAAATTTATCTGATGGTGTATAAATATTATTTGACCTGATAGTATACCGCTGATCGGATGAATTCAGGATCACACCTTCCTGTTTACTATAGCTGGCATTTACAACTGCTTTATAATCTTTGGTACCATTGGAAAAATTGATATTGTAGGACTGTGTAGGTGCATTGCGAAGCAATATCTTGAACCAGTCTGTCCCCTTTTGTCCTGCGTACTGCTCGGGATGTGCATAAACTTCTGGCACGCCGCCGGTATAACCTTCATATTTAGCAGCATCCTCAAAGTATTCTTTCTTGTATTGTGCAAATTCCTGTGCGTTCATCAGATCAGGGCGACCGCGGTCGGGCACGGATTGCACGCCATAGTAGCCACTGAAGGTTAGGCTCTTCTGGCCCACCTTTGCCTGCCTGGTTGTTACCAGGATGACGCCGTTAGCAGCCCTCGATCCGTAAAGCGCAGCTGCCGACGCGTCCTTCAGGACTGAAATATTTTCTATTTCGTCTGGGCTTAGCGTTTGCAGGCCGCTTTGCGAAGGGAAGCCATCTATAACAATCAGTGGATTATTGCCGGCATTGATTGATGCAGAACCACGAATACGAAAACTCATCTCTGCACCCGGAGTACCTGAGTTGTTGTTGATCTGAACACCCGCTAACCTGCCTTGCAGCCTTTGTCCGATGTTGGGCACTGGCATATCTTTTAGTTCAGAGGCTTTTACCTGGGCTATGGCCCCTGTCACTTCGCGCTTGCTTTGTGTTCCGTAACTTACAACAACCACCTCCTTAAGCCCTTGAGCCGACGATGCCAGGCGGATATTCAGTGAAGCATTATCTCCTACAATAATTGTAGCTGTGTTGTATCCGATGTAAGAAAAAACCAGCGTACTGCCTTTTGTAGCATTAATAGTAAACTTACCGTTTACGTCGGTTTGTGTACCTATGGTAGTGCCTTTAACGATTACAGAAACACCCGGGATGGTAGCAGAAGTGGTTGAGTCGCGCACTACGCCGCTGATAGGTGTTTGGGCATGACTAATGTTTGCGGAGAATGCGGTAATCAGCATCGTAAGAAGCAGTCCGCATTTCCAGTGTTTTAGTAGTAAAAAGTTTACTTTCATAAATTAAGGGATTAAATGGTTTAAAAAAGGCATAGTTATTCACTGTCAGTTAATGACTTGAAATTTTTAAGCGGTAAAAGCTGCCGTTAGTTACCTGCAGTGTTTAGCGCATTGCTGTTCAGCCGCTATCAGAACGGACCTGTGTGCCCGCACCACTGCCAATGTTTAAGACACCTCTGTGGCCGTTATATAGCACGCTTGAAATTCCTGTGATAGGTTTCATGTTGCAGTAAGTTTTATAATTCGCCCTTATGCTAAACAGAAGGCAAGATTTAATAATGGTTAAATCAAAGTTATCGAAGAGGGCTGTTCAGCGGAATGTCTGATTTGGACATTTATTTGCGCATTTTGACAAATCGATGTCAAATTATTTAACCTGATGGGCAGGTTAGTCAGCAGGTGGCGCTAATTATTTTTAGCAATAAATACCGAGCAGCAATATATTTGATTAGTTAATACTGAAACTATGCTACTGGTTCGCTGATTCCTGTTCAGCGTTTTTACGGTACAAAAGAGGTGAAATTCCTTTTTTTTTCTTGAATAACTTAGAAAAGTAAAAAACCGATTCAAAGCCGGTTTGATCAGCAATCTCTGAAATATTTAAAATTGTCGTCGTAAGCAAATATTGTGCACGCTCCAAACGCAAACTAAGATGATATTGATTTGGCGAAACTCCGGTAAGGTTTTTAAAAGCTTTCCTGAACATAGAATAGCTCATAGCTACCTCCTTTGCTACAGCTTCCATATCCATCGGTCCGTCCAGGTATTCCTGCATAATAAATTTTGCTTTCGTTATCAACCTGCCTACAGGGTCATCAGCAAGTTCATGATGCATAGCTGTATTATTAACCAGGCCCAGTATCTGCATAGTAATTCCTGCTATTTGCTGAGGGTAGCCAACCAAAGACGCCTGCGTACATTCGATAAGGGCCCTGAATAGAATAAGAACGTCTTTATTCAAGCCGAGATAGACAAACGGGGCATCAGCATTAAAAAAACCGCTTTGCATCAATTGCTGCGCATAAACACCATTAAAACCTACCCAATATTCTTCCCATCCAACATTAGGGTCTGGTTTATAGCGGTGCAAAACGCCGGGATATAAAAAAAAACAAGTACCTTCTATGAGTTCAGCAGGCGCGGTGAGTGCTGAGCCGTAAACACCTTTTCCCTTTGATATGAACACCACATAGTAATCATGCAAAATCCTCCCCCTGTTCCAGGTTAGGTGATGGCTACTGGGATGTTCCTGGTTGGGATAATTGTCGTGCGGATCAACTTTTGAGTATCCTACTGTGGTGACATACATCCCCCATCTTTCTTCTACTGAAGTTATGTTGAGATACTTAAAAAAGTTCTTTTTCAATGCCTTACTTTAAAATACTGATCTTATCAGAAACTACTAACCAATGGTTTATAACACATCCTCTAAATTAACGGTTATATACCATCCTTTTATTTCGTTTTGTATTTCATTTTTGTACTTTTTGACATTTAACTCGATTATTAATAGGAAGAAGCATTACAGTGACGCTGCAGTTTTTCGATCAAAGCAAAATATATAGAGTGATAATTACTTCATTGTAATGTTTGCTATTTATCAAAAGGGATAAAAGATAGTTGTTTTTTGAAAAAAGGGTCTATCATGTTATTGTTTAGGTTTGCTACGCTACTATAACATCCTAAACAAGATATATGAATACATCCATCAATCAGGCACAAATCGATTTCTATCAGGAAAATGGTTTTGTAGTTATCGAAGACTTTCTTGATCCCGAAGAACTTGACCAATGGCGTGACACCGTGATGAAGGCTATTGCTCAGCGTAAAGGACTAAAAATACCAGGAAAGGCAGGAAAGGTTGGCGAGGATGATGGAATAAATAACGACGCGGAATACTTCAGTAAAGTTTTTGATCAGATGATCAATCTGTGGCAAACGGACGATAGCGTAAAGGAGCTGATGTTTAACCCGGCAATCGGTCAAATGGCGGCCAGGTTAGCCGGTGTAGACGGAATCAGAATATGGCATGACCAGGCCCTATTCAAAAAACCATGGGCCAACCCTACCTCATGGCACCTGGATACTCCTTTCTGGTCATTCTCGGATCGGAAAGCATTATCTATCTGGATAGCGCTGGATGATGCTACATTGGAAAACGGATGTTTATTTTTTGTGCCGGGATCCCATAAACTCACTGGGTTTGAGAACCCGGGAATTGGAAAGAACATGGATTCGATTTTTGAATACTATCCTAATATGCGGCATATGCCCTCGGTAGCGGCAACCATGAAGGCGGGTAGCTGCTCATTTCATAACGGCCTCACTATTCATGGAGCGAATGCCAATATGACTTCAGGGTTCAGAAGGGCTATGACCTGTGCTTATATGCCTGATGGTAATACGTACAACGGCATTCAAAATATTTTGACAGATGAGCAAGTTCATGCATTGAACATAGGGGATTTACTTAATAACGAGCAACAAACGCCGCTTATCTATAGCCAAAGCAGCAGAGTTAGCAGATTTACTTAAGCTCTGCCCCCGGTTCAAAACAACTATCAGCAGCATCTTTCTCCGTTTTTAGTTGGTTAATAATAGCCGGTTGCGTTTCTTAACGCACCGGTTTATTTTTTAAATCAAAACATGGGTCTTCTTGAGATAATTCTTTTGCAACAGATGTGGAAATAAAAATTTTAAGCCCATTGTGGGGTCATGAACATATGCCCCTTTTTTTGTTTCTGGAAAAAATCAGACAGTATGCTTTTGATGGAATTGATACCTGGATTCCTGAAAACAAAAAAGATAAAGTACTGCTGTTTGATTACTTGCAACGGCATGAGATGCCCATAATTGCTCATCAGCATCAGGCTCATGGCGAAACCTTTGACGAGTTTAAATTATCATTCCTTAAAAGTTTAAAAGAATGTGCTGAGCCACAACCACTGCTAATCAACTCGCATACGGGCCGTGACTGGTTTACGCTCGACCAGCAAATACAACTAATTGACATTGCAACTAATTTTTCGGTCAAAACAGGTATACAGGTGGTTCACGAAACTCACCGCGGGCGAATCGGCTATTCGCCGCAGATGTCACAAATACTTTTCAACAAACGGAAAGATTACCATATCACCGCGGATTTTTCCCACTGGACATGTGTAACGGAAAGTATGCTGAATGATTTTGGACCTATAGTAGAAGAGGCTATTACCAGAACGCGGCATGTGCATGCACGAATAGGTTATGAAAACGGCCCACAGGTTCCAGACCCAAGGGCACCCGAATGGCAATATGCTTTTGAATCTTTCTTGGGATGGTGGGACCGCATTGTAGCTATAAATAAAGCAACCGGGCAACCCCTTTTGACATTTACAACCGAATTTGGCCCGCCACCGTACATGCCAATAATTCCATTTACTAAAACACAAACGGCCGACCAGTTCCAGGTCAATTGCTTTATGAAAGACTTCTTACGGAAACGTTATACTGACCCGATCTTTTGTGGCTGATGGCTTTCTGATTAAAGTAATATGACCTTTCTCATCACTTTCAATTGTACTGATTTGTTTATGATTGATTGACACCTTGTATGTTGTGTGCGGCCGTAATTGCATAATATGGCATGTAACCGGCCGCTTGTACCCATTTTGATAAATGATATTGAAAGTCTTTGTTTGATCGGTCCAGGTGTCAACAGTAGCTTGTAACTTTCCGGCGCCGCTTATCTGCATATCAGGCTGTTCATGGTTATCATTAAAATAACTAAGTACATTGCCGTTCACAGCAAAGCCGAAACGGGTTTTGGACCGCAATTCCACTCTTCCGTTTGATACAGCATATTCTTCTTTGTCAAGGCTGATTTCGAGTAACTGTTCATGATAACGATACTTTAGCCTGCTTCCCGTTAGTTCAGATGTCAAATGTGGATCAATCAACAATCGGTTATACAGCGGGTTCACTCCATACAAAGACTGGTACAAACCTACTATCGCTAGGCTGTTACCTGATAAGATGTCGTCCCCCTTGCCAGACTGATCCTTTCTGCTGTAACGCTGAAATGCCAACCCGTCTTTTCCATACTGGTTCAAAACATTTCTCACATACTTCAAGGCAATTTCAGGACGATATTTGGCATAAGCGGCGACACCGATTGATCCCCATGAAAGAAACAGATCTCCATTTTCGTAATTCGGGAAAGGCAACTGGTCCTTCCGAAGTTCGCCCGGCTCGTATGATGTCATAGTAAGCGGCCAGAAAAAAAGGTTCTCCTGCTGCATTTGGCGTTCAATAGCATCCAGGATTTGCCCTTTCCTATCCTGCTGATCGCAAATCCCATAAGCTATGGCCATAAAATTCACCGGTGTAACCATATTACGCCCATGTATGGCACCTTTGTTATCTCTCCAATGAACATAACATTTGTTCTGCTCGTCCCAAAACCCTCCCTGATCAGTTGGTTTGTTAAAACTTGATTTGAGCCGTATGGCTAAACCGGCATACGTTTTTGCTTTTACCTGGTCGCCAAGTATACTTTCAACAGCAGCCCATTTCTTTAATGCATAGTATAATTTGGCGTTAACAAAGGCATTTTCATATGATGCCCATACAATATCTATCCAATCACTGCTTTTACGTTCGTCCTGATTACCGTTCATCATTTCTACCAAGCCATTATGGTTCTCGTCTCGTCTGAGTATCCAATCCAGCACTTTTTCACAAGCCTGTTGCTGGCCACGTACCCATCTCCTATCCCCGGTCAGGTCAAAAAGATCGGCAACATTACTTACATAATCAGGGTTGGAATCCATTAGCGTTCCCCATTGCGCTTCGTAAAACCCATATTCATTATACTGCCCTGGTGCAGCATCTTCATTTGTATAAGCCCAACGCGAATAAACCCTGCCATCCTGTTTTATCGCATGATCACGATAAAAGTCCAGGCAGGCCTTGTATCCGTTAAGGTACCGGGGGTCGTTAATGCCTAAACCAAGTTGTGCGATGTACTGTTCGTGGAGGCAAATAGGGCCATAAGGAGTTGCCCAACTATTGCCGCCGTAATGCAGAGAGTCGATCACGCCGATACGTGCTATAGTGTTTAAAACTGCACCTACCTGAGCACCGTTTACTCCGGCTAATTTTCCGCGATCATCTCGCTGCGCGGTGTTTACATAAGCAAAAGTTATGGTAAGATTGGTTGCGCCTGTGGCAACAACAGGAGCCCAAACAGGCGCCTCGCCCCTTACAAACAGCCGCCTTTGGGTGCCCTTATCCATTAGCGGAACAATTTGCTGGCGGGATACAGCGATACTATAAGCCAACCGGTCTTCTTTAGTCCGTTTATAGGTCATCGCTACTTCATTACCTGGAGAACTGACGCTGATATTCAATCCGTTGGGATCGCCATTCCTCCAAAAGCTGGATGATTTAGAATGTACGCCATAGCTGGATGGCTTCTCATTAAAAAGATAAAACCAAGCCAGGCCGCCATATCCCTGAAAGGCACCATCCCATGTTTTAATACTTGTGAAATTGATAACCGGTGCAGCACTTATGTCGATAGAAGCCTGGTCAGAAAACTTCCGTGCGATTTTCCACTCCAAACTATTGCCTTTTTTTTGAAAGGTCCAGGTTTCTGAAACGGTCAGTTCCTTATCGCCGTAAATAATATTTTTGATTACAATATTGTTTTTTGTTTGATTACAAGAAGGCTTTTGAAGCAGATGCAGCGATGTGAATTTTTTACCCTCATGGCTAATAGCAGTATACATACCATCCGGTGCGTCAATTACTTTCCTTCCGTTAACATACATTGCCACAACACTTGCTTTATTGTTACAGTTGAGTACGATCTTAATCTTTCCATTGTCTATAACCTGAAAGTAATTGGTTCCGGCAATTGCCGGCACAGACAAGCATATCAGGCACAGATTCATTGAAAATAGCAAAATGAATTGGATGAGGATGGCTTTGGTTTTAATCATTTCATTAAATTAGATCAATTGGTATAATGCGGTTAAAACAATAATTGAGGCACTCATTAAATGTAGAACCAAATTTATGATAAAAGTATTTTCAGGTGGTTAAACTTTACCAACTTACTTTTAACCTTTTTGATATAAAGTTTGGTTAAATTACCATAAAAAACCTTTACAGCTATGTAAATCCTGTTGCCCGCACCAGTTAATGATTTATCAAAAAAGACAAACAAACAACCATCCAGGACAGTGGGCTATTGCTCTCGAATTCTAACTTTGGCTGCTTAAACCTGGTTTTCCAACCATTTATTGCTTTTATAAGATGAGATTTTTTCAGACGTTCAGGCTATCATGGCTGTACATAGCTTTATCAATTTTGCTCAACTCATATATCGAAGCTTCCGGCCAGATTATAAACTTTGACAAAACAGGGCGACAAATCAGCCGTATTACCCAGGCTGGAGAAGCTATAGATGCGCATGACGGTGAAATAGCCCATTTTGATGGAGCATATTACTTATATGGAACAAGTTACGATTGCGGTTTTGAATGGGGTAACCAAGGAGCACCGTTCTGTGGCTTCAAAGTGTATTCATCCGAGGATCTTGTTACATGGACCGACCGGGGTTTCCTTTTTGATGCGCAGACGGCACTTTGGCAAGACCGGTGCGACGGTAAAACTTATGGATGTTTTCGCCCGCACGTTGTATTCAACAAACAAAACAACAATTACGTTCTGTGGATCAACGTTTATGACAATATAATTGGCTATCGAGTATTTACAAGTAAATCGCCGGTTGGTCCGTTTACTGAGGTGGCCGAGCCGAACCTCGCTGTAAATAATGATAAACCTGCCAAAGGACTTAATAATGGCGACCACGATTTATTTATTGATGACGATGGCCAGGGTTATATTGCCTATACCGACTGGCGCACAAAAGGTACAATTGTTATTGAACGATTAAGCACCGATTATTTAACAGGTACAGGAGAGTGCGTAAAAATGGTAACGCCAGGCTCTACCGAGGCCCCGGGTTTGTTTAAAAGAAAGGGGCGTTATTATTTAACCTATTCAGACCCGAATTGCGGCTATTGCTCCGGGACTGGTACTTCCTACCGCACTGCACCCACCCCTTTAGGCCCGTGGAGTGAAGGAATTTCTATCAGTGACAACTCTTGTGGCGGTCAACCATCATTTGTCTCTACTATAAAAATCAATGCAGATGAGGTTTTTTTGTATGGTAGTGACTTGTGGAATAATGCGGCAAAAAATGAAGCACTTGCAAATTACTATTGGGCACCTTTAATGTTCAATCCGGATGGGAGCATCAAACCGCTGCAGTGTGCAGAAGTATACCAGAAAACCCGGGTATTGAACCACCCTACTCCAGGATTGAAACCAGATTTGGCTGAAAACACCCCCTTTATTTCTAAACGAAAGGTTGACAAAGATGCACAAATTGCACAAACGTTTATACCTGATCGCAATGGCACGCTTAAAGAACTCATGTTGACTGTTTTTCAGAATAACCGCCCCGACAAACCCCTGGAAATAATTATATATAAATTAAACAACGGCAATATACATTCATCCACTCCATTGTTCATGAAATCGGTCTCACCGTCAAACATTGGATGGTCACCCAAAAAATTAATTATTAATCCTTTAATAAAAGTTGAAAAGAGAAACCAGTATGCTATTGTACTTAAAACCGCTTCTGCAACAGGGTATTACGGCTTTTTAGCCAGTTCAGCTAAAAATAGTGCGTTTGAGGGAGCTATGAAAGGTAACAACAGAGGCCAGGGTTTCATTGAACCAACCGATGAAGTTTTGTATTTAAGAACGACAATAAAGAAATAATTACTTAATATGCTTTATGCATTATTTTGGGCTAATAGTATATCTTAATAAAAACAAGGGAAAGCAGGAACCCTAAAATTGTATTACTCATAATGTTTGTATATGATCAATTACTACAAATATTTGCCAATAAGTGATGAAGATACGCGATGGGGACTGTCTGTGGTTAATGTCGGGTGTACACGCGTAAAAGCGGATAGCGCCTACCCTGTTTCTGATCATCCCGGCCACCATAAATTTAACTGGAAAAAAGGAAGGGTATTAAATGAGTACCAAATAATTTACATTACAGCAGGTAAAGGAATTTTTGAATCTGACAGCACAGGTGTTGTAGATGTTCGGGCCGGGACTATCATCCTGCTGTTTCCAAACGAGCGGCATCGGTATAAACCGAGCACTGCTACCGGCTGGGACGAGTACTGGATAGGATTAAAAGGTGAAATTATAGACAGGCTGATTTCACATGGTTTTTTCAAAAGGGAATCTCCCTGTTTGTTTATTGGATATAACGAAAGGGCCTTCGATCTTTTTAATTACATTATTGAGCAAACTAAAACTGAAAACCCCGGTTACCAGCCCGACATTTCAGGTGCTGCGCTTTCACTTTTAGGCAGCTGCCATGCAATTATAAGGCAAGGTGCCATAGCTGTGGATATTAAAAACCCCATCATTCATAAGGCTCTTTTACTTTTTAGATCCAATATAAATGAAGATTTTTCGCCTGAAATAGCTGCTGATCAATTACAGGTTGGTTATTCGTGGTTTCGTAAAGCATTTAAGGCACATACAGGCCTTTCGCCGGGGCAATATTTCCTACAATTAAAGATTGAGCGTGCAAAAAGTCTTTTAGGTGATCCGTCTTTGTCGACCAAATGGATTGCAAATGATTTACGGTTTGAGTCCTATTTCTACTTCTGCCGGCTCTTTAAAAACAGAACCGGTATCACACCATTAGAATATCGTAAACAGTTAAACAAATCGGCTGCTTTTGAAAGCGACCGCAATGATTAATATTCTCCAAAGTTTTACTACATACATCAACAATTCAAATTAAATCAAAAACGATAAATCAATTGTCAAATAGCTCACAATTGAACAAGAAAACCAACCTATTTTGGCAGGTTTAGATAGTCATTTCATTACCAGATGAATTTTAAAATCTGAAATCCTTTTTAAAAAAATTTTATACATACTGATTGTAATTATAACAGGATAGTTTATATGGAAAAAAAATATTTAGATAAGCCGGCACTTAAGGTGGGGTTGTTTGGGATTGGCTTAAATACCTATTGGCAACAGTTTCCGGGTTTGAAAGATCGTTTATCGGGTTACCTTGAAACGGCATTCGCACATCTGGGTAAATTTGGAGCAGAAATAATTAACGCAGGCCTTATCGATGATGCCCATAAAGCCTTTCAGGCCGGGATTGACTTTAGAAGTGCAAACGTCGACCTCGTTTTCTTGTACGCAACCACTTATGCATTATCGTCTACAGTTTTACCCGTTGTCAGAAAAATTAAAGTGCCGGTTATTATATTAAACCTTAGTCCGGAGGCTGCTATTGATTATAACACTTTCAACCAGCTTCAGGATCGCGCAAGCATGACCGCGGAATGGCTGGCTTATTGTGGCAGTTGCCCTGTACCCGAAGTTGCAAGCGTGCTAAAAAGTGCGGGTATTCCGTTTCATCAAATTACCGGAACATTAAATGATATACAAGTGTGGCAGAAAGCGGGAGAATGGATTGAAGCCGCAAATGTTGCTCATGTCATGTCAACAAATGTTATGGGGCTTATGGGTAATTACTATTCCGGAATGTTGGATATATACTCAAATTTGCGTCTTCAGTGTACAACATTTGGTGGCCATATAGAAATTATAGAAGTTGATGAACTAACAGGTATAAGAGAAAATGTGACCAGGGAGGAAACAGTTAGTAAAATGACCGAATTTGAAAGAGTATTTCAAATTGAGCCAGATTGCGTTTCAACTGAATTGACACGAGCTGCAGTTACTGCTGTGGCGTTAGACAAGTTGATTGAGAAATACCAGTTAGGTTCATTAGCTTATTACCAAAAAGGCGTAGGCGTAAAAGCTAATGAGGATACCATGAGTTCTGTTATACTTGGGAATTCCATGCTCACTGCCAGGGGGGTTCCAGTTGCAGGAGAATACGAGGTAAAAAACGTGCAGGCGATGAAAATTATGGATATTTTTGGTGCAGGTGGCTCATTTACTGAATATTATGCAATGGATTTTAACGATAACGTTGTATTGATGGGTCATGATGGCCCTTGTCACCCCAGCATAGCCGAAGGTAAGGTAAAGGTTAAACCCTTACAGTTGTATCATGGAAAAGTTGGTCAGGGCCTTTCAGTAGAAATGTCGGTGGCTCACGGAAAGGTAACGTTGCTATCTGTCGTTGAAACAGCTGAAGGAAAACTGATATTTTTAGTAGCTGAAGCTGAAAGCGTGCCCGGTCCAATTCTTGAAATAGGTAATACAAATAGCCGCTACCGTTTTCCTATTGGTGCAGTAGAGTTTGTTGAAAAATGGAATGAACAAGGCCCGGCGCACCATTGCGCAGTAGGAAAAGGCCATATAGCCTCAAAAATCATGAAATTGGGAGATTTACTTGGTATTAAAACACTGGTGATCTGTTAAAATACACTTCACATTTTATGATAACTGCGTCCTCTTTTAATTTATGGCAAGCGCAATGAAATCAACAAATTACAACAACAAATCCATCCAGCTTATATCTAAACCGGGGTACGTAAAGTGCTTGGTGCCAGCATCCGCCAGATAGTAACCGAACTTTCAAAAGACTTCCTAAAACTGGTGATAATAGCCGCAATAATAGCCTTACCTGTGGCATGGTAAGCCATGAATCAATGGCTGCTTGATTTTGCTTTCAGAATCAGCGTGCAATGGTGGGTGCTGCTGATGGCAGGCATAGTTGCTATCATGATAGCCTTTGCAACTATTAGCTATCAATCTGTAAGAGCAGCTTTGGCAAATCCAGTCAAGTTTGCGAAGCGAATAAAAACAAACAACAGGATTGATTAGAAGTGTTGTTCAATTCCCTTTACCTATGAATAGGTATATGGACCTAAAAACAGGGAGGCCGCTCTTAGTCAGAGCGGCCTCTATTGCATTGCTGGTATAGATATAGATTACATCTTAAAGGTTGATATCATAGCTAAATTTGGTATGATTACCATAAACACGATATTGTTCCAACGGTCTTGGCCCGCAGCCGTTAGACCCCACGCCTAAAGTTTTATGACTGATAGTCAATACGGTACATTTACTTTCCGGCAGATCAATCTTGTATGCCACAGGCGCCATTTCTTCATCAGTGTACGGAAGTGCAGAAACTTGCATTAAAGCCGTATCTGCGGTGATATTGATCTTCATACCGGCATTTCCGCGTAAATTTGCCCATCTAACATCTTCGTGGTTACCACATTCCATTGGTTTCTCGTAAGGCGTAAGTTGCTGGCTGACGGTACTAACATAATGGCCGATATCAGCGCCGCTTTTACGGTCGCCATAGTTTTCCATCGGGCCCCTTCCATAGTAATCAAACTTGTCCAGTTGTTTGTTCAAAAGCATGCGGACACCCATCCTTGCAAGCGCGATTGAGGAATCGCTGGTACTTACCTCATTGATTACATGGATCTGGCCGGAGCTGTTTACTATATAAATCGCTTTATGATCTACTTTGAAGTTTTGACGTCCGGTAGCAGATAGATTTGCAACAATCCGGACCCCATCATTGCCCTGGCTATAAGTAGCCGAGTTAACCTTCCATTTAAGCTCTGTAATCCCTTTTCTTTCCCAGTTCTGGTAAGCCCACATATCATCTATCTGGTGTGGGGCACGCCATAAGTGTAAGCGCGGCCCGCCATTTTCCGTTAACAGGTTTTGGCCATTCTCCTCAAGTTTCACAAAGGTGCCTTGCGATTTATCAAATACAACGGTAAATGCATTTCCGCGTATAGTGATCAACCGGCCGTCGTCTGAGGTTTTTAATATCCCCTTTGCAGATTTTACTTTAACGGCCATTCTTGCATTCGGAATGACTATCTGTTGTTCTGCAACTTCAAAACCTGCAGGAGCCCAGCTTTGTGCCGTCTTAAGATGAAAAGAGAGCCTGATAAAATATTCCTTACCCGGCTTAGTTTTAAACTTAAACGGAATGTGCAAAGTTTTCTCGGCCCCTGCTGTCAAATCGCCGGGGTTAAATATCCCGGTTGCTACCTGGTCACCATTTTCTATAATTGACCATTTGCCTGCAAAATCGCTAAGGTTTGTAAACTGATAGCGGTTCTTGATTCTAAAGTCACCTTTAAGCACATCAGCGGGGCCAATTGTCACCCACTGATAGGCGTGCTTTAATTCAGGATAATGCGGTTTTACAGAACGGTCGGAGAAAACGACACCTTTATGAATAAAGTAATGATCATTAGGATACTCGCCAAAGCCGCCCCCATATGCAGTAATGTGATGCTTTGGATCACGATCGTTATAAATACCCTGGTCCTGCCATTCCCAGATAGCTCCACCCATTAAAGACGGGTACTTGTCAAAAAGATCATTATAAAGGTCGACAGAGCCCATCGAATTGAACATTGCATGCGCGTATTCGCACAGGTAAAAAGGTTTGGTAAGTTTATCGTCTTTAGCATTCTTTTCTACATCTCCCAGTTGGGTGTACATCTCACTATCAATATCAGCCGGGTTTTGGGCTCCTATACCAAACCCCTGGTAATGAGTGGGCCGGGATGAATCGATCGATTTAATTACTTCGAGGATAGCCCTGAAGTTTGAACCGCCGGAACCACATTCATTTCCAAGCGACCAAATAACAACCGAAGGATGGTTTTTAAAATTCTCCACATTTGCACGGTTCCGATCAATAAGCGCTGCTTTGATCCTCGGTTCTTCATTGAATTCATCCCATGCGCCGTGACTCTCCACATTGGCTTCAGCTACCAAATATATTCCGTACTCATCACAAAGCTCATACCAGCGCGGGTCATCTGAATAGTGACAGGTACGCACATGATTGCAATTGGCTTGTTTGATAAGGATAATATCCCTGATCATTTGCTCTTCCGTAATTGCATGCCCGTCATCCGGCCAGTTCTCGTGCCTGTTAACACCTTTTAACTTCACCGGGACACCATTTACCATAAAAATACGTCCTTTGATCTCAACCTGCCTAAAGCCAGTCTTGGCAGAAATGCGCTCAACATCGCTACTGCCGCTCTTAAGTGTTAGTACAGTAGTATATAATTTAGGGGTTTCGGCGGTCCATTTCTGAGGATCGTTAACCGGTATATCAGCACCGATCACAATTTCTTCCCCGGGCTTTATTGAAGGAACATCCTTTACGGCACTGATGCCCTTAACCGGGTTGTTACCGTCATAAAGATCAATTGTTAGCTTGCGGGCAGCTGTAGGTTTAACGCCATAGTTCCTGATCTTAGCGCTTACATGCAGCGTGGCGTTGCGAAATTGATCATCAAAAGTAGTTTTTATGAAATAATCACGAATGTGTTCCTCCGGCGCGCTCCATAACGTGACATTCCTGAAAATTCCGCTTAACCGGAACATATCCTGATCTTCAAGATAGCTGCCTGTTGTAAACCGGTAAACTTCAACCGCAACCATGTTGTTCCCCGGCTTAACAAATTTTGTGATGTCAAACTCAGCCGCGTTCCTGCTATTAACGCTATATCCTACTTTCTTGCCGTTAACCCACAGGAAAAATCCAGCGTCGACACCATCAAAGGTCAAGAAAACATGACGCCCGTCCCAGTCAGCAGGGATTTCAAAATTCCTGCGGTAACTTCCTACAGGGTTCCTCTCCTGGTAGGCAGTAAAATTCACCGGCGGCGTACTCATTACTTTTGGAAAGTCTTTTTGAAAAATGTAATTGTAGTTGCTGTAATAAGGTGTGCCGTAACCTTCAATCTGCCAGCATGAAGGCACCTTGATGTCCTTCCAACCCGATACGTCATAACTGGTTTTGTAAAAATCAACAGGGCGCTTCTGAGGCCAGTCCACCCAATTAAACTTCCATAATCCGTTAAGGCTGCGTGCATAGGATGAGGCGGACCTTTTTGCGGCTAAGGCTTCTTGTAGCGTAGCATACGGCATAAGCGTAGCATGATCCGGTTCTTTATTGATGCCAATGCATTCGGGGTCTTCAATCTCTTTTGGCACTGATGCGGTGTCAGATACTGAAAACAAATGATTGACACCTGCAGATTGGCCCTGAACGCTGTAACCGGTTGCCAGGTATGCAAGGCATATCATTACACATTTAAAAATTTTGTCACGTAGAATATTGCTCATAAATAGCGTAAGTTGAATAAAGTAATCCTGTTCTGGCTGCAAAGAAGCAATAATTTTTCAATTGGCAAATTGACACATTGTACATTATTATATCCTAAATGTACTTAAACAAACAGATGCGATTATAATTTTCTTCCCAGCCGGAACTTATCCGCCACGCGGTCACCAACTTTTTTTCCTTGTATTAACCCTTCTTCAATAGCATCCATGAAATGTATGCCACCGTAAAATCGAGACAATGCGGCTTCCCTTGCGGCCTGATCAAAAGAATTAAACCTGCGCGGCGGTATCCCATAACTGGATTCTACACTATCGGTAAAGCCATAATGATCTCCGAAAAACCGGGAAAGAATATTAGCCGACACTGCCGAAATAACCGAATGTCCGCTAACATACTCCGGAAATGGGGGTGTCTGCAGAAAAGGCTTCCAGGACCGGTCCAGATAATCTCTAATTGCCGTTTCGGGACGGATGCGGTTAGTTTTATACTTACTGTCCCAGCAACTGATGAACCCATCGGTCAGTGCGACCGATAGGATTGTATGAATTTGCAAAGCCTTAACAAAACCTGTTTTTTGCTGAAGACAAGCTATGGAACATATCCCCATCCAATGCGCACCGGGGCTGATCTTTTTTAAGCCTACAAGCATATGCCCGGCTGCTTTCACGGCAAAGGGATTACAATCCCAGAAATTTGCTGCGTCTATTTCTTCCCGGGAGAGATCATCAGCGCCCTTTTTTTGGCTTTCCAACATCTGTTTGTAAAACGAAGATGTTTTATTTAATGAAAACGGCACCGGATTACCAGTAAAGAACTGACTGGCAGAATCGAGAGTGAACGGCCGGACTGTATAAAAATAAGGTTCAACCGGTGCCATGTACGATGGAGGTGTGGGGTTCCACATACCCGGTTTTAAACCTGGAGTATATCTTTGGTAATTACTTATTTTTACATACCCGTCATGCTTGGCGTAGTTTAATACAGCTTTACTGACCAGGTTGGCATAAGCCATTGAACCACTTATTACAGCATCCGAAAAACCAACGGACCGACATGAATCTACGAACCGGTCTTCATCCTTTTTTAATATATAGCCCGAGGGCTGCAGAGCTTCCGCGGTCCTGTAAATAGCAAGCGTAGCGCTAAGGTAAACATCGTAAGTCTGTATTCCCCCAGGCTTTGCAATAACAGGAAATTCGTTTAACACGCCTTTCATTGATGCTAAGCCCTTTTTCTGAACAACTACCTCATAACCGGCAAGGCAGGCATAAGCGTAAAACCTGGCGGCAAGCGGTGGGTTTGTTACATCATGAACCATAACGGCGGTCATTTGGTTGATTACCCTCGTAACCGAACGTTCACTAAGCTTTATGTTAATACCACGCTTAACGCATGCGTTTGATATAAGAAGCAGCATAGCCGCTATGATGATACAGCGTCTTTTCATCGCACACTCTGTTTATAAGCCACCACTCCCTTTCCGTTTACTCCGAACAACATATCCTTACCAATCATGACTGCGCTACGTATGTCGCCGGTAATATTCAACCCCGATCTGGTTTGATCGACGTAGCTAACGTTCCCGGATCTATCGCACTGCAACAGCACGCCATAGCTGGCGTCATACCGCCCAAAATGAATCCGCTCTTTTGTGATATTGCCGCCCAGAATGATGTTAGAAAATCCACCCTTAACGCCAACATCAGTGATGGTATAAACGGGCGAAAATTGTGCCTGCGGCGGCAATACCGCTTTCTTTAAACGGCCTGTCTTGTCGCCGAAAAATAAACTTGTCTCCAGACAATTAGCTACCAGGTGCCCTGATGAGCGGATCTCTGCCGGCGTAAAAATATCGTTTATGGTAGCATCGGCGTAACTTTTATAATCCGGAAACCGCGCCCTCATTTTACTGATCTGATCAAGCAACTCGTCCCTGGTAACACATGGGTAACTTTTGTGCTGAATGTAAAAACAAAGGATAGGGTCTACCGACCCATTGCCATCATAATCCCGGTAATACATTTCTGCAGGTTCCTTGTCTGAAGCTTTGCATTGGGAGTTTGTCCCGAGATTGCCAACAAAAAAATCCGTATAACCATCATTATTAAAGTCACCCACATTAAGCACATTCCACCACCCGCTGTATTTTTTGTCGAAATACCGCATCGTATTATCTACCAGTTTTGTTCCTGTGTTAATCAGTATTGTAATTGGCATCCAGTCGCCAACGATCACCAGGTCGGGCCGGCCATCATGATTGATGTCGGCAAAAGCAGCGTCGGTAACCATACCTATCCGGCTTAATCCCTCGGCATATTTTTGGGTGAGGTCAATAAAATGGCCCCTCCCATCATTGATGAGCAAAAAGCTTTGCGGAGTTTCCGGATACCTTCCTGGTATAATCCTTCCTCCTACAAAAATATCAGGGTGGCCGTCACCATTAATATCGGCTACCTTCACACACCCTTTACTTCCCGGCAAACGCGGCAGAGCGCCTGCTGCCAGCCTGAAACGGCCATTACCAGTGTTTAAGTACAATCGGTCCTGTAACCGAGGGTCGTCTGAAGCAAGATCGCCATAACCACCTGCGGCAACATACAGGTCCTTTTTACCATCCCCGTTTGCATCAAAAAATATGGCGGAAGCATCTGTGCTGCCTGAAGCAGGGCCGAACGCAGGCTGTACCTGCAATTCGAACCGCTGATTTGTTTTCTGGATGTAAACAGCGCCAAGCACACCCTGATCCGCCCCCACATAAATGTCTTCAAGCCCATCGCCGTTGACGTCTCCTTTAGCCATACAGGGGCCGGAAAATGATAATGGGTTAACCAGCAATGGCTGCCTTTTATAATCATTTACAGGCGCACCTGTGTAATGGATCTTGATTGGAGACTCCTTTTCTCTGAAGATTGCCTTGGGTGATGTTGTAGGGCGAATAATGCCGACCGCTTTTGATTCATCAAGCACCACCCGGCAATCGGCCTGCAGGTTCTTTAGTATTTGTGTTTTTCCGCGCTGCCATATGATCCTTAGCGAATCAACCACAGTTTGCCGGCCTAACCCGAAATGCAAAACCGGCGAAACGCTGGACTGATAACCCCGTGCAGGCATCTGTTCCAGATACTGCCTGTTGTTTCCGCAATACAGTATAACCTTGGCACCAATTCCCTGTGTATTTTTATCGCCCCCTTTTAAAACACAGTTGAGGTAATGGTTTTTGCTGACACTCGCAGAGCAGTTCCTGTAAATGAATGCAGGTTTATTGATATTATTCACAATGATATCCAACGTCCCGTCATTGTCAAGGTCTGCGTAAGCGGCACCATTGCTGTTTGATGGTTCAGAGGTTAGCCAACGTTCACTCATATTGCTGAACCCTCTTCCCTGCTCATTTTTAAAAAAATAATTTTTGACGTTTGACTGCGGCATTTGGCTTACCAGTTTAAGCAGATCTTCCTTGATTACCTTTCTGTTGAGCAACTGATCACCGGCAAATTTCAGAAAGTCCATATTTGTATAATCTCTGGTATAGCCGTTTGAAACGAAGATATCCTTCCAGCCGTCGTTATCATAATCCGCAATCAGCGGTGCCCAACTCCAGTCGGTATTTGAAATGCTCATTTGCTGGCCGGCTTCACTAAAGGTAGCGTTACCGTTGTTCAACTGCAGCATATTGCGCATGTATTGGTAATGAAAGCCCGACCGAAGGTTCAAATCAAATGCTTCATAGTTATCGGCGCCGAATAAAAGTTTTTGACGCTGGTTATCTTCCGGAAGCATATCAAGTGTATAAATATCCGGCTTCAGGTCATTGTTGATATCTGCCACATCGTTACCCATAGAATAAAAAGATGTGTGACCGATCTGTTGCCGTAACTGATCGCTGAATTTGCCGTTACCTTCATTAATGTATAATCTGTCAGGAACGTTATAATCGTTAGATACGTAAATATCGGGCAAGCCATCGCCGTTGATATCCGATATCCCGGCCGCAAGACCATAGGATAATGTCGTATTCAGGATACCCGAACTAAGTGTAACATCAGTGAAGCGGCCATTACGATTATTCAAAAGCCGTAAGCCCGACTGATCGTCATGTTGTGCTATCAGCGCGGAAACGGTCGAAACATCAGCGATATTCAACCGCTCAATATTATGGTTTACCAACAGCAGATCTAAATCACCATCAAGATCATAGTCAAAAAAGTAACCCTGGGTAGCGTACGATGCGAAGTCAAGACCGTATTCGGTAGCGCTTTCTTTGAACCGCGGGATCCCGGTCGCATCATTGCCCTGATTGATCCAAAGTTGCAGGATTCTTTTGCCAGGTCTGAGGTGCCCCGAATAACATAAAAAAATATCCAGCCGGCCGTCACCGTTGATGTCTACCAAAGTCACGCCTGTTTTCC
Organism: Mucilaginibacter litoreus; assembly: GCF_042676805.1. Classification (NCBI taxonomy): domain Bacteria; kingdom Pseudomonadati; phylum Bacteroidota; class Sphingobacteriia; order Sphingobacteriales; family Sphingobacteriaceae; genus Mucilaginibacter; species Mucilaginibacter litoreus. The sequence continues at coordinate 541,328 of NZ_JBHTHZ010000002.1, read as the reverse complement.
AGGGACCGGAACGACCGCCCATCCCTGCTTTTTCTGTAACATCGGTAAAATGCATTTGCCCTTTGTTGATGTACAGTTTATTATCGATCATATTGCCCGAAAAGTAAATATCTTCAAGCCCGTCGCCATTTAGGTCACCCGCCGCAACACCTCCCCCATTGTAAAAATACTGGTAAAGCAATACGTTGGTATTAAGCCCTTCGGTTAATGTGTTCGAAAAATCAATCCCTGTTTTTGATGACGGCAGAAGCTCAAATAAACCACCCCCACTTTTCGCACCGGCAGGTGCGTTACTGCAACCAAACCATTGGTATATATTTGAGGCAAGTATAAATATTAAGATAAAACGTCTGTATTTCGGGTTCATATTACAGCAATGTGGTGCAGTTTTATATTAAAAAAGCACGATCCCGCCAATCGCGGGACCGTGCAACCAATCAACCATTCCGGATCTTAATACCCGGGATTTTGCTTAAGCTTACTGTTTTGCTCAACCACCGCTTGCGGTATCGGAAGCCAGTTCATGTGCTCAGAAAAAGAATTTTTAAAGATCTGTACCGGTGTATAGATCAACTTCTTGGTACTGCCATCAATCGTGATCCTCATACCATATTCAGGAGCATTCAATACCGCCGGGCCTTTAGTAGTAATATCCCAACGCCGTATATCGTACCAACGTTTATCTTCAAAGGCCAGTTCAACGCGGCGTTCGCGGCGAATTATCGTTCGCATATCAGCCTGCGACAGGCCTTGTGTAACCGGTGGCAGGGAAACGCGCGCCCTTACCTGATTTACTGCATCATATACCGATTGGTCTGGCCCGGCTGCTTCGTTTTGTGCTTCTGCATAACTCAGCAACACTTCAGCATACCTAAAAATTATGTAGTTGGATGTGCCCGGCGATATGCCCAAACTGGTCTGTCCGTTGATCGACTCATCAAGCGTTTTTTTACCGTTATATCCCGTATTAGAAATATCACTTGATGAACCAAGATCTATCTGGTTGTTTCCGCCGGTCCTGGATTGCCAGATGTCACCCTGCCAGGTAGAACCGTCGTATACAATGGATTCATAGAATCGCTTTTCGCGGTTGGCATAAGGGTTCTGAGGGTCATATCCTGATGCCGGATCTGTGATCGGCCTGCCATTATCCATTTCGTAATCATCCACCAGGTTTTGTGTAGGGGCCAGATTTCCCCAGGCCTGCTGCCCGCCGTTAACGATCACCGGCCCGAGTATCCCTTCTTTCTTGTGCCCTTTGTTTGGTGCCGCATAACCGCGCGCAAATATCGTCTCGCTGTTCCAGTTGTTTGCCGCTAAGAACTGTCCGTTATATTCAGCAAAAAGTGAATATTGTTTGGAGTTGATCACTTGCAGATTAGTAGCTGCAGCTTTAGCCCATTTGGCGGCATCATTAGACGGATTAGATAACGGGCTTGCTGCAAACAGTTCAACCCACCCTTTCAGCGTCAAGGCGGCCCCTTTTGTTGCCCTGCCAGATTGCGAAGCCTTTTCGGGCAGAACGGCGGCAGCTGCGTCGCAGTCGGCTTCAATAAACGCCAGCGTTTCATCAGCTGTGCTGCGCTCTACAAAAATATCTGAGCCATCGCTGTTATTTAACGGGGTTTTAATTATCGGCAGCCCGCCGTAGTTAGTGTATAAGATGGAATAGAAAAACGCACGCAAAAAAGTAACCTCTGCCACACGTTGTTTATACCATTCATCAGAAAAGTTTGCTTTGTTCTTTTCGGCTTGCTGAAGGAACAGGTTACATTTCCGGATGTGCTGAAATTGTGTAGCCCAGTCAAAAGAGCCAGCAGGCCCTCCGGGTACATTAGTTGGGTTGATGCCGTTGGCCCTGACGGTTGTCTGCCCGGTCATCCAGGCTGCACCAACAAAATCATTATCAGTATACTGATCTGAGTTCTGCGTTTCATTGTTAATATCCGGCAACTGGTTGTAAACATCATTCACAAACAGGTCGGCATTTGATTCAGAACTGAAAGTGGAAGCATCTGTCAGCGAACCTTTAGGAGGTACGTTCAGAAAATCGTCTTTTTTACAAGCTGAAATGCTCACAATAAGCAACAACGTGACGAAAAGAGAGGAATGAATTAAATATTTCTTTTTCATGTTTTGTTCAGTTTAAAAAGTGGCGTTAACACCAAAGGAAAACACTCGTTGTTGAAAATAATTCTGGTTATTACCTACTTGTTCCGGATCAAAAGTTTCTTTGATATGCGGTGTCCAGGTAAACACATTTTGCCCTGCCGCGTATACCCGCAGCGACCTTACGGTGCGCCCTAAGAGCTTATTAGAGAATGTGTAGCCAACCTCAAAACTTCTAAGCCTTAAATAGCTTGTGTTACGCATCCACCAGCTTGATTGCTGCGTGTTATTTGATGTGGGCGTTCCGGTAAGCCTTGGATATAATGCGTTGGTGTTGGTTGGTGTCCAGTGATCATCGTATACCAGCGTTGTGGCAGAACCGGATGACTGGAAAGGCCATACAAAATAATTGTTAAAATAAGTGCTGCTGAGACCAGACCCCTGAAATAACAGATCTACATCAAAGTTTTTGTAGGTAACCCGTGGTTCCAACCCGTAGATGATACCCGGTGTGCCCGGATGCCCGATATCTGTGATATCGTTTGCATCGATCCTGCCATCATTATTCAGGTCGGCGTATTGGATATCGCCCGGACGCACGGTACCAAAGCTGGGTATGGCGATGCCCGATTTTAATACAGGTGAAGCGGCATCTGGATCAACAAAATCTTCTGGCGTAAAATATCCTGTAGCCTTAAGTCCGAACTGCTCGCCCAGTGGCCTGCCTGTCTGCCGTCTGTTTACGTTATTAAATGTTGCGCTGTTTTCATAGATCTGAAGAAGCTTGTTTTTCGCATAAGTAAACGTGCCTTTAACATCAAGCCGCAGATCATTACTAAATTGTTTAAAAGTTGTCAGTGTAAGGTCTATACCTTTATTCTGCATCACACCGCCATTCACCAGGCCAACACCGATGCCATACTCCGCAGGAAGCGCATTGCCAATGCCAACCAGCATATTAGAACGCTTTTCATAAAAATAATCCGCCTCGATACCTAACGCACCCTTCCATAAAGTGGCTTCAAAACCCACATCAGTCTTATTCGACTTTTCCCAGGTAATGTCCGGATTTCCCTGTAGCGCCTCATAAATACCCTGCGTTGCTGAGCCAGCGATTACTGCCGAGTTGCCATAGGCGTTATATGGGCTCAGGTATTGGTATGTTTGGATGGCCCCACCAACGCTTGGATAAGCGCCAGACTGTCCCCACGAGGCACGCAGTTTAAGGTTATCAATCCAGTTGATCCCTTTCATAAACTTTTCTTCAGAAATCCTCCAGCCTGCTGAAAACGCCGGGAAAAACCCGAAACGGTGGCCCGGGCCAAAAAGATAACTGCCGTCATAACGGCCAGCAGCCTCAAACAAATAACGATTATCGTAAGCGTAGCCCAGGCGGTACACATACCCAATTTGCTTCTGCCCGTTTGAAAAGCCCCCGTTCGTTGCATCAGAGGGTGCAGGGCCGCCATAATTCAGCTCATCAATATCAAGGTTGTAATTAATGCGTTGTGCATTAAAGTTTTGGTAATTGATATTCCGGTACTCTACAACAGCCAAACCTGTAACTGCGTTTTTGCCGAAATTATGAGCATAGTTCAGCTGGCCCTGATACGTAAGGCTTATGTTCTGAGAAAAGCTTTCGTAAAAAGAGGCTTTGGAATTACCCTGTATATTAGGCGTATAAGTATAAGGAGTTGTTGAAGTATTTACATTATAAAACGGAATTGGCGTGCTGTATTTACGGGTGAAAGTAGTGGCATTACCAAATAAGGGATCAGGACCGTTATCATAACTTACCACGCCTTTTATACTTAAACCATCTAACGGCAGCTTCTGCTCAATAAAAAGCTGGCTGTATAAAACCGTGTTGTGGTTTGTCTGGTAACCGCTATGGTAAATTTCCCCAATAAGCGATTGGCCAATATAACCCGTCCATAAACCGTTGCTGTAATATATCGGGGTTGTAGGCGCCTGGCGCATCGCCTGGTCTATGATAGAACCTGCACCAAAAGCCGGAAAGTGCTGGTCTTCAACAGAACTGTTTACAGAAATACCTACATTGGTTGTGGATGTAGCCTTGGCTGTGACGCTCAATGCGCCGTTATACTTATTAAGGTATGTAGGGTCCCACATACCTGCCTGGTGGGTATAGGCAAGTGAAGCAAAGTATTTAACGTCATCAGTGCCACCTGACAATGTCAGATTATGCGTTGTGATCGGTCGGTTTCTTTTGATGATATCATGTAAAGGGTGACCGTCTGGATGGCCGTCCGGGTCAGAATGATCCTGGTACAGTTGCAGATCCTCTGGTGTTGCAAACGGCTGATAGGTACTACCCTGATCGTGTGCATCATTTGCATTTGCTTCATTACGCATAAGAGCGTACTGATAGGAATTAACAAATTCGGGCACCTTGGTCGGGTTCTGAATTCCCCAGTAACCATTATAGGTAAGCGTTGCTTTCCCTTGTTTTCCTTGCTTGGTTGTGATCAGTATTACGCCATTTGCCCCGGCCACACCATAAGGAGCTACCGCTGCAGCATCTTTAAGGATAGAGATTGTGGCGATCGAATTTGGATCAATGCGGCTAAAATCACGCGGAACCCCGTCTACAATAGTAAGAGGAGCACTGCGGCCAATAGACCCGGTTCCCCTGATCTGAATATTTGAACCATCAAACCCTGGTTCACCGCCGCTTTGGGTAACAATCAGGCCTGAAGCGCGCCCAACAAGACTATTAGTGACATTTACAACTGGTTTCTGTGTGATCTCCTGAGTGTTTATTGTTGAAACAGAGGCAGTGGTCGATGTCTTTTTCTGCGTTCCATACCCAACAACAATCACCTCATTCAGGTTTTTAGATACCGAAGGCTGAAGCCTGACGTCTATATAATCTTTGTCCTTCACAGCAATCTCAGCCATGTCATATCCCAAATAGGAAAATTGAAGAATGTCTGTTGCTTCGGCATTGATAGTAAAATTACCGTTGGCATCTGTAACAGTACCTGCGTTGGTACCTTTTATCTTTACGGTAACACCCGGCAGCGTTTGCCCACTCGCGGCATCCTTTACATTGCCGCGGATAGCGGTAGCTGTTTTACTCGGTAATACCACCGGTGGAGCGATGGAAGTAAAATCAGTAACAAGCTTTGCCTGAGCAATACCAGAGAACATAATCAATGGCATTGCTGTAAGGCAAAGTCTTCGTTTGTTTAGGTAGCAATAATTTTTAAGTAAAGTCTTTTTCATAATTGGAGTTTAGTAGTAGGAGATTAGTTGATTTTCATAAGTGCGCCTGTTCTTTTTTTCTTCATGATTTTAAAGAGTGTATAATTAGGTTCATTTGATCCATTGTTTTAATGCTTAAAGCCATGCAAATCATTTATAAAGGCTTAAATTCATGTACATGATCTGACCTTTACTGACCTGCAATTCAACAAACACCGTTTTAGATTTATGACAACTATTGATAGGTGGCCTTTACAGCCGTATTGGTCAGTACAAATAAGCCGCTATGTGGCATTATAGAGGTTGTCTGGATATTCTTTTTTTTTTACGCAACGTTCTTTTTACGCCGCGCCAATTCTGTTAAAGGCAAAAAGCGGTCATAAGATTTTTAGCAGGGAAATTGACGGGATCCACTGCTGCTGATAGCGAAGGCAGATGATTTGCCAAGTGCAATTGATATCAATAGCAATAGATCTGTACGTACATTTTTTTTCACACTGTGTGCTTTTTTTACAGATGTATATGCATAATTACAGGACGTTATGTCAAATTTGAATTTGCCTGACGAACAACAATATTGCGATATGCGCGAAAGACCGAAACATGATTTATAAAAACCGAAAAGCACCTTTGAGCTTTGGTTGCCTTTGCCTGATCTGCCTGATGGCGATCACCGGACGGACAGCCCACGCCCAAACAGATAATTATCCTTACAAGATCAAATCACTGACGGTAGATGAAGGGCTGTCGCACACGGATGCGAATGATATAGCACAGGATCAAAAGGGCTTTGTTTGGATAGCCACCTATTTTGGGCTTGACAGATTTGATGGGAATGTCATCAGACGGTTTTACAATGAAAATGAGCCGCAGAAAAACGCGTACAAAAATCGGGTTTTATGTATTTACCCAGACCAGGCCGGAGACATTTGGCTGGGTACAGAGGGTGGCCTGCAGCGCTTTGAAGTAAAAACTGAGCGTTACGTTGATTACACCTGTAAAGACCATCCCCTAAATAATCTTTTAAAACTTTATAAGCGGTCTGATAACAGGATCTTTGCGCTGGGTGGAGATCAGCTTTTAATATTCGACATTAAAGATGGAGTGCTTACTGAGCGTAACAATATCCTGCCTGAAAATTTAGCTGTATTTGATTTTATTGCAGATGCCGACCGCCTGTTACTGGCCACCAGCAAGGGTTTACTGGCACTGGATAAGGAGGGCACCCTTACTCCTTTGACTATATCCGGATCGGATGCAAACTCCTACAACCACATATCACGGGGAAATGACGGAAAGATATTGTTATCCTCAAAAAACGAGCTTTATGTTGTTCGTCCATTGTATACAAAGAGAATGAAACCCGAAAGATTTGAGGTAGAATCTCATTTCATATCTTCTGTTAAAACGAATTTCGCCAGCATGGTTTGCGATTCGAATGACTCCTTCTGGATAATTGATGGTGACCAACTGCTACACCTGGATAGTCATCTGCAGCTTAAACAAGTACTAAGTAATAAAAGCCCCAATCAGGCCCTCAATTCCAATTCACTTACCAAAATATTTGTTGACAGATCCGGCTGCCTGTGGATATGTATGTTTGGTGGAGGCGTTAACTACTTTGACCTTAATGAAAAGCCCTTCTACACATTGAGAAATATCCCGGGGGAACAAAATTCATTATCCGGAAGTTATGTACGCTGTGTACTGGCTGACGGTGATGATCTTTGGATTGGCACCACTGAAAGCGGACTGAATCATTATGACAGGAGGTCGCATAAATTCACTTTTTACAATACTTTTAATTCAAAAATCAGATTAAAAAGCGATGCTATCACATCGCTGACGAAAGATTTGAATGGCGCATTGTGGATTGGCAGTAACAAAGGCCTGGAAATTTTTGACCACAAGCTCCAGCGCATTATAAAGCCGGCAGGTTATGACGAATTCCCAAAGTACGCGATTGAGGTTTTAACAAGGGATTGCTTTGGTAATATATGGTTCGGTAATCACACGGACCGGTTCGGCGTCATCCATAAAGCCTTGAGCGGAACTTATCAGGTAAAATATTATGGCGAAGGCTTTTTTATCCTTGCAGACCCCATTAAACCTCAATTAATGGTTTCCAGCACACACGGGTTAAAAAAGCTTATTATAGATAAAGAGGGGAACATCTTGTCAGGTATTACCTACCGGGCATCTGATAACCCAAATAGTCTTAGTTCTGATTATACATACCCGATAGCTAAGCAAACCGACAGTGTTTACTGGATAGGTACAATTGGTGGTGGACTTAATAAGCTTACCCTGAAAGCGGACAACCGATACGTAATAAACAGGTTTGGTGATAAGTATGGTATTTTTAAGGACGTAGAAACACTGGAAATTGATGCCAAAGGTAATATATGGATGGGCGGCAACGGGCTCGAACGCTTTGACCCGACCACCAAAAAATTGATAAGGTATGACAAAAATGATGGTTTGCAGGGGAATAGTTTTAAAGTTGGTGCATCATTTAATGCTCCAGACGGGTGCCTTTATTTTGGGGGAATAAACGGCCTTAATTATTTTTATCCGGATCAGATCAGGGAAAACGCTGTTCCGGCAACGCCAAGGATCACTGATATTCTGATCAACAATCAACATCCGGCTATAGCGCCCGGAAAAACGACTGACAATAGCCTGCTACAATCTGTTACTTATAGCAGCACTCTTGACATAAACTACCGGCAGAACAATTTTGTTATTTATTTCTCGGCGATGCACTTTGCTAATCCTTTAAAGTGCAAATATCGCTACAAAATGTCTGGCTTTGACAAGGAATGGCGTTATACCGACGGAAGAAGCCCCAATGCAGCATATAACAATATCGACTACAAAGAATATACGTTTCTGGTGCAGGCTTCTAATGATGATGGCGTCTGGAGCAAGGACATAGCAGAACTACGTGTTATTGTAAACCCTCCCTGGTGGAAATCTGTTGCGGCTAAGGTGTTTTACTTATTAGTTGTTTGTACAGGGCTGACAGGTATTTACCTTTATCAAGCCAGATGGCATACCTTAAAAAGGGACATCGAGATTGGTAAGATCAACGAGAAGAAACGGGAAGAGATACATCTGCAACGTGAAGAACTGCATCAGCAGCAATTGGTTTTCTTTACAAACATTTCGCATGAGTTCCGCACGCCGCTCACGCTCATCATCGGCCCGCTGGAGCACCTCATATATGAGAACAAGGATGTACACCTGAACAGTACTTATCAACTCATCCTTCGCAACGCCAGGCGGCTGATGAACCTGATTGCAGAGCTTATGAATTATAAAAAAGTGGCTGACAGCATTATAAAATTGCAGGTAAGGCAGATGAATATAAGTCACTTTTGCAGCGGGTTATATGCGGACTTTGAAAATATTGCGCTGCACAAAGAAATCAGGTACAAATTCATTAACAATATTGACGAGAATAAAGAGCAACTGACCGGATGGTTTGATGTGCAGATACTTGAGAAGATACTGTTTAATTTGCTCAGTAACGCTTTTAAATATACCGAGAAATACGGAGAAGTTACCCTCGAACTGTTTCTTGATTTTGAAAGTTTCCATCCCTCCTTTCCCAACGAGTATAAATTGCTGAACCCTAAAAGGGCCGATAAATTTATTTATTTGAGGATCGCTGACTCTGGAATTGGCATTTCGCCGGAGTCTATCGTCAACATTTTTGATCGCTATTATCGCATCAGCAGCAGCCATATTGGTTCGGGCGTCGGCCTGGCTTTGGTTAAAAGCCTTACCCAGTTACACAAAGGAGATATTTATGTATACAGTGAACGGATGTCTGGAACGGAGATCATAGTAGGAATACCGTGGGGTGAGATTAATTATGAAGATGCTGAGAAGCTGACTTTTGGAGCCGAGGTAAAAAGCCAATTGGAGGCGGTTGATAATTCCTTACTCACTACTGCTGAAGCAGGCCCTGATAAGGAGCCGGTTAAAGCATCGCCTGATAAGCGCATACTTATTGTAGAGGACAATTATGAATTGCGTCGCTTTTTAAAACAGGTATTTTACAAAGACTATGAGATTTACGAAGCTGAAGACGGCGAAGAAGGTTTGGACATTGCTGTTAAAAAGATTCCTGATCTGATTATTAGTGATGTGATGATGCCCAAAATGAATGGAATTGAGCTTTGCAGGATATTAAAAGACAAGTTTGAGACAAGGCATATTCCGTTCGTCATACTTACCGCTAAAAACTCCATTGATGCTCAAATTGAAGGGATGCAATTAGGCGCAGATTATTATTTCGCAAAACCGTTAAGTATCGACCTTCTGCTCTTGACAGTGAAAAATATTTTTTCTCAGAATGAGATAATTAAGCAGCGTTTTTTGAAAGATTATTACTCAAACGCTGCCGAGCTTGTTCAGGCTGAAGCGGATAAAGAGTTTGTGGATAAACTTATCAGTGTTATTATGACAAACATACAAGACCCTGAGATGGACGTTGAATTCCTTTGCCAGCACCTTTATGTCAGCCGGACCAAACTTTACCAAAAAATTAAAAGTATATCCGGACAATCAGTGAGTGAATTCATAAGGACGATACGCCTTAAAACATCAATAGAAATCATGACCCATGAAAATGTGACCATGAATGAGGTGGCCGATCGGATCGGAATGCAAAGCAGTTCCAATTTTTCAAGAACGTTTAAAAAGGAATACGGTAAATCGCCATTACAATTTATGCAATCCCTTAAAAATCCTTAGGTCGGCATCTCTTAAAACTGAGGATTACGGTTAGTTACTGATGGTTACCATGCAGTCATACAGACAATATTTGTAAAGTCGCCTAAAATCTTCCAAGTACCGTTACTGTAGCAACAATGCCACTCATAACCGAGTGGCATTGTTGTTATCATATAGCCCATTCAGTTGGAGATTTACCAAACTTTTTCTTGAAAGAACTGGAAAAATGCGAGAGGCTTTCAAAGCCCAGATCAAGATATATCGCCGATGGCTTTTTGTGTTTTTCCAGTAAATGACGCGCTTCTGCCAATCGCTTTTCCTGCAACCAGTGCCTCGGGGCCATACCAAAGATCTTTTGAAAATCGCGCTTAAACGCGGCAAGGCTTCTGCCGGTTAGTTGTGCAAATTTTTCAACCGGTACATTAAAATGGAAATTGTACTGCATAAATTTTTCCAGATCGATTTTGTGCGGTTCCGAAAAATCGAACAAAAATGTACAAAGCTGCGGCATAGCATGCAGCAATAATTTTACGCCTTCTTTTACCTTAAGGATCCCCATTTCAGTAGTGATCGACTCTGCCGGATTTTGAATATACGGTATCACCGATTGAAAATATCCGTGCAAAAAAGGATTGGCCGGAATTAAAACATTACGTGGACCAACATATTTTTGCTTCACTTCTATCTGCTCTTCTAAGGCTATGTTCCTAAGCAGGTCATTGTCCAGGCAGATTACTATGGTTTGATAATCTTCGCCTTGCAGCGGAGTTTTGGTTAATTGAGCCAATTGGTTTTTGCCGATCAGAAGCATCTCTCCCTTATGCATAGTAACCTTTTGGTTAGCCGACTCAAAATCAAACCGTCCTGATACCTGCAGCACCAGCGTATTATGCTCCAGGAAGCATATCTTGTCTTTGCGCTGACTTGACAGATAGGAGTAGAATATTACTCCGGGCAGTATTTCCGTAGGATTGATCACCAAACGTAAAGATAAGTATTACCGCTGTAAATAAGTACTGCCTAAAATAGCACCTGCCGCAAATGTCGTGTTCAGTGTATTCAACTCATCGGCAGTAAACTCAATTTGCATTGCCGCAATATTTTCAGGCAGGCGCGAGCGTCGGCTCATGCTTACCAGCGGCATTATGTGCTCACCTTGTGCATTTACCCAGGCTATGGCGGCCTGCGTTGGCGTAACACCTTTATCTGCAGCAACCTGTTTTAAAACCTCAACCTTCTCCAGGTTCCTGACCAGGTTTTCACCCTGAAAACGTGAGAAATGATTATGGTAACTACCGGCTGGCAGCGGTGCTTTCATGTCGCCGGTTAATAAACCCTCGGCGGTGTTTGCAAATGCTACCACGGTTATGCCCAACTCTTTGGCAGCAGGCAGCAGGTCGGCTTCTATTTGCCTGTCTGCCAATGAATAACCTATCTCTAAAGCACTTACCGGATGAATGCTGTTTGCCTGACGCAGCTGATCGGCAGTGATCTCCGAAACACCCAGTTGGCGCACCTTCCCTTCTTTAATCAGGTCGGCTACTGTACCAATAATATCCTCAACCGGTACGCTGCCATCCATACGGCAAGGCTGGTACAAGTCAATATAGTCAGTACCTAAACGGGTTAGCGAGTAGTTGATGAAATTTTTGATAGCCATAGGGCGCAGATCCAGGCCCAGCCATTGGCCGTTGTAAAATATCGCACCAAACTTTACGCTGATAATAACATCATTACGGCGCCCTTTAACCGCCTTCCCTACGAGCATTTCGTTATGGCCGGCACCATAAAAGTCGCCCGTATTTAAGAAGTTGATACCGCTGTCTAATGCTTGCTGTATGGTTGCTATGCTTTCATTTTCATCAGGTATACTGCTACCCCAAACTGAGGACATACGCATACAGCCTAAACCCAGTTTAGAAACCAGCGGTCCATTTTTACCCAAAGGGATCTTTTTTAACGTTGACATGTTTATAGATTTATGTTTAACGATACAAAGATGAAGGTTTCTGTTTAGGTTAGCTTTTCCTTACGGCTCAAATTAATTGTCTCAACAGCTCAAAACAGATTCAATTTACACTATTTAGTTAAACCCGGATAATGAGTCTCAATCAATTTGCGTGCCTTTTCAGAAAGTGAATCAATGGGAACAGGTCGGTCTTGTAAACGTGTTTGTTTCTGGTTGATATCGCCCATTAAACTCCACTTACGGGTCATTGCTACCGGTTCATGTGCTTTAAGCGTGTAGTTAGTAAAATCTATAACTTTTGCAGCACCATCTGTTTCTAAATTGCTGAGCAACCCTAAACGGAAATGCTTGTTCATAAACCAACGGATCTCTTTGTTTGCATCAGAACCGCCAATGCCCGACCCTCTTTCTACAAAACGATAGTTGAAGCTATTACTTTTAAAGTGTTTGCGCCATGTAAGCCCAAACTCGCCCTGGGTTATTAACCTGGTATCGGGCCAACGTTGTTTGATAGCTGAAAGCCAGTCTTTTAAATATGCAAAATCGTACGGTAAGGAAAGTTCCCAGCAGTTAGTTACCCAGCCAAAACCATTAAGTTCAAAACCTTTATCAAAGTTTATAGCTGTTGTGTGCATCATCTCTTTTAAGCCAACGTCATGGCCGTATTTGCCCAGGGTTTCTATTGGGCCAACCCCCATGCGGCTATTGAACCCTTCGGCAAAACCCGCTCTCCTCCCCGCCAGGTAATCTACCGACCAGCCATCGAGGTTTACACAGTCAATAAAGTCCGCTTTGCCTTGCGCAGGTTTGCAGAAGTGCTCTTTTGATGGATAAAAAGGATAAGAAACTGCACCATCCCCGTCCTGGTTATCAATGCTGAACTGGCTCCAGATATTTCCCTGGCATACGTGAATACCTTCCTTTTCGGCAAGGTACTGCTGGTTTTTAGCCGATAGAAAACCCGCCACAATACTCTTGGGCCGGTAACCGTTGCCCACCATTTTAGTGATGATTTTTAATGCATCATGTATGTCTTTATCAACTTGTTCTGTTGGATTGTATGCATTTGCGAAATAGGCCCCCGGAATAAAAGTGATCTCATCCCCATATTTTTTGTGGTAACCAACTACCAGTTTCCTTATTTCACGGTAATTGGCACTGGTATCCTGCAGTGCGAGCCAACTGAATGCCCAGGTCATTTTTCCACCGGGAAACCCTTCGGCCACTGCCTTTCTCATTGCAACAAGCCTTGCTGGTGTGTGTAGTGCGCGTTCATCTTCACCAACATTACGGTCGCGCGATACCTCTATCTGGTTAACGCGAATAACCGCGTTAAAAGTAAGGAACCTTTTTCCCATCAGTGCGGTTGAGCTGTTTGCTGTCTTAGCTTGTCCGTAAACGATGGAGCCGAATGTTAAACAAATCAGGGTGAACCTTATGGTTAGTTTTATATTCATGTCGTATTTAAGATCAATTCAGGAAAACTTTATTAGTGTACTGTTAATAGTTTAGGTGTTGCGATGATTGAATGACGGCCTGGTTGACCTCCCTGACGCGTTTGGTCTCCATTTTTTCAACCTTGCGGTCGTAGGTTAATACGCCGTTTACCTCGTGTTCTACATCGGTGGTTTGAGTATAAATAGCCACGCTAAGCCCTTTGTATTTCATGAGCTGTTCAACACGGTCTAACAGAAAAACGTATCTGTCTGTCAATGAGGATGAGGTGGGTTCATAATCGTAAGCGTTATTTTCAACCGGCCACATGTGGTTTCTTACAAAAAGGCCCACTCCACCAAATTCGCCTAAAGATGCGGCCCGCTTACCGTCGGGCACAGATGCACCGTATGGGCCAACATAAATATGTGTGTCTACATAGTCACCATTCCCGGGGTCACCGTAAGCTTTTTGATAATCGGGATTATTATTAAAGCCAGAGTTACCATTCACCAACCGTGATGGATCGTATTGCTTCAGCCAGGCGGTAATACTCTTCACATCAAAGGCTCCCCAATTCTCGTTAAACGGAACCCATGTAATGATGGATGGTGAGTTATAATGATCATCAATTATTGCCTTTAGCTCTTTACGGAATACCCGTCGATTAACAAGGGTATCCTCATTTTGATACCAAATAGCCGGCATATCCTGCCAAACCAATAAACCCATTTTATCCGCCCAATAATAAAAACGCTGCGGCTCGGTCTTCATGTGTTTGCGGATGAGGTTATAACCCGCGTTTTTAGTATACTCGATATCAAACTTCAAAGCTTCTTCGGTTGGGGCTGTGAGTACGCCATCCGGCCAATAACCCTGGTCAAGCAGGCCTAACTGCATCATAAACCTGCCATTAATAAATGGGCGAACAACGCCATTCAGCTTAGCCAGCTTAATATCCCGCATCCCGAAGTAGCTGGTCACTTCATCGGCAACGGTGCCATTACTATTATTAAGGGTAATTTTCAGGTCGTATAAAAAAGGATTTTCCGGCGACCAGAGTTCCGGCTTTTCTATAGGTAAATAAAAATAAGTACCCGCGGCAGCTTTAGCCTGAGATATTTGCTTTGTACCGCTTAACGCTGTGGCGGTTATGCAGCCCTTTGTGCTGCTGTTTACCAATACTTTTAAACGCTTACCATCTACATCAGGCAGCAACTTAATGTTTGTAATATGCGTGGCTGAAACAGGCTCCAGCCAAACTGTTTGCCAGATGCCCGAGCTGAAGGTATAATCGCCACGCGGACCGTTTTTGCCAGATGGGGCCCTGCCATCATTTGGATCATAAGCTGCAACTATTAAAGTGTTTTTGCCCTTTACCAGGTAAGGCGTAATATTAATACTGAAAGCATCATACCCGCCAGAGTGGCTTCCGGCTTTTTTACCATTTATAAATACAGTAGCATCATGGTCAACTGCGCCAAAATTTAACAACACATCCTTGCCTCTCCATGCTGCCGGCACTTCAAACGTTCTGCGGTACCATAGGTTGATCTCCTGTTTTTTCTGCACACCAGATAGGAATGACTCGGGGCAATAAGGCACCAGTATTTTTTGGCCTCCATCCTCAAACGAGGCTGCAGTTTGTGGGTTTAAAGCCTTAGGTACAGATTTACCACCTTTATAATCCCATCTGCCATTTAAACAAAGCCATTCGGTACGTTGCATTTGTGGTCGGGGGTATTCATTAAGCGGCACTTCGGCCTTTTGGGCTTGCTCGGTCCAGCGGGTTGGCAATTTAGCGTCCTGGGCGAAGCCATGAACACATAATAAAAGATTTAGAACTAAGAAACAGGTGCCTTTAGAGGCGATATTATTCAGGATATTCATTTTTTCAAAATCAAAAGGTTAATAAGAGTTTACCGGCAATAATACCTTTATTCGATCTTTTTATTAACTCTTGAATACTTTTATTTGAATGTTTTAGAAACATGAACCAGCTTAAAATTTAAGCTCTTAGCTCAGGGCAGTATTTATAAATCAGTGCCTGTTCAGAATCTGTCAGTTCTTTCAGTAATACCGGTTTATCCTGCGGTCTCAGCCCCTTTTGATTGATCCGGTTGATCAGGCTCCAATCTTTAACGGGCCTATCCGGCCTTGCACCCGTTGGTTCGTGCACAGTCAGATCATATCGGGTAAAATCAATTACCATTTCTGGTGTCCGGTGATGCCAATCGCGCAGCAGGGCCAGCCTGAATGCCTTGTTCATGAACCAGTGTATCTCCAGGTTATTATAGGAATCACCCAGGCCGCAGCCACGCTCTACAAACCGGTAATTGTAATCATCATTGTTTTTATAATGTTTACGCCATATATTCCCAAATTCTCCAAAACTCACCCATTTGGTGTCGGGCCAGCGCTTTAGTGTATCCGTCACCCATTTCTTCATGGCACTGCAAATAAAATCCATTCCGAACTCGTACACCATTTGTGCCTCCCATATATTAGGCACCCATCCAAAGCCATTCAACTCCAAGCCTTTGTCAAAATGTATCGATTGCGTATGCATCACTTCCATGTGCCCCAATTCCAACCCCCAGCCCTTGTAAGTCTCTATCGGCCCTACACCTCTCCGGCTGTTATAACCAGTAATTTCATGGCCGGTTTGCCCGCTTTGCCGTGCGCATATAAAATCCATCGACCATCCATCCAGGTTCACACAGTCTATCAGGTCATTTTTATTTTGCCCGGGCTTGCAAAAATGTTCGGTAGACGGGTAGTACGGATACGATGGCGACCCATCTGCTCCACCTCCGTCAATATTGTGCTGGCTCCATATTACTGCCTGGGCTACATGTATATCTTCCTTCTCAGCCAAATACTTTAATGACTCTGCTGGTAAAAAACCACCGATGACAGATTGTGGCTTATAACCCTTTCCAACAAAGTCCGCAATGATCTGCAACGCTTCAGACAGCTCTTTATTGATACGTGCAGGCGGCAGGTACATTGCCGGGAAATAACCTGGAAATACTGTTACCTCATCACCGTATTTAGCCTGGCAGTGGGCCGCGTACGCTCTGATCTGTTTGTAATTTTCGCGCTTATCTTCCAATGCATTCAATGTAAAGCCCCAGGTTAACCTGCCATCAGGATTATTGGCGCCGAACGCCTCCCTAAGATTCCTGACACCTTCCAGCGTATGCCATTTTTCCTCATCCCGCGGGTGTAGTTTCACATCTCTGGATACTTCCCAGGGGGTAGTCCGGATCATGATACAAAGGGTGACAAACCGCCCCCCCATAAGCTGGGTTGGTGCAAGCATACGCATCGGTGTGGCGTCAAGCACCTGAGCACCTGCTAATAGCCCTGCGCCCGTTAAACAGGTATTTTTTACAAAAGATCGTCTATTCATCTTTTTTATTTAGGTGTGCTATAGTACTGCTTTGTGTTTATAACAGGCTGCCAGATAACTATTACCTTGCAGCCTGTTAAGTAAAATTTAAAAAAAATATCAAGTAATCACAGATTTACCATCCCGGGTTTTGTTTAAGCTTATCCGGATTTAGCGATATCTGTTTGGTTGGTATTGGCAGCAGGTAATTTTTGTTTACATCAAAAGCCCGTTGCGAACCTGGTTGCAATACCTTAAAGCCATTTTCAAGTTGTGCTGCGGGCGTATTATAAAAATAACTGTTATAGTTTGCACCATCCAGCGTAACCACTTTTTTTGACCACTCAGAACCGGTTACTTTTACGCTCAATACAGACTTTGGCAACACTGTTTCGGCAGTTTTCCACCTGCGCAGGTCATCCCAACGGAAACCCTCAAAGGCCAATTCCACTGTTCGTTCGCGTCGAATTTCGTTCCGCATGTCAAGGCCATTGGCACTGACCAGTGCATTGGTGAGGTGGGGCATATGAACCCGATCCCGCAGTAAATTGATAGACATGTCAAGGTCTGCATCGGATATTGATCCATTACGTTCATAAGTTGCCTCGGCATAAATTGCCAAAACCTCTCCATAGCGGATGACGTTCCAATCGAATGCGCCGCCGCCATCTCCGGGCGTAGCCATTTGAGATATAAACTTGTACAGCATATAGCCAGAATTAACGTTACGATTATTATCAACCCCCGGCCACTGCGGGCGATACTTATCGTATTGCGGGCGGATAATTTTGATAGCAGGTAATATCAGCGACTGTGTCATACGCGGATCACGGTTCCTGAATTCGGTGCGTGCGGAATCATACCCTCTGAACAACGGAGATTTATCAACAGGTAAACCATCTTTGCAGAGGTACATGTCTGCAGCGGCTTTAGTTGGATTTAGATTACCCCAGGAAACGCCGTAAGCCCAGCCGTTTACGTTGATATTTGTGCGGTATTTTTTTGACACTATGGTCTCTGGGTTATCCATGCTGTAATTGTCGATAAACATCAAACGGTAGCTCGAATCGCTTCTCATCGTGTTTAATGAGAAGGCTCCGCTATTGATCACATTTTTTGATTCTGTAATCGCCTGATCCAGCAAATCGTTTGCATCACCGGTAACATGAAATTTCCTCCAGGTACCCTCAAACAAACACACCCTGGCTTTGAAAGCTTGAGCAGCTTCCTTACTGATCCGTCCTTTTTCTGCACTGGCTTTCACCGGCAGGTTTGCTATGGCGGTGTTAAGATCAGCTATGATAAAGTTAACCACTTCTTCGCGTGTGGCACGGGCGCTAAATACCAAGGGGTCATTGGGTTGCAGCACCTTATCGATAATAGGCACTCCCCCGTATAGGTCTAAAAGGCGGAAATAACTGTATGCACGAAAAAAATAGCCTTCACCCAAAAACGGTTTAATATCGTTTTTTATAGCCGATGCCGTACCCTGTTCTATCAGTTTATTTGCATTACGGATAGCTGCATAACTGTTGTCCCAGTTATCATCCTGTTCCGGGGCCACATACTTACCGGAGCTTATAGTATTTACCTCTGCTCCAAACGCGATATCTGAATTGTTATCGTTCATGTAAGCGCCGCTGTAATGCGGGTCATCCAGCGAATAATCGTAAAACCAGTTCGCTGCCAAACGGTAATCATTAGCAGTTTGCCAGTAAGCGAAATCAGAGATGTCTGATTGCGGTTTAAGGTCCAGGAATTTTTTACAAGCCGAAACTGTAAGGACCAGTATAATTATGCTTGAAATTTTAAGTATTTTCATCGCTAATGGAATTAAAATTTAACATTTAGGCCTACAGAGATAGTCCTGTACATTGGGTAGTTGTTTTCATAGAAATCTGTATTACCCGCATCATCAGATATAGTTGGCACGCGGGTTTCTTCAGGATCATACATGCCATTCCAGGTGCCCTTAGCAAATTCAAATAAATCCTGCCCGCTAACGTATAGCCTGATGCTACGCACTTTAAGATGCGCAACTTTAAGGTTGTTAAAGGTATACCCAACGGTGATGTTCTTCATCCTCAGGTATCGGGTATTTTCCAGCCACAATGAAGAAAACTGGTAGTTGTTATTTTTAACGGTTTCGTTGTTAGATAAGCGGGGATACTGGGCCGATGCATTTTCTGGAGTAAAGGTTCTGCCATAGAAATAGTCCAGCGGCTGGAACCAGAAATGCGCTAAGGGCACACCAAAGTTGCCGTTACCTCTCCATACATACTTGTTACCCGTTCCCTGCATAATAAAGCTCATGTCGAAGCCTTTATAGGCAAACCCACCGGTTAAGCTATAGGTTAGTTTCGGGATCTGGGAACCTAAGTACACCGCGTCGCCGCTAAGACCTTTTGATTTATCGCCGTAAACAGTGATCTGCCCGTCACCATCAATATCCTCATACATTACATCACCAATGCCTAAACCGCCATATCCGTTAGGCTGTGCAGAAGGCACTATGCCCTTCCCGGCGTATTTAGCAGCATAAGCATCAAGTTCTGCCTGATTCCTGATAACGGTACCCTTGAACCCGAAATAAGAGTTGAGCGGGTAACCCTGCCTGGCCTGCGTAAGGCCAAGGTTATAGTTATCATTACCTTTCAGATCAGAAACGACATTTGTGTTGTAGTTTAAGATTGCCCCTATGTTATATCTGAAATCGCCGATCTTATCGTTCCACTGGCCATTGAATTCCCATCCTTTTCCTTTAAGCGTTCCGGCATTTGATGAAGGTGCAGCAGCGCCCAATGTTGTTGGATAGGTAACACTTACCAACATATTGTTGTTGGTCTTTCTGTACAGATCAAACGATAAGGACAATTTAGATGCAAAAAGGGCTACGTCTAAGCCAATATTTTTCGTCTCTATGGTTTCCCATGTACGCAAAGGCGATGAAAGGCCTTTAAGCGCAGCCAGCCTTGCGGCCGATGCTCCGTCAATTGGGTACTGGCCGAAGACGTTGATCAACTGTACATAATCAAATAGCCCTAACTGGGAAATATCCTGATTACCGGTTTTGCCCCATGATGCGCGAACCTTGAAAAGGTTGACCTGATCATTAGTAAAGAGTTGTTTAAAAAATGATTCTTCCGAGATCTTCCATGCGGCAGAAATACTCGGATAGATTGCGCTCCAGCGTTTGTCTGGCGAGAATTTTGAACTGCCGTCTTTACGCAGCGTGCCTTCTAAATAGTACCTCCCTGCAAAAGAATAGCCTACACGGCCAAAGTAGGATTGCAAAGCCCATGGATCGCGGTTCCAATCCCTGGCATCTCCGGCCCGCAGGTTTCTGTTATCAGACAAAGGCAGCGTAAAAATTTCATTACTGAAAAAATCCTGTCCCTGGATATATCTTGAATCCTGCGTAAATTTTTCCTGCGAAGCGCCAACCATAGCCTTCAACTCATGCAAACCAAATGCTTTTGAATAGTTAACATAGGTGCTGTAGTTTTTATAAACAGTACTTGAGTTTCTGAATGTGGCCCTGTTAGGGTTATTACGTATCAGTAAATTCGGTGTATTGTCCCAGTTATATTCAGTGTTAGTCTGGTAGTTGGCGTCATTGTCCATGCGCTCAAGGTTAATGCCTACCTGGCCTGTCCATACCAGGTTCTTTATCGGCTCAAAATCCAGCTTAACGTTATTGCTCCAACGGTTGTTCGTCAAAGTTTCATTACCGCCTTTAATCAGTTCCTGCACCGGGTTTTCATAACCCTGGTAACCGTAATAATTTCCTGCCGGATTTTTTTCTGGCAAATAAGAGAACATTTTTAAACCATTGCTTATCGCATCATGTAACTGTGAAGGCATACGTGTGTTCAGGTAGTCGTACGCAGTGGTCAGTTCCAGCTTCAGATTGTTGGTAATGTTACTTTGGAGCGCGATACGAAGATTATCACGTACAGATTTATTTATCCCCTCAGAAATATTGCCATTGTCGCGCATATCGCCAAAAGATATCAGGTAGGACGAATTTTCTCCGCCTCCAGACACGCTGATATTATGCGTTGGGCGGTACGCAGTTTTAAACAGCCTGCCGTACCAGTCATGGTTTTGATAAAACATTGGGAAGGATTCAACGCTTCGGTTTTCACCAGGCCCGACACCCGGGTCATTGGCCGCAATTTTCATCAGCGTCGAGTCTGAAAAAGTTTGTTTTTCGCCATCGTTTTTATTCGCTTCATTAAACATCCGGACAAAATGGTCTGTAGTAGCCGCCTTTTTTCTTAAACCAACTTTCTTTACCGCCAAATTAAACCCATAGCTTACGGTTGGTGCGCCAGACCGTTTACCCCTTTTGGTGGTAACTAATATTACACCGTCTGCAGCACGTGCGCCGTATATCGCAGCTGTTGCGTCTTTCAGTACAGTAACGTCCTGGATGTCCTCCGGATTGATAAGGTTGAGGTCGCTCGGTATGCCATCAATCAATACAAGTGGGACATTGCCATTAATAGAAGATGATCCGCGTATGGCAAGTGCAAATCCCTGCTGCCCGGGCTGACCGCCCGAACGGGAAACACTAACACCCGGAATCATGCCTTGTAAAGCATCCAAGGTTCCGGTAACCGGCCGGTTTTGAAGTTTATCGCCGTTAACACGTGCTACTGCGCCAGTTAAGTCGGCTTCTTTTCTACGCGTACCATATCCAATTACAACCACCTCGTTAAGGCTGCTGGCTACCGGGTTAAGGGTAATGTTAATATTGGTTTGGTTATTTACAACAACTTCCTGGTTTTGGTAACCTAAAAAAGAAAATACCAAAGTTCCGTACGCATCCGGTAATTTAATACTGTACTCGCCTTTTACGTTGGTTGAAACAGCGGTTCCGCTTTCTTTGTGCTTAACAGTAACGCCCGGCATTGGCTCATGCTTTTCATCGGTTACTACACCCCGTATTTCAACAGCATTTGATTTAGCGGATAAAAGCCCATTTTGTAAAGCTGTTGTTTTGTTGGAAACAACGATGGTCTTGTTATCAATTTTATAACCCAGGGGCTGTGATCTGAATAGTTCATCAAGCACTTCAAGCAGGCCGGCATCAGATACGTTTAATGTAACAGGCTTGCTTATATCTACCTGATCGTCTGTTATAACAAAATTATAGCCGCTTTGCTTTCTCACATCCCTCAGCACACTGATCAGCTTTTTATTTGTTTGATTAATGGTTATCCTCTGTGCTAATGAGTTGGCGCTCACCTGCACGAAAGAGACAATCATGATAATGATTGTAAGTCTCATAATCAGCCATAGTTTAGGTAATAGCCTTCCGGCTATACCGGTTTGAATGGTATAAATTCTATACATTTGTTTTGTTTGGTGATGCAACATGCCCTTACTTTCCAGGCGAAGGCAGTTGCGGTTAAACAGTTGAATAAAGTAAATTGCGCCAAACGGCATCCAGGGTCCGATCTGATCGGGCCCTGGTTCATTAAGACTGATCTATAGTAATTCTTTTTTCATTCTCTTCTTAAGTTTAAAAGGTTGGTTTATCATGGTTTTAATCATTTTATTTTGTTACATACACTTTGCGGCCACTTAACTCGAAATGTATCTTCCCGGTTTTTTCAAGTATTTTAAGCACAGCCGAAATATTCTCAAATTTTGAAATTGCACCATTAAAGCGCACATCAGGCGCATCCTTGCTGTAGATCACTTCTACATCGTACCACCTTGCTATCGATTTCATTAAGGGTTTGACAGGCTCACTTTCAAACATGAACTGATCATTCTTCCATGCCACAGCAAATTCAGTATCGGTATCCTGAACTTTTAATACTCCATTAAGATCACTAACAACCTGTTGGCCTGGTTTTATAAGGGCTTGTTCCTTCAGAGTGGCAGCCCTGATGCTACCTTCCAGTAAAGTGGTTTTACTCCCGCCATCATCATGATAAGCGTTTACATTAAAGTGTGTGCCTAATACCTTAATCTGCTGGTCATCTGTCTGCACAATAAATGGATGGCGTGCATCTTTGGCCACTTCAAAATAAGCTTCGCCACTAAGTTCAATTTTGCGCTCTTTTAGATATCTAAAATTAGCAGGATACTTTAACTGAGATGCCGCGTTTAACCAAACCTTTGTACCGTCTGCCAAAACCAGTTTGTAGTGGCCACCGTTTGGCGTTCGCAGAGTATTAAAAGCAATATTTTGCGAATTATGCAAACCATGCCGATCAACATATTCTATCTTTTCGTCAGGAGATTTTACAATATCCTTTCCACCATCATTGCCAATAATGCCAGAGCGCTGCTGGGTTAAATAAATACTTTGTCCGTCTGATAATGTTAAATATGCTTTATCGCTTCCGGGCTTTATTTCGGTAGGTTGCGTGTGCCTGGCTATAAACGGATGGGATGCAGGTTGGCGTAAAAAAATGTAACTGCCAATTCCAATCAAAAAAATAATACTCGCCGCGACACCAATTTTCGGCCATAGTTTAATTACGCGTTTCTCAGGCTTTAATTGTAACCTGAGGTTGTTGAGAATACGATCATACCGCTCGCTATAATCACTGCCATGTGGGGTAATGGCAAATGGGTCATTCAATTGCTTTTGAACAATGGCATGAAGTGTATCGTTGTCAGCGTCGCCGAATAATTCCGTCAACAGACGAATATCCTCAGGACTACATTCGTTTTGTAAAAACCGCTTGTAAAGCTCGTTCAGGTTTTCTCTTGAAGCCAATTTTGTTAGGATTTTTCAAGAGTACGAATGAAAAAAGAATAAGGTCTGCTCCCGGGAATAATTTATTTTTTTACTCCTGTGGCTATTATGGCCGCAACAAGCAGCATTAAGGTCAATTCGTTTTCCATAAAATATGCTCTGAGGCTTTTAGTTCCTTTCACAACGTGATCACGAATGGTTGATGTTGAAATGCCAAGCAGGTCTCCCACCTCCTGGTAAGAGCGGCCTTCTATCTTCACCATTGCCATAATTTTTTTCCGTTGAGCGGGCAAGGACTCCAGCGCCTTATAGATCAACTCCTTGTCAAGCGTTTCACCCACCGGATCGTATAGTTCAGCAACTGAACGGATCAAATGCTCCCGTAAAGCTTTATCATGTGCCATCCGGCGATATAAGTCGACAATCAGATTTTGTGCAATGCGATGAACAAAAGCACCAAAGGACCTTTCGGGGTCAATAGCGGCCCGTCGCTCCCAAATTTTCAAAAAAACATCCTGAGTAAGTTCTTCCGCCAATTCTACAGATTTGGTGAGATATTGAATCTTACGGAATACGCCATCCACATAATGCCTGTAAAGATCCTCAAAAGCCTGCTGGTTGCCGGTTCGCAGGCTCTCCATCAGTTCTTTCTCATTTATAAGGCGTATATAACTCATCCGGCGTAATTGGTTATACTAATGTATAAAAAATTTATGCAGCCAAACAAATTGATGATCTAAATCCAGTAATGTATACCAACGGCTACCAACGGAAAATAGGTAATTCATATACCTACCCTCAAAGTATATTAAAGATAAGCCAGGGTCAAAGCCCTTAATTAAGAGCTTGCCTGAATTGTACCGGCGAAAGCTTGGTCCTCATTTTAAAAAGCCTGCTGAATGACTGTGAATGCTCAAAGCCTAACTGAAAAGCCACTTCACTTATAGTGAACGTGGTAGTAGAAAGCAGCTCTTTAGATTTTTCTATCAGCCTTTCATGAATATGCTGCTGCGCGCTGAGCCCTGTAAGCGAACGCAGCATATCACTTAAATAATTGGGCGTATAATTTAATTGCTCTGCCAGGTATTGTACAGTTGGCACGCCCCGGTTAACCGGCTTTTCATCTTTAAAGTAAGTATTCAGCAGGTTTTCAAATTGGTCAAGCAGGTTGCTGGATACTGTTTGCCGGGTAAGAAACTGACGTTTGTAAAAGCGTTTGGCATAACTCAGCAATAATTCTATCTGTGCTATCACTACTTCCTGGCTAAAATCATCTATCCGGCTATTCAATTCTTCCTGAATAATGTTAAAGATAGATGACACTGTCGACCTCTCCTGCTCAGAGAGATGAAGTGCCTCATTAGAGGCATAAGAAAAGAAGCCATATTGTTTGATCTTAGCCGCGAGCGGATAACCTTGCAGGAAATCCTGATGAAAAATAAGTGAATAACCCTCGTTCCCCTTGTAGATGGCTGTACTTCCTACAATCTGATTAGGCGCTGTAAAAACCATACTTCCCTCATCAAAGTCATAATAGCCCTGGCCGTACCTGAATTTGCCGCCTAACTTATTTATAAAAGAAATTTTATAGAGTGTAGTTACATAGCTAACAGGCAACCGGGTCAGGTTAACGTTCTCCTGCCTGGTATCCAGCAAAGTGATGAGCGGATGTACAGGCCCCGGAATTTCCAGCATACGGTGTATCTCTGTTACAGATTCCACTTTAACAAGTTTTGGGGCGTCGTTTTTCATAGTGTAAGATAATAAGTATGACCGGAAGCTGTTTCAGTTGCCGGTCATAATTAAATTTAAGATACGCTTACTTGGGTATTGATAAAGTTATTACCAGGGCAGCGGTCCTTCTGGTCCGGTAAAGCCGCCGGTTGGGCCATCTGTATCCAGGGCTACACGTACCGGCTCGCGCGAGCCCACTTCCAGGCTGTCTGTACCCTGGAAATTGTTTAACGCCGTAGCAGTATAACCGGGGCTGGTAGCGTTTACCTTGATGTTTTCTTTTTCAAGTTCCAAGGCAAAAGCTACTGTAACCGCATTAAGGGCAGTTTTAGAGGCTGCGTAAACAATGCCGAAATGTTCCCTTGCCCAGCATTCCGGGTCAGATATCCAGGTGAGTGAACCTAATCCACTGGATACATTTACAATACGCGCCGCGGTTGATTTTCTTAACAACGGCAGCATTGCCTGGGTAACGGCAATAACGCCGAACACATTGGTTTCCCAAACCGTGCGAACTTCATCCAGTGACACGTTTACTGCGCGCCCTGTGCTCATCAGCTCCTCCGGGCTTTTTGGTGATGTACCGCCATGTGATATACCGGCGTTATTAACCAGCAGGTCCAGGCGGCCATATTCATTTGTTATGCGTTCTGCTGCTGCGGTAATGCTCTGTTGCTGCGTTACATCCAGTTGAATGGCCCTTGCATTCTCGCCTATTTCTGCAGCCGCCTTTTCTCCGTTCTCCAGTTTGCGCGAACCCACATACACGATATAGCCGTTGGCCGCGAGCGCCTTGGCAATTTCATTGCCAACACCCTGATTAGCGCCGGTTACAAGAGCAATAAGCTGATTGTTTGCAGTTGACTCAATCTGATTTTCCATAGTTTCCATGATTTGTAATTAATAAAGCAAACTTCGGCATCCGGCTTTTTAACTTTGTAACCAAATCAAGGAGAGTTGTAACAGAAATAAAGAACATCAATTAAATAACCACAAAACTTATCGATCAATTTTTCTGATAAGCCGCTTTAAACTCTTCGGCAAATTGTTCCAGTTTAATATGGCCGGTTACCGGCGCGCCAGTGTCAAAAAAGTCCTTCGTAATAATACCAGCCCTTACACCCTGCCCCATTTCAGTGATCAGGCCAACCAATTCGGGCGGAAGGCCCGCAGACAACATGCCTTGTTTTAGCTGCTCGTCGGGGATGTTGGTCCAGGTTAGTTCCGGTTTGCCTATCGCCCGGCCAAACAAAGCAGCGATCTTATTCCCGGTAGATATATCGCTTACAATATACTTTACCTCAAAGCCATTCCCTTCGGCCTGTAATTCCGCTGCAATAGCGGCCGAAAGGTCTTGTGGATGTGTGAAGGCTAACTGGTCATCGCCGCTATAATTATTGCCAAAGATCCCCTTGCTTTTGATCAGTGGGATATCCCTTAAGAAATTAACGTAGAAAAACCCTGACCTTAGAACGGTAACATTAACACCGTCCAACTGCTGTAAAATTTGTTCTACACGGTGCACGCCTTGTACAGGGCCTGTTCCTTCAGGTGCATCGGCACCAACGCTGCTCAGCATCACAACCCTTTGTACACCCGCTGCTTTAATGGCCTGTGCATAAGCCTGCCCTGCATCTGCAATATTCTGTATCAAATTGGTGGCACCCATTGAGGGTGGCATCATGGCATAAACCGCATCAGCACCTTTAAAGGCCTGGATAAGAAAAGCAGGGTCGCTAATGGAACCTACGGCCGCTTTTGCGCCCAGTGCTTCAATTTCTTCTTTACGGTCTGCCTTGGTAGTGATCACTGTTACCTCATGACCGCCGGCGATCAGTTTTTTTACTAATGGTTTGGCTACATTACCTAATGAGCCTGTTGTTGTAATTTTCATTTTATTAAATATTGAAAGTGGTGATAAGCTGTTTGTAATGACAGCTATATTGCGTTTTTTGAATGATACTGATTAATTTAATACCGGATAATCAGTGTAACCTTGCTCGCCGGGAGTATAAAGGGTATTATAATCCGGCTCGTTTAGGGTTTCGTTTTTTTCTATCCTCCGTATGAAATCAGGGTTGGCCAAAAAGCTTCTACCAAAGGCTACCAGATCTGCCATACCCGATTGTAATTTTTCTTCGGCAGTTTCTGCTGTTAGTCCGTTACAATATATGATGGTATTAGTAAAGGCATTGCGTATGGCCTGATGTGTTTTTGCAGGTATGCCGGGATTGTCAGAAATATGAAGGTAAGCGATACCTATGCGGTTCAGTTCGCTGGCCAGGTGAACGTATGTTTGGTGTACCTCCGCCTCTTCATAAGCCGGCATATCGTTCGACGTTAGGAACGGTGAAATTCGCAGGCCAAGTTTTTCAGCACCAATAGTTTCAGCGATTTTTTGGGCGATCTCCAGTGTTAAACGACTACGGTTTTCTATCGACCCACCATAATTATCTGTGCGGTTATTAACTTGTGGGTTTAAAGATTGCTCCAGCAGGTAGCCGTGGGCGCCATGCAGTTCTACCCCGTCAAAACCTGCTGCTATTGCATTTTGGGCAGCCTTAACATGATCTTTTATAATGCGGGCTATGCCTTCTGCATCTAACGCAACGGGCGCGGAGTATTCCTGCATGCCGGTATCAGTATATATCTCACCTGCTGCTTTAATGCCAGACAAACCAACCACTTGGTGACCTTGAGGCAAATTAGAGCTGTGGGCAACGCGGCCGGTATGCATTAACTGCAGAAATGTTTTGGAGCCGCCTTCATGTATGGCCGCGGTTACTGCTTTCCAGCCTTCAACCTGTTGCTGCGAAAAAATACCGGGAACACGCGGATAACCTAAACCCTCAGGGCTTGGCGAGGTTCCTTCGGTAATAATCAGGCCGGCGCCTGAGCGCTGTTTGTAATAGGTAGCCATCAACTCGTTAGGCAGGTTGCCCAAAGCCCTGCTTCGGGTCATGGGGGCCATAACAATATGATTTTTTAATTGCAATGTGCCGTTATTGTACGGCATGAATAACTTTTTCATTTTACTATGTTTTGATTGACATAGCAAAGTTGAGCTTAATTAGCAGCTGATAATAGCGCCAAAAGACGTAAAATCAGTCCTATCCGGTGAAAGCTTTATCAAGCTTGAGTAGAAAAGCGCTTTGGGTTAAGACCGTAATGTTTTTCAAAAAGCCTGCTAAAGTGGCTGAGGTTTGAAAAACCTAATTCATAACCTACCTCTGCAACAGAGCGCTTACCCTGCTTTAGCATGAAGGCGGCCTCTTCCATACGTGCCTGCTGATAATAATTATAAATGGTATCCCCAAAGGTTTGCTTAAACAGCTGCTTTAGTTTGGTTTCGCTCATGGCAGCTATCTGCGCCAGCTCACTCAACACCGGCGGCACGCTCAGGTCGTTGAGCATTTCGTTGCGAATATACAATAACCGTTCGGCATCTGCACTGTTTATACTCTGGTGTACATTGCTTTCCCGCGCGGCCAGTTGATGAAAAAGCAGGTAAAGCAGTTCCTGTACCTTGATCTGCATGTAAAAGTGGCTCAGGTTGTCATTCATATTTACTGCGGCTATATTTTTAAGCAGCAGCTTTGTCTCGGCAGCCATGCTTTCAAAAAAAATAAAGGAATTGCCACTGCCGGTAATCGTCCTGATGGTGGAATTGCTGTTATCAATGGCCAGCAAAGCAGTCAGGTAAGCGGGTGAGATAGCTACAACCACATAATGTACGTGATGATTCGCCGGAAAACGTATGGTTGAACTAAGATCGTTAGACGTGACCTGGATAGCCGAGTCGTCCCGCTGAGAAAAAAGCACAGGCGGACTATCATTAAACGCGATACCAAGCGCCTGTTCATTACTGTAAAAAAAGATAGTGATCAATTCGTTGCCAAGCCCGGATGCATTTCTTTTAATGATCAGATCTTCCTGAAGTGTATATCGGTGCAACGTTATCTTAAACTCTTGATTAAAGGAAAGTTTCCGTATGTAACCTTCACCCAGTCGCTCCGGTATAACCAGCAGATCGTTGCGTACCGGCGCTTGTATATATTGAGCAAACCTTGTAAGGAAGTCAAAATCCGGCGTAGCTGAAAAACTAAATATCATGCAGTCAGTGCGTAACTTAAAAGCAAGCTTACGAAAAAGACAACTAAAATGTGCGCTACCAAAAAGTAATTTTAATTTTTAAAGAGACTGCTCTTTTTGAAGCAGCCTCTTTATAGCTTTACTTTAAAACCGTCTTTATAGCGTCACCAACCTCATGGCCTGCATTTTTTTCAAAATCAAAGCCAAGCAATAAGGCTATTGTTTGCGCCAATTGCTTATGGTAAGTTGTGGTTGCTGTCTTTACTTCTCCAAGCGGCGGGGTATCGGGGCCAATAACGGCAAACCAGGTTTGCTCCGAGCCTTTTACTTCGGCGCCATGGCTGCGCCAGGTATCAATGGGCTGCTCGCCCCTGCCATGGTCGCAAGTAATTAATAACGTTGTTTTGTCTTTATACACCGGGTCTTTTTGTACTATCTCCCACAGGGTTTTAATAAAACCATCTTCCTGCTGCGCACGCTCCAGGTATGTTTTGTAGTTCCCATCATGCGCCATATCATCGGTTTCATCAAAAGCCATATAAAGCACACGTGGTTTATACTGTTTCAGATATTCTTTGCTAAACTCATAAGTAATAAAATCAGAGCGTGTAGAGTCGCCAAGATATTTAGGTGTATCATGCTGCAGCTCATTAAGGTACTTTAACCTGGCATTAGCATCAGCATTTTTCACGTCCGCATACCCGGAATAAACCGGCAAGCCGGAGCGCCCTATATTCAATATCTGCGGAAAGCGCTCCCACGATGAAAATGCTACTACTTTACCCTCAAAGCCTTTCTGCTTGTTAATAAATTCCAGCACATTCATGTTTGGATTGGTAACAGGGTCGTTGGTGTTCATCCGCACATCAGGGAAACCGGTAAATATCTCATTATAGCCCGGGTAAGAAAATTTGTACGGGTTAGCTACTTCATCTTTATTACCTATATCGCGGTTACCATATATCTGTCCTTTACTGCTAACAACCGACCATAAGAACGGGAATAATGTTTTACGGCGCTCAGCAGCACTTTCTGCCCAGAATTTCTTTTTAACCGCCTCCTTATCATTTGTGAATTTGGAATTGATAAGCGCGGAATCCGCACCGCGGAAAACATCCTGCCAGCGCATGCCGTCAAGGGTTACAATAATAATATTTCGTGTTTTAGTTTGCTGGGCGCCTGCAACTGATGCAAGGGCAACACACGCCAGCAATAAAATAATTTTTCTCATATCGATAGATAAAAAAAACGGCCGTTATTGCTAACGGCCGCTATCATTAAATCACTATTTAAGTATCCACATAACCCCGTTAATATCATCGTTACCATTAAACTGCGACTGTAAAGCGCTTTGGTAATTAGCAGCATTGGCAGTACGTTCGGCATCATGATACTTGAAACGTTGCGCTATACGCGAGCTGTTACCGGTACCCGGGCCGGTTGTAAACTCGGGCACACCTGTACGGCGATAATTGAAGTATGCTTCCAGCCCTGAGTGGCGGAACAACGCGATGTACTTTTGCCTGAGGATCTTGGTTAATCCAGCCGCGTCATTTGTATACTTAACATTTGCCTGGTTATAGTAAGTATTAAAAGTAAAACCTATCGGGTAAGTATCGTAGTTGCTTTCAACCTTTACGTCTGTAGAACCAGGGCGATAAAAGTACGCGCTGAAGCCGCCTGTTTCAGGGATGCCATAAGATGCCATAGAAGCTTTTATACCGTTCATGTAATACGCTTCGGCATTGCCGCTCGCCCATCCCCTGTTAATACCCTCGGCAATATTGAACATCAACTCAGGGTAGCCAATCTGGATGCTTGGCTCGCCGGTATAAGTTGAATAAAAATGCTTACGGTTTATGAATGAATACTTTTGCAAGCCTGCATTATTATACATATCACCAAGGTCTTCTCCCGGGTCGGCACCAACAAAAGATGAAAAATCGGTAGGGCTTTGTTTTTTCTTATCAACCAGGTCGCGTGCCGGCTCGGCAGTGACGTAAACGCGCGGGTCTTTAAGCTGAGTTAACAAACCTACGTAGGTTGAAGACATATTCTTACGAGAGCCGCTTTGCCCGAAGTTATTCGGGTTCATGGGGTAAAAATTAGTTGGCGCTACAAATGTATATTGCATATTATCTCCGTTGCCTTCCATTAACGGATACTTTGCAGGGTTATTTATAATTGCTGCAAAACGCTCAGCGATTTTCAGGTCGGCATCAGATGTTTTTTTGCTCAGATGTACAAGCAGGCGAATATTCAAGGCATTTACGGTTTTTTGCCATTGTTTAAGGTTATTGCCAAAGTAAATATCGTTAGCTAAGGTAGCGCCCTGGCCTGTACCAAAATCATTAGGTTTTGCTATTAGCTGGCCCAGATCGCTATTTGCGCTTTCCAGCCATTCCAATGATTGCAGCATAACCGTTTTCTGAGTATCATATTTTGGCTCTAAATTGTCCAAACCTTTCAGGGCGTCGGTCATTGGGATATCGCCCATTTCCAAACTCATTTTACTGAACAGGTATGCTTTGAAAAATTTACCAAGCGCCTCATACGGGTTGATAGCGGCACCACCTGTAGCGGCGGCCTGTTTCTCCATAGCTACTACGTTTTTTAATGTAGTGTAATAATCGTCGCCGCCGCCAAAGTCGTAACGGTTATTGCCATAATAGTCATAATTGTAAAGGTAATATTGATCATATACCTCTTTTTGGCCATCGGGTAACTCGGCAATATCGTTCAGCACTCCGTTGAAGAGCAATGATGCCGGAACGCTGCTGGGCAGGTTTGTGTTTTGGGTAAGCTCGTCAAAGCTTTTTTTACAACCCGTTACTGAAAGCAGCAATGCTGCTGGCAGTATATATTTTTTTAATATGGTTTTCATGTTTTACTGCTGATCAGTTTATTAGAATGAAACATTTAGATTGAAACCGTAGCTACGAATAGTTGGCGATTGCAGGCCCGTTAAGCTTGTAGCATAGTTATACTGGTCAAGATCCACGTCTTTAAAGCGTTTATCTTTATAGAAATAAAGCAGGTTACGGCCGTATACAGATATTGAAGCCTTCTGAATGAATGTTTTTTGCAAAAGCTGTTTAGGGAAATCAAAACCAATGGTTACCTCACGCAACTTAGAGAAGGTTTTGCTCATCAGGTTAGCTTCATCAACGTTGTAATATTTACTTACGTAATCCTGCACAAAAGCCTTTTTGCCATTTGGTGCATATTTAAGATCGCCATAATTCAACACGGCACCTGTGTTTGAGTCATAATTGATTACACCACCGTTAGATATTTGCACACCTTCGCCAATGTAACTGCCTGCATACCCGGCTTTACCGTAGTTTAACCAGTCCTGGTAACGTGCTGCACCTAATGCGCCCTCGGCGGTTTCTATATTAGCACCACCGCGCATGGTTTTATTGTGCATGTAATCTACAATCACGCCGCCAACAGAACCATCAAACTGGAAGCCCAGGCTGAAGTTTTTATACTGAACTTTATTGTAAACGCTCCACTGGTAATTGGCGTTCATGTTACCCAGATATTGCGGAACCGGGTTGCTTAGCGGCTTGCCGGCAGCATCATTAATGATCTGTCCGTCTGGAGTTCTAACGAAAGCACTACCGTATAATTTGTCTGTACGGTCGCCTTCTTTAAAAAAGGTTTGATAAGTAGTCTGGCCTGCAGGCAGTTCTTTGTAAACATCTTTAAAAGTAGATACGTTAACCAATACGTTCCAGCTAAAGCCGCCAAGGTTTTTAATTGGGGTACCTTGCAATGAGCCTTCGTAACCTGTTTTCTTGGTTTTTAAGGCGTTTACATATTCAATTGTATATCCAGAAGCCGTTGAAATGGTATTTGCTAAAATCTGCGGACCATCGATATACTGAAACGCAGTACCGCTAAAGCCTAAACGGTTTTGTAAAAACTTGATATCAAAGCCTTCTTCGTAGTTTACGCGTGTAGACGTTTTGATACCATATTGGAACAGATAGTCTGTCGCGTAACCAGCGGTTTGGCTGTTATATGGTTTACCTGTTGAAAACGATGTGTTTAACACATACGACGGACCATTGTATGGAGAGTTGTAAGTACTACCATAACCCAGTGGATTAGTCATTAACGGGTTACTGGTGTTTGGGCTGCCACCTAATGCAGTAATTGAGCTGAATGGTGCGGGGCCAATTGTTGTAGATGTTGCATCAGAACGGATATTTGAGTAAGATGCCCTGCCTTTTAAGAATGTAATAAACTCAGGCAAGGTTACATAATCAGACACCACTGTTGATAATGACAAGCTTGGATAAACATACGTGGTTGGAACCTGGAATGCAGAAGACTTGTCGACACGTAACGTATGCGACAATGTAGCGTACTTGCCAAAGCTTGCATCTAAAGAGTAGTACGCACTCAGAACACGCATATCAGACGTAAAGTTGGAAGACTGTACAGGGTTCATGGAGTTACTGAATGAGTATACGCCCGGTACGTTCAGGTAATCGGTAGACGTCCAGTTAGAGTTGTAACTCAAATTACGTATGTTACCACCAACCAAACCCGATAGGTTAAAGAATTTAGCTATGGTATAATCATAATTGATCATCAACTCCGTGTTATTGTCAAACAGGTCGCGGCGGTCTTCGCGGTAATCGCCCAGGTTGCCTTCGCGGCCGTAAGGGTGGGCAGAGTACGGCATTTTTTCTGTACGCAGCAAATTGTAGGTATCTATCTGCGAGCGCAGGGTGACGTTTAAGTTGTTATTGATTTTAAAGTTACCAGACAGATAGCCTGTAGTGTTATTCTTGTAATGCCCGCGTGTCCACTCTTTAACCATTAACCATGGGTTATGGTAACGTGTATACTCAGCAAATTGCGATTGCACACCCTCTTTTCCTGGCTGCCAGATAGCTTTGATATCAGGGGCGTTAACATCCCAGTCGGCACCTGTCCATACAGCTACGTTATAAATTAAGCTGTTAGGGCCATATTGAACGTCAGGGAAGTTATCTGTGGTCTGGCGGTTAAAATTAACGTTACCCTCAAATTTCCAGCGTGGGTTAGGGTTAAATGACGCGTAAATGTTAGCGTTGGCTATATCCAGGTACTGTTCTGGTATGTAGCTGCTTTGATGTTGCTGCGATGCCGAAAGACGAACGGTGTAATTATCGCCGTTAGCACTCAAAGAAACGTTGTTGTTGGTTTGATAACCTGTACGCAAAAAGTTTTTCAGGTTGTTGGCACCACGGGCAGTATATGGAGTTGGCTGGCGAACACCGTTGATAACCGGGCTATCATACTGTTCTATCAGCTGGCCGGCAAAATAAGGGCCCCAAACATCGTAATCGGCATCTACACCACCTGGCGCGCCACCTTTACCGTCAACAAATTTGTAGAAAGTATTTTCACCGGCACCGTATGAGTGCTGTACACGAGGAAAAGCCAGGAAGCCATCGTTAATAACGGTACTGCTGTTTATATCAACAGTAAGGCCCTTTTTGTTTTTGTTGCCTTTTTTAGTGGTGATCAATATGGCACCATATTGCGCACGGTTACCGTATAGTGCAGCTGCTGCAGGGCCTTTTAGCACCGTATAGCTTTCAATATCATCAGGGCTGATGTTATAGGTATCGGTATTGATAGGAAAGCCATCAACCACATAAAGCGATATCTGGTTACCACGCAGCCTAACGCTGGGCGCGCCTAAAAGCTCGGCTGAGGGGCCTACCGATAAACCAGCAACTTTACCGGTTAAACCGGTAATAGGGTTAGGGTCGCGGGCTAAGGTCAGGTCCTCACCGCTAACAGTTTGCACGGCATAACCTACACGGCGGGTTTCTTTTTTAACACCCAAAGCGGTAACAACTACCTCGTTAAGGGTTTTGTTATCACCTTTAAGGTTAATAACCATGGTTGATGATGTACCCACTGTAGCTTCCTGCTCTGCAAAGCCTAAAAATTTGAAAACCAAAACCTGGCCGGGGCTTGCAGTAATAATAAAGCGGCCGTAAACATCAGTTGTAGTACCCTGGTTGGTACCTTTAAGCATTACACTTACACCAGGTAAGGGCTGCTTAGTCTCGTCATTTACTGTACCTGTTATCTTTGTTTGGGCAAACAAAGCACCAGGCAGCAGGCAGCACATTAATGCAATGGCCAGCCTTTTTAAATTGAGGTAAAATTGTTTCATCTGCTTTTAAAATCTGTAGTTGTTTAAGTTGATTTTATCGGCAGCAATAGTAAACTTTGTTTATTATTTATAAACTAAGTTTAAATTAAGTAAACCTTAAAGTTTTATTCAGGAAATATTAAGACAGGTGTAAATTGATAATACAAAAACTATATGTACATTAAACTGGCTTAACATACAACTATTTAAAGCGCAGCATTTTGTTTTAAGTAGCTCAAAGCCATTTGTTTAAGGCGCTTTACATTAGTAACTGGTATATGTTCTAATTTAGCTTCATCGTCCCAATGGCGAAAACGAATAATGAGCTCCTTATCAGGATTAGCTTCAAATTCCGCGGCTTCCGCAGCGCTCATCACCCCACCCTGAAAATTTAATGTAGCACGGCTGGCAGGCGATAACTTTTCGTAATAATCAGGATATTTAAAAGTAAGGTATCGCTTTGCAATTACATGCCCCTGTACCAAACGTGCAAGGCGCTCGGAGAAACCCAGGTTAAGCAGGTAATCGGCTCCAAGTTTCTCATGATCTACATTGCCCATGCCATCCATGCTCTGCGCTTCACCTTCGGCAGCACAAAGGTGCCCTATATCATGAAAAAAGGCTGCTAATATTACTTCGTCGTCATAACCCTCGGCTTCGGCCAGCGCGGCAGCCTGGGCCATGTGCTCCAACTGCGATACAGGCTCGCCTATATAGTCTTCATCTCCATGCTGCTCATATAAGGCAAAAATCTGTTCTACTACCTTTTCCGGGGTTTGTGATGTTAAGGGCATAACCATAGTTTGCAACAAAGCAAATGCTTGTATATTATATTGATGTTACGGCTGTGTGATTAAATTTATAACCATAGCCTTAACAACCTTAACATAAAAATTACTTGTTGTATATCCATATAATATATACTTTGCTGCCGCCAACCAATTATAAGCACTAATGGAAGATGATATACTTATACAAATAAGTAACCGGATAAAAGAAAAACGCCGCGAGAAAAACATCACCGTACAGGAACTTGCTACCAGGGCCAACGTAAGCAAAGGGCTTATATCGCAGATAGAAAACAGCCGCACCATACCGTCGCTTATAGTTTTAATAGATATCATCAGGGCCCTGGATATAGATTTAAACGCATTTTTTAAAGATATAAAGCATAAAGACCACAACTTTCCGCTTGTAATCAAAAGAAAAAATGAGTACGAGCACTTTGAAAAAGAGGATGCCCGGGGTTTTAGTTACCAGCGCATTTTTACACAGCTTATAAAAAATACCACTATTGACATTGTTATATTAGAACTGGCACCAGATGCCAGCCGCCCGCTTGTAGAGACCGAGGCTTATGAATACAAGTACATCATCAGCGGCGAAATAGAATACCTGTTTGGGGATGACAGCACTTACCGCCTCAACCAGGGTGATAGCATGTTATTTGACGGACGTATGGCCCATACCCCTCGTAATATAGGAACAGGTACTGCCAGTATGCTGGTCATTTACTTTTTTGAAGATAATACAGCCACTTAAAGTAATCTTAACAAACGCTTAGTTTATAATTAATAAACATAGTTTAAAATTGCTAAACCAATTTTTGATTTAGCATGTCTGTTAAACTTGTAGTTTTTGATATGGCCGGCACCACGGTCGAAGATAAGAATGAAGTAACCAAAACTTTTAAAGCCGCTTTAGCCAGTTACGGTTATGATGTACCTGCCGATATCATAAACCCTTTAATGGGGTATGAAAAACGCTCGGCCATTGAGCAAATGCTGCGCCTGCACGAGCCGGATGAAAGCAAAATCACCGCCCAATTGATAAGCAACATTCATCATGAGTTTGTAAATCAGATGATAGCTTATTATGAGCAGGCTACTGATCTTACCGCATTACCGCATGCCGAACAGGTAATGCAGACGCTGCATGAAAAAGGCATTAAAATAGGCCTTAATACGGGTTTTTCAAAAGCGATAGCTGAAAGCATTATCACTAAACTTAAATGGCGCGAAAAGGGGCTGTTTGATTTCCTGGTATGCTCTGACGAGGTTGAAGCCGGCCGCCCTGACCCTCACATGATCAACCGCATGATGGCAGAAGCCGGTATAACTGATGCGCGGGAAGTGGCTAAGGTTGGCGACACTGAAGTTGACGTACGTGAGGGACATAATGCAGGCTGTAAATATGTAATTGCTGTAACAACAGGCGCGTTTACACGTGCGGCGCTGCAACCTTATAACCCTACCCATATTATTGATGATCTGGATGATGTTACAGCTATTGTAACCCAAACCGCCGATGCAACTGCTTGATCAACTGAAAAAGCGGCTTGCCCACCTGCCTTATGGCTTGGTTTCATTCCTGGCAGGGCTATCGGCATTTGGTGCATATACGTCAATGTACGCCTTCAGAAAAGCTTTTACTGCAGGTACTTTTACAGGCCATCAATATCTGCATGTAGATTACAAGGCCTGGCTGGTTATAGCACAGGTATTAGGCTATATGCTCAGTAAATTTTACGGCATACGTTTTATAGCCGAAGTAAAAGCAAAAAGCCGTGGCAAAAACATCCTTACACTTATAGGCATATCATGGCTGGCGCTGCTTGCCTTTGCTTTTGTACCGGCGCCTTACAATATTATTTTCCTATTCATCAATGGCTTCCCGCTGGGTATGATATGGGGATTGGTATTTGGTTACCTGGAAGGGCGCAAGGCAACAGAATTTATGGCTGCTTTGCTTTCCATCAGTTTGATATTCGCATCGGGCTTTGTAAAAACCGTTGCACGCTCGCTAATGGCGGGAATACATATCAACGAGTATGTAATGCCTTTTTTAACCGGTGCGGTATTTGTTTTACCATTATTGCTGTTTGTGTTGGTCCTGGAATGCATCCCCCCGCCAACACAACAGGACAAACAACTACGTACCGAAAGGTTACCCATGAGCGCCGATGAGCGAAAGGCTTTTTTATTACGTTTTTTACCTGGAATCATACTTACAGTAATTGTATATCTGCTATTGACCATTATGCGCGATATACGCGATAATTTTGAAGTTGAGATATGGCATGGGCTTGGTGTTAAAAGCAACACTATATTCACCAATATCGATTCTATTATCTCGGTATTTGTGCTTGTTGGAATGAGCTTGCTTATCCTCATTAAAAAGAACCTCAGGGCATTCAGCGTAATCCATGTATTCATTATAGGTGGCTGCCTGCTTGCCGGTATTGCAACCCTGTTATTTACTATAGGCAGTATTGGCCCCATAGTATGGATGACCTTAGCGGGGCTGGGTTTATACTCTGGCTATGTGCCGTACAACGCTATATTTTTTGAGCGGATGATAGCGTCCTTTCATTATAAAAGCAATGTTGGCTTTATTATGTACGTGGCAGATGCCATAGGCTATCTGGGTAGTATAAGCGTATTATTAATTAAGGAGCTGGGTAACCCTGGTATCAGCTGGCATATATTTTTTAAAGATGGCTTGATAGCGCTTTCTGTCATTGGTACTATAAGCGCTACATTTTCCCTGATCTATTTTCTGCAAACTGCACGAAAAGAAAACCCTGGTAAACAATTAAAATTAACTACAGCATGAGCAGCAGATCGGCCATTGTGATTGGCGCTGGCATTGTGGGTTTAGCCACAGCAAGGGCATTAGCTATAAGAGGTTATAAAGTAACTATTTTTGAGCGGAACAAGCGCGCAGTCGGCGCATCCATACGCAATTTTGGAATGGTTTGGCCAATAGGCCAGCCTACCGGCCCATTGTTTGACCGCGCCATGCTTTCGCGCAGCATCTGGAAACAAGTTTGTGCCGAAGCGAATATCTGGCATGATGAGGTAGGTTCGTTACATTTAGCCTACCACAACGATGAACTGGAAGTAATGGGCCAATATGCTCAGGTAAACTCCGGGTTAAGAGATTGCGCATTGCTGACTGCCGGGCAGGCGCTGCAAAAATCAGCAGCGGTCAATCCCGATGGATTGAAAGGCGCGCTTTGGAGCGGCACAGAAATCATAGTTGAGGCACGCGAAGCCATTGGCAACATTGCAAAATACCTGGCGGAAAAATACGCTGTTGAATTTTACTGGAATACTGCCGTAAATGAAGTTAATGGCTCAACCGTGCGAACAGGCCATAAAACCTATCAGGCTGATGAAGTTTTTATTTGCAGCGGCGTTGAATTTGAGACCCTCTACCCCGAGCTTTTTGCAGCCGCGCCTATAACTAAATGCAAACTGCAAATGATGCGTATGGCTGCCCAGCCCGATAACTGGCGTATAGGCCCCGCGCTGTGCGGCAGCTTATCTATGGTTCATTACCCGGGCTTTCAGTCGGCAGCCTCGTTACCTGCCTTGCGCGAGCGTTATAATCAGCAATACGCCGAATACCTGAAGTGGGGCATACATGTAATGGTATCGCAAAATCAATATGGTGAACTAACCGTGGGCGATTCGCATGAATATGGCCTTGTTCATGATCCGTTCGACAAGGAATTCATCAATAAAATGATCGTTGACTATCTGCATACCTTTACCCGCCTTAAGGATACCCGTGTAATACAAACATGGAACGGTATTTATGCCAAGCTTACCAACGGGCAAACCGAACTGGTACTTGAAGCAGAGCCGGGTGTAACCATTATCAACGGGCTTGGCGGCAACGGCATGACCTTGTCCTTTGGTTTATGCGAGCAGTTGATCTCGGCACGGGTTGATGCAGCGGTTTAAACCTTCCGTTTAAAAAAGCGGCTGTCCCGGGTTGAGACAGCCGCTTTTTTATAACTCTTTGATTTTCAATATATATCGGCACTGACAATGCTTTGTCAGCCAAAATTTGATCGTCCTGATTAACAGAGCTTTATGCATGTTCACAATGTTCACTTGTGTGTTCGTGAAAACTTCATTTATCAAGCTTTTTTAGCGTGAATGCCTCTTACTTCTTTTGCTCAACCACCATCCACTTGTTAACGGCGTTGTATTTGCCTTCTATACAAACTTTGTATATATCTGATGGCATATCTTTTACGGGTATAAGGGCATGTTCAGTATCAGCGTTAAACTCACCTGCTAACTTATAATCATCAGGCTTACCTTCTTTTACATTATTGGTTGATGAAACATAGATCTTCACTTTTTCTCCTTTGCCTAAAGCCTTCCAGCTAATATCAAGGTTACCTTGCACCAGGTTTACCTTTGGATCTGCTACAGATAGCTGCCCGGTAAGGCTTACACCATCAATTTCTCTTTTATACTTTTCAGGGATACTGATATTCATGAAACGGGCTATTGATGGCATAATATCAACAATACCA
This sequence comes from Mucilaginibacter litoreus, assembly GCF_042676805.1. Taxonomy (NCBI): domain Bacteria; kingdom Pseudomonadati; phylum Bacteroidota; class Sphingobacteriia; order Sphingobacteriales; family Sphingobacteriaceae; genus Mucilaginibacter; species Mucilaginibacter litoreus. Next base: position 500,400 of record NZ_JBHTHZ010000002.1, on the reverse strand, counting down.
GGATAAAAATATTTTGAATACGCATTAAGATTTTTAGCGTTGGTTACCATCCAGGTTGAGCGCTGCCGGGTAGATTGCCCGCCGTGGCCTTTTCCATCTTTCTCGCTGCGGCCATGGTCTGTAGTAATATAAATCACCCAGTCCTCATTAAACTTTTGCTCACGATATTTTATGGCTTGCCAAACCTTGCCTACCTGGGCATCCAGCATTTGTATAGCAGCGTAATATTGCGGGCTATCGCCATACCTGTGGCCCATATCATCGGTGTATTCCAGGTAGATCCATGACAAATCCGGCGCTTTGCTTTTTATTGCAGCGGTTGCCTCTTCAATTACTTTTTCATCAATGCGGTGCATGTAAGCGCTTTCCTTATCGTGCTTAAAATTTACGGTATCCAGTTCATAGCCATCAGCGCTGTAGTCAACATGCAGGTTATTGGTTTGCGGCAGGCCATCTCCTACCAGTTTGGTGCGGTTATCCTGCCAGCTGGAAAAAACAGCGATTTTTTTATTCGGGTACTGGTCTTTAAATAACCTGAAAATAGTAGGATAATTATAATTAGGCGCTTTGATATCATTATCCCAAACGTTGTGCTTATTTACCCAGGTGCCGGTGAGTAAGCTATTATAGCCAACGGCGGATATGGTTGGCGTTTGGCTGTATTCGCCTTTATCGCCGCCAACATGTGCCCGCAGGTATTTGCCTTCTTTAGCTACAGCATCAATATTAGGTGTTGAGATTTTTTCGATCACATCAGCCGGAATACCATCAGCAATAATAAAAAGGGCTTTATGGGTTTTACTTTGCGCAGAAACATCAGCGGAGCCCCCCATGCAGACTGCAAAAACTATTGAATAAAATAATGTACGCTTCATAACAAAAATTTGGGCAAAAATAGCAAGCAGTATATTACTGAATGTTATGGCAAGGTTACCAAATTTATCTTACAGCAGAATATCAATCGTTCACTATTTAAAGAAATAGCTGAAATGAAGTACCGGTAAAAACCTGGTACCTGCTGTAAACGCAATGCCATCAACTACCGGCTGATTTTTTAACCGTGTAATTGTTTCAAACTGGGTTTCTTTCCATTTTACGTTAAACAGGTTGTTGACTGTTAAGCCAATTTCATACTTAGGCTTAGTGTAGCTAATTACCAGATCATTTATAAAGTACCCCTCTGCCGTCAGGCTATAATCTTCATTTGCGGGGCGGTTACCCAGCCAGCGATATCTTAAACTACCATTTAAGCCATTTTTTAACATAAATGTAGCGCCGCCGGTGCTGCTCCAAACCGGTGCCAGGGGGATGTAATTTTGGTTAGCAGGTACATCAACTGCACGGCCATGCGCATAATTAACATCCGCATCAAAATATACATTGTTTACCGGCTGGTACCTTGCCGAGAAGTCAAAACCAATACGGCGGGTAGGTCCGCTGAATTCAACAGTGCCCCCATCACCTGCGTAAACGTATTCGTTTTGTAAATAACTGTACCATACGGCAGCGTTTATTAAAACGTTATCGGCCGGCTTTAGTGATGTGCCAATATCGGTACCGTAAGCCGATGGCAAGGTTTGCAAACCCTTTTCCGCCACCACTACACGGGCATCGTTAGAATGGAACCCTTTACCTAAAAACCAGTAAAGCTGCGCCTTTTTGCTCAGCTGATAACTCAGCTTCAATTTCGGACTTATAATCTGATTATCGGCCTTATAAACACCAGCGCCATTCACTGTATTATCTGTCGCCAGCTTGTTATTGTATCTATAATAAAACTTATCAAAACGCAAGCCTGGATTAATGGTAAAACGCGGGCTTACCTGTAAAGTCTCGTCCAGATATGCCCCGGCACTTGTTTCGGTAATGTCGCCAAGTTTAATTGGATCAAGCAAAGTAAAGTTATTGATGGTGTGCGATAGCTCCGAATTTTCAGTAGCGTCATGGCGGGCATTTAAGCCAAATTCACTGGTTAGCTTGCTATTGCCAATATAACTTTCATGTACATAACTACCGTTATATCCGTATAAGTTGCGTGCTTCGCGCTGGCGTATCTCATCGCCGTTAACAGTATCTACCAGGTAAAAAGTAAAATTGGTGTGCAGATCAAACTTATAACGGGAATAGTATAACTGATTTTTAAGCACATCACGATCAGAAACCGTAGTTACTAATTGCGCATTAATATTTGTGCGGGATGTTACACCACCTTCATTTGGATCGAGGGCGCCAAAAAAACCTATTGTACCATCATTTACTGCACTTTCAGGTATCTGGCCTGATGCCTTCCATTTGCTGTACATAGTAGAAGCTGATACGCTAAGCCAGTTATTAGCGCTTAACCTGCCGTGATATTTCGTAAAAAAGTTAAAACGGTTAAAATGCTGCGGATTGTCGAAATAGCCGTTACTATACCTGTACTCAGAAGCGGCATAGAATGATTGATTGTTAGCCCTTGCTTTCTCATTTAGAATATTAGCCATACCCAGCACGCGGTAAGTATCATAAGCGCCTGCTTCAGCTTTGATCAGATTATCGCTAATAGCGTTAGCTGTATGGAAATCTACAAAACCGGTTACCGCAAGGTCGCCTTTCCGGGCGTTGTACATACCTTTTTCGTAAGTAGTACGCTCAATGGTTTCTGGGATGATAAAATGGCTGTCGGCATAACCTTGCCCGTGCGCTTGCGATACCATATTAATGGGCATACCATCCACACTCATGTTGATATCCGTACCATGATCGTTATCAAAACCGCGCAGGAAGATCTGTTCTGCTTTACCCCCGCCCTGATGTTGCCCTATGAACAAGCCGGGCACAATACGTAAAACCTCCTGGGCGTTTGATATGCCTCTTAACTTTATATCTGTCTCACTAATAGTTTTATAAGGATTAATATTGCCCGCCGATATCAATACATCCGCCAATTGGGTACTGTGCTGCGACAGATAAATAACTCTGTTCTGTTTAAATTGCCCAACCGTATAAGTTTTTTCGCCATAACCTATCGCCGAAAAAGAAAGGCTTGCTAAAGACACCGGCATTTTCTTAAAGTAAAACCGACCGCTTTCCTGAGTTTCTGCGCTTTGCCCTGATGGATTTATAGTTACAGTAACTCCTTGTAACGGCAACCTGGTAAGGCTATCAAGTACAATACCTTGAATGGCCTGCTGTGCATAAGTTTGTATAGATAATAGTAGAGATGCAAATAGTAAAAGTTTTTTCAACACGAATCTATATTTCGCGCAAGATTAGGAAATTATTTTTAAAGCCATCAAAGCGTCTTATTATCGCTACTACAATTCACTTATGATTTAAGCTATTAACAGCTTTATTGTACTGTTCCAATGCTTTATCCAGCGGCTCGCCTTTGCTATGAATACAATCGCAAAACACCTTACAGACGTCCTCGTTCTTACTGGTCTTGCATTGCGCCCTGCAATCATTAATGGTATTGCGGGGCATAATGCTGTACACATTCCGTAATGTAAAAATCAAAGCTATGATGGTTATCATTATTACGGCAAAAAATACTTTCGGAAATTTCCTGTCTACTATTTGCCGCGAACGAATAAACTGATGCCGTTGATACGGTAATATAAATTTCAACCTGTCGTAATCCCAGCATAATAAATACAAATTGCCTAAAACCATTAACGGTGATGTTATCAGCGACCCGTCAAAGCGTACTGATAAGGATAAGATGCAGATATTTAAGATTATAGGAAAATAAAGCAACGCTCCTAAAAGCGCCGTACGGGGTATCAGTAATAAAACAGCTGCGGTCATTTGTAAAACTCCAATAAACGTATAGTAATAACCAGTATGGAATAGTGCCTCAAGGTAATGGCCCATCGGGTGATTGTTAGATAACGAGGTAAAACGCTCACCCAGTACTTTAACCAATCCTGAAGGAAAAAAGCCTGCAGCCAGTGCAATCCGTAAAAAAACAGCAAAATATTTAAGCCAAATATTACTTTTTGCTTTAGCATGTAGACTGTCGAGCGAAGATGATAGTTTCATATATAAAGTACTTTGCATTTCAAAGTTAAAATATATTATTGACTCTCTCAAGCATACAGTATTCCTCACATATTTATAAATTGTATGAGTAGTAATATGCAGAATAATTAATAAATCGATTTAGCAAAAAATTGTTATTATTGTGCTGATTATAAAACCTATTCTTTTAGATGAAACGATACATACTTTTGGTTATACTTTTAAAAGTATCAGCTATAGTTAATGCCCAGACTACTTTTCAATTAAAATGGAAAGTTTTCCCTCAATCAACTAACCGGGTAACGGCTAAAGTCATTTCAACATTTGGTTTCAGCCCGCAGAGAGCGGTTGATGCAGTAGTGCCAGGTACTGTTTTTTACTCTTATGTAAAAGCAGGCAAAGAGGCCAACCCCGATTATGCCGATAATATTTACAAAGTTGATAAAGCAAAATACAACCAGCCTTACTGGTACCGTGCAGAGTTTTCGTCGAAAGGATTAGCCAATGGCAAAAGGCTTTGGTTAAACTTTAACGGGGTACACAAACGCGCAGAAGTTTACTTTAACGGCCATCATATAGGCACCATACAAGGAATTGTTCAGCGTGGGCGGTATGACGTTACTGATCTGCTTAACAGCGGTAAACCAAATACCGTTGCTGTATTAATCATCCCTCCGCATGCTGATTACGGGTTGGCTAACCGACAAGCACCCACCTATTTAAGCAGTGGCAGCTGGGACTGGATGCCGGCGGTGCCTGGCCTTAACAGCGGTATTACAGATAGCGTCACAGTAAGCGTTACAGGGCCTGTCAACATACAGGATACCTGGGTACAAACTAAACTGCCAAATAAAAACCTTGCAGAATTGACTGTGAGCGCCGATCTGAAGAACAGCACGCAACAAGCGGTTAGCGGTAAACTTAAAGTGACCATACAACCGGGAAATATAAATATTGATAAACAAGTTACTGTTGCTGCCAACAGTAGCCAAACTATAACTTTAGATAAAAACGCTTATCCGCAGCTGAATATCAGTAACCCTAAATTATGGTGGCCAAATGGTTACGGTGATCAAAGTTTATATACTTGTAAGGTTGCATTTGAGAGCGACAAAGGATTATCCCATGAGTTGGATCATAATTTCGGCATACGTAAAGTTACATCTGATACCACTACCCTGAAAGGCCCTATGCGCGTTTATGTAAATGATGTGCCCGTACTTTTAAAGGGTGGCAATTGGGGAATGAGCGATTACATGCTAAAGGTACGTGGCAAAGACTACGAACCGCGTATCCGTTTTCATAAGGAAATGAATTTTAACATTATCCGTAACTGGACCGGCGAGGTTACCGACGAGGCGTTTTACCAGTATTGCGATAAATATGGTATCATGGTTTGGGATGATTTTTGGCTGAACAATTTTGGGCCGATCGATAGTATCGAAAACTTCCGGGTAAATGCAGTTGAGAAAGTAAAAAAATTCCGTCATCATCCATCAATAGTTATATGGTGCGGTGCCAATGAGGGGCTTCCGGGCGGCGATACCACCGGAGCGTTAAGCATGGCCATCAAAAATGCCATTATAGAAAATGACGGCGACAACAGGCTTTACGTGCCCCGGTCAAATGCGGGCGCTACCAATCTAAACTTTTCTATACATGGCGGCAGCAGGGCTTTATCAGGCAGCGGATTATGGAGTAATGCAGATCCTAAAACGTACTTTACCGATCCGCATAATGGCTACCTGTTCTCTAAGGACTCGTGGGGCATGCGCAGCGAGTTGGGCACCGCTACGTTTGTGAATGTAGAAAGCTTTAAAAGGTTCATGCCCCGGGAATACTGGGTGGCACCGACGGAGCAATCTGTAGATAGCAAAACCAATATGTGGGCCAAACATTACTTTAGCACCAACGGCGAATTGGGCGGAGGTGCCGAACCGGCTAAATATATTCGCTACATCAACAAAAGTTATGGCATAGCAACCTCGCTTGAAGATTTTTGCAAAAAAGCGCAGATGCAAAACCTGGAAACCATGAAAGCCATGTTTGAAGGTTGGAACGACCACATGTGGAACGATGCCACCGGTATGCTGATATGGATGAGCCAATCTGCCTACCCTTCCATGATATGGCAAACATACGATTACTATTACGACCTGACAGGCGCTTACTTTGGCGCTAAAACCGCCTGCGAACCTGTGCATATTCAATGGAACCCGGCAAACAACGCTGTAAAAGTGATCAACAATAAAGCTTATGACATTGATGACCTTACGGCTACTGCGGAGGTATATGCACCAAACGGAAAGTCCATACCTGAATATACCATAAATAAACAGCTTACAGCGAAGGCTTCTTCGGCTACAGAGGCGTTTATTGCCTTTGCCGGAAGAGATACATCGGCCCTGCCGGATGTTTACTTTTTACGGTTAAAACTTTATAATGATAAAAAACAGCTGGTATCTGAAAACTTTTATTGGCTTGGGAAAAAATATCTGGACTATACCGCTTTGAATGAAATGCCATCTGTCGGCAGTTTCTTAAAGGTTAGCAAAGTCAAAGTTAAAACTGCGGCTAACGGCATAAATAAAGTACTTATTTATACCGTAACTAATAATTCTGCGGCTACCGCGGCCTTTGGTATAAGGGCACAGCTGCTTAATAATGCTGGTGAACAGATATTGCCTGCTTTGCTTAGTGATAGCTATTTCACCTTAATGCAAGGCGAAACAAAAAGGTTGGAGGTAGAGGTCAACCCCGCGCTTTTAACTAAAGGATATGTTTTAAAAACCCAAGCATATAACAATTGACCTTATACAAAACATTTGGCCAGGTATCTGTTGTGTTATGATGCTTAATACGGAAAAATACAATAATACCTGGCCACGTTTAAAGCTTAAAATACTACAATATACAAACCAGAAGCTTTGGCCGCAGAAGTAACTACTGTGCAACAGCGTCCGAAAGCCGTTTAGACGAGCGGCGGATGTTTAAATTTGTTGAGAGGGTGATTTTTTGTGTGGTTTGGTTAGCGTTAGAGTCCAGTTTTTTTAGCAACAGGCTGATTATATTATCGGCTATATCCTCAATTGGTTGCGCAATTGCTGTAACCGGGGGAGAATAAAGCTTAAAAACATCATAATCATCAAAAGAAACTACAGCGAGGTCATCCGGAACCTTTAGGCCCAGTTGTTTGATCACCTTAAGGCCGCAAGTGCCAATATGGTCAGTACCAAATAACACGGCATCAATACCAGGATTTTTCTTTAAGTAAGCTGTAAGCGGTTCTATGATAAGATCCTCGATACGATTAAAATCTATTTCTTTTATATATGGTTTCAGCTTTTCTTCCTTTAACGCGTTTTTGTAACCGTTAACACGGTCAAGCATTTGGGTTTGTTCGGAAGAAAAGGTAATAAAGGCAATCTTGGTATACCCCTGTTCCATTAAATGGCGGGTAGCGTTATAAGTACTAAACTGATTATCAACCACTACATAATCGGTATCTATATTAGGCAGGTACCTATCAAACATTACAACCGGCAACCCGCTTTTTATGATGTCCCTCACATCTTCCTCAATATCTTTAGGCGGGGCCATAATATAACCATCCACATGCCTGTCCCTAAACATTGTGATCAGGTCCTGGGTTTTATTTGTATCATTATCTGTGCTGCAATAAATTATGCGGTAGCCCTTTTCATAGGCACGGTCTTCAATAAGGCGGGCTATATTTGCAAAAAAGGGATTGGAAATATCTTCAACCATCAAACCAATAATGTTTGACTTGCCTGTTCGCAGGCTTTTAGCCAGCGAATTTGGTTTATATCCAACTTCTTTAACAAGTTTTAGTACGCGCTCAACTAATTCCTCGCTTATTCTTTTCTCCTGCGCCCTGCCGTTTAATATAAATGATACAGTGGTTTTTGAAATATTTAAAGCGTTGGCAATATCAACAATAGATATTTTTTTACTCATACTAAACCGATTTATGAAAGATGCAATGTAAAGTAAATTTTTAAGTTTTAAAATACCCTAAAGGGTAGGATAAGTGTTTAGCGTTTTCTGAAGCTGTTATAGCTATAGGCAAACGCAAAAATAACCGCGTAACAAATAATAGGCAGCAAATACGATGTGGCTACGTTTTTATTAGCAATTAGCCCCATAAGCGGCGGAAATAATGCCCCGCCAACAACCCCCATCACAATAAATGATGAACCTTGCTGGGTATTTGGGCCCAGGTCTTTTAAACCCAGGCTGAATATAGTAGGGAACATTATGCTGAAGAAAAAGTTGATCATGATGAGAGCCGCGAAGGATACCCATCCAAATGCCTGCGACACGATGATACACATAATGATATTACCCAGCGCGAAAATTGCAAGCAACCTGTTAGGTGCTATATATCTCATCAGCAAGGTTCCGGCAAAGCGGCCAATCATCATCATAAACAAACTGAAGCTGAAATAATAAGCGGCTTTTTCATCGGTAAGATGAACTATTTCATGACCATAATTGATAAAAAAGGCCCAGGTGCCCCCCTGAGCTGCCACATTAAACAACTGGGCTATTACAGCAAATACAAAATGCTTATGCTGAAAAAGCTTCTTGGTGACCTGCGGTGTCTTGCCAACGGCATAGGTGTCGGTAGCAACGGTATGTGGGTCTGTAAGATTTGCAGGAACCTTTAAAAACGAAAAGCTTATACCTACCAGTGCAATGATAATGCCTATGGCAATGTACAGGTGTTTAACGGCTATCAGGTCCTGCGAATGCCCGGCCTCTGCCCTTAAGATAAAGTAACTGCCGATAAGAGGCCCTATGATACCACCAACCCCGTTAAAAGCCTGCGCAAAGTTTATACGCTGATCGCTGGTGCGCTGATCGCCAAGGGATGCCATAAATGGGTGGGCAACCGTTTCTAATGTAGCCAACCCGCAGGCCAGTATAAATAACGCTATCCTGAAAAAGTTGAATGACTCGGCATCAGATGCCGGCACAAACAGGAAAGCACCGCAGGCATAAAGTAACAATCCTAATTGAACGCCCCTTTTATAACCAAAACGTTTCATGAACAAACCTGCCGGGATACCCATTACCCCGTAAGCCCCGAAAATAGAAAATTGCACCAGGCCCGATCGTGATTTGGAGATATGCAGCACGTTTTGAAAATGCTTATTAAGCACATCGCCCATAGTCATGGCTACGCCCCATAGCAGGAAGAGCGAAGTTACAAAGGCAATAATGATATAATACCTTTTTTCGGTGAATTGGGGTTCATTCTCCATTTTGGTTAAATAATTGGTTCACAATTATAGCATTATGGTGCATTGTAAACAATCAAAAGCCGCTTTTTATTATGGCAATAACCAAATTAGACAACCTGACAAGTCAGTTCTTTTTACCGCTGTTTTGTGCAACAGATACAGAGAAAGGACGATCGGCTTTTGCAAGCCCACGCTTGTAGGCCGGTTTATTACCCATAATAAAACGCAGGGTTCCCCCGCTTGTTATGCTACTATGATTTAACCAGTTATGTGTATATGGCTTACCATTAAGTGTAGCCGATTGGATGTATACATTTTGCCTGTTGTTGTTATCGGCCTGTATAATGAACTTTTTACCATTCTCTAAGGTAAGGGTTACTTTTTTAAACACAGGGCTGCCAATAACATATTGATCCGTACCGGGGCAAACGCTGTAAATACCCAATGCGCTTAACACATACCACGACGACATCTGGCCCTGATCCTCGTCACCGGGATAGCCGTTTTGGGTGGAATTATATATCTTATCCATTACCTCACGCACATGCTGCTGGGCTTTCCACGGCTGGCCTGCATAATTATACAGGTAGATCATGTGTTGAATAGGTTGGTTACCATGAGCATACTGACCCATTTTTATCAGTGCCATCTCAGTCATTTCATGTATAACAGACCCATATCCGCCGGGAACAATAGTAGAGGGCTGTGAAAAAACAGAGTCAATTTTATCCGTAAAGTTTTTATCGCCCCCCATCAGATTGATCAAACCCTGCACATCATGAAAAACAGACCATTGCCAGTGCCATGCATTACCCTCGGTATACGGGCCACCCCATGACAGCGGGTCAAATGGTTCTACCCATTTTCCATCTGCGTCTTTAGCCCGCATAAAACGTGTGCCGGGGTCATATAAGCTTTTATAGTTATACATGTTTTTGCCGAAGGAGGCCATGTACTCTTTATTCCCTACCGCTTTTGCCAGTTGGTATCCACAAAAATCATCATAGGCATATTCCAATGATTGAGCTGTTGCACCCTGGGTATGCTCGGAGTAAGGCACATAACCGTTTGCGTTATACTCCTTGGCGTTGCCACGGCCGTTAGCACCTCCCCACGGGCCTTTGTTATTAGCCTCGTGATAGTAAGCCTTAAGCGCCTGCTGGGGGTCAAAAGTACGGATGCCTTTAACCCAGGCATCGGTTAACAACGATATAGCATGATTCCCTATCATCCCTCCTGTTTCTGATGGGAAAGACCATGATGGCAACCAGCCGCACTGCTCCTGCGCGGCCAGCAGCGCCTGCATATACTGCCCTTCCATTTTTGGATGAAGAATTGTATTGAGCGGAAACTGTGCCCTGAAGGTATCCCAAAATCCATTGTCGGTATACATATAACCGTCGTGTACCTTACCGTCATACGGACTGAAATAATAAGGCTTACCTGCTTTATTTAATTCAAAAAAGCGATGCGAAAACAGGTTTGCGCGATAAAGGCATGAGTAAAAGGTAGCCTTTTGCTCCTCTGTACCGCCCTCAACAAGCACCCGGTTAAATAACTTGTTCCATATTTTGTGTGATGCCGCCCGTGTTTCGTCAAAGGTTTTAAATCGGCCAAGTTCTGTACTTAAGTTTAAGCTTGCCTGTTCCGGGCTGATGTATGAGGATGCTACCTTTGCCTGTACTATAGCGCCAGGTTCAAATTCAATATAGGCCCCTTTTCCTTCTCCTTCATCTGATGTGTTATTAGCATTGATCGTACCTTTCTTATTCTCCCAGGTGCCATAGCTTTTAAACGGTTTATCAAAAACTATCTCAAAATAATTTTTGAAATTTTGTGGGGCCCAGCGGCAGTTATTCACCCAGCCGGTTATTTTTTTCTCCTGTGGAAAGATATGCACGTTGCTCATTTTGGTATAGCCATCCAGCACCAGGTAAGCAGGCGCCGATGCAGGAAAGGTAAACCGCAGGTGTGCACCCCGCTCGGTAGTGGTAATTTCTGTTACAATATTATTATCAAGCTTAACTTTATAATAATCCGGATGGGCTACTTCGTTACTGTGCGAGAAACCTGTAGCTCTGTCATCATCTGTTACCACCAATTTCCCCGTTACCGGCATCAGCGAAAACACGGCATAATCATTAACCCACGAGCTACACTGGTGCGATTGTTGGAACCCTCTGATCTTACTTTCAAAATATTGATACTTCCATCCCTCTCCATTTTTACCGGTTTGGGGAGTCCAGGTATTCATGGCAAAGGGTACACTGGTTGCCGGGTAAGTATTACCGTAAGATAATTCGAACTTGCTGTTAGTACCCTGCAAGGTATTGGCATAATGCACAAGATCTGGGGTTTGGCCAATAGCCGGGCCGCTAAGCAGCGTTAAAGTCAGAATTTTTAAAAAGAATTTATTTGGCACAGAAATAATTTAAAAGGTTTATATGGTTGCCAGCAGGTCAAAAAACACCCGGAACGTAATCCGTCCCGGGATGTCAGACTTATATTAATCAACTAAACCAAAAACAAATATAAAATTTAAATCGATTTAGCAAGCATTAATTGAGAAATATTTACTTTCTCAATCTATTATATTATACATTAAAACGTTACCTGTAAACCGAGGTTAGCTATACGCTGATTAGGATATACATCTCCTGCCGAGCTTGTAGCCACCTCCGGGTCCTGCTGATACTTGTTGTAGCTTCTCCACGTAAACAGGTTATACGCGCTTAAATATATACGGGCATTTTTAAAGTGGAATGGCAACATATTACTGGGAAACTGATACCCTATATCTACACTTTTCAACCGGATGTAATGCGCATTGATCAGCCAGTAGTCTGACAGGTAATTAGATGGGCTGCTTACAGAAAGCGGATCTGTAGTAAGGCTCGGGAACTGGGCTGATGCAGCAGTTTCAGGCGTCCAGCGCTGCTGGTGTATAGGTTGAAACTGGCTCTTAAACGGTTCGATACCGGTACCTACCACCGCAAAGCTGTAACCAAATGCGCCCTGCAGTAATACATTTATGCTAAAACCTTTATAAGCCGCACCTAAGGTTAAACCGATATTGGTATTAGGTACGTTAGGCATGCCAATGGCCGTCTGATCATACACATCTATTTTACCGTCATTGTTAATGTCCTTGTATTTAAGGTCACCAGCTTGCACTTTGGCACCGTTGGCTGGTATTGCAGGCCTGTCGGCTGCATTAGCATTTATTTTTTCAACATCCTCTGGTGTATAATAGCCTACAAATTTGTAACCAAACGGCTGATTTATAGGATGACCGGTACGATATAACCAGGGGTATGCAGGCGCTGCTTCGCGCTGATCCAGTATTTTATTTTTGGCGTAAGAAACTACCAGGTTTGTATTGAGTTGCACCCTGCCTATAGAGGTTTGGTAACCTATCTGCGTTTCAAAGCCCCGGTTAACCGAAGTACCGCCGTTAACTGCCGGGATGCCCACACCAATAATGTTTGATATATCGCCCGGATAGATAAGCTGGTTATAACGCACGTTCCTGAAAAACTCAAACATAAAACTCAGTTTGCTATCAAACATATTTGACTCCAAACCGATATTCAACTCTTTTTGCGACTCCCAGAAAACATCTACGTTCGCAAGCGTTCCTTCGCCGATGGTACCTGCCCCCTGCTGGTTCTCGCCAAAATTGTAATCGCCTCCTTTATTATAAAACTGGGTATAAATATATCTGGAACCGCCAATAGCATCAGACCCAACCACACCGTAGGAAGCCCTTAGTTTAAGATATTGAACAAACTTTACCGCATTTTTAAAGTAATCTTCTTTAGCGATGTTATAACCTACAGATACTGCAGGGAAGAATCCAAAACGGTGATTTGCCGCAAAACGATCAGAGCCATTATATGCGCCGTTAAAGTTGATGAGGTACTTATCCATATAGCCATACTCAACCTTTAAGGATTGTCCGTTGAATTTGGCAGGTGGGTTAGCCTGGTCGTTATCCTGGTACTGGTTATAAAGTAACAGACCTGAAAAGTGGTGGACACCGCTGAATACCCTATCGTAAGTGGCAAATGCCTGCAAGTTAACACGGGTAATATAAGTGTTTGTGTTACCAGCCAGGTTGTAATCAGACAATACATATCTTCCGCGTGGGTCAAGCGTGTAAGAGTTATTCAATGGGTCGAAGTGATAGCTTGGCGGGTTGTAATTAGCCAAACCCGACTCGGTATAGCGGTATAACGACTTAGTATATTCCTCAATGCTGGAATAACTCAACCGGCCGGTAACAGAAAGGCCGGGGGTTATGTCATCAAGTTTTTCATTGATATCAAATAACGAATTAAAATCGGTACGGGTGCTACGATCATAACCACCATTAGCTAACCTCGCATTAATAGTGCTTAATTGCTGTGGTGTATTTTTTAACGATGTGCTGTTGAACTGCGAATAATAGTAAGCGTAGGAACCATTTGGGTTAATAAATGGCGCTGAGTACGGTGTTACCTTAGTAAAATCATAAATTTCGCCAAGTACATTTGCAGTATGCGGCTGATTGATAACGCCGAACCTTGCACTAAGGTCAAGCCTTACCGAAAGATTTTTATTTGCCTTAAGATCGAGGTTTGAGCGGAAGTTGTAGCGGTTGTAAGCATAGTTGCTATTGATTTCGTTCTGCGGGTCTGAAAAATCCCGCAATAAACCGTCCTGGCTTAAAGCGCCGCCTGTAATAAAATATTTTACGTTATTGGTACCACCAGAGATATCCAGGTTGGTATTACGCTGAAAGGTATTATTTTTCAAGATCGCTTTGTACCAGTTAACATCCGGGTGGCCATAAGGGTCGCTTCCGGTGCGGAAAGCTTCCAGATCGGCCGGTGTAAAAGAAAGTGTGCCGCCTGCCAAACCATACGTTCTGTTATAATTTGTTTCCGCCTCGTTAATCAATAAAGCCGACTCATAAGAATTTAAGAAAGAAGGTATTTTAGTTGGAGACTGCAAGCCTGTTTCAACCCTTAAGTTAACTGTGGGCGCGCCTGTTTTACCGCGGCGTGTGGTGATAACCAATACGCCATTTGCTCCCTTAACACCGTATATAGCTGTTGTAGAGGCATCTTTTAAAACGGTGATGGTTTCAATCTCGTTTACGTTTATCTGCTGTAACTGATCGGCCTGGTATTCTACATCATCCACAATAATTAACGGGGTATTAGAGCCGTTTATGGAGCTTAAACCACGTATATAGAATGTGGCCGCATCCCTGCCCGGCTGCCCCGATGTTTGCTGTGAAAAGAAACCAGGCACCCTGCCCGATAATGTATTTTGAACGTTGGCTGTTGGTACGGTGCGCACTTCTGCTGCGTTTATTTGGCTCACAGCCCCTGTGCTGGTGATACGCTTTTTTGGCTGGTATGCCATTACCACTACCTCATTCATATCCTGGCTGTTGGCCTGTAATATTACATCAATGTTGTTTGATGTACCTATCTTAACATCCTGCTCGGCAAAGCCTACGTATTTAACAGTAAGCGTATTGGATGTGCCCTTAAGTGTAATTGTAAACTTTCCGCTGGTATTTACAATAGCAATGTTTTTCGGCATCCCCTTTTCCATAACGGTTGCGCCCGGCAAAATGCCGGCTGCATCCTTAACCGTACCAGTTATTACCCTGCCCTGGGCAAAAAGCATTACCGGCAGCAGCATTATAATGATGGGTAGTAATATTAATTTTCTCATGATAAGTTCTTGATTCAATAATTGGTTAGGGGTTAATTACCATCCCGGGTTCTGTTTCAGATTAGGGTTCTTCAAGGTTTCGTTATATGGTATCGGGTACAGGTACATAGGGGTAGTAAACTTGGGCGTCAATACGTCTACATAATTGTAGGTTAAGCCATTAGAGGTATTCCTGATAACTACTCCTTTAAGTGGCTGGTTCATTACATCCTCAGCTATCTTCCACCGCCTGATGTCGAAAAACCGGCTTTCTTCAAAAGCCATCTCTATACGTCGCTCGTTATGTATGGCCTCGCGCATTTGCTCTTTGCTAAGCCCCACAGGCAACTGATAGGGGTTTAACCCGGCGCGCTGCCTTATTTGCTCCACAGCGGCATAAACAGAGGCATCAGGGGCAGCCAAAACCTCGTTCTGAGCCTCGGCATAAGAAAGGAGAATATCAGCATACCTGAACAGCATCCAGTCGCCCGGATGATTGGAGTAATTGCTTTGTGTTTCAAACAAGCCCATAAACTTACGCATGTAATAGCCTGTTTGTGTTTGCAGGGTGCCTGCATTAGGCTTGCTGCGCCCACCCTCATAAGTTTGTACTGTAGCATTTAGCCATTGCGAACCATTGTAAAAAACAGTAGCGGTTAAGCGCGGGTCGCGGTTGGCATAAGGGTTGTTGATGTCGTATTGTGATGAAGGATCACTTATTGGCAGCCCGTTATTCATTGGGAAGGCGTTAACCAGCTCCTGAGTAGGGCTGGTTTTACCCTGGCCTATCGGCGTTGTGCTGAAGCCAAGCGGCCCGTTGTTAGATTCGACATTGGTATTCTGCCCGTTTGGCCTTTCAAAAATCACTTCGGTATTTGCAGGAACCTGGGTTATGAATACGTTTCTAAAGTCGGGCATCAACGAAAAGGCGTTCATGTCCATTACATCCCTGGCAGCCTGTGCAGCTTTTGCCCAACGGCTTGCATCAAAACCAGTGTAGCCGGTAAGTGGATTGTCGCCATCAATATTACCGCCGTTATATAACGGGCTGGCGGCAAACAGTAATACCCTAGCCTTTAAGGCCATAGCCGCAGCGTTGGTTACCCTTTGCGAGTTTGCAGCCGGGTTGGCCAGGGGCGCTGTAAGCAAGCTGTCTTTTATAGCATCGCACTCGCTTACAATATAGTTTACACACTCTTCAAAAGAATTACGGGGAATGTTAAGGTTATCCTCAAGTGTATAAACCTTATCGCCCAAAAGCGGTACTCCTCCATATCTTTTTAAAAGATTAAAATAGTGCATAGCACGTATGAAGCGAGCTTCGCTTTTCCAGGCATATTTCATAGATACTCCCGGCCTTAGCTGGTCTTTAACCGGCACTATATCAATATTGCTGATGAATATATTTGCCTGCCGGATACCTTTATAAGCATCTTCCCAAATGTTGTCACCAGCAGGTAAATTGGTTGCGTTGTAAGCACCGGTAGCTATGCGGTAAACATCTATTGTAGTGTTATTGGTAGCCGATACGGCATCATCAGACGCCGCATCAAGGTATTCACCGTTCACACGGTTGTGGCCCGATTTAAGGTATGCATAAACGCTGTTCAAATACGCATAAGCGTTTGTACCCAACGAGTCGTTTTTGTCAAAAACAAAATCAATGGTGCGCTGCTCGGCAGGTACCGGTTCATCTTTTTTACATCCTGTAATAATGGCAACAGCAATAAGCGCTGCCGATATTTTATATAATGTTTTCATGATCTCTTAATCGTCGGGTTTATAATTTTACACTTACACCGGCATTAAACACCCTTTGTATAGGGTAAGCTATACCGTTAACCTCGGGGTCCATGCCTTTATAGCCTGCAATTGTTACCAGGTTTTCGCCGTTCACAAAAAACCTGAGGTTTGAAACATTAAACTTTGATGTGATGGAATGCGGCAGCGTATAGCCTATTTCTGCATTTTTTAAGCGCACATAATTACCTGAGTGCACATAGAATGTAGACATGGCGCCATTGTTGGCATTTGCACCCGCCGTAAGGCGCGGAAATGTAGCTGTGGCTGCTGTTTCCGGTGTCCAGCGGTTAAGTATGGTATTGTATGCCTGGCCATAAGGTGCGCCGCCAAAGCCACCTTTGCCCATAAATCCCTGGGTTATATCGCCCTGGCTAAATGCTATATCCCTGTTGGTAACGCCTTGCAGTAATACGCCAACATTAAACCCTTTGTAATTAAAACCAAAGTTAAGCCCGTAGAATACCAATGGTTTGGTACCGCCTATAGCAGACTGGTCATTCTGGTCGATAACACCGTCGTTGTTCCAGTCTTTGTATTTTATATCGCCTGGCTTGGCTGTATAGCCTGATGTTGTTGCGCTGGTGCTGGCTTCTTCCTGTGTCTGGAAAAAACCCAAAGCAGTATAACCGAATATAGCGGTTACAGGTTGACCTGTATGCGCCATCCACGGATACATCTGTTTTAGCTCATCTGCATAAACCTGTTTGGTTTTAACCAGGCTGGCGTTACCTGTAACAAAGTAATTGAAATCGCCAACGTTGCTTTGATGGGTAATGGTTAACTCGCCGCCCGACATATTGTTGATGCCAATATTTTCAGCCGGATAAGCCGAACCTATCAGTTGGTTGCTGCTGCCCCTGCCCCGCAGCACATCGTAATAACGATCGTTAAAATAATCTGCTGTAACCAACAATTTACGGCCGAACATGGCTATATCTGTACCAAAATTGATTTTATGTGCCCGCTCCGGATCAAGGTTAGGGTTTACCACACCGTTTACTTCGCCGTAACCCGGGCCATTGGCATAACCTGTGCCTTGCGGATATGCTTCTCCCTTACCCGAGTCATAAGTTTTGCGGTAGCCAAAGTATCCTGCAAGGTCAACGTTGCCGTTACCTGTATTGCCGTATGACAGGCGCCACTTCCACGAGTCGATCCATGAGATATTATCCTTGATAAAATTTTCTTTACCCATGTGCCAGCCTAAGCCACCGGCGTAAAACCAACCGTAACGATGGCCCGGAGCATAGCGGTCGTCGCCGCTGTTGTTAATAGTACCCGTTGCATAATATTTACCATCATAATTATAGGATACCTGTAAGGCCCTGTTCTGTAAAAATCTTGGTAAATCGTAAGTAAGTACTACCGACCGGAAATCGTAAAACAGCATGGCGCTAAAGTTATTTTTACCAAAGCTGCGGTCGTAATTAACAGATGCCTGCGCATACGCATATCTTGAGTTAGATACGTTTATAAAATAGTTATTTTGTGAACGAGGCGAACCGTATACATTGTAAGATCCATCAGTGTTATAGGTATAAACAGCGTTCTGCAAACTTCTGTCCAGATAGTTTTGCGAGTTAATGGCAAAATTTCCTTTGCCACGTAATGATAAACCTTTGATACTGTTATCCAGGTTGTATTTCAGATCGAGGTTGGTTAAAACATCGTGGTTTTGGGTGTTGGTATAACCGGAGAACTGACTCATGGCCAGCAGGTTGTTGTTATAATAGTCGATATTTAAACCACCAAAACTGCCATTGGGGTTACGTGCCGGATAAGCGTTGTTAGGGGTACCATATAACCTGTCTATAATTGTATTAAAACCACTGGCACCCATGCCAGGATAGGTAATGGTTTGCACCCTTCCAAATAGTTGCAGATCTATATTAAAGTTCTTTGAAGCATTGATGTTGATATCCGAGTTAAGGATATACCTGCTTAAATTAGTATTGGTGTTGTAGGATAAAGACTGATCGCTATTTAACAAACCCTCCTGGTTATAATAATTTAGTGATACCGAGTAACGTGCCACATCATTACCTCCGGTTACATTAAGCTTATAGTTACGCATAGGCGCGTTTTTGCGTAAAATGGTATTGAACCAGTTTACATCCGGGTGCCCGTACGGATCTGTATGATTACGATAAGCATCAAAATCGGCACCGGTATAAAGAGGTGTTTTTCCATCATTTTGCAATGCCTCGTTATACAGATAAGCATACTGGTAAGCAGGCAATTGTGTTGGCAAACCCAAAGGCTGCTGTATGCCCGCTTGTGCCGTAAATGAAATTAATGTGCGGCCTTTTTGCGCTTTTTTTGTAGTAACAAGCAATACCGCATTAGAGCTGTTAATGCCCAGTAATATGGTGGATAATCCGTCTTTTAATACTGATATAGACTCGATGGTTTCAGGGTCGATGGACGAAATATCCCGCTGTACACCATCAATAATAGTAATTGGAGCTGACGGGCCACCAAACAAGCCTATTGCGCCCCTAACCTGCAACTCAAACTGACCATTGTTATCGCTTACACCAATGTTATGCGATGTTACATAGTTTACCAGGAATGAATTGGTTGTTGGCGAGGTGGCTTGCGGGTTAGGAAAACCATTTACCTGCCTGGTGTATAAACCTGCCAGCTGACCAGGCAAAGCATACGTATACAATGATGCCGGCGTAGTGGTAAGCTGGTTGGTATAAACAGTAGATATGGCGGCCAGGTTGTCATCCTGATCTATGGTATTATAAAGCACATCCAGCTTTTGGGGTTGCTTTAAAAATTGTTCAGAAAGCTGAATGCTGATACTGTCTGTACGATTTATTTTATACTGTGCAATATTATAACCGGGAGCTGCAAAGCGTAATGTACTGCCGGTTGATGCTGATATTTTGAAATAACCTTTACTATCTGTTGTTACCGTATCAACCGATTTTACTGCAACCACTTTAACGCCTTTTAACGGCACATTAAACTGATTGAAAACCGTACCGCTAACCTGCCCGTTTGCTTGCCCGCTGCTTTGGGCCCAGGCAAGGTCAATACTTATCATGGCGAGCATGATGAGCATTAAAATGCTTTTTGTAACGTATTTATATTGCATTAGATTGAGGTTTGTAGTTGTTAATTGGGCATAAGCCTGGCTAAGCAGCTATATTTTCGCCCATATTTTATTGCTGCTGTATATTGTTTTATAGGTTATTCTTATATGATCAATCGCAAACAAATCTTAGCTTGAACGGAGCATCGGTGTTGCCATAACCTACCTTAACATTACCTGCCTTGTTGGTAAAATAATAATCGACACTGGTGATCGTTTGACCGGCTGAAAGGTTAAAATACTGCCTTGGCCATATAACTATCTGAAACTTGTTGGCCCCAGCCTCTATCATTTTTGAGCGGTCATCCTGAGTACATATTGCAATATCTTTACCATCACTGGTATGAGCAGTGGCACACAGGTAAATATCTGTTTGCCCTTTCAGTTCCGTATTGACAACCGTATTATCAAAAGTTATGGTTTCATAGTCGTTGTCAAGCGCCTTGACAGGGTTAAGTATCGATAACGAGGGGTTACAAAAATCTATCAGATCGCCCGCGCCTTTAACCTCAAGGCAATCTGCAAATTTAAACGGCCACAGGTAAGGGCTGCCATCATCTAATCCATCAGTATCGTTGCAAACTACATAACCTAATCTTACCGATGTATTTTGCCCGTCAACGCCAACCTTCATTTTTATAGTGAACACAGCGTGGATATCATCGTTGTTGTTGGCTGATATGGTTTGTGTGGTAATAAATGGAACCCACTCCATATCGTCGATATAGTTAGGGCCAATGCCCATTTTCTTTTTCATAATGGTTGTCCAGTTCTCGCCATTTTTAGCGTTTCCGGCAACTACATCCGGAGGGATAGGTTTAAATGTACCGGGCCCTTTAGCAGAGGTATAAGTAATGGTGGTGTTCTGGGCCAGTTTCCATGAACGGGGCGCTAATATCCCTATAACTATGTTTTTTGTGTACGGGCCACCATTTATACGAAAGTTTGCATCTAAAACTGCGGTTATTTGTTCACCAGCATTGGCAGTTAAAGGCTGTGTTATAAAGTTTATTACAAACTCACAGTTGCTTAACAGCAATATCAACGCTGCAAGGCCCGTATATTTGAGTAACTTTTTGCGTACGTTACGTAAATGTTTTATCATATAACAATGATTTATAATGCTTTATTTAACTTTTTTTAAAGTGTATTTATAGATGTTTTTTTCACATCCAGGGCTAAACGTGAGTGTTACCCGCCGTTCTCCCTGTACTACCGGAAAGATGAAGCTTGATTTAACAGCACTTGCGGCCTCCGAAGCTTTGAAAGTAATATCAAAAGGATACTGCGGGTCGTTAAAAGTGTACTCACCATCGGTACTTACAATAAATGGAACCGGGTTTTGAATAGTGTATTTACCATCTGTAAAAGTTATCCTGAAGCCGGAAAGGTGTGTCATGGCATCGGGCAGGTTAATTAGTTCGCTGCCATTTTGGGTGGCAGATACAATAGCCCACGTACCGTTGATTTCCTTATTGCTTTCTGTAACATTAGGCACCATTTTTTCAGTTTTGCAGGATGCCATTCCCATTATCAGCAATGCAAGCATAAAAGCGTATGGAGCTTTCATGCGGGTAGCTGATTTGATTTTTTTATATTTCATAAAAATTAAAATATGCATATTAATACCCCGGGTTCTGAACTGTCAGTGGCGATTTGGCTACCTCGCTTGTTGGTATAGGCCACAAATACAAGGCAGGCTTAAAGCCATGTTTACGTACATTGATATGGTTATAACCAAGCAACGCGCCCGATCCGTTGCGTTTTACTTCCAGTCCTGTCATTTGCATGGTTTGCGTTTCCTGCCCCAGTTTCCAGCGGCGTACATCCCAAAAGCGGTGACCCTCAAAAGCCAGTTCTATACGACGCTCATGCTGTATTACTTTGCGCATATCCGCCTGACTGAGGCCAGCAGGAAGCGTGTAAGGATTTAAACCGGCACGCATCCTGATTTTTTGGATCGGCTCATAGGCTTTGGCAGGGCCTTCAAACTCGTTAATAGCTTCGGCATAGTTTAACAGCACCTCGGCGTAACGTATAAGAGGTATACATCTTTCGGTAACATTGAATGAATTAGGCACGGCAGCCGGATCAAGCATCTTTTTGCTGTAATATCCGGTTTTGGTACCGGCATAAATGGCGTCTACCCCTACCCCTAAACCATTTACGGTGTAGATGTTGATAGGCGTTTGGTTTAATGAAGTGTTTGTAATATAGGTAGATTGATCATGTATTATAGAATACTCTAATCGCGGGTCGCGGCCCGCATATGGGTTGTTCGGATCATATTGGGCTTTAGGGTCAGTTATTGCCAAACCTTCACTTGTTTCAAACGCATCAACAAACTCCTGGTACGGGAAACCGCCGCCACGTGCGCCCCTTGACGGGGGCAGATAAATATTTTCAAGCTCCTGGTTAGATGGACGCATTAACTGCCATATGTATTCGGTGTTTACACGTTTTGTAAAAACGTACTGAAAACCGTAGCCCGGTGCGGTAGAATTATCCACTACCAAACTATAGGCACCTAAGTTTATTACTGCTTCGGCGGCTTTGGCGGCATCTTCCCAACGTGATGCCTTATAGTCGGTATAACCTACAAGAGCTTTTTGGTCGCCGTTTGCTATACCGAGCGGCGTATCGCTACCGGGCGAAGGATCGTTAAATAGCGGACTGGCAGCATACAATAGCACGCGGGCTTTAAGGGCTAAACACGCGCCGGTGGATGCACGTCCGTACAATAGTCCTGACTGAGTTACCGGTAACGTTTGTGCCGCGGCATCACATTCTGATACGATATAATTTACACATTCCTCAAAAGTATTGCGCTTTGCATCTATCTTGTCGGTATAATTATATACGGTATCGCCAACCAATGCAACCCCACCATAGTGCTTTAATAAAATTGAATAATACCACGCCCTTAAAAAGCGGGCTTCCGCTTTAAGTTCGGCCTTAGTTACATCTTTAAGCGGGGTTTGTGGAAGGTGCTTTAAAAACACATTTACAGCCCTGATATTGTTGTAACATTTATCGTAAGCATCGCCCGATACGGTATTGGCATCAACCGAGCCATTAGCAAATCCTATGGTAGTAGTTGCAGAGTTATCGTAAGGTTCGGCCTCATCGCTTGCAACATCAAGCCCACCATTAGAAAACCGGTTACCAATTTCGCTAAAGCCAATGGACGTATAAATATTTGTCAGGAACGCGGTGGCGTTGACACTATCTTTAAACACCACATCCTCAGTAAGGTTACTTGTTTGCGTTTGCCCCAGAAATCCATCCTTTTTACAGGAAAACACAGCCAAGCCAATAGTACATAAGAAGATCAGATTGTAGAGTTTCTTCATATCATAATTTAAATTTCATTAAGTGCTTTACCTGGTCAGGGCATTGTTATAATGGCTACCAGGCATGGTATATAATTGGTATTTATATCTATCAAATATAAATTATAAAAACGATTTAGCAAATTTTTTGTTACATAATCACTTCTATACAAATACTTTTTAATTATTATTAAATTTTATAATGATTTAATGAAAAAGCTATTGTAAAAAAGTTATTTAAATAATGAATTATCAATAACAGTGCGATTTTAAATCAATTTAGCTTATCAAAATACCTGTGAAAGAAAAGCATTTGATAATTGATAGAGTTACTCCAGTAGTCCCAGGTGTGCGCCCCGGGGCGTACAATATAGTCATGCGGTATCTTGGCATCAAGTAGTTGTTGATGCAGGGAGTTATTAATGCCTGCAAAAAAATCGTCGGTACCGCAATCAAATATAATTTTTAAAGCACCGGGCTTTAACTGGTTTATCATACCTACCACGCTATGATCGGCCCAGCTTTTAGGATTGTCTTCATAATTACCCAATATCTGGTTAATGGCAAAATCCTTAGCGTATGGTTTAAGGTCAACGCATCCGCTCATGGATCCAACAGCACCATAGGTTTTCTGATGCTCAATGGCCATTGTTAACGCACCATGCCCACCCATACTTAGGCCTGTTATTGCACGGCCCGTACGGTCTTTTATAGTAGAAAAATGGGTATCTATGTATTTTACCAGCTCCTTTGATACATAGGTATCATACATCCAGTCTTTATTCACAGGGCTATCTATATACCAGCTGGCAAAGGCGCCGTCGGGGCAAACAATTATGCAGTGGTACTGATCGGCCAGATTTTTCACTGCCGGATCCTTTGTAATCCAATCGGCATAATTGCCACTAAAACCATGTAAAAGATATACTACCGGGAATCTTTTAGCTTTTGAATAAGTACCCGGTAGTAACACCACTGCTTTGATGTCTTTTTTCATGATATCGCTGTGTGTAACCACTGTATCAACAGTAGCGGCACCAGCTGTTACGCTGAAACAAACCAATAAAAAAACAAGGAGCTTACAATACAGTCTATTCAACATAGGTGATATCAGTTAACAGGTGTGATGGAAATTTTATGTACAACAGGCTTGTTGATCTTATAGATCTGGTTCAACAGCACGTCCATTTCCATTTGCCATGCCTGCCTTACCGATTTATATTGCGATAGTAAATAATTTGGCTTATTACCGGCAACAAATATTTCCTTTTTAGCCACCTTTTCCACTGTATCCATAGCCGCGCGGTTATCTGCATTTAACAGCCCTTTGTCGTACAGCACATTAAACTCTATAAAGGCATGGTTGCGCAGGCGGCGCTCAATTTCCCATCGTTCCTCGTTCAGATCCATTATTTGTATAGCCTGCTGATATTGAGGGGTATTGGTTAGTTCGGCCAGGTTGATACCTGCAGCCAAAGCATCTGCCGACCATTTGCCAATCGGCTCGTTATCAATTTTCAGTTGATAATTTCCGGCAGCCAAACCTTTAACTGTCAGCAGTTCCTGATTAAACTCTTTCATAAAAGGCACCAGCTTCATCGCTTCCGACTGGCGTTTTTTATTTCCCCACCCACGTGATACGGTATCAAGCGGATACGGCAGAGATTTAGCCAGGTAATCAAATGACACACCGTTAGCAGTAGTTTCCAGCTTGTTTATTTTACTATTTTCAGCCTTTATCACTTTTTTGGCGGAGGCGTCAACAATAACATCTGCTACATACTGGTTAGCAAGCCCCTGTGCTTTTAAGATCAGATATGCCATTACCATATGCCCGTCGTTATCAGGGTGTACACGATCGTTAGGTGTTAAACTGAAAGTAGGATTTTTTTCCTGCTCTCGTTTGTTAATGGCCGTCATAGGTCGGTTAAGATCAATAAAACCCCAGTTGTTCTTCCTGGCAGCTTCTTCCTGAAAGTCCGCTACTTTTAATAATGCAGCGCTTTTACCCCTGTATATATTGTTTGGGGTAGCGTAGGTATATTCGTCATAAGGAGATGAAGCGATCAGTATCTTTTTAATGTTTGGAAGCGTTTGGAGCTTAGCCTCCATCTGATGATAGTATTTGAAAGAAGTATCTAAACGGCTTTGCAGCGTTTGTTGCGCATCCGGGCGGTACCACTCAAAATAACCGGTATCATTCATACCCCAGGTAAGCGCGATGACCGTAGGGTTTTTAGTAAGTACATCATCATCAAAACGGCGGGCTATCTGCTTAGCTACATCGCCGCCAATGCCAACATTATAGCAGGTTATGCGCATGTCCGGAAAGTGGGTCATGTAATAAAGCCAGATGTAAGAATGATAATGCCCTCCATCAGTAATACTGTTACCAACAAAGGCTACCCTATCGCCATTTTTAAATGGTGCCACAGTTTGGGCTTTTACAGTTGTACTTGCAGCACCCGCTAATATAGCACCGGCACAAATGATAGATTTTAAACCAGGTTTAAGTATTTTATTCAGAATCACGATTAGGTTATTTTGAGTTTGATTAAAAATTAGTTAGTTACACCCCAGTTTTTTGAGGGATTTGCGCCCATTATCAGTTTTAAGGTTCCACCAGCCATAATGTCTTTATAATCGATAAAGCACTTATTGTAAGGCTTACCGTTTAACTGTGCACTTTGTATGTAAATGTTTGTTGGCGAGTTGTTCTCGGCCGTAATAGTAAATGATGTTCCGCTGGCGTATCGTTTGTCTAACGCGATAGTCACCTTATCAAATACCGGGCTTGTTATTTCCTGCCTTGTATCGCCAGGACAAACGGGGTGTAAACCAATAGCAGATAAAATATACCATGCCGACATCTGGCCGACATCCTCATTGCCAACCAACCCTTCTACGCTGTTATGATAGGCACGGCTGCATATAGCACGAGTCCATTTTTGAGTTAACCAGGGGGCACCAACACGGTTAAATAAATAAGGTACATGATGCACCGGCTCATTAGCATGGTTATAATAATCGTTCCACATCATATCCTGCGGAGCTTTTTCAAAAAACTGCTCCAGGTCGGCAGTTACTTTCGCGTTTCCACCCATTAGTTTAACCATACCATCAACGTCATGCGGTACAAACCAACCCTGCTGATACGGATTGCTTTCCATACAGCCGTACCACTGCTTCAACCTGCCTGAATCTGGCCAGGCAGCCCAGCTACCATCTTCGTTTTTTGGGCGAAACCACCCCTTATCCTTATCAAAAACATTTTTGTAGGCGCTTGCCCTTGCGGCATATTTTTGATATCCTCCATCGTTATTTACTGCTTTGGCTAATTGGGCGGCACACCAGTCAAAGTAGGCATACTCTAAGGTGTACGACAGGCTTAATCCGCCGCCACTAAAGCCTTTGTCACCATTACCAAATTTTTCAACAGATTTGGCAGCCAATCGATAAGCTTTGTTAATATCATATCCGCGGATCCCCTTTGCATACGCATCCGCAATTAACGAAACGGCTGGGTTACCCAGCATACAGCCGGTGTAGGCATTCAATAATTCCCAACGCTCAAAGTAGTCTTTGTTTTTTTCTTCCGCGAGAGACATTAAAGAGTTGATCTCATCATTGATTAAGCCTGGATTAATGATCGTTTGCAAAGGCATCTGGCTCCTGAAAACATCCCATCCGCTAAAGATAGTACGCTTGTTAAATGCCTGCGAGGTATGCGGTTTGCCATCGCCCCCAGGATATCGGCCATCTACATCCTGAATAATGCGGGGATCAAGCATGCTATGATACATGGCGGTGTAAAACACTGCTTTTTCTTCGTTAGTTCCGCCGTCTATTTTAACTTTTGACAGGGCCTCGTTCCATAAAGCTACAGCGTTTTGATGTACATTATCAAAGCTCCAACTGGCAATTTCTTTAGCAAGGTTTTTACGCGCCCCATCAACATCAATAAAAGAAAGACCCGCTTTCATAAACACCTGCTCACCGGCTTTGGTAGCAAATTGTGTGTAAAAACCCAAGTGCTGACCTTGTTTTTCTTTCACACCTTTTAATACAGCAGCCTGCGCTACTCTTTGCTGATATTTAGTACTGGTAACATCCTCGCGTTTACGGCCCCAATCGTCGGGAATATCGGCGCTCCATATGCCATAGTCGGTTATGGGCTTGCTGAACTCCGCATGAAAATAAACGGTATAATCAGCATGTCCGTCGCCATTTCCCCAGCCGCCGCCATCAGGCGTACATTTCATCCAACCTTCAATAGTATGATTGTTAATCACTTTTACGTATTGCAATGTTGAAGTACCTCCTACCCTGCGTGCCAGATCAATCTGTATGCGCGACTGTTTATTTTGAGGAAACGTAAATTTAAGGATGCCGCTATGAGGCGCAACCGTCATTTCGGCCTTTACCTGGTTATCAAGTTTTACGCTGTAATATCCAGCCGAGGCCTTTTCGCTCGCCTTTATGTACCCGCTGCGATAGCCGCCCTGCGGATGATCAAGTGTACCGGCACTTGTATATAGTTTGCCTGTGGTAGGCATCACCAAAAAATTTCCCAGATCGCCGAACCAGCCTACTCCACTCATTTGTGTAAAGGCAAAGCCTTCAATGCTTTTATGCTCATAACTGTAGCCGGGGGCATTGTCGCCGCCGGTTATGGTATTCGGACTAATCTGCACCATGCCGAAAGGCACATCAGCTCCGGGAAATGTTTTTCCTAAGCCATGGTAAACGCCTGCCGCAGCAGTGCTGGTGCTGGCGCCAATTAATGGGTTTACGTACGAAGCAGGCGATTGAGCTTTTAGCTGCAATGCACTGCCTGATAAACAAACTGATAGGGTTAATAAAATTTTAAACTTCATCAGAGTATTACTATTGGCGCAATGTTTTAACGCACTATAATTGGCTATTGACAAATATATTAATTAAAACGTTTTAGCAAAAATATTTCTAATTATCCTACAGCTTCAATTTAACTGTTTTAAAACCAAAGCCGGGAACCTCAAAATCAATAATTGTTTGCTTATCACGACTCCTGTTATTCAGTTTTTTAATCAACCTGCCGTCAAGCTCAACCAGTTCAGCGCTTTTGTATTTAAAATTAAGTGCGACATGCTTTCTATCCGATTGACCGCCCGCATTAAAAAAACGCAATAAGAGATTTCCATCTTTACTTTGCGCCGAACTAAGGACGAGTTGAGAATCTGTTAAGCTGATCAATGATTGTGTATTGATAACCGGTTTCCCTGTGGTGACTGCAGCTGTGAGCGGTTGGTTCCATCCTTCAGAAACAGCCCATACGTTTGCAGCATTCCATTTACCGGTATGAGGCATTATAGCATAATGGATATGGGTTAGCCCATTTGTAGTATAATTGCGCCCCCAAAGCCCCATGCCTGAGTATTGCACAACCAGCCCTAAAGGGAAGTTTTCGCCATGCGTATAACTTGTTGTATGATCGGTAAAGAGGGCCATGCCATATTTGCCGGCATTGTCGGTAACATCTACCCAGTTAAGGATCACATTGTTTTTAATGTTATCCCAACTATCAAAAAAAGTATTTTTAAGCTTGCTTTCAGTAACCTCGAACGGCGCGTTTTTATAAACCTTCTGTCCGGTTAGGTTAAGCGGAAATACAGCCACCAGTTTGTTGCTATCGTTATAAAAAGGCTTTTCGTAATCTGTCCATTTGTAATTGGCACGATCAACATCTTCGCCCACACCCACATTTCGCTGCCAATCAATATTCAAATGCATATCTATTACGGGCTCGCCCTGTGTTAACGAAATAGTTTGAGTAACATCTGTACCGGCTATATTGCTTTTGATCTGTATCAATGCACGTACTGGCCCCTGCTCAATTATGTTTATTATCGCTTGTTGACTTGAAGTAGTTTTAAAACCAACATCATTGTAGAAGTTACCACGCAGTGTGTTAAAACTGTTAGCATGGCCTGTATCAACCATTTCTTTACCACTTGCTTTAACTATCAAACTGCTGATGCGGCCCCCTTTGGCCGGATCGATGATTAGTCTGTAAAGATCAGATTCCATCCGGTATTTTCCGTCGGTCAGTTTCACTGCTTTAGTTCCGTTTCCTAAAGCTGCTTTACCTTGTGCTACAGTATAAGTGCTATAACCAAAGGATGGCACATTGGCTTCAAACAAAATACTGTCTTTTGATATTTGCGATGGCACAATCTTTCCGGCAGCATCTTTTATGAACAGGTTTTGTTTGAATGATTTCGGGATAGCTACAGAGACAAGTCCGGTTCTTTTATGCGCCTGTGTGTTGACTACCGTTATGTTGACGGCTGATGCTTTACCTGTCGATAGTGTTTGCAAAGTAATATTGGCCAAACTATCACTTATACGGTTACTGTTGCCAGTCCACCTTATTACCTTATCAGCCCAGGTATCGCCTTTTTTGCCATTATAAGGAACTATCCAACAGTCATGATGCTGCGATAACAATAAGGTGCGCCAGGCGCTGTCTATCCCTGCCTGCGGCCATTGGGTACCTTTGATGAGTTTGCTTAGGGCAGATAGCTTTTCGGCAGTCAGTAACTTATTTTCCGCTGCGCGTACCCTTTGCGCTATCTGCTGCGTAACCTGTGATCCCCAAACCAGGCTGACTAAAATATCTTCCTGGCTTACTTTCCAATCCTGCCGCTTATCATTAGCGGTTACATTTTCAAAATAATTGCGCCAGGTGGTGTATTCACTTTTAAAACCGGCGCTGTCGGCGTGGCCTAAAAACGGGCCGCCTTTCCAACCTGCATCCTGTAAGGTCATTCCAATGGGATGAGCCATGCCGTATTTAAAAGCTGCGTTAATATAACTGGGCGAATTATTCCAGGCAATGGTTTGCCACGTTGACTTGGGTTCAAGCTTTTCTATCGCGTATCTTGGCGACGTAATAATGCTGCTGCCATCCGGCCCTATCCAGTTCACCAGTTCGCCGCCAAAAGCCCTGGTGTATCCGCCGAAACAGGTGTTCGGGTTTTTTAGAGACGCATATTTAAACCCATACGACTTTAATATACCCGGCAGGGCATTTGTGAAGCAAGGCTCCTCTGATGAATAGGTACTGAACTTAATGCCCGGAAAATATCCCCTTAAGTTTTGTATGCCATAACCCAACTGCCTGATGATACTTTCGCCTTCTATGTTGTACATGTAGCTTTGCCCATAAGCCGGGCTAACATATTCTATCCTTCCATTAACTGATTGATCTGCCATCAGCGTTTTTAATTCGGTAAACGCCTGCGGATCTATCCTGGAAGCGCGGTCCCAGGTTTCGGGTTCTATTTCCAGATTGATCTTCCACTTTGGGTGCTTATTCAGCATATCCACCATAAAACGGGTATTCCAGTCGGGATAATGGCCCCAAACACCGCCATGGTAACCGTCTATATAATAAGCCTGTTGTGCTTTTGCCGGAGTGCAGTTTAGCCAGGCAGCCGCGACTAAACCCGCTATCTTAAAGAAATTATTTTTGAGTGAGCGCATGAGTATTATTGATAACCGCCATAATCTCCACTTTGTGGGCTACCGGTTTATTGATAAGGTAAATCTGATTGGTAAGTAGTTCTATTTCCTTTTGCCAGGCATCCCGTACCGGTTTAAGGCGGGCCTTGTAATAGGTATTTAATACGGCGCCTACAAAAAAGTCCTTTTTAGCGTATTGCTTTACAGAGTCAACTGTCGCTTCGCTATCATTGTGCAACAAGCCTTTAGGTTTTAGTATGGAGTAATGCAGCCACCAGTACTCCCGCAGGCGGCGTTCTGTTGCCCAGCGTTCTTCGTTCAGGTGCATTACTGCTAATGCCTGCTGATATTGCGGCGTTGCCGTAAGCTGCGCAAGGTTAATACCGCTTTGCAATTGGCCTCCTGTACAGTCACTAATGTGTTTTCCGTCGATAGTTAAGCTATAGGTTTGATTGTCTGTCAGACCTTTTATCTGTAATATTTCCTGGTTGAAATCCTTCTGAAAGGGCACCAGCTTTAGGGCGTCTGCCTGAGAACGAGACTGTTTGCCAATGCTTTGAGCCATAGTATCTATAGGGTAAGGCAATGCATTCGCTTTATAGATATAGCTTAAGCCGGTTTGATTGATTTGTAAATCGCTTACAATGCAGTTTTCAACTTTAGTTTGATGTTTTTTGGCATCGATGGCTACTTCTGCTACTTTCTTCCCTGCTAAACCTTGTGCCCTTAAAAACAGGTAGGCCATCACCATGTGCCCGTCAACCGTTGGGTGTATCCTGTCGAAGCTTTGCATGGAGAAGGACGAGTCGAGGCTTTGCTGTTGCCGGTTGATTGCGGTCATGGGCGCATTAAAATCAACAAACTCCCATTTGTTTTTGGTTGCCGCCGCCTGCTGAAACTTTATCACACGCTGTATAGCAGCATTCTTGTTGTAAATGACGCCCGGTTTTATTTTAGCTGTACCATCATACGGCGATGATCCTATCATGATTTTCCGTACAGCCGGATGTGCCTTAAGTTGCTGCTCTATTTTGAGGAAACTGTTGTATGAAGTATCAACCTTTGCGTTGTAATTTGAATCGGCTTTAGCGCCTGTATAAAACTGGTAGCCGGTATCATTCATACCAAAGCTGAGTGTTATTACTGTGGGATTATGGGCAAACACGTCCTCCTGCAGGCGCTCATCTATCTGCCGCGCAACATCACCGCCTATGCCGGCGTTAAAACAGTCGATACGCATATTGGGCATGCGCGTCATGTAATACAGCCAGATGTAAGAGTGATAATGCCCGCCATCTGTAATACTGTTGCCAGTGAACACCACCCTATCGCCTTGTTTAAACGGCTTTATTTGCTGAGATAGGGCAACTTGGGTTAATAGTAAAACACCTGTAAAACAAATGATTCTCTGGTAAATATTTTTTATCATTTAATCGATTTAGCTAAAATTGAATAAAGGCTATTTCAATGCCTTTTTGATCTCTGCCTCGGCAAGCGGTTCCATTACTTTATACCCTGCCATATTGGGATGCACTCCATCAGTAGCCAACTCTTTTTTCATCCCCTTATTGTTATCAACCGTGGCCGAGTAATAATCGATATATCCCAGTTTATTTTGCGTGGCATAAGTTTTAAGCATGCTGTTCAGTTTGGTGACTGAATCCCGGGGGTCGATACCTGGATGCCACGGAAAAGCGGCTGCAGGCAATACCGATGATAAGATAACTTTGATATTATGCCTTTGCGCAAGCTCGGCCATCGAAAAGATATTCCCGGCTACATCTTCAAGTTTTGAGGGCCCATTGTTTTCAGCAATATCATTAATTCCAGCCAATATCACCACCACTTTGGGTTTTAGATTGATTACATCCTCCCTAAACCTCACCAGCATCTGGGGTGTGGTTTGCCCGCCAATGCCCCTGTTGATGTAGGGCCGATCTTTAAAAAAAGCGGGGTCGGTATTTATCCAGCCTTCGGTGATAGAATTACCCATAAAAACCACACGCTTTTCGCCAGGAGCAGGTGCAGGCAGCTTTTGATTATCGTTTTCATAACGCTTTATCCAGGCCCAGTCTTTATGATAGCGTTCTTCAATCATTTTTTGAAAATTAGCCCATGCCTCGGCTTTTTTTTGTTCTTCTGTTTGCTGTCCCATTGCTGCAGAAAAAGCTAATAACATCAACAAGAATGTGAGTTTAAATGATTTCATAAAAGTATGTTTATAACAGTTGGACAGCCAAATGTATTAAAGTTAATTGAATTACTAAAATGATTTAGCAAAATCAAAATCAAACACTTATTAGCAACTATCAATTAAATATTACTTTGATGAACCGTGGCCTGTATAACTGTGGATATTGCTTTAAATCGTTGATAAAATCTACAGAATTGATATTATAGCTAATGAGCAATTCGTTAGCACCGGATAGTGAAGGATGGGCCTTAGCATTGTATACTACAAATGTGTTTTTAATCAGGTCGGGTTTGCAGTCCCATAGCTTAATGATGGGTCCCCAAGGGCCGGTAAGCTTATTGGCCAGACGCATACCAATACCTGTACTCATGCCATCAATCTGAAACACCATAGCATAACGCCCGTCGGCCAGCCTGGATACGCTTAGTTCGTTTGATACATGGTTACTGATGTCAGCCACGCTGCCCATATCAGCAACCCATTTCTTACCATCCCAAAATTCCCAGTGGTTGTAATTTTCAAATTGTTTAGGCAGCACACGTGCAACCATGAGGTTTTTTGCCATGCCCCTAACTCCATATACATAAATATATCCGTCGGCATTTACAGCACCAGCACTTTTGGTATTCACATAAATGCCAGCGCCGAACGAACCTATGTCTTTTTTATCGTCTGTAAGGTAAAGTGGGGTATCTTTTTGTTTGATGCTCTTAAAAGCAGGTGCTTCCTTTGGTTTTAGCTTGAGGAGTGTGTTACCCACTTCTCTGAAACCAAACGCCTCGTTACTTACATTACGCACCCGGTACCCAAAAATGTAGAGCGAACCATCGCCATCGGTGTTTACAAAACCATCCCCAAGCCAGTAATAATCGCCCTTTTGAGTATTTGAGGTTTGAGGAATAAAAACCGATTCGGCACTCCCATCTTTGTTTTTATCCCAAAAAAACTGAATATTACTTTTTACTGGTTTACTCCCTTTTAGCAACGCTACAGAATTATGTATCATTTTGTAGCCGGGCTGCATCACGCTATCCTTTATCTCCCCTACCATGCTGTCGCTGAAGATCAAAAGAGATCGATCATTGGCTGCAGATTGCTTAGCCTCGCTTCCATTCAAAGGAATAGTATAAATACCATCGGCACCAAACCAACCAGATGTCCTTTTGAGTAAGGAAGTCCAACCGGTATCAACCGATACGGTGAATTGTATAGATGAAGCATCCAACGGCAGTTCTTTAGCCTGCTGAGCCATACTGGCATGGGAAAAGGCTGTGCCTATTAAAAAAATAAATAATTGTTTAACACTCATTAGGGTATTGGTTAGCGCCTTAAAGATAGGAAACCTTCATAAAACTACCGACCAGTAGGGCAATTGTAAATTTTTTTTCTTAACAATTCAAAACAATTACTATGCATACATAGTAATTTTATATATCTTGCGTTATCTTATAAACCAAACTAATGAACGATCTATTAACAGAATTATCCCACAAACTGCAAAAGGTAAAGCTTGGCGGCGGGCAAAAGAAGATAGATACCCACAAAGCTAAAGGCAAACTTACCGCCCGCGAAAGGATTGACTATTTAGCTGACGATGGTGCAAATCAGTTAGAAATAGGCGCTTTTGCAGGCGATGGTATGTACGCTGATGAAGGCGGGTGCCCTGGCGGCGGCGTGGTTACTGTTATCACGTATGTCAAAGGCCGCATGTGTGTTGTAGTATCTAACGATGCCACTGTTAAGGCCGGCGCCTGGTTCCCCATCACGGCAAAAAAAATACTGCGTGCTCAGGAAATTGCTATGGAGAACCGCCTGCCCATTGTTTACCTGGTAGACAGCGCCGGTGTATACCTGCCCATGCAGGATGAGGTTTTTCCGGATAAGGAACATTTTGGCCGTATTTTCAGGAACAATGCGCGCATGTCGTCGCTTGGTGTAGTACAGATATCGGCCATTATGGGCAGTTGTGTAGCCGGTGGTGCTTACCTGCCTATCATGTCCGACTATGCTTTTATAGTTGAAGGTACAGGTTCAGTTTTCCTGGCGGGATCATATTTGGTAAAATCTGCCATTGGCGAATCCGTGGATAATGAAACCCTTGGCGGGGCAAGTACACACTCAGAGATATCAGGCGTTACTGATAATAAATACCCTGACGATAAAGCCTGCCTTGATGCTATTAAAAAAGTTTTTGATAAGATGGGGCATGATGTAAAGGCTGGCTTTGACCGCATTACATCCGCGCCTCCCGCAAAGAATATAAACGAATTACATCACATCATACTGCAGGACCGTGCCAAACCTTATGATATGCTGGAAGTGATAGACCGGCTGGTTGATAACTCAGAATTTGAGCAGTACAAGGAGCTTTACGGCAAAACCATTATCTGTGGTTTGGGGCGTATTGATGGCTGGGCAGTGGGTATAGTGGCAAATCAACGCAAAATGGTAAAATCCAAACAAGGCGAAATGCAGATGGGTGGTGTTATTTATTCCGACTCAGCCGATAAAGCCGCGCGTTTTATCATGAATTGCAACCAACAGAAAATACCATTGGTATTTCTGCAGGATGTAAGCGGCTTTATGGTTGGCAGCCGGTCCGAGCATGGAGGCATCATAAAGGACGGCGCCAAGATGGTGTCGGCAATGGCTAACTCGGTGGTACCCAAGTTTACATTCATTATAGGCAACTCATACGGTGCCGGCAATTACGCCATGTGCGGAAAGGCTTACGACCCGAGATTGATATATTCATGGGTCACCGGTCAAATGGCCGTAATGAGCGGCTCATCTGCTGCCAAAACTTTATTACAGATACAAGAAGCGGCGTTAAAGAGCAAAGGCATTGAGGTAGACCCGCAAAAAGAGCAGGAACTGCTGAACGACATCACCCGGAAATATAACGAACAGCTTAGCCCCTACTACGCCGCAGCCCGGCTGTGGACTGACGGCGTGATAGACCCTTTGGAAACCCGCAAAATAATTTCAATGGGAATTGAGGCGGCCAACCATGCTCCTATTACAGAACGCTATAATGTTGGCGTAATACAAACCTGATTTTTACCGACCAATTATAACAAACCAAATATGATACTAAATGACACAGCGGCCGATGAACAATTGGCCATGATACAACAAAGCGCACATGAGTTTGCGGAGCAGTATATACGCCCGTATGTAATGGACTGGGACGAGCGCCAGTATTTTCCGGCAGATCTGTTCCGCCAGTTGGGCGAATATGGCTTTATGGGCGTATTGGTGCCTGAACAATACGGCGGCAGCTGGTTGGACTATCAAACCTACATTACCATTATTGATGAGATAGCACAGGTATGCGGGTCTATAGGCCTATCGTTAGCCGCTCACAATTCACTTTGCACTAACCATATACTGATGTTTGGAAATGAGGCGCAAAAGGCTAAATATCTGCCCAAACTGGCAAGCGGGCAATGGCTTGGGGCCTGGGGACTAACTGAAACCGGCACCGGATCAGACGCGGGGGGCATGAGTACCACCGCCATGCAGGACGGAGACCACTGGATACTCAACGGCTCAAAAAACTTCATTACACATGCTATAAGCGGCGATGTTGTGGTAGTTATAGTGCGCACCGGCGAAAAGGGCGACTCGCATGCTATGACTGCCTTTGTAGTTGAAAAGGGAACTCCTGGTTTTACATCTGGTAAAAAAGAAAACAAGATGGGCATGCGCGCCTCAGAAACCGCCTGCCTGTTTTTTGATAATTGCCGCGTGCCTGCTGCAAACATTTTGGGCGAAGTTGGTGAAGGATTCATACAATCACTTAAGGTACTTGATGGCGGCCGTATCTCGATAGCTGCTTTATCACTTGGTATTGCAAAAGGCGCTTATAAGGCAGCTATTGCTTACTCCAAAGAAAGGGAGCAGTTTGGCAGGCCGATCAGTCAGTTTCAGGCTATTGCGTTTAAATTGGCAGATATGGCTACTAAGATAGAAGCTGCGGAGCTACTGATACGCAAAGCCGGACACTTAAAGGACAGCGGTCAGAAATGCACAAAATTTTCGGCTATGGCAAAATATTACGCATCAGAAGTATGTGTGGAAGTAGCTAATGAAAGTCTGCAGATACATGGTGGTTATGGCTATACTAAAGACTATCCCGCCGAAAAGTATTACCGCGACGCTAAACTTTGCACCATAGGTGAAGGTACATCTGAGATACAAAAGGTAGTAATATCCAGGTTGCTTTTGGAAGAATAGTCATTGGGTCATTGGGTCATTGGGTCATTGGGTCATTTAAAGAATTGCGAACACTTATTTTGTTTGCAACACAAAATGACCCAATGACAACGCATCGCGTAATGACCCAATGAATCTATCATTATAAAACCTTATACGCCTGGCCGGTTTGTGCGCCTAAAACGCTTTTTACATAAGCCTGGGCTACCCGGTGCATAGATACCGGTATATGACCAGGGAAAAATGGAAAATAAGCGGGCGACTCTTCAACTACATCCGGGCCAACGGCGTTGATGCGTACGCCGTTCTCCAGTTCAATGGCGGCGGCTTTTACAAAGGCATCCAACGCGCCGTTGATGGTACTTAATGATGCGCCCAGCACAATCGGGTCTTCACCCAAACTGCCGGAGGTTAGCGTAAACGAACCTTTAGGATTGATGTAATGCTGACCGATAAGTACAACGTTAATCTGCCCCATCAGTTTGCTATCAAGGCCTACCCGGAAATTGGCATCGGTCATTTCCTTAAGCGGACCAAAATGGCCATCACCGGTAGTGCTTACAAGGGCATCAAATAGGCCAACTTGTTCAAACAGGTTTTTTATGGATTCCGGGTTGGCAATATCTACCTGGTAGTCGCCGCTTTTTGAACCAACTTTTACTATCTCATTATTTTCCTGCAGGGCGTTAACTACATGTTTACCAATGGTGCCGGTAGCGCCAATAATTATTATTTTCATAACCTTTTATATTTATTTGATGACGAAGTTAGGCTAATACTTTACTTTTGTCAAGTAGTTACCTTTTTGTCTACTAATGACAATTTTGTTGTAATTTCACGGTATTAAAGATATGGAAGAAAAAAATATTGAAAAATATCACGGCGCCGACGAATGCCCCATCACTGCCACCATTGATGTGATCGGGGGGAAATGGAAACCGCCCATACTTTGGTTGCTGCTTAAGGGGCCGATGCGTTTTGGCGAGCTGCATAAAACCATCCCCGGCATGGCGCTGAAAGTGCTGTCGCGCACCTTAAAAGAACTGGAAACGGACGGCATTATCATACGCAAAGCCTACCCCGAGATACCCCCCAGGGTAGAGTACTCGTTAAGCCCTAAGGGGGAATCGCTCCGGCAAATCATGACCCTCCTGTCCGACTGGAGCCGGGAACATATTATGGGTGAAGTAATGACCGAGCACAGCAAATAGATCTGCATGTTCACGAACACACAAGTGAACATTGTGAACACACATAATTAATTGATGATCAGATCTATGAGAATAATGGTGACATATCAATGTCAGATCAGGTAATTAGGCACATTGAGGCAATCGCTCAGTGGGTTTCTCAAACGAGATTATCGTTCCCCTCTCTGGAGGGATTAGGGGTGGGTTTTTCCAGGTGCAAGGAAAAAATCACAAAGCGATCCTTATGCTTGCGCAAGCTTGTAGCTCGTGGAGCTCTTGGGGTGATACTTATCGGTTGTGCAGGCGCTTAACCCTCCCCTAACCCCTCCGAGGAGGGGAACGCTGAGCTTATCTGAAAATTTGCAGGCTTACTAATGGTTCGACAGGCTCACCATGACCTATCAACAATCAGTTGGAACACGAGCTGCAAGCTCGCGCCAGCACGCGAACGCTGAGCTTATCTGAAAATTTACAGACTTGCTAATGGTTCGACAGGCTCACTATGACTCCGGCTGAAAAACCGCAAGCTTGCGCCAGCACGCGCTTAACCCTCCCCTAACCCCTCCAGAGAGGGAACTTTACTGCAAACGCTACTGCTGCTACGACTACCTTTCGCCTTTTACCTCTTAGCTTTCACCTCAAATATCATCCATTAAACTGCCCAAAGTGCCATAGTATGCCGGATGGGTCATGCAGGAAGCACTCTTTGCCCCAGTCGTCGGTGCGGACGGGTGAGAGGCGGGCCCCGGGATATCTGGAGGGCAAATCAAGGGCCTGCAGTTCGGCATAGTAGCGGTCGGCATCGTCAACCTCCAAAAATATCATGGTGTTGTCTACCCAGTCCTTAGCGTAATATTTTTGCAGGTAAAAGGCTATCTGCCCTATCTTAAATACCGACATATCCGGCGATATAACAAACTCCTCGAAACCCAGGTCGCGGTAAAAGCTGCGGGATAGTTCATAATCCCTGGCGCCAATAAACGGGCGG
This sequence comes from Mucilaginibacter litoreus, assembly GCF_042676805.1. Classification (NCBI taxonomy): domain Bacteria; kingdom Pseudomonadati; phylum Bacteroidota; class Sphingobacteriia; order Sphingobacteriales; family Sphingobacteriaceae; genus Mucilaginibacter; species Mucilaginibacter litoreus. The sequence goes on along the minus strand of NZ_JBHTHZ010000002.1, from coordinate 461,088 downwards.
ATAGATTTGATGTTATGCTGCATAGGTTTATGGGTTAATGGTATCAAACTTAAACAATATCAACCGCATTACCACAAACAAAAGCCCGACTGTTTATACAGCCGGGCCATCGTTATAAATTAAAATTGACTTGTTACGTTATTTGGTAGGTAGCAATACGATGTTCAAACCATTCACTACGCCGGTACCGCCTACAAGGTCATACAATACTACCTGCGCACTGTTGCCGGCGGCATTAGTAAGTTGCAGCTTTTTATCGGCGGTTATGCCAAGGGTAAGCGTCTGTCCGTCTATTGTAGTTAATGTGGCCTTACCTTTACCAGCGTTAAGCGCCTTGATAATTCCGGCTTTATCATATTTACCATTTACTACGTGGCCTTTTAAAACGGTTGCCAACTGGGTTTTATCTTTCATTAAAGCATCCAGCTTATCTGCAGGGATTGCAGAGAACGCGTTATTGTTTGGTGCAAAAATGGTATATGGCCCACCTGTTGCCAGTGTTGAATCCAGTCCGGCTGTTTTTACGGCATTAAATGCTGTGGAGTAGTCGGCGTTGCTTTGCAGTGCCTGTACTACGTTGGCAGCATCTGCCTGGGCAGGCTGAGTTGTTGTTGTGGTTGCTGTTTTTTGAGTGGTATCCTGAGTTGTTTGCCCGAATACGTTATTAGCAGCAGCACTCAAAAATAATACGGCACCAACTGCTAAAATGGATCTTCTGATGTTATTCATATACTCAATTTATTTGGTTAATGCGTAAGTGTATGTGCCGATAGTGTATGTTTTTGTTAATTACAACTGTTCAAACGCTTAAATTGTTCGATAGATTGTCTTGCAAACAATATACCAGCTTTTAAAAGCTGGTTTTCAGGATATTAAAAATGAGATTTATGGATAGTATACATTAAACAAGCGCTTTTTAATATATTTCACCTCATGAAAAAGCACCTCATCCTTATCTTTTTGTTTGTGACAGGTTTAACTGTATCAGCTATCAATATACCTCTGTATAGGTATCAGGTTTAATTGGATGGACTTTTATCGGCTACTTTGATTAAAGCTTTGTCTACAACGTCATCATATGCGCGTAATTATTTATAAACAAGTAATCAGCAAGCGCGGCAATTTTTTTTACATATAGTAGTGGCTATAATAACGAAATGAAAGCAGATTTAGAACTAACATATTTAAGGTTGTTAAAAAAACCTAAAAAGTCTAAAGAAGAAATCGAAGAACAAGAACAACTAAGACATATGTTAACGGAAGAGTTACAAAAAGAACTTAAACAATTGTCAGTTGAACTTGAGCAGGCGGAATGTAAATATACTGATCCTTGGGATTTGGTTAATACATCAGAACCCTATCCGGAAGTGATTGACATACTCATTAAACACCTGTCAAAAAATTACCATAAGCGAAATAAGGAAGGAATTGTAAGAGCACTTACAGTAAAGGAAGCAAAAGGTAAAGCTAATGCTGCTTTGATCCATGAATATAATAAAACTTCAAAAAATAAAGATAATCTTAGTTTAAGATGGGCTTTGGGTAATGCAATCTATAACATAGTTACTAAAAATGATATAGCCAGTATTATTGACATTGTTAAAAATAAAGCCAATGGGGAATCAAGGGAAAGGTTTGTTTTAGCTTTGGGCAAAATAAAGTTAGCAGAGTCAGAGACTACATTGATTGAGCTTTTGGATGATAGCGAGATGATTGTACCAGCCTTACAAGCATTAGTAATTTTAAAGTCTCAAAAAGCCAAAACCAAAATTAGCTTATTGACCAATAATTCAAATGCTCTACTAAAAAAGGAAGCTTCCAAAGCGCTAAAGAAAATAGAAATTAAATAACGTTGACTCTTCATCCCGGCGGATTGTTTTACTTGATTTTTAAAATTCCGCCGATACAATATACTCTTCAACTTATTAATGCCCCATCTCCTTTTAATCAGTGCTCAAACTAATAATTGCATACCCTGCAGGCCTTGCGCCTGCCAAACATGGGTATGCAATTTCAAACAATAAACTAAGCACTCACTACACCTATCCTTTTTAACAGTTTGCGGTTTTCGCGCCGGTGTATCAAACGGTACACGATGGAGTAAATAACCGGTAATATTAAGAGGGTAAGTATAGTTGAAGTTACTAAACCGCCTATCACCACAATGGCAAGGGGTTTTTGGGTTTCGCTGCCTATGCCGGTTGATATGGCGGCAGGCATCAAACCAATGGCGGCCATCAGGGCGGTCATCACCACCGGGCGCACGCGCGATATCACGCCTTCCAGTATAGCTGTATTAAGCGGCATATGCTCTTCCAGGTTTTTCTTGAACACCGATATCAGTATCACCCCGTTCTGGATACAAACGCCAAACAAGGCAATAAAACCGATGCCTGCAGATATACTGAAATTAGTGTGTGTAATATGCAGCGCCAGTATACCGCCTATCAGGGCAAAAGGAACGTTCAGGATAACCAACACGGCATCTTTGGCATTACCGAAAGTAATATACAATATCAGGAAGATCACCAGCAAACAGATCGGCACTACGTGCGATAATGTGTTTGAGGCGCGTATCTGGTTCTCAAACTCGCCGTTCCAGGTAAAGGAGTAGCCTTGCTGCAATTTCACATGGCCGTTCACTTTCTTTTGCGCTTCAGCAATGGTACTGCCCAAGTCGCGGCCACGCACCGAGAATTTGACTGCTATGTAGCGCGTGTTATTATCCCTGAAGATAAATGCCGGACCGGTCAGTTGTTTAATTGTTGATATTTCCTTTATGGAGATCTTTGAACCGTTGAGGGTTGGCACCATCAGGTTCTCTATTTTTTCTTCAGTATCGCGGTATTGTTTTTGGTAACGTATGCGGATATCAAACTTACGCTCCCCTTCATACAATTGTGTTGCAGCTTTACCGCCGATGGCCATTTCAATAACGGCGTTGGCATCGGCAGTAGATACACCGTAAAGCGCCATTTTTTGCTGATCGAGCTCTATCCGAAATTCGGGCTGGCCAAGGTTGCGCAGTACGCCAAGGTCATCAACGCCCTGTACGCCTTTTAGCTGCGCCATTACCTCGTCAGCCTTTTTATCCAGTTCCTGAAAATCAGGCCCGAAGATCTTAACCGCCATGCTGGCGTTTACACCGGCTACGGCCTCATCAACGTTATCACGTATTGGCTGCGAGTAGTTGTATACAATGCCCGGCAGCTTGCGCAATTGGGTGTCCATCTCGTCTATCAGTTCCTCTTCAGTCAACCCGCGTTTCCATTCTTTTTTGGGTTTAAGGTCAACCTGTATCTGCACGTTAAAGAAACCCTTAGGGTCGGTACCATCATTGGTACGGCCTACCTGTGCCAACGTTTGCTTTACCTCCGGGAATTTCTCCAGTATCTGCATCATTTTCTGGTTGATGCCTTCTGCCTGGTTGAGCGATACGCTCATCGGCAGCTCTGCTTCTACCCAAAGGGCACCTTCGTTAAGCTCCGGTAGAAACTCCGTACCCAAAAATTTAGCCGAAAAGAATGTCAGCAACATAAATACCAGGGCGATGATCAAACTCAGTTTCTGGTTTTTATAAGTAAAACCAAACATCCTGCGTATGCCGTTTTCAAAGAAGCTTACTACAGGGTTATGCTTTTCTTTTACGTTCTTTTTAAGCAGAATGCTTGACAGAGCAGGCACCAGCGTAAGCGTAAACAGCAGCGCGCCCAGTAAGGCAAAACCTAAAGTATATGCCAGTGGCGAGAACATTTTACCCTCTACCTTCTGGAAAGCGAAGATGGGTATCAAACAGGTGATGATGATCAATTTGGAGAAGAAGATCGCCTTGCCCATTTCGGCGCCTACATTTTTGAACAGGCCGAGCTTGGCTATTTTATTGAATTTCTCCATGCCCAACTCCTTGGCCCGATGGTCGAGCGCAACGAAAATCCCCTCTACCATCACCACCGCGCCGTCTATAATGATACCAAAGTCCACCGCTCCCATCGACAGCAGGTTGGCCGTCATGCCCTTGATGCGCATACATATAAAGGCAAACAACAGGGCCAACGGGATAATGATGGCCACGGTAAGCGTAGTACGCCAGTCGGCCATGAAAAAGAATACGATTACCGTTACCAGGATGATACCTTCCAGCAGGTTATGTATTACCGTTTCGGTACAGAAATCCATCAGGTTGGTACGGTCGTAAAAAGTATCGATCTTAACATCTTTTGGCAGGATGTTATTGTTCAGGTCGGCTACCTTTTCGCGGATCTTATCGAGTACAATTGCCGGGTTCTCACCCTTACGCATCACGATTATACCCTCAATAACGTCCTTCTGCCTGTCGCGGCTTACCTGGCCAAGGCGCGGCAAACCGCTTTCCTTAATATCGGCCACGTTGCGGGCAAGGATAGGTACGTTATTTACATTTTTAATGATGATGTTCTGTATCTCGCTGATGTTATTTATCAAACCGATACCCCTAACCACAAAGGCCTGGTCGTTCTTCTCAATTACATCGCCCCCTACGTTGATATTGCTGCGGTTGATGGCATTATAAACATCGAGAGAAGTAAGGCCATATTTTTGAAGCAAGGCCGGGTTAACACTTACCTCGTATGTTTTTTCTTCGCCGCCAAAGCTGTTCACATCGGCAACACCGGGAATAGATTTGAACTGGCGATCCAATACCCAATCCTGTATAGCGGTAAGCTCATGAATTGAGGCAGTTTTGCTTTTTAAGGTATAACGGTAGATCTCTCCTGTAGGGCCGTAAGGAGGCTCTACTTCGGGTTTAACGCCGTCGGGCAGTTCGGCGTTCATGAGGCGGCTCAGCACCTGCTGGCGCGCAAAGGCATCGTCTACATCGTCATCAAAAATAATGCGCAGGTACGACAATCCGAATGATGATGTGGTTCGCAGGTTGACTTTTTTCTGTACCGAGTTCAACACAGTTTCCATCGGGATGGTCACCATTTTTTCTACTTCCTCGGCGCTACGGCCTGGCCATTGAGCTATTACGATGATCTGCGTATTGGTAACGTCCGGAAACGTCTCGATAGGGGTATTCAAGTAGCTCCAGACGCCCAATACAGCCAGCACCGTTGTCAGAAAGAATACCATCGCCCGGTGCCTGAGCGAAAAGTATATGATATTTTTTATTAGCTTATTCATTTTGAGAGAGTCAGGAATCAAGCGTCAGGAGTCAGGAATTGAGATGATTTTATCCCGCATTCCGGTTCTTATATCTTGATTCTATTGTTATTTCTTGCTTCTTGGTTCTCGCTTCTTGGTTCTATTTACTATTAGTCTTCCGTTAAAGCATTATACAACAACAGCTGGCTTTTTGAGATCACCTTATCGCCAGGCTTTAAGCCCGATGATATATAAGTAACATCATCAACTGTTTTAATGATGCTTACCGGGCGCACCTGCAGGTCGCACTTGCTGTTATAAACCACCACAAAGTTTTTACTGCTATCAAAAATCACTGCCGATGAGGGTATAGCTACCGAGCTGGAGGCCTCTTTATTGGTAATCACCACGTTGGTAAACATTTCCGGTTTCAGCAGCATGTCCTGGTTATTTAGTGCAATGCGCACCTTCATTACCTTGTTATCCGGGTCAAGTACCGAGCTTATTTCATCTATCTTGCCATTAAAAACCTTATCCGGATAGGCAAGGGTGGTTATCCTGGCATCGTAACCTTTTTTTACCTTGGCTATATCTGTTTCAAATACGTTAGCCCATATCCATACATCCTTCATGTCTGATATGGTGAAAAGGCTACTGCTATTGTCAGGACGGATAAAGTTACCTGCCGATATATTTTTCTCTACCACATAGCCACTTCCAGGTGCTTTTATGACCAAAGAGCCGCTGGCGCTGGTGTTACCGCCACCGTTAATAGCTATCTGCTGGCGTACTTTGCTGTTTGCCGCAACCGCTTTATTGTAATTTTCTTTTGCTTCGGTATAATCGCGCTCGCTGGAGATACCGTTTTTGTACAGGTATTCGGCTTGCTCCAGCTGGCGTTTAGCTATTGAAAGGTCTGATTTAGTAGCATCCAGGTCGGTGTAATTACCGGCTACATCCGCACTGCGCAATACTGCAAGCGTTTGGCCTTTGGTTACCTTATCGCCAAGCGATACCTTTACCTGTACTACCTGCCCGCTGGTTGTCGGGAACACCTTTACAACTTTGTTTTCGTCGAATGATACTTCGCCGGAAAGCGTGAGTTCATCTTTCATAGGTGTGCTTTTAGCGGTATCTATCTTTACCATTTTAGATAGCGAATCGCTTATGCAAACCTGTTTGGTTTCCATGGTTCCTGTTTTTTTTTCCTGGCAACCGGCAAGGCCAACTAAACCAAGGCCTATATATATGAATTGCTTTTTCATCGAATTATTGAGTGGATTTCAATTATTGAATTATTGAATTAGTGAATGGTGCTTTTACTTTATGCCCCCTCTAAATCTCACCCGAAGGGGGAGACTTAACTAAGCCCTCCCTATTGGGGAGGGTTTGGGTGGGGCTTTACAGCGGATCAACTACTGTTGTGCCTACGGCCAGGTTAAGATCGGCAATGGCTTTTTGCAGGTTAAGCTGCTGCTGTAAAATCTTTAATTTAGTTTCGCGGTACGAGTCGAAAAAATCTACGAACTCCTGCAGGTTGATCTGTTTTAACTGAAAGGCCTTGGCCATACCCCGGTAAAGCTGATCGTACTTGTTATAAAAATCGTCTTCTTGTTTGGTGAGCAACTGCTGGCTCAACTTAAATTGCTGCACCGCAGAGTATACATCATTGTTTAGCTGCAGCTCGCTGTTTTTCACAATGTATTCCTGGCTTTGGGCCGCAAGCTTTGCGTTTTTAATGTTGCCCTGGTTACGGTTGAATAATGGCAGCGGCAGACTGATCTCCAGCCCCACATAGTTATTGGCATAGCTGCTATGCTGATCGTAGGTACTACCAATAGTAACATCGGGCACGGCCATGGCTTTTTGCAGCGCCAGGTTGTGGTTGTTCTGGTTAAGCAGGTACTGGTTGGCCAGGTAATCGCCACGGTTGGCTTTCGCCTGCTCAACCAGTGCTGCTGCATTTAAAACCGTATCGGTATTGTTAAAAGTTATCTGAGGGGCTATAAATTTCGATGGGTCAACCACAAGCAGTGTTTTCAGTTCGCTTTGCAGGTCGTTTATCTGGCGGTCTATCTCTACCAGGTCGTTTTGCAGGCCAAATAATAATGCCTTTAAACGGATAAGATCTTTAAGCGAGTTATTCCCGCTTTGGTACGATTTATCAATGGCGTTAACCATATTGGCCGCCGATGTAATTTCGGTTTGATACACCTTCCGCTGATCTACCAGGTTAGCTACCTGCGAAAGATCAAGCAGCAGGTTATACCGCAGGTTACGCATCAGATCATTAAACTGGGCTTGCTGTATCTGTACGCCATCCTGTGCTACCTGTACCTGTTTGCCGCGTTTGCCCGCGGTTTTAAATACCTGGCTTAGTTGTACCAGTATCTGGCCGCCGCCATTGCTGTGGTCAAAAAACTTTTTGCCGGCATCGGTGATATTCTGATCGGTGCTTAAGGTGGGGTTATCCCAAAGCTTTGCCTGCTTTACAAGCGCCTGCGAGGCATCAACGTTATATTTCTGAGCAAGCAGTTCGAGGTTGTTATTGATAAATAGTTTTTCGGCTTCTTTAGATGTGATCCTTAATGTATCTGTTTGCGCCAACGCACGGCTGCCGGCAAATACCAATAACAAAAAGGAAATAGCCAATAATTTACATTCTCTGAGTAACATTAGTGCAATTGTTTGATAGAACCAAAACTATTGCACCTGTATTAGAGCGGCATTAAAACTAAATTAGAATGGCATTAGAAATTATGCCTGGGTATTGCTTTTTAAAAACTCAACTGTAAAAACGGCCCCTGCACCGCCGCCGGATGTAACCTTTATAGATCCTTTAAACAGTTCAATTATCTTACTGGTGATGTAAAGCCCTATGCCACTGCCCGCAGTCGACTTATCTTTATTAATCCTGAAAAAAGGCTGAAAAATACGCTCTCTGAACTCCGGAGCTATACCTGCACCCTCATCAGTAACAGATATACGGATACCGGAACCGGTTGCTTCAAAACCTAAAGTAACGGGCTTATTGTAAGAGTATTTAAAGGCATTATCTATAAGGTTGTTTAAAGCCATGAACAACAACTGCTTATGTGCCAATATGGTAAGCAGTTCTTCATCGGCAGGCAGTTCGGCTAATTGCAATTTAAGTTTACCAGGGCCTTTACGCTGTGTCCATTGTTCCTCAAGCTCCCATATCAACTCATCCACCCGTACTGCAGATAGTTTCGCCTGGGTGTAGTTAAGGTCAATCTGGGCCAGTTCCATCAGGCTGGTTATGGTTTCCTGCAAACGGGCGCCGTCATGGGCTATAGAGGCCAGTATCCGTTTATATTCATCGGCATCACGCGGCTTATCCAGCGCCACCTCTACCTCTCCCATTATACTGGTAAGCGGTGTACGTAACTCATGCGATGCATTAGCTACAAAAGTTTGCTGCAGCTCAAAGGCGTTTTGAAGGTGGGCAAGCAATGCGTTAAAGTTATCTATCAGCTCGGCAATCTCATCCCTGTTCCTTACCTGCTTAACCCGCAGATGCAGGTTGCTCGATCGTATGCTTCGTATCTGCGAAATAATACTATCTACCGGCGACAATGCCCTCTGCGCAAATTTACGGCCAGCGAAAAATAATATGATGCCAAATACCACAAAGAGCACGCTGGCAATTTTAGCTAAGATGATCATCCTTCGTTTAGAGCTTACATCAATCGCCGAGGCAAGTATCACAAAATCGCCCTGGTTGTCGTGGTAATACCGGCCCACCACTTTGCGTTTTCCTTCCTCGTAGGCTATGTGGCCGTCTTTCCTAACCTGGTTGATAATGTCTTTGGTCCAGTAAATATTATGGTCCATTTTAAAGGCCGATAGGTTATTCTGATCGTAGATACGCACCACTTCTCCCGAAAGCCTTTCCAGGTATTCGCGTTGGATCTTTAACATCGAATCGGCAGCAAGCTCATCTGCCTTTAAGTATAGTTTAGATGCCAGGTTGGTACGGTCGGTAAGTCGGTTATAAAAATCGGCGGTAAAAAATGAATACACCGCAATATAAAGCGCCACTAACACCAGCAACAACGAGCCGGAACTGATCAGCGTAAAATATAATGATAGACGGGTTTTTATTTTCAATTTATGATCTGTTTATTAGTCCTTAATACTATAGGCCCCCTCTAAATCTCCCCCATCAGGGGAGACTTTATAAAGCTTTAAAACATTACTCCTGAAGCCCTCCCTTCCGGGGAGGGTTGGGTGGGGCTTTTCCTCTAAATCTCCCCCGTTAGGGGAGACTTTTCAAAGCTCTTGATTTTCAAAGTCCTCCCTATCGGAGAGGGTTTGGGTGGGGCTTTTCCTTTTTAGCCCCTCTAAATCTTCCCCGTTAGGGGAGACTTTCAAAGCTCTTATTGATTTTCCCTAAAGCCCTCCCTAATGGGGAGGATTTGGGTGGGGCCACTCCCCCCAAAGAAAGGTGGGTGAAGCTTCTTCCTAATCTTTTAAAATATACCCCATTCCTATAACCGTATGTATCAGCTTTTTATCAAAACCTTTCTGAATCTTATTGCGCAGGTAATTTACATATACATCAACCATGTTAGTTCCGGTATCAAAATTTATTCCCCATACGCGCTCCATAATGTACTCGCGAGAGAGCAGCTTATTAGGGTTTTTAATAAATAGTTCAAGCAGGCTGTACTCTTTAGCAGTAAGGTTGATCTGTTTACCTGCACGCTCTGCGGTTTTATCCCAGGTATTCAGGCGCAATTCGCCAAAACTAAGCACATGGCTATCGCCTTCAGCCATTTTTTTGCGGCGAAGCAAAGCTTCAATACGCGCCAGCAACTCACTGAAATGAAAAGGTTTAACCAGGTAATCGTCGGCACCAGAATGCAGGCCGTTAACCTTGTCGTCTATTGTTCCCAGCGCGCTAAGCATCAATACGGGTACCTGTGGTTGCTCTGTACGCAGCTGGCGGCATAGCTCGATGCCTGTCATATCGGGCAGCATTACATCCAGGATAATGAGGTCATAATCATGGCTGTCGGTCAGTTTGAAAGCATCTTCGCCTGTAGCAGCAACATCTACTTCATAATTGTGCTCATTGAGCCCTTTTTTTATAAAAGACGATACCTTTTCTTCATCTTCAACAACGCAGATTCTGATCATTTAAAATTGTATTTGTCAGTTTACTTTCACAAATATACGCAGCCGGAAGATATAAGTTTAGCAAGGGTTTGATAGCTATATCCATTTACTTACGTTTGCACCCGAAACTATGAGCATGGTCGCAGAAAACAGCAAGCTACATCCGGCAATTATACCTGTAATGGCAGTTGCCGCAGGGGTAACCGTAGCCAACATCTATTATAATCAGCCCATACTTAAGGACATTGGCCAGTCTGTTCACGCTACCGGTGCAGAAATTGGCAAGGTTGCCATGTTTTCTCAACTGGGTTACGGCCTGGGCATGTTTTTTTTGATACCCTTGGGCGATAAGGTGAACCGCAAACGGCTTATCCTGTTATTAAGTATACTGCTGATGGTGGCTTTGGCGGGGTTTAGCTTTGCTACCCGTATTTACCAGGTATATGCAATAAGCCTGCTGGTGGGATTATTAGCTACATCCGCCCAAATTTTGATGCCAATGGCGGCAACTTTAGATAGTGTGAACCGCGGCAAAACCGTCGGTAAAGTTTTTAGCGGGATATTGGTTGGTATTTTGGGTGCCCGTGTCATCAGCGGTTTAATTGCCGACTGGTTGGGCTGGCGATGGGTTTACGGCATATCGGCCATTATGGTCTTCATTTCGGCTATCCTGCTAAAAGTGTATTTGCCCAATGTACCGCCTAAGTTTAAAGGCAATTATGCAGGGTTACTTAAATCGGCCCTTTCAATGGTTGGCGAATTTAAAATTTTGCGCCAGGCCGCCTTGTTAGGCTTTTTCACATTTGGCATTTTCTGCTCATTCTGGACAACCCTCACCTTTCATTTGAGCGCAGCACCACTTAATTATTCAGTAAGCACTATCGGTTTATTTGGTTTTATTGCTATTGGCGGCGCGTTGGTTGCACCCTGGTTTGGTAAACTGGCTGATAAAGGCAATACGCATCGCTCATTAATTATCTCTGTTGGGATGATCATCGGCAGCGTTATATTGCTTAAAGTACTGCCCTATTCGTTAGCTGCTCTTATCATCGCCATTTTCTTTTTAGACATCGGTGTACAGGCCACTCAGATAACCAACTTTGCGCGCATTTACAGTTTGGATGAGCATTCGCACAGCAGGTTAAACACCATTTACATGACCACCTATTTTATAGGCGGCTCGGCCGGTACCTACTTTGGCCTGTTATCATGGAAGCTTGGCGGGTGGGACATGAGCACCTGGCAAATGCTGCTTTGGGGTTTTGTAGCTATTGTTATTGTAATGCTAAGTAAATACGCCCCGAAGCGCCTTAATGGAAAAGAAAAAGTTTAAATTTTTAAATTCAACTTCTAAAAATTAAACTTAAGTCACTATTGTTTTTTGAATCACACAATATAAGCGCGTAGGTAGAAAACAAATCGGCTTTAATGTAAATACGTAACCTATAGTACTTAAAAAGCCGGACGTTTGCCCGGCTTAGTTATTAAGTTAAAACGTTAAAAGTTTTTTAAGCAATGTCTTCTGAATGTGAAAAAGTAAATGTTGTATTATCTGATCTTGTTATAGTGCCTGTTGAATAATACACCGTGCCAGTATGACTGTAAGTGCCGGAAACGGTTGCCGATCCTGGTTGAGGGTAACCTTGGAAATTTACAAGATTAACAAAGGCTATGCGGGTAGGACTGGTTGTGGCATAAAGTTGGTAATATAAGCCGGGTATAAGGGGATCCTGAACTCTCCCAACATACTGGTTAAAAAATTTACCAAAGACTGTTTTTCCATTATATGTTGTATATAATGAAGAGAATGATTTGCTGTCGATATTGTCGACAGATCGCTTTGCGTTAGCAGTAGGAGCCAACACACATAAAACAAAAGCACCAAATAGAAGTTTTTTCATGATAATAGTTATTTAAGTTTATCTTAAAGTTAAAGCTAAGTTTTTAAAAACCCAAATTTATTTTAACCTAAAATTAATTCAACCTTATATATCAAACAAGCAATTCGACTCCTTATTGTAACTTCAATACTTCAGTCTTTAGGTTAATAAAAAGATTTAGTAGTATTTGTCAGAATATTGATCTGTTACCACATTAGAACTTATTATGTCAAATATTAATTAAGCAGGTTTTTTAAGTTTAATTGTTAATTAAAACACAATAGTTGTAACATCAATTCTTAACCGTTTCCATTTTCATGCTTTCCAAACCCTTTTGTTTTACCAGTTCGGTATAGTTGGTCAGCACAAACTTTTTATTTACCATCGCCTTAAACTGCGGCGAAAGCAGCATGTTCAGCTCCGTTTGGCGGTGCAGGCTGGTAAGTGGCTTACCTTCTTTAGTGTTCATCATGCTGCTGTTCATATCAAATAAGGCGTTCATCTCGGGCTGCATCAGGCCAACGTGTATCACAACCATGTTTGGCCTTACAGTGCTGAGTTTATTACTTACATAATTTAAAAAGGCCGACTTTTTGGTAGCCACGGGCTCGCCCCACATTTCCATATAGGTTTCGCCCAGGTAAACTACTTCGCTCAGGGTTGATATGGCCAGCTTGTATCTATGGGCAAGTTTTTCGGTAAGCGCCCTTAGTTGGGGCGTTGATAAGGCAATGCCCATGTGCGGGTCGATGTAGGTGATCTTTAAACCTGATGCCAGCGCCCTTTCTATCTGTGCTGAAAGCTCTTTCTCTACCTCTGCCAGCTTATATTCGTTTTTGGCAAATGCTTCTGTTGATTGCGGGAAATAGCCATTTTTATCTACCAGGCTTGGTACTGCTTCGCGCCCGGTTACAGGCCCCCAGCGGTAGTTTTTCCATTCGCTGGTGAGGGTTAAGTGTACGCCAACGCTTATCTGGGGGTTTTTCTTTAATATCTCAACAGCCTCCTGGTACCAGGGGCAGGCAAACTGTACAGATGCTGAAAAAGGCATACGGGTATCAGCCACCTTCTGCATAGCCATATTTACGGCATGGCACATACCAATATCATCCAGCCGCAACATCAGCCTGGGTAACTTTTGCTGCGCCTTAACACCGCCGGCAGTAATTATGCTTAACAGAAATAATAAATAGATATATTTTTTCATAAGATGGATTTACACTTTAAGGAATGCTTTTTTACGGTATAAAAAATAAAGCATGGCCCATTTAACCATTATAAAGCAAATGGCCATTACTACGATGTTCCATGGGTCGCCAACCAGGTCGCCCAGCCAGCCAAAAAAGCCGGCGGTAGCGTAATTCCAGTTGATAAATTTGCTGGATATGTAAATGAGTATGGAGTTCATGCCGATTACCTTGAAATAAAATGCCCAGCTTTTGTAGCCCAACACATCAATTATATAGTAAAACAAAGCCAGTAAAAGCAGGCTTAAGCCACCTACATTCATCACGAACGAGCTTGTCCACAGGTTTTTATTTATCGGGAAATCGAGGTTCCATAGCTGGGCGATGATCAGGAAAACCACGCCAACCGCAGCCAGTATGAGCGCTTTTCTGGCTTTAGGCTGATTGCCTGTTTTGAGTAATTTACCGGCCAGTATACCTAACAAGCCCGTGCTGATGGCCGGGATAGTTGAGAACAGCCCTTCCGGATCATGTATCTTAAGGTATAATTTGCCGGGTAGGATCAGCCTGTCCATATAAGAGGCAAAGTTGCCCTCCATAGTAAGGTCGCCGGGCGGATATCCGGGTGCGGATGTAAACTTTAACAGCAACCAGTAACCGATGATAAAGATCCAGAACCATGCTATCTGCCACCGGCGGCCGGCAAAAAGGTAAATAAAGTTGGCAAACATATAAGCGATACCGATCCTACCAAGTACCGATGCAAAACGGATATCCTCAATTGGCTTTAGCTCCTTTAAGCTGTTATTAACCAGCAAACCTAACAAGATCAGGATGATTGCACGCTTTATTACACGCCAAACCAGCTGCGGTTTAGTAGCTCCTTTTTCCAGTTCGCGGCCAACAGAATATGGCGTGGCCACCCCGGCTAAAAAAAGAAACAACGGAAATATCAGATCGTAAGCATGAAATCCGTTCCAATCGGGATGGGTAAATTGAGTGGAAAGTGCCTGCCAGAATGGTGAACCGGTAACTTTGGCCAGCGTATGAAAAATCTCTTCGCCGCCAATTATCCAGAACATATCAAAGCCACGCAGCGCGTCGAGCGAGTAAAGCCGCTCGTAGGTAAAAGGAGATGTATTAACATCTGATGACGGGGTTACACCGCCTGTAGTTACTGCCATTAGAATATTAGGTTAATATGCCGCCATTAATTAGCAGCCTGGTCTTTTATAAATATAAAACACTTTTTAAAGAATTTAAAGAAGTGTTTGTCAGAAAATTAACCTTGTATAAGTAATGTTACAATTAGGCGTAACTATAATTTAAAACCAAAGTAATTACGGGCGTTATGGTAGCATATATCGGCAATGATCTTGCCTGTCCACTCAATATCATTGGGCAATTCACCATTCTGTATATCTTCGCCAAATAAATTACATAATAACCTGCGGAAATACTCGTGCCTGGGGAAAGACAGGAAGCTGCGCGAATCTGTAAGCATACCTACAAACCGGCTCAGCAGACCTATGTTAGATAAGGCATTGATCTGTTTGGTCATGCCATCCTTCTGATCTAAAAACCACCAGGCCGAACCATATTGCACCTTTCCGGCAACAGTACCGTCATTAAAATTACCGGTCATGGCGACCATCACTTCATTATCTGCGGGGTTAAGATTATAAATAATGGTTTTTGCAAGGCGGTCCTCTCTATCCAATCGGTTGAGGAATTTGGATAAAGCCCTTGCCTGCCCAAAATCGCCAATGGAATCAAAACCTGTATCCGGGCCAAGTTTGCTCAGCAGCCTTGTGTTATTATTGCGCAAGGCGCCCAGGTGATATTGCTGTACCCATCCTTTTTCGTGATGCCAGAGTGCAAATGTATACAGCATTGCCGATTTAAATTTTACCTTTTCCAGGTTGCTTACCGGCTTTTCGGCGCGTACTTTTTCAAATATACCGCGTATCTCTTCGTCGGTATATTCCTCGGCATAAATGTGTTCCAGGCCATGGTCTGATACGGTACATCCGTTAGCCGCAAAGTAATGATGCCGGTTTTTTAGCGCGTGCAGGTAATCTTCAAAATTGGTAATACTGGTGTTGCTTACCTCTTCAAGTTTTTTGATATAGGCATTAAGGGCGGCCACATCTTCTATGTACATTGCCCTATCTGGCCTGAAAGCCGGGAACATTTTCACCTCCGCCCCTTCTTTTTTTAATTGTTGATGGTGCGAAAGATCATCCAGCGGATCATCTGTAGTACATACCACTTCTACATTCATTTTATGTAACAGCTGCTGCACCGAGTAAGCCGGGCTTTGCAGTTTTTCTGTAGCATCGTTATAAATAAAATCGGCGGTACCGGGCATCAGACGCGAGTCAATATTAAAATAGCGGCGAAGTTCAAGGTGGGTCCAGTGGTAAAGCGGGTTACGAAGAGTATAAGGAACGGTTGCGGCCCATTGCTCAAACTTCTCAAAGTCGGGCTTATTACCGGTTATATATTCTTCGGCTATGCCATTTGTGCGCATGGCCCGCCACTTGTAATGATCGCCGTTAAGCCATGCATGGGTAAGGTTATTAAAATTGATGTCATTGGCTATCTGGTCGGGCGGCAAATGGCAGTGATAGTCTATAATGGGCATGTCTTTAGCATAGTCGTGATATAGCCGCCTGGCTGTATCAGAGTTCAGCAGAAAGTCATCATCTAAAAAGCTTTTCATTTTTGGTTTGATAAATACGGCAAGGTATCAAAGTTTTTTAATTGATGCAGGTAATGCATTGAGCGGCCCTTTAAAATTACGCAAACATTATCTGAAATTACATCCCAAGCGTCGCAAATATCTCTTTTATGGAAAAGTGCGCCCCGCATACATGCTCGTCTGCAGCACCGTAATAAACCGTAATAGTATCACCGTCATCCTCCACTATATGCCCGTTAGTGAAAACAACATGCCCAAAAAAGCCTGTAGTTTCATAAGGGGCGATCGGTTCCATAATAGGCTCGGCAGAACGTGCGATAACTTTGGAGGGATCATTAAGGTCGAGCAGAACGGCGCCCAGGCAGTAGCGGTGTTCTTTTGTTGCGCCATGGTATATCTCCAGCCAGCCCTTGCTGGTTTTTATAGGCGCCGCTCCTGCCCCAACGCGTCCGCTATCCCACATGCCCTCGCGTGTTTTAAGGATGCATTTATGGTTTCCCCAGTGTTTACCGTCGGGCGATTCGGCTATCCAGATGTAATTACCTCCAATATCTACACTGCTGGGGCGGTGCAGGGCGTAATACTTTCCGTTTACCTTTTCTTCAAATATGGCCACATCCTTGTTGTGCGGTGGCAGTATCATGCCATGCGACTGAAACGTTTTCCAATCGGTAGTGGTACGCATGCCTACCCCAACCCCGCTATCGCTTACGGCTGTAAACGTAAGGTAAAATTGATCTTCCATTTGGGTTACGCGGCAATCCTCAATACCAAAAGTTTGCAGTGGCCCGCTGCCAAACAGCTTGGCATAACCTTCCGGCTCATAAAAATTTATGCCGTCGTCGCTGCAAAGCAGGCGCAGGTGCGAAAGGGTGGTCAGGTAATCTACCCCCTTATATCTTACTACACGGGCATCAGTAGCAATCAGATCGGCATCATTCAGGGCGATTTCCATTATTTGTGTTTCTCCTGTTTCTGTCAATATCGGGAATGACACATGCACTTCTGTTTGTTCGGGCCTTTCTGCAACGCGCACCAGCAGCCAGGTTTTACCCTCATATTTGAAAGCGCCCGGGTTAAGTAAACAAGCGATCACCAATCCATCGGCGCTTGGTTTTAAATGGCCTGGAGATAACAACGGGTTTTGCGCAAAACGCTTAGCAATATCAGTCATAAAATAGTTAACATTTTGCCGTTGCAATAGTTTAAACAGGTAATTAACTTTGTTGCTTCTTTCTCCCCTCCCCTTTTTATTAAACTGTTACTTAATTTAATTTTAACTGCTTATTATAATAAAGTAGCTATATTACAACCTTTCGGAATATTATTTTTGAAAAAAAGCTGAAGCTGTAGAATAAATGACCTTACCTGCCAATGATACACAACTACCCTACGAACTGTCTGAGAACCTGCCAGTTGCTATATACCGATGCGATGAACATGGTAAAATAATAGCTTATAATAAAGCCGCCGTTAAGCTTTGGGGCGGCGAACCGCAGCCTGATGCAAAATTCAGCGGCGCCTTAGCTATTTATCAACCCAACCGTAATTTGATGGGTTTAACAGACCATCCGCTTGCCCGCTGCCTTGAACAAGGTATTGCTATTGAAGGTGAAGAGTATATTATACGGCGGAAAGACAACACTGAAGTTAGTGTGCTGGCCTATTGCACGCCGGTACTTGATGAACAAAAAAAAGTTGCCGGCGCTATTAACACACTGATAGATGTTACCGAGCAACGGAACGGCGAACATAAGCATTCCATGCTGGCATCCATCATCCAGTCATCAGAAGATGCCATTGTGAGCAAAACGCTTGAGGGTATTGTTACCAGTTGGAATAACGGCGCCAAACAGCTTTTTGGATACAATGAAGACGAGATTATCGGCAAATCTATCACAACCGTTATACCACCAGACAGGTTAGATGAGGAAACAGAAATACTAAGAAAAATACGCAGCGGCGAAAAGGTAGAGCATTATAAAACGATCCGAATGCATAAAAGCGGGGTTGAAATACCGGTATCGCTTGCCATTTCGCCTATACGGGATAGTAATGGCAATATTGTAGGTGCATCTAAAATTGCCCGTAACATTGCTAAACAACAACAGGCAGAAGACACTTTACAGCGATACGCCGAAAACCTTGAAATTTTAAATACAATTGGTAAGGCGATATCTGAAAACCTTGATGTAGAAGGAATTTTACAGAAGGTTACCGATGCGGTAACTACACTTACAGGGGCTGCGTTTGGCGCTTTCTTCTATAATAAAGTAGATGCGGATGGCGAATCTTACACGCTTTACACCCTATCTGGAGCACCCCGATCGGCATTTGAAAAGCTGGGTATGCCCCGCAATACCGCGGTGTTTAACCATACCTTTAGCGGCCTGGGGATTGTGCGCGTGGATGACATAACCAAAGACCCGCGCTATGGCCATAACCATCCGCATAAAGGCATGCCTTATGGGCATTTGCCTGTGGTAAGCTATTTAGCGGTGCCGGTAACATCAAAATCGGGCGCGGTTATTGGCGGTTTGTTTTTAGGCCATCCGGAAGCAGGCAAATTCACAAAAGAGCACGAAACGCTCGTTCGTGGTGTATCCGCGCAGGCAAGCGTTGCATTAGATAATGCTAAACTGTATGAGGAAATACAAAGACTTAATAATAAGAAAGACGAATTTATAGGATTGGCCAGCCATGAACTGAAAACCCCAATGACCAGTTTGAACGGTTATCTGCAGATAATTGACAGAAACCTGGATGAAGGTGACCGTAATAAAGTTTTCATTAAAAAGGCGATCAACCAGATCAATAAACTATCCGACCTGATATCTGACCTGCTTGACGTAACTAAAATTGAGGCAGGCAGGCTGCCATTGAACTTTACCAATTTTAATTTATCGGCCCTTGTTGATGATGTAACGGAACTGATGCAGCACTCAACTAAAACCCACCGAATGGTAATTTGCACCGAGGACAATGATATTCATGTAAGCGCAGATAAACAGCGTATTGAGCAGGTGATCATCAATTTGCTGTCAAACGCTGTAAAATATTCGCCCGATGCTGACCACATCAATGTTACGGTTTCAAAAAAAGAGCATAATGCTTTGGTTGAGGTACAGGATTTTGGTATTGGTATAAGCTACGAACAACAGGAACGCATTTTTTCGCGCTTTTACCGCGTAGATGATATTGCGGCGCATATATCCGGCCTCGGTATCGGGCTGTATATCAGCCACGAGATTATAGAACGCCATAAAGGCAGCTTTTATGTTAAAAGTACCCCCGGTAAAGGCTCAACTTTCAGCTTTGAAATACCTTTAAGCCAATAACAATTAATTTTTACAGATTACTTGCGTAACCAAACTATTACATATACATTTGTGTAACCAAACGGTTACTAAATGAGAAGAGATGTTTTCCAGGCGATTGCCGACCCTACCCGTCGCGAAATTATTAACCTGCTTGCACGTGAACAGCTTAATTTAAACGCGATTGCAGATAACTTTAACATAAGCAGGCCTGCTATATCCAGGCATATTAAAATACTAACCGAGTGCGGCCTTATTATTATTAACCAACAAGGGCGCGAGCGCTATTGCCGGGCCGATCTGAAAAAATTACAACTGGTGAATAAATGGACAGAGCAATACCGGGCATTTTGGACAGATAAACTTAATGACCTGGAAGATTTTTTGAACAACGAGCAAAAAGAAAGCAAACAATAAACTAAACATATATGGAAACACAACCTTTAATAGTTGAACGCACGCTTAATGCGCCGGTGGCCCGTGTGTGGCAAGCCCTTACAGACAATGAACAAATGAAGAAGTGGTATTTTCAACTGGAAAGCTTTGAGCCGAAAGTGGGCTTTGAGTTCAGCTTTACAGGGCAGGGCAGCAAAGGCGAAAAATTCAGGCACATTTGCCGCATTACAGCCGTAGAGCCTGAAAGGAAGTTAAGCTATACCTGGGCATACGATGGCTACCCGGGCGAGTCTGAAGTTAGTTTTGAGCTGTTTGAGGCGGCCGACCAGACGCTGGTACGCATTACACATACCGGCATTGAAAGCTTTGCAGATAACGGGCCTGATTTTGCCGTTACAAGCTTTACACAAGGCTGGAACCACATATTAGGTATAAGCCTTAAGGAGTTTGTTGAGAAGGCAGCATAAATAAAAAAACCCGGAAAAACCGGGTTTTTTTATTTTAAATATATAGTTATTTACCTGTAGTACGCGGACCAGTAGTTGAGCCTGCAGGTGATGTTGAAGGGCTACCTGTAGGGCTGGTACTTGGTGATGTTGAAGGAGAACCTGTTGGGGTTGTGCCTGGCGTTGTTGATGGTACCGTAGGGCTTGTTGGCGACGGCATTGTTGGTGTGGTTGGGCTTGTAGGCGTGGTTGGGCTTGGCACAGTTGGTGTGCTTGGCGTAGGGTTAGTTGGTGTAGTTGGATAAGTTGGGTTAGTAGGGTTTGTTGGTGTGTTAGGCACCGTTGGAGTGCTTGGATTGTTAGGCATCTTTGGCGTAGCGGGCGGAGATGTGCGTTTTGATGTTTTTGGCACAGTATCCTGGCTTGCGGTTAAATTGTTGCTTTTAAAAGCTATTTTATTATTAGTGTGGTTTTTTGCCACTGCATAATTAATCCCTAATGCTGCTATGGCCGTTGCCATCATTAAACTTACTTTTTTCATGGTATTTGTTTTTATGGTTGATAACTGTAACTATTAAACAATATCCATGCCACTAAAAAGAAAAAAAGTTTATTAATTAACGGGATAGTATCTGTTACGGAGCCAGGTTGCTAACCTAACTAATAATATAAGTGCGGGTACCTCTACCAAAGGCCCTACCACACCTGCAAATGCCTGCCCCGAGTTAATGCCATAGGTACTTATAGCAACCGCTATGGCCAACTCAAAATTGTTACCGGTGGCTGTAAACGCTATAGAAGCGTTTTTACCATAATCTGCACCTATGTATTTGCCTGCAAAAAAGCTCAATACAAACATTATTGCAAAATACAAAACCAATGGCACCGCAATCCTTAAAACATCAACTGGAATAGATATGATTGACCTTGCTTTAAACGCAAACATCACAATAATGGTGAACAACAGCGCAATTAAAGTTAAAGGAGATATGGCAGGGATAAACCGGTCCTGAAACCATTGCAGCCCTTTAAACCTGATCAATGTATACCTGGTTATAATACCAGCTGTAAAAGGCACTCCCAGATATATGGCAACCGATTGTGCGATATCCTTAATACTTATATTTAATGCCGGGATTTTATTACCAAACAGAGGCAATAACACGCCGGTAAATAAATAGGCGTAAAAACTGTACAGCAATACCTGGAAAATGCTGTTAAGAGCCACTAAACCGGCGGCGTATTCCCGGTTTCCATCCGCCAGATCGTTCCAAACAATAACCATTGCTATACAACGTGCCAGGCCAATCATAATAAGGCCGGTCATATATTCCGGTTTATCACTTAAAAATATCACTGCCAATATAAGCATCAGTACAGGGCCAATTATCCAATTAAGAACGAGTGATAACGTTAATATTTTTTTGTTACTGAAAACGACACCTAAATTATTGTATTTAACTTTACACAGCGGCGGGTACATCATCAATACGAGCCCTGCAGCTAAAGGGATATTGGTAGTATCATGAGAAAAGCTGCCAATAAAATTCTGCGCTGAAGGGAAAAAGTAACCTCCTGCTAAACCCAATATCATGGCGGTAAATATCCAAACGGTAAGATACCTGTCTAAAAAACCAAGTCTTTTTCTTTTATACGCAAGTGTACAATTGTCACGCTGCATAGCTAAATAACATTTTGCTTTACAAAGTTTTGAATGTAATTTTTGATCATGCCGCGCACTGTGGCAAAAGCCATTTGTACCTCAGCAGGGTTGCCTGTGGCCTTGGCAGGATCCGGAAAGTTTTGATGAAAACGCTGTACGCTCCCCGGAAAATACGGGCAGGCCTCATTGGCATTATCACATACCGTAATTACATAATCGAACGCTATACCTGCGTATTCATCTACATGGTTTGAAGTTTGAGCCGAAATATCTATCCCATCATCGGCCATTACTTTTATTGCTTGGGAATTAACACCATGTGTTTGTATACCGGCACTGTAAATGTTAGCGTTATTACCTGCAAAATAGCGCAGGTAACCTTCAGCTATCTGGCTGCGGCAACTATTGCCCGTGCACAGCACTAATATATTTTTCATTTTTTGATCAACAACAGCCAGACCCAGGTACGCAGCATAAAGCATCCGCAGAAATATTTTTTAATCGAATTTTAGGTTTGACATCTGCAGCAGGTACACAGCATTCCTGTCCTTGGTTATCAGTTCCGCAACTGCCGCCGCGCTCTATGGCCTTACATTGTACAGTATCGGGCCTAAGATCTATTATTAAGTTTCCGTTTTCCGCCGTAATGCTTTTTGGCAGCATCTGCCTGGTATCAAATTGTGTATTACCAAATTCAATCTTGACTATCGCATCGTCATCAAGCGTTATTTTCTGCTCTACCAGGTTAATTATAGATAACGCTTTAGCTGTTGTCATAGCCCGGTCTTGATCACTGATTTCCGGTTCCCAAATTTGTACAATAATCTCTGTCCAGTTATTTAACACGCCTCCGCAATCAACCGATGTTACAGGCGCCTGCTTTATTTCGGTGATATGATAAGATGCGTCTATCCATTTGTTGTCAGCATACTGAAATTGCAGCATCAACTGCGCATCTGATTGTAAATGTTGTTTAAAGTTAAGCCATTTTAAAGTTTCCATATCATTAACAATTAATCGCAATATTACGATGATTCGCCGCAAAAAAACCTAACAGCAGCTGTGGGTTTGTTGATATGATTTAAAAAAAACATTCAACTGTTTTTGCAGGTTGTTCCAGGCGTTTGGTTCTATACAATAACACACACTAACACCTTCTATAGTGCCTTGTATCAAGCCAACATTTTTAAGCTCTTTTAAATGCTGCGATATGGTAGCCTGTGCCAAGCCAAGTTCATCTACCAGGTCGCCGCAGATACAAGCATTTATTTTTATCAAATGCTGCAAAATAGCGATACGTGCAGGATGAGCAATAGCCTTTAATTGTGCAGCAAGTTTATTTTGCTCATCAGTAAATATATCAGCTTTGGTAACACCCATATCTATCGCAATATTACGATTAATATTTTATTAAACAAAAAACAAAGGCCGGTACTTGGATACCGGCGCTTTGCTTCCTAAATAGATCAGTTATAGTTTACTCTCCTTATCTATCTGATCTGCCCCATTACCCTCATAGTGGGAGCACAAAAATGACCGCTTTGTTTTGCCATTCCAAGCACCGTCGACATAAGGCGCATCTTCGTCGGCCAACAAACCGGTTAATATTGTTAATTACTATTTTAGTATCACTTTGGTTGCCCCGTAACCGAATTTTTCTTTACGGGCATCCATAAAAGTGCTTACTTTTTGGTTTTTACTTAATAGCTTATGCAGCTCATGCTTTAAGATGCCGTTGCCTGTACCATGTATAAAGGTGATCTCATGCATCTGGTGCACTATGGCTGCATCCAATGCTTTCTTAAACCGGTCGGTTTGTATATTAATAATTTCGCTGCTGCTTAAAAAGTGGTGATCATCGCGCAGTTTTTCAATATGCAGGTCTATTTCAGCGTCCGGTTTCTGTACCTCCTGCTTTTCTGCTGCGGGCTTAAAAAAGCTTTCCTTCAGCTTTTCAGCGTCTATAACCAGCTCAGGTTCGTCAAGCTGTATCATCCAGCCGGGTTGCTTAATAAAAGGGACAGTAGTTTTTGCACCGGCAAAATCTTTGGCCTTAAAACTTGTGTTGATGTCAAGCGGTGTTATCGCCGGCTGGTTCTGTTTAGTGTAAAATAAAATCCTGAAGATAAAGCGCGGCCACAACTGCAGGTCCGACAGTTTAGCCGAATAAACTTTGGCAACGCCCTGGGCATCAACAGTACCCGCAAACTCGCCTTTGTATTGTTTTTGCTGCTCGGTATTCAGCGTAGCAAGTAATTGAAATGATGTTTGGTTAATAAGGTAAAAATGCACCACCGAGTTAGCTTTGGCATCGGCCACTACAGCAATATGTACGCCGCTGCTTTTAAACTCACCTACCGGCGCTTTAACTTCGGGAGCTACATCTTCGTCATGGCTTTCTTCCCCGTGGCCATAAACGTAAGTAACCTTGCCGGCCGGCACAGGTATCTCAAAATCATCATCGCCTGTAACACCAATCATCTGCTCATCAATGATACGCGTTACGTAGCCCTCCATTTTTTCATCAACAAAGCGTACAAAATCACCCAATTTATATTTCATGGTACAATATTACATAGTTTAAACGCTTATTTTTTGTTCAATAAGCTTTCTGGTTTCTTTATTAACCAAATAAAAGTCATTTTTGCTTTACCTATTAATTTAACTATGAAACCTTTTACACCATCAGCGCTTGACGAGGATTTTTTAAAACAAATCTTTCTTCACCATCTCAATCGCATTTATAACGGCAAAAGATTTTTAAACGCCCACTGTGCTCATCTGATCAATATAGCCTCATTTGAAGGGCTTAAACTCGCTTTGGATGAATTCAGCAATGACGTGAAAAAACAGGTAGCGCGGATGGAAGAGATATACGCGATCATAGGCGAAACACCGTCGCCAGAAGTTTGCAACCCTATACAGTCTATTGTAAAAGATGATTTTTGCCTGGATGAAAATCAAACCATACCTGTATTGAATGATCTGGATATGATGCTTTATGTGCAGATACTTGAGCACATCAACATTACGTCTTACCGAATGCTGATTACCATAGGCAAATTATTAAAATATCAAGACATCATACAGTTACTTACCGAAAGCTTTGACGAATCTGCAGATAACGATAAGTTATTTATGCTGATAGCTAAAGAATATATAACTAAAGACTAACTAAAAACAAAGCCGGGCATAAAGCCCGGCTCTGTATAGTTATTTAATACCCCTACTAAAATAACTTAAGCAAAGGAAAAGAATTAAGCAGCTTTACGCAAGCTACCATTGTAACAATTCGTTTACCAAGCCTGTATTACTTTTTCATGGTTTATAATTCTACATTTGCTTTATCAATCGTCAACAATATTATTGTTCAATTATGATTAAAAAGATTTTATTAACTGCCGCCTGTGGCATTTTAATTTTACAGTTGCAGGCGCAAAGCCTTTACCTACCGCGCGATATCAAAAAGGCGTATGATAATGGCACCCGCAGCGCGGATGGCAAACCAGGCAGCAAATACTGGCAAAACCATGGCCGGTACAACATCTCGGTAATGCTGGCCCCGCCTGCAAGCCTTGTAAAAGGTGTTGAAACCATTACCTATTTTAATAATAGCCCGGATACTTTAAAAAGCTTGAACATGAAGCTTATATTAAATATTCACAGGCCCGGCGCGGCCAGAATGGGCACTACCGGCCCCGACTATTTAACTGATGGTATACAGATAGATACCTTTTTAATAAGCGGCCAGCAACGTAAGTGGGATAATAATGCTGCATCGTCAACCAACCAGATGGTGGCGCTGCCAAAACCACTGATGCCGCATGATTCTGTTCAGTTAAATATAAGCTGGCACTTTGATGTATCAAAACAAAGCGGCCGCGAAGGTATGATAGATTCGACAAGCTTTTACCTGGCTTACTTTTATCCCCGCGTATCGGTATATGACGATTATAACGGCTGGGACAGGGTACAGTTTGTAGACGCCCAGGAGTTTTATAACGACTTTAACGATTATACGCTTAACGTAACCGTGCCCAAAAATTATGTTGTTTGGGCTACTGGTACGCTGCAAAATGCAGGTAAGGTTTTACAAAAAGATATTGCCAAACGTTTGCAAAAATCTTTTACAAGCGACAGCACCATACATATAGCTACTGCCGAAGAAATGGCCGCCGGAAAAGTTACCGCTCAAAACGCAACCAACACCTGGACCTGGACCTCTGCCAACATCAGTGATGTTGCTGTGGGCATTAGTAACCATTATATCTGGGATGCAGGCAGTGTGGTGGTTGATAAAGCAACCGGCCGCCGCTCCAGCATGCAGGCAGCCTATTCTGTAAAAGGTACCGACTTTAAACAATCTGTACAATATGGCCGTAACGCGCTTAGCTGGTTCAGCAGCAACTGGCCGGGCGTACCTTACCCCTTCCCAAAAATGACCGCATTTCAGGGTTTTGCAGACATGGAATACCCCATGATGGTTAATGACAGCCAGATGGGCGACCCTGGCTTTGCCCAATTGGTACAGGATCATGAGATTGCACATACCTGGTTCCCGTTTTACATGGGCATCAATGAAACCCGCTATGCATTTATGGATGAAGGCTGGGCTACTACCTTTGAATATTTGATAGGCACTGCAGAAAAGGGTAAGGAAAAAGCCGATGAGTTTTATAAACAGTTCCGTATTAACGGCTGGATCAGGAACCGCTCAAGCAATCAGGATATTCCTACCATTACCCAAACCAGCGAGCTGACAACCGGCTATGGCAATAATGCTTACGGCAAACCGTCACTAAGCTACCTGGCACTCAAAGATATGCTTGGCGATGAGTTGTTTAAAAAAGCACTGCACGGCTACATGGACCGCTGGCACGGAAAACACCCTATTCCGTGGGATTATTTTAACTCTATGAGCAATGTATCCGGCCGCGACTTAACCTGGTTTTTCAACAACTGGTTCTTTACCAACAACTATGATGACCTGGCCATTAAAAATGTGGTTACCGGTAAAGATGGTTATACTATTACCGTTGCCAATGTTGGGGGCTTTGCCATACCGTTTGATGTAGTTGCCGAATATGCAGACGGCACCCGGAAAACCTTCCATCAAACACCTGCCGTATGGGAAAAGAATCAGAAAGAAACACTTTTTACTTTCACAGCCGAGCGTGGTAAAAGCTTAAAATCCATTACTTTAGATAACGGCATTTATATGGATGCCAACACGGGCGACAACACCTGGTTGCCGAAGAAGTAAAATTTAATCCAATAAAAAAACCGGCCAAAAGCCGGTTTTTTTATAAGTGACTGTAAAACGTTAAGCGTTTTGTACAGAGTTGTTCCAATCGTCAGCAGTGCTTTTTGCTTTAGATTTAGCATCGCTGTAAGTATCTTCAGCATAGTTTTGTGCTTTATCTTTTGCATTGCTTACCGCATCTTTTGCGTCGCCAACAGCACCATTGAATTTAGTTTTTACAGAGTCGACAACGTTATTGCTGTATTGCTTAACATTATCGGCAGTGTTTTGCGCTTTATCTTTGGCTTTGCTTACAAGGTCATTTACATAATCAGCAATATCGCCGCGTAAATCTTCACCTTTTTCTGGAGCCAACAATAAACCTAAAGCGGCGCCCGCTGCAGCACCCACTAAAAGCGCTGCTATTACTTTTGCTTGATCTTTCATATTTATTACTTTTTAGTAGATGATTTTGTACTTAAGTAACAAATACTGTACCGCAGGGTTTAAATTAATTTCAATTTATTTAAAATTGATCTGTAAAACGCAATTCAGAGAGGCAGACAAAACAAAAGCACCAGCTTTTGGCTGGTGCTTTTTTGTAATTGGAGTTATATAATATTCTAATTAAACAACTTTTACATTTACGGCATTAAGACCTTTTCTTCCGTTTTCAACCTCGTACTCTACCTGGTCGTTTTCGCGGATCTCATCAATAAGGCCTGTTGAATGAACAAAAATGTCCTGGCTACCATCAGTTGGTACAATAAAACCAAAACCTTTTGTTTCATTGAAAAATTTAACTGTTCCTTGTTTTTGCATTATATTATTTATTAAAGCGTGCAAGGTATGTATAATATTTCGTATTAATACTATAATAGCAAAACATTGGATAATTATGGCAAACTCGCGTTATCTTAGGCAACTACTGCCAGGTGCCTGCTATGCAGGGTGCTTTCCGAATCCTTAACTATACCACGTATTTTTTCATCAAGCTCATTAACAGTAATTTCCATCAGGTCGAAGTAATTAAAGTTTACGTTTTCTAATTTAATCAGGTCCATAATCCCTAATAACGAAGCAACAGGCCTGCGTAGCTCATGCGACTGGATAAGGGCAATGCGCCTTAAAGCCTCATTTTGTACATTTATATATTCCTCCTGCCTTTTATGCCGGGTTACATCTATAGAGCTTATAGCTACGCCCATAATTTCGCCGCTAAGATTTTTAACCGGTTTAAAGGTTGTGTGTTTCCAGCAGGCTTTTTGTGTACCAGGCATAAGCAACCATTCGCGTTTAACAATACGACCTGTTAAAGCAATGCTAAAGCATTTTTTAAACTGGTTAAGTATCAGTGGGTCGGTATAATCAAGTATACAATCGCCATCAGAAACTTTATGCCTGTAGCTATCCCTGATAAAAGTCGCCGCCGATTTGTTAAAAGCAATTATTTCAAAATTGCTGTTTACCAGTAGATGAGTATCATTAGAGCTATCGAACATAGCCTTCAGTTTTAGCTCCGATTCGGCTATAGCAATGCTTTGCTCCAGTTCAACTTTACGTTTTTCGGCCAGAGTATGCAGGCTTTGGTTAAGTTCCATTAAATGCACCACCTGTTTGGCCATAACCAATAAGGTTTTTTGCTGATGAGCGCTTAATTCACGTGGCTTAACATCAACTACACAAAGGCTGCCAATAGCAAACCCCTCCTTTGTTACAAGGGTAGCGCCGGCGTAAAACCGCACATAGGGTTCGCCGGTTACCAAAGGGTTGCTTTTAAATTCGTCATCAAGCAAAGTATCGGGTATGGTGTATATTCCGTTTTGCTTTAAGGTATTGTTACAAAAAGAGATTTCCCTGTCAGTACAGGTAATCTCCGTACCGGCAGAAGCCTTAAACCATTGTGTGCTTTCATCTAACAGGGTAACCAGCGCAACCGGCGTTTCGCAAATTTCAGCAACCAGGTTAACTAATTCATTCAGATCGCTGGTAATACCGGCATCAAGCTTTTTAAATCTTTCTACTGTGGCAAGCCTTTGGTGCTCGGTATAACTCATAAATAAATGGTGAATATGTAACTTACACAACGCATTACATTTAACAATACTATTTGTTTGTATTAAATATAATACAACGCATGTTTAAATGGAAATTGACTTACATACGACAAAAACTTAACAACAGTTGCTACAATATTAACAACTATAGCTGCAAAAGCCCATAGGTTTAAATTTTTGTTTGAATATATGCGGGTTACTGCCCGAATGACAACCGCCATGAGCAGCAACCTTATCAATGCGTCAATACAGTTGGGCTTAAGCTATGGGTTCTGAATATACACTTTGCACCTTGTTGCGCAGGTTATAATTTGATGCCATTACCTCGCCATAGGCACCAGCTGTACGTATAGCTATCAGGTCGCCACGGTATGATTGAGGCAGGTCGACATCTTTTCTGAAACAATCTGTACTCTCGCAGATCGGGCCAACAACATCGTATTTTACAGGTGATCGGTTAATCGTAAATGGAGATTGGTTATCTTCTGCTAAATGCCCACTGCCAACTGGCTCCTGCCCACTTAAATTCTCTATTGAATGATAAGCCTGATAAAGCATAGGGCGCATAAGTTCCGTCATGCCGGCATCAAGTACCAGGAAATTTTTCTTTTGGCCATTTTTTACATACAGCACTCTTGCTATTAACGATGCCGATTGCGCTACAAGGGCGCGGCCTAATTCGAAATGTACTTCCTGCCCTGGTTTTACATTTAAAAACTTACTGAATACTTTAAAGTAGCTTTCAAAGTCTGGTATGTTGGTATCGGGGTTGTAATAATCAACCCCCAGGCCACCGCCTGTATTCAACACCTTTACACTAAAACCATGATCCTCAAACCAATCCTGAATTTCGTTAATACGGATGCAAAGGCTCCGATAAACCTCCATATCGGTAATTTGTGAGCCAATATGAAAATGGATTCCTAAGAATTTAATATTTTTTAATTTACGTAATGCATCAGCAACATCATTAAGCTGCCAGGTATTGATACCGAATTTATTCTCATCAAGCCCGGTGGTTATAAAATGATGGGTATGGGCATCAACATTCGGGTTGATACGGATAGCAACACCAGCCACCTTATTTTTGGCGGCGGCAAGCTCATTAATGATCTCCAGTTCCTGTACCGACTCTACATTGAAACAAAAGATATCAGCATCCAAAGCATCGTTTATTTCCCTGTCAGACTTACCAACCCCGGCAAAAACAACCTTTTCTTTACCAAATCCGTTTTCAATGGCGGCAATAACCTCGTTACCGCTTACACAATCTGCACCGAAGCCATAGGCTTGTACCGCCTTAAGCACTTGCGGGTTAAAGTTAGCCTTCATGGCATAGTGTACATGGAAGCCGTATTTTAATGATGCATCGCGGCATGCACCCAGGGTTTGCTTCAAAACCTCCATATCATAATAATAAAATGGAGTTTCGATACCGGTAAAGCGTTGTATGGTATTGTTGTTGAACATGGATTCTTTATCTTCAATGTGTCATTGCGAGGAACAAAGCACTCTCTCTTGCATGTCAGGCCAATAGCCTGTAGATTGCTTCGTCCCTCGCAATGACGCTTAACTATTTTTGGATCGTAAATCGTAAATCTAAAATCGTACTTTAAAACAACCTGCTGTGCAGGCTTCTTAACACCTCGGTCTTTTCTTCTGTTTTTACCAGTAACGACAGGTTATGATCGCTGCCGCCGTATGATATCATGCGCACGGGTATATGTTTAATGGCCTCTAAAACACGCGACGCATAACCATGCTTTTCGGCGCCAAAATCGCCCACTACACAAATAATAGTATGGTTAACATCAACATCAACAGTACCAAATGCAGCAAGCTCTTTGGTAATTTCGCCCAGGTAGGTGGTATCGTCAATAGTTAATGATACGGCCACTTCTGATGTTGTGATCATATCTATCGAGGTACGGTAGCGCTCAAACACCTCAAATACCCTGCGTAAAAAGCCATGCGCCAACAGCATACGGCTGCTTTGTATTTTTATGGCAGTGATACCATCTTTAGCGGCTATAGATTTGATCTTATCTTTCTCGCTGGTATTGGTTATTAAGGTACCTGCCGCCTTTGGGTCCATGGTATTTAGCAGGCGCACGGGTATTTTATATTTTTGTGCCGGGAAAACACTTTGCGGGTGCAATATTTTGGCGCCAAAGTAAGCCAGTTCGGCAGCTTCATCAAAAGATAGCTGGGCTATAGGTTTGGTATTGCTCACTATACGTGGATCGTTGTTGTGCATACCATCAATATCCGTCCATATCTGCACCTCTTCGCTGCGGATACCAGCCCCTATCAATGATGCGGTATAGTCGCTTCCACCCCGGCGCAGGTTATCTATCTCACCAAAGGAATTGCGGCAAATAAAACCCTGGGTGATAAACAGATTAACTTCAGGGTGCTTTTCAAGCAAGGGGGTAAGCTGGCTTGTTATATAATCCACAACCGGCTCGTTATCCTCATCTATCTTCATAAAATCAAGCGCAGGCAATAAAACCGAAGGAACGCCTATTTCTTTCAGATAGATATGGTATAAGGTTGTTGAAAGTAATTCGCCCTGAGCCAGTATTATTTTATCCTCTATCGGCGTAAACAGATCATTGGCAAAACCGCTTAGCAGGTTAAAGTGATGATTAATAACCTCTGTGCCCTGCTCGTAAAATTCGGTCTTGGTATATAATTCTTTTAAAACGTTTTCGTATTTATCCTTCAGAATAGCTATCAGGTTTGCAGCCTTTGCCTTATCGCCGGCCAGGTAAGCTGCGCCAATTTCCACCAAACTGTTTGTAGTGCCCGACATGGCCGACAACACCACTATCTGCCGCTCTTGCGGATTAATGATATCCAGCAGTTTTTGCATGCGGGCGGCACTCCCCACCGATGTTCCGCCAAATTTTAAAACTTTCATTATTTGTTTCCGTTTACGATAAATGATTGATATTCTTGTATCAATATTTAAGGCGCTAAAAATAGGATTTTAACCACTTATCTCTGAACAATGATCAAAATAAAATTTGGAACAGATGGCTGGAGGGCCATTATAGCTGACGACTTTACCCTTGAAAATGTGAAACGCGTAGCCTATGCTACAGCAATATGGCTAAAAGATAATTTTGAAAATCCATCGGCCGTTGTTGGCTGCGACCCTCGTTTTGCAGGGCCAATGTTTGCAGATGCTACTACCTGCGTGCTGGCATCACAGGGCATCAAGGTTTTTCGCGCCGAAAACCTGTTCGTATCTACCCCAATGATCTCGTTAGGTACAGTACGTAAAGAAGCTTCTGCTGGTATTATTATCACTGCAAGCCATAACCCGCCTGCCTATAATGGCTACAAGATCAAAGCTCATTATGGCGGCCCTGCTACTCCTGATGATATTGAGAAAGTGGAAGCCCAGATACCTGATACCATTGACCTGCAACTAAAAACCGTTGCCGACTATGTAACCGAAGGGACAGTAGAATATGTGAACCTGGAAGACATGTATGTTGAGCACGCTGAAAACAGCTTTGATATTCCGGCTATCAGGGATAGCGGATTACAATGGGCTTATGATGCCATGTATGGCGCCGGCCAAAATGTAATGCGTCGCTTGTTCCCGGATATTACTTTTTTACATGCCGACTATAACCCAGGCTTTGATGGACAGGCGCCGGAGCCAATTCAGCGTAACCTGCAGGAGTTTGAGCAGTTGATCAAATTATCTGAAGGAGAAATTGCATCAGGCTTGGTTACCGATGGCGATGCAGACCGTATTGGTTTGTACGATGCCGATGGTAATTTTGTTGATTCGCACCACATCCTTTTACTGCTTATAAATTATATGTATAAAGTTAAGGGCGAGCGTGGTGAGGTGTATTCAACCTTCTCCTGCACCAGCAAAATTCAAAAACTATGCGATGCTTATGGTTTGAATAACACCGTTACCAAGATTGGGTTTAAGTACATCTGCGATCTGATAGTTAACTCTGGTAAACCGTTTATGGTGGGTGGTGAAGAGTCTGGCGGTATCGCGGTTAATGGCCACATTCCTGAGCGTGATGGTGTTTGGATCGGCTTGATGATATGGGAGTTTATGGCGACAAGCGGCCGTACCCTTAAAGAGCTTGTACAGGAAATTTACGATGTTGTAGGTAAGTTTGCTGTTGAGCGTTATGATTTACATGTAACAGAAGAGAAAAAGCAAGCTATCATCAGCAGTTGTAAAGGTGGCCAGTATAATACATTCGGCAACCTTAAGGTTGAACGCACCGAAGATCTTGACGGCTTTAAATTCTTTTTTGAAGATGGAAGCTGGGTAATGATCCGCCCATCAGGTACAGAGCCTGTACTGCGTGTGTATGCTGAAGCGCCTACCACTGCAGAGTCCTTCAAAATATTAGATACCGTAAAAGCTGAGTTGCTGAAGTAGTCTGTATCAGAATTTACAGGATTTAAGAATTAACAGAATAGGTAAAGGCTTGCTTCGGCAAGCCTTTTTTGTTTCATCAACGTGGCATTGCGCAATGAAGCAATCTCTTCATTAAGAAAAAAGTTGGTAACTTGAGGTGATATTGCACTCAAAAACCGCACCTGGTATTAAAAGCATAAGTATGATAAGCAAACATAATCGCGAAGCGATGTTAACGGAGCTTTATAAAAGCGCTTTCCCGGCTGTTGCCAAATACATAAGCAAAATGGGCGGCTCTTTTGATGATGCTAAAGATATCTTTCAGGATGCGCTGGTTATATACTATGAAAAGGCTATCGCAGGCGATGCAGCTGTTGCCAACAAACGTGCATACTTAGTGGGGATAGCTAAACATCTTTGGCTTAAAAAGTTTAATGCAGCTATTCTTTCCACATCCTTAAACGATTTGCCTGTTGATATTATCCAGACTGTTGACGAACAGGTATCTGCAAATAAAGTATTGCAATACCTGCAAACCGCCGGCAAACGCTGCATGGATCTGTTAAGCGCTTTTTATTACGATAAACTACCCATGAAAGATGTCGCCGGCTTATTTGGCTACTCCGGCGAACGCTCGGTAACCGTACAAAAATACAAGTGCCTGGAAAAAGTAAGGGAAACAGTTAAACAACAATCGCTCAGCTATGCGGACTTCATTGAATAATATCAAAGAAACAGACGATTATCTGTTGGGCTTGCTATCAGCTCCAAATGCCCTTGTGTTTGAAGCCCGAATGCTTATAGATGCACAATTACAGGAACAAGCAGCTCTGCATAAACAAACGCACAGCCTTATTCAACAATATGGCCGGGCACGGCTTCGGGCAGATATAGAGGCAGTGCATACGCAGTTATTCAACCAGCCGGAGCATAGCAGTTTCAGGCAGCGCATACTTCGCTTATTTAAAGGTTAACACTTAATTTTTACTGATAATGAATATTAACGAGTTCCGCAAATATGCGGTGAGGCATCGCCATGTCCAAAGTTTACATGTAGACAGGTTTATAGCACAGGTAAATAGCAACCGGTTAAGCGCCTCCATGACACCTGCCATTATGGAAGAGCGGCAAATGAACATCACCCAAATGGACGTTTTCTCTCGCCTCATGATGGATCGCATCATTTTTTTAGGTACCGCTATCGACGATCATGTGGCCAACATCATACAGGCCCAGTTACTGTTTCTGCAATCGGCGGATAGCAAAAAAGACATACAGATATACATTAATTCGCCTGGTGGCTCGGTGTATGCCGGGTTCGGGATGTATGATACCATGCAGTTCATCTCGCCGGATGTGGCTACCATCTGTACCGGTATGGCCGCGTCTATGGCATCGGTTATACTTTGTGCAGGTACGGCAGGTAAACGCGCCGCATTGCCACACTCAAGGGTAATGCTGCACCAGCCATCCGGAGGTACGCAGGGAACAGCTGCCGATATTGAAATCGCCGCGCAACAGATATCTATCATGAAAAAAGAGCTCTATGAAACCATTGCCAAACACAGCGGCCAAACCTACGAAAAGGTGTATCAGGTATCAGACCGCGACCACTGGATGATAGCCGCCGAGGCAAAAGATTTCGGCATTATAGACGAGGTGCTGGGTAGTTGACAAAAGTGGCCTCTCCTAAATCCTCTCCAAAGGAGAGGACTTTATTTTTCTTTATAGCCTAAAATACTCACCCGGCCATCGCTATCGCCCGACCACCCTCTCTCCCGCAAGCGGAAAGAGGGTATTCTTTAAAAGTCCTTTTTCACCCTCTTTGCGCAGCAGAGAGGGTCGACCAGCGAAGCGAAGTCGGGGTGAGTAAATACACCGTAAGTCAACTCACCCGGTCATCGCTACCACTCGACCACCCTCTCTCCCGCAAGCGGAAAGAGGGCTCTTTAAAAGGTCCTCTCCTGGGAGAGGCCTTAGGAGAGGGTAATTCGTAAGCAGAAAGATTAACCATTGTCACCAGTAAACGTTATTTACAAAAAAGGGTGCCTTAACAGTACACCCTTAGTTATAAATATGCGTATTATCTAAGATTGAATAAATTCCAAAATATCGGCGTTGATGGTAGCTGCTTCGGTAGTAGGCATGCCATGAGGAAAACCCGGATATGAGATCAATTTACCATTTTTTAATAATTTAACCGCCTTTGCACCCGAAATCGGGAACGGTACGATCTGATCGTCTTCGCCATGCAATACCAGCACAGGCAGGTCAACACTTTTCAGGTCCTCGGTAAAATCGGTCTCAGAAAAAGCTTTGATGCCATCATGATGTGCCAGTACACTGCCCATCATGCCCTGGCGCCACCAGTTATCACGAATACCTTGTGATATCTTTGCGCCTTCGCGGTTGTAACCATAAAAGGGAATAGTGAAATCCTGGAAATATTGTGGCCTGTTAAAAGCGGTACCCTGGCGAATCTCGTCGAAAACTGCTATTGGAACGCCATCCGGATTGTTTTCAGTTTGTAACATCAATGGCGTAACAGCACTGATCAGTACAGCTTTTGCAACCTTACCCCGGCCGTATTTAGCCACATACCTGATCACCTCGCCGCCGCCTGTAGAGTGGCCTACATGAATGGCGTCCTGCAAACCCAGGTGATCGTAAAGTTCTGCTGCATCGTCAACATAAGTGTCCATATTATGGCCGCTTGCCGCCTGCGACGATCTGCCGTGGCCTCTGCGGTCATGAGCAACTACCCTGTATCCTTTTTGAACAAAAAACATCATTTGCGCGTCCCAATCATCACTTGATAAGGGCCAGCCGTGGTGAAATACAATAGGTTGCCCTTTGCCCCAGTCTTTGTAGTAGATCTCGGTTCCGTCTTTTACTGTAAATTTCATAAAAATGTGATTTTGATTTATCTATATTGTTTAATTGCAAACCGTAGAATATTGAAGTGCCTTATATGCCGATAACTGATAACCAATTGATAAAATATTCAATCTTCTATCGCCAAAAATGCTGTAGTTATTCGGGAACCGAATGCCTAAACAAAGATCATATTTTTAATGTTATGGTGTGATAAATATTATATGACCTTTATGAGACTATACTCTGGTTTAACCTGCAACCACAAGAAGCTCTTATTACCCAAATCTACTCTTTTAACCTTTAGTTGCATCCTTGCATTGCTAATTACTGGTTCGTCCTGTAAAAAAGGAAACAACCCATCGCCGGAAACACCGGCAGAGGGGTCAACAAATAACAGTTACTTTACTGCAATTGCTACCAGCGATAACAATTCATTGGCTGTTGACGATAAAGGCGGGCTATGGGGTGCAGGAGAAAACAATGGAATGGTTTTAGGTACCGGCAATGCAGAAATACAGAAAAAATTCGTGCACGTAAGCGATAAGGTCAAGGACGTTTCCATCAGCGAATCCCGCTCCCTGATCATTAAGACAGACAATTCCGTATGGACCTGCGGTAAAAACACTTTCGGAGATTTAGGTACTGGCGGTTACGAGCCCACAAACGGCGTTTTTGTTAAGGTAGCTGAAGGGGGAGATCAAATCCAGGCAGACCATAACAATGGATATATTGTAAAGTCTGACCATACGCTTTGGGCAGCCGGGTTTAACTATTTCAATCAGTTTGGCCCGGGCTTCACTAAAGCAGAGGTTATTGGCAAATACACGAAGATAGCAGACAATGTTGCCGCTGTTTCTACTGGCCGTAGTTGTATATTTATGTTAAAAACCGACCACAGCCTGTGGGCCTGCGGACAAAATGTATGGGGGCAGTTAGGCCTGGGAAATAAAACAGACCAGTATGGCTTTGTGAAAGTTATGGATAATGTTAAGGCTGTAAAGGCTGCCGAATTCCATTCATTAGTCATCAAAACGGATAACAGCTTATGGGCCGCCGGTGATAATGATTTTGGTGAACTGGGTACCGGAAATAAAACCGGGCAAACCCGTTTTGTAAAGATTATGGATGGAGTAAAGGCCGTAACTGGGGGCGAGTATTTTTCTCTTGCAATTAAGACGGATAACAGTTTGTGGGCAACAGGCTATAACAGTTTTGGAACTTTTGGCATTGCAAGCCCCGACCAGACCAGGTTTATACACGTAATGGATAATGTAGCAGAAGTTACAGCATACATTTATCATGCTTTTATTATAAAAGCAGACAAGACATTATGGGCAACAGGTGATAATACCTATTATCCGTTAGGGACCGGGGATAGAGAAGATCTGTCGGTTTTTACAAAAGTGAAACTGGACTAACTCAGTTTATGAGTAAGGAGAGTATCAATTAAGTCCTCTCCTGGACAGGATTTAGGAGAGGGTTTTTACAAGCAAATCCCCTAAGCCGACTCACCCGGTCTTCGCTAACGCTCGACCACCCTCTCTCCCGCAAGCGGAAAGAGGGCGTTTAAAGTCCTCTCCTTTGGAGAGGATTTAGGAGAGGCAACTCTTTGCATAGCTGAGATGGTCGACCGGCGAAGCGCGGTCGGAGTGAGTAATAGTCCTCAAGCAAACTCACCCAGTCATCGCTAATGCTTGCCCCCCCTCTTCCGCAAGCGAAAAGAGGGCGTTTAAAGTCCTCTCCTTTGGAGAGGATTTAGGAGAGGCAACTCATTGCGCAGCAGAGAGGGTCGACCAGCGAAGCACAGTCGGGGTGAGTAATAGTCCCCAAGCAAACTCACCCGGTCATCGCTAATGCTCGACCACCCTCTCCCGCAAGCGAAAAGAGAAAGTTTGAAGTCCTCTCCTTTGGAGAGGATTTAGGAGAGGCAACTCATTGCACAGCTGAGAGGGTCGAACGGCGAAGCGCGGTCGGAGTGAGTTAATTTCACAAATAATCGCTTAATTTGATTCCTTATCAGCTTTTATACATGAAAAAAATACTTTTAGCCGCTTTTCTTTTACTTTCTGCAGTGTTTAACATTGCTGCTCAAACCAAAACTGACCTTTCCACCCTTCAGCAGCGGTTTGTTGATCTTAAGTTCGGCATGTTTATCCACTTCAATATGCCTACCTATTGGGATGCCGACTGGCCTGACCCTGAAGCTTCTCCCGCGCTATTCAATCCTAAAAAGCTTAATGCCGACCAGTGGGCCAAAGCCGCCAAAAGCGCAAACATGACCTATGGTTGCTTAACTACCAAGCACCACAGCGGTTTTTGCATTTGGGATACCAAAACAACCGACTATAACGTAATGAACAGTCCGCTTAAGCGCGATGTTGTTAAAGAGTATGTAGATGCTTTCCGCAAAAACGGACTTAAAGTAATGCTATATTATTCGATACTTGATACACATCACCGCCTGCGCCCAAACTCTATCACACCGAAACATTTTGAAATGGTTAAGGCGCAGCTTACAGAATTGCTTACCAAATACGGCAAAATTGAAGCGCTGATCATTGACGGTTGGGACGCGCCATGGTCGCGCATTAGTTATGACGATATACCTTTTGAGGATGTATACCGCCTGGTAAAATCATTGCAGCCTGATTGCATTTTGATGGACCTTAACGGCGCAAAATACCCTGCCGAAGGTTTGTTTTACAGCGACATAAAAACTTATGAGATGGGCGCCGGCCAGCGTTTGGATAAAGGCAGCAACGTTATGCCCGCCCTGGCCTGCCTTCCGCTCCAATCAAGCTGGTTCTGGAAAACTAATTTCCCTGCTACACCGGTAAAAGAAGCGGCGAAAATGGTTAACGAACTAACTACTTTAAATAATGCCGGCTGTAACTACATCCTTAATGTTGCGCCTAACCGGGATGGCTTGTTTGATGATAACGCACTCGCCGCCCTTAAGGAAATTGGCAAACAATGGCAAAACAGCAGCGGTGCCCCTAAACTGGCGCCAACCGGAGAGCCCATCATATCAACCAACCTGGCCAAACACAAGCCAACCAACAGCAGTTGGAGCGATGACATGAACATCATGGATTTTGCAAATGACGATGATTTCACCACCTCGTGGATATCAAACACAACTGTAAAAACGCCATGGTGGGAAGTAGATTTCGGCCGCGATACGGAGTTTAATGCCATTGCCCTGACTGAGCCAAAGGCAAACATCAGCAGCTATCACATCGAATATTATCAAAATGGAGTTTGGAAACCTTTGGTTACGGGTAATACAGCAAAACGTGTAAAAATTCATCGCTTTGATACCGTTTGGGGTAACAAGTTAAGGGTTACAATAGATAAGGCAGAAGGGCAGGTTTCGATAGCAGAGTTTGGTGTTTATAACGAAAAGAAATAACTTAAGGCCTTTACTTACCAATTAGTAGCCTGTTACCGCTTACCTCATTTACAAAAGGAGCAATTATAATGCTCCTTTTGTAATAATGTTATCATTATTCGATATTAAAAAACCATTCATACGTTGATACCGTTACTACGTGGCATCAGATACTTAACCATGTTAATAGCCGGTAAACCTTTAGGCCGATTTTTCTTCCTTTTCATATTACTTGCCTTTTCACGGCTAAACGTAAAAGCGTACTCGGTACTGGCACATGAGGCTATTATAGATGCATCATGGAAACCGGTGATGATACCGCTTCTGAAAGAAAAATACCCAAATGCTACCACTCAGGACCTGTTGCTGGCCCACTCTTATGCTTATGGCGGCAGTATAGTGGCCGATATGGGGTATATGCCCTTTGGCAATGGTTTTTTTACCGATCTGCTGCATTATGTACGCAGCGGTGATTTTATTGTTAATCTGATTGCCGATGCCAGAAATTTGAATGAATATGCCTTCGCGCTGGGGGCGCTATCGCATTACATGGCCGATAAATACGGGCATTCCATGTCTACCAACTTAAATGTACCTATCATCTACCCAAAACTTAAAAAAAAATTTGGCGATGTAGTGACCTACGAAGACAATCATCTATCACACAGTCGAATGGAGTTTGCTTATGATGTTTTACAGATAGGCCAGCATGGCTATACATCAGAAGGTTATCATGATTTTATAGGGTTTAATATTTCGGTACCTGTATTGGAAAGAGCTTTTTATACCACTTACGGCCGCCGGCTTAACACCATTTTCGGCAATATAAATGCCGACATTAACACCATGCGATGGGGCGTGCGTAACCTTTTTCCGAAGCTTACCAAATCAGCCTATAAAGCGAATAAGGAGGAGATAGAAAAGCTGCACCCGGGCATAACAGCTAAAAAGTTTCAATACAAAATGAGCAGGCGCGCCTTTAACCTGGAGTATGGCAAAGAGCGTACGGAAGTGAAATTTTTTGCGAAGCTAACCGTGTTCTTTATAAAAATACTGCCAAAGATAGGCCCGCTGAAGGCGCTTAAGTTCAAGTCGCCAGGCACTGAGGGCCAACACTTGTTTGCCGTTAGCTTTGAGGCGATACTTAATAACTATAAATCTGCGCTTGAAAAGGTAAAAGCCAACCAACTGACTTTGCCTGATATTAATTTTGATACGGGTAACCCTACCCTACTTGGCGAATATCAGCTTGCTGATGACACTTATGCTAAGTTGTTAGAAAAACTACAGGAAGAAGGATATAAAAATATCACCCCACAACTGCAAAACAATATACTTGATTATTACGCAAAAGCCGACACTACTGTACTGATGAAAAAAGATAAAAAGAAATGGAGGCTAACAGCGTTAAGGGTTAAAGAAATAGCAGCTTTTAAGGCTGGTGCACCGGATAGCCTTACCGTGATGGCTAAATAAAACAGGCTTCAAAAAATTTAATGTAACAATTTTCGCATCCAATAACCACAGTGGCTGCATAATCATCGGCAAGCGCAAAGCTTTCCAGCTTATAATTATTGTTAATACTGGCTATCTGTGCCGGTAAAGGGTATCTTCCATCAAGCGCAGGGATGGCGTTAAGATACTCTCCAAGCCCGTTGCCAGTGGCTTTTAATATAGCTTCTTTACGTGTCCATAAGTTAAAAAAGCTTTCGGTTGAATTTGATTGATTGATATAAGCAACTTCTTCATCACTAAAGTGCAAGGGCAAAATATCATGATAGTCAAACTCCTTGTCGATATATTCTACATCTGCACCAACTGGCGAAACGGCTACTGCCAATATAATCCATTCGCCGGAGTGCGAAAGGTTATAATGCAACCCGTAGTTATTACCTGCCAGATAAGGTTTTTTGTTTTCACCCGGTATAAACTGAAGCATGTATGGCTCAACATTGACATATCCGCCCAGTAAAACGCGTTGTGCCCCTCGGCTTATAATAAACCGGTGTTTATCCTTTTGCTGTAAATATCTTGCAGCTCTTATATTTTCCTCAGCGTTTAAAAGCCGGGCAAAATTATCAAGGTTGCCTATATTTTGCCGGATGTTAATGCGCCATACATGTACTTCGCCGGGGGCAGGAATATCATATCCCTGGGCTTGCCTGTATAATTGCCAATTTACAAGAGGCAAATAACTATTGCTGATTATCGACACATTAATAATTTATCTTATTGAGGCACTCTTGTAACACCTTTGAGAAAACCTTATCATTAGGTTCTTTAAACATGGTATTGTGCTCGCCTGGAACGCTGTGTATGTTTATACCTTTCAGCGCATAAGCTTTCCAGCCCATGTATTCGTAATCATCCAGGTAATATGACCGTGTTTCTGCCCTGAATAATTGAATCTCCAGGTTTGAAGGCTGTATCCGGTAATGCTTCTGGGCAATGTTGTTCATCTCGTCTATCTTATTGGAGTAGCCAAAAAAGCCAACCTGGTTTTGCTGCTCGCCATGCTTCAGCTTCCAATAAAGCCTTGTTAAACCTCTTTTTACCGCGGTGGATCGCTTTTGTATGGTTTTTTCAAACCCATCCTGAAAGGTAAGGCTGTG
Organism: Mucilaginibacter litoreus; assembly: GCF_042676805.1. Classification (NCBI taxonomy): domain Bacteria; kingdom Pseudomonadati; phylum Bacteroidota; class Sphingobacteriia; order Sphingobacteriales; family Sphingobacteriaceae; genus Mucilaginibacter; species Mucilaginibacter litoreus. The sequence continues at coordinate 418,645 of NZ_JBHTHZ010000002.1, read as the reverse complement.
CCAAAGCTTTCGGCCAAAGTACAGTCCACGTTTAACATACTGCACATGCCAGGGATCGTAATGTGGGGTACGATAGGCATAAGTATCAAACATACCCAGCATGCGCACATCTTTGTTAAGCGCCTGCATTTGCCTGGCCATTTCAAAAGCGATCAACCCGCCGAATGAAAAGCCTGCCAATGCATAAGGCCCATCAGGGTTTTGCGCCAGTATAGACGATATGTAATGCGCCGCCATATCTTCAATACGGTTCAGCGGCTCATCAACACCATTAAGGCCTTTTGCCTGCAGCCCGTAAACCGGCTGATCGGCATCCATATTTTTGGCAAGCGTATTAAACAATATTACGTTGAGCCCAGCGCCGTGTACAATGTAAATAGGCACCTTTGTACCTGTAGGCTTTATAGGCACCAGCGAATCCCATGTGATGGCCGAGTCGTCTGCCTCCACCATCCGGGCAAGTTTTTCAACGGTAGAGTGCTCAAACAAAATAGCCAGCGGTAGCCGTTTGCCGGTATCTTTCTCAATACGCGCCATCACCTTAACGGCAATCAGCGAGTGCCCGCCCAGCTCGAAAAAGTTGTCATGTATGCCTACTTTTTCAAGGCCCAGCATTTCAGCCCACATCTCAGCAAGCATTTTCTCGGTTTCGGTATTTGGCTCTACATATTTTACAGTTTCTGCTGTGCTTATATCACGTGCAGCCAGTGATTTTTTATCTACCTTACCGTTAGGCGTCATCGGCATTTCGTCAATGATGGCAAAGTTATCAGGCACCATATAATCGGGTACGGAGCTGCGCAACGATGAACGCCATTGCTGTATCATGTCGGCCACGTTATCCGCGCCTTTAAACTTATCTTCAAGGATAATGTAAGCAACCAGTTTGGCAACGCCGTTACCGTCTGCCCGTGCTATTACAACGGCCTGCTTAATCGCTTCTTCTTTAGTAAGGTTAAACTCAATCTCGCCTGTTTCAATGCGGTAACCGCGAATTTTAACCTGGGCATCAATACGCGAGATGTACATCAGCTCGCCATCGGCGGTAAAAGTGCCCAGGTCGCCGGTGCGGTACATGATGGCCCCCGCCCTGTCGTCGAATGGGTCGGCAACAAACTTTTCTGCCGTTAGCTCAGGCTGGTTGAGGTAACCTTTGGCAACCCCTTCACCGGCAATATAGATCTCACCGGCTGCACCTGGTGCAAGCGGATTTAAAAACTTATCTAAAATGTAGATGTAAGTATTGTCTATTGGCTTACCAATGCTGATAAACCCATCACCCGGCTTTATTTCTTTAAGGGTCGACCAGATGGTAGTCTCGGTAGGCCCGTAAACATTCCATAACGATGATGCCCGCTCAAGGATATGCCCTGCAAGATCCATAGGCAGGGCTTCGCCGCCACAAATCACTTTTATTTTTTCTTCGCCCCATCCGGCTTCCAACATAATGCGCCAGGTGTAAGGCGTGGCCTGCATTACTGTAATCTTTTCTGTACGGATAAGGTCGAGCAATGCATTACCATCTTTTGCAGTAGCAGCGTCGGCTAATACAATCTGTGCGCCGGTTATCAGCGGCAACCAAAGCTCGAGCCCGGCAATATCAAAGCTTATTGTGGTTACGGCCAGCAATTTATCTGCAGCCGTTAAACCCGGCTGCTTTTGCATGCTGTATAAAAAGTTAACTACGTTATGATGCTTTATCTGCACACCTTTAGGCTGGCCGGTAGACCCCGAAGTATAAAGAACGTAAAGTAAATCGTCAGGCTTTACATTAACAACAGGGTCGGTATCCGGATAACTTTTAAGCTTAGGCATAATAGTGTCCAGTAAGATCTCTTTTGCATTAGAGACATACTTGCCACTGTAATTATTTGAGGTGATAAGAACTACGGCGGCCGAATCTTCCAGCATGTAATTGATGCGGTTGATTGGGAATATCGGGTCGAGCGGTATATAGGTAGCACCAGCTTTAATGATAGCTAAAAGCGCCACAACCAAATCGGCCGACCGATCCAGCGATATGGCAACTTTATCCAGCGGCTTAACGCCATTTTCTATCAAGACCGCTGCCAACTGGTTGGCTTTTTTGTTCAGCTCCGCATAAGTATACGCTGTTCCGTTAAACTTAAGGGCAATGCTACCGGCATGTTGTTCAGCGGTCTCGCTAATAATCTGATGCAGGGTTTTATCCCGCGGGTATTCTACACGTGTATCGTTCCACTTGTTCAGTTGCTCCCTTATTTGTGTAGCGTTCATTACAGGTAATTTACCTATGAGAGTTTCCGGCGATTGAGCTACCTGGCGAAGCAAATGTTCAAACTCTTTCATGAAACGGCTGATAGTGGCCGGTTCAAAAAGCTGCGTATTATATGACCATTCAAAGGTGAGCATGCTTTTATGATCAGTAATATTGAGAAATATCTCAAATGTTTCGTATTCGCGCGGGTTGTTGATGTATCGGTGCTTAAGGCCATGAAAAGCTACGCCATCATCCATGCCGATATCAATATTGAATACCACAGGTACTAATGGTAAACGCGAGGCATCACGCGGAATATTTAATTTTTTAAGCAGGCTGCCAAAGGTGTAACGCTGATGATCGTAAGCGTCAAGCACCACATTTTTACGGTCTTTAAGATAATTGATAAAGGTTTGGTCACCATGCGGAAAACTCCTTAAAGGCAGCAGGTTAACGCAATGCCCCACCAGCCCAAAGTTACCACTGGCCGACTGCCCTGCGGCAGGCAGGCCTATTATCACTTCATCCTGCCCGGTTACCTGGTGTAAAAACACCTCGAACGATGCCAGGATAGTATTCACAAAGCTAAGGCCTGCTTTACGGGCTAAAGCCTTTAAATCATTTACCAGATCAGCATCAAGCCCAAAGTCGGCACGGGCGCTTTTGAAGGTGCGGGGCGATGGCCTTGGGTTGTCTGCAGGCAGATCAAGCAAATGATTGCTGCCTTTAAATTGCTCTACCCAGTACTGTTCTGTAGAATGGTGTTCCTCGCTCCCACTTGTATTGGCCTCCTCTATAGCGTAGTCACTAAAGCGTGGTGCAGGAGGCAAAGCAGGTTCCTGCCCCTGCGCATAGGCCGAATACAGCTTACCCAGGTCCTGCATAACAATCCCCATGGACCAGCCATCGCAAACAATATGGTGGGTCAGTAAGATCACTACGTGTTCTTCCTCGCTTAGTTTTAACAAAGCAGCCTTAAACAGCGGGCCATTCACCATATCCATTGGTGTTACGGCCAGTTGTTTGTTATAGTTGCTTATAAACAGGGTGTTTTGTTCGTCGTCTCGGCCGGACAGGTCGTGATAATCAACCTTAACCTGAGGGTTTTTATATACAATGATGTTTTCACCATCGGCACTAAATACAGTGCGCAGTGCCTCATGCCTGTCAGACAATGCCTGCAAGGCCTTTAGCATGGCGCCCTTATCAAAACCGGGACCCGTTAATACGATAGAAGCGCAGTCGTTATAGGCACAACTGGCATCATTACCTCCAATGAGGCATGATGTCCATATCTCTATCTGCGGCTCTGTAGCCGGAGCTATTAATAATATTTCGGGTCCTGCGAACGGGTCAAAATCGCCAGAACTGATTTTAGGGGAAGCAGCTATCTGGTTCAAAGCTTAATTGTTATTTATGTTATACTGCAAATATTTACCTGGTTTAGTTTCATCTGCTACAAACCAGGCCGGGTTTCCTTCTTTATCCCTGCCCAGTTTAGCACCTTCAACAGGTGGTTTGTTTATTGATTCGATACTTACTTTTCCGTTTCCTGCTGCATGCGATGTGGCTTCAACCGCCGATTTAAAAAAACCGGCATCTACCATTTCCTGTATGCTTTCGGTGAACTTTTCAATCATAAAGTCAACGTCCTGTTCGGTGTGCGCATCAGTCATGAAGCATGGAAAACCATCCAGAATATGTATACCTTTTAAACGCATCAATGTAAATAATAATTCGCTATATGGTATATCTTCTAAAAGCTTAACGCGCCATAATGAGCCATATCCAACGGTAGATACCGGAATATTTAAGCTGCGGCAAGCCGCTTCCATACCATCCCTTAACCGGCTTGCCAGCGCCGTTAATTTTTCCTGTAAGGCCGGGCCGCGCTCTTTCATGTATTCCAATGATGCCTTAGCAGCGGCTAATGCCAGCGGATGGCGTACAAAAGTGCCCGCAAAGTAAGTTACTCCCACTTCTGGTACTGAGTCGTCGCCATATTGCCAATAGCCGCCATCAAGTGCATCCATATATTCGTTTTTGCCGCAGATTGCTCCAACCGGCATACCTCCGCCTATCACCTTGCCATAAGTGCCCAAATCGGCTTTAATACCAAACAATGCCTGCGTACCCCCGGGATGAAAACGGAAGCCGCTTATCACCTCGTCAAAAACCAGGCATATTTGCTGTGCAGCTGTTAAGGCGCGCAATTTTTGTAAAAACTCTATGGGCTGGAATTCAGGCCTGCGGCTTTGTACTGGCTCAACCAAAACAGCGGCTATCTCGTTTGCACGTTCCTTAATGATGCGCAAAGCCTCATCGGTACCGTAATCCAGTATCAGCATATTTTGTACATTTTCGGCCAGTATGCCTGATGCCGCCGGGAATGTCTTTAATTTTTTTGTCCCACGAACAATAACCTCATCCATAATACCATGGTACGAGCCGCTAAATGCTACGATCAACGGCCTGCCAGTTACCGTACGGGCGATACGCATAGCGCCTAAGACAGCCTCTGACCCTGTATTGCAAAGCGCTGCACGGGCGTGCCCGGTAAATTCACACATCAGTTTGCAAACCTCGCCGGCAAGTTCGTGCTGAGGGCCGATCTCATACCCCAAATCAATCTGCTCATGAATAGCTTTTTTAAGTACATCCGGCTGATAACCCAGCATGTTTGAGCCAAAACCATTCAGGGCATCTATGTATTCATTTCCATCTACGTCCCAAAGGCGGTTACCTTTTGACCGGTTTATCACTATGGGATATACCAACTCTTTGGTCAATGGGCGGAAACCGCTTACCACACGCGGATCGGCCATGTAAGAGCGGTGCTGTTGCGTTTGCTCTTTGCTTTTGCGTGTTTTCTCATTATAACGTTTGATCAGTTCAGCAAGCCAGTCCATTTGTTTATTATCAAGCTCCTGCACTTTACGCTCAATACGCGCTGTTGCTCCGAACGGCTTTTTGATTTCTACCATTTCTTCGGCGGTAACGTCAGGCTCCTGATCCAGTAGCGGTGGCGCTACCGGCTCGCCTTTAAGCTCGCTTTTTATGGGTGGTGGTGGTGGTATACTCACAGTTGTCATTTTCACCTCGCCACCCTGCAACTGCGCGATCTGACTGGTGAGCAACTGCAATTGCTGACTGATCATACTCAGCGCAACTTCACTGCCATTGCCGTCCCTTAGCAGCACGGGGTTATAAGCTCTCGGGACAGGCAAAGCATCGGCCGGTATACGTGCAGCTTGCTTTTGCGTTATTACAGACTCCGGCTCAAACTGACCGGCGGGTAAGTTTTTGTCCAGATAATCTGCAAGCAGGTTAATGGAGTTATAATCTTCAAACAACTTTCTGAAGGTGATATTAACGTTAAACGTCTTTTTCAGATTGGTAGCAATCTGCGTTAGCAGCAGCGAGTCGAACCCTATTTCAGGAAAACTTACATCTGCTGATGTCTTGTCTATTTCAATTCCTGCCGCATCTTCAAAAATCTCCTGAAGTTTTCCGGCCAGAAAATCTTTCCTTATTATCATATTTTGTGCTCTGTTAATTTCTTGGATCGCTTCGGGCGTATCCGGTACAATGTCTGCCGGCTGGTAATTTACCGTTCCGGCAGGATTATCTGATATAGGGTCAACCCAATATATTTTATGGTCAAAGGCATAGGATGGCAACCTTAAGCGCTTACGCTGGCCTATGTAAAATTCGTTCCAGTCTGGCTCTAAGCCGTTTAACCAAAGCTGCCCCAAGGCTTTCAATACCGATTGATATTCGGGTTGCCCGTTAGTACTGTCAATACCAGCAATGGTTATTACATTTCCTGCAACACCTTGTTGCGCAGCCAGAGTAGCCAGTGTGCGGCCCGGGCCAACTTCTAAGAAAATTCTTCCTTTATCTTCTGCAAGCTTATTTACCGCATCTGCAAAGCGTACGGTTTTGCGTAAATGATTTGCCCAATATGAAGGGTCGCAAGCCTCGGCTTCGGTAAGCCAATCGCCGGTAACGGTAGACATAACCGGTTTTACAATTGGGTTAAGTTTTATCGAACGTACTACCGTTTCAAACGGATCAACAATCTCATCCATCATCGCCGAGTGAAACGCATGGCTGGTTTGCAGCATACGGCCCGGGATGCCCGTTTCTTCTAACTGTTTAGCAAAGCCGGCCACAGCTTCTTTTGTACCAGCCACTACCGATAGTTTATTGCTGTTAATGGCGGCTACAGAAATATCAGCCGGCAATATTGCGGTCAATTCACTTTCGGGCATACGTACCGATAACATATCGCCTTCGGCAACCTGGCTAACCAAGCGGGCACGCTCGGTTATTAATTTTAAAGCATCCTTCAGACTGAATACGCCTGCCAAATGCGCCGCAACAAATTCGCCTATGCTATGGCCGGTAAATATTGTTGGCTCTATACACCAGCTCATCCATAGCCTTGCCATAGCATAAGAGGTAATAAAAATTGCAGGTTGTGTATAAAATGTATTTTTTAACTGTTCTTCAGCCTCCGGCGATCTATCGGCATAAATAATATCGAGTATGTTTTCATGCGCAGTACCCCTTAACAGCTCGACACACTGGTTAACCGCATCGGTAAATACGGGCTCATGGTTATACAAGTCGCGGCCCATGTTCAAATACTGCGCACCCTGCCCCGGAAACATAAACACTACTTCGGAGGCATCCTCGTTCAGCACCTTTGAATTGGTAACATCGCGCTTGTAATTGATCAGCTTTTGCAGCAGGTCTTCCTTATCGGCTGCTATGATAAAATTCCTTTCCCTGAAACTGATACGGGTAGTATGCAGGCTGTAGGCAATATCTGCCAGTTGCGCCCCGGGGTTTTCCTGAATATAATGATACAGCCTGTCTGCAAATTTTGAGGCGCTTGTAGCTGTTTTGGCCGACCAACTGATCAGCTGCATCGGCCGGCTGTCTGGCGTTGTTTCCACCTCGTTATCATACTCCTCTAAAATAGCATGTACGTTGGTACCGCCTACCCCAAAAGAGCTTACACCTGCAATACGTTTACCGTCTGTAACCCAGTCGCGCAACTTGGTATTTACAAAGAAGGGACTATCCTTAAAGTCGATATTAGGGTTAGGCTTGTTAAAAAACAACGATGCCGGTATCTTTTTATGGAATAAGGCAAGGGTGGTTTTAATGAATCCCGCCACGCCTGCTGCAGCTACTAAGTGCCCCATATTACTTTTTATGGAACCTATGGCGCAATACTGGTTTCGCTCCTGCTTGCCAAAGGCAAGGTTAAGGCCTTCAATCTCTATAGGGTCACCAAGGGCAGTTGCTGTACCATGGGCCTCAACGTAAGATATCTTTGCCGGATCAACACCTGCATCGGCTATGGCCATGGCAATAGCGCCCGCCTGCCCTGCCGCGCTTGGCGCAGTGAAGCTGCCTTTGCCGCCGCCATCATTATTTACACCTATACCTTTTAAAACGGCAAAAATGCGGTCGCCGTCCCGTTCGGCTTCTGCCAAACTTTTTAATACGACTATGCCGGCACCATCGCTAAATACGGTACCATCGCTTTCCGCATCAAAAGAACGGCAATGCCCGTCGGCACTCAGCATGGTACCCTGCTGGTAAAGGTGGCCACTATTTATAGGCGAGCTGATGGAAGCCCCGCCTGCAAGGGCCACGTTACATTGCCCGTTACGTATGCTATCTGCAGCCTGGGCGATGGCCATCAGCGAGGTTGAGCAAGCGGTATGTACGCTTACCGCCGGCCCCGTTAAATTTAACTCATAAGCTGTGCGTGTGGCTACATAATCTTTTTCATTGACGGTAGATACCAGAAACCGGCCTACGTTCTCAACCTTATCATGGTTGGTTATGATATTATTAGTATAATAAGTATTGTTGCCTACACCCGCAAACACACCTACCGGCCCATTATATTTATCCGGCAGATGCCCGCTGGTTTCGAGCGCTTCCCATGCCAGCTCCAGAAATACGCGTTGCTGCGGGTCCATCAATTCGGCAACCTTTGGATTTATGCCAAAAAACGCCGCATCAAAGCTTTTGGCATTTTCAACTATCCCTCTTGCTTTAACATAATTTGGCGCTGTGCGTAAGTCAAAAGGTATGCTTGGGTCTATTTCTTCATCGGTAAAGAAAGATGTGGTTTCGCGCCCATCAGTCAGCAACTTCCACAGATCATAAATATTATTGGCACCGGGCATACGCACCGCCATGCCTATTACAGCTATATCGTTATTGCTTTTATCACGTTTAGATTTTACGGCATTAACCTTAGCAATGGTTTTGTTTCCGTCGATATAAGAGGCTATTCCGTTTACCGTAGGGTATTGATACAACTTGGTTATCGGTAGTGTATAATTATATTGCTTTTTAAGCGCCGAAACTGTTTTAAGCGCAAGAATGGAATTACCGCCCAGTTCAAAAAAATTATCGTAAACGCCAACCTTGTCAACTTGCAAAAGTTCGGTCCAATAGTCGGAAATCCGCTTTTCGGTTTGGTTGGATGGCGCTTTGTACAGCACAGAAAGGTCGGGCCGCTGCATATCCGGCGCCGGCAAATTATTTCGGTCAATCTTGCCGCTGGTGGTTTCGGCAAAGCCATCTACCCACACAAATGCAGAAGGCATCATGTAATCGGGTAGCTTCTGCTCGATATTTTCCCTTATGAATGATAGTTCTTTCTTTTCGCCTGAAGCCACCAGATAAGCCACCAAGCGCTTTTGCCCCGGCACATCTTCACGCGCTGCTACAACAGATTGCTGTATGCCGTCCAGTTGGTTTAAAAGTACTTCTATTTCCCCTATTTCTACCCGGTTACCACGTATTTTAACCTGCGTATCTTTACGGCCAAGGTATTCGATATTGCCACCGGGCAGGTATAAGCCTAAGTCACCGGTGCGGTAAACTTTTTGGGTATTGCCGTTGGCATCGGTATAGCTAACAAACTTTTCAGCAGTAAGGTCGGGCCGGTTCAGGTAGCCTTCGGCCAGGCTGATGCCACTAATGCAAAGTTCGCCCTGCTCACCATCAGGTACCTCTTGCAGGTCGTTATTCAAGATAACAATATCTACATTGGCAATGGGCTTACCAATATCAGGTAGCAGGGGCCAAACATCGGGCGAACCAGTTAATTTTAACGCGGTGCTGCAAACGCTGGCTTCGGTTGGCCCATACATATTGTAAAAAATACAGCCGGTCAATGCTTTAAAGAACCGGGCTATCTGCGGGGTGATCTTCAATTGCTCACCCGCGCTTATCACATCTTTTAACGATTGCGGAAAATACTGCTCTGCATCGGCTGCTTCTGTTAAATACTGCAGCGCAACAAACGTTATAATTAAACGATTGATCTGCTGTTTATCAATATATTTTAATAAGCGCAATGGATCTATCCTTATCTCGTCTTCAACCAGTACTAATGTACCGCCGGTGCACAAGGTGCAGAATATCTCCATTACCGAGGCATCAAATATCAGCGGCGAAAATTGTAGTGTACGATGACCAACGCCCAGATAAGGAGTTATTTGGCTATTCCATTTGATAAGGTTAACCGGCCCCTCATGACCTACGCAAACACCTTTGGGCTTGCCTGTTGAGCCTGAGGTGTAAATAATATATGCTATCCTGGTTTTAAGAACTTCAGCCGGCGGATTGTTAACAGGAACCGGCCCGTCGTTAACAATTACATTCTTGACAATACCGGTAAAAACCTCTGTGTCCTTATCAGGTGCAAGGCAGGTATCCATACCGCTATCTGCAATGATGTCCTGTAACCTTTCGGCCGGAAAACCGGGATCCAGTGGCAGATAGGCCTTTCCGGCTTTCAATACTGCAAATAAACTGATAATGGTTGCAATGGAGCGGGTAGCGCTTATGCCGATCACTAAACCCTGCGGGGATGTATTAGCTATGACCCTTGCGAGTTCATTTGCACGCGCATCCATCTGGGCATAGGTAATCTTCTCATCGCCAAATTGTACGGCTGTAATATGAGGGTGTTTTTTTGCCTGTTGTTCAAATAACTGATGGATCAATACTTCACCACCCTGATCTTCGTAATATTTATTTTTAGTAAGTATACTCATTAAGTTTATAACAGGTGTTACCTTAACAGTCTCTGTTTAAATCGTGTCGGTTTAAATCGGGTTTAAGATAAAAAATTCAAAAATTAATGAATAGCTTAACTACTATTATTTTTCACAAAATTTTCATTTAAATTAAGGTTTAATAACTATGCGATAATATAATTATTAATTAACGGCATACATTTAAGGTAATAAAAATGAAGTGCAATGTTTCACTTTTATATTATTATTTAACCTCAATTTGATTAGGCTGAGCAGCCACAATTTCAGGTCGGTTTTTATGCATTTGGTAAACGCCGGTAACACATATAGTCTTCCCCTTCAGATTCGCCCAGTCCAGCGTTATTTTGTTGCCTTTTACGGCAATAGTATATTTTTGGTTCGGATAATTTCCGCCCATATTGATCAGTGTTAATGTATCACTGAATATCTTTACAGAGTAAGCTACATCGCAAAGTGTCTTTGTTTTCCCGAGGTTCGCATTAAATTCTTCTGCATTGTAGGTTTGCGCATATGTTTTTGCAGCGAAAACCGCCATGAGTATCAATATCGCATATAGTTTTTTCATCTTGCTAAATTATATATAGTTAACTACAAACTACAGCCGGTTATGTTGGTTTGCCAAAACTCTTAAAAGGTGTAAAATATTAAAATATTATAAGTATACAATCGTTTACTTATAATATGAGAACTAATAACCCTATAAAGGAACAGGCGATAAAGGACATTACCCTGCAAATAATTGCAGCAGAAGGTTTGGAAAACCTGAGCATGCAAAAACTGGCCAAAGCGGCCAACATCTCTCCGCGCACCATCTACCTAAAATATAAAGACAAAGATGATCTGCTGGTAAAACTCTATGTTGATGAGGTGATAGGTACCTATCAAAAAGTTTTACTTGAAGGCCTTACTGATACCATGCCTTTTGACGAAGGTATTAAAAGGTTATGGCAAAACACTTTCAATCATTTAAAAGACAACCGCCCGGCATTTGCGCTGATGCAGTATGGCAAATCTTCACCACTGTTAAATAAAGCCTTTCAGGACAGGGGCATAAAGCAGGAGGATCACTTTAAGGTTTTCCTAAGTTTTTTACAGTATCATATTGATAAAAAAACCATAATAAATCTGCATATAGATGTTTACCTGGCACTGCTCTTTGCACCATTGCATGAGTTGGTAAAAGAATATTTTGATTATGCAGACCGTTCGCAACAGATCATCACGCCTGCAATAGTTACCCAATGCTGCGAGGCCGTGATAAAAGGAGTATTGATCAAAAACTAAAAATAAACGCATAAAATGAAAGCGATTAAGAATAAAACCATAGCCATAGTTGGCGGAGGCCCGGGCGGCCTTACCCTTGCCAGGCTGCTGCAAATGCGTGGTGCTGATGTAAAAGTATATGAACGTGATAGTAACCGAAAGGTACGTGTGCAAGGCGCTACCCTGGATCTGCACCACGACTCGGGTTTGCTGGCCTTAGAAAACGCAGGACTTATGGATGCTTTTAAAGCCAATTACCGCCCCGGGGCTGATGTAATGTGCATTACAGATAAGTATGCAAATGTTTTACTGAAAGAATATGCAGGCAGCGAAGGCGAAGCCTTCCGTCCTGAGATTGACCGCGGGCCGCTTAGAGATATCCTGCTTGATTCATTGCAGGATAATACCGTGGTTTGGGGCAGCCAATTTCTCAACATGGTGCAAACCGGTAATGGATGGGAACTTAGCTTTAAGAACGGAACTACTGCTACGGCTGATATGGTAATAGCCGCCGATGGCGCCAACTCCAGGATACGGCCTTATATCACATCCATTAAACCATTTTATACCGGCTACTGTGCCATAGAAGGCGCTGTTTACAACTCAGCTACCGCTATACCCAAAATACATAAAATTTTAAACGGCGGTAAAATATTTGCCCTTAGCGATGCCCGTACGCTGATAGTTGCCTCTAAGGGTGATGGAAGTGCCGTATTTTACTGCGGTTTTAAGGCCGAAGAAAAATGGGCGGCAACAAGTGGTATAAATTTTACTAACAACGTTGAGGTAAAGGCTTGGTTTGCAAATGAGTTTGGCGGCTGGACTGCATGGCACGAACTGTTTGAGCAAGCTGAACCAAAGTTTATTGTTCGCCCGCAATACTGCATGCCGCCCGACCAAACCTGGAAAAGCCAGGCTAACCTCACCATGTTGGGCGACGCTGCCCACCTGATGCCACCCTACGCCGGTGAAGGTGTGAACATGGCCATGCTTGATGCCCTTGAACTGGCAAACTGCCTAACCGACCCACAATTCGCAGATACACAAACGGCGATTGAACATTTCGAAATACACATGCGTGAACGTGCCCGCGAAACAGCCCAAATGACCTTACAACAAACAGACCTGATGCATTCTGACAATGGCCTGGATAGTATGCTCAACTTTTTTGGCGGCACTTTAAATGTACAATAAAAAGAGAAATGGTATTTTGAAATTACCAGAATTTTATGCGTAACTTTATGAAAACCAATTACAAACACTTAAAAAGGAGGTTATTATGAACATGGTTCGCAGGATTGAACACTGGGGCGATCTACATCATCCCAGGTGGCTGGACTTTATTCGTATTTTTTTAGGGCTGGTAATTCTTGCAAAGGGCGTAATTTTCATCAGCAGTACAAATGTACAGCAGGATTGGATATTTCAAAAAAGCGTTTTTGGTTTTTCCGGACTTATGGCGGTGGTGGTTATACATATTGTAGCTTTTGCCCATGTTGTAGGCGGACTAATGATTATAATGGGCCTGCTTACACGTATGGTAGTAGTTATACAAATGCCTATATTACTTGGCGCGATTTTTTTTGTGAACGCCACCCGTGGCCTTACTTATCTTAACACTGAACTTTGGCTGTCTGTCGTGGTTTTTTTATTACTGGTGCTTATTTGGATAGCAGGATCAGGGTCGTTCTCGGCAGATAACTGGATACGCCGCACCAACGATCATCAGCATAATAATATAAATCATTAACACTTACTTACCGTATCAAAGCCTTTTAGCCCAAACTAAAAGGCTTTGTAAATTTTATCCAGGCATCATTCATTTATTCAGTTTCCTAAGATTAGCATTAAATAGGCTGATAATTTACTGAAAAAATTATATTAGCAACATGAGGTTAGGGCCATTAAAGATTGCAGGACTTTATATCATTGCAGGGATACTATGGATAACGCTAAGCGATAAGTTGTTACAAGTGCTGCAAACTCGGTTTGATTTAAGTACGGTATTGTTTATTGGTAGTATCAAGGGAATAGTATATGTACTTTTAACCGGGATTTTGTTATACTACCTGATACGCTTGCACACCAGCCGGCTTACCGAAAGTGAAGAACGTTACCGAAGTTACTTTGAGGATTATCCATACCCTATGTGGATAATTGATTTACGTACGATGGCATTTTTGGCAGTAAATGAAGCAGCAATTGCCCAGTATGGATACAGCCGTGATGAATTTCTGCACATGAATGTTTTAGACATTTGTCCGCCTGCAGATGTCAATGCCGTTTATACTGCATTTCGTGAGCTAAAGCCTGGCATTAATAACAATGTTTCATGGCATCATCGCCAAAAAGATGGCACAGTGGTAAACGTAAATGTAACCTCACACCTCATAAAAACCAGAAAAGGCGGCCATCTGATGGCAATGGCAAAAGAAGTTGATATATAATTACTATTAATTAATAAAGCCTCTCTAAATGATATATAAAGAGAGGCGCCTGTACATGTTAATAAACGCAGATCTTTGTCATGCAACTTACAGGGGCAAAAGGGCAATGAATTAGTTCGCAAGTTGCACCACTCCCGGCAGGGCAATCATTGTCAACTTCGCACTGGTTTGGGCAAGTGCAAAAAAAGCCTCCTAACTTAATATTAGAAGGCTTATCAAGTGATTCCGTTTGGATTCGAACCAAAGACCTACTGCTTAGAAGGCAGTTGCTCTATCCAGCTGAGCTACGGAACCATCGCGAAAATTTCGCGGTGCAAATATGCAAAATCAGGTTGGATTAGGCAATAGTTAAGTATTAAACAATTATTGCATGTTATTGCTTTCAAAAAAAGATCGTATAAGCAATAACTGAGAACATTCTTCATCTTTAGGAATCTTGATATTAGCAGGATCCATATAAGCTTCAATCTTCGAAAATTCTTCTACAGATACAGTTTTAAATGCCATCGCCCAATCCGGAAAAACCCTTTCGTCTGTTTCACCCTCAAGCATTTTTATAATGCAATTATGGCGCGCATCTTTTTCAATAATTTCAAAAAGCTGCATTACATTTTCTTGTTTACCCTCAATAACCTGCATAAATACGCCCTGGCTATAAAGCAGCAACCCTGTAATTTCTTTGAGCTTATTGCTTTTGCGGCTTTGTAATAATAAATCCTTTAATTCGCTATCGGCAAAAAATTTAGTAGCAGCGCTTATGTATACAATGTAATGCATTATAATAGAAAAGATAACAAACCAAGGGCGCCAAAAATATATATTGCAGTAGCTAAACTACAAATTACCTTAACCCGCCTGGTTGTATTAACTTCAGATGATATTTATAAATGTGCAAAATTGGTTATTAATACTAACATTATTTACACATTAACTGTTATTCAAATATAATTATTATAAAAAACAGTATGCATAAATAATTATTAAAATAATACATATAATTGCAAGTGTTAAAGTAATACGTTAATCTCTTACCGGATATATGTGGACTTTATAACGGTAATAAACTTGCTTGGTTTTTTTGTTTATTCTTTTTTAAGAATAAGTAAGCTTATGAAAAGCCACAGACAGAAGTTTTATATATTGATAATCAACAAATTATACTTTAAAACAAATTAGTGTTTTTTTTACAATAAGTTAATCATACTTTTAAGCCAATTTTAAAAACTTATTTTATGATCATAATTGCTGACGGTGGCTCAACCAAAACCAATTGGTGCTTAGTTACCGAAGAAGGTAAAAAGGTGTATTTTAACACCGAAGGTTACAACCCTTATTTTTCAGGCACCGAATACATCATTCAATCATTAAGTGAAAGCCTGCCTACCGATCTTGAAAAGGAAAACATCACCGAAGTGAATTATTACGGTGCAGGTTGTTCTACCCCAGAAATGCGAAAGATCGTGGAAAATGCCATGCAGGCGGTTTTTACAAAATCAAAAATTTATATTGGGCATGATCTGCTTGCGGCAGCACGAGCATTACTTGGTAACAACGAAGGTTTTGCAGCTATTTTAGGCACAGGCACAAACACCTGCCTGTACGATGGTAGAGACATTACTCATAACATTGATTCTGGTGCTTACATCCTTGGCGATGAAGGAAGCGGTTGTTACATTGGCAAAAAGTTATTGACAGATTATCTGCGCGGTTACATGCCTGAAGCTGTACGTAAAATATTCTGGGAAGAATTTAAACTTACGCCAGATGATATTAATGAAATAGTTTATACACAACCACGCGCCAATCGCTTTTGCGCAAGCTTTAGCAAATTTGTTTATGATAACAACGTAAACATTGAATACTCGCGCAACCTGGTGCGTACATCATTTGAAGATTTCTTTAAAAATCTGGTTACTCATTATCCAAATTACCAAAAATATACATTTAACTGTATCGGCTCGGTAGGCTACAATTTCCGTAACGTGCTGGAAGAAGTAGTAGTTGAAAACGGGATGACCGTTGGCAGCATAATCCGCTCGCCTATAGATAACCTGGTTAAATATCACCTGGAATTAGCTACAAGCCAGTTATAATAAAGCTTAAAGCGCAATTGCAATAAAACAAAAGCCTGAATGATAGTATCATTCAGGCTTTTGTTTTATTTATTAAAGTTTTATATTCAGCTAACTTATAGTTTAGTGTTTAGCCTTACACTTTAACCTTTCAGCTCGAAAATCTAATCCAGGTTCAGTTCGTTTTGAAATATTTTACTGTATTTGCGGCGATCAAATTTATACAGCTTTGCGGCGCGATAAGATACCCCCTTTTGCTTCTCATCAAGTTCTTTTAAAAACCCGTAACTCAACATCTTTTTTCTGAAATTACGCTTGTCCAGCTTTTTATTGAGCACAGCCTCGTAAAGAGATTGCAATTGTGTCAGCGTGAATTTTTCAGGGAGTAACTCAAAGGCAATTGGCTGATAGTTTAATCTGCGGCGGATCTTGTTGAAACCGGTCTGAAATATCTCGCTATGGTCAAAGGCAAGCTTAGGCAAATCATTAACAGGATGCCAGAAAGCGCTTTTAGCATATTGCGTTACCGGTTTTAACTCTTTTTGCCCGTTGATACGGATAAGCGCATAATAAGCCACCGTGATAACCCTTCCCTGCGGGTGGCGGTTTACTTCGCCAAAGGTATGAAACTGCTGCATGTGCAGGTCGCGCAGGCCGGTAAGTTCGTACAATATACGTTCGGCAGCGTCATCAATACTTTCATCCTGTTCAACAATATAACCTGGCAGAGCAAGCCAATCTTTATACGGCTCTTCGTTACGCTCAATAAGCAGTATCTTTAATTCTCCCGCCTCAAATCCAAAAATCACACAGTCGATAGAAAAAACTGAGTTAAATGTAGGTAACTTTACTTCCAAGGTCAGATGTATTTAGGTTAGCTGGTTTAATATTCCTTAAATATAAATCTTAAATTTAATTGTAAAAATAAAAAATAAATTTAATGGTGTAATTTTGACACAGTATATTCGCACCTACAAATTTACTTGTGTAAAGATGCAGAAACTTTCAAAGATAGCAGTTCTTACATCAGGTGGCGACGCCCCGGGCATGAATCCTTGTATAAGGGCTGTAGTACGTACCGCAATTTATAATGGCCTGCAGGTGGCAGGCATCCGTCAGGGTTACCAGGGGCTTATCGATAACAACTTGTATGAAATGAATACAAGATCGGTAAGCAACATTTTAAACCTGGGCGGCACTATATTAAAAACGGCCCGCTGTATTCCTTTCCGTACCGATGAAGGTATGGAAACCGCTTATCAAAACCTAAAAGCAAATGGCATTGAAGGTTTGGTAGTTATTGGCGGCGATGGAACATTTACAGGTGCGCTTCGCTTTTCAAAAAAATATCCTGATATAAAAGTTATAGGCGTTCCGGGTACTATTGATAATGACCTTTACGGCTCTACATATACACTTGGTTTCGATACGGCAACCAACACAGTAATAGAGGCGATAGATAAAATTCGGGATACTGCCGACGCGCATGACCGGCTTTTCTTTATAGAAGTAATGGGCCGCGACTCGGGCGCTATTGCCTTGCGTGCAGGTATCTCCTGCGGGGCTGAAGCCATTTTACTTCCTGAGCGTGATACCGTAATCGGCAATCTGATTGAAAATCTGAAAAAGGGCCAGTACAATAAAAAATCTTCAAGCATTGTAATTGTTGCAGAGGGCGATAAAAGCGGAGGCGCGTATGACCTGGCCGAGGCTGTAAGGCAGCAAATTAAGTTTTACGATATAAAAGTTACTATATTAGGCCACCTGCAACGCGGAGGCAGCCCCTCTGCTTTCGACAGGATATTGGGTAGTCGCCTTGGTTTTGCTGCTGTAAATGCCCTTATAAATGGTGAAACTCAAAAGATGGTAGGTTTGGAAGCCAACCATATCAAACTGACCGACCTTGAAGAAGCCTTAACCCAACATCAGTTTAAGCTGGAGGACGATCTGATGCAGATGGCTGATGTTTTATCGATATAAATGATTGCAGTTGTATATAGTGGATCAAACAATGCCGGCTGGCGATTAGCGTATAAAGGGCGAACAATTGCATCATTTAATACTAATGCCATTAACCCTTATTTTAATGATCAGAAACATATTATACAACTTTTCAACAAAAATATTAACCTTATACATCACGCTGAAGAAATAAAGCGTATTCATTTTTTTGGCGCGGGTTCATCAACGCCCGAGCTCAGGCAAATTGTTTATGATGCTTTTACAGCCTTTTTTAAGTTTGCAAAAGTTACAGTAGGGCATGATATTGAAGGGGCGGCAATTGCCTGCTGCCGTAATGCACCGGGCATAATAAGCATTTGCGGAAGTGGAAGCAATGCAGCCTGGTATGATGGAAAAAAAGTGAAACCAAACAATTACGGTTTGGGTTATATATTGGCAGATGAGGGCTCGGGCAATTGGCTGGGCAGGCAACTAATTAAACGGTTTATGAACGAAACATTACCGGCAAATATCAAGCAAAAATTCATTCAGCGTTATGATGCCGACCGTAAAACACTGCTTGAGAAAGTTTATCGCCAAAAACAGCCGGCTTTGTTTTTAAGTTCTTTCAGCGATTTTTTCCTGGAAAACAAACAGGACCCTTACATACGTAACATTGTTACAACCGGCTTTGATAAACTGCTGGACACTTATGTAGTACCCTTGCAAAGAGAACACCCGGAGGCATCTGTACATTTTGCCGGCTCTGTTGCGTTTAACTTTCAGGATTATTTGCGTGAAGCCGCAGAAAAGAATGGCATTATTATAAATGATATTATTAAAGAACCTATCAACCATTTATTGACATATTATTCAAATAAAAATTAGAAAATCATGAAAATAGGAATCAACGGCTTCGGCCGTATCGGTCGCTTAGCTTTTAGGGCCGCAATTGAAAGACCAGATGTTGAAGTAGTAGGTATCAACGACCTTGTTGAACCTGATTACATGGCTTACATGTTAAAATACGATTCAACCCATGGCCAGTTTAATGGTACAATTGCTGTAGAGGGCGGCCACCTGGTAGTAAATGGTAAAACTATCCGCGTAACAGCAGAAAAAGATCCGGCTAACCTTAAATGGAACGAAGTTGGTGCAGAAGTTATCATTGAGTCTACCGGTTTATTCTTAACTCAGGAAACTGCTCAGAAACATATTGACGCCGGTGCTAAAAAAGTAGTTATGAGCGCACCTGCAAAAGATGATACCCCTACTTTTGTAATGGGTGTTAACCACAAACAATTAAAAGCAGACCAGAACATCGTTTCAAACGCTTCATGTACTACCAACTGTTTAGCGCCTGTTGCTAAAGTGTTAAACGATAAATTTGGTATCGAAGAAGGCTTGATGAGCACTATCCACGCAGTAACTGCTACTCAAAAAACAGTTGACGGCCCATCGGCTAAAGACTGGAGAGGCGGCCGTGGTGCTTACCAAAACATCATCCCTTCATCAACCGGTGCTGCTAAAGCGGTTGGCCTGGTATTACCTGAACTGAAAGGCAAATTAACCGGTATGTCATTCCGTGTTCCGGTTGCCGACGTATCTGTAGTAGATTTAACTGCCCGCTTAAAAACTCCTGCTACTTACGAGCAAATCAAAGCTGCTATGAAAGAAGCATCAGAAGGCGAGCTTAAAGGTATTTTAGGTTACACTGAAGACGAAGTGGTATCTGAAGACTTTAAAGGCGACTCTCGTACATCTATCTTTGATGCTAAAGCAGGTATCGCACTTAGCGAAAACTTTGTTAAAGTAGTATCATGGTACGATAACGAATGGGGTTATTCAAACAAACTGATTGACCTTGTACAGGAAATTGGTAAACTGTAAGCTTAACCACTTATAATCAAAAGCCTGCCGGAATGTTCCGGCAGGCTTTTTTTGTTAATGATGGAAAGCATAATTACAATAAAGTTGATATGATATCCTGTTTTGTTCACGAACACACAGGTGAACAGTGTGAACACTCATAATTGACTAATTATCAAACCTATGACAATTTCGCTGACAAAACACTGTCAGCGAAAGAATAAAGCATCATTGCAATGACTTGACTTATACTGGGTCAGTCTGAGCTTGTCGAAGACTTGTGCGCTTTGTTAATGGTTCGACAGGCTCACCATGACACTTGAGCTAAGATTTCTACAACAACACTTCTAAATCCACCCCTAACTTCTCCAGGGAAGGGAATTTTTACTGCTGCTACTGCAATAAGAAAGAAATAAAAACATCATTGCAATGACTTGACTTACTGGGTCAGTCTGAGCTTGTCAAAGACCTGTGCGCTTGGTTAATGGTTCGACAGGCTCAGCATAACACTTAGCTAAGATTTCTACAACACGGCTAAACCCACCCCTAACCCCTCCCTGGAGGGGAATTCTTACTGCTGCTACTGCAATAAGAAAGGGATAAAACATCATTGCAACGACTTGACTTATACTGGGTCAGTCTGAGCTTGTCGAAGACTTGTGCGCTTGGTAGATAAACTACCATGGTGTTACACCATAATCGCTAAAGTAGCCGCCTGTAGGGCCGTCTTTATCAATCATGGCGTATTCAACAATCGGCGCTGCGCCATCTTCTACGCTTTTATAGCCCTGGTTATGATTAAAATCGGTTTTGGTATAGCCGGGGTTTACCGCATTCACTTTAAACTTGTCTTTTAACTCATAAGCCAAAGCAAGGGTATAATTATTCAACGCGCTCTTGGACGGGCCGTAAGCAGCTGTTTTTACATCATAATGCTTCCAGGTTGGGTCGCTGTGCAGGGTAAGCGAGCCAAGGTCTGATGTAACGTTAACAATACGCGGATTGGGTGCGTTTTGCATAAGCGGTACAAATATTCTGGCCATGCGGGCCACACCTATCAGGTTTACTTCAAATACCTCCCTGAATATCTCGTCGGAGGTAGTCAGTGCTGATTGCATATAGGTGCCAAGTACGCCGGCATTATTGATCAGCACATCCAAATGGCTTATTTTGCCTGATAATTCTTTATAAGCCTGCTGTACCGATTCTTCGCTTACTACATCTAACAATAATAATTCAACATCTGTTAAACCTTCTTTATGCAGTAACGATGCGGCTTCTTCGCCACGTTCTTTATCGCGGCAGCCCAGGTAGACGTAATAGCCGGCCTTGGCCAGCTGACGGGCAGTTTCCAGGCCAATACCTTTATTGGCACCTGTAATTAATACTGTTTGTTTTTCCATAACACAAAGTTATGGAACAGCCCTATTGCTATTACTGTACTTAACAAGGCATTAACTGTACATTTCACGGATTTGCTGGCGATAGCTTACAGGGGTTGTATCGGTAAGTCGCTTAAAAAAACGGTTAAAGTAGGCCGCGTCTTCAAAGCCAAGCTCGTCTGCAATTTGTTTTACAGATAAGTCGGTATGCAGCAACTTACGTTTAGCCTCCACAGCCAGGCGGTTATGGATATGACTAATGGCGGTTTTACCGCTTTGCTGCTTAACAATATCATTTAAATAGCCAGGTGTTATATTCAGCAGGTTTGCATAGGCTGTAACATCATGCAGTTGCTTATGGTGGTCACCTATCAATTCCTGGAAACTTTTAAGCAGGCAGTAGCTTTTAGTAATACAGTGCTCCCCAAACTGTTCGTTATACAACCGGCTCAGGTAAATAACCAAAACACGCAGCCATGATGTAAGCATCTGGTTATGCCAGTCGCCGCCATGTTGTTTTTCGGCAACCATTTTAGCCATCACATCTTTAATATAAGCAATATCCTGCCGATTCAATACAAGCTCGTGGCCGCCCGCCGGGTTTTGTATAATAGGTAACCGTCTTAGCATACGGTTTTCTTCAAGCATCAAAAACTCCTCGGTAAAACTTGCTACAAAGCCTTTAATGGGTTTGCTTTCCTCTTTAAGATGCACCTGATGCGGAACGGTAAAATAAAAATGCCCCGGCTTAATGGTATAAGCCGTAAAGTCGACCCAGTGGCGGCTGTTTCCTTCCTCAACAAATGCAAAAAAATAATAATCCTTTCGGTGTGGTTGTAAAAAAGCGGTATCAATAATTACATCGCGGCCGTTTGCTTCATAAACAACAATTTGTGCAGGGTCACCCTGTAAGGTTGTTAAAGGAAAACGGCGTATATCAACTTTTTCGGCGGCAGCTATAGCGGGCATATTGCAAATTAGCACTTATTTAATGTATATGAAAAGAGCAAGTGCCATTAAAGCGTAATCTCATTTTACTCAAATATATAACCTTACATTAGTTCGCCGTCTTTTTTTACATGGTACGTTTTATAAGCCATATAATAAAGGCCAATTGTTGGTATAAAATAAAATAAAGCCCCGCTGTTATCAATATTAGGGTAAGCGGTTACCGCTGTGTAAATAAGTAACAGCAACGCGATGGTGCCGCCAATTAAGGTATAAATAAAAGAATTTATTACTCATAACTCATCTCTTTTAGCTGCTTCTCCTGCTTTAACTTTGCTTTGCTTTTTTCCTTTAGCTACTGCTTTGGAAACCTTTGTTATAACTGATGGCTCGCGCTTGAAGATTACAGCCGACAACGGTGGGATAGTAATTTCTACCGAGTCGTCGCGGCCTTGCCAGGCTGTTGGTTGGGAAATTAACGCTTGCAGGTTGCCAACGCCGCTACCCCAAAAAGCTTTATCATCAGAGTTAAATACTTCGCACCACTCACCAGCTGCAGGTACGCCTATGCGGTAATTATGATGAGGCACTGGTGTCATGTTAAGCACTACTACCAGGTCGTTAGCGCGGTCAGCCCCTTTTCTTAGGTAAACCAGTACAGACTGCTCCGCATTACCGGCATCTATCCATTCAAAGCCTGTCCAGTCGAAGGATTTTTCATAAAGTGCCGGCTCTGTTTTGTACAGCATATTAAGGGCCTTTATGGTTTCTTTCATGCCAAAATGGCTCTCATGCTCCAGCAGGTGCCAGTCTAACGACTGCTGAAAATTCCACTCGTCGCTTTGCGCAAATTCACTGCCCATAAACAATAGTTTAGTACCCGGGTGGGTATACATATAGCTGTATAACGTGCGCAGATTGGCAAACCTTTGCCAGCCATCGCCGGGCATTTTGCCTATCATGGAGCCTTTGCCATACACCACCTCATCATGCGAAAACGGAAGCATAAAGTTTTCGGTAAAGGCGTATACCAGGCTAAAAGTAAGCTGGTTTTGATGATATTTACGATAAAGCGGATCGCGAGAGAAATAATTAATGGTATCATGCATCCAGCCCATCATCCATTTCATGCCAAAACCAAGGCCGCCTGTATATACCGGCCTGCTTACACCCGGAAATGAGGTCGACTCTTCTGCTATAGTTTGTACATCCGGATAATTGCTGTAAATTGTAGAATTGAATTCCTTAAGAAAATCAACGGCTTCCAGGTTTTGATTACCCCCTAATGCGTTTGGCTCCCATTCGCCATGGTTACGAGAGTAATCAAGGTATAACATGGATGCTACCGCATCAACGCGTAAGCCATCGATATGGTAGCGGTCTAACCAGAACAAGGCGTTGCTGATCAGAAAGGCGCGTACCTCATTGCGGCCGTAATTAAAGATGTATGATTTCCAATCGGGATGAAAGCCTTTGCGCAGGTCCTCATGCTCATACAGGTGCGTGCCGTCAAATTGATATAAGCCATGCACATCGCCCGGGAAGTGCGAGGGTACCCAATCTAAAATAACACCGATGCCCGCCTTATGCAATTCCTCTATCAGGTACATCAGGTCCTGCGGCGTTCCGTACCGCGAACATGCAGCAAAATAGCCTGTTACCTGGTACCCCCAGCTTGGATAATACGGATGTTCCATCAAAGGCATGAACTCCACATGTGTAAAGCCCATTTCCTGCAGGTATGGCACCAGCTTTTCGGCCAGTTGGCGATAGCTTAGGAACTCATCAGGGCTTTCCGGGCTACGGGCCCATGAGCCTACATGCATCTCATACACAGAAAACGGCTTGTTAAGCGCATTATGCTGATAGCGGTTGGCCATCCAGTTACCATCGTTCCATTCATAATAGGTATCGGCCACAATAGAGGCCGTACGGGGCGGCAATTCCCAGCGAAGGGCAAACGGATCGCTCTTTTCAAAATCCTCGCCTGTAGAGGCTTTAATAAAGTATTTATAGGTTTCGCCAACGCCTACATGGGGTATAAAACCTTCCCATATACCAGATGCGTCCCAGCGATAGTTAAGCGAGTGCGAGCCGGCATTCCAGCCATTGAAATTACCTATTACAGCAACATACTGGGCATTAGGCGCCCATACCGCAAAATAGGTACCTGTAACGCCCTTGTATTCCACCACGTGCGAGCCAAGTTTTTCGTACAGCCTGAAATGCTTGCCTGATTTAAAAAGCTCTATATCAAAATCGGTAAAGCGGCTGTAAGGCTCAACAGCTTTTAACTCAGTATTTTCAATAATGTTAATTGATGGAGCACTATTCGTCAGATCCTGATTCTCTGTAAGTGCCTGATTCTTAAGCTTTCTTTTTATCGCAGGCTTTTTAACAGAAATATCCTCCGATTGCGGCCAGGTATCTTCTTTCTTTTTGGTTGTAACCGGCTTTTTTGTTTTTATTGGTTGAGATTCTGTCAGGTCGGCAGATAATTTTTTTGATTGCTTTGCCATAGTATAGCTTTTAGCTTAAGATAATAACGGGTGGTTAAATGTAAGTTTAATAACCCAATATATCATTAAAGAACATACATTGGCTGCAGTTGTTTCTTATTCACAAAAAAAGGCCCTTTCGGGCCTTTCATATTATTTGTAAATCTCTATTTGCTTAAAATTTTTTGTAAACTTAAACTCGTATGTTTTGTCGGCGTTTGAGCTGATGGTTGGTACCTCTTTACCATCGGCTACAATTCTTGACGGTACAAACGGCAGCCCGTTCACTTTAAAATGATAGCCTTCGTAACGCGGGGTATATAAGCCTTCCATAGTTTGTTTGATGGTCAGTTTACGTTCATCGCCCTTTACTACAAATTTCTTTTCCAGGTAGATATCCTGTTCATAAGCAAAGGTTTCGCCATAATCTTCAAACAGGAAGGATTTGACTTCGTAATCGCTGTAATAAATATTCAGCTTAACTTCTTCTATTTCGGTTTCGCCGGTATACTGCATCACCGGGTATTCCGGAATAACCGATCCTGCCTTAACAAATAACGGCATAATATCCAGTGGTGTAGGTACGGTTATTTCCTGCGCTCCCTCTACCATATCCAGTGTCCAGAAATTATACCATTTGCCTTTGGGCAGGTAAACATTGCGCGTTTGCTGGCCTGGGTGTAATACCGGGCAAACCAATATCTTATCGCCATAGGTAAATTCATCCTGCCGAAAGTGGTTCATCAACACATCCTGCTCCTGCATAACCACCGGCCTTAATATCGGGAAACCATAACGGTGATGCTCCCAGAAAGTAGAATACAGGTAAGGTATCAGGCGGTAGCGTAACTCAATAAACCTGCGGTTGATAGATGTAAACGGCTCGCCAAAGCTCCATGGTTCACGCTCTTTGGTATCACCGGCAGAATGCGCCCGCATAAAGGGCGAGAACGTACCCATCTGTATCCAGCGGGTAAACAGCTCACCGTCGGGCTCACCGCTAAACCCGCCAATATCTGTACCGCAAAATGAGATCCCTGATACCGAAAGTCGTTGTAATTGTATATTACCTAGCTTTAAATGCTCCCATGTGGCTACATTATCGCCAGTCCATACCGATGAATAGCGCTGCACGCCAGCGTACCCCGCGCGGGTAATGGTAAACGGCCTTTTGTTTTTAAGCTGCTTGCGCAAGCCCTCATAGGTGGCGCGCACCATTTGCATGCCGTAAACATTGTGCGCCTTACGGTGCGAACCGCGGTACCCATCGTACTGGTGACGAACATCATCCGGAAACGAGCCTGATCCAAAAACGGCAGGTTCATTCATATCGTTCCAAACCCCTGCAACACCGGTTTCTACAAGGCCATCAAACAGGTCGCCCCACCAGGCGCGAACCTCGGGATTGGTAAAATCCGGGAATTGGCAGCGGCCCGGCCAAACGTGG
Organism: Mucilaginibacter litoreus; assembly: GCF_042676805.1. Taxonomy (NCBI): domain Bacteria; kingdom Pseudomonadati; phylum Bacteroidota; class Sphingobacteriia; order Sphingobacteriales; family Sphingobacteriaceae; genus Mucilaginibacter; species Mucilaginibacter litoreus. The sequence goes on along the minus strand of NZ_JBHTHZ010000002.1, from coordinate 392,437 downwards.
CCCTCCATAAAGTAGTCGTCGCAGCGGCGGCAAAAATATTTCTTTTCCTTGCCTTCCTTAAACACCCAGTAATTATCGTCAACACGTATCCCCGGGTCAATGATAACTACCGTTTTAAAGCCGTTTTCGGCCAGGTCGGCAATCATCTTTTTAGGGTTAGGGAAGTATTTGGGGCTCCAGGTAAAGCAGCGGTAGCCGTCCATGTAATCTATATCCAGGTAGATACCATCGCAGGGTATGCGGTTTTGGCGAAAGCCATTGGCAATCACCCTTACTTTATTTTCAGGGTAATAACTCCAGCGGCACTGATGATAACCTAAAGCCCACAGTGGCGGCATTGGGTGAGTGCCTGTAAGCAGGTGGTAGTTTTTTACCACATCCATCATGTGCGGGCCGTGAATATAGTAATACTGCAACTCGCCGCCATCCGCCCAAAAGCTGGTGCGGTTACGGTCTTCGGCCGCAAAGTCGAAATAAGCTTTAAAAGTGTTATCAAAAAATATCCCGTGCGCTACATTGTCGTTCAAACTGATGTAGAAGGGAATGGACCTGTACAGAGGGTCCTGATTAAAGCTGAAGGAATAGGCGTCGGTATTCCAGTTTTTCAGGCGTTTGCCCCTCAGGTTAAATTCGGTAGCTTTATCGCCCAGGCCAAAAAAGCTCTCCTGCTCCTGGCACGTTTTAGTACAAAAAACGTAGTATCCGCCAAACTGGGTGTTTTCTTCCCAGTGCATCGGTACGGCGTCGCTACTGGTGATCGTATCATTTTTATCAGAAAAAGATATAAAGAAGTCCTGCTTGCGGATGTGGCAATTGATTACAGGTGTAGCTACAATATATTCCTTATCATTCTCCAGCAAGGTAAACTCTACATGCCTTTGCGGAAGCTGCGGAACGGCATAGGAAAACTCCTCTAAGAACACACTGTGCGGCGCCAACCGCACGCGGATGATCTCGTTGGTGACTACCAGTATCTCTACTTTTGCATCCCCATCGCTAAAGAATATCTTATTGCCGGATTGTTCTGAATGATTAGGTGTGCCCAAATATTTTTTTACAATGGGCTTTATGCTTTCAGCAGGATTGTTTAAATGGTGAAATTCTTCCTCATCAACTGCAATTTCCTCCACCTGCAGTAGTTTGGCGGTTAACAGCTCGGGATTTGGGTCAGGTACATTTTCTGCCATACTCATCAAAAATAAATCAATATGCCAGCTGATTTTATGCAGCAGGTCATGATAAAAAATATCAGCTAATTAATTAGTAACAGCTAATAAACGATTAATTATTGACTTTTACCGCTATAATTAAGCCAAAGTTGCGGCGTAGTTAAAGAATTATAATTTTAATAATAATCCGCTCATTGGTTTAATTTTTACAGGAATGCCGGCGCTTACATCTGCCGTAACAATGGTTTCGCCTGTTAACAAATCGGTAAAACTTTGCCCGCCGGCCAAACCAAATTCTGTAAGCAAAGCCCCGGGTATCTGCAGGTTGATATCACGCTCCTCGCGGTTAAAGTTTGTTATCACCACTACCCTTTCAGTATGGGTATAGCGCAGGTATAAATAAAGGCGGGTATCAAACCAGTGCTCATGCTCGTTTGACATCATAAGCTCATAAAACTGTCCGTCGCTTAATGCTTCACTGTTTTTTACAATATTGAGCAATGAGGAGTAAAAACCCCTTAACTCTTGTTGCGACGCGGACAGTTTGCCGCCGTCAAAAACCCCTCCGTTCATCCATTTCTGATGTTCGGGGACGCCCCAGTAATCAAATATTGTGGTGCGCCCATCATCTCCCCTAAAGCCGCAGGCACCAACAGCAGGTTCGCCTACCTCCTGCCCCGAATACACCATTACAGGGCCAACGTTAAGCGTAGCGGTTACAATCATCCCGGGTACGGCCAGCCAGGCATCGCCTGCAAAAAATCTGCTGGCTATGCGTTGCTCGTCATGGTTTTCCATAAAGCGCAGCATGTGCTGGTCTATCCCCCGGGTATGGTGGTTCCAAACGGCATTAATTTCCCAGGTACTGCTGCCCGGCTCGTTGCAGGTAAGCCTGCGGATGGCCTCATAAAGGCCTACCTTATCGTATAAGTAATCAAATCCGCCATCGTTAATGTATCCGGCATATTTACTCTTATCGTAGGCTTCGCCGATGAATATCAGATCGGGATGGGTGGCTTTCAACTTAGGGATGATCCATGCCCAGAATTCAACAGGCACCATCTCTATCATATCACAACGAAAACCATCTACACCCATTTCGCACCAATAGGTTAGTATATGGTGCAGCTTATGCCACAAAGGGGGTACATGGCCCAGGTATGTCTTCCTTCCGTCGAGATAGTAAACACCGTAGTTAAGTTTAACGGTCTCAAACCAGTCGTTTATTGAGGGCGCCTCGTTGAATACGTCGTTACCGGTAGCTTTAGCCGGAAATTCTTCAAACTTTCCATCCTTAAGCGGCGAAATAAATTCATCACCCCCTGGATTATAATCGGCAGGTGCAACAAAATGCTTATCGGGTATATAATAAAAATCATTGGCTATGCCACATGCCAGGTTGGTGTCATCATCCTCTCCAAAATCTTTTACACCGGTTGGGCGGGCATCTGATGCATAGGTACGCGCCACATGATTAGGTATAAAATCCATGATCACCTTTAAGCCGCTGAAATGTGTACGGATAATGAGATCCTGAAATTCATTCAGCCGGTTATTTACGTCAACCGCCAGATCAGGCGCCACATCGTAATAATCCTTAACGGCATAAGGCGACCCCGCCCGGCCTTTTACCACATCAGGATCATCGGGCTTGATACCATAAGCAGAATAATCCGTCATAGTGGCATGTTCCAAAATACCCGTATACCAAACATGTGTAAAGCCCATAGCGCTTATCTCGCTTAGTGCTTTATCGGTAATATCGTTGAATTTGCCTGTACCGTTTTCTTCTACTGAACCATAAAACTTATTTGTAGTATTAGTATTGCCAAAAAGCCGGGGCAGCAGCTGATATATGATCAGCTTGTGTTTGTTGATTTTAAACATCCGTTAATGTAAAGGTTTTATTGGTACAGCGGTTTCCGAAGACGGGGAGATCAAATAGCCATTATCATAAACATTAACGGTTAGCGTTTGATTGGATTGATTTTTAATTAATATTTCATTTTTGCTTACAAGCACCTTTAACGAGATCCCCCTGAAACCTATACGAAACGAAAATGCTTCCCACCCGGCAGGCAAAAGCGGGCTGAATGACAATGCACCGTCCTTAATACGCATACCACCAAAACCCTGAACTACCGACATCCATGTACCAGCCATTGATGTGATATGGCAACCATCCTCGGTGTCGTTATTATAATCGTCAATGTCCAGCCGGGATGTACGCAGATAAAATTCGTAAGCCCTGTCTATATCGCCAAGTTTAGCAGCGATAATGGAGTGCACACATGGCGATAGCGACGACTCGTGCACGGTGCGCGGCTCGTAAAAATCATAATTACGGCGTATGGTTTCCACATCGTAATCATCCTCAAAAAAATACAGCCCCTGCAATACATCTGCCTGCTTAATAAATGGCGACCGTAATATCCTGTCCCAACTCCACTTCTGCACCAGCGGCCGGTCAGTTTCGGGCAGGTCTTTAACCAGTGTCTGCTCCTTATCCAAATACCCATCCTGCTGCAAAAAGATCTGCAGGTTATCATCATAAGGCAGATACAACTTGCTGATGATATCCTTAAACTTTCCGCATTCCTGTTCATCCTGGAAGTTTATTTTACTGGTAAGCGAGTTATACTTACCTGTATCAAGCCTCTTTACATCATCAATAACCTTAAGTGTATATTTAAGGCACCAAACCGCTATGGTGCTGGTATACCAGTTGTTATTTACGTTATTTTCATACTCGTTGGGCCCGGTAACACCCAGCATTACATACTGCTGCCGCTGCGCCGACCAGTTGACCCGCTGCGCCCAAAAACGGGATATGGCTATTAGCACTTCCAACCCATAGTCTGCCAGGTATTGCTCATCGCCGGTATAGCGCACATAATTAAAAATAGCATAGGCTATGGCACCGTTACGGTGGATCTCTTCAAAGGTTATTTCCCACTCGTTGTGGCACTCGGTACCATCCATAGTGACCATTGGATACAGCGCCGCCCCGTTGTTGAAACCCAGCAGCCTGGCATTGTCTATTGCTTTGCCTAATTGCTTGTAGCGATATAAAAGCAGGTTACGAGCTACCTTTTGCTCTGCTGTGGCCAGGTAAAAGGGCACGCAGTAAGCTTCGGTATCCCAATAGGTAGAGCCGCCATATTTTTCGCCTGTGAAGCCCTTAGGCCCAATGTTCAAACGGTCGTCTTCGCCGGTATACGTTTGGTTAAGCTGGAATATATTAAAGCGAATGCCCTGTTGCGCCGCCGCATCGCCTTCAATAACAATGTCATTATGCTTCCATTTTTCGGCCCATGCAGCCGCCTGTTCAGCAAGCATCGTATCAAACCCTTTATGGCAAACGGCATCCAAAACGTTTTTGGTAAGCTCTACCAAATCTTCTTTAGGGTGGTTTTGCGAAGATAGGTTGGCGGCATACTTATACAATGTAATGCGCTGGCCTTCTTCTATGTTCATCCGTATTTCGGCTCCCACATATTTTTCACGAGTTACCGGCTGGGTGTCAATACGTTTGGCCTGGCCATCAAGGGCTACATGATATTTCATCCCGGTAGCCACCTCAAAGCCGGTTTTACGCGTACGCATTTGCAGCACGGCACCATCGTCCCAGGTATTTTTAGCTACCTCATCCCAAAACTTTTCATCATAGTTGGCATCCTTGTTAACCACATCACCATCTACAAAAGGTGTTAACTTGATATACCCTCCAAAATTCAGCGGATTAATACTGTAACAGATCGCACCGGTTTCATCATCAACCAGGCTATTAAAGCGAATGGCCTCTACCTCCACTTCCTTACCTGTGGCTGTACGTGCCCGAAAATTTCGCTTAAGATATCCCTCTTGCATATTTAGTTCGCGACGAAAACCCAACACTTTACATTTAGCCAGGTCCAGCTGTTCACCGTTCAGCGAGATATCAATACCTATCCAGTTAGCCGCGTTAAGCACTTTTGCAAAGTATTCGGGGTAACCGTTTTTCCACCACCCCACACGTGTTTTGTCGGGATAGTAAACACCTGCTACGTAATTGCCCTGCAGCGTATCGCCGCTATAGGCTTCCTCAAAGTTGGCACGCCCACCCATGCGGCCGTTACCCAAACTGAAAACGCTTTCGGCTACCTTATTATGAGCCGGATCAAAGCCTTCTTCAATTACTTTCCATTCGTCAACTTTAAAATACTGTTTCATAGCAGATTTATAGATGCGCTAAAATAAAACAAAAGCGTTACCGGGCTTCATTGTTTTAAAATTTTGAGCGTAAAGCCTTTTATTGACTCACCCCCTTCCCCCTCTCTGCTACGCAAAGAGGGGAGTGTTTTCTTTTTAGTTTTTTCTTCACCGCTGGTAAGTAGCCTCTCCTAAATCCTCTCCGAAGGAGAGGACTTTACAGAACACCCCTCTTTCCGCTTGCGGAGAGAGGGGCGGCGAGCGGTAGCGATGCCGGGGTGAGTCCACTGGCAAATGGCCTCTCCTAAATCCTCTCCGAAAGAGAGGACTTTACAGAACACCCCTCTTTCCGCTTGCGGAGAGAGGGGCGGCGAGCGGTAGCGATGCCGGGGTGAGTCCACTGGCAAATGGCCTCTCCTAAATCCTCTCCTTCGGAGAGGACTTTACAGAACACCCCTCTTTCCGCTTGCGGAGAGAGGACGGCGAGCGGTAGCGATGCCGGGGTGAGTCCGTTCTTGCATCTTACAACTAATAGCTTTACCTTGCATTACCTGTTTATGAAAAATACTGTTCTTATCATTGGGGCCGGGGCCGCTGGTTTAATGGCGGCATATACCTTAAGCAAAGCCGGCAAACACGTTACCGTTTTAGAGGCCCGCAACCGTACAGGTGGGCGCATACACACCCTTAACAAGGAGCTTTTTTTTAAAGAGACCGAACTGGGTGCAGAGTTTATACATGGCGATCTGCCTGTTACCAAACAACTGCTTAAAGACGCTGGCATAAGCGGCCGCAACGCTAATGCCGAGATGTGGAGTTACAAAGATGGTAAGTTTGAGCGCAACAGTATTGTTGCAGGCGACTGGGATGCGCTGACCGAAAAACTTGATTATTTACAGCAGGATATCCCTATCTGGGATTTTCTTTTAAAGGAATTCCCTGGTGATGAGCACGGGGAGCTTCGTAAATCTTTATGGGCTTATGTTTCGGGGTATGACACTGCCGACCCGCGCAAAGCAAGTACTTTTTCTTTACGAAAGGAATGGGAAAATGAGGACCAGGATGCGCAGCAGCGCATTGAGGGCGGCTATTGCGCAGTAATCAACTATTTGGCAGGCGAATGCAAAAACAAAGGAGGCCAGGTATTTTTGAATGCAATTGTAAAGCAGATACAGTGGCAAAAGGGGCTGGTTAAAGCAATAACTGAAGATGGCATGGAATACGAGGCCGAACAACTTGTAATTGCACTGCCTTTAGGTGTTTTAAAGGTTAAAGCAGGTTCCAACGGAGCAGTTGTATTTGATCCACCCATACATCAGCATGCAAAAGCTATACAGCAAATGGGCTTTGGTGCAGTCATTAAAATATTGTTTGAGTTTAACACCCCCTTTTGGCTGGATGAACAAACCAAAAAAATGGCAGGTGATGAAATTGAACAGATGGGTTACCTTTTCAGCGAAGAAGAAATACCCACATGGTGGACACAGGCGCCCAATAAATCGAATGTACTGACCGGTTGGATAGGTGGGCCGGCAGCTGAAGAAAAAGCTGATATACCTGATAAAGAAATATTGGAACAGGGTTTACAATCGCTGGCTAACATTTTCAATAGAGATTATAATGATTTAAAAGGGAAGCTTAATGCTTATCGCATTATGAATTGGACGGCCGACCCTTATACACGTGGTTCTTATGCTTATGATACGGTAGAAGCGCCCCAGGCCAGAACAATTTTGAATACGCCTATAGATAATACCATCTATTTCGCCGGTGAATACTTGTATGAGGGTACGGCTATGGGCACTGTTGAAGCCGCTTTAAGCAGTGGATTGGAAGCGGCTAAGAAAGTGCTGAAATAATTACAATGCTGCCTGAAGGGCTAAGTGAACGAGTTTCCTCGTCGCCCCGTGCTCAAGCCTTTGCCTGCTCACCCGGAATGACAACTTGATTAAGGCATTGTTGTTATTATTATACTGAAGCCACCATTGCATAAACATCCAAACAATCACCCCATGAATTGAGCGGCGTTAAGGCGCTTAAACTTGCGTTCGTTAAATATCCAATTGATGGCTGATAGCAACATGCCCGTAAAGAAACCTACACCATAACACTTTACCATGTAGTTGATCATATCAGAAAATTCTGGAAACTGCCTCCCCTCGGGTGCAGCTTTTGGAAAAAAGCTAAAAGATATGAACAGGAAAATCAAAGAGCCAAGAAATATGCCGCCGTTAAATAAGATATATTTTAACAAGCCGTTATCTTTTTTTTGCTTCCATTCCTGCACGAACTTCATATTACTGATATCTGCAGGTGTGAGGCCACGTTTTTTAAGATCATCATTCTTTTTCGACTCAGCAATTGCATCGTTATAAAATGAAGCTGAGCTTATCAGGATGATTATAGTTGCATATATCAGGAAGCCGGTATTATGCGTGAATGAACCATGAAGGTTATTATAAATAACTAAGCTATGTAATACAGTTAAAACAATTAATGCCGATAGGCAAAGTACAATGTATAATATAGTGGCTTTGGTTTTGCCACAGCTTATCAGCCGCTCTTTTAAAGTATTGTACTTTGACTGTTTCATACCGTTTGCCCAGCCAGCAGGTATAGCACCGCCATACGTATGGCCACACCGTTTTCCACCTGATCCAGTATGATAGATTGCTTGCTATCCGCTACGTCGCTGGTAATTTCCACGCCCCGGTTAATTGGGCCCGGATGCATTACTGTGATCTCTTTATCCAGGCTATCCAGTATCTGTTTGTTAAGGCCAAACATCATGGTATACTCACGTAGCGAAGGAAAGTATTTGATATCCTGCCGCTCTAACTGAATGCGCAGCATATTGGCTACATCGCACCAGTTAAGCGCCTTTATCAGGTTATGCTCAACTTTTACCCCTAACGAGCCGATGTATTTCGGGATTAATGTTGTAGGGCCGCAAACCATTACTTCCGCCCCCAATTGTTTTAGGCAAAGTATGTTTGACAGGGCCACCCGCGAGTGTAATATATCCCCTACTATAACTACTTTTTTACCGGCTACATCGCCATAGCGTTCGCGGATAGAAAAAGCGTCAAGCAGGGCTTGTGTAGGATGCTCATGGGCGCCGTCACCGGCATTAACAATCTGCGCGTTGACGTGTTTGGACAGGAATATGCCTGCGCCGGCATACGGATGGCGCATCACCACCATATCCACCTTCATGGCTAATATGTTATTAACCGTATCTATAAGCGTTTCGCCTTTACTTACTGATGATGATGAAGCCGCAAAATTAACTACATCGGCAGATAGCCTTTTCTCGGCAAGCTCAAAAGATAAACGGGTACGGGTAGAGTTTTCAAAAAATATATTGGCAATGGTAACATCGCGCAACGATGGTACTTTTTTTATCGGCCTGTTAAGCACCGTTTTAAAATTATCGGCGGTTTCAAATATCAGTTCGATATCTGAGCGGTTCAAATCTTTAATTCCTAATAGATGACGTGTGCTTAGTCCTGCCATTATATGTATTGATTTCCTTACTTTTTATTGCGAGCGATAGCGCAGCAATCTCTTAGTATACTTAAACTTTCATGCGTTGTTATGAGATTGCTTCGTTGTACCTCCTCGCAATGACATGATTTTTTGATCCGTAAATCTAAAATTGTAAATCGTAATTACTCCTCTTTTGTCTCCGATACCAAAACGATCTTGTCTTCACTATCGGCTTCTTTCCAGCTTACCACTACTTTTTGCGATGCAATGGAGTCGACCTCGATACCCACATAATCGGCAGATACCGGGATGTGGCGCGAGTAACGCCTGTCTACCAAAGCAAGCAACTCTATCTTTTCGGGGCGGCCAAAGGCTTGCATGGCGTCCATAGCGGCACGAATGGTGCGGCCTGTCCACAGCACATCGTCCATCATCACTACTTTTTTACCTTCGGTAATAAAATCAATTTTAGTTTGATTAGGCACCAGTGGCGAACCCTGCCGGCGAAAATCGTCGCGGTAAAAGGTAATATCCAGGTCGCCCTGTTGTATAGTACTGTCGGGTAATATCTTTCTCAGTTCTTCGGCAACACGTTTAGCCAGGTATATGCCACGTGGTTGGATGCCAATTAAAACAGTATTCGAGAAGTCGTTATGATTTTCAATTAACTGTCTACATAAACGCTGAATAGTGATCTGAAATTTTTGTCCGTCGAGCAGCGTCAGGTTTTGCATCGTTTGGTTGGATTTGGGCAAAGTTAAAAATTTTTAACGAGTAGCAAACAGTTTTAAAGTTTATCTGCCTTGCTGTAACACTACAAACAAAAAGCCCTCCTGGTTTACAGGAGGGCTTATATTTAAAGCTTAATGATGCTTATTCTTCGTCAGCAGAAGCTTCAGACTCGGTTGGTTTAGCGGCAGGTTTTTTTGCTTTATTTTCAGCACCTTCCATTTGCTCTTTTAATTGAGCAAGTACGCTAAGATCACCTAAAGTTGATTTTTCTACAGATTCTTTCACTTTCTTAACCGCGTTGCTGGCAGTTTTTGCCTCTTTTTTACGGTTTTCGAACTCTTGTACACGAGCATCAGCGCGGGCTTCTTCCCATATACGTGAGTGTGAAATCACGATACGTTTGTTCTCTTTGTTAAACTCGATGATCTTGAAATCAGCGGTTTCTTCAGCTTTGATAGATTTGCCGTCTTCTTTAACCAGGTGTTTGGTTGGGCAGAAGCCTTCAACACCGTAAGGTAAAGCAACGATAGCGCCTTTATCAGTTACTTTGATTACTGTACCTTCATGTATCGAATCGATAGTGAAGATAGTTTCGAAAGTATCCCAAGGGTTTTCTTCAAGCTGTTTGTGGCCTAAGCTAAGTTTACGGTTCTCAACGTCAAGTTCTAATACCACTACGTCTAATTTTTCGCCAACCTTAGTGAATTCGTTAGGGTGGTTTACTTTTTTAGACCATGAAAGGTCAGAGATGTGGATCAAACCATCTATACCGTCTTCAAGCTCAACAAACACACCAAAGTTGGTCATGTTTTTAACAGTTGCAACGTGCTGAGTGCCTATAGCATATTTCTCAGAAGCGTTTTGCCATGGGTCTGGCGTTAATTGCTTGATGCCTAATGACATTTTGCGCTCTTCGCGATCTAAAGTTAAAACCTGGGCTTCAACTTCATCACCTACTTTCAGGAATTCCTGAGGGTTACGCAGGTTTTGTGACCACGACATTTCTGATACGTGGATCAAACCTTCAACACCAGGGATGATCTCAAGGAATGCACCGTAATCTGCAACGGTAACAATTTTACCTTTTACTTTAGAACCCACCTGAATGTTTTCGTCAAGCGACTGCCAAGGGTGCGGTGTAAGTTGTTTCAAGCCCAGAGCGATACGTTTTTTCTCGTCATCAAAGTCAAGAACAACAACGTTGATCTTCTGATCCAATGACAGTACTTCGCGCGGATGCTCGATACGGCCCCAAGATATATCAGTAATGTGCAGTAAGCCGTCAACACCGCCAAGATCGATGAATACACCAAAGTCGGTAATGTTTTTAACGGTACCTTCCAATACCTGGCCTTTTTCAAGGCGTGCAACAATTTCAGTTTTCTGGTTTTCAAGATCGTCTTCGATAAGCACTTTGTGCGATACCACAACGTTTTTAAACTCGTGGTTTATCTTAACAACTTTGAATTCCATTGTTTTACCAACGTACACATCGTAATCACGTATAGGTTTGATATCGATCTGTGAACCTGGTAAGAAGGCTTCAACGCCCATAATATCAACAATTAAACCACCTTTAGTTCTGCTTTTAACAAAACCTGTGATGATCTCATCATTATCCAGAGCTGAATTAATGCGCTCCCATGATTTTTGTGTTTTAGCACGTTTGCGTGAAAGTACCAACTGTCCGTTAGCATCTTCCTGCGACTCAACAAATACTTCAACACTATCGCCTACCTTAAGATCAGGCGTATCACGGAATTCAGAAACAGATACCAAACCATCAGATTTAAAGCCGATGTTCAATACCACATCTTTATTATTGATACTTACAACTGTACCGCTGATTATCTCACCTTTATTGATAGAGCTGAAAGTGCCATCATAAAGTTTCTCTAATTGTTCGCGGTCAGTATCGCTGTAGTTACCAAATTTTTTATCATCAGCATCCCAGTCAAAATCAGCCGGAGGTGGAGATGAAAGTTGAGATTTGATGTCTTCAATTGATATTGAATCAGCTTCTGATTCAACCGTTTCTTTTTCAGCAGCTGTTACTGTGTCCAGTTCAGCCTGCTTTGCTTTTAATTCTTTTTCTGCTTCTTGTTTTTTTGCCATTAAAAATTTTTTCTCCTTTTTCCCAATTAATTGGGACTGCAAAGGTACGTATATATTTTTGGTATATAAAAGAAAAATATATGTTAAATATTGGTTTTTAAGCACTTTTGTCTAAAAAACAAATGCATTTCAATAGCTGTTCGGGCTTAAGGCAGCCAATACCCGCGGCATTTTTTTAAAATCGCTCAGTATAATTCTAAATTTCTGTTGCTGTCTGCTTCGAGCTTCAGCGTAATTTCGTCGAAAATCGACATAAAACTATTCATAAGGCTCAGTCGATAGGCAAGCAGTATGCCGGTCATATCCTCCTCCTGCTTTTTGGTAAAAGGATGTTGCCAAACACGCATGCATATCCGTTTAAGCGCATAGGTGATCTGGTCAATGTTAATATAGGTATGCAGGTAACGGCTTTTCCTGAACTCGCTGTAAAACTTAAAAAAAACATCAGGTTGCTTCATGCCGGCAAACACTAAAAATTCGCCTATTATTTTTTCGCTGCAGCTATCCAGGTGTTCATAAAATTGGTTTACACTTATCCCGCCGGTGGTGATAAGCAGGTTATCCAGTATTAGCTCAATAGCAATATGCCCTAAAAAAAATGGCTTTACCGGCGAGCCCTCTATGGCTGGCATCAGGTCCAGTTTTAATTGATGCGAGTGTGTAAGAAAAAAATTGGCCGAATGAAAGTATTTATCAACCAGCAAGTGCTTATTCCATCCGGAAATGACAGCATTGACATGCCTGTCGGAATGGTTTAATTTTTCGGGGTGCAATACTACGTTTTTATCGGCATTTTTCAACAGGTCGGGCAGTACCGTTCCTAAAGTAAAGTAACAGTTAGTGGTATGGCGATCAAAGTAGTAATGTGATAAAAAATTCATAGCTATTCATGCCAATATACCTTTAAACGCCCGGATGTACAAATTTCGATGTGCAGATTTCAGATATGCACATTTCCGGATGAATTTAGAAGTGCAAAATATTGACTGGATTACTTAATGTACTTGCCGGTTCGCTTGTACATCTGCACATTTGAAATCTGCACATCTGCACATCTTTTTAATTTGCATATTTGCACATTCTCATTTTTGCACACTTATTATATATGAACTTTGTTGAAGAACTACGCTGGAGGGGCATGCTGCATGATATTATGCCCGGAACTGAAGATCTACTGAATAAAGGCATGGCTTCGGGATATATAGGTTTTGACCCTACTGCCGACTCACTGCATGTAGGCCACCTTACCCAGATCATGACGCTGATACATTTTCAGCGGGCGGGGCACAAGCCATATGCTTTGGTTGGCGGCGCTACCGGTATGGTGGGCGATCCATCGGGTAAATCTGCGGAGCGTAACCTGCTGTCTGAGGATGTGCTGCAGCACAACCTGGAGTGCGTAAAGGAGCAGCTTAAAAACTTCCTTGATTTTAACAGCGGTGCCAACAGCGCCGAAATGGTAAATAATTATGACTGGTTTAAAAATTTTACCTTCCTGGATTTTATTCGTGATGTAGGTAAGCATATCACAGTGAACTACATGATGGCAAAAGACTCGGTTAAGAAGCGCCTTGAGGGTGATACCGGCATGTCTTTTACAGAATTTACTTATCAGCTGGTGCAAGGCTATGACTTTTACTACCTGTGGAAAAATAACAACTGCGTATTGCAAATGGGCGGCAGCGACCAATGGGGTAACATTGTTACCGGTACAGAGTTTATACGCCGTAAGGATGGTGGCGAAGCTTATGCATTAACTACGCAGCTTATTAAAAAGGCCGATGGCACCAAGTTTGGCAAAACCGAAAGCGGCGCTGTATGGCTTGATCCTGCGCGTACTTCACCATACCAGTTTTACCAGTTTTGGTTAAACACTACTGATGTTGACGCAAAATCATACATACGCATTTTTACACTGTTTGACCGTAACACCATTGAAGCTATGGAGACAGAGCATGATGCTGCCCCACACATGCGTATTTTGCAAAAAGCTTTGGCAAAAGATATTACTATACGTGTACATGGCGAAGCTGAATTTTTAAAGGCCCTTAAATCAACTGAATTTTTATTTGGTAATACCGGCATTGAATTTTTGAATGAGCTAACCGATGCCGAAGTGCTAAGTTTGTTTAGCGGGGTACCTAACTACACCGTTGCTAAAGCAGGGTTTGAAACAGGTATCAACGCTACCGAACTACTTGCGGGTGCAACCAGTGTATTCCCCTCTAAAGGCGAAGCAAAAAAAATGATACAGGGTGGCGGGGTATCTGTAAACCGTATTAAAGTAAATACCCCGGATGATGTTTACCTGGCTGCAAACCTCATTAACGGTAAATTTATGGTAGTACAAAAAGGCAAAAAGAATTATTTTTTAATTATTGCCGAATAATTTGCGAAACCGACATTTTGTATTTATTTTTGGATAAATGTCGTACAAAACAAAACATATCACAAAAAACGAGGTTAATGAACCAATGGCACTATATGTTACCCAAGGTTCAGTAACCCCGTTTTATAATTTGCTTGGCACCAAACCGGCCAGGGCAGCTTCTGAGTTTGATATTATTAAACTTGCGCGGCAGGGTTTTCCTAAAAAAACACTGCTGGCTTTGGCAAAAAAAATATCTTTAAACATCCAGGAGCTGGCCAACATCTTGCATATCTCCGAGCGCACGTTGCAGCGCTATGAAGATGATGCCATTATTAAAACAGAGTACGCAGAAAAAGCCGTTGAGCTTGCCCGCCTTTACACCCGTGGCGAGGAAGTATTTGGTTCGATGGATAAATTTAAGCTTTGGATAAAAACACCAAGCCTGGTATTTAACGGCGAGGCACCTTTAAGCATATTAGATACCTCTGCCGGCTTTGATATGGTTTTTAGGGAGCTTGGGCGCATAGAGCATGGTATTTTTGCCTGATGATACTCTATCGTATTGCTAAATGCAATTATATTAATGATTTAACAGGTACCGGCGCACGCTTATACGGTGGCCGTTGGAATACTGAGGGCAGATCAATGGTATACCTGGCATCTTCAAGGGCGTTAGCTGTATTAGAGGTTTTGGTACATCTGCAGCCCTTATTTACACCCACCGATTTTTGCCTTGCCGAAATTAAGGTACCCGATAATGATATACTGACACTTGACGTAAACTCGCTGCCGCACAACTGGAAAGATATCTCCCCTCCGGCTGCATTGAAACAAATTGGCAACCAGTTTATAAAAGAAACCAAACACCTGATGATGAAAGTGCCCTCTGTTGTTGTGCCACAGGAATTTAACTACCTGCTTAATCCCTGGCATCCTGATATTAAAAAGGTAAGCATTGCAAATATCCAGCCTTTTAACTTTGACGACAGACTGGTATAAGTGTAAATAAAAGGGGAATTATTATTGATGCGAATAATTGAATGATTCGCTGATATATTGCAATCACAAATATAGCTGTAATTAACAGGTATAAGTTATAAGAAAGAAGTTTTAAACTTATAGTACACAAGCAATGTTATTACTATATTAATACAAATATTTTCTTTATAAGAAATTATTTGTATATTTGTATCAATCTACGGTACCAATATAACTACGGTACGAATAAACCTCAGATCTTACAGTCAATCCATTTAAGTATTGTTAAATAAGCCGATGACCCCATCCGCCAACCAGGCGAATACATCAAACTAGTTATCCTCCCGGAAATTTTAAGTACCGTTTTTCAACAGTTCAAATTAAAGTACTAGTGCTTAGGTCAAGATCCAAAATATAACATAAACAATAATCTTCTTTTTAAAATTCTCTTTAATAGCTAATTCAAACGCTTACAGTAGTTTTCAAAAAAACTTTCTAACCACCTGATAATTAATTTTTAGAATCATTTCAATAAGTACTTCGCTGTATTGGTAAACACAGCATAACTTATAATGCTTATAAAAATTTGCAGCACAACTTCGCAACCAGCGTTGTAAAAAACAGAATCACAGCGACCGGCTTATAACGGTAAACGCATCCTCGCTATCACATTTATATTGGATAGTATCTGCTAAAATTCATTTCAATCAAACACTAAATAATAATGAAAAGGTTAATCAATTTTCTTTTAGTACTTTTTATTTTTTCTACATCTATGGCACAGCAAAAGCCCGTTTACGAGCGAAGCAACATAGATCAGGTACTGAGCGATCGAGCTACATGGTCGCAGTCTTTACTGGCCTTACCACATGGGCCTACTCCTTACATTCCGCTTTACGTTCCGGATAGCTTGAAATGCGGAGGTTTGCTATTTTATAAAACAGCACCGGCAGATACATCGGTAGTTATTTACAACTGCAGTACAGGTAACTGGGATAAACTTACAGTTACAGCCGATTTAGTACATAAAGTTGACAGCTTAAGTGCATTGACAGTAAAGCTTGCAGGTACTCAAACAGTATTTGGCTTAAAAAGCTGGTATTCGCCAATACATCAAACCTCTACCATTTTAGATGGTTCGAGAGTCTACTTTTATTCAGACAACCTGGGGAGCGTTGGCTATTTTGGCTTCAATGAGGTCACAGGAAGAATTGAATTTAACTTTCCTGGTAGCAGAATAGCCACAAACAGCCGGATAAGCGGCGCCGACGCTACATCCAGCAATGAATTTACAACTAAAAAACAATTGGACAGCTTGGGTCAAGGTTATGACATGATTGTTATTTTAGGTCAAAGTAATAATGTGGCACCGGGTGACAGTACCCTTTCTGTAAGCGCCCCAATTAACAAGGTAATACAATTTCATGAAGGGATTTTGCAGCCAGTAGACAGGAACGTTGGTGATGGTACGGGTAATTCATGGCCTGCGTTTGCTGCTGAATACTACAAATTAACAGGTAGAAAAATAGTTTTTGTACCAGCAGCAGTTGGCGGTACCGCTTTGCTACAAATAAATGATAGTGGTAATGGTAATTGGTCACCAACAGGTACATTATACTCCGCAAGTTTAGCAAAAATCGATAGTGCAAAAAAGCTGATGACGGTTACAGGCAGGCATATCGACCGCATCATTTTGATGTGGGCACAGGGAGAGCAGGATGCTAATAATGTGTACAACAATGTGCCCGGCTCATCACCGGCTGAATTCAAAGCAGCTTTACAACAACTAATAGCTAATTACCGAACCGCGCTAAACGAACCTGAATTACCTTTTTACATAACAAGATTAGGAAAAAGGCCCGGTTCGCCTGATCGTTGGAAAACAGTTAGAGGAATACAGGTTGATGTAGCAGCATCTGACCCATGGACACAGATCAGCTATTTTGAAACAATGGACTTTTATACAAGGGGCTTATTAAAAGATGATGATTTGCATTATAGCCAAAAAGGGCAGAATTTAAGAGGTTTAAGCGAAGCGCAACAAGTAGTACAGGGAAAAAAATATACTTATATCTATGAGGAAAGTGGCAAGGTAGGTGTAAATATTACCGAGCCCTCTGCTTACTTACATCTGCCTAAAGCTGACACTATTCCGGCGCTTAGGATTGAACCTGGCCTATCAAATTCTATTCAAAAGAACTCAGTAGAAAACAGGGGTGATTATTTATATTATACCGATAGTTTAGCATCTGCAAGACAGGCTATTTTAACCACAACCAATAAGGCAACTATAAGTGGCAAAACGCTAAAAGATATAGTTACGGTAACATCAACATCGGGTTCAGGTTTTAATTTTACCAATACTGCATTAAACGCCAGAACATTTACACTAACCAATACAGGCGATTACTTGCATTTTGGGGGAGCAAACACAAGCACAGCAGGTGTTAGGTTTGGAACTTCTACAAGCGCTTATGCCGCGCGTATAGATTATGGTGCGCCGAATAATTCGTTTGTAGTGCAATCTACCGGAGCAACTGGTTTTGGTGTAAATACCAATACAACCATATATTCCGGAGCATCGATGTTTGCAGGTATCACGCCAAAGATACAGGTTAATTCATCTCCAGCTACCAGTACCGATCCCTGGCAGGACATAGAAATAATGCGTACCCAATTATCTGCTGTTCCTGTAAAAAAAGTACTGGCAAAGGTATTCGCATTTTCAACATCAGAAGCGAATGATACAGAATCAAAGAAAAAAGTTGCGTTTGGTGGCTCAACGGTTATGGCTAATGGCAATCAACCCTATGCTTTTATAGCCACTGCTAATCAGGAGCGGGTTAATATTGATTTTCTTGGACGAATGTATTTAATGAATACAAGGACGGGCACCACAGCTGATAGCGTTATGGTTAAAGATCCTGCAACACATGAGATTAAAGCAGTGCCGTCAACTACTTATACACTAACCTTTTCATCTAATGTGACACTTGCTGCGGATGGCAACACAGCAACCTTTAACATTACATATAACAATCCAGGCTATACACCATCAAACATTGTATGGATACCAACAAGCAGCACTGGTTCTAACGGGTATTACATCACTAACATAAGTAATACCAGTTTCACTGTAAATTTCAACACCCCTCCTGCTGCAGGCACAGCAACTGCAAAATATACCTTAATAAGGTAGCACAAAGCCTTTCATACCTCTATAAGCCCCGTTCAACACTTAACATACCTGCTAAAGAGTATGTATAGGATATGTTGGTTTATTTGTATCCTTATACTGTAATTAACATAGCGGTATTTGAAGTATAATAAATGCAAGAAATGTGTTTCAGCTACGATATTTTTTATGAGTTGGTAGTAAGTACTCTGGCTTAGTTTAGCCCCAATTAGAACCAACAACTATAATTTAAAGGTAGATCTTTTTGCTAATACACTGCTTGCTTTGCAAGTAAAACCACCTAACAATGTATCCATATTCGGGTTAACTATCAACGGCTCAATTCTTATTCTGTGCCATAAGATGATAATTAATAAGTAGATAGAATTACCCATAAAAAAACAAACCCGCAAAAGCGGGTTTGTTTTTTAAAAGTCGCTCAATAGCTCTAATTTCTTCTGATTGTAATCCTCCTGGGAGATCAAACCGTTTTCAAACAAGGTTTTAAGCTTTTTCAGCTTCTCTGTCAATTCGTCTTTTTTGGGTTCTTCAGGAGGGGTAACGACCGGTGCAGGCACAGGAGTAGCAGGCGGTTGCTGAGCTACAGGAGCTGTTGGCTGAAACGCCGACTGTGCCGGATGCTGCTCCATTTGTATTGAGCCAGACTCGGCACGCTTCTCTTCCAGCTCACGCAGGCGGCGCGCCTCGCGCTCTGCTTCTTTGCGTTCCTGGGCATACTGGTACAACTTACGGGCTTGTACCTTGGGCAGATAGTCTACTCCCATCTCGGTACCTATGGTAGTTTTAACGCTAAATACGGCGCCAATAATTTCTTCTTTTGTAAATACGTCAACCACATCTTTCCAAACAAAATCAACAAATTTTATAGAAAGGCCCAGGTTAGCCGGTGTAAAAAACAATACACGTTTATTAGTAATGGCTATACAATCCGGAAAAAGGTTTACCAATGGCTTTTTTTGTACCGCTATGTAAATGATCTCCTCACCGGTGGTGAGCAGATCTATCAAACGCGAATAAACTTTTTCAACTGCTTTAGGGTCTTGTTCTTCCCTTAAAAATTTATCTATCATATTACTGATGTATTGATGGCGGCAAAATTAAGTTATTATAGATGATTCAGCAAAGCAAATATAGTATCGTTATCTTATAAGGGTAACCCAGCCTTTTTTTGTAGTAATGGTTGCATCACCCATAATATAAGTACATACCCAATAATACACGCCGGCAGGCGCAATACTCCCTTTGTAATTACCATCCCAACCGTTAGATGTGCTTTTGGTTTGAAAAATCTGCTGCCCATTACGGTTAAATACTGTCAAAGTATATTTTACAGGATTACTGTCCTGATTGGGGCGGAATACATCGTTCATGCCGTCGCCATTGGGTGTGAAAGTGTTTGGAAAATCAACCGGGTTACATTCGTCCTGATCAATACTTACATCAATTTCATCTAAAACACAATCCTGCTCGCTTAGTATGGTAAAGTGATGCGGGCCTACTGCCAGATCACTTATTTGCTGGCCTATCTTATATACATTGTTTTGAAATAAAATTTTGGCCGCATCTTTAATATCGCCGTTAGGTACAAATTTAACTTTACCGGCAGCAGTACACACCGCATTATTTATAATCACTGATAAGGCCGGTTTAATAATAGGTTTAAAATCTGGTACAATTACTTGTTGCTGATAATTATCCCCACCTGCAGATTGAATTACAAGATTATAGCTACCCGGCAGCAGGTTTGCAAACACACCGCTTGTATTGCTTGTGCCGCCGAGCGTATAAGTATAATTATCGGGATGCGGTTCGGTTAGCACAGTTACGGTTCCTGCCCCATAGTTATCACAGTCGGCAGCAATGTTAATGGCTTTTATCGTTATCGGCGGGCATACCTCTTGAGTTAATGTATAGCTCTTTTCGGCAATTATACAGCCCGCAGTGGTAATTATGTTAAAATCATAATTTCCAGGCAGCAGATTGTTAAACTGATGGCCGTTTTCATAAATGCTATTATTAACTTTAATTTTGTATCCGCTTACTGCTACCTGAAGTTTTACAGAACCTTTCAGATCGCAAACCGGATTTATAACAGTTGCGTTTATTATGGGAACATCCTTACTATAATCAGGCACAATAAAGGTTCTGCTTACTGGCGCCTGTCCGTTGTCGGCTTTTACAGTTACCTGGTACGTACCCGGCGCCAGGTTATCAAATGTGCCTGTCGCATTACTTAAACCATTATTTAGTGTATAGATATATTCACTTGCATGTGCCTTTGTAACTATCTCGGCCATCGCCCGGTTAATTACATCGCAACTGCGGGATACCTTTACATCCAATATTTCAAGTGGTGGCTCAATGCCCGATTCCACCGCACTGCCCGCATCATACACAGTAAATGGTAAAGTGCCTGCGCTGCCTTTCAACAGTCTGTTTTTTAAATCAAGTTCCAGTACGTTGGTACTGAAACCACTCCCTGTAAAGGCGTATGCTTTTATGTTACTGTTTACTGCTGCAGTTGCCAGGCCGTAAATAGATTCGTTTTCAATTTGCACCCACATTTCGGCCTTTGATGGGTCATCCAGCGGAATTTTAACTATCCCGCCGTAGCTCGCCATATAAAGCTCATTATTATAAAAAAGCAGGTCGCCGGAGGGTGCGTACTGCATTATACCAAGGCTGTTACTTATGCCCGTTACCGGATTAACAGCAAACAATTCGGTGCCAGAAACATAATAAATTTTACCGTCCTTATCTACCGTTAACGCGTTCCCATAAGTCTGTGTATTCATGTAGGTACAGTTAGCCAGTGTTGGCGCACCGGTGCCAGCATCTATCAGATCGGCTCGGTAAAGGTTAGATCCATCATTATAATAAAATTTATTATTGTCTACAGCTATTGAAAAAAAGGCCCCAGAGCAGCCGCCTACCTGCTGCGTTTGTAAACCGGTTTGGGTAACGGTTACTTTATATACTGTAGCACTACTATTACACACGTAAAAACTCTGCGCGTAGCAAGTAACACTAACAGTGCAAATAAAGCACAACGCTAAAAGCAGTGCTTTGATGATTAAATTGATATAGGGTTTAGACACAGTATTGTGCCTAAAGGTATATTAATATCAGGATACAAGCAAATTACATCCTCTGATATCCGAATTATCAAATCGCCCGATGATCTCAAAAGAGCCATCCTCGTAAACCCTGCCCAAGTCCTGCGTGGCGATGAACGAACAGGAGTTAATATTTGCCAGATCAATGATATTAACGCCCCCTGTTTTGTTTATCCCGGTTAAACTAAGCGGATCATTGGTATCACGGGTGATGATACGCATCCAGGGTGGACAGTTAAATATTCCTCCGCCCTTTGAATATGCCTGCGATAACAACTCTGTCATCCCATATTCCGAATGAATGTGCGGTACGCCAAAACCGGCACATAGCACGCCATGCAATTCTTCGCGGATCATTTCCTTACGTCGCCCCTTCATGCCGCCGGTTTCCATTACTATCAATTCGGGGAAATCGATCTGGTAATTATCTACAAAATCAAGCAGGGCAAAAGTTACGCCTAACAGCAATGTAGGCTTGTGGATTGCCTTTTGCTGCTGTAATTTCTGATAAAGTTCCTGGTGATTATACAAATAAAACCCACTATCGGCGCATTGCGATCGCTGTATCAGATCCTGCGCCATATAAATCAGCGACGAACCTTCACGTTCCAGATAGGATGGCAATAATGCAAGCACGGTATACCCGGTGATATCTCCATAAAACAGCTTAAACGCCCTGCGAAAACTTTCCTGATACCAGCTTACATCATTTACGTAATGGCTGCTGGTTACCACACCAGTTGTGCCCGAACTGGTAAATACAACCTCAGCTTCGCCATCTGCAGAAACAACGGTGTGCGACTTAAAAAGCTCCACCGGCAAAAAAGGGATTTGCTCAATATTTTCAACTTCATCCGGCTTGATATGCAAGCCTTTGATGAATGCGCCATATATAGGGTTATGCCAGGCTTGGTATCTGAAAGTTTGCAGCGCAGTGTGCTTAAACCCGGCATCATCGGCTATAGAAAATACTTGCTGTTTTAGGGGCTTTATCATAGTTATGGCAAAGATAATAAGTTAGGGCCAAGCATGCGAAAATTGCTTTTTTAGCGTTAATAATTACATTTTCAATACAAACAAACATTCCGGAAAGGAGTTATGAAATTGATATTTATGCCCATACATTAAATTAATTAACAACCCTATGAAAACATTAAAATTTTTGAGCCTGCCGCTTTTGTTAAGCGCATTTATAGTTTTTGCTTCGGCAGTGCCGGTGCAGGACAAAGGTGTAGCCAAAATCAATGAGGCGACAACCGTGTTAAGAGATTTCAGTAAGATGAAAGAAAGCATCCCACACCAACTATTTGAAGAATATGAAGGAGTGGTTATTATCCCGAAACTGATCAACGCGGGTTTTGGTATAGGTGGTAAACGCGGACAAGGTTTAGCTATGGTAAAACTTGGTGACGGCAAATGGAGCGACCCGGTGTTTGTTACCCTTACAGGTGGCAGCATTGGTTTCCAGATAGGCGTACAATCTGTGGATATGGTTCTGGTTTTCCGTAATAAAGGAGTTTTGACCGAAGTTAAAGACGGCGATTTCACCATTGGCGGTGATATATCTGCCGCTGCAGGCCCGGTTGGCCGCAGTTCAACCGCAAGCACCGACTATAAGCTGCAAGCCGAAGTATATTCTTACTCGCGCAGTAAAGGCTTGTTTGCGGGTATCAGCGTAAATGGCTCTAACCTGGCCATCAATAAATCGGCCAATGCAGAGTTTTACGGTGATGATGCCATTGCCGGTGATATTTTTAACAGGGCAACCAGCACAAACGCTGCTGTAGCCAAACTGAAAGCCACATTGGCTTCATTTAAGTAAGAAGGTAGCTCATTTAAGCAAAAAGCCCGGTTGTGTATACAGCCGGGCTTTGTTGTTATAGCAATGTTAGTGACCGCTTACCAATCCATAAGGTAAAAAGATACAATCATGAGGATGAAGCCAACAACAAAAAAAGCAATATGTTGGGCAGTTGTCTTTTTAGGTTTTTCGCCTGCTACTTCTTTGTTTGTATTAATAAAGGCTTTTGTAGAAATTGTTGAACTAACAATAAACAAGACATAACCGAGTATCTTCATAATTTAACCAATGAGGAATTTTTCATTTGTGGGTTGCACCGTTATGGTATTACTACTCATGATATTACTCTGATACTTTATAACTTACCACGAAATAATGTGGCGAGTTTTCAAGCAATTCTTTTGTGGCAGCCTGGTTGTTGGATAAATCCACAGCGCCGCATGACCGCTCAATATCAAATCTTTTATCGTACCATGAGGATGAATAGATCAGCATAGGTGTTTTGGTGTTCAATGCCCAGTTAGTTACGCTATACCTTCTCCACGAATAGAACTGATACTTTCTCTCCGAGTGCTTTTTTAGTTTTATGCCACCAGTAGTATTACCCATTACATTGACCGATAACACAGAAAGGCTGTCGACATCCCGCGATATGAATTTGATCTTGTTGATGTAATCGGCATATTGCTTTTCCCCTTCCCAAAAGAAATAAATATTCTTTTCGTTCGGAGAAACGCTTTTGGTACCAACCATTTTACCGTTTACATATTCGTCAACGTCTATTACCAGTTTATAGCTTTTAGTGAACCGTGGAAGGATATTACAATTAAATACCCTTACTCCTAAACTATTCATGGCGCTTAACAGGTCCAGCTTACTTATTTGCCCTGCCTGGTACTCGTCCATAAAGTCGTCCTTCAGGCTATCCGGCCTCATGTCTTTTTTAAAAGTTTGCGAGTAAGCGTGGAGAGATAGTATCAGAAAAGCTATAAGTAGTGATAGTGTCTTAGTATGATTTGTCATTATATATATTAATCAGTTTATAGTGTAATTGTTGGTGTCAACATATTTTTGTAGGTTTTATAATTCCTTCCTTGGGAGGGGTGAAATTGATACCTTGGTGGCAGGGTAGGTTGTCCGCATTTACGTTAACCTTGATTGCTGATTAACCCCTACCTCCTCCTTCCCCAGGGAAGGAATCGCACAAATTCCTACGCTGTTTTTGCCTCCCCTTTTTCAAATACCCGTTTTACCATCAAGCCTGATAAGGCGGAAAAGCCGCCGGCTATGCCGCCTATTGCTACGGTAACGGCAAGTATCATTTTCCAACCCGACAGATGAAAGATATGGGCTACCCTATCAGCCAGTATGTGATCATTAGGGATGCTTTTTAAAAGCGCTAGTGCCAGCCAGGCTAAACCTATGCCCCCAAAGCCCGACCAGAACGCCTGCGCCGAAGTTTTACCTAAAAATATGGCTGTTATGAACGCCAGGGCACATGCAACCCACCAGGGAATAATGTAGCCGCATACAAAGGCCAATAAAAGTATAATACCGAACAGCATAATGTTATTTGCTAATGGTTAAGGTTGTTTTAATGCGTGGTGATTTCTCTGTTGCCGATTGCAGGTACAATAACTCATGCAGTTTGCCCTGCTGCCAGGTTTTAAGCAGATCGTCGTAGTAAAAGCTGCCGGGATTGCCAGATTGGCCGCCCGGAAGTATACCGTACCCTTTTGGCTTTGGCCCAAGTTGCACCACCATACGCCACGATGGCCCATGCCCGTCTATCAATGCATTAACTGTTGAGCCTGCACCGCCCGACTCAAAGTTACCTGAGCCGAGCCCCGGTACATGACCCAGGTGGGCCACCTCAAATGCTTTTACTTTGCCCCAGCGCCAGTTTACGCCGATGTTGCCATATTGTTTCTGCAATTCGTCAACCGAGGCTGTAAAGGATGCCATCAACACATCAGCAGCGGTCTCGATGGCTGGTGTACGTTTGTTATCAAACCAAACAGAAGAAGGTGTTTTTATCAATAATGCTTCAGTCCTGTCCATTGTAGGAAAATAAAGCAAGGTGTCTTTGTTTTCAAAGTTATCGCGCCAGGTAAAATTGTAGAATTTAGCCCACCATGTTTGGAATATACTTGCGCCAACCGACCTTGCC
Source organism: Mucilaginibacter litoreus (assembly GCF_042676805.1). Classification (NCBI taxonomy): domain Bacteria; kingdom Pseudomonadati; phylum Bacteroidota; class Sphingobacteriia; order Sphingobacteriales; family Sphingobacteriaceae; genus Mucilaginibacter; species Mucilaginibacter litoreus. Next base: position 367,109 of record NZ_JBHTHZ010000002.1, on the reverse strand, counting down.
GTATAATGTTTATCCCATTGTTTAAGCGAATCCAAAGCGGCGGCTTGAGTTTTGTCCAGCTTAGTGGCATCCAGGTATTTTAACATGGTTGGCAATATGTCCTGGGCACGTATACTATAATCGTCCGTCTGCAGTATGCGCATACTATCAACAGTGGCGTTTTTCATAACAGCAAGCCTGTCGTTGATGCGCTTACCGCGTTCATAACCCTCAAACTTCCAGTTGATGTAATACGGATAAGTCTGATCGGTTGAAGACTGGTTTGCAGAGCTAACAAAACCCCTTGCCGGGTTTTTAACCGTTGGGTTATGCGCATAAGGTATCCAGCCATGCCAGTCGTTAACCGGGTCGCTTCCATCCAGAATAAATTTGCCCTGATCTTTATACTTTAAAGGCAGTTTGCCATTAGGTGTGATGGCTACATCATTGTCTGCCGAAGCAAAAACAAAATTTTGGGCGGGGGCAGTATAAAACGTCAAAGCCTTACGGTAGTCATCATAGTTTTTTGCACGGTTAAGCAGGTAGAATGTTTTAAATTCATCGCTTTCGTCATGTGCTATCCATCGCAGCGCATTACCAACAGGTATGTTCGGCCGGCCCTTTTTTGCCATAGCAACATTATCATATACTATCGGGCCATGGTGCGTGTACAATACTGTATCTACAACATCTTTGCTGCCCCTGATCTTTATTATTTCTGTTTTGCGCTCTACTTTGTTCCACTTGCCATTGTACCAGTATTCCTTGCGGGATGCGTCCTTAAATTTCACCTGATACCAGTCTAAAACGTCGGCATCTACATTGGTTACACCCCAGCTTACTTTTTGATTGTAGCCAATAACCACACAGGGGGCTCCCGGCAACGTTACTCCATTTACATTTACACCCGGTGCAACCATTTGCATTTGATACCATATAGATGGCAAAGTAAGGTTAAGATGCGGATCGTTTGCCAATATCGGATAACCCGTAGCCGTTTTTGAACCGCTTATAGCCCAGTTGTTACTGCCAATACCTTCTATCTTCTCCCTGTTCTGCATTCCGGCCAGCAACTGCGCTTTGAAAGCAGCCGGTGGTTGCGGTAAAGGAAGCGGTTTAAAATCCCATTTGGTACCTGCCGGGATGATAGGATCTTCGTGCATAGGGTAATCCGGAAACAGGTCATTGGTTATTTTTGCACCGAATTTGCTGAGCACATTGGTTATGCCCAACTCATTTGAGCCACCTGCCAGCGTTTCAGACATGAGTTTAAGCAAGTAGGCCGAGTTAACCGGCTTCCACTCTTCAGGCTTGTAAGCAAGCAGTTTAAACTCAATAGGGTAGCCTCCGGGCTTTAACTGTTTGATATAGGCGTTAACACCATCGCTGTATGCCTGTATAACCTGGCTCATAACAGGGTCTTTCATTATCCCTTTCAGCGTATTTTCGGCCCCGTAAGTCATGCCCATGCGGCGGTGGTATCGGTCGAGCTCCAAAGCTTTGTCTCCCACCACTTCTGATAGCCTGCCTGCAGCGCTGCGTGTTTGTATATCCATTTGCCACAACCGTGCCTTAGCGGTAAGATAACCTTGAACATAGTAAAGGTCGTGGTCGTTTTTGGCAAATACATGCGGAATACGATTGTCATCATATTGCACAATCACCTCGTTTTGCAGGCCAGGCAATTTCAATTTTTCATTTGATAAGATGTTTTTGCTTTCGGCGTTCTGCCAGAAACCGGTAGAAGGATTTAGAAAGTCGCCCAGGGGCGGCACATCGCCAAATTTAGTTTGTAGTGCCCATATAAGCGCCAAAGTAAACGCAACGGATATAATTGCCTTAAATACTTTCATTTTTGAGTGTGAGTATCTGCAAGCAAGATAAGTAATGTAAGCCGTATTTAAAAAGCGACCGTATCCCGGTGCTTACGGCTGCGGCGCTTTTTATAAGTGCGTTTGGTTTTCCTGCTCTTTTTTTCGGTGCGCTGCTGCTTTTCGCCTTTTCTGAAATTCCATGGCGGTGTTGGGTTGGCGTCCTGCCACAAGCCAAGGCGATTTAAGCGCGCCTGCTGCTCAAGCATAGCCAGTTCCATGCTTTTTGAGTATGCACGGTACTGCCAGGCGTAACCGTTTTTTACCAGTTCTTTATTAACGCTGGTACCATCTTCCAGTTGCACCTCCCCTACTGTGCGGCCGTAACGGTCTTTATTGTTTGCTATTAGCTTTACCATTTTACCAAAGCATAAAGTGCTTGTAAACTGCTTTGCCGATTGCCCAAAGGCCTGGTCTTTCTCTGGGCAATCTACCTCGGCAAGGCGCACCGTCACTGTTTGATTTTCGGGGGACAGCAGCACCATCGTATCACCATCCTTTACACCAACAACCCTATACAAGTCGGTATTGCGGTTACAGGCGATCAACAGACAGAAGATACAGAGATAAAAGATAAAGGACTTTTTAGGCATGTGGCGAAGATAGGAAATGAGGTGTTGATTTTCTGTTCAATAATAACGCAATTAAGAATCGTCATTGCGAGGTACGAAGCAATCTGTTCAGTGCTCCGTTAGGAACGGCTGTACGGTATCATCGTTAGTGGATGTTACTTTCTTTGGCCGTCAAAGAAAGTAACCAAAGAAACCTCGCGGCTGCGCCAGCTTGCTTTGAAAGGCAGTAGTATAGCAGTGCCAGTACTACCCGCAATCTGCCAATGCCGCATTTTAAAAAAGGTGGTGTTAGGTTGTCAGACTCGTTTTTACTTAATTCCATCCACTCAAATATTATCCAAGAGCGGTGGGCCGACGAAAAACCGGGGCCGATGGGTGGGGCTGTGCGGAGGTAGGATTTTTTCGTCTTGAACTTTGCTTCTTTCTTTCAAGAGAAAGAAGTAGCCTCCGCGGCAATGAGCGGAACAAAGTTCACTATAGCACTAACGATAATATTAGTCCTCTGTTAGGAATGGGTGTATTGTATTTATCGTTAGTGAATGTTCATTTCTTTTTTTCCGCAAAAAGAAACGAACCAAAGAACTGAGCGATAGCGAGCTGATTAATACCTTAAAAAACAATAACTTATTAATAAAAACCTCGCGGCTGCGCCAGCTTGCTTTGAAAGGCAGTAGTATAGCAGTGCCAGTACTACCCGCAATCTGCCAATGCCGCATTTTAGGAAGGTGACGTTTGGTTTGTTAGGCAACTAATTATTTGCCATGCAAGCTCCAGGCGTTGCCATCCGGATCTTTTACAGTGGCAAAACGGCCCCAGGGAGTTTGGTCGGCGTTGCCCACTGTTATACCTTTAGCGGTAAGCTCGGCTATAGTGGTATCCAGATCATCGCATTTAATAACATAACCAGCAATGCTGCCAGGCTTAAGCTGTGGAAACCAGTTTACCAGTGTTATAGATGTACCGCCATCGGGTAAACCCATTTGAATCCAGTTCGAGCCGTTTTGAAACGGGTTTTCAACAATCAGTTTAAACCCGAACTTCAGGTAAAATTCCTTTGCTTCCTGCTGGTTGGTTACCGGTATGGATATGATCTCTATAGCTTTCATAGGTTTTTAGGATTTAAATGTTCAGGACGATAGGTTATCAGCTTATCAAAAATAAAGCTGATATTTGTAAGTTCATAGTCCAAGTAAATAAAGAAAAGATGGGTAAGTTTCCTGTTCCGGATAAAGTTTTATTTGTGTGCACCGGTAGCAAATGCAGTAAACGCGGTGGTAAGGATATGTATAAAACCGCAAAGAAATTCGCTAAATACAGCGGGCAAGATATAGAAGTGATACGTATAGAATGCACAGACCGGTGCGATTGGGCACCGGTCTGTACGTTATCTCCGGGTAATATATGGTTGAAAGAATACTCGGAAAAAGATGTTTTAAAGCTGCTGACGGATTAATTAGCTTCGCTGTCGTATTTGATTTTTCCAACGTGCTTGTCAATTTCCCAGCGGCCGGTACCTTCTTCGCCGATAACTTCAAACAGTTCAAGCGCACGGCGTGCTTTGTACTCTTCTTCACGCTGCTCTCTCAGAAACCAGTTTAGAAACTCGTTGGTCACAAAATCCTGCTCTTTTAAGCAACGTGCGTATATGTTTTTGATAGATTGAGTAACACTGATTTCCTGGTCAAGCGCATCCTCAAATACTTCGCGGAATGAATTGTATTCCTGCTTGATACCGGTAACTTCAGGCGAAATAGCGCTTCCGCCCATATCCAGGATATATTTATAAAATTTAAGCTGATGCTCTCTTTCTTCTTCAGCTTGCTTAAAAAAGTATTCGGCTGAGTAATCGAAGCCATTACGGTTGCACCATGATGCCATGGCCAGGTATATAGATGAAGACAAGGCTTCTTTTTTGACTTGCTGATTTAAAAGCGCTTCAACATCGGCCGATAATAAGCTTTTTATGCGGATAAGATCTTTCATTTCTTTGTGTGTATTTTTTAGTTAAAACAGGGCAACAAGCGTGCCGATTTAAATACTCACACAATAATACGACGATAATAAGCCGTTAGTTGAAAATAAAGGCAATATGAATTCAGTCTAAATTACTAATATGCAGTGCGATGCAATGTATCGTGCAATATATTATTTAGCTGTAGCATTACAAATGTGCCTTCCAGTATTTCTTTTAAGGCGATGATTTGCAAAAGGGTGAGGATATAAGTGTGGTCGCAGGCGCAGATAAAAATAATCTCTACATCAGGATCTTTAGATGTATTAAGCAGTTTGGCTTCAATATCTACATTGTAAACCGCGTTTTTAAGCTTCAATAAACAACGGTAATCAAATTTAGCTACTTTACCGGCAAAATCTACGTACCAGCAACGCTCCTGGTCGCATTGGTAAATACCACCATGCTTTGTGTTAAACACATCAACCCAACCAACTAATTCTTCTTTTAACTGCGTAGTAACCATTTGCTTTACAAATGTTGTATTTATTTATAATTAATCCAAATAATGTTTAAAATTATTTACCATGGTTTTAACAAGCAAGCAATACCTTTACAAAATGAATATCAAAGCTTGCATATTTGACCTGGACGGAGTTATTGTTAATACTGCAGTTTATCACTATAAAGCCTGGAAACGGCTTGCTAATGAACTTGGGTTTGATTTTACCGAACATCAGAATGAGCAATTGAAGGGCGTAAGCCGCATGGCCTCGCTTAATTTGATATTAGGCTGGGGAAACATTACAGGTTTAAGCGAGGCACAAAAAAACGAACTGGCCGACCGTAAAAATAACTGGTATGTTGAAATGATCAACCAGATGACCCCTGCCGAGGTCTTGCCCGGCGCCCGCGAATTTGTCCGGGCATGCCGCGACGCTAGTATTAAAACAGCTATTGGATCGGCCAGTAAAAACACACCAACCATATTGAACAGGTTACAGCTTACCCCGCTTTTTGATGCCATAGTTGATGGAAACAGCGTAAACACACCAAAGCCCGACCCGGAGGTGTTTCTGAAAGGCGCTGAACTATTAAGTATAGCCCCAGCAAATTGTGTGGTATTTGAAGATGCGATTGCAGGTATTGAAGCTGCAAAAAGAGGCGGTATGAAAGCCGTGGGCATTGGGTTGGCAGATACTTTAAAACAAGCCGATATGGTGGTAAGTGGCTTAGCACAGATGACTATAGATACACTTTCACACCTGTAAAAAGGCAACGCCCCGCCACCCTCGCGGCACGGGACGTATACACACTCAAATTGAAACTCAAACTTCTGTTATCGGTTTAACTTAGCCCGCTCTTTGATGATAGATTTTACTGCGTGGGCCAGGAAAGCGCTTTGCTCATTGCTAAGTTTATTAATATAGCTTTCGCCGTTAAAACTGTAAACTACGCTGTTATGCACATCACTTTCTGCGCGTAGCTCTTTCCCGTTTTCGTTAAAGTATATGTATCCGTTTTTTGATATATGGGCAATAGCGCTTGAGTCTGCAGTAAACGCTACTTTTCCCCAATATTTTATTTCCTGCTTATAACCATCACTTGTATTAATAATTGTTGTTCCGCGCGTGTTACATGCCGCCAAACCAGTTGCCAGCGCTAATGCATAAACCACCATTTGTATAGCTCTTTTCATCTGTATAAAAATTAATATACAAATATAAACATAACATGGTATCATGCAATACATAGTACTATTAAAATATTTAACGTTCTGTATATCAGAATATTAATTTTACTCGCTTCTCAATGTTTTTACAGGATTTACTAACGCGACCTTTAAAAGCTGAGATATAATGGTGATTAAAGCTATCAGCAGTGCAATAATTACTGCAAGTAAAAAATCCGACCAACCTATCCTGATGCGATATACGTATCCTTGTAACCACTTGTTCATCAGGTACCATGTAACAGGCGCAGCAATTGCAAAACCAATAAGTATCATCCATACAAACTCTTTTGAAAACAGGTAGACAATGCCATTTACAGATGCCCCCAGCACCTTGCGTATGCCTACCTCTTTTATACGCTGAACTGCCATAAATGAAGCCAGGCCATATAAACCCAGGCAACTTAAAAATATGGCTATAACGGCAAAGCATTTATAAATACCAGCCAGTTGGCTTTCCTGCTTATAAAACCCAGCTATCTGCTCATCTAAAAACTTATATTCAAACGCATAATCGGGGTAAACCTCAGTCCATACCTTTTCTATTCCTTTTAAGGCCTGCGTTGCATTTAACATTGATAATTTAATATTGCACAACTCATACCCGGGTTTGTAAGTAGTTAATAATAATGGTGCATAATCATCCTTGAACGACCGGTTATGGTAGTTTTTTAACACACCCGAAATGCGCCCTTTGGCAAACTTGCCTAAGGTTATCTGTTTGTTAATGGCATTCTTCGGATCAGCTATACCCAGCTTTTGAATGAGTGCCTCATTTACCAAAAACTCTTTAACGGTATCTGATGCTGATAAATTTTTACCGGCAACAAGTTGCAATTGATAAGTGGGCTGATACTGCTCATCAACCATTTTGATAATTGAATAAAAATCGACATGCTGGGCTGCGTTTTCAAAAGTGAACATTGTCCAGTTAGCTTGTTCACCTGCCGGGATATTTGAACTTAAACTCACTTGTTGAATGCCATTGATATTATGAAGCCGTTGTTTTAAATAATCGAGCTTACTTATGCTTGCACTGTCCGACGGAAATGGGACATTAACAATGGCATCTTTTACAAAGCCCATATTTTCGCTGGTAAAATAATTCATCTGCTTTACGATGATAAGAGTACAGATGATCAGCCCCTGCGCTATAATAAACTGAAACACAACCAACCACCGCCTTAACGATATCCCTTTGGAAACTTTAAACGCTATTTTACTTTTTAACGCATTAACAGGATTAAAGCCCGCTAATACTATTGAAGGATAAAAACCCGCTACAAGGGTAACCAATATAGTAAGGGTAACAATAAAAAATGCAACGGTGAACTGCCAAAGCATTGCTGCAGATAAGGGCAGTTCCATTATCCGGCCTATTAACGGAATACCAAGGGAACTGATCCCTATTGCAACCGTTACCGATAAAATAACGATAACCAATGTTTCGGTTAAAAACTGCAGCTGAAGCTGGCGCCTGTTACCGCCAAGCACTTTTCGTACACCGACTTCTTTGGCCCTGTTTACAGCCTGAGCGGTAGCCAGGTTAACAAAATTCACGCATGCTATGATGAGGATAAATGCAGCTATCATCCAAAGCATACGTATCATTTGAGGGGTAATGGACATGTTTGAGAAATTGCCCGCCTTACCATCAAAGTGCACATCTTTTAAGGCTTGGGCAACCTCGCTATCCTGGTTGTCCGGCGAGTGGTTCTTTTTTACCAGCGCCCGCAGGTTTGCAGTAAGCTGCGCGTTGCTTAACCCCGGCTGTGTTAACAGGTAACAATTAAAATTTGCGTTTGTACCGTTCCATTCGGTAGATTTAAGCATATCGGCGGTAAAGCCCGTTCCTAATGCCCCCACTATACGTAACTGCATATCGGTATTGGCTGGTATATCGGCCAGTATGCCTGTTACCTTAAGCACATCGCGGTTGTTCCACCTTATTGATTTGCCGACAGCGTTTCGCCAGTCGCCAAAATATTTGTTGGCTACCCGGCGGCTCAAAATCACTTTGTCAGGCCCGTTTAACGCTGTACCCACATCGCCGTCTATTAGCTTAAAATCAAAAATCTTAAAAAAGGAAGGTGTAGTGAAGAAGATGCCTTTTCGTTCTCTGAATTTTTTTAATATCCTACCTTCTGCATCCACTACCTGGAATTGCTCATCGCCCGGGTGGTAAATTGGTGCTACTTCTTCAATACCGGGTATGCTTGTTTTAATTGCACGCGGTATTGCTTGTGATATACCCGACCCATAAAATATTTCCTTTGAATCGGCATGATGGTACTCTGTTAATAATCTATAAATCCGGTCTTTTTTTTCATGAAAATTATCGAAGCTGGTATGAAACCGTATCAGTACAAATATTACCAGGCAAACAGCAATGCCAAAACCCAAACCACCAACGTTGATAATTGTAAATGACTTATGGCGGCGAATATTGCGCCAGGCAGTTTTAAATAAATTTGAAAGCATAACAGGCAATTATTAAGATGTTGACTAATTGCGACAAAGCCGATGCCAGCTGAAAAAACCGCTTAATTGCGGTTTTGATAAGGGTTTGGTCATCAGTAAGTGTACGAAAACGAACATACTACGTACGATTTCGTACGTATGATTTCGTATATCGAAAAAAAACTTTCCTCTAACAATCGGTATATTAAACCATTATTACTATAATTAAGCAGTAAACCAATTCCGTGCCGATGACCTTCAAAAGGTGGATACTGCTTCCTGTTTTCCTTGTGCCACTTATGGCTGTACTTTCCCAGTGTTTAAGTACTTCCAAAGCTAATGATCCAAGAGGTGAAAACTATGCCGGCGCTAAAACCTGTGTCAATTGCCATAGCGATATCAACAACTCATACATCCATACGGCGCACTATCTGGCATCGTCTGCAGCTACTGATAAAACTGTACATGGCAGTTTTTTAGACGGAGCAAATAAGGTTTATTACAATGATCATTCCGATGTATTTATGCGCAAGGTAGATAGCGGCATGTATCAGATCAGTTATATCAACGGCAATAAAACCGACAGCGCCCGCATGGATATTGTAACTGGTGGCATAAAAGGCGAAACCTACCTTTATTGGAAGGAAAATGAGTTGTTTGAGTTACCGGTGTCTTTCGACAATACCAAAAACCGTTGGATAGTAAGCCCAGGCTATGATACTACTATAGCCAGTTACGACAGGATGGTAAACCTGCGCTGTATGGAGTGCCATACCTCATACGCCAAAACAGAACCTGGTAAAGTGCCCAGCTTTTCTGGAGAGACAGTAGGTTTTGACAAAAGCTCGGTAATATTAGGTGTAGATTGCGAACGATGCCATGGACCGGGCAAGCAACACGCCGATTTTCATACCGAAAACCCCTCGGTAAAGCAGGCGCGGTATATAATCGGTATCAGTAAACTTACCCGCGCACAACGTACCGATTTATGCGGCACCTGCCACTCGGGTACGCAAACCGTTAACAGTAAATCTATATTTGATTTTAAACCCGGAGATAAACTTGCCGACTTTAAAAACCGGGCCCCTGAGGCCGGCCCTGTAGACCTTGCACACATCGACGTGCATGGCGACCAGTATGATATGCTTAAAACAAGTAAATGTTACATAAGCAGTAATATGGATTGCTCAAGCTGCCATAAACCGCATCAAAACCAGCGCAATAACCTTTCGGTTTTTGCTAAACAGTGTTTTAGTTGCCATACAGCAGCTAATCATAATAACTGTAAAATGGCAGATGTACTTGACGCAGCTGTTTTAAAAGCCAAATGTGTAGACTGCCACATGCCAGCTTTACCATCAAAGGCAATCATAAACGAGCAGCAATCAGTACTGATACGCACCCATCATATAGCTGTATATCCTAAAGAAACCGATAAAATACTCGCATTCCTGAAAAGGGATAAATAATTGCCCTATTCTATCGCCTAAATTATTTCTTAAAGTTGTTTTCAAGAACTATAAAAGGCAAATGCTCATCCCATGTAGGCGAAAAGTTAGGCTGAAACAAAAAGCCGCTTGCATAGTTGCCCAATAAAATATCAGGTTTGCCATCCTTGTTCCAGTCGCTTACATCCATTGCCAGCCAGCGGCCATACTGGCTTACAGGTACTGCATGTGGCTTAAATTGCATTGGCTTTTGCTGCTCAAAGTAAATAAATTCTTCCGACGGGTTGTTCTTCATATCGGCAAAGAAGGCGATAGTAGCAATGTCCAGGTCACCGTCTGCATCAAAATCAGTTGCTATAGCTTTAGTAGCACCGTTTATAGTATAAAACCACGACTGTTTAAACTTGAAGTTGCCGGTATTTTTGTAGATATACAAACCATGATAAGGTTTCAGTATGCGCGAATCGCGAAAATTGTAGCCACATGTGTATATCAGGTCGGGGTTGCCATCTTTGTCAATATCTGCCAATTGAAAGCTTGATGAACCATACACGGGCGGAAAATGCAGCAGTTCTCGGCTGGTAAAACCACCTTTTTTATCGTTCAAAAATAAGGTAAGCCCTTCATCTCCAATTCCAAACAAAACCATAATATCGGGCCAGCCATCTTTATTGAAATCCTGCGTAATGGCCTGCACTACACCTGGGCGGTCTGTAACGGTAAATTGCTTAACCGCTTTGCCCGCCCCATCTGTTTTCAATAAAAACACACCTCCCTTTGTACCGCCCTGCCCGCATACTACAATTTCGTTTTGGCCATCCTTATCAAAGTCGGCGGCTAACGTTTCTACCGGGCGCGGCATATCCCCGACCACTTCAAGCGGGGCCGTTGCAGCATCGTTAAGGTTTATTTTTACAATTTTCCCATTCGGATAATCAACCGGGTCTATGCGGCCAATGCAACTCAACCATAGCTGGTTTTGATTATCAAATACAGCATTAACCGCGCCGGAAGGCAAACCTGCAACTACCCTGCTGTTAAACTTATTGTCCCACCCGGTAAGGTTGTTCGCAATTAAATCGCTCGTATAAATTTTACCATCTGCAGAATCACCAGCTACCAGGGTAGTAAATGCAATATCACTTATAGCTTTTGGTTTTTTAAGGGTAAAGCCAGCCCAATCAATTGACAAGGGCACCGGGCGTTTGGCCGGCATAAGTGTATCTGGCGCAATTTTGTTATAATAATCAACAATAGCCTGCCAGTGTACAAGCGACATGCCTCCGGTATCTTTTGGATCTTTATAAAAAGAAGGCCCATAGGTAGACAAGCCAAAATAATGGGCCATGGAAGGCAGGGTATGCTGCCTCCAAACACTCTTGGTAAGTGCATCCGCGGGTACCAGCTTATGGCATTTGGCGCAGTTTTGCTTAACCAGAAATTCCCCATCGGCAATAGTATCACCTGTTAACTTGTAATTTTCTGCCGACTGATGCTTACAACCTTCAAAAACAATACTCAGTGATAATAATGCCACAATTGACAGTATAACTGATGTAAATAAAAAAGTGCGTTTTATCTTCATGCCTGATAAGTATTGATCTTAGTTTTGCAGTTTAAGCGTATTCCAGATGTACTCTCCAATTTGCCGGCCTTGTTTTGCGGCCGCATCAACGCTGAACCTGTAATGTATACCTCCATAAAACCGGCTGATAGAAGTTTCGTCTGATGCCTGAAGAAACGATTTAAAATGGCGCTGCATGCCGATATAACGCAGATCGCTGGTATCCTGAAACGCAAAATTATCGCCAAACATGTGTGTGAGGACAACAGCCGATGCCGCACTTATATCGCTATGGCCGCTTGGATACTCGGGGAATGGCGGGGTTTGAAGCATTGGCAACCATTTGGGGTCTATCTTATCGTTTATAACAGTAACAGGGCGTATATATTCGGTAACGTATTTTATCTGCCAGCCGCATATAAATGAGTCATACAAAGCAATAGCGGTCATGGCATAGGCTTGCGCGGTTTTGGCTGCATCGGCCTTTGATTTTTTACAGGCAATGGCAGTTATACCTATCCAATGGCCACCGGGTGTAATTTTTTTATTCACGAACATCATGTGCCCGTTATGCTGTATTACAAAGGGGTTGTCGTCCCAAAATTTCGCTATCTCAATTTGCTCGGGTGTATTTTTCTTACTTTGCTCATATACCTCAACATTTTGCCTGAAGTATTCGCTGTTTTTATCATTACTATAAGGGGTAGGTGGTGGCAACGGAAAATCTGATGATGATCTTACTACAAAGGTTTCCATGGTACCCCAGCAAAATTCAACCCCGTCCAGGTAATCCGGGGCGGTTGGGCGCCATTTACCGTTTTCGTTACTACCCAAAAACCTTGGCTTACCGCGTGTTTTTAAATAATTGTCAAACGCGGCACGGCCTAATACGGCTTTCCCTACAGCTTCACCAAAAGCAACAGATCTTGCATAGGTAGAATCATCCAGGTTAGCTTTATACATGGCATATAGCTTATCTTCATAACGCTGAAGGGTATCTACAGAAAACGTTACCTTATGTGCTACTGTAAAAAGTGCTTTGGTTGCGGCCAGTGCATAATTATAACTAAGTCCTTTTTGCGGCAGTGGCATAGTTTTAAACCCTTTAAGCTGATTGGCTATTGAGTTATATTTAGGGTTTTGAAACCGTATAGCCTCATAGGCTGCAAGCGTGGTATATCCATATATACGGCTTGCTACAGGCGGGCTGAAGGCATCGTATATGATCACCTGCGTTAGCTGATCTACATTTTCGTGGAGTACGTCGGTATCGCTCTTTAACTTTATCTTTTGTTTTTGTTTACATGAAACTGCAAGGAAACATATAAAAACAAGAGCTAAAATATGAATGGCTTTCATTATCGGCTAAAAAATTAGTTTAAAGGTATATCTCTGGTTTGGCCGGCATTGTTGGTTATGGTTACCGATGCCATTGAATCATCAATATTAAAAAATCTGGCCGATTGCGACAAGAAAGAACCTCCGTTATAAAATTCGCGTCTGGCTGTTGTACCGTTTTTATATTTAATGGTACCATACATATCACCAGGTAACAGGCTGATTGCGCGGGCTGCTTTTTTTAGTTGAAATACTTTTAACGGGCCTTTGTGTTGTGTAGCGGCCAGCAAGTAATTGCCTTTAGCACCACGTAGTTTAATGAGTCCTTTACCGTCGCCAGGTATGTAAAGGCCACTTTGCATGATTGTTAAAGGCTTGAAATTACCTTTTCCATCTCCTTTTAATATCAACCCGTTAAAGGCGTCATATCGCCCTGTACTTACTTCTGTACCATAGTCATTACCACTCAGGGCTACATCAAGATTGCCGTCACCGTCAAAATCATCTGCCACAATGCCTGCCAACTGCGATATTTGCGCTTCTATAGGTAATGGTATCAGTGTAAATTTACCATGCCCATCATTACGCATATAGCAAGAGCGTAGTTCATTTGCTTTTAATCTGATTGCGCCTTTACGCATAGCAGGTGTAATAACACTATCCATTGTTGCCACAGCAAAGCTTTTGTAATTCTGAAACTTGATCCTCATGCTGATCATCTGTTTAACGATATCATCACGTGTATGTGCCGGAAATTCTTTCATTTCCCCTTCCCTATCTTTCAAAAACAAAGACGGAAAAGCATCGTAACTATCGTTTCCGTCAAAATCTTTAGCGGTAATAAACATAGGGTACTTATCTGTTGCCTTATAAAAAGTATTTAAACCGGTATTACCCAATATATAATCCGTGTCACCATCGTTGTCAAAATCGCCACCCGCAATGGTGTTCCACCAGCCCAGCTTATTGGCTATACCAGTATTGTTCGTAATGTTTTTAAACACACCATGATCATTTTTTAAAATGGTAACCGGCATCCATTCGCCTGTAATAATAAGGTCGGGCCAGGTGTCGTTGTCATAATCAGTAAAAGATGCATCGCATACCAGCCCCACATTCACAAGGCTTTTAGCCACCATTGGTGTCACATCGGTAAACTTAATTATACCATTTTTGCTGTCGTTACGTAAAATAAAACTTGATACAGGTTTTGGGTAACTCCAGGGTTCCACCCTGCCTGATACAAAAAGGTCGGGTGCGCCATCCTTATTATAATCTATTGATTTAACACATAACTTACTTGTAAAATTAGATGGTAAAGCATTAGGCTGTAACGTAAAATTCCCCTTTCCGTCATTGGCATATATCCTATCCTGGTAAGCAGCCGACTGCGGAGCTTCTTCATAACCACCGCTGGCTGCGTAAAGGTCAAGGTCACCATCGCCATCTGCATCAAATAACAGCAGTCCTTCATCTTTAAACTTATGTACACCAGTTGGCTGGTTCACCAAATTACGCTGAATAAACTTTCCGTTAGGCTGTTGTAAAAGCACCTGTGCCGGATACTTGTAAGTACCGGCAATCACCATATCGTCGTACCCGTTTCCGTCCACATCGCCAGCGGCAATTGCGGGGTTATACTCAGAAAATTTGTGCGGGATTAATTTCTGGATATTAAAATCGGCAAAGTCGTCGTCATGGTGCATGTAATTTACCCCGGTGTTTTTAGTTACTTCTGTAAACAAAGATTGTTGTTTAAGGGGTATACTAAACGAATTCGGTGTGCTAGCATTAGCAATATCAACTGTGAGTAACTGATCGGCCTTTATACTACTAAGCCTTTGTTTTTTACCGTTATACCATTTTATCACTACCGAATCTATCCGGTTAACATTTCCTAAACCAAAGTGGGCAATATTCTGGATGGTTGACAGGTAACCCCGGTAAGGTGTGTTTTCATAAACCTGGTGCTTACCATGGTTGTAATAAATGTCGGCCCATGCACCAATGCCATCTCTGTTTTGAGGATTACCTTTAAATTTTATCTGCAGGTAGTGATTATTGTTCTGATCATTTTCGCGCGAACGGTTCTTGTAGATAAATGCCTCGTCATCAATATTATTGACAACCACATCCATGGCGCCGTCATTATCAAGATCGGCATAAACCGCGCCGTTAGAAAAGGATGGGATATCCATTCCCCATGTTTTGGTTACATCCTCAAATTGCAGCTTGCCATTATTTCTGAAGGCATAGTTTGATATCTTAACAATTGGAATTTGCTCCAGTACCTGTTTTTTTGAAGCTACCGCATAAGAATCGTTACGAAAGGCAATAAAATCATGGTCGGTAACATCGCGGGGATAGCCATTAGTTATGATGATATCCCGAAAACCATCATTATCAAAATCGGTTATCATTGGCCCCCAGCTCCAGTCGGTTTGTGCAACGCCGCTTAAAAAAGCAATTTCACTATACACCGGCGCTCCTACCGAGTCGTTTTGCCCAACTCTGGCACCCTGGTTTAATTGAAGAGTATTGTGGTTATATTGGTATTGATACCCGTATGTATCAAAATTTTGATATAACTGGTAAAAGGTAGCCGGCATAAACATCTTTTTACGGTAGTTATCCTCGGGGTCCATATCCAGTTCAAAAACATCTGCTAAACCGTCGTTATTAATATCCTGAACATCTTGGCCCATGGCGCTGGTGGCCGTATGTTTAAAATATTCCATGGAACGGTCGGTGAAAGTGCCGTCGTGGTTATTGATGTAGAGTATGTTGCTTGGCAAAAAGTCATTGGTTACATAAATATCTTTCCAGCCATCCAGGTTAAAATCGGCAATGCTTGCCGCATGGCCATAGCCTTCAATTAAAATACCCGCTTCTTTAGATACATTTTTATATACAGGATGCTTCAAAACAGGGTCGTAATCATTACGGTATAGCCTGCCGGTATTTGGGCTGCTACCATCTTTTATTATAGGCCTGAAAGAACTCGTATTGTCGGTAGACTGTGCTTCATTTACAGTGAGATACATATCCAGGTCGCCATCGTTATCATAATCAAAAAACGAGGCCATGGTAGAGTGCAGGTTAATATCAAGCCCATAAGCTTTGGCAGATTCTTTAAAATGGGGCACCCCATCTTTATCCATCCCCTGGTTAATATAAAGCAGGTTTAACCTTTTTGTCGCATCATTTAACAATGTGTTACATACGTATATATCCTTTAAGCCATCGTTATTGATATCTACAACGGCTACACCCCTGCCCCAGCCGCCCTTACCCCCAACGCCGGCTTTTTGGGTAACATCATCAAATTTAAAATCGCCTTTGTTAAGGTAAAGTTTGTTAGATACCGCATTACCTATAAAATAAATATCCTGTAACCCATCGTTATTAAAATCGCCTATTCCTACACCACCGCCATTATAAATATTTAGTTTATCAAGCGGGTTAATGGTGTCGTTTTCTACGATCAGATTGTTGAATGTAACGCCCGAATGTGAGGAAGATATCCGCTCGAAAAGCGTATCCTTTTTACAGGAAAATATACAACAGCAGCAAGCAATAATCAACAGATAACTCAGGGGTTTCATATAAACGAGTATAACAAAAATTTAAATAAAAAAAGAGGAGAAGAATAGTTCTCCCCCTCTTTTTGTAATAGCGCAGGCTATTATTTATAACCATCAAGTTGTTTTAGTTGTCCTTTAGACATATCTATCTGTGGTTGAGGTATTGGATACCATTCGTTTTTGTTTTTAGTAAAACGCGCAACCTTCATTACCGCTGATGTGAACTTATCACCAAAATCACGCGTATTTTTCAGGAATTTTTCAATCTCATCACCCATGAAACCGGTTGGCGCAGGGCCTCCGTTTATACCATCCCAACGTGATAGGTCGAAGAAACGATGACCTTCCATACCTAATTCAATTTTTCGCTCAAAATATACTGCACGGCGTGCCCATGCTTTACCGTTAGTGGTAAACTGGCCATTGTACAATCCAACTTTGTAATTAGCTGCAAACTTGGAATTATCAACAACTGGTTTGGTAGCATCAAGTTCTCCTTTGTCGTTTTTACCATAACCAGTTAGTTTACCTTTAACCCAACCACTTTGGTCAGCAGCACGGCTACGTACTTTATTTACAAGCGTTTCAGCATTAGCCAGTGAACCCGTCTCAACCTCACATTCTGCAGCCCACAGTATTACATCTGCATACCGGATAGCGTTGTAGCTGTTAGCTGTTGACTGATTAGCAGCCCAGCCTCCATAAGAATCTGACGTAGTAGACTGCGCAGCTTTATAGTAAACGTTTTTAATTGGCAGGTAAGGGCCGCCATTAGGCTGATCGCGGGCCCATGCAGCACCCGGGCAAATACCCCAGTCTAAATATGGAATACCGCGACGGCCAACAGACCAGTCTAACCTTGCATCAAGCAATTCATCGCCAGGCATATATATTTCTTCTGCTTTAACACCCTGGTCGTTTTTAATGTAGCCGTTCTGATAGGTATCTATTAAAGGCAAACCATTGGCATCAACTTTAAAAGAGTTAACAAAGTCAAATGTAGGCTGGAAGAAACCGCAGCAGCTTGCAGGGCCCGCTGAAGGAAAGTTAAGTACGTTACCGGCATTGCCATTTAACCCGTTAGCACCATCTTTTACTGACGTTTGAACCACAAAAACGCCCTCAGGACCATTCTTTTTCAACGGATTGAAGTTATCTGAATAAGGTTCAAGGGCGTAAGCAGCACCAGAACTTGTTTTACCATTAGCCATGATATCATTCAACAAATCAAGGGCATCGCCATACTTATGCTCAAACATCATAGTTTTTGCAAGGAAAGCCTTAGCAGCCCATTTATTGGCACGGCCAATTTGAGGTTGTGTTTCAGGTAAAACGTCGGCTGCTGCTTTAAAGTCAGCTTCTATTTTATCCCATATCGGGCCATCGTTTGGTATATCAAAGTTATTATTCAGATACGTTACGCTTTCATCCACGTAAGGTACATTCTTCCACAATTTAGCAGCTTCCAAGTGGAAAAAACCACGTAAAAAACGAGCTTCGGCTATAAATTGGGCATTTTGTTCTTCGCTGATTGAACCATCTTTAACGGTTGGCAATACGCGCAAAACATCATTTGCCCGTTGTACCCCTGCATAGCAAACACGCCATTTAGCATCCAGGTAATCATTACTACCGGTTGCGTTAAAAGCTTCAAGGTTGGCAGCAGCCGGCTGGTCGCCGGGGTTAGAGCCTTTAAATGCATCACCGCCTACCACGCTACCATATATCCAGTTGTCGGTACCGGTAAGCCAAGGGTCTCCTTTTTGTCCATCGTACACACCATCTACAACAGAGTATGCTCCAATTAATATCCCATCAACACCGGTGCGGGTTGCAACTACTTCTGGCGTTAAAGCGCCAACAGGCGGCTGATCCAGGAATTTCTTACACGAATATGTTGAGGCAAACAGTACTACTGTTGCTGGTAAAATAAATTTTAATTTAAGATTTTTCATAACTATTAATCTTTATATACAGTTAGGTATAATTAGAATGTAAGGTTAACACCGAATATAAACCTGCGCTCGTTATTCGGGTAGTTACCTAAATCTATACCAGGGCTATTCTGGTCAATTGATTGCAACTCCGGATCTGGTCCTGAATACTTGGTAGCAGTAAATAAGTTTGTACCCTGTACATAAATGTGCAGTTTATCAACACCTACTGCTTTTAAAGCATTAGCACCAAAAGTGTAACCCACCTGTAAAGAGCGCAGTTTCAGGAACGAGCCATTTTCTACATAATAAGAGTTGATGGCATCTGTAGTACTAAAGTTGTTTGCGTTCTCAGCGATCGGGGTTTTTGCGTTGGCGTTTTCTGAAGCTGATTTTGTTGGGCTCCATGCATTGTATAACAGGTCTCGGCTTTTATTACCGGTTTGCGAACCGTAAAAGTTTGTCCAGTATTTAACTGAATTGTAAACATCGTTGCCTTGAGAACCATATAACACAGCGGTAAAGTCAAACCCTTTGTAAGCAGCATTCAAGTTTATGCCATAAGTAAAATCTGGGTTAGGGTTACCAATAAACGTACGGTCAGCATCAGTGATGCGTCCATCGCCATTGATATCCGCATAACGGAAGCGGCCTGGTGCTGCTGCAGTTTGATAATCAGGGCGTGACCCAAATACATCAGGAGTTTGCTGTGCATTCAGTGCATCTATTTCAGCCTGAGAATTCCAGTAGCCTATCACTTTGTAACCATAAAACTGGCCAATACTTGTGCCTACATCATTTTTAACTACACTACCGTTACGCACACCAGTGGTGAAAAAGCTTGAGCCCAGGTTTGTGATAGTATTTTTAACAGTAGTGATGTTAGCACCAATGTTGTAAGTAAACTCGCCAGATTTGCCATGATAGGTAGCTGCGATATCAAAACCCTTATTCTCTACCGAACCCACATTAATGGTTGGCGGAGTTGACGGAGAACCACCTACAGTAGCCAATAAAGGCACCTGCACTAATAAACCATCAACTGTTTTTTTGTAGTATTCAGCAGTAATATCAAAGTGGTTAAATATAGAAGCATCAAACCCTACGTTAAATACTTTATCCTTCTCCCATGTGGTGGCGAGGTTACCTGTTGAATTATTAAAGTAACCGGCTATGATTGAATTGATAGAGCCATCAATAGGATAAGAAGCGCCGCCAGGGCTGGTTCCGTAAGCGGAGTAAGCGCTGTTTCTCCTAACGTTGCCATTGAAACCTGATACACCGTAGCTACCACGAATTTTTAAATCATTTAACCAGTTAACACCTTTCAGGAATTCTTCCTGTGAAGCGCGCCATGCCAGTGATACTGATGGGAAAGTACCCCATTGCTGGCCTTTATAAAATCTTGAGCTACCGTCGCGGCGGATAGTTGCACCTAAAATATATTTGTCAGCATATACATAATCTAAACGGCCAAAGAAAGACATTACTTTGTTTGGATAGTTGGTTGGATTGTTTAGATCGAAGAAACCGCTGTTTGCAGTTGTTGTACTTGCCTGACCCTGAGTGATACTTGCAAAGAAAGGATCAAGAGAGAAAAGGTTTTTAGTTGATGCGTTAATTTCGCGGTGGCTATAGCTTCTGGCTTCGAAACCACCCAAAACATTAAGGCTGTGTTTACCAAACACCTGTTTGTAATTCAATGTATTACTCCAGTTGTAATTGGTTTCATATAATGAACCTTCGTTGTAGCTGTTATTACCGCCATGGGCTTCACCGCTATCATATTGGCGGTAGCCTATGTTATAATAATACCTGTTGGCAACATCGGCACTGAACGCTGAACGTGCAGTAAAATGTTGCAAGAAATCAGCTTCGGCAAAAGCAGTACCCTGCATACCCCACTGATTTGTTTTATTGGTAACCTGGCGCTCTTGCAAACCAACCGCATTAAGCGCGTTACCCAACGCAGCCGGGCCGGCATAAGTACCTCCTAAGTTACCTGCAATATCCCTAACCGGGATAATTGGAAGTGTACGGTAAGTTTCGGAAATTGGGTTACCCTCGTTTTGGTTACCACCGTTTGCTAAACCACCGCCACCGTTAGGCGATTGGATGTAAAAAAAGCTGATATTTTCGCCCACACGCACATGGTTTTTAACACTGAATACGGTGTTTACACGCGCCTGGTAGCGTTTAAAATAAGTATTGATCAGCGTACCCTGCTGGTTGGTATAACCTAACGACATAAAGTAGGTGTTTTTTTCGCTGGCACCACTTGCACTTAAAGAGTGCTGCTGTATTGGCGCTCCTTTAAATACTTCATGATACCAATCTGTACCTGCACCTTTAACAAATTTTTGGATCAGGTAATCCAGGTTTGGATCATTATCCAAATGGTAATTTGGCAGGAATGAATTTGCATTGGCCTGGTTAAATACACCTTTGTTAGAACCTGCTGCTGTACCACTACCAGATTGATAACCGTAATCAGCAATTTTGCCATTAATTAACAGAGCATTACCAGGGTCTACCTGATTAAGCAATTGCTCATACTCATCGGCATTTAAGGTATTGAACACATTGCCGCTAAGTGGGCGGGTTGTGCCATAAAATGCATCATAAGAAATAGTTGTTTTTCCCTGACGACCTTTTTTAGTAGTTACCACAACAACACCATTACCACCGCTAATACCATAGATAGCGGCCGCGCCGGCATCTTTCAATACAGAGATGGATTCGATATCATTAGGGTTGATGTTAGAAATGCTTCCGGTTTGCAAACCATCAACCACATACAATGGTTGCGAGTTACCAAAGTTACTGGTACCACGGATGAAAACCTGTGCACCAGCACCAGGAGCACCTTGTGTAATTACGTTAACACCGGCTGCCTGGCCTTGTAACAAATTTTCGGTACTTACAGTAGGTACCGATTTTGCTGCGCTAACATCTACAGTGGCAACCGAGCCGGAGATATCTTTTTTACGCTGTGCGGTGTAACCGGTTACCACAACTTCGGTAAGTGCATTGGTGCCCGACTGCAAAACAACATTGATGTTGTCGCTTTGCCCCACTGTAATTTCCCTTGCGTTGTAACCAAGATAAGTAACAACAAGAACATCGCCGGGCTTTGCATTAATGCTGAAGTTACCGTTAACGTCTGTTTGTGTACCAATGGTAGTGCCCTTAATAACTACAGAGGCCCCAACTACGGGCAACTTGTCATCGCTGCCTGTAACCTTTCCTGTGTGTTTTGTTTGAGCTGTAACTACCAATGAAGATACCATGCAGCATAATAGCAGGCATAGCGCTCTTCCTTTGAGGAGTAAACTTTTAAACATGAGATTGAGATTTAGTTGATTAATATATTTGATTTAAGATCTTGGTATGCTGATTGGTACGGACGTTTGCTTTTGCGCAATAGTAACCAGGAGAATACTTAAAGAATTCTTTCTTTGAGGAAAAAGCGTCTGCTTTTTTAGGGTGAGATCAAAAAGAAAAAATCGTAAAAGTTTACTCATATAGTTACACTATCCTGTTCATTCAAATTAATTAATTCATAAACATGGTACGGCCTTTTGCAGCACCGGTATAATTTTAATGTTATCTTTCTTTAAAAAGAAATTGGCTATAATGGTAATCCTCTAATATAAATAAGGTGTAATTATTACACAAGCAAGTATCTATGATTTATAATTTATTTATTTTTAAATACCTTATTTTAAATAATTATTACTATTAAACAAATTAATATTATAGTATTATCAACTGTTCAATGTTTTTAATATTAAAATAGCAATTACATATTCCCGTTTTTTACCATATCAGGATATCTATTCAAGAAGATAGCGTTCAAAAATCTCATAATACTTAAAGTTAATGTTAAATTTTAAAAAACTTTTGTAGCTTTTTTAAAAAGTATAATTGAATTAGTAAATCTTTACAAGGCTAACTTTTGGTGTTGCTTATCACTTGTGCAACTTTGTACTGATACACTATACAATCCTATTATTCATTGCTTGTATAAGATAAAACCACTCAAAATAAAAAATATAGAGGTTTTAGTTAACTTTTGTATAAATAATATCAAGGTGTTATTTAGCCCAGGATACCTTCGCTGTCTTTATATCGGCAGAATTGAAACCTATATGGATATAGAAATCGCCTGGTTCCCAGTCGTATTTAAGCTGGCTGTTATAAAATTTAAGCTGTTGCGGTGTAATACTGAACGTTATAGTTTTCTTCTCCCCTGTTTGCAAATTAACTTTTTGAAAACCTTTAAGCTCTTTAACCGGGCGGCTTATACTGGCAACCGGATCTGATATATATAATTGTACAACTTGTTCGCCTGCATAGGGGCCGTTGTTAGTAACTGTTACGGATGCTGTGAGCATTTCACTGCCTTTTAATTGCGATTTACTTAATTGCACATCACTGTAAGTAAATTTGCTATAGCTTAAACCATAACCAAACGGATAAAGCGGATCGTTACTGATATCGAGATAATCTGATTTAAATTTTGTTGGACCGGATGTATACGGGCGGCCTGTATTCAGGTGATTGTAATAAACCGGTATTTGCCCAACGCTTCGCGGGAAGGTAGCAGTTAGTTTGCCAGATGGGTTGTAATTACCAAACAACACATTGGCAATTGCATTACCCGCCTCGGTGCCCGGCGCCCATACATCTAATATAGCTGCGGCGTGCTCATCCTCCCAGGTAAGCGTAAGCGGCCGGCCGTTAAATAATACAATAACAAGTGGTTTGCCTAACTTGGCAAGCTCTTTAAGCATTCTTTGCTGGCTTTGTGGTATGCCAATGTCTGAACGGCTTGATGACTCCCCGCTCATACTTTGCGACTCGCCCACAACAGCTACTATAACGTCTGACTTTTTTGCCGCTTTAACCGCGTCCTCGATCATCTCATCAGGCGATTGCTTATCAAGCGATACCATGCCGGGGCCAAAGTTTAAGCGTTTCATAAACGTGGTATCATCTGTAATGTTACTGCCCTTAGCATAGTTTATCGTAACATTTTCGCCTACCAAATGCTTAATACCTTCCATTACACTTACCGATTTTTCCCACTCGCCACCAATAACCCAGGTGCCAAGCATATCTCTTTTATTATCAGCAAGCGGGCCAACAAGGGCAATAGAACTGCCGGTTTTTTTAAGTGGCAATATCTGGTTTTCATTTTTCAGCAAAACAAATGAATGTTCGGCAGTAGTGCGTGCAGCCTGGCGGTTGGCTTGTGTCATTATCTCAGTCTGCTCGCGTTTTGGGTCAAGTGATTTATACGGATTCTCAAACAGGCCTAACTTATATTTTGCTTCCAGCACAAGCCGGCAGGCGCGGTCTATATCTGCTATAGTGATCTTTTTTTCCTGTAAAGATTTTTTTAATGTTTTTAAATATCCCTCTCCTACCATATCCATATCAAGGCCGGCTTTAATGGCTAAGGCCGATACTGTTTGCAGATCGCCCAGCCCGTGGTTGGTTACTTCATTAAGCGAAGTATAATCAGATACTACAAAGCCCTTAAAGCCCCATTGGCTGCGTAACAAATCGGTAAGCAGCCATTTGTTGACTGTTGACGGAACGCCATCCACTACATTAAATGAGCTCATGATGCTGCCAACACCCGCATCAACGGCGGCTTTATAAGGTGGTAAGTAGTAATTGTACATTGCCAGGCGGCTCATGTCAACCGTATTATATTCACGGCCGGCTTCAGCGCCACCGTAAAGGGCAAAGTGTTTCACACAGGCCATAACCGCGTCGGCGTTTTTCAGGCTGCTGCCCTGGTAACCTTTAACCATGGCCGCCGCAATTTTACCACCAAGATACGGGTCTTCACCGCTTCCCTCGGATATACGGCCCCAACGGGCATCGCGGGCAATATCAACCATTGGAGAAAATACCCAGTTTAATCCTTCGGCCGTTGCTTCTTTGGCAGCAATGTGGGCCGACTGCTCGATGACCCCCAGATCCCAGGTAGCAGACATACCCAGCGGAATCGGAAAAATAGTACGGTGGCCATGTATCACATCCAACCCAAATATTAAAGGTATGTGTAAGCGCGAACCATTAACTGCCGCTTCCTGCATTTTGCGAACATCGGCAGTTCCGTATAAACCAAAGATACCGCCTATTGATCCTTTTTTTACACCTTCACCTATCCCATTATTAGTTACCGAACCTGTAATAGCCATGCCACCGGTTACTAAATTAAGCTGACCAATCTTTTCATCGATCGTCATTTTTTTCATTAAACCGCCTATAAAAGCATTCATTTTTGCTTCTTCTGAATGCTTTTGGGCCATAGCCTTCTTCAGCGGGTGGCAAAATATAATGATAGCGCTAAAAAGAACAGCGCTTTTAAAAGCTAAAGGTTTTTTCATGGAAACACGTTTATAATTGCAGGGCATATTATTACTATGTTAACTCTGCTTTATTAATAACTCTGAAACTTTTAGTATAATTGGTTTTATCAATACACTGTAGTTAAGTGTAATTGGTACACAATTGTAAATATTAAAATCAAACATTCAAAGTGTTTTTTTACAGAAAAGTGTAATGTTAACAAAAGAAGAACTGGAAAAACATTGGACACAGGCAAGTGAAATCTATCTTAACCATGTATCTATTGATTGCGTGGTATTTGGTTTTCATGAAGGCCAGATGAAGGTGCTGATGCTTAAAAGTAATAACGAAAAAGCCTGGTACCTGCCAGGTGGCTTTGTACGTAATGAAGAACCTATTGATGATGCCGCGAACCGCATTTTAAAAGAGCGAACAGGCATCGATAAAATATTTTTAAGGCAGTTTCATGTTTTCGGCGACCCCGACCGCACTAAATTTCATAAAGAAACTTATAAGGACATGCTGCCAAAAGAGCACAATTTTTTTGCTCAGCGCTTTATATCCATCGGTTATTATGCACTGGTTGATTTTATGAACGTAACTCCAACACCAGATGCATTTTCAGAAATATGTACTTGGCGCGATCTGAACGATCTGCCCGAATTTCAATTGGACCACGAACATATCTTTCGTACTGCACTTGATACCCTTCGTTTACAATTAAATTATCAGCCAATTGGTTACAATTTAATGCCCCGGGAGTTTACCATGCCCGAGCTGCAAAAGCTTTACGAAACCATCCTGGACAAGAAGCTGGATCGCCGGAACTTTCAGCGGCGCATATTGGGTTTTGGTATTCTTAACAAGCTTGAGCAAACCCGCAAAGGCGGCGCCCATAAGGCACCTTACCTTTACTCTTTTAACCTTCAAAACTACCAGGCGGCCCTCCGGGAAGGCCTGCAAGGGGGCTGGTAAGCCATTTTTTTGACGAAAAATTAGTATTTTAAGCCACTCTGTTTACTTAATTTCTACTATGAAAATAAAAAACGTACTGGTTGATACTACTTTAATTGTATTTGGCATTCTGGCTGCAGGTTTCGGCTTAAAGGGCTTCCTGCTTTCCAGCCATTTTATTGACGGTGGTGTAACTGGTGTTTCCATGTTGGTTGCCGATCTTTCGCACATACCTTTATCGGTGCTCATATTTGTCATCAACATTCCGTTTTTATTCTTAGGGTACCGTAAACTGGGTTTTACTTTCGCTTTAAAAAGCGCGGTATCAATAGCCGGGCTGTCGCTTTGCCTTGCCTTTGTACATTTTCCGGATGTAACACATGATAAATTGCTTACAGCCATATTCGGCGGTGTGTTTATTGGTGCTGGTATTGGTATGTCTATACGTGGTGGCGCTGTTTTAGATGGTACTGAAATTGCCGCCTTGCTTGTAAGCAAAAAAGCCCAAATAGTACGCGTAAGCGACGTCATACTTATTTTAAACGTAGTTATTTTTACTGCCGCCGTGTTTCAATTAGGGGTTGAGCCTGGCTTGTATTCCATACTTACCTATTTGTCGGCTTCAAAAATGATCGACTTTATACTCAATGGTTTGGAGCAATATACCGGCATAACTGTAGTATCTGCAAAAGGCGAGGAAATACGTGTGGCCATCACCCAGAGCCTTGGCCGGGGCGTTACTGTTTACCAGGGAAAAAGCGGTTATGGTAAGGACGGGCATATCAACTCACCACGAGAGATCATCTTTACTGTTGCTACCCGTTTAGAGGTACCGCTGTTAAAACGTGAGATTTTAAAAATAGATCCAGCCGCATTTATCGTACAAACCAGCGTTGACGATACTACAGGCGGATTATTGAAAAGGAAGAAAGGACATTAAGGCGCCGGCTATTTAAACGCCCCTGCAACTCCTGTCAATAGCTTTACTATCGTTCGCAATAACATGGGAAGCCTATTAATACAAACGGCCGGCGTACTTCGGCTCAATCTTTGCATTCGCAGCATAAATCAATTTTATGCCCGAAGGCCCAAGCATCGTTATTCTGAAAGAAAAGGTACAGCAATTTAAAGGCAAAACCGTAACAGCCGCCAGTTGCAATAATGGTTCGCTTGATGTATCTATACTAATGAACCAACCAATTACCGACTTTAAAAGCTGGGGCAAGCACTTTCTGATATGTTTTCCGGGATTTACGGTGCGTATACACATGATGATGTTTGGCACTTATCGCATTAACGAGCATACAGCCAAGCCGCCGCGGCTGCACCTGCAATTTAACAATGAGGAATTAAATTTTTACGCGTGCCTGTTGCAGTTGATTGAACAACCGCTTAACGAGGTGTATGATTGGGAAGCCGATATAATGAGTGATAGCTGGAACACCAAAAAGGCTATTAAAAAAATGAAAGCTGAACCGAAACTACTGGCCTGCGATGCGCTGATGGATCAGCAGATATTTTCTGGCGTGGGTAACATCATCAAAAACGAGACGTTATTTCGCACGCGGATTCATCCCGAAAGCCTGATTGCAGCCATTCCTCCAAAAAAGCTCAAAGAAATGATAGTGGAAACCATAAAGTACAGCTTTGAGTTTTTGGAGCAGAAAAAGAAAGGCACATTAAAACGTAACTGGCAGGCATATCATAAAAAAGAATGCCCGCGAAATCACGTCCCTTTTATCCGGCGCGATACGGGTCGCTCCCACCGTGCAAGCTTTTACTGTGAAGTATGCCAGGTGCTTTACTCTTAATAATCGTCGTGCTTATCTCAAATCCACCAATTCTGCACCCGGGTGCGCTTTTTTATCATAAACAAAAGCACTCTCGGTTACCTTCACATTTGGTGTGAATGTACGCAGTGTATAGGTGTAAGTACTGCCATTTTTATCAAAAATCTTAGCGCTATACAATTGGTTTTTAGCTTTATCAATCAGCAACCTTACTTTAAAATAATCGGTTTTCTCATCAGTAGATGAAAGGTCAACCACTTGATAGCTTTTGGCGCCAATCTTTTGTAAGCCAGTGTAAATATATTTGTATCCTTTTTCGTAAATGGTAAATAGTTTAGCCGGGTTAAACCCGTCCTCGCTGTTGTCGGCCTTATTTAGCTGTACTTCATTCGCCTCTTTAAGGTAGGTCCATTGGTTTTTTCCATCACTTATGATCTCCTGGGTAATGGCTTTTAAACTTGCAGGTGCATAAAGGGTTACTTTATATTTATTAGTTTTTGTAGCAGATAATAGCGTACCGTTCTGCGTTTGTTTGACCCCTGCCTGCTGATTATCAATGGCGAGGCTAAAATCTGTTTTAACAGAGTTATAGCTGCGATATTGTTTACTTAACTTATTAAGTATGATTTTTGCCTCGGCATCTTTCTGGGCAAGGGCAGCAGATGTCGAGGTTATCGATAATATCAGGTATAAAAATATTTTTTTCATGGATGTCATTTCTAAAACTCACAGGCAATAACCATCAGCGCCTGTAATGGTTTAGAGTGATGGCAGATAAATTGGTTTAATCGCGTGGTTTTTGCAACTCTTCTAAATGGCGCTCCAGGCTGTACTCATCAGGGAACAACACATCACGGGCTTTACTACCCTCAAACGGACCTACTATACCTGCGGCTTCCAACTGATCGATAATGCGCCCGGCACGGTTGTAACCCAGTTTCATTTTACGCTGTATCAACGATGTAGAACCCTGCTGATGCAATACAATAAGTCGCGCGGCGTCCTCAAACATCGGGTCGCGGTCGTCAGGGTCATATTCTTTAGGGCTGCTTCCTGCCTCGCCCTCACCAACATATTCAGGCAGCAACATAGCGGTAGGATATCCACGTTGATTACCTATAAAGTCGGATATTTTTTCTACCTCGGGGGTATCAACAAAAGCGCACTGCAAGCGTATTAAATCGCTGCCTGTCGACAACAGCATATCCCCGCGGCCAATTAGCTGATCTGCCCCGCCGGCATCCAGAATAGTGCGCGAGTCGATTTTTGATAATACCCTGAAAGCAAGCCTCGCCGGGAAGTTAGCCTTAATTGTACCCGTAATAACATTTACCGAAGGCCTTTGCGTTGCAATAACCAGGTGTATACCCACCGCGCGGGCCAGCTGTGCCAAACGGGCAATAGGCTGCTCAACCTCTTTACCGGCCGTCATCATCAAATCGGCAAACTCATCTATTACCAGCACTATAAAGGGCAGGTAGCGGTGTTTTTCGGGGTTGCTTATTTTACGGTTTACAAACTTACCATTATACTCCTTAAGGTTACGCACCTGTGCATCCTTAAGCAGGTCATACCGCTGATCCATCTCGATGCAAAGCGAGTTAAGGGTATTAACCACCTTTTTGGTATCGGTGATAATGGCATCCTCCTCGTCAGGCAGCTTGGCCAGGAAGTGCCTTTCAATTTTGCGGAACAGGGTAAGCTCCACTTTTTTAGGATCAACAAGTACAAACTTCAGCTCGGCCGGATGGCGTTTGTAAAGCAGCGATGCAAGAATAGCGTTGATACCAACAGATTTACCCTGACCGGTAGCACCGGCAACCAGCAAGTGGGGCATTTTGGCCAGGTCGGCAATAAATACCTCGTTGGATATGGTTTTGCCCAATGCAATAGGCAGGTCCATGGTAGTGTTCTGGAACTTCTCTGTTGCCAGTACCGAGCGCATTGAAACCATCTCGGGGTTTTGGTTAGGCACCTCAATACCTATGGTACCCTTACCAGGCATAGGCGCAATGATACGTATACCCAATGCTGCAAGGCTCAGCGCAATATCATCTTCAAGGTTCTTGATCTTAGAAATACGTACACCCGGTGCAGGGATAATCTCATACAGCGTAACCGTGGGGCCTATGGTCGCTTTTATCTTGTCGATCTCGATGTTATAATGGTTGAGGGTTTCAACAATTTTGTTTTTATTGGCCTCAAGCTCCTCGGCGTTTACAGATATTTTAGCGCTGCCATGATTTTCCAGCAGGTCTAAAGGTGGCAGTTGGTATGATGCAAGGTCAAGCTTATGATCGTAAATGCCAAACTGTTCAACCAGGCTGTTGGCTTTAACCTCGTCGGCTTTTTCTATATTCATTACCGGCGTAGGGCGTTCAACATCTATAGTTAACGGAATTTCAGTTTCCTCTTCAGGTTCATGTATAGCAACAGGTTCGGGTTTAAGCACTACAGGCTCGTGCAGCACATTTGCAGCTACAGGCACTACCTGCTGTTGCCTTACCGGCTCGGCAATGGCTTCGCCCGCGGCGCTGGCTGCAAGCATATCTTTCACCTTGTTACCATTGCGCGGCCACTCAACCGGCAGTGAAATTTCTTCATCTTCCAGTTCTACCGGTTCCGGAGATACCTCATCTACGGCCACAGGCTTGATTTTCTGCTTACGCTCGGGTAATTTAAAATCAATGTTATAAGCTATTATAAGCACTGTAAGCGCTAAAAATATCAACAAAAAGCCTGTGCCCGATTGCCCTATCTGCGCTGCCAGCAAACGGTTTGTCCAAAAGCCAAAGTTGCCTTCCAAAAAGTGCGGATAATCAATAATAAAAGCATGTAAAAAGCCAATAGCTACTGATAGAAAAATAATGCTGAAAAAAGTATAAGCCAGCATTTTGCCAACAGAAAACAGCTTTATTTTAAACAGCAAACGGTAACCTACAATAAAAAAGATAAATACAAACAGGAACGAAGCTACACCAAACCACTCAAATATGAACTGATTTGACAGCAACGCGCCGAATTTGCCCAGCCAGTTATCCACCATAGGGTTGGCAACGCCATTTTCTATAAGTTCTTTTGTGGTTTTAAACAGGTTGCCCCAGCCGCCGTTGGCTTTAGAAACATAGCTTTGATCCTGCTGCCAGGTAAACAAATAGGACGTAAAGGCTATCAGGAAAAATACAGAAAGCACCAGGAAAAACAGGCCGATTATCTTTATAGCGCGTCCATCGCGCAGATCAAACAAAGGCAGGCGTTCTACTATAGGTTTGGCCGCCCTGGTACGTTCGGGCTTTGACCCTGGTGTACGGGGTTTATTTTCTTCCTTAAAATTATTTGATCTGAACTGGTTTCCTTTGATCGGCATCCTTACTCCTGGGCGTTTGATTGCAAATATAAAGTTATTAGATAAAACAGATATTTTTTAATAATATTGAGATTAAATGAGCCTTGATAACCTGGAAGAATACATTGCTAATGCTGATGTACAACAGCTTAAGGCCTTGTTGTATGCCAATCCCTCGCTGGCAACTGCTAAAACCAGCCTGAATGTATCGCCTTTAATGCTTTCCTGCTATTATAAAAAGCCCGAAGTTACAGCTGCCTTGTTAAATTATGTAGACGAGCCCGACCTGTTTGAGGCCGCTGCGGCAGGTAAATTTGATGCTGTTGCATACCAGGTGAACCTGCATCCGGAACGTATAGATTATTATACCGAGGATGGATTTACAGCATTGGGACTGGCCAGCTACTTCGGGCATTTTGATATTGCACGTTATCTGATATTAAAGGGTGCTGATGTCAATAAACCATCGGACAACGGGTATATGGTTTACCCGCTACATTCTGCTGCGGCAGGCAACTTTACCAGTACCGCACGCATGCTGATAGAAAATGGAGCTAATGTAAACGTGAGGCAAGTATCCGGGGTAACTCCATTGCACTCTGCGGCCCAAAACGGCAACCTCGACTTACTGATAATCCTTCTGGAGAATGGCGCGCAAGTAGACATACGAATGGAAGGCGGTAAATTACCTGCCGACCTTGCCCGTGAAAAAGGCTTTGAAGAAATTGCAGAAATTCTGAGCTGATAAGTAACAAATAATGTTTTTTATCATCTATTACAAAAATATGTTCCGATGAAAAAAAGCCTTATCGCCCTTACTTTATTATTTGGTGGTATCTACCAACCTATACATGCCCAAACCGTTAATACCGCAAAATTAGACAGCCTTATGGATGTGCTGGCCGCTAACAACAAAAGCATGGGCAGCCTTGCTATTTCGCAAAATGGCCACATCATTTATCAAAAAAGCATAGGTTATGCTGCTATCGACAGCCCGTCAACCATACCCTCAACGGCAAAAACCAGGTATCGGATAGGGTCAATAAGTAAGATGTTTACCGGCGTGATGATATTTCAGTTAATTGAACAGGGAAAGCTGACCTTACAAACCACGCTTGATAAATATTACCCGCAAATACCAAATGCCGGTAAGATAACTGTTGGTATGATGCTGAACCATCATAGCGGTCTGCATAATTTTACAAATGACCCCGCTTATCTGGAATATATGGTAAAACCGCAAACCCACGACCAGATGTTGACGAGGATAGCGGCCATGAAACCCGATTTTGAGCCCGGCGCCAAAGGCGAATATAGCAATACCAACTTTGTATTATTAGGTTATATTGTTGAAAAATTAACCAATAAGCCTTATGCAACAGCAGTAAAATCAATGGTTATTGATAAAGCCGGTTTGAAAGACACCTATTATGGTAAAAACATCAACACAGGTAATAACGAGGCCTTATCTTACACTTATGAAGGTAAATGGAAAAAGTTTGTTGATACCGATATGAGTATCCCGGGCGGTGCTGGCGGCATGGTATCCACCCCGGCTGATCTCGACAAATTTATTGAGGCAATTTTTAACGGCACACTTGTAAAACCTGCAAGCCTGGCCCAAATGGAAACGCTTAGCGACAGGTTTGGAATGGCCATGTTTAAAACACCATTTAATGATAAAACAGGCTATGGGCACGGAGGAGCAATAGACATGTTCCGATCGTTGGTAAGTTACTTCCCTGATCAAAAACTTGCGGTAGCCTACATCGCTAACGGCGGAAGTTACACACCCGAACAGGTACTGGTTGGTGTACTAAGCATTTATTTTAAAACACCTTACAGCATACCAACCTTTGCCGAGGTAAAGGGCGCTGATAAATATGTTGGAGTGTACAGCAGCACTACAATTCCGTTAAAGATCACAATTACTACAGATGGCGCTGCTCTTTTTGCACAGGCTACCGGGCAGTCGTCTTTTCCGTTAGATGCAGCAGGCCAACCCGACGTGTTTAAATTTGACGCGGCAGGTATTGTTATGGAGTTCCATCCTGCAACAAGCAGTTTTACGCTTAAGCAAGGAGGCGCTCAATATGAATTTACAAAGGAACAGAAGTAAGCCCTAAGGTTATTCAAACTGAAGTTCCCATTTATCTTCGCCACCGTCTACCACACGGAAAATGGCTTTTTCTACTGACTTGTTACTGTCTGAAGAATTGATGCGCACAATTTCATGGTCGTGAAATTCTTCTTCAGTTCTTGGAATCATGATGGCGGTAAGTGTTTCAGGATCGCCGGGTACGGTTATAGTTCTCATGGTTAACGAGTTTATTAAATGGTTAACAAAGTAATAGTGGATTAGTTTAAATGTTTGTCATGCTGAATTTGTTTCAGTAACTCACCTGCAAAGCTTCTCATTGCCTAAGAAAACCCGCAATAAATTGGGGATACTAAATCGCTACACCCTTATATAAACCTTATTTTTATCCAATATTTTTCCAACGCACCAGCATAACAACATATAGCTGATGGCAAAAAGCAGCGAACCTATTGCCCCGGGAGCTATCTTTTGGAAGAATACAGAATTTATCCATCCCATGAAATTCTGGTCGCCTATCCGGATCATCCAGAAGATAATTACAAGAACCTCTGACAGGATGTAAATAGCCAGCGGATTTTTACCAACAGTAGTAAAAAAGGACGTCCAGTTTGCTTTATTCCAGTGGCGCACCTCTACCAGATAAATCAGCGCTGATATGATCACCATATCCAAACCAACAGTGAGCAGTGTGAACGGGCTCGACCATAATTTTTTTCCTATCGGGAATGCCATACCCCAGAATAAGGCCAGGAAGATAAATAAGGCGCCCATTAAAGTAAGGCGGGCAATAGTTTCATAGCCTTTACCTTTTTCCTGTATAAACCTGCCGGCATAATACCCGCATATTACATTTACAATTGCAGGCAACGTACTCAATACACCCTCAGGGTCAAAAGCAACGCCTTCGCCATGGTAAAGGTGCGCATCTCCAAACAAGAATTTATCCAGGTAAGTACCCGCGTTGGTAAGCATACCGTAAGGCGCCGCAGGGTCGCCATAAATCAGCAATAGCACCCAATAACCCACCAATAATAACGCACTGATAATAAACACCCAGGTGCGGTTCCTTACAAAATAAATAATTAACGACCCAAAGATATAACAGAGGCCGATGCGCTGCAGTACGCCCATAATACGGGTTTCGCTAAAAGGGCGCATCACCCACCCATCTTTGGTATGATCTGCAAACGGGAACCATGACATCAGATATCCTATCAGAAAAATGATCAAGCCTCGCTTCAGGATGCGGTAAACTACCTGGCCGGTACTTAACGAATCAAACTTTTTCATGGTAAAGCTCATGGCGTTACCAACGGCAAATAAAAAAGATGGAAATACAAGGTCGGTAGGTGTAAATCCAAACCAGGCGGCATGCTCAAGCGGCGAAAATGGCTGCGCACCACTGCCAGGTGTGTTTACAATGATCATGAAACAGATGGTCATTCCACGGAATACATCCAGTGAAAGAAACCTTTCAGACTTTGGGTTCATATATTAGGTGCAATAATTAAATTTTCTGGGGATAAATTCTCACACAATATAGTAATTAAAATTTCTAAAAAGCAAAAAGACTCTTTACTTTATAAATATTTTTAAAAAGTAATTTAAACCGCATCTGTTATCAAATGTTATTATTTTTGAAAACATGCTTACGCTCACTAACCATACACTCGATAAACTTGAAATGCTGTTAAAAACAAGCGGTTATAAGGTTAGATATGAAAAAGGTAATTTTAAAACCGGGGCATGCCTGCTGCAAAACAGTAAAGTTGTTGTGGTTAATAAATTTGCCAACTTAGAAAGCAAAATTGCTGCGGTTGCAGAGCTTGCCCGAACGCTCGAAATGGATTATAACTTGCTTGATGATAAACAGGCTGCATTTTTACACCAATTAAAACAAACCCAACTGCAGCTGTGATCATAACATTTTTAGGAACCGGAACATCACAGGGCGTACCTGTAATTGCATGCGAGTGCGAAGTTTGCACCTCGGCTGATAAGCACGATAAGCGTTTACGCACTTCAATTATGATTGAAGAGAATGGCAAAACCATTGTTATTGATTCAGGCCCCGACTTTCGATACCAGATGTTGCGTGAAAAGGTGATGCACCTGGATGCCATTGTTTTTACGCATGAGCACAAAGACCATGTGGCCGGAATGGATGATATACGCGCCTTTAATTACAAACAGCAGGGGCCGGTTGATATTTATGCCGATAGCCGTGTGCAAGCCGCCCTTCATCGCGAGTTCCCTTATATTTTTGATAATGCCGGTTATCCGGGCATTCCTCAAATTAACTTACACACCATTGATTTGCAGCCATTTGATGTAAGCGGCATTACTTTTACACCAATCGAGGTAATGCACTACAAACTACCCGTAAAAGGTTTCAGGATCAAGGATTTTACGTACATTACTGATGCCAAAACGGTATCAAACCAGGAAAAAGAAAAGATACGCGGCAGCAGGATACTGGTGATTAATGCTTTGCAAAAACAAACGCATATATCTCATTTCACATTGGATGAAGCCATCGCCTTTGCCAGGGATATTGGTGCCGAAAAAACTTACTTTACTCACATCAGCCACCGGCTTGGGAAATATACCGACGTAAACCCCGAACTTCCTGAAGGGATAGAACTGGCTTACGACGGCCTTAAAATTGAAGTTTAGTCTACATTGTTTTCCGGTAGTCCTCTACCGGTTTTGTGTTGAAGCTCGTCTATACGTTTTGAGGCATCTGCTTTAGATAAAGTTTCGTCAAACTCCTCACCCGCCTCGTCAGACAAGGTTTTAAGATACGAATGCTGCGCACCCGTCATAGGTTCCGCACCTGTCGTCCATTCATTCGGGTCTTTAACAGTATTGGAACCATTTATACCGTTAGTGTTTTCTTCTTCCTGGTTGTTATTTAGCTGATTAGTCATAGCGTTTTTATTTTTATATAAAAACGCCGGTCTTAGCTAATTGTTTTAGCAATCACCCTCCTATTTGCGGGGCACTATCCGGAAAAAATGTGGGTTTGGTGGGTGGCGGTATTTGCAGGTTAGGGTTAAAATTGGGCAGTAATCGCTTAAGTACATTACCGGGCATATTGCCAACATCCAAAAAGGTCCAGGTTTTTCCCTGGTCATCACTTACCCCCAACAGGTACGAATGACTGATGTATCGGCCATTGAATACAAACATCACAACGGTTTCGGGCACAAGGCAATGGACCTGGTTACCTGCGGTGTAAAAAGGGCCCGGCTGATTTACCCAACCGTCAAACTTTAATACTCCCCGGCTTTTTAAGGCTTCGGTCCGTTCTGTGATCAGTTTCTGCATAGCTTCCTTACCTCCCGATAATTTTACCAATTCCGGATAGGTTAAATTGACAACAGTTTTGGTATCACCACTAAAAGTAGCTTTAGCCAGTTTGTCGGCTAATTTTTTTACAAAGGTGCTGTCTTGTGCTTTGGCTGAAAGGTATGTTGTAAAGAAAAATATGAAAAGGGCGTACCGCCTCATGCTATAGTACAGGTTTATATTTACTACTGTTTATTACGTTATCTATCGCAAATTTATTGTTATCGGCAAATAAATAAAGTAAAGCGAAATATATACCATAAATCATCTGTGTAAAAACGCTGTTCCATTGCTCCTGCATGCAGGAGCCAAAAATAAGGCATAGGATAATTACAACGCCCAATACATTGGCAAATCGG
Organism: Mucilaginibacter litoreus; assembly: GCF_042676805.1. NCBI lineage: Bacteria > Pseudomonadati > Bacteroidota > Sphingobacteriia > Sphingobacteriales > Sphingobacteriaceae > Mucilaginibacter > Mucilaginibacter litoreus. Next base: position 330,406 of record NZ_JBHTHZ010000002.1, on the reverse strand, counting down.
GTAAATAAACCCAGCATAAGTAAAACACCGGTTAAAAGCTCTAAAAATGGCAGTAAGTAGCTAAATGGCCTTACCAACGCCTCGGGCAACCACGTTTCGCTGAAAGATTTAACCATCCCGGCACTAAATTTCTCCAGCTTTGGTATACGTACCAGGCCGTGCCCAAACATGCTGAAAGCTATTGGTAGGCGTGCAAGAAAGTAAGCTGTGCCTGTGGTTTTCATATTTTACAGTTTTACCGGCGGCTGGGGTTGAGGGATCACCAGGCTATGATTAAATTTCGGGAATATCTGGTCGATAGCATTTATTGAACCTCTATTCAGGTCCAGAAACGACCAGCTTTTGCCGCCGTTACTGCTTACTGCAAGCAAGTTACTTTTGCCGGCAAAACGGCCTTGATTAGTTTTCATCACAATGGTTTCAGGTATAAGGCAATGTATTTCAGTACCGGCTTTATAAAACTTGCCCGGTTCGCCAATGGTTATCTTTTCAAATAAAAAGCCCTGCGCTTTCATCTGATCAAGCCCCTCAGTCATCATTTTAAGCATCTTTGCCTTGCCTCCGCCAATTTCTACTGCTTTGGGATAGGTATTATTTAAAACAGTTTGGTAATCGCCTTTTAACAATGCGCCGGCTATGCCCTGCGCCTGTTTTTTTATCTGCGCTGCATCCTGTGCAAATATGGTTGACGGAAAAGCTAACAGGATAATAATCTTAAAAATCAGTTTCATTTACGCTTATGTTTTTTACTGGTAAGTATTTTACGGGCAAGCTTATCTGTACCGTCTGTTTTGCCTGTGTGTTTGATGCCTAAGATATCGCACACCAGGTTAAATACTTCTACATTTTTGAAAGGTACAATATTTAAATGTTTTTTTAAAGCAGGCCCCCAGGCATAAAAACTGGCATGCATATCTTTAATTACCGCCGGGTCATAGCCATGCCAGCCCGGGTTTATTTTCTTTTTGGTGTTCCAAAGATTGAAAATTTTAGGGTAGTGTGGTATCAGCAGGATATCACCTATACGGTTATGCCAGTCGTCACTGGCGCTATAATGCAAATGCGCCGGGACGTTTGTGCTAAGGTATACATCATAATCCTTCGCCTCTTTTTTCAATGCAGCAAACGTAGCCTGAACATCGCTTTTGTTTTTTGCGTAAAGCTCAACTAAAATACCATCCCCGGATATCACATATTTTGATGTATCGATAGATGCGGGTATGCCAAGCGGGTGCTGGTTATCAACTCTTGTCATGCCGTGATCTGATACAAAAACAAAATTTACATTTTTCAATCCGGTTGCTTTGACAGCCTTGTTCAGCTCGTTAACGGCAGAGTCAATAAAATGCACCTCATGCTCTGTTTCCGGTGATTCCGGACCATAATTATGAGCGGCATGATCTACCTGCGGAAAATAAAAAGTAATTAAATGCGGGCGCTTATCAGCCGGAAGCTTAAGCCAGTTTACCACCGCTTGTATGCGGTTATGGATAGCTATTTTGTCGTTATAAATGTAATAATAAGTTGGGCGCACACCTTGTATAGCCGCCTCTGATGCAACCCAGTAAAAGCTGGCTGATAGCATTTTTTGCTGCTCGGCAAGTACCCATAATGGCGCACCTCCGTACCAGCTGCTATCAGCAACTTTGTCTTTCGCGCTCATGGAGTATTTATCTTTTTTGGTTCTATCGTAAAAAGTGTTGTTTACCAAACCCGAGTGTGAGGGATATAAACCGCTTACAATGGCGTAATGATTTGGGAAAGTAACCGAAGGATAAGAAGGGATCATTGATGATGCGCTTACCCCTTTGCCTGCCAGTCGCAGAATATTGTCGGCATGGTATTTCTTCGCAAAATCGTATCTGAAACCATCTGCGGATATAAGTATAACATAAGGCTTATTTTGCTGGGCAACACTGTTTTCTCGGTCGGCTATCACTTTTTGTACAGTATCAACCGGGGTTTGCGAAAAACCGTTTATCCCTACTGTTAATATACCTATGATCAATAAATAAAATCTTTTCATCATAAAATATTACATGCAAAAGTACCCAATACACATTAAGATAAAGGAATCATAACGTTAATGTTGCAGTTGTGTTACTTTAACACAACCCATCAATTTTTTAACATAGTGAAAAACTCTCCTGCCGGCATTTACATTAATATCAGGGAAAAGTTAAGATCATTAAAGGAATAACTTCAGCGCAGATTTATTATTAACTTTGGAAATATCAACCAAAGACAATAACATGCCTGCCGTTATTCCCAAAAAAATACTTGCCCGCCAGCATGAGATATTGGCCGATTACCTGAGAGAAGTGGATAAGCATCTGGACGATATAATGTATGAGCGCGTGACAGAGATGTTTGAAATACGCGACTTCGCCGAAATTTTGCACATACATCCCACACATCTTACCAATACTATTAAGCTGGTAACCGGTAAATCGCCATGCTACTTTTTTGAGGCAAAGATCATGGAACTGGCCAAAGGCATGCTGCAACAGAACATGCCTATAAAAGAGGTAGCATTTAAGCTGACTTTTGATGCCTCTAACTTCACCAAGTTTTTCAGACGTTTTGAGGGCGTTACGCCCAAGCAGTATAAAGAGCAGTTGTTTGAGTTGGTTTAACTGACTTTTCTGAATGCTCTTCAATGGAGACGACTTAAAAAAGTAAATCTTCTTTCGCTGGCGGCTATTTATTCACCCAGACATCGCTGTCACTCGTCGACCCTTTCTGCTTCGCAAAAAGGGTAAGAATTGAAAGTTAAATTATAGCGTTACTTGTGAGTTGAACGCCCCTGCCCCTCTTTGCGAAGCAGAGTAGCCTCTCCTAAATCCTCTCCGTAGGAAAGGACTTCTGATTCCCTCTTTCCGCAAAGCGGAGAGAGGGCAGACGAGCGACAGCGATGTCGGGGTGAGTAAGTTTGTGAGGCCGATGATTAAAGTCTGGACAAAAACTGTACTGCTCACCATTTTATCTGTAACTGTCACCATTTTTTAGCAACTGTTTATGCCCAACTTTGTATTATTAAAAACATACAACAATGAGCACAAACAAAATTGCATTAATAACAGGCGGAAGCAGGGGCCTTGGTAAAAACGCTGCTTTGAAAATTGCCGCCAAAGGTTTTGATGTTATAATTACTTATCGCAGCAAAAAGGAAGAGGCTGAAGAAGTTGTCAACCAGATTGAACTGGCCGGGCAAACAGCAGCGGCATTGCAGTTAGATACCTCTAAGATTGCCGCCTTTGCCGATTTTAAGCAACAATTAACTAACGTTTTGCAGGAAAAATGGGAGCGCAAAAACTTTGATTTCCTGGTTAATAACGCGGGTATTGATGCAGCATCTCCTTTTGCCCAAACCACCGAAGAAGATTTTGATAATCTTTTTAACGTTCACTTCAAAGGCGTTTATTTTTTAACGCAAACTTTGCTGGATACAATTGCCGATGGCGGCCGCATCATTAACCTTTCAACTGGCCTAACCCGTTTTGCAACGCCTGGCTATGCTGCTTACGCCTCTATGAAAGGCGCTATCGAGGTATTTACAAAATACCTGGCAAAAGAACTGGGCAGCCGTGGTATAGCAGCCAACCTGGTTGCTCCGGGCATAGTGGAAACCGATTTTACCAGGGAAGCCTTTGAAAGCCATCCCAAAATGCATGAATTTATCTCGTCTATCACTGCTTTAGGGCGGCCGGGACAGCCTGATGATATAGGCGGTGTAATCGCATTTTTATGTACAGAAGATGCACGTTGGATAAATGCCCAGCGTATAGAGGCATCCGGCGGCATGTTCTTGTAAGTAGTGAGCAGTAAATGGAAAGTGGTGAACGTTGATCATACATACGAGTAACCGCTTCAAGCTAATTGAAGAAAGGGCCGGTTAGATTGAACCGGCCCTTTTTATTGGCAGTGTGCCGTCCTGAAATAGGTTGACTCCAAATGACCTTAACAATGAAAAAGCAGGAAGAAGCACGCAAGAAACGTACACGGGGGGATTACAGCATGGCCTTTAAATTACAGGTCATCGGTGAAGTAGAAAGGGGGGAATTAAACCAGGATCAGGCTGGCCGGAAATATGGTATACAAGAGAACTCGACCATTTTGCAATGGATAAGAAAACATGGTACCTTAGATTGGAAAGAACTACCCACAGTGTCACACACAAAAACACCGGAGCAAAAGATCAAAGAACTGGAAGCGCTATTGGCCAGGGAAAAGGAAAAGGTACAAGTATTAAATACGGCTATAGATATAGCTGATGAAATACTAAAAACAGATATCCGAAAAAAGTATTTGCCCGAACAGTTCAAAAAGCAAAAGCCCCGCGACTAGGTATCCGGGGTGTTTGTGAATTGCTCGGGTACACCAAACAAGCCTATTATAAACACAAAGCAGATCGCCTGGAAAGAAGAAAAGACCTTATCCAGGTACGAGAGATGGTTATGCGCATCCGCAGTAAAATGCCGCGTTTAGGCACACGTAAGCTGTATTATTTATTAAAGGATGAGCTGGATGCCCGTGATATTAAGATAGGAAGGGACGTGCTTTTCAACTTTCTTCGCGCAGAGCAGTTGTTGATTAGGCCCCGGCACTGTTATACGAAAACCACTGATTCGAAGCACTGGATGAAGAAATACCCTAATCTCATAATTGATATGCAAATCACCCGTCCTGAGCAGGTCTGGGTAAGTGATATAACCTATATAAAAACAGCTTCAGGCAATTCGTATTTAAGCCTGGTTACAGATGCTTATTCTAAAAAAACCATGGGCTATGCATTACTGGAGAACCTAAGCGCAGCCGGACCTTTGAATGCATTAAATATGGCGTTGAAAAATCGAAAATATAAACGAGCTCTCATTCATCATTCTGATAGAGGACTACAGTACTGTTCTGGTGAATATGTACAAAAGCTTAAAGATTATCACATTGATATCAGCATGACTCAGAACGGCGATCCTTATGAGAATGCCATTGCTGAAAGGATAAACGGAATACTGAAATACGAGTTTCTTTGGATCGACGGCTTTAAGAATCATCTGCAAGCGATAGAAGTCATTAAGCAATCTATCGGAATCTATAATCAAGAACGGCCACACTTAAGCTGCCAGATGATGACCCGGAAGCAACACATAATCAACAAAGAATCAAAAGAAAACTGTGGAATAAAAAAGTCCTGAAAGAGTAAACCTAACAGGACTTTATTGAATACTTTTATAAACTAATCAGTCAACTTTTTTCAGGACTAGTCACAGTAATTAGTATATTTCGGCCTAAATAATTGCTTATGGAATTTGGCCGCGTACCCGATCATGAATTGCCGCTGGTAGATTTTACACTCCCGCCTGATACTGCTTTTACTACTGCAACATTGGCGGAGGCTGACAAAACCAAGCCACTGCAGGCACATGTTGGTTGCGCAAAATGGGGGCGCAAAGAATGGGTTGGCCAGATCTACCCGCTCAAGACCAAAGAAGCTAACTTTTTAGATGAGTATGTAAAGCATTTTAACTGCATAGAACTTAATGCCACTTTTTACCAGACCTACGGGCCGGACACTATTGCCAAGTGGAAGCAGAAAGCCGACCCCAATCCTGAGTTTAAATTTTGCCCAAAGTTTTCGCAAAGTATAAGCCATATACGCAGATTAAAGAATGCCGAAGAAATTACTACAACTTACTATGAAGGCATCATGGCGTTTGCCGAAAAACTTGGCCCGCTGTTTTTACAACTGAGCGATAACTTTTCACCTAAAAGCCTGCCGGAGCTAACCGCTTACCTGGAGCACCTGCCTACTGATATACCTGTTTATGTAGAGCTGAGGCATAAAGATTGGTTTGCGGTAGATGAGAACCGCGAGGCTGCATTTAATCTTTTTAAGCGACTTAACATAGGCTCTATAATTACTGATGCCACCGGCCGCCGCGACTGCCTGCACATGATGCTGCCTACCCCGCATGCATTTATACGCTTTGTTGGCAATGGCCTGCATCCAACAGATTATGCACGTTGTGATGAATGGGTTGACAGGATTGCGCAATGGAAAGAGCAGGGTTTACAATCAGTATGGTTTTTTATGCACCAGCACGATGAACGCTACTCGCCGGAGCTATGCGATTATGTTATTGAAAAAATGAACGAACGCTTAGGCACCACCCTGCTGCGCCCGCAGTTTATTGGCAAGGAAAAGGGGTTGTTTGATTGATAACCTCTTAGCACGTGTCATTACGAGGGTACGATTGATAATCTCAGCATGTTCGTTTTGTCCTGTGAGATTGTTTCACTATCGTTCGCAATGACATGTCTTTTTATTAAATTATTCACAATCACATTACAAATCCAGCGCCCGGGTGCGTTTGCGTTTAATGTAGTTACGAATGTCCAGCACTATGCCGGCGAAAAAGTAGAATATCAACGGGAAGCCTACAGCCAGAAATGAAGAGTAAATAAAAAACAACCTGATTTTGGCGATAGATACATTAAAACGTTCGCCAAGATAAGTGCAAACCCCAAAAGAGTAGCGCTCAAAAAAGGTGATAACTCGTTGTAACATATCAGCTGGGTTTTAGTATTTTAATTCCAACGCCGCATTGCAGGCATTTCTTATAATTACAGTAACTGTTTTTTAATTCGATGAAGGCCTGCGATTCAAATGCCGACCTGATGTTTAACCCTAAATTAACAAAATCACTTGTAATATTGTTCTGCTCGGCAGGTATATTTTCCAGTAATTTAAGCGCTCTGCTGGTAAAGTGCTGTAGTTGCAAATGCCTGCCATAACTAAACAGGAACAATACAACCGTATTAAGCAGTATAGTATCAATGGAAGCAGCACCCAGGCTTTTAGCTGATGGTTTGGATTCTTTGTCGAACCGGTAATGAGTTTCCCAGTATTGATTGACTTTAATATCGGCAAACAAGCCGCGAAGCATCTTAACATCTCCGGTTTCCAGAATTTTTGAAAACAAATGATGCGATTGCATGATCAACCCCGCAAATTGGGCCAGCCTTATAGTCGGAAAATTCTGCGGCCGCATCCGCATGAATTTCCATAAGTGGTTTTCTATTGGTGTTAGTTTGTACTTTTTTTGCAGAAAGGCATATTCTTGTTTTAAAGCTAAGGGATAGGCATCAGCAAAATCTTCATTCAAAAAACCTGCCTGGCCAAACACTAAAGCTTCTATCTGCAAAGCGTTATTTTTATGCTTGGCAAGGATATTTTGCGGCAAAGATTTAGCCAGCAGCTCAAAAGGAAGCGCGTTTACTTTGAAACCAAAGTTTGCAGCCAGAAACTGATAAAATGTTTCTTCCCAGTCGCCCCTATTTTGGTTCAAAGCCGTGATGACTACCTCAGATCGCTTTTCGAGCCTTTCTACCAATATTCGTGTTAACCAGTTTTGCATCGTAATACCATCTACCGCAGATATACTGCCTTCGCATGGGATAATGCTTTGGTTGCCAAATACTAATCCATGATAACGGTGGTGCAGATCAGCTGATATACGGTCTTTCAGCTCAAATGTTGGCACGCGTTTGCCGTCGGTACGTAACAAAGGTACATCATCATTATATACCACATGTAATATAACGTTGTCATACGCTCCATCTGCAGTATGGCCATGGCGTTGCCAGTCAGACGAGGCAATGTGTATCTCTGCATTGCCTGCCCAGGTGGTTTCGCCGATACGGATACGCGCGTTCTGAAAATCTGGGCCGGCGTTTTTGTTATGCAAGCCAACGGAATATATCTCCAGTTCTTCCCCTTCTGTAGTACGTAGATTAATGCGATTGAACAACCTGAACTGCCATACATAGTGCAAAAAATCCTCCGTGAAAAGCATGAGGGAAGATAAGCAAATTGTTGAAATCAGGATTTACAGAATTAAAGAATTAACAGAATATATTTTAATTCTTTCCCTGATGAACGAGTAAGCCCGCGCTACTGCACTGCCTTAAACAGAATAAATCTTTATCTTGCAGCTAAATCCTACGGAATATGAATAACACTCCTGCCACTACTCAAAGCCGTATCTGGTCTATCATAGGCGGCTCGCTTGGTAATTTGGTAGAGTGGTACGATTGGTATGTATACTCGGCCTTCTCTTTATATTTTGCCGGGGCTTTTTTTCCTAAAGGCAATCAGACGGCACAATTGCTAAACGCAGCCGGCATTTTTGCCCTTGGTTTTTTAATGCGCCCTATTGGTGGCTGGCTTATGGGAACATTTGCAGATAAACACGGACGAAAAAAAGCGCTTACTTTTTCTGTTTTATTAATGAGCGCCGGCTCGTTGATTATTGCTATAAGCCCCAGTTATAAGCATATAGGTATTGCGGCACCTATATTGTTGGTACTGGCCCGTGTAGTGCAAGGCATTAGCGTTGGCGGTGAATATGGCACCAGCGCCACTTACCTCAGCGAAATGGCCACGAAGAAGCACCGTGGTTTTTATTCCAGCTTCCAGTATGTCACCTTAATTATGGGCCAGTTATTGGCTTTGGGTGTTTTAGTATTGCTGCAACGAGTATTTTTAACACAAGAGCAATTGCATAGCTGGGGTTGGCGCATACCATTTGGCATAGGCGCCATACTGGCTATCGTGGTGATGTACCTGAGGCGCAGCTTGCAGGAATCGGCATCATTTGTTGAGGAACATCAAAAGCCGGAATTACGTGGAACACTTAAAGCCCTTGCCCAACATCCTAAGGCGGTGCTCACTGTAGTTGGGCTTACCCTTGGGGGCACCGTAGCGTTTTACACATTTACCACATACATGCAGAAGTTCCTGGTGAACACCAGCGGCTTTGATAAAAATGAAGCTACGCTGATATCTACGCTTACGCTGATTGTATTTATGTTATTGCAGCCTTTATATGGCTATATAAGCGACAGGATAGGCCGTAAGCCTATGCTTAAAGCCTTTGGTATTTTAGGTATCCTGACTACTATACCTATCCTTACCTTTTTAAGTAACACCATTAATTTTTGGCTGGCTTTCGCCCTGATAATGGTTGCACTGCTGGTAGTAAGTAACTATACATCCATAAACGCGGTAGTAAAAGCTGAGTTGTTTCCGGCGCATATTCGTGCGCTTGGGGTAGGTTTTCCGTACGCTATTGCAGTATCTGTGTTTGGCGGCTCTGCCGAGTATTTTGCCCTGCAATTTAAACAACATAGCCACGAGGAGTGGTTTTACTGGTATGTTACCTTCTGTATAGCTATCTCACTGGCCGTATACTCGCTTATGAACGATACACAAAAGCACTCCAAAATTGAGGATTGAGTGCCTCTCCTAAATCCTCCAAAGGAGATGACTTAAGTCATTGCTTCTTTGAAGCTCTTGATAAGGCTCATACCCTTATTTAGATACCAACCCCGATATTACGTTGATGCTTAACGCTACAATTGCTGTATTGAAGGCAAAGGATATCAGGCCGTGCATCCAGGCCAAGCGGCGTATACGGCGAGAGGTTATCTCAACGTCCGACACCTGGAAGGTCATGCCGATAACAAATGAGAAGTACACAAAATCCATATAATCCGGGTCCTTTGCATCGCCCGGAAATTCAAGCCCGCCAATGGTTTTATTGTGCTCGTCAGTAGAATAAAACAAATGCGCGTAGCGTAAGGTAAAAACGGTATGCACCAGCCACCATGACACTATAACCGCAGCCATGGCTATTATAATATAACCGGCCGCTGAATCCTCTGAGGTGGTTTTAGACGACTTGAGCAGCAAGTAAATGGCCACCAAACTGATTACTGAGGCAGCAAGTACAAACAGAAATATCAACGTGCGACTGGAATCTTCGAGGATGGCTATTTTTCTGATTTCTTTTGGATGGGCACTTAAAATGATGATCCAATCCAGAACAATGATTGTAAGTGCAACGGCTATCCAGGTAACAAGGGTAACCTCCGGGATTGATGGCAATTGCCTGGAAAGTAAAAAAACTGCCACCCCTACCGCCAGGGATATCAATAAACGGTAATGCGCATCAATACGTAAAAGTAAACCTTTGGTGGGTCGTGAAGACATGTTTTCAAATTAATGATTTCAGTGACTCATTAATCTTACTAAGTTAATCTTCTTCTACTATATTAGCAACGCGACCGATCTGACCGTCCTCTAAACGTACTTTTATTCCCCTGGAATGATAAGATGCGCTGGTCAGCAAATCTTTAACTACTCCGCGGGTAAGTTTTCCGCTACGCTGATCTTTTTTGAGGATGATATCAACCTCTAATCCAGGATATATTTCTGCTCTGTTTCGTCCGTGCATAAGTTTAATTTAGTCGGATGCCTGGTAAGACTGAAAGTCCGAAAGTTTTTTATTGAATCAGTACTTATCTTTCGGACTTTCCGACTTCAGACTCACTCTACTTACTTCAACAACCAGCTAATTGCATCTTCAACTTTCTTAAAGTTAAAGCTATCGATAACCTTTTTCATTGCGGCGGTTATCTGCTCATTTTGCAAATTGCCAATACTGCCTTCATGGGTATGGTTGACGGTTTTATCGGGGTTGAAGTTTCCCTGCTCAATTTCTAAGCCTATCTGCTTGTAAGCGTCGCGGAAAGGGGTACCGTTTAACACGGCTTTGTTCACCTCCTCTACGCTGAACAGATAAGCGTATTTAGGGTCGTCCAGTATATTTTTGTTAACGCTGATATTTTGCAACATAAAGGTAGCCATTTGCAGGCAATCCATTAGATCCGTAAACGCCGGGAATAATAATTCTTTAAGCAATTGGAGTTCGCGATGGTAGCCTGATGGCAGGTTGGTAGTCATCAGGGCCACATCATTTGGCAGGGCTTGTAAACGGTTACATTTACCGCGCATTATTTCCCAAACGTCCGGGTTCTTTTTATGTGGCATAATACTGCTGCCGGTGGTCAGGTTTTCGGGATAGCTTACAAAAGCGAAATTCTGGCTTAGATACAGGCACTGGTCCATAGCCATCTTGGCGAGTGTAGCCGCTATTGAAGATAATGCCTGCGCGATGATCCGCTCGGTTTTGCCTCGCCCCATTTGCGCGTAAACCACATTGTAGTTAAGGCTGTCAAATCCCAGCAATTGAGTTGTTAAAGTACGATTGAGCGGAAATGAAGAGCCATAGCCCGCGGCTGAACCTAATGGATTTTTATTGGTGATCTTCCATGCAGCCAGCACCAATTCCAGGTCGTCGGCTAAACTTTCGGCATACGCGCCAAACCACAACCCAAAAGATGATGGCATAGCTACCTGTAAGTGCGTATAGCCGGGCAATAAAACACCCTTATGTTCCTCACTTAGCTCCATCAACTCATTGAAAAGCTTTTCAACCTCATTTACCACCTGTTGCAATTGATGGCGAAAAAATAGTTTCAGGTCTACCAGTACCTGATCGTTACGTGAGCGGCCGCTGTGTATTTTTTTACCGGCATCGCCAATGCGGCGGGTAAGCAGCATTTCAACCTGAGAATGCACATCCTCTACATCATCTTCGATGGTAAAGTCGCCGGTTCCAATTTCGTTATAAATTATTTTTAGCTCGCGCTGAATAAGAGCCAGGTCTTCGCTGCTCATCAGTCCTATCGATTCGAGCATTTTAGTATGAGCCAAAGAACCCAGTACATCAAACGCAGCCATCTGGTTATCCAGCTCACGGTCGCGCCCAACAGTAAAGTTTTCTACGAGTTTATCAACGTTTGTAGTTTTTTGCCAAAGTTTGCTCATCTGTTTTACGATTTTAGATGTACGATTTACGATTTTGACCGCAGCGTATTAATTGCAGCGACAATTATAGAAAGAAGTTCGTTCCCTTCCTTGTAAATAGGTGTGATTTTTTCTTTCAGTTCAGCATTAAGTTCAACTAAGAGTTCCAGGAAAAACATGCTTTCATCAAGCTCTTCTTCCACGATCTTTAATTTGTTAATGAAATCTGCTTTAGACTTAGCCCTGCATGCAGCGCGATAGTTAGCTCCAGTTGAACTTGCACTTCTTGCAAGCTGATCACAATAATTACGATTAACTACGTTCATTGAAATACCAAGAATAAGCTTTGCATTAGCAATTGCATATTGCTTAGTTCTTGAAAGCATATCTTGTTTATTCACTATTCATTAATATAAATAAATCGTAATACGTAATTCGTAACTCATAAATTCACCTAAACTATCTCATTCAGCATCCTGATATACAACTCAATGCCTTCACCGATTTCTTCTACATAAATAAACTCATCAGCCATGTGTGAGCGGGCAGAGTCGCCGGGACCTACTTTAATGGATGGAATATCAAGAAGCGACTGATCGGATGTGGTTGGCGAACCGTAGGTTGTACGGCCTAAAGCGACTCCGGCTTGTACAAAAGGGTGGTTTTTATCTATTGATGATGGTTTAAGGCGTATCGAACGTGGTTTAACATCGCAACTAACATGCTGGCGAATTATCTCAAGCACTTCCTCATTACGGTAAGCATCAGTTACACGCACATCAACCGTAAAGGTACAGGTTGCGGGCACTACGTTGTGCTGTGAACCCGCGTTAATAATAGTAACCGACATTTTAATAGGGCCAAATACTTCCGACTCCTTTGGGAATCTGAAAGTACGGAACCATTCTATATCTGTCAGCGCTTTATAAATGGCATTTTCACCTTCTTCGCGGGCGGCATGGCCTGCCTTACCATAGGCGGTGCAATCCAGCACCATTAAACCACGCTCGGCAATGGCCAGCTGCATTTCTGTTGGTTCGCCTACAATGCCAAATTCCAGCTTCCCAAGCTCCGGAATGATCAGTTCGAGGCCGTTAACACCGGATATCTCTTCTTCTGCAGTAGCAGCTAAACAAAAGTTATACTTAAGATCAGTACGGTTGTAATAGTGCAGGAAAACGTGGATTAGCGATACCAGGCAGCCGCCTGCATCATTACTGCCTAATCCATACAATTTGCCATCTTCAATTTTGGCATCATAAGGGTCGCGGGTATAACCGCTATTGGGTTTAACTGTATCATGATGCGAGTTAAGCAGTATAGTTGGCTTAGCAGCATCAAAATATTTGTTCCAGGCCCAAATGTTGTTCATCTTGCGATGCGTTTCAACTCCATGGGTTTGAAGGGTTTGTTCGATCAGGTCGGCTGTACGGTCCTCTTCCCTGCTGAAGGATTGTATAGAAATTAATTGCTGCAGCAATTGAAGCGCCTGCTGCGACAATGTGGTGATATCTGCCATATAAATCAAGGATTATTCCTTGTAATGAACGGCAAAATTACGCTTTTTGTGCAAAGGGCAAAAAAACCAGCTGTTATGAAAATGTAAAGCAGGGCTTATACCGCTATAGCAAAACGTACCAATTCAATTTTAAAGGCATTGATCCAGGAGTCATACCGTTTTATGTATTCCTTATCAATGTAAGCTAACGTTTCAATTTTTCCTTCAATATAAACTATTTGGTTAGGCTGCAAGTCAATACCCGTATCAGCTAGTATTTTGTCAGAAATTTTTATTTGATGATTTTCTTTGTGAACAACTTGCTGATTACCTTTTTTTATTGTTTCGCTGGTAACTACATTAAAACACAAAAAAGCATCGGTGGTTTTCGGGTTTCTGATAACTGGTTTTGAGATAATTTCGCCTAATAGAAAGACTTTGTTGATTCCTGAATTTGTATGCATATAATGGCTTCGGATGGCATTCACCCAACGGTAAAATTAAGAAGTAATTTATTTCTAAGAAATATTTTTATATAAATTTAATTAAAAATAAAACACAGGCTATTCCAACAGCAAAGCATCATCATCATCAGCAAGGTTAAGCTGTATCATGTCACTGCCTGCTATACCCTCTATAGATCCTTTTATGTGGGCAGCATTCAGCAGCACTTTTTCCAGCTGCTTCTCGCGCGCCTTCCATAGTTTTTCCATAGCGTCCCGTTCCTTCTGGATAGACAGCCGCATGCTCATGTATCCTTCTCTTATAGCTTTCCACTGCTCCGAAAACTCGCTGCTGGTAAGGTAATCGTAAAGCAGGTGCATTTTGTCGCCCTTGTTTTCCTGCGCTTTTGCCATGTTAGAAAGTTTGATCACACCATCGCGCAATATGTAAGACACTGCTTTTACCTCGTCAAAACTACATATCCAAACACCATCGCGTTCACCAAAACAATCCATACCTTTAGGGTAGCACTGGGTTACTATTACAGCCACATCAATACCCATGGCGCGCATATCTTTTTTTAATTTCTCAATCCACTCGTTAGCAAAAGCAGTTGTTCGTTTGCTCTCGTAGATAATACGGCCGCACTCCTGCCCAAACTGGTTACGTACGGTTTGTACGCAATCTGCCCCGCGCACGCCCTTACCTACCTCAGCTATCAAATCAAACGGAAAAAAGTTACGCAATTGTTCTTCCAATATCAGCTCCTGTGCCTCTCCCTGCAATTGCATAGATCCCTGCTCGGCCCGGCGCTTCATTTCATCAGTTAGTTTTTTCTGATCTTCCAAGCGCTTTTCAAGCTCTTTTACTTTAAGCTGGTATTCGGTATCTTTTAATGTTTGTTTTTCGGCTTCCTGCTTACGTACCTGCTCGGCGATATCAGCGCGTTGCTCCTGTAATTTGCGCTGCAGGACAATTTCCATTTCTTCTTCCTTTTGCTTAAGGGCCTGCTCCCGCTGCAGATATTCCAGCTCTTTCTGGCGCGACTCTTTCAGCTTCTCGGCACTCGCGTTAACCGAATTTTGCAGCATGGTTAACTGGGTCTCAAAATCGGCGGTTATGGATTTACGCAGATTTTCCTCAAGTGTAAGCTGAAGCTGTTTCTTTTCACCCGCAAGCCGCTGCTCAAATTCAGTCTGCTGCTGTTTGGCACGGCTGGTAAACTCTTCCTCTTTTTTACGAAACTCTTCTTCTTTCTGGCGGGTATAATCCTGCATCTTAAGCCTTAGCTGCTTTTTATATTCTTCGGCCATAACTTCCTCAATAGGAAAACCATGTCCGCAGCTGGGGCATTTAACTTCTGTAGCCATAAATCAATATTGAAAACCAAAGATAATGATTTTACTCAGCCGGTCATCGCTATCGCTCTACCATCCTCTCTCCGCAAGCGGAAAGAGGGTTTTCAAATCCTCTCCTGGGAGAGGATTTAAGTGAGAGTAATTTCGTGGCAAACCAGAGCAGTGCAGCGCAGTCTGGGTAACTTTTAAAAATCGTGGTAAAGATTCCTGAAGCTGCTTCTAATACCAAAGGTAAAAATAGCCGCGTTATTGGTTCCATCAGCATTTTTTTGATGCCTGTATAATCCACCCAGTTCAAAACGCAGATTGTATTTAGGGTTCATTAAAAATGAAACTGTTCCTTCAGCATAATATAAATTTGTATTTAAACCCTGGCCGATGGTGCTCGTGGTAAACGTAGGGTCGCGCGGTTTGGTTACATCTTTACCGGCATTGGTAGCGCTTGTGGCATCAAGCCCGTATTTGGCATACATCAACTGCCCCTGGAAATCAAAACGCTTGTAAGTGTAGTTAAGTAAACCGGTAACCTCCCTGAAGTTGGCTCCAAACGGATCACCTAATGGTTGGCTGTAGAAACTGTAAGCACTTATAACATCCGGGCTTTGATAAGTATATGGCTTTACTGCATTATATTCCACCAGGTAGTTAAGGTTGGTCACCCCTAACAGGTCAGCGCCGCGCAAACCTAACTGTACGCTGTTCGTATTATCGTTCTTATTACTGTCAAAAAAAGTGCTGCCGTTAAACCTGTCAAACAAAACCTGCCCGTATAAGGCTGTTTTATCAAAAACCTTGTATTTACCTGTAAAGCCAACCAGCGCGTTACCAGGTTGCGACGATGGGCCTAAGCTGCTTGCAAATAAAACAGGGTTGATAAAGTTAATATCGAATCCACGGCGGTTGCCCTGGTTGTCTGCCTCGGGTGCTATATAAGCGTTAAAGAAGCCAAACGACAGGCTGTTGCTCACATTCCAATCCAGGTAGTGAAATAAACCCCATTTACGGCGGTTACTGCCAAAATTGTCGAACTTGGGCAGATTGATATCCTGCAAATAAGCCCACATCATCATGTATTGCACCTTGCCCAAATTAGCTGTCAAACGTAACAAAGGATAATTGGCCGAATAATCTGATAATAGCACAGAGCGGTAGCCATCACCAATAAATGTTTTATCCTGACCAAGTGTAATATTAAGTTGTTTGATAGGTGTGTAAGATAAAATGGCGGTTGAGTAAGAAAAATCAGCATAAGTTTCTGCCCTACGTAAATAAGCCTGCCCCGGTACAAAGCGTATTTTGCGCATGTAAGCAGTATAATAATCTGCGTAGGCCGCCTGATTTTCATACCCACTGGTATAAAAAGAAAATTTAGATCCTATTGTACCCCCAACCTGGAAACCGCGCGTATTACTGCCTATGCGGGTTGTAAAGCCAAAACCCAGGGGTTTAAAATGTACTTCGTTATCAGTTGATTTATCCGCAAAATCATGCCCTATATAATTATCCGGCAAGTAATCTGCGTAAAAGGTGTAATCTTTTGTCCTGATATCAATTAAATGCTCGTTGAATATTTTGCGCAGAAACCAGTTTTTGCGGGTACTGTCTACCCCCATTTGCATCAGCTCATTATACCTGTTGTTAATAGTGCTATCTATTAAAAATGGCCGAAGCGATGTATGCATATTGCTGCTCTTTGAGTATATCTGAGCATTAAACTTTTGGTATAGCTGATAAGATTGCGGCAGATATACTGATTGAGCATTGCCTTTTACAGCAAGCAACATAACCATACCGGAAAGTAAAATGCTCTTAAAAGCAGGCTTAGTATATTTTTTTTGCATACACAACAAAATAAGTGCTATTTATTGTAACATTAAAATTTAAGTACAGCAATATTTAACTCCTGTACCAAAGCGTTAATTTCTGTTAAATTTGTTAAAGTGCCAGCACAACTCAAAAAAACAACTATTAAATAATGATATTTGCCGTGCTTAACTTATTACGTACTGCATGCAATACAATAAAATAAATAATCTATTAGGCTGGCTTTGCTTTGTTATTGCCTCAATAACCTACATCTTAACATTAGAGCCCTCAGTAAGTTTTTGGGATTGCGGCGAATTTATTTCATGCGCCTACCGGCTGCAGGTTTCGCATCAACCGGGTTACCCCATGTTTGCCATGCTGGGCAAGGTATTCTCATTACTTTCATTAGGTAACAATGCCAAAGTACCTTTTTTTACCAATTGTATGGCGGCCCTGGCCAGTGCTGCTACCGTAATGTTTTTGTTCTGGACTATAACCGCAATGGCTAAAAAGCTTGTCGCAAATAAGCAGCAAGTATTTAATAATGCGCAAATTGTGGTAATTATGGGTGCCGGGCTTGTTGGGGCGCTTGCATTTACTTATACCGATACTTTCTGGTTCTCGGCTGTTGAAACTATAGTTTTTGCCTTATCGTCGCTTTGTATCGCTGTAGTGTTTTGGGCAATTTTAAAATGGGAAGCACACGCAGACGAACCAGGGGCTGATAAATGGATTGTACTGATTGCTTATGTCATGGGCCTTTCTATAGGTATACACCTGCTGAACCTGCTTACCATACCTGCTATTGCTTTGGTTTACTATTTCCGCAGATATAAAAACATCACTATTAAAAGCACTTTAATAGCTTTTTTGATAAGCATTGTCATATTAGCTTTTGTGCAGTACGGCATCCGGGGATATACCATAAAGTTCGCCGCGTTTTTCGACCTGTTTTTTGTAAATTCGCTTGGGTTGGGCTTTGGCAGCGGGGCCATTGTTTTTTTCCTGCTGCTAATAGCCATTATTGTTGGCGGTATAATATACAGCATCCGCAAAAACAAACCTGCGCTTAACCTTGCTTTTTTGTGCATTGCCTTTATATATTTTGGTTACGGCTCTTTTGCTTACATCCCTATCAGGGCAACTGCTAATACTAATCTTAATAACTCTCATCCGGACAATGCTTTTACGCTATATGGCTATTTAAACCGCATACAATATGGGGAAACGCCTTTGCTAAGCGGCCCGTACTTTGACGCGCAGATAACCGACCAGGTTGAAGGGAGCACTATTTACCGCAAGGGCGAAAAGAAATATGAGGTTGCAGGGAAGCGTATCGATTACAAATATGACCATACCACCTTATTCCCCCGGATGTACAGCACTGACCCCGGAGACGTTGGTTTTTACCGTGGGTGGGGACAAATACCTGAAGGGCAGTCGCCAAATTTTATAGACAACCTTAAATGGATGGCCAGCTGGCAGGTTTATCAAATGTACTTCAGGTACTTTTTATGGAATTTTGCCGGGCGCTATAACGATAAAGACGGGCAGCAAAGCACCGAAAAGGTTGATGGCAACTGGACCACCGGGATATTTGATAGTGGCCGCCACCTGCCTAAATTTGTGTTAGATGATCCATCATATAGCCCGCTTTATGCCTTACCGCTTCTGTTAGGTTTAACAGGCTTGGTATACCACGTAGAGAAACGTAAAAAAGATGCTTTGATAATTATGCTATTGTGGTTTTTTACCGGCATAGCCATAGTTTTATATGTTAACCAGCCATCAGTACAGCCACGGGAAAGGGATTATTCTTATGTTGGATCATTATATGCATTTGCTATATGGATTGGGTTGGCAGTTGTTGCTATCGCCGATGCTTTAAGAACAAAAATGAATGCGCGTACTGCCGCTTATATTGCTACTGCAGCATGCCTGTTGCTGGCACCGGTGTTAATGGCAAAACAAGAGTGGCGCGGGCACGACCGCTCTACTAAAATGACACCGCATGATATGGCCTATAACTACCTGATATCATGCCCTCCCAACGCCATTTTGTTCACCTATGGTGATAATGATACCTACTCGTTATGGTACGACCAGGAAGTTGAAAATATTCGCCCTGATGTACGCATTGTTAACCTGAGCCTGTTTAGCGGCGATTGGTATATACGTCAAATGCAAAAGAAAATGAATGCTTCTGCCCCGTTGCCTATCACCATGCCTTACGAGAAATACAAAGATGGTATACGGGATGTGATATATTATAGCGATGCCAAAATTGAAGGACCTGTAGAATTAAAGGAAGTTTTTGATTTCATTACCTCTGATGATAAAAACATGCAGGGCCAAAGCCAGGGCGGCAGTTATGTTAACTATCTGCCAACCAAAAACTTCAAGTTAACCGTTAACGCAGATGATGTGATCAAAAACAAAGTAATATCGCCTGAACAAAAAAGCAAACTGGCAGATACTATGGAATGGAAATTTACATCAAACTATGTTACCAAGGATGATCTGGCAATGCTGGATATCCTGGCACATAACAATTGGAAAAGGCCTATCTGCTTTGCAATAACAGTTGGCAGCAGCAACCTTATTGGCCTGCAGCCCTATTTATATAAAGAAGGGTTTGTTTACCATTTAATGCCTCTTAAGGCTGATACAGCCAACCACGATCAGTTGAGTAAAACCAACAGCCTGGTGATGTATGATAATATGATGAACAAGTTTAAGTATGGTAACTTTAAAAACGCACGCTATCTTGACCCTGAATCTACCGGCATGTTTTACCCGGTTATGATGAGTACTTTTCTTGATCTGGCTAATAACCTGTATAAGGAGGGACACCCCGATAAGGCCTTAAAGGTACTTCACAAATGCGATGCTGAAATGCCCGAAAACCTGTACCCGTATGTAGATGTGGCTGGGCGTAAACTATTTTTAGCACAAATGGCCTATGATATGGGCGACACTAAACTGGGTAATAAATTTGTAAGCAGTATTGATAATTATATAACTGACCTGCTTGATTACAACCATCATTTACTGCAGGATAACGCAAGCCAGGTAGATACGCGCGATGTGCAAATAGGCATGCAGATACTTAACGGCATGGTTAATTACACTGAAGAAGCCCATCAAACAACGCTCAACAAAAAATTTGCGGCTCAGCTTAAAGATTACGGCAGTAAGTTTGCACCCATTTTAGGGCAGCCATAAAACTGCTGAACAGAACGCCCTCCTGGTTCAGGAGGGCGTTCTTATTTCTTCCAAAATTAAGGGTGAACAAATACTGCTGTATCACCCAGGCTGCGGTTAATTAATTTTAGCCTTGTTGCAGATATTTCCAATATGCTATCCTTACGATTTTTACCGTCTTTACGATCTATTTTAAGCGTATGGCCCTTGTCTGTAATTTCCCATGTACCGGCATTTGTGCCCTGGGCAGATTGAGATTCATAAGTCTTGTCTTGCCGGAATACTACTCGTAAACCTTTTACCAGGTCCACAATTTCGTCTTTGTGTTCCTCAATTTGTTCGGCGGCATCAGGATTTGTTTCTATTATTTTAGCTATGGTATGCTTAACAGTGGTATTAACCGATGCATCATCAATCTTCCAGGTACCTATAATATCCTTTTCAGGTGTACTTGGAGAGGTAAAGGCCGATAAAGCCAATGTAATAACGCCTGATGTTATAAGTTTAACTTTCATTTAGATTTTTTATATATGTATGCTGATATCTGCCTACAATTTATCAATTTTATTAATTGAATGCTAATCCATTCAAACCTTAGCTACAAGCTAACATTTTGTAACATTAATATCTACATCATGCCCGAATTACCCGATCTTGAAGTTTTCAGCCACAACCTTAACAAAAAGCTTTCCGGCAAAACTGTACACCAGGTAACTGTGCATACTTCAAAAGCCAATGTAAGTGAGAAAGAATTACAGCAAACCTTACACGGTCAAAAATTATCCGCTGTATATCGCGAAGGCAAGGAATTACATTTTGAGTTCAGCAAAAGGGATGTGCTGGCTATGCACCTGATGCTGCACGGTAAGCTGTATTACTTTGAAAAGAAGAACGAACAAAAATATCCGGTAATAGAGTTGCTTTTTAATGATGATACCGGGTTGGTGCTAACCGATTTTCAGAAAGCAGCCACTCCTACCCTTAACCCTGAAAAAAAGGATGCACCCGACGCTTTATCCGCCGAGGCGGATAAAGATTACCTAAAAGGGGTACTGGCAAAAAAACGGACAAATATTAAAACCATTCTTTTAGATCAGAAAATAATACGTGGCATCGGCAATGCCTATGTCGATGAGATACTCTGGCAGGCACGTATATCGCCCTTTTCAGCTGGCAATAAAATTCCGGCAGATAAAGTTAAAGAGCTGATCAGCTCGATTCACTCGGTGCTTAAGGACGCGCAAAAAAATATAATTAAACATAATCCGGATATTATAGCCGGCGAAGTGCGCGACTTTATGCTCATCCACAACCCTAAAAATAAAACCAGCCCCGAGGGGGCAAAAATTCAAGTAGAGAATGGCTCACGCAAAACATACTATACCGACGAGCAGGAATTGTATAAGTAATTACTTCCAATTTTCCACATAGCCTAATTTTCTACACAATTAAAACATTTAACTTGCAGCTTATGTTGAAGGTAATAAATTACAATTACCAACATGGGAACTTTACAACATATACAACACCAGATTTCTGCTTTAAATGATTTGATCAAAATAAATAACGACCGTATCACAGGTTACCAGAAAGCGGTAGACGGGACAGCAGATACCGGCCTTAAAACTGTTTTTGAAGGATACATAGACCAAAGTAAGGGCTATGTGAACGAACTCAACGATTATATACACCAGCTTGGCGGTTCACCTGCAGATGGTACCACACTTTCGGGTAAATTTTATCATGCATGGATGGATGTTAAGTCAGCCTTTACCAAAAAAGATAACCAGTCGGTATTATCTGATTGTGAATATGGTGAAGATGTAGCGAAAAGCGCTTACCGAAAAGCTTTGGATGATAAGGAATTGATATGGGAGGATGAAAAGGTGGTAAGTTTGCTTACCAATCATTTTAATGGCCTAAAAATATCTCATGACGCTATTAAGGCCTTGCGGGATTCTGCCAAACAGGAAGCCTGATTAAAAAAATAAACTTATGCTGTCATTCTGAACGATAGTGAGGAATCTTGTTCGAAAATGTATAAACTTTGCGCATCTAACAAGATTCCTCCTCGTACCTCTTCGGAATGACTAAACTGAAGTTTTTTCAGATACCTTACAAACTTACAAAGTGCTCAGCCAGTGCTGTAAAATCGTCAAACTTCAGGTCGTAATCATCTGTTGTGCCAAAGCCATAACTTACAAACACAAAAGGGATGCCTGCCAGTCGGCTTTGCAAACCGTCTCCTTCGGTATCGCCTACATAAACGGGATTTGTAAGGCCATGTTTATCCATTAGTAATTTGATATTATGGCTTTTAGGCATAAAGTTTACACCGTGGGCAAGTTCATCTTTTATTAATTCATCAATACCTGCCCAGTCAATAAACTGCCTGATGATACCTTTTGCGCAGTTACTTAAAATAAACAGCGGGTATTTTTCTGCCAACAACCGTAGTCCTTCCCTTACTCCGGGGTATAAAATGCCGCCTTTTTCGCGAATCAGGTTGTGGCGCTTATCGTTTACAATGCTGTATATCTCAACCCGCCTGTCATGCTCAAACTCGGGCATCAGTATTTCTATCACCTTTTTTCCTTCCATTCCAACCATCCCCGCCAGCACATCACGACTGATGGTTTTATCAATACCCTGCTCCTTAAAAACAATGTTCCAGGAGTAAGCATAAGTGTCTACAGCATCCCATAGGGTGCCATCCATATCAAAAATAAGGCTGTCGGGCTTTTGCATTTCAAACGTATATTTAAGCGCTTAAGTTAGCCCTTTGGCTTTTAATCGGCAAAATTATTATTTCTCGTTTGCGCAAATTATAAATCAGTAAAAAATACCATAACAACTTACTTATACACCATTGCTCAAGGTAATTGTTGGGTATCTTTGTAATGTAATGGAAAAGGCATTCCCTATATATGATATTTGCTCCCTTGAGGATCATCAGCACAACGATTTGCTGATAAGCCGGTTTGCTCCATACCTGGATAAGCACCAGAATTTAAGCTTACCTCATAAGCATACATTTTATCATGTGGTATTATTTACCAAGGGCGGCGGTAAACATTCAATAGACTTTAAATATTTTGATGTTAAGCCCTACCAGATTTATTTTATGGTACCTGGGCAGGTACACCGCTGGAATTTTGAGGGCCCGGTAGATGGATACATCATCAACTTTTCCGGAGAGTTCTTTCAATCTTTCCTGTTAAGATCTGATTACCTGGAGAGTTTGCCATTTTTTAGCGGCAATGTTGATGACGAGGTGATTGATCTGACAAAAAGTACCGGACATGAAGTTGCTGCATTATTTGAGCAACTCCTTGCCGAAGCGGGTAGCCAAAGCCGCATGCGCTTAGACATGATACGGCTGCTTGTTTTACAAATATTTGTATTAACAGCCCGCGAAAGTGCCGGCATCAACAACCCTGCCCTGCCAAACTATAATTATACTTTGCTGCAAAGCTTTCGTAAACTGGTAGAGAAAAACTTTGCACAGCTACGCTTACCTAAAGATTATGCTGCGCTGCTGTACATCACACCAAACCATTTAAACGCTTTGTGTAATGACATACTGGGCATATCGGCGGGGGAATTGATACGCAACAGGGTGATACTCGAAGCCAAACGCCTGCTGGTAAATCATAGCATGAACATTAGCGAAATATCAGCCAAGCTCAACTTTGCAGATAACTCTTACTTTACCAAATTTTTTAAAAAATATACAGAACTAACTCCTGAAGATTTCAGGAAAAACCCAATAGCACAATGAGCACCGATAAAAAACCCAATGGATATGTACCTATGATGACCGGGCTTGCAAAAGCCAAATGCCCGCGTTGCCGCCGGGGCGATATTTTTGCATCAGGCACATATAGTTTTACAGGCCAAAAAATGCATGAAAAATGTTCGCACTGCGGGCTGTATTATGAGCGTGAGCCGGGTTACTGGTATGTAGCCATGTTTGTGAGCTACGCGCTTAACGTTGCTGAAATGGTTACCGCGGCAGTTGCCTTACATATATTAACAGGATCAGATTCACCATGGGTTTATGTAGGGGTTCTACTTGGAATCATCTTTATTCTATCACCTTTTAATTATCGGTACTCAAGAGTAATATTGCTTTACTGGTTAACACCAGGCCTGCATTATGAGCCTGAACGCGCAAAAGACAAGCATGGCGAACAATCGATAATGTAAATCAGGCAAACAATATTCTTAAAACGGCATTAGTATAGTAGTAAAATACAGATGCCATGAACAAAACTTTAGGAATAATACTCATTGTTATTGGTGCAGCTATGTTGATATGGACAGGTTTCACTTACACCAAAAAAGAAAAAATTGTTGATGCCGGGCCTATTCAGGTATCGGCCGACAAAGAAAAAACAGTTAACTGGCCCCCATATCTTGGCGGCATATTGCTGGTGGGCGGAATTGTAATAGTGGCTACTTCAAAAAAACAGTAAAGCTTGTATATTAGCCGGTATGCAACCGGTATTTTTTAAAACACAGGCCGATTTTCGTGAATGGCTGCAACAAAACGCTGATAAAGAGACTGAGCTGCTTGTTGGTTTTTATAAAACAGGCAGCGGTAAGCCCAGTATTACCTGGCCACAATCGGTAGATGAAGCGCTCTGCTTCGGCTGGATAGACGGCGTGCGCAAATCACTTGACGCAGAAAGCTACACTATCCGATTTACGCCTCGTAAACCAAGCAGTATCTGGAGCAGGGTAAATATCAAAAAAGTTGAGGAGCTTACTCAAAAAGGCCTTATGCAACCGGCCGGAGTGGCAGCTTTTGCAAAGCGGCAGGAAAGCAAATCTGGTATATACAGCTTTGAGAAGGAAGCGGCTGAATTAAAACCCGAATACCTGAAACAGTTAAAAGCCAATGAACGAGCCTGGCAGTTTTTTCAATCACAAGCACCCTGGTATCAAAAAGTTTCCGTTCACAGGATTATGGATGCTAAACAGGAAAAAACGCAGCAAAGCCGGTTAAATAAATTGATAGAATATAGTGAGAAAGGTTTACGCACGCCTTAAATAATACTGTCATCCCGGTTTGTTAGCTACCACCCCGGGACCCCACACCTGTAAACCCAACCTGTCAAAGCTGTATATTGTGTGAAATGCCGCACATTGGCCATCATGCAGCACGACAGATATTTTCAGTTAAACCAACTTTCCGTTTTCAATGGCTTGCTGTAATATGCCGGCTTTAAACCTGGGTTTATAACAACGTACAGCAAGCTTTTTAACCCATGGGCGCTTGTAGCCAAACAATGTTTTTAGCATTCGCACACGCGTAGAACCTTTGGGATAACCATATTTGTACCAGCTGAATTTAGAACGGTCTACATGAAAGTGCTCCGCAAACTCGGCCAAAAATAAATCAATCTCAATATCGTAAATATCCAGGTCAAGATCGATGCTGGTATTGGCATCAATGGCAGAGGTATCAACCGCTTTTACTTTATAACGGTTGCAGTAATCAATAATAAACTCCTTTAACTGGGGTGAAAGTTGATCCATACAATGCCTTAATAGTTCTGTTAAAAAGGACACCGTTATTGGTTCGGCGTTGCAGTATAAATATAGAAAAATTTATAAAACGATGGATATCAGGCCAATTCCTTTTGCAATTTATACATATCTAAAGGCTGTTTTAATACACCAAACCGTTTATCAATAAGCAATGGTAAAACCTCGCCGGTTGGGCTATAGCCCCGCCTGTAGTACCATTGTAAAAGCTCTGCACGCCTGGTGATAACAGTCATGGTTACAGTATTTATGCTGATACTGCGTGCATAATCTTCGGCCGCCTGCAGGAGTTGCCTGCCAATGCCACCGGCCTGCATCTGAGGCGAAACAGTAAGCATACCAACATATAACTCACTGCCTTTATTTTTAAGATACACACAGCCGCTTAAAAAGCCATCGTTGTTTACATACTTCAGAATTACAGCCTCCGGATCATTGATCTGTTCTGTCATGCTTTCAGTATCTATCCGTTGCCCGTCAATCATATCGGCTTCGGTAGTCCACCCTCTTTTTGATGACTCACCCCGATAGGCAGAATTAACAAGCGCTACAAGTTGGTTAACGTCTTGTATGGTTGCTGGTAGTACAGGCATAGGTATTATAGTAGTTTGTAATCCTCGCGGGCTGGGCTAAAAATATCAATTAGTTTACAATCGGTAATGGCAAGGCCGCTATGAGGGGCATTTGAAGGAATAACCGCGAACATTTCTGCATCAAGCACCTGCGGCACACCGTTTACTGTGAGCTCAAACCTGCCCTCTGTTACAAACGAAAGCTGCTCATGCACATGGCTGTGAGTAGGTACACTACAACCGGCCGCCACTTCAATAAAATTGATGGTATTAGTATCGGTATGTATCAGTTTAGAGAAAAAACCCGGCGCTATCTCTTTAGTAGCAATGTCTTTAAAATATTTAAAAACGTTAGTATCCATTGCGCAAGATAGCTAATCAAGCAGGTTTATCCCACAATATATTTACTACCGGGCAGGTATGATAGTAATTTAATAAGCATATAGGTAACTATAAAGGTGCTTACTGCCAATACAGGTATCACCAGCACCGGCTGCCGCAACCAGTTATTTATCAGCGGGAATAACTGTACCAAGATAAGTATATGCGCCAGGTACATACCATATGTCAAACCGGATACTTTGGCTATGAGTTGCTCAAGAGCTGCGCTTCCAATTGTGATCACCCGGAACATCAGGAACAAACCTGTAGCCATCATAGCAACATTTATGGTAGGGAATGACCAGGAAAGCTCCAGTTGGGGGATGTCTTTTGCAACAGGCAATTGGTGTGCAAAAACCGCACGGGTAATTAAGTAACCGGCTATAACGAGCACCAAGCCGATCCAAAAGCCTTTCGCTTTTGAAATAGTTACATGTTCTTTAATATAATTACCCAGTAACAGGTAACCAATGTAGCCAGAAAAATAATATCCGCTATGGTACTTGTTCCAGAAAGCCTCTCCTAAAATCTCCGGAAATACTGTTTTAATGTAAGGGAACAAAAGCGTTATCGTCCATAGCAAAAGAAAAAACAGTTTGAAACGTTTTGATGCCGTTTGTACCCAAGGCGAAAATATTGGCATAAACAGATAAACGCCGATAAACATGTATACAAACCACAAATGCCCGGCGCTGGGTGCAAAGTTTACCGGGATGATAAACAGATCATGCCACATTTGTGCGGTATTGCTTATGCCTATTAAGTAAGGAACAATAGCATAAAGCACGCTCCATACCAGGAAAGGGATCAGCAGGCGCGTAAACCGGCGCTTGTAAAATGTTTTTGCACCCTCTTTAATGGGTAGTAACAAATAACCTGATATCATCACAAACAAAGGCACACACGAGCGCATAAAACTGCCATAATTGTTCACCCAAACATGATACTTACGGATGATTGTATTGCCTTCACCAATGTAAAAGAACTCGCCCGAATGAACGGTGAGTACCATTAAACAGGCAAATATTCTTAATAGATTAAGATAAGCAGTAGGGCTGCTTTTGAAAGTAGCTGGCGGTGCAGGTGCAGTCATTCAGTTTAAATAATAGTTGTCTAAATTATGTAAAAGCCTGATAACCCTCACACTTTTTCCATACTTTAAAGTTGTAGTATTAGTATATTTAACTATGGCATTTATTGATTACTATAACATACTTGGCGTAGATAAAAACGCCTCAGATAAAGACATCAAGAGCGCTTACCGCAAACTGGCCCGCAAATATCATCCGGATGTTAACCCTAACGACCCGGAAGCTGAAAAACAATTTAAGCAGGTTAACGAGGCCAACGAGGTTTTGAGCGACCCGGAAAAACGGGAAAAATACGATAAATACGGTGAAAACTGGCAGCACGGCGAAGCCTATGAACAAGCCCAAAAGCAGCAGCAACAATACGGGCAGTACAGCTACGGCGGCGGTGCACAGGATTTTGGCGGATTTGATTATGGCGGCTCAGAAGGTGGCGGCTTTTCTGACTTTTTTAATTCCATGTTTGGTGGCATGGGTGGTGGCGGCAGCCGGCGGCAATCCTCGTCGCGCTACCGCGGGCAGGACCTAAATGCCGAACTGCACCTGAACCTGCGTGATGTAATGGAATCAAAAAAGCAAACCATAACCGTCAACGGAAAAAATATTCGCCTGACCATTCCGGCCGGTATTGAAAACGGACAAACCATAAAAATAGCAGGGCATGGCGCACCCGGTACCAACGGCGCACCGGCCGGAGATTTATACATTACCTTTGCCATACCTGATGACCCGGAGTTTAAACGCACCGGCAGCGACCTGCATAAAACACTGACCATAGACCTTTACACCGCAGTTTTAGGCGGCGAAATAACCGCAGATACACTTACAGGCAAGGTAAAGCTTAAAGTAGCCCCCGGCACTCAAAACAACACAAAGGTTAAGTTAAAAGGCAAAGGCGTACCTGTTTATAAAAAAGACGGGCACTCTGGCGATTTGTATCTTACCTATAATGTGCAATTACCTACCAATTTAACCGATAAACAGAAAAAATTATTTGAAGAACTGGCCAAATTATAATTCACTATGAAAGCAGATCAAGCAATAAGTGTTGATGATTTTTGCATTTATCATAATGTGCAATACACGTTTATAGACTATCTGGCCGATGCCGGTTTAATTAACGTGACCCAGATAAACAAGGTGCGATGCATTCCTCTTTATGAGATACAAAAACTTGAACGTATGGTACGCCTGCACACTCAGCTGGAAATTAATGAAGCAGGAATTGCTACCATTAGTAATTTACTGGAAAGAATTGAAGGTATGCAACAGGAAATGAAATACTTACGTAGCAGATTACATATATACGAGGATTAACATTCCTAAAAAGAGTAGGTTTTATTTAAACCATGGCTTAGTTATTGGGTCATACCTGCAAATGAAACAATAATTGTAACTAAAATCTACTATTATGAAACTGTTAAAAATTTCAATTATAGCGCTGGTACTTACATTCTCAATGCAGTTGGCAAAAGCGCAGGTAAGCGTAGGCATAGGTGTTAACATTGGTACACCGGTACGCCATGTTTATGTAGAAAGGCCTTACTATTATGACCGTGTAGCTTATTATGAGCGCCCTGTAGTAGTGCGCAGGTATTACGCACGCCCCGTTTATCGCACACACTATTACCGCCGTCCGGCTTACAGGCACGTAGTTTACACAAAACACTACAGCCACGGCCGTGGCCATCATTATGGCAGAAGGTGGTAATATTCAATATATATTTTCCAGGCCTTCCGGTTATCACCGGGAGGCTTTTTTGTTGACTACTTACGCTCAGCTCCTCCTAAATCCTGTTCTATTATCCTTAAACTCCTTTGCGTAGCAGAGAGGGTGGTTGATCGAAAGCGACGTACGGGTGAGTCAGCGCTTCAGAAAACTATTAAGCGCTTGTTGTGTAAATTGTGATAGTACCAGTTCGCCGCTTATGGCTGCCCTTTGCGCCAGCAACTCATTCCAGTTTTCTGTCCCCTCCCAAAGTGTTGCTTTTAGTGCGGTAAGCGCTGCTGGGTTATATGATGCTAATTTTTCGGCTAACGTTGCAACGGCTGTGTCTAAAGCAGTAATATCCTGATGAACCTCGTTATACAATCCTTTTTCTTTTGCCCATTGCGACGGCAGGAATTCGGTTGCGCAGATACTTAAATGCGAAAACGCCGAAACGCCTATTTTACGGCTAACCACAGGGGATATAACAAAGGGCCCTATGCCTATTGTAAGCTCACTTAGTTTAATAGCGGCGGCCTCGGTAGCCAGGCAATAGTCAGCAGCCGCGGCAAGGCCAACTCCACCACCAACAGCCTTACCCTGTACCCTACCAATAATTATTTTTTTACAGGTGCGGCAAGCATTGATAACTTTTGCAAAGCCAAAAAAGAACCTGGCCCCTGCCTCCTTGTCTTTTATCTGCAAAAGCTCTTCAAAACTTGCACCTGCGCAAAACGTACGTTCGCCCAGGCTTTGCAATACAATTACATTTACTCCTTCATTATCGCCAGCTTTTAAAATTTCATCAGCCAGGTTAGCCAACAAACTGGAAGGCAACGAGTTTTGTGCCGGGTGATAAAAGCTAACCCTTGCAATGCCATTTGTAGTTATGCTACAGCTTACGCTTCCTTTATCAGTTGTACTCATATTCCATCACCTTATTTATTGCAATATATAGGCTTATTTTCATTTAACCATATTGCAGGCTTATATCCTGTGGTTGTATTACCACAGTTAATTGCAATATTCATGCAGAACGTTTAATATTGTAACACATAGCAATTGTAAGCATTACCACCTAAGTATTGCATTACATAGTTACTTTCTGCCAATAAATGAGCTATAATCAATTCGGTTCCGCTGATAACGAAAACATTTTCAGGACACTTGTAGAAGAGTCGCCCTCCCCTGTTGGGTTGTATATAGGCCCTCAACTTATAATAAGCCTTGTGAATAAAGCTATTTTAAAAGTATGGGATAAAGATGAATCTGTTTTAGGCAAAACCTTTGGCGAAGCCTTGCCCGAAATGCAGGACCAACCGTTTATTGGCATAT
Organism: Mucilaginibacter litoreus; assembly: GCF_042676805.1. Classification (NCBI taxonomy): domain Bacteria; kingdom Pseudomonadati; phylum Bacteroidota; class Sphingobacteriia; order Sphingobacteriales; family Sphingobacteriaceae; genus Mucilaginibacter; species Mucilaginibacter litoreus. The sequence goes on along the minus strand of NZ_JBHTHZ010000002.1, from coordinate 299,746 downwards.
TGCAAAATGTTTATAAAACGGGAATCCCTTACGAGGCCTATGCAGAGAAAGTATTTCTTTTTGTTGATGGCCGGCTGCAGACCTTTTATTTTAACTTTAACTATCAGCCTTTAAAAAATGATAAAGGTGAGGTTTGGGGAATATTAAACACCGCATCTGACGTTACCGAGCTTGTACTGACCCGCCAAAAACTTAAAGATGCCGAAGAGCAGGTAAGGTTTGCACTTGATGCGGCCGAGTTAGGCACCTGGGATCTTGATCCGGTAAATGAAACCGTTGCATGGGACGAACGCTGTAAACAACTTTATGGTTTCGATGGCTCAGACGTGGTAAGCTATCAGGATGTGCTTAAGCACATACACCCACAAGACAGGCAGTTTGTAGATAACGCCGTTAGTCAGGCTCTCGACCCTGAAAGAGGTGGATTTTATGATGTAGAATTTCGGACCATAGGAGCCCAGGACAAAACTTTAAGATGGCTGAGATGTAAAGGAAAAGCTTACTTCAATCAACAAGGAAACTGCATAAGGTTTGCGGGCACCGCGCTTGACATCAGCGCAGAGATACATGACCGCGATGAGCAGAAAAGGCTGATAACGCTTATTGATAATACCTCTGATTTCATTAGCCTGTCAGACCCGGATGGTAATGTAACCTATATCAATCGTGCCGGGAAAGAAATGATGGGGCTTTCTGGAGATGATGTGATCAAACATAACTCAGAGTTTGTAATGCCCCAGGAGCTTGGCAAACTAAGGGAAGTTATAAATAAAGGGCTGCTTGAAACTGGCAAATGGAGCGGCCAGGTTACATACCGGCATTTTAAAACTGGCGAACCAATACCTGTGCAGGCAACATCAATAATGATATTTGATGATATGGGAAGGCCGCAGGGGCGTGCATCAGTAGCCCGCGACCTTCGCCGTGAACTGGCGGATAAACAGGCATTAACTGAAAGCGAACACTTGCTGCAAACAATTACCAGCGCCTCGCCGGCTGCGCTGTGGATGTGCGACAAGCATGGTAATATTACTTATGTAAATAAAACCTGGACAGATTGGACAGGGCAAAGTTACAACCGCGTATTAGGATCCGGCTGGTTGTCGGCTATTTTACCCGAAGATCATAACCGTGCCTTCCGTAAATTCATTCATGACCTTAACAGGCAACGCCCCTATGAGGTAGACTTTCGCATAAGGCGGAAAGATGGTGAAATACGCTGGTGCATAGCTACCGGCAACCCGCAGTATGATGCCAACGGAGAGTTTACAGGCTATGTAGGAGCATGTACAGATGTTACTGAAAAAACGATTATCGACATAGAACTACAGCTTAAAAACGGAGCGCTTAACGATCAGATACGGCAGTTTGAATTTGTTACCGATTTTATGCCGGTGCAGCTGTGGACGGCCAGGACCACCGGTGAAATTGACTATGTAAACCGCCAGACACAGCATTTTTTTGGCTTGCCTGCAGAAGACATTATTGGCGACAAATGGTTACAAATGGTGCATCCTGAGGACAGGGACGGTTGTGTAACCGCCTGGAAGGAGGCTTTACAAAATGGCTCTCTATATCAATATGAATTTAGGCTACGGGATAGAAAAGGTGACTATAAATGGCATCTGGCACGTGCGCTACCTTTTATTAATGATGGGCAAATTGTTAAGTGGTTTGGTACCAATACCGATATCAATGAACAAAAGGAAATGCAGCGCCAAAAGGATGAGTTTTTAGGCATAGCCAGCCATGAGCTAAAAACGCCTGTTACCAGTATAAAAGCTTATGCGCAGGTACTTGGCGCTATGCTTAGCCAGGAAGGCGAAGATAAAAAGGCAGCCATGGTCATGAAAATGGACGCTCAGCTAAACCGCTTGACCAATCTTATTGGCGATTTACTGGATGTTACCAAAATTAATTCAGGGAAAATATTATTTAATAAAGTTTGGTTTAATTTAAACGAAGTTATACATGATGTTGTGCTTGATTTGCAGCACACCGCCAACCGCCATATCCTGGTAATGGATTTTGGGGAAACCGGCGATATTTATTCAGATAAAGAGCGCATAGGCCAGGTACTGACCAACCTGGTTACAAATGCCATTAAATATTCGCCGCATGCCAATCGTGTCATCATCAGCACCCGACGGGAAGATGATAGGGTTACCGTAAGCGTACAGGACTTTGGTATAGGTATACCTGAAGATAAAAAAGATAAAGTATTTGAACAGTTTTATCGCGTAAGCGGAACCAAGCAACATACATTCCCCGGTTTGGGGCTTGGATTATACATCTCTAACGAAATTATTCGCCGCGAAGGCGGAAGAATGTGGGTAAACAGCATCGAAGGAAAAGGGTCTACTTTTTGCTTTTCAATTCCTGCTACTTTAAAAAGTTAGCCAATATTAATTGATTTAAAATTAAACCCATTAGCCTCTTTTCAATCAAAACTGGCAGAGGAGTGAGAAATGAGCGAGAGACAGAAACATATTATGATAGCCGATGACGATCCGGGGATTGTTGATGCTGTAGAGATGATACTGGAGTTTGAGGGATATGCTGTAAGTAGTACGGTTGACGGATCAACTGTTTTGGATATGAAACAGGAATTACCCGATCTGTTATTGCTGGATATATGGATGAGTGGGGAAGACGGCCGGGATATATGTCGTAAATTAAAAACAGAACCGGCCACAAAAAACATTCCGGTGATCATGATATCTGCCAGCCGGGATATAGAAAGATCGGCCTTTGATGCAGGCGCCGACGATTTTTTAGCTAAACCTTTTGAAATGGAAGTTTTGCTATCAAAAATAGCCCGTTTTATATAATCAGGTGTAACTATTTTGCACCCTTGCAATTTATATTTAGGTTTGAAGAATATTGCTAAACCCTAATTACCTTTGCAATGAGCGATGAATTGATACTGGAAACCCTAACCGTTACCAAAAACTTTTTCGGCGATAAGTCATCCGGTGTTAATAACATTACACTTTTTATCCCGAAGGGAAAAATCACAGGTATTGTAGGCGAAAGCGGCAGCGGCAAAACCTCGCTGTTAAAACTGCTTTCGGGCCACATGAAACCCGACTCGGGCGAGGTATTTTTTCATGGGCGGCCATTACCGGTTCGTAGTATAAACCCATTGCAGGCACATACCGCGATCAGTATGGTTAGCCAGGATAATTCAGGTATGGACCCAAACGACACCGTTTGGAGCAACATGGTTAACGCGTTACCTTCAGAAGATGCTAATTATGCAATCCAGAAAGTAACCCAGGCGCTAAACCTGCTGGGGATATATGAGCTGCGCGAGCAGCCCTTTGGCAAATTAAGCGGGGGCGAAAAACAACGTGTAACCATAGCAAACGCACTTATTAACCGGCCCGAGGTTTTGATGCTTGACGAGCCTTTTAACCAGGTTGATGCCAACTACCGCGAAGGGCTGCAGCATGACATACGCCAGATTGTAAAGGAATGGGGCGTTACGGTTGTATTGGTATCGCATGACCCTGCCGAGTTGCTATCCATGGCCGATGAGCTTATTGTAATAAAGGAGGGCGAAATTGTAGAACACGGGCATCCCGAGAACCTTTATCACTCGCCTAAACTGCTGTACACAGCCAAAATATTGGTGCGGTGTACCGAGCTTACTGCTGCCCAGGCAAAAATTTGTGGTATCAAATCCAAACGCGCTACGGTAGTGATATATGCCGAGCATGCTGCTGTTTCAGCTATAGGTATAAGTGGTAAATGGGTTGTTAAACAAGTGCTTTTTAAAGGCTTTTACGAAGAGCTGATCGTGGAGCGCAATGAAGTTACGCTACGAGTGCTTAATTATCAACTGCGTAAGTATGCTGTTAACAGTAAAGTAAGCATCAGCATAAAAAAATACTACGAATTTGGTAAATGGCTGGGTTAGCTTTCCAAAACCTTTAAGCCCTCTTCTTTTTCAGTTCTATAACCGTAATCTCTGGCCAGATCCCCAAACGGCCTGAAAAAGCCAGGAAGCCAAAACCACGGTTAACATATAGGTGGCGGTTGTTTTGTTTTACCAAACCTGCCCAGTCAAGGTAACGGTATTGTACAGGGCTCCAGCGAAACCCCGCGGTTTCTACACCGAACTGCGCACCATGCGTATGTCCTGATAATGTTAAATGTATATCCGTTTTATGATAGCGCACCTTTTCTTCCCAGTGTGTGGGGTCATGTGAAAGGAGTACTTTAAAGGCGCCATCATCCACACCCTTAAGCGCCTTATCAAGATCGCCAATCTGAATAAATCCTTTGCCCCAGTTTTGCACACCGATAAGGGATATCTGCTGACCATCTTTCTCCAGGTTTACGTTTTCGTCCAGCAGCAAACGGTAACCCAGCTCAGCGTGGTGACGTTTTAGCTTATCCAGATTATCTTTTTTAGCTTGTTCGCTTTCCCATTGTATATAATCGCCGTAATCGTGGTTACCTAAAATAGAAAACTGCCCAAAGGGCGCTTTAATCTGGCTGAACCTGTCTATATATTGTTCAATCTCCCAGGCGGCATTATTTACCAGATCGCCGGTAAACACAAACAAGTCTGATTTTTGCGCTTTTACCAGATCAATACCACGCTGCATCGCTTCAACATTATCAAAACTACCGGAATGTATATCAGACAATTGAGTAATGGTAAAACCGTCGAAGGCTTCCGGCAGGTCATCAAAATAAAGTGTATGTCTATGAACCTTGTAATCATATTTTCCACGAAACATCGCGTAAAAAAAGGATGTGAAAGGAATGGCGGCAATGAGTATGGCAAGCTCGCTGATAAACTTTCGTCGTGCAGGGAAATACGGTTCGCCCGGCTTTCTCTCAGCCGATAAATTATGTACTATGGCATATAAAAAGCGGCCTAAATCGCCCAGAGATAAAATTATGATGAAGAATATCTTGGTAACAAAGAAAGTGAGGAACAAACTTAGCATCCACTCATGAAAAGGCGTCATACCACGCGAAGTATTTAAACTGTTGAGCCCAAGCAAAAATACTACGGTCACCCCTATGGATACCACCAGGTATCCCCACGGCAAAGCCAGCCTTGCAGCGCGCGATTGCCAGTCGGCGGTTAAAGTGCGTAAACCATTAAATACATACCAATCCATTAATAAAGTTATGGCTGATATAATAAGGAACATTCTGAAAAAACCGCCTCTGTGCATATAGTTGTATTACTAAGCCCGCAAGATATAAAAGTAAAGGTAATTGATTTGTAAAAACACAATCAGCTTACCTTCATCAGCTTACAGGCAGATAATTAACTTTATTGGTTACTCATTGTTTGCTGAGTAACAACAAAGCCCTCGTTTTAAGATACGAGGGCTTTGTTATTTTAATAATGCCTTACAACTACTACTCTTTTTGGATGATGGCGGTAGTAAACCGGCCTTGTAACAACTACCGGCCTGCGGTAATAACGGCGACGGTAGCTACGATCTACCATTACTACCCTGCGGGGTGCCGGGCGATAAGCAGGTTTTACATATACTGCACTTGCATGCACAGCCGGTGTACCAATATGCGCGCTTACCGCAACCTGTGCTTTAGCGCTGTTAAAACCAAACATTGCAATGATGGCTATGGCGAAAATTTTAAGAGTTTTCATATTTATTATTTAAAGGTTTAAAATTTATTTATTGATTGATTTAGATGTTTGTTAGTGATGGTTGTAATAACCATCATGGTGGTCATAACGATCATGGTTGTTATACCTGTTATCGTACCGGTCGCGGTCGTATCTATGGCCGCCCCTGTTGCCTCTGTTTTCTATTGAACAACTTGTTAATGCAGCGGTACTGATTACTATAATGGCCATCAATTTTATTATGTTATTCTTCATGATTAATATCTCCTATTTGTGCTTGTTTAAATATTAAACTGGTAGAAAAGACCATAGTTTAACCGGCTGCAGGCACTATCACATACTTGTTACAAAGCATAAAAGGCCAATTCCTGATGTTATGAGCCCCTTTGATGTAATCATGAGTGTTTAAAACGCACAAAACTGATTACTGCTAATGTGTTTGTTAGGGCCGATAGTGTATATTTACTTTAAACCTTTGTTATGATAGATTCCAAACAAATTAAAAAAGCGCTTTTTGGTGGAGCCTTCGCCATTTTATCATTAGGCATAGCTGCATCGGCACATGCGCAGGCGGTGTTTAACCATACGGCCTTATGCTCTAAAGACCTAAAAAAGAGTAATGAATTTTATACATCCGTATTAAAACTAAAGATAGTACCTAACCCTTTTAAAGATACCGTGCACACCTGGTACAGCATTGCACCTCATATTGCCATGCACGTTATACAAAGCGGTTGCTCGACAACCCCGAAGGTAATTGCAGATCATCTGTGCTTCAGCGTGCCTTCGGTCACTAAATTTGTTGAAATGCTAAAAAGTAAAAATATACCGTATTGCAACTGGAAACAGGTACCCGGGCAAATAGAACACCGTGTAGATGGGGTTCAACAGGTATATATACAAGACCCGGACGGGTACTGGATAGAAGTGAATGATGCCAAGTAGCTTCTCCGACTAACGTCGGGGGCGGTTAAACCTTTGCTTATACTCATGGTCACATAAACAGAAATCACAATTAAATATGTTTAGCCATGAAAAAGTTAATTGAAACCCTTATTACCGACCTTAACCATGTTTTTGTAAAAGGCAATTCTGATAAAGTAGAACAAGCAAGAGTTTTTATATTGTTAGCCATACCGGCTGCGCTGGTTGTTTATACCATGGGGCAATTTCCTGTATATTAATTATTCCTGCTATGAATAAACTCCTATTTTTGCGGCTCAAACACGCAAATGGATAGTTTAAAAGGAAAATTCGACAGTATAATTTTTGATTTGGACGGTACCCTGTGGGATAGTACCGAAACCATTAGCAAGGCCTGGCAAACAGCCCTTAATCAAGTACCTTATGTGGCCGGCGAAGCAATGACGCCCGACCGTGTACGCTCCATTACCGGCATGACGTACGATATGATCTTCGAAAGGTTATTCCCGGGACTGACTACAGAACAGCGCGCCGAAGTGCAGCAACTGTGTTCTGTTGCCGAACTGGATATACTGCATAAACTTGGCGGCGAACTTTATCCTGATCTTGAAGATACACTTACTTATCTTGGTAAGCAGTATAAATTATACATTGTAAGCAATTGCCAAAACGGCTATATCGAGCTTTTTTTAAACCAGCATAATATGCATCAGTACTTTTTAGGGTACCAATGCTATGGCACAAAAGGCAAACCTAAGGCAGATAACATACATGATATCGTAACCGACCATCAATTGAAATCGCCGGTTTATGTTGGAGATACCATGGGCGATTATAATGCAGCTACCAAAGCCGGTGTGCCCTTTATATTTGCCGCTTATGGATTCGGACAGGTAGATAACGGCCAGGTTGCAACTATAAACAACTTTAAGGAGTTAAAACAGCTGCTATAATACAAACCTTTTAACAGGCTAAAAGTTAATTTGTAAATAGCACTGATATGAAAATTTACAAGTACCTGCACTCCTGCCTGGTTTTTGAACAAGATGGTTATAAACTCCTTTTCGATCCGGGGAAATTTACCTTTGCAGAAGGTGAGGTAAAGCCTGAAAACTTTGCTGATGTAAATAGTATTATTATCACTCATATACACCCGGACCATCTGGATTTAGATAATCTTAAACAAATAAAAGCACTTAGCAATGCTGTAATATATACAAACAGCCAGGTTGGCGAGGTTATTGAAAAAGAAGGATTGGATTACAGTCTTATCAATGAAGGTACTTATAATCTTGGCCCTTTTAAACTCCAGGCCTTTGAGGTACAGCACGAGCCTTTGCTTGATGCCCCCATCCCCCAGATGACAGGTTTTATCATTAATGATCATATACTTCACCCGGTTGATTCAATGGAAACCAAGCTAACTGAATTTACGGATATAGAACTGCTGATAATGGTAACTATGGCGCCTTTTGCCAACGAGCTGCGTATTGCCGGCTTTGCCGACCGGGTAAGGCCAAAGCAGATATTACCCGTGCATGATGGTTATGGTAAAGAGTTTTTTGTTAAACAGCGATATGAAAACTATGCCAAACACTTCCAAAAATCCGGCATTAAATTTCATCATATTTACAAAGCGGGAGATAGCATAAGTATTTGATAATAAGCATATAAAACTCTTTAGAGTTAGATATACTTAACTTTAAGTTGAATTCATAAACCTTTGGTATGCTTTTGGGAACATTTTACTCAAAACATACTACTTATGAAAACAATCGTCTTTATACATGGCATGTTCCAAAACCCTGTGAGCTGGGAAAAATGGATTGCTTACTTTAACGAAAAAGGCTATAACTGTTTAGCTCCATCCTGGCCCTTGCATGAGGGCGAACCTGCTAAACTGCGCAACAATCCGCCGCAAGGCTTAGGTGATCTTGAACTAAAAACCATTGCAGATAAAATTGAAAGCGTAATACGCCAGCAACCCGAACCGCCTATACTAATCGGCCACTCGGTTGGCGGCTTGATAGTACAGTTAATGGTAGCTAAAGGCCTTGCAGATATGGGCGTGCCTATTGCTTCTGTTGCACCAAACGCTATGCTTGCCTTTGACTGGGGCTTTATGAAGAACAGCGCCCTGATAACTAATCCATTAAAAGGTAACGAACCTTTCTACATGGATCAGGAAAGCTTTCAAAGCTCTTTCTGCAACACCATGAGTGAAGAAGCCACAAAAATAGCTTATGAAGAAACCGCTACACATGACAGCCGCAATGTTTTGCGCGACTGTATGGGTAGAGATGGCCAAATTGATACCGAAATGCCACATGCGCCATTGTTATTCATAACCGGCGAGAAAGATGAAATTATACCTGCCCAGTTAAACAAGCGCAATGCCGAGGCGTATACCGATGAGGTAAGCATTGCCGACTATAAAGAATTTGCTAACCGCGGGCACTGGATATGCGGCCAGGAAGGCTGGAAAGAAGTTGCTGAGTACATAGCCGAATGGTTACAGGAACATGAAACCAACAAGTACCGCGCCAACCATGTAGAAGCACATTAGTACTTTTAACAGACTAAGATAACCCCTGCAAGCTGGTGTGTAGCGCGCGGGGGCTTTTTATTTACCCAAAAATAACAGGAGTTTGCCTAATAAATAATTGATGCTCAAGCGCGTTTACAACAAACGCGGCAACTGTTCTCCGGCTTATAAGCAACCATGGTTTAGGGATATTATCAATGCTTACCCGGGCGTGCTTTAAGCCAAAGTTAGTTAAGCCTACAGGCCTAATGGCTGTCCAGTCGAGGTTACTATCTTTAAGAAGCCTTTCTTGCTTTTCATGATCCTTATAGGCTGGGCCAATGTTGCTGTTATGGATTAACCACCTAAACCAACCAGGAATTTCTTTACTGCTATCTCCTACACCCCATGCACTTAAAACAATTACTCTTTTAATGCCCAGCACGTTAGCAACAGCAATTATGTTACGGATAGAGGCAGACAGGAAATTAACCGGTGTACGTAAAGCCGACCACGGAAAATCAGTATTACGGGAAATGTTTAAAGCACTTATTATTGCCTGGCAACCACTCATAGCCTCAGTAAGCAGTTGCTTGTTTGCCACATCGCCTTCAAATACAGTCAACAATGCCGATGACAGTTGGATATTTGCTTTATTACGCACCAATGCATTTACAAAATACCCTTTGTCAACCAACTGCTGTAGTATCAGCTTACCTGTGCGGCCCGTAGCACCTAATAACAGTATCTTCATTACTATTTGCAATGACAACAAAATAACTATTTACTTTTGACGCTCTTCCTTATCAAAGTTTTCCATCACCAGCACGGCCGCGCCAATCAGTTCAGCGTCAAAGCCAAGTGATGATATTAAAAGCTCTGTTCCGGCAGAGAGCCGCGGAATACAATATTTATGCAAAGCTTGCTGAATCGGCGCCATTAATATATGGCCTACCTTGGCGCCACGTCCGCTTAAAACAATATTAGCCGGATTCATGATGTGGATAAGTATGGCAAGGGCCTTGCCTATTTTATAGCCCGCTTCGGTCAGTAACTCTATTGCAAACTGGTCGCCGTGGTTAGCCGCTTCCATAAGTGCCTCGCCCATTAATTTGGATTGGCCGTTGTGGGGTTTTAAACTGGTTATGCGCCCATTTTTTATACCCTCCTCGGCCTTTTGAGCTACCACAAGCATACTTGCTTCAGCTTCAAGGCAACCGCGTTTACCGCAAACGCACAGCTCGCCATCATCAGATAATGGAATATGGCTTAACTCGCCGGCAAAACCGTTGTAACCTCTGAATATCTTCCCGTCGATGATCATGCCCAGGCCTATGCCCCAGCCCAGGTTAATAACCATTACTTCCTGCTGGGAGCGGGCAATACCAAACTTTTGTTCGGCCAACGCAATCAGGCTCGAGTCGTTATCAATATAAGTAGTAATACCGGTGGCCCTGCTTAAGTATTTACTTAAACTTTCACCGCCTGCATCAAGGTAAGTATAGTTAATACCTTCAATGGCGTTAATAAACCCAGGCATTCCAATACCCATGCCTGTAATTTTATTTTTTTGTATGCCGCTTTCAGCGATGTATTTGTTAAGCTGTTCAATAAGCTGCGGTAAAGCTTTGTCATTATTAAGTAGCTTAAGTTCAACGCTCACCATATCAGCAACCGGGTTATTGTTCAGATCCAGTAATTGGATGCGCGCCGAAAGCTGGTCCATAGCTACCGCTAAAATAAACATCGCTTCAGCATTAATTGCGTACATTAATGGGCGCCTGCCCCCGCTGGATGGTGCATATCCCTCTTCTATTACAAAGCCTTCCTTTATCAGTTCATTAATGGCTTTTGCAATGGAAGGTATGCTTTTATCAAAAAGCTGACTTAGGCCTGCACAGGACATTGCTTTATCAAAATACAACCGTTTAATGATCATATTTTTTAACCAGCTTCCTCTTAAACCCGTACTTTTTACTTCCATCCGGATATTGCTTTAAATAGTTTAATTTAATTTTGCGGTATAATTTACATACATTTTATAACAGCATGCAAAAAGTCCTCAAACTTTTTAAATATCCTACAAAAAGTCGGGAAATGCAAAAGCCTGTTCTCGAACAGGCTTTAATTTTAGCATAGGATAATTAAACCAGTTGAGGAATAGCAGGCCAATCTACCGGCACCTCTGTTAAGGCGTAAACATAATTGGTAATGGTTTTGTCGCCAACGGCTATTACCACATCTATCAGGCTACCTTTATTGTAACCGGCATTAAAGAATGCTTCTAATAATACTTCATCTGCGTGGCCTTTATTTTCGGTAATGCTTTTGGTGATTTTTACAAGGGCATCCAGTTTTGCATCAAAAGATGCTGAACCACTACGTATCTCTAAAATTTGATCATCGGTAAAGCCGTTTAATTTAGCTATAGCGGTATGGGCACTTAAACAGTATAAACAATCGTTAACCTGGCTAACTATCAAATTGATTGCTTCGCGTTCTTTAGCACGTAATGATGTTTTGCCGTTCTGTAAGTTTAGGTAGTTGGTTAAAGCATGCTCTGAATGGGCAAACGTAGCATATAAGTTAGGCACACGACCTACAACTTTTGTTAAAGTATCAAATAAGTTCTGGTTTTCCGCAGATACTGTATCGCGGGTTGGGATTGTGAAATTTTCCATTGTATTAGGTTGATTTTTTATTTGCTATCAACACTACAAAGGTGCTTTGTAAAATCAGCCTGCAGAATAGAGATAATTCCCGTTGGCTTGTGATTATTTCCCGGCTTCAGCTAAAACTTTGTTTTGCCTGAACTCTGTAGGTGAAAAGCCGGTATGTTTTTTAAACAGATTGCTGAAATAAGCAGCATCCTCAAAACCCAGTTCAAACGTTATTTCCTTGGCCGATTTTTCGGTATAAATGAGCAGCCGTTTAGCTTCAAGTATAATTCTGTCCTGAATAATAGCAAGCGGCGATTTATGATTATAAAGCGCAAAAAGGTTAGATAATGTTTTGGGGGATTTATTCAGCTCACCGGCATAATATCCTACCGTATGCTGTGTGCGATAATTATTTTCTACAAGGAGATTAAATTTTCGGATCACATGAAACCTGTCATCCTGGGCGGCAACTGCCGAGATGTGCTGCGCTTTAGCCAAACGGGTGATGATTATAATCAACCGCTTGAGCAGCATTCTTAGCATATCTACCTGAATGTTATCAGCTGTGTTAAATTCTTCAATAAAAATTTCGGTGAGAAGGTTAAGCTTTGTTTGTGCTGCCTCATCAAGTTCAATAAAAAGCTGCTTATCCAACCCATAAAATATAAACCCTACACAGCTAACTTCTTCATCATGGTCTACGATGCAATAAAATTCGCGGTTAAACTGCCAGGCGACGATATCTGCCGGCCTCTCAAAGTAAAACGACTGGTTGACCATTAAAGGTACGATGGTGTTGGCGGGCAGATAATAAGGAACCTCATCAATAGTAATTGTTTGCCCATAACCTTTATTCAAAGCAATGGTTAGGTATCGATGTTCGCGGTCGCGGGTATAAAATTGCCTGTCGAACGCAGGTTCATCTATCCACATGGATAGCATACCGCCGTTTTTATGATCGTTTACCTTAAATTTCATAATCGGCGGTAAATATAATATCCTATTGCACTATTCCCATGCGCATCTCGAGCAGATACCTGTCAAACCCAAACTTTTCATAGGCCTTTATTGCGAGTAAATTCTCGTTATATACTTCCAGCCGTAGCTCTGTGATACTTTTTGATACAGCCCATTGCTTCAAAGCCTCTATAATCAGCCGGTTAACACCTTTACCACGGTACTGCGGCACTACAAACATAAAGCCTAAATACGCATGCTGCGGATGATCGAGATATGGTTTTGAGCTTACTAACCTGGCATATCCGCTACCTATTAATCCGCCGTTCAGTTCCGCTACAGCAAGATAAGCCTCCGGCGATTTAATGAGCCAGTCAAAATCATAATACTTTGCCGGCCCTTCCTTCATACGCGGGGTAAAAAGCCGTTCGGCCTCTACAACACCCTGCTCAAATTGCAGCAAGGTATCCATATCTGCAATTGTAGCCTGGCGGATAATTGGTTTATCATTATCGGCGTAGGCAGAGGGTATCCATTCCGGGCGTAGCATATCTGTTTGTTTTGTATTATTCTACTTCAAAACTTTTTTTCAGCTTAATATCCTGCGATGAGCTGCCAACCCAGGCCTGAAAGGTACCGGGTTCTACTGTCCAGTTCATGTTCTTATCCAGCAAGGCAAGGTCGTCCGGGTGCAGGGTAAAGGTAACCGTTTTCTTTTCGCCCGCATTAAGCGTTATGCGCTCAAAGCCGCGCAGATCATATTCATAGGTAGTCACGCTGCTGACGTCATCCTTGATATATAACTGAACAACCTCATCACCCTTACGCTGGCCGGTATTAGTTACATCAACAGTAACTGTAACATCCCCTTGGGTAGCACCTTTTTGTGGCGTAACCTGCAGGTTGCTATACTCAAAAGTGGTATAGCTTAAACCATAACCAAATGGATAAAGCGCCCCGTTTACGCTGGTTTTACCCCAGCTGTTAGCGCCGCCCTGCCCTGCCTGCGATGCTGGCTTAAACGGAAAATTCAACTCTATCTGCCCGGTAGTTTTAGGGAAAGTGATAGGTAGCTTACCACCCGGGTTATTATCACCGAACAATGTTTCGGCAATTACCTGCCCACTTTGCACACTCGGGAACCAGGCTTCCAAAATAGCTGGTACGTATTTATTTTCCCAGTTAATAGTCAGGGGTTGCCCGTTTATTAATACCATTACCACAGGCTTGCCGGTGGCCTGTAATGCCTGTATAAGTTTTAGCTGTCGCCCTGGCAGGTTTAAACCTGTACGTGAAAGGCTTTCGCCCACCCGGTCAACATCCTCACCCACAACGGCAATTATTATGTCCGATTGTTTGGCCTGTGCCACAGCCGAATCTATGCCGGCTTGCTCCGTAGCTGTCAGCGGTGTTTCAATAATCTCGCTTTCGGGCCAGGTAGCATCTATAATATTACAGCCCTTTATATAATTTACGTTAGCGCTACCGCCAACATGCTTTTTTATACCATCTAATACAGTGGTAACAGGATTATGCGATGGCCCATACCTGCTGATGGTATAATTGGTTTCTGCAGCCAGCGGACCGGTTACCAGTATATTTTTGTATTTTCCCTTTTCAAGAGGCAATAAATTATTTTCGTTTTTCAGCAGCACCATACTTTCTCGGTTCATCTTAAGGCTCATTTGCGCATCAGCCGCGGTATGCACCGTTTTATCAGCTGCTTTAGGGTCTGTAACATACGGATGATCAAACAATCCTAACCTGAATTTTACGCGCAACACTTCACCAACACGCTCATCAATCACTTTCATGGAAATGCGGTTTTCTTTAATCAGTTCGCGCAATGGCATTATAAAGGTTTGGGGCATGGTAAAGTTGGTACGTACGTTCAGCCCCGCTTCAACGGCCTGCCTTACAGCTTCTTTATAATCGCCGGCTACATGGTGTTTGGTGTACAGGTATTCTACAGCTTCACTATCAGATACTACATATCCTTTAAAGCCAAACTTCTGGCGTAACAGTTCAGTCAGGAAATAATAACTACCAGTTATAGGCACACCGTCCCAATCGTTATAACTGCTCATTATACCCATTGGGTGCGCCTCCTGTACTACACGCCTAAAAGGATAAAGATACAATTGGTGCATTTCGCGGGGGGCCACATGCGGATCGGTACGGGCAGAACCATCCCTGCCGCCTTTAGGCACACTATAAACCGCATAGTGTTTCAGAGTCGATGCTACTCCCTCTTCCTGTATTCCTAATACCATTTGCTTGCCTAATTCGGCTATTAAAAATGGATTTTCACTATAACATTCTACCACACGGCCCCAGCGCTGGTCGCGGGCAGGGTCAAGTATTGGCGCATAAACATTGGTATATCCCAAAGCTTTGGCCTCGCGGCCTACCGTTTGGCCGGCCTGGCGCACCAACTGCTTGTCCCATGTACTGCCAATGCCTATTGGCGCGGGCAGCGGAGTGGCGCGGTCGTGGTTTAACCCATGAATCCCCTCATTGGTAAAATCAACAGGTATCCCCATCCGGGTTTCTTCAACAAACCACTTCTGAATAGTATTGATAGCGCATGCATGCTTGCTGAAGGGATAAGAATATTGAGTAGGCGCATCATCGGTGTGCGATGTCAAGTTGTTCAGTTCCTCATCAATATTGGCTATCCCATCTTTCCAAATTTCGTTTTTCCAGGCGGGCACAGGCATTTCGTCTTTCAACACTCGTTTATAACCATAAAGCGTAGCCATCTGGCAGGTTTTTTCTTCTACCGTCATCTGGCTAAGTATATCGGCGATACGCTTTTCTATGTCCTGTTTCGGGTCTTCAAAAACGTCCATTCGGCCATTCTTATTAAAATCGATCCAGCCCTTATGGTAAATATTTTTGGTTTGTGCCGATGCATTTGCAGCCAGCATTACTGCAGGCAGCAGCCAGTAAATTTTTTTCATTCAGATGCAGATGTATAGGTTTTCCCAAATATATAAAGTAACTGCTTATATTTAATTTCATATAGGAATTGACTGTAACGTTTTCCTGAAATTGAATTATTTGCTTCATTAAAACAAAAAGCCGGTTAAATGGTATTGTGTTATACCGTTTATACATGTGAGCCGGTATACTTTATGCGATATTTATACATCTTACTTTTTACCCTGGTTTGCACTTTTAAAAATACCGATCCGGATGAGGCCTTTGCAACACGGGCCAACCGCATTTGCGGCAAGTGGCAATCAACCGAAAAAAACCTTGTTGTTGAGGTTTATCCTTACAAAAATACCTTTAAAGCAAAAATAGTTTGGTTTAGTGGTGGCGTTACCCCGGATAAGCCTATGGAAAGCATCACTGATAAAAAAAACCCCGACCCCGCCCTGCGCAACCGTAAAGTTCTGGGACTTGATGTGGTTGAAAATTTAAAATACAGCCCCAGATCAAACTCCTGGGAAGGTGGCAAAATTTATGAAGTGCAAAGCGGAAAATACTGGAATGCCGCAGCCGCGCTTGATAACAGTGGCGATTTAAAGGTTAAAGGGTACTGGAAATTAAAACTATTTGGAAAGACGATGAATTTTAAACGTATATAGTTACCGCTTTAAATACACCCCTTACTCATCACCCACCAAAAGCCATTCATTTTTAGATATTTATATAATATTGCACTTGACAGGTTATTTGCCATTCAGTATATTTATAACGGTTGACGATCGTTATGGCAAATCAGGTTTTATGCAGTTTATTGGTACTG
Source organism: Mucilaginibacter litoreus (assembly GCF_042676805.1). NCBI lineage: Bacteria > Pseudomonadati > Bacteroidota > Sphingobacteriia > Sphingobacteriales > Sphingobacteriaceae > Mucilaginibacter > Mucilaginibacter litoreus. The sequence goes on along the minus strand of NZ_JBHTHZ010000002.1, from coordinate 283,304 downwards.
CTGTTATTTGCAAATAACAGTTTGCCTAACGCTGCGCCCGACAAAATTTGCGGCAAATGGATGTCTGACGAAAAAAACCTCATCATCAACGTTTACCGGGAAAATAGCGAATTTAGGGCAAAAATCATGTGGTTTGATGATAAGGATGACACTAAAGAAATGGAAGACTACCTGGACAAGCATAACCCTGATCCTGCATTACGTAGCCGCAAAATATTGGGGATGAATGTAGTTGAAAAGCTGGTGTATGTACCCAAAAGCAACTCGTGGGAAGATGGTATTATTTACGATGCACAACATGGCCGCCATTGGAACTCATCTGCTTATATAGATTCGCAGGGACAATTAAAAGTAAAGGGTTACTGGCATTTTAAGTTTTTAGGCCGTACAATGACATTTAAGCGCATATAACCTATCTAAGCTTTACATAAAAACGGCCTTTGTATTACGCAAAGGCCGTTTACTTACAAAACTAAAAAAACACTTATTGTTTCAGGAATTCGCCGCTTGCGTTAAGTTCAACTTCGTCGCTTAACATTGGGGATCCGTATTTGCTTCCAAAACCAAAGTCAGAACGTTTAATGGTACCGCTTACTTTAAAGCCGGCATCAGGAGCATTGGTCATTGGGTTACTAATGGTACCGCGGTAAACAACATCTAAAGTAACCGGTTTAGTTACGCCGTGTAAGGTAAGGTTACCAGATACTTTATATTTATTGGTGCCGTTTGGCCTGATACCAGTGCTTGTAAATGATAGTGTGGGGTATTTTTCCACATCAAAAAAATCAGCGCTTTTTAAGTGTCCGTCACGTTTCTCATTCTCTGTGTTAACAGAGGCGGTGTTGGCTGTAAAAGAATATTTGGCATCGCTAAAATCGGGCTTTGCCGCTACAATAGTAGCATCAAAATCTTTAAAAGTACCGTCAACATCAGATACGGCAAGGTGAGTGATGGTGAATTTTACGTGTGAGTGTGCTTTATCAACTTTCCAGGTGCTTTGCGCCGATGCTGCCTGTATCAAAAATGCAGCAGTTAATAAGGTGAAGATCTTTTTCATGTGTGCTTATTATATTTCTTTTTAAATGTTATACAAAGGTAAAAGCTTTTTCTCAAAAAAGATGTTTAAACATCTTTTTTGAGAAAGTAATGACATTCATTTATTTTGAAAGAACGTGTCAACTCTCTTATTGAATTCATGAGCATGTTCTATCAAAGTGCCATGACCTGAATTTTTAACAATCCACAACTGTGAATTTGGGATATTTTGCTGTAGGAGCCGGGTATGTTTATCGGCAATTACATCATGGTCGCCTGCAATTATAAGAGCAGGGCATTTTATTTTGTGTAAGTCTGTCCATTTTAAATTGGGTTGGTTCCAATCCAGCATAAAAACCTTCCAGGCATTTCGTTCCCTCTCTGTACGCCACCTTTTGTTTTTATTGGCCAGATAATATTTTTCGGATGCCGACCATGCGCCATCTGCAAACGCAGCCGCGTCTGGCGTTATATTAGCTCCGGTAGATGCGAAACTGATTACTTTATCCGGATGATGCAACGCCATCATAATGGCATTGATACCGCCGTCACTCCAGCCCAATACATAAGCTTTAGAAATATGCATAGCATCAAGCAGCGCTGCAAAATCACTGGCCATTTGCTCAAATGTAAGTTTATCTCCTTTGTCTGCAGATTTGCCGTGAGCGCGGCTATCTACCAGGATAACCCTGTATTTTTTTGAAAAGTAGGGTACGTTTTCGGTAAAGGCGCTCATATCGCCTCCATTACCATGTATCATCAGCAGCGGAGGCCCGCTGCCATATTCCTCTACGTACAATTTGATACCATTAACATTATAGTATTTGCCAACAGTCTCATTTTTGCCGTAAGGTATTTTCTGACCAAAGCCGAACAATGAAAGAAGTTGGGAAATGACAGCCATTAAAATTATCTTAAGATAACGCATAGCGTAAATTAGGCATTTGCCGTAAACTTACAAATTAGTTAGCCTATGTTTTCCCACTTGCCGCTGTCCAGGCTGCGGTAAATAGCATCTATCACTTTCATGTCCTTCTCGCCCTCTTCGCCGGGCACACGGCTTTGTTTATTCATTGCAACGCAAGTTGCAAAGTCATCCATCTGGGCGGCCTGCTGGATAATATTGGGTTGTTGCATGGGCTTGCCATTAATTTTACCGTCTATGCCATCATAACCATAAGCAGGCTCCAGTTCAAAGGTTCCTTTTTCTGCTTCTGCACGCAAAAATCCCCAGTTATTGTTATAGCTGGATTTACCGGTTACTTTTTGTCCGCCCGGAAATTTAAGTTCCCAATAAACGGTTTCATCCACTTCTTTAAACAGCTCATGATTTGTTTTTTCCTGGGTAGCCTTAACCGCAATTGGCTCCTGTCCAAGCGTATATCGGGCGCCCTGTATAGCATAAATACCCATATCCATTAACCCACCGCCACCTGCAAGCGCCTTTTTTAAACGCCACGCGTTAGGGTCGCCACCGTAAACAAAGCCATTTCCGGTATCAACCTTGGTAACTTTGCCAAACACTTGTTTTTGACCAAGGCGCATTACCTCCATGTTGTGAGGTTCAAAATGCAGGCGATAACCTATTGATAGCAATTTATTGGCCTTTTTACACGCGTTGATCATCTCGCGGCAATCGGCGGCATTAAGAGCCATGGGCTTTTCGCATATCACATGCTTACCGGCTTGCGCAGCACGTATGGTATACTCTTTATGCATAGATACCGGCAGTACAACGTATACTATATCAATATCCGGGTTTTTAGCTATATCATCAAAGGTTTGGTAGTTGTAAATATTCTTTTGAGGTATGTTGTATTTTTTTGACCATTCTTCTGCTTTGGATGGGGTACCGGTTACAATACCGGCCAGGTAGCAGTTTTTTGTTTTTTGCAATGCCGGTGCCAGTTGGCCACCAGCATACCCCCCTAAGCCTACTAAGGCTATGCCCAGCTTCTTTGTATTATCCGGCGATTTACATGCTGCGGAAAGTAATGTAGGGCTTAAAGCCAACGAGCCGGCCACTAATGAACCCTTACGTATAAAATCTCTGCGTGATGTTTTAACTGACGGTTTCATATACTTATGTTTTTGATTACAATTTATCGATCAAAACTTTGCTTGTACTTCTTAATGGCGTTTAGTATCGACCTGGCTATTTCTTTCTGCCCATCTCCCGAACTTAGATATTTCTCATCGGAAGCATTGTTAATAAACCCTGTTTCTACAAGCAGCCCCGGCATACCGCTTTGCTGCAATACCAGTAAGCCCTGCTCCCTTACGCCCAGGCTATGTCTCTTATTTTTTACTTTAAATTCGTGGTTAAGCAAGTTACCAAACTGAATGCTCTGCTTACGGTAACGCTGCTGAAATGCAGCAAGCACAATGGCATTTACCGCGGCACTTTCACCATATCCTTTATACTTAGTTTTATAGTCCTTTTCACCAAAAATGGCAGCGTTTTCCCGTAGCGCCTCCCTTTGCTCCTCTCTTCGGTGAAAACCATATACCAGTAGCATTACGCCTTTACTTTTACCATGTTTTTGTGGCGATGAGTTACAATGTATTGATATAAACAAATTTGCCTTGTTATCGTTTGCGATATCTGCACGTTTATGCAGCTCAATAAATTTGTCGGTGCTGCGGGTCATGATCACATCAATCCCAGGTAATTCATCATTTATCAGTTGTTTAAGTTTTTTGCTTATGGCAAGTGCCACAGTTTTTTCTTTTGAAAAAACTCCGTGAGATCCCGGGTCTTTACCACCATGCCCTGGATCAATCACAATAGTTTTAAACTGGTAATGCGATATACGGGTAGCAGTTTTCTTTTTCCGGGTTTGCGTGTAAGCCGCTTTATCTGTCAAAAAAATCAAACCCGCAAATACACAAATAAATACTCTAAAAAATACTGATAACATGCGCCAAATGTAGGGCTATTGTTTTAAAACCTTAAATTAATCCAGTCACAAAACGATTTATAAAATGTTTCTATCTAATAATTAATTTAATCTGAAACCAAAACTTTACTGACTTCGTAATAAAATAAAAGCGGCTTTAGCCAGCCTTAATAACAATACCTATGAATACTGCTTTTACATCACCTACAGCTTTCTTTTTTTACTTTTTAATAGTAGGATCAGTAATCGTATACTTTATATTGCTGTTTGATAAAAAGAACAGGCAAAAAATAAATAAGGTACTTACTCAGGCAAAAGATGTGCAGCCTTTGTTTATGATAAAAGCGGCACAATATAAAATGATGGCTGTTAAAGATTCTTTTGCACGTGACAAAATCTCGTCCCCATCTGTAGAATTGGAATTGGATAAGCTGACAGCCGATTACGATAAAGGGCTGATCTCCTTACCCGATTATTGCCAACAGTTAAATAGCCTGCTGAAGAAAACTGCATGATCTACCGGTATTCTTCTGCATTGCCATTAACCCTTTCCTAAATCTTCTCCCGGAACAAAAGTTTCAATAATATTTTCACTATAGTGATGCCGGGATGAGTGGCTTTTTTACGCCCACCTTACTTTACCTGCTGCTACACCCCTTATCTTTGCTGTATGCAGCCACAGCACGATATATTATCTCTTAAAGATATCAAGTTATTGGTAGATACTTTTTATCAGCGTATCCAGGCCGACACCATACTGGGACCTGTCTTTAATGAGCGGATACAGGATAGATGGCCCGTTCATCTTGAAAAAATGTACAGCTTCTGGCAAACCGTTTTATTAGAGGAGTATACCTACAACGGCCGCCCTTTTCCGCCGCATGCGCAATTGCCTGTAGAACATGAGCACTTTGCGCAATGGCTCTCTATTTTCAATGCAACTATAGATGAGCTGTTTACAGGTGATAAAGCTACCGAAGCTAAATGGCGCGCAAATAAAATGGCGCAGATGTTTGAAAGTAAAATCGTTTATTTCAGGAATAATCCTTTAAATATCCTTTAGTGTTCACGAACACACATGTGAACATCGTGAACATTCGTTATGAGTTAATAATCAGACCTATAAGAATATTGGTGACAAAACACTGTCACTTAATTTTAGAGCAAAGTGAATTCTTTACACAACATATGGCGACAACAGCTCGTATTTTTCTTCGTTAGGAATGTTTGTGCTGTTGTTTACGCCAGTGGATGTTCATTTCTTTTTTTCCGCTAAAAAGAAACGAACCAAAGAAAAAACTCTGCGGCTGCGCCAGCTTGCTTTCGAAGGCAGCAGTATTGCAGTGCCTGTACTACCGCAATCTGCCAATGCCGCATTTAATTTAATTGAATTGGCTCTACTCTGGTAGAAACATTCAACCTGTTATTTTGATTGTGCTATATATAAATGGCTTAACTATCAGCAGCATTACATCGTCTCCAATTCATCCGGGTGGCGGGGCTGCCAGTAAGCGTAGTAGAACGCAAGGCAAAATACACCCAATAAAAACGGTATCAGCGCCAGGTGCTTGTAAGTTATCCACCCTGACACCTGCAGGTGATCAAAATTCATGAACTCGCTTATCATCCAGTAGGAGTTGGCCGAGATCCAAAAGGTGATGGCCAGGTTGTGGCACAGCTCAGACATCATTTGCCTTGTACGGTAAGCTATGACGATTGAAATAACCAGCGTCGGGATGATCATCACAATCCCCAGCGGTTTCCAGATCAGGCACCAGCCGATGTCTTTAAACAACCAGAAAACTATGTGGAGGTTCTCCATCTTGCGGTACTTGAGCGGAATGCTGTATTGTGACATGGTAACTAAAATATAGGTTTTTCTGCAAATGCTAAAATCAGGTATTCAGCCATTCATACCAATTATGAACCTGATATTCGTAATTTAATACCGGGATTGTAGTAACACTTTCAACTATCTTCCACTCATTCAATTCCAGCACAAACGAGGGCAAAGGCAAACCCGATTTAGCAGAGGCTTGCATATAAAAGTCAGCACGTGTTGGGTGGTGCGGCGCCACCGCATTTATAGTATAACCGAAAGCATCCTTCTCGATGATCTGCTGTGTTATGCCAATGCAATCATCTAAATGAATAAGGTTAACCGGCGCCATTCCGTTGGCTATATTATCCTTTCCGGCAAAAAAACGCCCCGGATCCCTGTCAGGGCCAACCAGGCCGCCAAAGCGCACAATAGTTGTTTTGAACGCGGGTTGTCGCTTAAATAACTCCTCTGCCTCAAGCAAAATTTCACCTGCAAAAGTGTTGGGCTGCGGGTCGTTATTTTCGTTTACTACCTGGTTTAAATCGGCATAAATGCCTGTAGAACTGACAAGAATAACCTTTTGGACCTTGTGCTTTATTACCGCATCAATAACTTTTCGGAGTTTTGCTACATACTCCCTTCCTTCTGCCGAACGGCTTTTTGGCGGGATGGCGATAACCAATATATCGCAGTTAAAAAAAACGGCAGATAACGGGTTTTCAGCGGCAGTAAGGTCTATCCTAAACGGCGTGATACCGGCCTCTGCAAGAAGAGGTAATTTATTTTCGCTCGTGGTGGACCCATTAACGCTATGGCCGGCGGTAATCAATGCTTTTGCCAATGGCAGGCCAAACCAGCCACAGCCTAAAATACTTATCCTCATTTATCGGCGAAGATATGCAAAACATAAACCAAATAATATATTTGCCCTATGGATACGCCGCAAACTTTACCCGTTTTAAATGATACCGAACTCCGCGTGCTTGGCTCCCTCATGGAAAAAAGCAAAACCACGCCCGATTATTATCCCATGACACTGAACGGACTTACCGCTGCCTGCAACCAAAAGTCGGCACGGAAACCGGTGGTAGATTATGATGAGAACACGGTTATAAGTGCTTTAGATACCTTAAAGCGTAAGGGGTTGATATCTACCGCCACGGGCGGATCAAGCAGGGCCACAAAGTATAAGCATAACTTTGGCATCGTCTTTCCGCTGGTGCCGTCGGAAATAGCGGTGATATGCCTGCTAATATTGCGCGGACCGCTGACTCCGGGCGAGATCAATAGTAATTCGGGCCGTATGTATGAGTTTGAAAACCTGGACGAAGTGCAGCAGATGCTGGAGAAGCTTGCCGGCGGCGATACGCCGTTTGTTGAACAGATGCCTAAACGCCCGGGCCAGAAAGAAGTACGTTACCGCCACCTGTTAGGCGGAACGATCCCTGAAGATGATGCAGCCGATGAACCAGTCCGCAGAACATCTGCAACCGAGCTGGAAGAACGCCTTAGCAAGGTTGAAACCGAACTGGCAGAGCTTAAAGAAGCATTTGATAAATTAATGAAAGAGCTGAGTTAAATCAGCTTAATCGTGGGCATCTTTCATATTGCGCTCGATGCGCCTATCCGGAATAAACCATATAACGGCTACTAAAAAGTACAGGCCTACAGCCAGCCATGCGTGAATAAACGACACGGCTATGGCAGATGCATATATGCCGATTGATACTTTGCCCTTACCATCACTCCCAACGGCACGTGCAAGTATGGAGTTTTCGCCGTGATGCTTAATAAGCAGTTGTGCAAGTATGGTATAAGCAACAGCATTCATGATAAGCACAATGCCGTAGCATATTACAGGTGTTTGTGCAAAGTGGTTCTCGCCCATCCAGGCGGTTACAAAAGGCACCAGCGACAGCCAGAAAAGCAGAAACAAATTAGCCCATAAGATACTGCCGTTTACAGATTTGGTGGCATGCAGCATATGATGATGATTGTTCCAGTAGATGCCAACATATATAAAGCTGAGCACGTAGCTTAAGAACACCGGCGATAAGTGTTTTAAAGCCTCCCAGCTTGCATCATGGGGCACCTTAAGCTCCAATACCATAATGGTGATGATAATAGCGATAACGCCATCGCTAAACGCCTCTAAACGCCCTTTGCCCATAATTTTTAATAAGCCATAAATATAAGCCGCAACCGCCTACTTTGCAACCAGGCTTTTGTAGCGCTGCATGGCTTCTACAAAGTAATAATCGGCATAGGTAAGCGGCACATCTATCTCGGTACCTGCCGGAAAATGCCCAACGCTGTGTTTAAGCAGAAAACCACCGTTGGTGCCGTTAGCTGCTTTATATGCCGGCGATGATAAAGTTTTGATAATACTTTGAGCGCTGTTGAAATACTTTAACGCATCGGCATTATTTGCATAACGGCAAAGCTCCAGCAATGCCGAAGCCATGATTGCCGCCGCAGAAGCATCGCGCAACGCGTTGGGTATATTGGGCGCGTTAAAGTCCCAGTAAGGTATTTTATCGGCTGGCAAATTTGGGTTATTCAATATAAACCGGGCAATGTGGTTTGCCTGTTCAAGATATTTTTTATCCCCGGTTTCGCGGTACATCACTGTAAAGCCGTACAGGCCCCAGGCCTGGCCGCGTGCCCAGGCCGACTCGTTAGCGTAACCCTGGGCGGTTTTCTTTTCCTGTACAGCGCCTGTTTCGGGGTTATAGTTAATCACGTGGTACGAACTATAATCGGGCCGGTAATGGTTTTTGATAGTGGTGTTGGCATGTGTTACCGCTATCTTGTAAAAGCTTGAGTCGCCGGTTGCTTTTGTGGCCCAGAACAGTAATTCCAGGTTCATCATGTTATCAATGATCACCAGGAAATCCGACGGTTTGGAATCCCATGACTTGATAGCGCCAACTTTTGGGTTGAAACGGGTAGAAAGCGATTTGGCGCTGTTTATCAGTATTTGCCTGTATTCATCAGATGGGTTGAGTTTATTAGCCGTACCAAAACTGCAATACATCATAAAGCCAAGATCATGGGTATGGGTATTGTATTGCTCCTTTTCAAGCACTTTCATCATTCGCCCGGCTTCGGTCAGCAAAGCCTTGTCATGGTTTTGCTGGTAAATATTCAGCAAAGTGCCCGGGTAAAAGCCGCTGCACCACCAGCCGGAGTTACTGGTTTCCAGCTTATTTTGATCAGCATGATAGGTTTTGGGGAACTCCTGAGGCTTTAGTTGTTTAGCCAGATATTTATACTGCGCATCGGCATCCGCAAGATTTTTGTTGATGGTTAACAGCAACTGCTTGTCGGCTTTAAACTTAACTTTTTGCTGGGCTATGGCTACCTGGCTTAAAATGCAGCACAGGGCAAAGATCAGGTTTTTCATGGGTTGGTATGGGCAGATGCTTTTAAACCGGGCACTGCAATATCAAATATATCTTTTAATGCGCGCTTTGCAGCATGGTATCCGCACATACCATGCACTCCGCCGCCCGGCGGTGTAGATGCAGAGCAGATATACAGTCCCTTTTGTGATGTTTTATAAGGTGACAGGCGCAATGCCGGCCGTGTAAATAACTGCCCGAGGTCAAGTACGCCCCCGTTTATATCTCCGCCAATATAGTTGGGGTTGTACTCCTGCATATCCACGGTATTCATGGTGTGCCGCGCCAAAACCACCTCTCTGAAACCGGGCGCATAACGCTCTATCTGCTTTTCAATGGCCGTGGTCATGTCTTTGGTTGAACCGTTTGGTACATGGCAATAGGCCCATGCGGTGTGTTTGCCCTCAGGCGCGCGGGTATGGTCAAACAAGCTCTGCTGGGCAAGCAGTACAAATGGCTTATCGGGATGTTTGCCCGTCCAGGTTTGCTGTTCGGCATCGCGTATCTCATTTAAGGTATTGCCAATATGTACCGTACCCGCTTTTCGGCAATCTTCGGCAGTAAAGGGTATCGCAGCATCCAGCGCCCAATCGATCTTAAAAACACCCATGCCATAGCGATAGCGTTCCAACTGCCATTTATATACGGTGGAAAATTTATGCCCTGCTATTTGCAGCAACTGCTTTGGCGTAACATCAAACAGTATGGCGTGTGCAGACGGCAGCTGATCCAACGAGCTTACATAAGTGTTGGTTTCTATTTTTCCTCCTATCGATACAAAATAAGATGCCAGCCCGTTAGCTATGGCGTTTGAGCCGCCCTTTGGTATGGGCCAGCCCTGTAGATGCCCTGCAGCCATAAGCACCAACGCGATGGCTGATGTTGCCATATTGCTTAGCGGCTGCATGCTGTGAGCTGCCATGCCTGCCAGCAATGCCTTGGCCTGTTTGGTCTTAAACATTTTAGCCAGCATAGTAGCAGGCTTAATGGCATCTAAACCAAAACTTGCCAATGCCAGCGGATGTTCAGGGAAATGCAGGGGCCCTAATATGTCGGTATCAATTAAAGGCCAGTTTTTGGTCACCTGCGTCATAAGCTTCAAATAAGCAGGCTCATCGGCACCTAAATGGTGGGCGGTTTTGCTGATGTCGCGGCATAATACGGCCGGGTGCGCGTGTTCTAAAGGATGGGCCGCGTCAATGTCCGGATAAATATATTCCAGTCCGTAGTTTACAAGCGGTAAGGTTTTAAGAAAGGGTGATGCTGCTGCCAGAGGGTGTATGGCCGAGCAAACGTCGTGCTTAAAGCCGGGCAAGGTAAGCTCTTTGGTGCGTAAGCCACCGCCAATCTCGTCCTTTGCCTCAATAAGCAAAACCGATAAGCCCTGCTGCTGCATTAATATAGCGGCGGCAAGCCCGTTAGGGCCGGAGCCAATAACTACGGCGTCATAATCGCGCTTTTCTTTAACCATAAAAAGCTATCTCTTAATAGTCGGAGTAGCTGGTAGGGTATAACAGCAGTATATCTGCCTTTGATACATTGTTTTTATACTCTTCTTTTGCAATAAGCCCTTTCCATTGAGCATCTGCGTTAAAGGCATTCCAGTGTTCCTCGCGGCTTTGTTTACTTTCAAACGTTGTAAGGTACATCAGGTTAGGCATTCTGCTACCTGCAATAACGCTGCCATAAAACACCGGGTTAAAACCAAGGCGCTCAAAAATATCGGTCTCGCCACTGTTAAACATTTTCACCTTGCTGTAGTGGTAAGCCTCAGTAGGGCTTTCGTAGCTGCGCAGCTCATAAACCCGCTTGCTTTTGTCGCCGGTAAGTTTGGGTAACATCAGGTGCGGGCGGGTAACAAAAGGGCTAAGTAAAATGGTCTCTATGCGCGTATAAGGCGCCTGGTTGTAGGCGGCATCAACGTATTGTTTATCTGTTGCGTTTGAAACCGGCGGCTTGGAAGCAGATGTGTTTACCGGCTCGGCATCTTTCCAGGAAGCAAAGGTAGATAGCACATATATCTTACGGTCGGCGGTATCTGCATCTATAGGTTTAAATACACCAACGTTCTTTATCCCTTTTTTATGTAAAGCGGGCAGGTAGCTGTTTTGCAAATAAGCATCCAGTATACTTTCCTGTTGTGCATTTTTGTAATGATATATTTTAAGCTGATAATAATCGCCTTTTATAGTTTGCGCTTTTGATAAGCTGAATGCGAATAAAAGGCAAAGGCAAACAACTGCTTTTAGTTGCTGATAGTAGTTTTTAACTGGCATGATGTAATGTTTACGCTGTAAATTTAACACAAAAAAAAGCCTGCCTTATGGCAAGCTTTTAATATTATTTAACTGAGGGTTATTTCAAATCCCTTACCCAAATGTTACGGAAGCTAAGGGGCTCGCTCTTGTCTCCGTGTGCCTGTAATTTAATTGGCGATGGGCCGTGTGGCTTTCTGTAACCCGGGGTACCAATGTACTGGGTTGGGCCAAGCAGTTCCACATTGTTCTCAACCACTACACCGTTAAATATTACGGTTACACGTGCAGGGGTTTTAACCTCATCACCATCAAAGGTTGGGGCTGTCCAGATAACGTCATAAACGTTCCATACACCCGGAGGCCTGGTAGGGTTAGCAAGCGGAATGAACTGTTTGTAAATACTGCCTGCCATACCATTTGTATAAGTTTTGTTTTTGTATGAATCCAATACCTGTAATTCATAACCATCATCGCCTTTACCGATAGATGCCAAAAATACACCGCTGTTACCACGGCCCTGGCCTTCGCCTGTTATGTTTGCAGGCACCTTCCACTCTATGTGTAACTGGTAGTTGCCAAATTTCTTTTTAGTCTGGATGTTGCCCGATTTTTTGTTCACGGTCAAAACATCGCCGTTAACATCCCATTTAGCATCGCCGCCGCTGTTAACATCTTCCCATTCGCTCAGGCCGTTTTTGCCGTCGAAAAGTACAGTTGCATCAGAAGGAGCATCGCCACATGTTTTACCGGGAGTTACCACCGGTGGTACAGGCTCCCATTTCTCGGTATCCTCTGGTTTGCTTTGTGCATTTGCCATATAAAATCCTCCTGATAGCAAAGCAGCTAATAATAATTTATGTTTCATTTTTTACGGTTTATTGGTATTTAGTTATAAATACAGTTTATTTTTAAGGTAGGCACTGCTTTTTGCAATGCTTACATAAGGATCTATATTGGTAAAGTTTTCCTGCTCAACAATGTAGTGTTTGATGCCTGCAAGTTTAGCCTGGGCAAAGATAGTTTTAAAATCTATGCTGCCGCTTCCTATCTCGGTATTCAGTTCATGGTTGGCTTTATCCATATCTTTTACGTGCACAAAGGCAAAACGGCCGGGGTGCTTTTTAAAGATAGCTACCGGGTCATGGCCGGCGCGCACTACCCAATACAGGTCCATCTCCATGCTAACCAATGATGGGTCTGTCTCGGCCAGAATAGTATCGTAAAAGGTTGTGCCTTCTACCTGCTCCCACTCAAAGTTATGGTTGTGGTAACCCAATTTTAAACCGTGCTTTTTGCAGATGGCGGCAGCCTTATTCATCTTATCAGCTATTGATTTAAAATCAGCCGCGGTTTTAATCAGATTGTGGTTGAGTGATGGAATGATGATATAAGTTTGCCCGGTTGCCAGTGCAGCCTCTATGTAGCTGTCAAACTCATCCATTTTACCGGTGCTGAAATACTCATCAAGCCCGTAGTGGCCGCTTGGAGTTTTTAAGCCGTGAGACTTCAGCAAAGCGCTGAATTCTTTTGCGCTGAGCCCCCAAAAGCCACCTTGCTTTGAGTAACCAAAAGTTTCCACTTCTTTGTACCCGGCTGCTGCTACTTTTGCAATAACGCCTTTTACGTCTTTCGGTAACTGATCGCGCAGGCTGTATAACTGTAGGCCTACACCGTTAGGGCTTTTTGCCGATGATAATTTTGGAGAAAGCATCATAGCTGTTGCGGCTAAACCTGCCTGTGCTAAAAAAGTTCTTCTGGTAGTCATGTATTATAGTTTGGTATATGTACTTGTAAGACCTTAAAAAGGCCAAATAGTTTAAACATCGCAAATGTGCACTGCTTTTTTAAGCGATGCCAGTTTGTCTTTTTGTTTCGGGATGAACTCCTGGGCTACGTAGCCTTTATGCCCAACTTCAATAATAGCTCTCATAATAGCCGGGTAGTAAAGTTCCTGGGTTTCATCTATCTCGTTACGTCCCGGAACGCCACCTGTATGGTAATGCGCAATATATTGATGATGATCGCGAATATTACGGATAACATCACCCTCGTCTATCTGCATGTGATAAATATCATACAGCAATTTAAAGTTTTCCGAGCCAAGCCTTTTGCAGAGCTCTGCCCCCCAGGCGGTATGATCGCACTGGTAGTCCTTATGATCGATTTTGCTGTTAAGCAGTTCCATCACTAAAACTACATTATGCTGCTCGGCCAGTTTTACCATTGGCTTAAGGCCTTCAACACAGTTCTTCCAGCCTTCTTCGTCGGTTTTGCCTCGGCGGCTGCCACTAAAGCATATCAGGTTTTTATAACCCGCCTTAGCAACCTTGGGTATCATTTCTGAATATTGTTTTTGCAGCTGTGCATGGAATTGCGTATCGCCGAAGCCATCTGTCAGGTTGATCTCGGCACCATTGCACATGGACGAATCCAGGCCATACTTTTTTAGCGTGGGCCAGTCTGCCGGGCCAACCAGGTCAATTCCTTTTATACCTATCTCTTTTGCCGCCTTGCAAAGTTCTTCTACAGATATACTATCGTAACACCAGCGGCATACAGCATGGTTGATGTTTCCTTTAAGTTTATCGCTCATCTGTTCTTTTTCACCGGGTTTAAAAGATGATAACATACCTGATGTACCTATGGCGGCTGTGCCCGCCAGCATCCCTTTTATAGCCGATCTTCTGTTAGTGCCTGCCATAATTATACTTCTAACCTGCCTGTGCCTGGTTCTTCAATATCTAAACCTGGTTTGTTTTGTATCTGGTTGGTGTCTTTAAAGAAAATTATAAATACCAGGAATACAAAACCTGCTATTCCTGCAGGAATTAACCATACGCTTGTCCAGTTATGCGCTGTTTCTGATATTTTAAACTTATCTACAATCGGGCCTGATATGTATGAGCCCATCAGCATACCTACGCCATAAGTAGCCAGGGTGATAAAACCCTGAGCAGCACTCTTGAATTTTTCGCCAGCTAAGTTGTCTGTATAGATCTGGCCGGTTACAAAGAAGAAATCATAGCAGATACCGTGCATTACTATACCAGCAATCAGCATCCAGTAGTTGGAACCTGTATCGCCGTAAGCAAAAAAGATATAACGTATCACCCAGGCCAGCATACCTACAGCAAGCATTTTTTTAACGCCAAGGCGCACAAAAAACAAAGGCATCAGTGCCATAAATAAAAACTCAGAAACCTGCCCTAATGATTGCACACCAGCTGCGGCCTTCATCCCTACCTCATTTAAGAAAGGGTTTGTAAAGTTATAGTAAAAGGCAAGCGGTACGCAAATAGCTACAGAGGCTAAAAAGAAAATAAGGTACGACCTGTTTTTTAACAAACCTATCGAATCTAAACCTAAAATATCACCAAGACTGGCTTTCTGACCTTTTTTGGCAGGGGGCGTAGCAGGTAAGGCAAAGCTTAATAAGCCTAAAATAAGTGACGCGACAGCTGCCATTTTAAAGGTAAGGATCAATGAGTTGCTTTGCTCCCATCCTAACCAGCCAATTACAAGGCCGGCTATGATCCAGCCCACGGTACCAAACACACGTATGGGTGGAAACTCCTTACTTGGGTTAGCCATCTGCTTAAACGAAACAGAGTTTACCAAAGCAAGGGTTGGCATGTACACAATCATGTAAGCAAAAATTATCGGGAAAAATCCTTCAAAGTTCTCCTGCGTTGTAATGTAATACAATAATGCCGCGCCGGTAAGATGCAAAATACCCAACACCTTTTGGGCCGAAAAAAACCTGTCGGCAATTAACCCGATGATGAACGGTGCAATTATAGCTCCCCATGATTGCGTAGCATAAGCGTTCCCGTTTTCAACGCCCGATGCATTTAGTGTTTTAGTAAGATACGTTCCCATCGTTACAAACCATGCACCCCAGATAAAAAATTCCAGGAACATCATGGTTGATAACTTAACGCGTGTTGTTAAGGTCATAATTTGTTTTTGGTTTAAATTAATTGGGTTGTTAGCTTATTTAACTGTCAAGATATACTTTACCATCTCTTTAGCATCATCCATAGACAGGTCCGGGTGCGCCGTCATTGGCACTGTGCCCCAATTGCCGCTACCGCCTGCTATTACTTTTTTAGCCAGCATATCAACATCAGAGTCTTTGTATTTTTTGGCGATATCAACCAGTGCCGGGCCAATTACCTTGGTTTGCGCATTATGGCAGCTATTACAATCGTTATTAGCCATTAATGCTTCGCCTTTGTTATCAGGAGTACCCGGCGCTTTGGTGGTGCCAATATCGTTTACTGTGGTATCCATTGCCGCGTCCGACTGGTGGGCTGCAGCAGCCTGATCAGTAGCGGCTGCGCTGTCCGCCTCGCTTCCGCCGGCCGTATTGCTTGAGTTGCTTCCACCACATGCGGCCAAAGCCATACTTAAACCTAATATTACAAATATTTTTTTCATGATGCGTTTATTGTGTTATTGTGTTTTATTATAATCCTATTAATGATCTGTTAAATTTTTCGTCGCTGCCTGATGCCGCAAAATCATCAAAAGCTTTCTCGGTCACCCTGATGATATGATCTTTGATGAATTGCGCGCCTTCGCGAGCGCCATCTTCCGGGTGCTTTAACGCGCACTCCCACTCCAGCACTGCCCAACCTTTGTAATCGTATTGAGTAAGTTTACTGAATATTGATTTAAAATCAACCTGGCCATCGCCTAAAGAGCGGAAACGGCCAGCGCGTTCAACCCAGCCTGAATAGCCGCCATATACGCCCTGCCTGCCTGTAGGGTTAAACTCGGCATCCTTAACGTGGAACATCTTAATGCGTTCGTGGTAGATATCGATATACTCCAGGTAATCCATAGCCTGTAATACAAAATGCGATGGATCATAAAGCAGGCACGCGCGTTTATGATTGTTTACCTTTTCCAGGAAACGCTCATAGCTTACGCCGTCATGCAAATCTTCGCCGGGGTGTATCTCATAGCAAAGGTCGATGCCATGCTCGTCGAAAACGTTAAGGATAGGCTCCCAGCGTTTAGCCAGCTCATCAAAAGCCGTATCAACCAAACCTGCAGGGCGTTGAGGCCATGGGTACACCATGTGCCAGATCAGCGCGCCGCTAAAAGTAACGTGCGCGTTAAGCCCCAGGTTTTGCGAAGCTTTAGCGGCTGCCTTTAATTGCGATACCGCCCACTTTTGCCTTTCGGCGGGGTTATTTTTATAAGCCTCAGGGGCAAATGCGTCAAACAAGCTATCGTAAGCCGGATTAACGGCCACTAACTGCCCCTGCAGGTGTGTAGAAAGTTCTGTTATCTCCAACCCTGCAGCATTTACAATACCTTTTATTTCATCGGCGTAGGTTTTGCTGTCGGCTGCTTTTTGCAGGTCGATAAAACGGGTATCGTTAGTAGGCAGTTGTACACCTTTGTACCCAAGCCCTGCCGCCCATTCGCAAATGGATTTCAGGTCATTAAACGGCGCGGTATCGCCTATAAACTGGGCTAAGAATATTGCCGGTCCTTTAATGGTTGTCATGAATTAGATAGTATATTTTGTCCACTTTTCGTCGCTTTGGTTAGAAGCAACTACATTGTTGATAAATGCCATCCCGCGGATGCCATCATCCACCGACGGAAAGTCGAGCCATTCCTCTTGTGGTTCCCGGCCTTCTATTTTTGCGCTGAGTGATAAAGCGAAATTGCGGTATAAGTTACCAAAGGCTTCCAGGTAACCTTCGGGGTGGCCGCCCGGTGTACGGCAATTTGATGTGGCATAAGTTGATAACCTATCTGTATAACCGCTGCCCGCGCGTAAGGTTTCGGCTGGTTTGTCAAGCCATTTAACGGTAAGCGTATTCGGCTCCATCTGCTCCCACTCAAGGCTGCCATTTTCACCATAAACACGTATTTTAAGCGCGTTCTCTTCTCCCGCCGCTACCTGAGAGGCAATTAGAGAACCGGTTGCACCTTCTTCAAAACGAAGTAAAACGGCGCCGTCATCATCAAGCATGCGGCCATCTACAACTATGTTCAATGATGCGTTAAGTTCAGTGATCTTTAAACCGGATATATACTCGGCAAGGTGCGCGGCATGTGTGCCTATATCGCCCATACAACCGGCTTTACCAGATTTAGACGGGTCGGTACGCCACGAGGCCTGTGCATTGCCCTCGCGTTCTGACAGGCGGCTTAACCAGCCTTGCAGGTATTCAACATGTATCTTACGTACTTTGCCTAAAGCGCCGCTTTTTACAATTTGCTTAGCCTCTTTTACCATAGGGTAGCCCGAGTAGGTATGGGTAAGCAGCAACATCAGGCCGGTTTCTTCAACCTTGGCTTTTAGCTCCCGGGCTTCTTCAAGCGTAAAGGTTATCGGTTTTTCTATAACAACGTTAAAGCCGTTTTCCAATGCCTGCATTGCCGGGGCAAAGTGCGCAAAATTGGGGGTAACAATGGTTACAAAATCCATACGCTGACCGGCCGGCAATTGTGCTTCGGCCTTAAACATCTCATCGTAAGTATTGTAAGTTCTTTCAGGGGGTAAAAACAGCATGCGGCCGCTTTCCTGTGCTACATCAGGATGCATACTTAAAGCACCGCAAACCAGTTCAACCTGGCCATCCATATTGGCAGCAATACGGTGGATAGCACCAATAAATGCATCTTTACCACCGCCTATCATGCCCATGCGTAATTTTCTGTTACTCATAATAACTATGCAAGTATTCCCGAAAGGCCTCCGGGAATGCTTTGTTTTAAATTAGATAAATGTATAAAAACCGCTCCGGTTTGCGGAGCGGTTGCATTTTTAATTTTATTTATGATAAAGCCCAGGCTTTATCTCCCTTTTTGTAAGGATAATCGCCTATGTACTTACCCGGTACAGGTACATATCTAAGTGCCTTTGTCGCACCAATTTCCGACGTGAAAAAGCCAAGTAATGTCAGCTGCTTTATCATGGTAAAGTAGTGGTTAGGGTCTTCGGGCTTTTTAGTTTTTGAGTACTCTTTGGCTTCCTTGTCCAACTGCGTCAACAACTCGGTACGTTGTTTGGCATCAGCCTCCATAAAGTCTTTGTTGTACTTCTTTTTGCAGGCATCATTCAGATCGCCTACACCTTTTTTGAACACTTTCTGGTCATCTTCGGTATAGCAATCGCGTACCATAACCGCCATAAAGCCACCTACGTTGGCTGCCTTAGCACCCGGGGTAGACGTTTGAGGCAAAATGGTTTCGCCTACCTCATTTAAGTAGGCAGTGGTATTTTTATCAAAAAGGTCGTCGGTATTAACGTTGCTTCCTGATTTACAGCCTGATACAAAGAACTCGGCACCGATAACAGCACCGCCCAGTATCATACCAACCCGGCTTATCGCATCTCTTCTATTCATTTGTTTATAGAATTAGGAGTTAATTTTAATGTTTACAAGGCTTAAGCTTTCAGCTCAAAACCTGCTGGATACTCGCGTTTTACATACTTGTTAACGGCATCAAAGTTGGTCACCTTCATTGCCTTATTATCCCATGTATATTTTAATGCACCACCTTTAAGGTCGTGGCCGCGTACGGCCAGGTTAGCCATCAGTAAAGCCTCGGTAAGCGGGCCCGCAACTTCAAACGGAGAGCTCACTTCCATTTTACCGTAACCAGCTATACATGCCTCAACCCACTGCGCGTAGTGGCCGTTTGCACCACCCGGAACACGCTTGTATTTCTGAGGAGCTTTGGCATCTTTAGTACGCTCTTTAGGTAACAAAGTAGCTGCATCAGAATAGGTGCTGGCAAACATTTTACCTTTAGTACCTATAAATAAAGTACCGTTACCTTCTTCGCCGCCCCATGGTTCGCTTGGGCCAAGTTCATCTGGTCTTTCAGGCTGTATACCGCCGTCCATCCAATGCAGGGTAACATCGCCTTTGGTTTTATTAGTTTTAGGGAAAGTTAAAGTAATGTGGCTTGATGGAGGGCAGCTTTCAGGGAAAACGCCTTTTTTAAATTCATCAACGTAAACACTGCCTACGCTTGCCTGTACATCCTTAACATATTGAATACCCAGCACGCGGAAAGGAGCCTCAACAAGGTGGCACCCCATATCGCCAAGAGCACCTGTACCGTAATCCCACCAGCCGCGCCAGTTAAAAGGTACCAGTTTGTCTACATACTCTTTACGGGGCGCGGTTCCCTGCCACAGGTCCCAATCAAGCTCTTTTGGCACTTCAGACTTATTTGTTGGCCATTGGATGCCTTGCGGCCATACAGGGCGGTTTGTCCAGCAATAAACGGTATGTACATCGCCAATCAAATCAGCATCGTACCATTCTGCCATAAGGCGGGTACCATCGTTTGATGCACCCTGGTTACCCATTTGTGTAACTACTTTGAATTTTTTTGCAGCCTCAGTTAATAAGCGGGCTTCCCAGATATCATGCGTAAGCGGTTTTTGCACGTAAACATGTTTACCTAATTGCATAGCATGGTACGCAATGATAGCGTGGTTATGATCTGGGGTTGATACCGATACGGCATCGAAATTTTTATGCTCTTTTTCTAACAGATCGCGCCAGTCTTTAATATATTTTGCCTTAGGGAATGATGCCCTTGAGGCAGCTGCACGGCGATCGTCAACATCGCAAAGGTAAGCGATGTTAGCTTTACCGCTTTTTGCAAATGCAGCAATATCGCTTTGGCCCTTACCACCGGCACCTATACCAGCAACGTTAAGCATATCACTTGGTGCTATGAATCCCCGGCCGCCTAAAACGTGGCGAGGAACTATCATAAAGCCCGCAGCCGCCATTGAAGCCGACTTAAGGAAATCTCTTCTGCTTGTACCGTTGTTTGTAGTTTTGTTTTTTTCAGTCATTGTTTATTGTTTTTCGATAGGTTAGACATTCCCTTTTTTCAATTCCTTAACGGCAAAGTCGGCCGCACGGGCAGTAAGGGCCATGTAAGTTAAAGATGGGTTTTGGCATGCAGCAGATGTCATGGCGGCGCCATCAGTAACAAATACGTTTTTGGCATCCCAAACCTGGTTCCACTCGTTAAGTACTGATGTTTTTGGATCGCGGCCCATACGTGCAGTACCCATCTCGTGGATACCACGCCCTAATACAGGCTCTGATGTATAAGTTTGTACGTCTTTAACACCCGCGTTCTCCAGCATTTCTTTAGCATCGTTCATCATATCGATACGCATTTTACGCTCGTTATCTTTACACTCCGCATCAATAGCCAAAATCGGCAGGCCCCATTTATCTTTTTTGGTTTTATCCAGGTATACGCGGTTTTCGTGATATGGCAGGGTTTCGCCAAAGCCACCCATACCAAAGCTCCAGCTGCCTGGTTCAGAAAGGGCATCTTTAAAATCACCACCGATGTTCATTTCTGCAATGTCACGGCTCCAGTTGGCGCGGCTGCCACCACCCTGGTAACCAAAACCACGAATGTAATCGCGTTTTTCGCCGTTAAGGTTGCGGTAACGAGGAATGTAGATACCATTTGCCCTGCGGCCAAAATAGTATTTATCTTCAAAGCCTTCTACACGGCCACCGGCGCCAACGCCTAAGTGGTGGTCCATAACGTTATGTCCCAGCTCGCCGCTGCTGCTGCCCAAGCCGTCAGGCCATATATCTGTAGCAGAGTTCATTAACACCCATGCACTGTTCAATGCAGACGCGTTAACGAAAACTATTTTAGCGTAGTATTCATAAGTTTTGTTGGTTTCGGCATCCAGTATCTCTACACCTTTGGCTTTTTTGGTGTTTTTATCATAAAGGATCCTGGTAACTATTGACCAAGGGCGAACGGTTAAGTTACCGGTTGCCATTGCCGCAGGCAAAGTAGCAGATTGTGTGCTGAAGTATGCACCAAACGGACAGCCTAACCAGCATTTGTTACGGTACTGGCAGTTTGTACGGTTATTGTGCGGTACTGTAATGTTAGCCGTACGGCCGATAATGAAATGCCTTGCATCTTTATAAAATTCTTTATAGCGCTTAGCAATGTCTTTTTCAACAACGTTCATTTCCATAGGCGGCATAAAATCGCCGTCCGGAAGGATTGGCACGCCGTCGCGGTTACCAGATATTCCTGCAAATTTCTCTGCATAGCTATACCACGGAGCCAAGTCTTTATAGCGTATAGGCCAGTCAACAGCGATACCGTCTTTTAAGTTAGCCTCAAAATCGGTATCATGCCAGCGGTACGACTGCCTGCCCCACATTAATGAGCGACCGCCTACATGATAGCCCCTAAACCAGTCGAAACGTTTGATCTCGGTGTATGGGCTTTCTTTTTCGTTGGTCCAATAGTCAAGGTTGGTCTCATTCAGTGGATAATCACGTTTTAAAACAGGATAATCCTCGATCATTTTTTGCGTACGACCGCCACGGTGAGGAAACTCCCACGGACCTTTGTTTGCATTAACATAGTCCTTAATGTGCTCGATATTTTTACCGCGCTCCAACATGATGGTTTTTAAACCTTTCTCAGTCAGTTCTTTTGCAGCCCATCCGCCTGAGATCCCCGAACCAATGACTATCGCGTCATAAGTGTTTGTAGACATAAAAGTATAGCGTTAAATTAATTTTGTTAGTAACTGGTTGTCTCGCCTAATGTATGAATAAAAATTATTTTTAAAACATTTTTTTCATTGTGTTTTTTTTACACATTTAGCAGTTCCCGGTTGGCGGTTAACACTTGGCTGTATGCTCACTGCAAACATCCTAATGCTTACTATTTGCCACCCAATCATCTACACGTTGCCTTTCTTCAACTCCCCAACGGCATGGTCAACCGCGCGGGCTGTAAATGCCATATAGGTAAGTGATGGGTTTTGGCATGATGTTGATGTCATGCTGGCGCCATCAGTAACATATACATTAGGGCAGGCATGTAAACGGTGCCATTTATCAAGCATAGATGTTTTTGGATCATTCCCCATGCGCACGCCACCCATTTCATGAATATCAAGCCCTGGTGCCCGGTGATCTGAAAATACCTGGATATTGGTAAAGCCTGCCGAAGTAAACATTTCCTTCATCTGCTCTATGTAATCCTTTTTCATTTTCTCGTCGTTATCGTCGTAATCAACCGATATCTTCAACTGAGGGATACCCCATGGATCCTTTTTGTCTTTGTCCAAGGTAACATAGTTGCTTTCTTTAGGTATGGTTTCGCCCATCATGTGTGAGCCAACATGCCAGCCGCTAAGATCTTTTTTAACCAGGTTCTTCTTCAGTTCGTCGCCAATTCCATCGCTGCTGTGCTGTTCCCAGCGGTAAGCGCTGAAACCGCATGCATATCCCCGCAGGAAATCCGTCTCCTGTTTATACACGTTACGGAAACGCGGGATATAACCGCCGCCAGCCGGGTTGCGGCCATCAGTGGTCCATTCTTTGGCGCCATTATACTCGGCACTCATGTGCGCTGAATAGTTATGGAAGGCTACGTATTTACCCAATGTGCCACTATCATTCCCTAAACCATCCGGAAAACGGTTCGACTTTGAGTTAAGCAGAATCAGGTTAGAATTTAACGCTGCTGCGTTAACAAATATTACATCGGCAAAGTATTCTATGGCTTGCTTGGTGTTGGCATCAATAACCCTTACACCGGTTGCTTTGCCCTTTTTATCATCATAAATAATGGATTCTACCACCGAATGTGGCCTTAAAGTGCATAAGCCACTTTTTAACGCCCAGGGTATGGTTGAGGAGTTTGAACTGAAATATCCGCCAAACGGACAACCACGCTGACAAAGCGTACGTTCCTGGCATTGCGCCCTGCCCTGTTCTATATGTACAGGGTTTGGCTTTGACAAATGCGCGCAGCGCGCGCTGATCACATGCCGGTTTTTGTAGTTCTTTTTAACGTGCTGGCTAAAGTATTGTTCCACCACATTCAGAGGGAACGCGGGTAAAAACTCACCGTCGGGCAGCTCGGGTATGCCGTCACGGTTGCCGGATATACCAGCAAACTTTTCTACATAGCTATACCAGGGGGCAATGTCTTTATAACGTATAGGCCAGTCAACAGCAAAGCCGTCACGCGCGGGGCCTTCAAAGTCAAAATCGCTCCAGCGCTGGGTTTGGCGCGCCCATAATAATGATTTACCACCGGTTTGATAACCGCGGATCCAATCGAAGGGCTTTTCCTGTACATAAGGGTGCTCGGCGTCTTTTACAAAAAAATGAGCGGCATCCTCACCAAAGGCGTAACAACGGTTTACTATAGGGTTTGCTTTTTGTACAGCATCGGGCAGTACTCCATGGTGCGGAAACTCCCATGGATATAAATTGGTTGTAGGATAATCTTTAATGTGTTTTACATCACGGCCGCGCTCCAGAACAAGCGTTTTCAAACCTTTACCGGTAAATTCTTTGGCTGCCCAGCCGCCACTCATCCCCGAGCCTATAACTATGGCATCAAACGTGCGCTCTTTTATACTATCTATATTTAAATTGGCCATAATTATGCTGTAACTTGCTTTTTAACCGGGAAACGTGCATTATACCTGCCAGGCACCAGTTCGTAAACAACTTGTTTGGTCATGAAATATTTGGATGTGGTATAGCCAAACACGGTTTGCTGTTTTACCGCTTTGTAAAAAGCCATCGATTTAGAATCGTCTTTATACTTATCATCCTTGCTGTTCTTTTCAAAAGCGGCAACAAATGCGGTCCGTTCTTTATCGGTACTTTCATTAAATGATTTGCCCAGTTGTTTTTTGGCCTCATCAGCAAAACTATCCAAGCCTCTCATAAAATCGTCCTGCTGCTCCTTGCCCATGCAATCATCTATCATTTTAAATACAAACAGGTTAATGCCCAGGTCTTTTGCTCCTGGCGAATCTGTTTTTGGCAGGATAGTTTCGGTAAGGTTGGTCACCAGGTTCTCCTGTTCGGCATCAATCTTCAGATTTTTCAGTTCAACAACAGGCTTACCCTTGTCGTTGTTAAGGCACGATGGCAATACTGCCGCACTACCCAGTATAAGGGCCATGTTCCTGATTGCTGCGCGCCGGTTAATGTTAAAATTCAATATATTGTTATTTAGCGTTAAATATAATTGAAGTGGTTAATATAGCCTTTAAGGCTTAATATCCCCATTTTTTCATGGTTTGTAAATCAATTTTTACACAATCTATCGGGTCTATACCCTGGTACGACTCCTGCTCGATAATTAAATATACCGTTCCGCCCGATTTTTTTGCCACTTTCAGTACATCTTTAACCGGCAGCACTCCCCTGCCCAGAATAGTACTTTCGTAACCGGTGCCTTCATTATTGGTTGCGCTTTTTACCTCATCCTTAACGTGCATGGACACAAAGCGGCCCGGGTACTTCTCGATAAGGGAAATAGCGTTATTTTCGCGGCCATACATGTTACCGATGTCTAATTGCTGAGCCACCAGTTCAGGGTCGGTATTCTGCAGAATATAATCGAACAGCCGCATATCGCCAACCATAGTGGTAAACTCAAAATCGTGGTTATGGTAACCAAATTTCATGTTGTACTTTTTACAAAGCTCGCCGCTTTTATTAAAGCGCTCCATGGTGCGCTTAAGCAGGTCGGTATCATGGCGCACCTTATCATCCATCCACGGGCTTATTACAAACTTTTGGCCCATGTAAGCAGCATCCTCAACGGTTGCTTTCCATACATCGGTAAAGTCGTTCTTTTCGTTATCCCAATGGGCTGGTGTCATTACAGTGTGGCCACTTGGCATTTGCAGGCCAAGATCATCCAAACGGGTCTTGAATTCTTTGGCCGTCCACCCATAAAATTTACGGTCGATATAATTGGCGTGCTCAACAAATTTATAACCCATATCGGCCAGTTTCTTCAATGTGCCGGCAGGATCTTTCCCCATGGCGTCGCGTACGGAGTAAAGCTGCAAGCCCACGCGTTGTATTGGCGCTGCTGCCAATAAGCTGTCCGGAATAAGAGCTGCTGCACCTACAGTTAAGGCGCTGTTTTTGATAAAAGATCTTCTGGATAACGTCATTATTGTTTGAGATTAGTTGATTTAATTTTTACTGATAGGAAAAGCAGGAAAAAGCAAGTCTGAGTTGCTTACAAAGGCAATGTTCCTGCTATCCGGCGACCATGATGGTGTATTGATGGTACCCTGCCCGCCATACAGGTAAGCCACTACTTTTGCCGGGCCGCCTGAAGCAGGCATCACCCTTATATAAACATGCTTGTAAAAAGGATGATCCCCAGGCTCCACCTCATTTTTCAGGAAAGTGATAAACACTATCCATTTACCATCGGGTGATATGTGCGGGAACCAGTTGTTATAATCATCGTTGGTTATTTGCGTTTGTTCAGAACCATCTGCTTTCATGCGCCATATCTGCATCAGGCCGCTGCGTACCGAGTTAAAGTAAATATACCTGCCATCGGGCGTGTACTCGGGGCCATCATCCAGTCCATCGGTAGTGGTCAATCTTTCCTCAGGGCCGCCGGCCGAAGGGATGCGGTAAACATCATAGTTTTTGTTCCGCTCGCCGCAAAACACCAGATATTTACCATCCGGCGACCAGCCATGCATGTATGACGCGCCTTTGCCCAATTGGGTAACCCGCCGTGCTTTGCCCCCGTCAACAGGCACTACATAGCCAACTGAAGGGCCACCGTCGCCGCTGCTTATGGTAAGCCACTTACCATCAAAGGATATTACATGGTCGTTATTATTGTTTTTCGCGGGATCGGTATCCAGGGCCTTTGGGGTATTGGTGGCCAGGTCATACTTATATAAGGTACCCTCGCTGTTATAAATAAGCGATTTGTTATCAGTTGTCCAATTGGGTGCTTGTAATGACTTTGGCGACTGGTAAATGATACGGCTGTTTTGTGTGGCCATATCCAGTATTTCAATACTGCTGCCAAGGTACTGCTTATAAGCAACAAGGTTTACCGGCGCAGGTTTAACAATACGAACGTTACTAAAAACAGCCTTTTCCGTTACATCAGCATTGTGCGAACAAACAAATATTCCAACGTAAACTTCATCACCCAGGTCAAGGTCGATCTTTTCCTCCGGGCCGAATGCTTCTCCTGCCTGTGCTGCAGACATGGTAAAGGTAGTTCCCCTTCGTTCTAACTGTATGACACCGGCAGATCTGATACCTGATTTTTGCTCGGCGGTACTGTCGCCATCCAGGCGGCGATACTGCAGCGAAGTGAGGCCATCACCGTGTACTACCGCATTTACATGCGCCGATTCACCTTTTAATGACTTGCGTACCATCAGCCCGAATTTCCTGTGCGCCTCGGTGCCTTTACCTACAAAAGCCGCGTTGGTACGCAAAATAAAATCCCCCTTCAGTTTTTTCCATACAAAGTAAAACTCGTCATGGTTAAACCAGATGTTTGTTCCGGAGCCGCTCACCGTGTATTGCTGCAGGCTTTTGTTATAAAGCACACTGCCTTTGTGCTTTACCGCCCCCACATCACCACTGCCATCAAATATACCAACAGAAGCAGATTGGGCAAATGCATTGCCTGTTCCTGTAAGCATAAACAGCAGTAAGTATTTCGTAAATTTAAACATCAGGCTTACAGGTTAATAATTGGTTTACTAAGTTATATATTCGTTTAGTAAAATCACAGTGCAAAAGCCTTTAAAAGCAAAAAAAGAATGTTTTTTACATTCTTTTTTTGCTGCAGTTATCAAGCAGGTTAAAATAGTATCAGAAAAAGTTAAATAAATTTAACTTGCAAAAACCTCTTTCCCGGTAACCGGGCAATATACCGGTTGTGCAACTACCGTTTGCTTATCAACGTAATTTTTAAGAAATTCCTTTTTTGAGTCATGGTAATGGCTTACTGCCCCTATCATGCTCATAAACTTAATATAATACCATGCGGCATCAACCTGATAAGCTTTAAAACCAGAACGTGCACTTTTAGGATATAAATGATGATTGTTATGCCACTCGCCTGCTACTATACCCGGCCACAGCTGATTGATCGACATATCATTCCTGTTAAAATCAATACCATCCCGGCGTTTATCTTTTCCTTTACCATGGCCCTCGTAATTAAAGGTACGCACACCTACAGCCCATACACCTGCGGCGCCAAAAATAGCGCAGGCCAGGCCCATTCCGCCAAGCAGGTAAAACACGGTAAACCAAAAAGCCCAGTTTGCTATAACCCCTATTATCATTTGAAGAGGGTTGGCTACTGAACCCCACTTTTGATACTGTTTATATGAATTAGTAGTTACCCCGGTATGTTTCATCAGGGTAACACACCGGTCAAAGTGTTTTTCACTTAAGTTGCGGTTGACTGGTTGATGGTTAACATCGGCCAGGAAGCAGTATAAAAACCCGCCTTCGGCGTTGTATGGATCGCCGGGTGTGTCAGACAAAGCATGGTGAACATGGTGCGATATGGCGTAGATCTCTTCGGGTATGATTTTTAATGTAAGGTTTTGGGTAACAAACCGCCAAAAGTTATTTTTAAACTTATAAGCGCGGTGTGTACAATACCGGTGGTACCAGATAGTACCATGCGTACCCATTACTATCATACTGTACACAAAAGCAATAGCCAGGCCTTTTAATGTGAAATATTTAAAGATAAATAGCAGCAAAAATGGCGCAAGGCATAATACCATCACCCAACTGGTAAATGACAGCCAATTTTTTTTACATTTGATGATATTCAGCCTGGAAAAAAATTCTTTTAAAATTTGTTTGGTAGTAGGTTTAGAAAGTTCGCCGTCGGCATTCTTCCAACCGTACGATGGTGCCTGGAGCACATCATGTATAAAAGCCATTAAGATGGGATTAGTTTAAATAATTGGGTTAAGTGAGGATATACGGTTAAAAGTAATCAATAGTTTTCAATTAATTTAAATTATTTAACAAAAAATTAAATTAAGTGAATTAAGTTTTTAACGATGGGAGAAATAAAAGTTTATACTTCTAAAAAAGGTATCATAGTATTTATACCCCTTTTGATACTGACAGGAGTGATAATTACCGGCATTATCACCGGCGAATACTGGCCTGCGGTTATTTGCACCTTATTGCTGGCCATCCTGATCTTACCAATGTTGTTTAACACTAATTACACCATAACCGGCGATAATAAGCTAATTGTTAAGTGCGGTTTATTAATAAATCAATCCATTGATATTGTGTCAATCAAAAAGATAACCCCAACCAAAAGTATATTGAGTTCGCCTGCTTTATCGTTAGACAGACTGGAGGTAACTTATAACAAGTTCGATGCTGTTATAATATCACCCGAAAACAAAGAAAACTTTGTTGCCGACCTGCAAAACATTAACCCGGCAATTGAGTATGTAAATAAAAGCCAATTATAAAATAACCAGACATAATGCCCAACCGTTACTTAGTTATCTTCTTATACCTGTTTATACCGTTATACGGTTTTTCGCAGCAAACGCTTAAGGTTACCAAAAAGGTGAGTGATGATGTAAAAGAAGTTTATCATGTGCTGGCAAGCGATGGGCGTACTAAAACCGGGCTTTACCAGGCATTTTATAAAAACAAGACCGTAGTAGCCAACGGCGGTTACAGCAATGGTAAGCGTACCGGTGTATGGCAATTTTATAACCGCAACGGAAAAGTAGTACAAAGCTATAATTTTGACCGCAACCAATTGTATTACGAAGCGCCGGAAGATACAACATCAAGCCTGCACTACGCGGTTGACAAGCAACTTGACTCGGCAAGTGTTGTCACCAAGCCGGTTAAAATTGGTGGGGTATATTTTGGTTATCTGCCTTACGTATCGCTCTTTAAAATACCGGGGCAACTATCAGAGCTTAACCGCGACGCCATGACAGCGGTAGTAGAACTACTGATAAGCCCGGGCGGGCGTTTGGCAGATTATAAGGTACACCTTTACTATACGGTGCTGGCACAAAATGTGGCTGAAATTCCGATGAACCTTAAACTGCCCGACCCCAACGATTTGACTTTTACACCGGCAACTTTAAACGGTGTGCCCATTACCAGCAGGGTTTTAATAAGGTGCAAGGTAAAAAGTAACGGCAGGCTGGATTTTAATTAAACAAAAAGAGATGCGGAAACCGCATCTCTTTTTGTTTAATTCACTATTAATGTTGGTGATGACCATCAGGCCCGTGGGCATGGCCATGCGAAAGCTCTTCTGAAGTTGCAGGGCGTACGTTAAGTATTTCTCCCTTAAAGTGCAGATCCTGCCCGGCCATTGGATGATTAAGGTCAACTATTACCGAATCTTCTGTAACAGATACTACCTGGCCCTGGAAACGGTTACCATTGTTATCCTGCAGAGGCAATACCTCGCCAACATTAGGCAGTTCAGTATCCTGAAACATTTCTTTTGGCAAATTAGCTACGGCCTCTTCATCAAACTCGCCGTAACCATCCTGTGCAGATATGCGGAAATCATAAGTATCTCCGGTTGAAAGTGTGCTTAAGTTCTCTTCAAATTTCGGTATCATCTGGCCTGCGCCAAACAAAAAGGTAAGTGGTTGCTCTTGTGTTGCGCTTTCAACAAGCCCTTCGTTGCCATCTTCTTTTTTAACATACAGATCGTATGTTAATGATACTACGTGTTGTGGTTGAATTTTCATTTATTAATTATTTTGCGGCAAGGTGCTAAAAATATTTCAGCCCGACCAGTTATTTATATAATAAGGGTTTAGCTATTTATTTGTTTTAAAGCATCAGATAAATTATGGGCAGGCAGGCCACAGGTTTTATCGCGGCAAACAAAAATACGGGTAGTATCGCCCAGCCTGTTTTGCAGTAATGGCAATGTGCCTGTTGCGCCACCAAGTATTATTTTATTGGGGATATATCGTGTTTCAATCTCCTTGCGCATTTGCTCGTATCCGGGGCCGGTTACCGCTACTTCATTCACCCCAAAAATCTCCTCAAGCAATAAGATGGTCCAGTTGGGATAAGCCGTGCCGTACCTGGCCATGTGCGGCACTATATTGCGTAACAGCTGGGCCGATACCTCTAAGTAGCCTTCGTTATCAAAAAACAAACCTAATTTTTTAAGATTACGTGCCATCACCGAGTTGGATGCCGGAATTACCCCATCCATAATTTCAGATTTACGAGCTATCAACTGTTCATCATCGTCTGCCGTGTAATAAAACACGCCACCGTTTTCATCATAATAATGCTGCAAAGCGTAATCAGCAAGTTTTTGAGACTGTATCAGCCATTTTTCATCAAAAGTTACTTCGTACAGTGTAATAAGCCCATCAATTACATTTGCGTAATCATCAAGAAAAGCTTCACCGGGGCCTGGCGCGTCTTTTTTGTATACCCGCGAAAGCTTTGCACCCTTCATTAAATTATTAATGATAAACCCTGCATTATGAATGGCAATCTCTAAATACTCAGGTTTGTTAAATGCCCGGTAAGCCTCGCACACCCCCTTTAGCATTAACCCATTCCATGATGCCAGTATTTTGTTATCCAGGCCGGGCCTTACCCTCTTACTTCGGGCATCAAATACCTGCTGCCTGCTTACATTTATTTTGCTTATCAATTCCTCAACTGTTAAACCCAAGCTGTCGGCCAGTTCAGTGCCATCCCGGCGCCGGAAAAACACATTAGAGGCTTCTTCTTCCCAGTTACCATCTTCTGTCACATTATAGTAAATGTTGAATAAGCCGGCAGCCTCGCCTAATATTTCTTCAAGTTCGGTTTGCGTAAAAATGTAAAACTTCCCTTCCTTCCCTTCGCTGTCGGCATCCAGCGCCGAGTAAAAGCCGCCTTCGGGCGATGTCAGTTCGCGTTTTACAAACTGAATGATCTCGTCAGCAATAGTTTTATACAAAGGATCCGGCTTCCAGATACAGGCTTCAGAATAAAGGCTTAAAAGCTGGGCATTATCGTAAAGCATTTTTTCGAAATGCGGCACATGCCATACGCCATCCACCGCATAACGGGCAAAGCCGCCGCCTATATGATCATATATGCCTCCGTAAGCCATTTTTTTAAGTGTAAGCTGTACGTTTTGAGCGATACCATCATCCTGCATCAGGTGCGCATAGCGCATTAAGAAAACCCAGTTAACCGGCATCGGAAATTTGGGGGCGCCACCAAATCCTCCTTCAACCGGGTCTATATATCGGCGCCATGTGGCCATAATGGTTTCCAGGTCGGCTCGCGTATATTCAGCTTGTTCTGTTACAAACGGCACCGACTCATATTGCTTAATGCCTTCTGTTAATTTTACGGCGTAGTCTTCTGCCTCCTGCGGTTTTTGCTTATAAAAATCGGCCAGGTTTAACAGTAACGAGGCCCAATCATTTTTACGAAAGTAGGTACCTCCGTAAATAGGGCGTTGATCGGGCAGGCAAATGCAATTTAAAGGCCAGCCGCCCCTGCCGCTCATCAACTGTACGGCACTCATGTATATCTGGTCTACATCAGGGCGTTCTTCCCGGTCAACCTTTATGCAAACAAAATACTCGTTCATCAGCGCGGCTACGCTTTCATCCTCAAAACTCTCGTGCTCCATTACATGGCACCAGTGGCAAGCCGAATAGCCGATACTCACCAGTATCAGTTTATTTTCATCCCTGGCTTTTTGCAAAGCTTCAGCTCCCCAGGGGTACCAGTCTACCGGGTTATTGGCATGCTGCAAAAGATACGGAGAGGTTGAATTAGCAAGACGATTCATAAGCACACAGATGTTTTTAATAAAAAGGCCTAAATTGTTAATTGTTTTGAGGATGTGCAAATAAGCTTTATCACGACAGGTAAAAGCAGATGCGCTGCTGACAGAGAGGGCTTCTATCAATCTTCATTTTTTGATCCTCTTTCCGCTCGCGGAGAGAGGGTGGTCAAGCGATAGCGATGACCGGCTGAGTTGGCTGCGGCTTATTTACTACCTGGATTGGTCAATCTTCTCTGCTTGCGTAGTACCCTTTCCTAAATCCTCTCTCGGGAGAGGATTTAGGAAATTATCCTGTTTTCACTTGCAAAAAGAGGATAAGGAAAATAAAAACACGAAGATTTTTTACAAACTACCCTGCTTCACCTGTTCTGCCGCATAATTGGCGGCGCGGGCGGTAAGGGCCATGTATAAAATAGATGGGCTTTGGTTTCCGGTGCTGGTCATGCAGGCGCCATCGGTAACAAATACATTTTTGCACAGGTGCAGCTGATTCCATTCGTTCAGTAAAGATGTTTTTGGATCTTTACCCATGCGTACGCCGCCCATTTCGTGAATATCCAGTCCAGGGGCTTGCTTGCTGTTATACTTGCTAATGTTTTTTACCCCCGCTTTCGTAAACATTTCGGCAGTTTCATTTAAAAAATCCTCGGTCATTTTATCATCGTTCGGGTGATATTCAACAGATGTTACCAGCAGTGGTATACCCCACTGGTCTTTTTCTGTATCACTCAGGCGCACATGGTTACTTTCCACCGGGACGGTCTCGCCCTGCAGGTAAGCAAATACATGCCAGCCAGACGGCTCGCTAAGGTTGTCCTTATATTGCGCCCCAACTTGCCCGTCCATTGTATCTTCCGGGTGTTGTGAGCGGTAAGCGTTCAAGAAAGTGGTGTATCCGCCATAATAATCCGTATCGCGCTGGTGCAGGTTTTTGTAATTAACCAATATCAGGTCGGTAGGGTTACGGCCATAATAATAATGATCTTTAAAGCCCTCAAGTGTTCCGCTTACTGATGCGCGGTAGTTATGAAAAGCGATGTATTTACCAAGCAAGCCATTATCGTTACCTAAACCGTTAGGGAAACGTTTAGATTTAGAGTTCATTAAAATAAGGTTTGTATTTAATGCCGATGCATTCATAAAAATCACCTTGGCATGAAAATCCATGATCTCCTTTGTATTGGCATCGATCACTTTTACTCCCGAAGCCTTGCCTGTCTGCTCATCGTAAATAATGGAATGGACTACCGAGTGAGGGCGGATAGTAAGATTGCCTGTTTTTTCGGCCCAGGGCAATGTAGAGCTTACCGAGCTGAAATAACCGCCAAACGGGCAGCCACGCATACACATGTTACGTGCCTGACACTTCCCTCTGCCCTGGTCTAAATGTATTTGCTGTGGCTCGGTAAGATGCGCCCAGCGTGCGTGCACCAGGTGGCGGTCAAAATTTTGTTTAATGTTATCGCGCATAAATTTTAAGGGTGCGCTCATTTCAAACGGGGGGAGAAATTCGCCATCTGGCATGGCCTCCAGGCCGTCCTTATTGCCGCAGATACCGATAAACTTTTCTACATGCGAGTACCAGGGCGCGACATCATTATAGCCTATAGGCCACTCGATAC
Organism: Mucilaginibacter litoreus; assembly: GCF_042676805.1. Taxonomy (NCBI): domain Bacteria; kingdom Pseudomonadati; phylum Bacteroidota; class Sphingobacteriia; order Sphingobacteriales; family Sphingobacteriaceae; genus Mucilaginibacter; species Mucilaginibacter litoreus. The sequence goes on along the minus strand of NZ_JBHTHZ010000002.1, from coordinate 249,605 downwards.
CATAACCAAAGCGCTTAGGCGCGGTAAATTCAAAATCGCTCCACCGCTGTGTTGCCCTGCCCCAGGTAAGCGATTTACCACCTACCTGATAGCCGCGTATCCAGTCGAAAGGTTTTTCCTGAACATAAGGATGGTCGGCATCCTTGATAAAGAAGTGATCGCAATCGTCACCATAACCGGCAGCTTTAGTAATCAGCGGATTTTCCTGCATCTGTTTAAGGCTCACACGGCCACGATATGGGAATTCCCAGGGCGCTTTTGTAGCGGTAGGATAATCCTTGATGTGTTTCACATCCCGTCCGCGCTCCAAAACCAGTGTTTTAAGGCCCTTTTCGCAAAGTTCTTTCGCGGCCCATCCTCCACTAATTCCGGATCCTATAACAATTGCATCAAAAGTTTGCGCAGTTTTAGCTGCATTATCAGGAGCGTCAGTAAACATCGAGGTAATAATTGGTATTTATAAAGGTGCGATTATTAATTGAAAAAATAAACACATCCTATTTTAAAATACCGATGTTTTAAAGGATATCCACATAACATTTTCCTTATTTACTAAGCAGGGACGCTGCCTCCTCATCTAACAAAACAGTGGCCTTAGGTAAAGTTTGCAAGATAGATGCCGGTACTTGTGTGGTTACCTGGCCCTGTAAGCTTTGCGCAATAATATCTGCCTTTTTAGCGCCAGCCGCAATCAAAACCGAATTTTTTGCCTCAGCAAGATGCTTAAGGCCAAGCGTTATGCCTTTTGTAAGGGCGGTTTCCTGTTCAAAATATTTTTGCCCTACCTGTACGGTAACCGGATCGAGCTGTGAGCAGTGTGCATATAAATCAAAAGGTGTACCCGGCTCGTTCAAACCAAGGTGACCGTTCATGCCTATTCCAACTATCATTACATCCAAACCGCCTTTACTATCAATAAACTTATTCATTTCTTCGCACTCTGCTTCCAGGTCATCGGCTTTGGCATTAAATAATTTAACATTTGTAAGCTTTTTGTTCAGCTTATCAAAAAAATTATGCTTCAAGTAATACTTGCAGCTGCCCTGGTCATTTTCGTCCATACCTACCCACTCGTCCAAACCAATGATGGTAGCTTTTGTCAGGTCGATACGACTTTCATTTGCCCATTCCACCAGGTATTGCAACATTCCTGTAGGCGAATCGCCCGAAGGGAACACAAAAACCGAATCGGGCTTCTCAGCCAGTTGTTTAGCAACAATTTCGGCCGCCGCTTCAGACATCGCGCCGTAACCGGGATATACGCTTACTTTCATTGTGTTTATTTCTGAGGGTTCAACCATAAATCAACAGGTTTTTCAACCTGTGCGCTAAACGGTAATGCCACCTTTTTACCAAGCCCTGCGGACGCGTATGCCGCATAAATAATCTCCAGAACGGCCCGGCCATCTTTACCGGTAACCAAAGGCGTTTTATCATTCCGTACACAATCAATAAAATGCTTTAACTCCTGCGGATAACCCTGATTAAAAGCTTCCTCAAAAATGGTAAATGTCCAACCGGCAGAAGTGTCGGCTTTTTCCATAGCATACCCATAACCGTTACGGCTATACGTTAAAGCAGAGTTGCCCATGAACAAGTCGGCATAAACAACACCACCTGTGCCATATATTTCACAGCGATCGTCCATACCCCCATGCTTTGCCCAACTGCTTTCTGCCACGCAGGTGACACCGTTTTCAAATTCAACAATTACTACGGCATTATCTTCGCCCTGTGTTCGGCCTTTATGAAATACCGTGCCCATGGTAGCGTAAACATCTTTAACCTTTGCATGGTTTAGCACCCACCTGAACCAGCCTAAAGCATGGCATCCCATATCCATCAACACGCCACCACCAGCCAGCTTGATATCGTAAAACCAGTCGGTATGCGGGCCCGAGTGTTTTTCTGATTGTTTAAGCATATATACATCACCTATCGCGCCCTCGGTTATCAAACTGCGCGCGCGCTCGTACTTTGGCGCGAAACACAATTCTTCCGCATACATGAGTTTTACGTTATTCTCCTCGCAAACGGCAAGCATTTCATCTGCCTCCTCGAGGGTTACAGCAAGTGGCTTTTCAATAATGATGTGCTTTTTGGTCTTTGCGGCTTTAATACATACTTCGGCATGCAGGTAGTTTGGTACGCATATATCAATCACCTCGGCATCGGTTTCTGCAAGTAACCTATCAACATCATCAAACCATTTGGCAATGCTATATTTATCTGCAAATGCCCTGGCTTTATCTATGTTACGGGCATATACGGCTACAACTTCAGCTTCGGGCACAAAACGATGGTAGGATTCGAGGTGTATATCAGATATAAATCCGGCGCCAATGATGGCAACTTTGGTTCTGTTCATAATGGTTACAGATATTTAAGTTTTTTAAGATAGGCCGCCCAAACCATGTAAGCCTTTGCGTTAAGATGCAGCCCTTCAATGGTATATTCGGGTTTAAGCAGGCCACGTTTGTCGGTAAACAACTGTGCAATATTAACGTAGGTAAAATTAAGCTCACGGGCTTTTGCTTTGAGCAGGTTATTAACCTGTGCAACATGCCGGCCCTTGTCATAATGCTGCGGAAAGCGTGCATGCGTGGGATCTACCGGCAATATGCTCTGCACATAAATTTGCGTACCCGAACTTTTTGCATGCACCCGCGAGATAATCCTGAAATAATTGTAAGCAATTACCGCATCAGGTATATCTTTCCCTATATCATTTATACCTAAAAGTATGAAAAGCTTTTTAGGCTGGCGGTTAATCACATCATCCAGTCGCTTAAGAACGCCGTAAGTGATATCGCCTCCTATACCCCTGTTAAGCACAGTACTATCGCCTGTAGCTTTGCCCCAATCGCCCATTTCGGTTATGCTATCGCCTAAAAAGATAGTACCGCCCTGCTTTACGGGCTGGGTGGCAAATACTTTTAGCCGCTCAACCGTATGGTCTGGTATAAAGGGTATGGTATCAAATAAGTTTTGGTTAGTAGGTATGCTTTGCGCCATAGCTAAAGCCGGCATTAAAAGCATTAGTAAACACAGTTTCTTCATTGATTATAATTGGCTCCTAAATGTACAATTATTTATTAATTCACCATCGCAAAGTGGCCTCTCCTAAATCCTCTCCAAAGGATAGGACTATAGTTACCCTCTTTCCGCAAAGCGGAGAGAGGGTCGGCGAGCGATAGCAATGCCGGGGTGAGTCGGTTCGTGAGTTTACTCACCCCCTGCCCCTCTCTGCTACGCAAAGTAGCCTCTCCTAAATCCTCTCCAAAGGAGAGGACTATAGTTACCCTCTTTCCGCAAAGCGTAGAGAGGGTCGGCGAGCGATAGCGATGTCGGGGTGAGTAAATCGAGAAGAGTTTTAATATCTTTAGCAATGCCATCTATCATTCAACTTTGCCGCGACTTAAGGCAACGCCAAACACCTACCGAGAAAAGATTATGGGAGATGTTAAGAAACAGAAATCTGAGGGGTAAGAAGTTCTTAAGACAACATCCCATTTATATAAAATCCGTTATCGGAAAGTATGAATTTTACATAGCAGACTTTTATTGTGATGAAGCCAAGTTAGTTGTTGAAGCTGATGGCCCTGTACATCTTCACAAAAAGCAGTATGACAAAAACAGGGATTTGATTTTAAGCAGCCTTGGTTTAAATATTTTAAGATTTAAAAATGAAGAAATTGAAAAGGATATGGAAGCTGTAATGACAAAAATTGCAGAATATTTGTGAATGGTCAAATGCGTTAGTAAACGCACAGTTGACTCACCCCCTGCCCCTCTCTGCTACGCAAAGAGGGGAGATTTCTATTTTCTTTTTTCTATTACCCTCTTTCCGCAAAAGCGGAGAGAGGGTCGGCGAGCGATAGCTATGCCGGGGTGAGTCGGCGCATTTCGGATTCATCTGCATATTGCCTACTTTTAACGCTTCAATATGGCAGCAGAAAACCATACTTCTCATTTACAAATCGTAACAACGGCCGACGGATCAAAAACCATCTATAATTCGCTGGTGGGCGAAAACTATCACTCTAAACATGGTGCTTTACAGGAGAGCAGGCATGTTTTTGTAAAGTCGGGGTTGAAGTATTTTTTGGATAATACTCCCAACAAACAAGATGAGGTATCGGTACTGGAAGTGGGTTTTGGCACAGGGTTGAATTTTTTGTTAAGTGCCGATTTTTGCCTGGGGCAGCAAATCAAACTGCAGTATACGGGTATCGAGGCTTTTCCGCTTACCAGCGAAATGATCAGCCTTACCGGTTATGAGCAATATGTAACTGCACCTGTATGGAACACCTTTTTAGAGCATTATCAACTAAGTTTATCAGGACCTGCAAAGCTGAATGATTATGTGCAATTACAAATAGCTGTAAGCGATCTTTTTTCGTTCACAACGCCTGCTCAATTCGATGTAATCTACTTTGATGCTTTCGCAGCGGTACATCAACCGGAAATGTGGACAAACGAGGCTATTGCTCATACCTCCAGCTTTTTAAAACCGGGGGGCGTTTTTGTTACCTATGCCATTACCGGCAATCTTAAACGCTGCATAAAAGCCTTGGGGCTAAAGGTAGAAAAAGCGCCCGGAGCGCCCGGAAAACGCGAGATGCTCAGGGCAGTAAAGTAGTTTGCAGTTGACAGTTTGCAGTGGTTAAATAGCCGACTAAGAATTAAACAAATGCAAACTGCGCACTTTGAACTGCAAACTGATCGCTACATTTGTTATAAATAATTTGATATGGCCTTAACAGCACCTATTACCGCTACCACTCCGTCTGGCGCTTTTGAACGTTTGCTTACTATAATGGATGATCTGCGCATCAACTGTCCCTGGGATAAAAAACAAACCCTGGAAAGTTTGCGCCATCTTACTATCGAGGAAACGTATGAACTCTCTGACGCCATCCTGAGCGGCGAAATGGATGAAATAAAAAAAGAGCTTGGCGATATCATGCTGCATCTGGTATTCTACGCACGTATCGCATCAGAAACCAGCGCTTTTGACATTACACAAGTGCTTAATGGCATCTGTGATAAACTGATCAACAGGCATCCTCACATTTATAGCGATACGCATGTAAATGACGAGGCGGATGTAAAACGCAACTGGGAGCAGATAAAACTTAAAGAGGGTAACAAATCTGTCTTAGGTGGAGTGCCTGTTTCCCTGCCGGCCCTGGTCAAAGCATCGCGCATACAGGAAAAAGCACGCGGCGTTGGGTTCGATTGGGAAAACAAAGACCAGGTTTGGGCAAAGGTTGAAGAAGAGATGCAGGAATTTAAAGATGAATATAATGTAGCCGATGAGAACAGTATTGACCATGAAAAGGCTGAAGGTGAATTTGGCGACCTGTTATTCTCGCTTATCAACTATGCACGCTTCATAAATATCAACCCCGAGGATGCCCTGGAAAAAACTAACCGTAAGTTTATCAAACGATTTCAGTATCTTGAACAAAAGGCCAGAGAAAACGGAAAGAATCTGCATGATATGAATTTGGCGGAAATGGATGTGTTTTGGGAAGAAGCAAAAAAAGTTTAAACATTTATTATATTGATGTAGCGTTTATAAATTAAATACGTAATGATAGTTGTAACACAAAATGATATGAAGAAAGCACTATTTTTTTTACCGCTTTTGTTAGTATTTACAGCAGGATGTTTAAGTAATAAGTCTGGCGACCCGGCACCTGACCCATCAGGTACATTTAAGGGCGAGTTCAGGCGAATCACCAGGGGCGAAAGCAATTCGATTGATACTGTTAAGACAGATATCGTATTAACAATTACTCCGGGTGTTGGATACAGCGTTACAGGCGATACATTAACCGTACATGCAGGCAGTAAAGGCCACTATGGCATAAGCGGCAACGGTATTATGTTTGTTGACGATACCTATCCTAAAACCGGGATGCCTGAAAAAGCGCACCTCAATGGCGAATACCTGTTTCTATACAACGGAAGTGTATTTCAGATGGTAAGAAGCACCGGCGATACACTAAGCCTGCAGTACGATCTGAAAAAAGTAAATTAATTACTTGTTATACAGCAGTAGCCATTCATTTTGGCACCTGTTAGAATAATTTGCTGATGATGTAACGTTTTGATATCTGGGGCGTATTGTATTGTACAACTTAAGCAGTATTAACAATAATTAATGCATTTACTTCACCGCATTACTGAAGATGAAATCGTCAGTAAATGTAAATCGGGCAGCCTAAAACACCAGGAACTACTGTATAAACAGTTCTATGGTTATGCTATGGGTGTAAGTATGCGCTACAGTTTAAATGAAGATGACGCGCTTGAAGTTGTGAATGATGCATTTATTAAAGTGTTTAATAACATTAACACTTATAATACCGAAAAACCCTTCAGGGCCTGGCTGCGCACCATTGTGGTTAACACAGCCATAGACAGGCGCCGTAAAGAGCTGAAACACCAGTCGAACACAGATATTGAAGACGCATATGGCATTGGTAGCAATGCCAATGCAATAGATACTTTAAATGCGCAGGATATTTTAAAGCTGATGAAGCAATTACCGCAACTACAGCTTACTATTTTTAACATGTACGAGATAGACGGGTACAACCACGACGAAATTGGCAAGATACTGAACCTGCCTGCAAGCTCATCGAGGGTGTACTTAAGCCGGGCAAAAGATAAATTGAGGCAACTATTAACAGCACAAGCACAAAACCATGGATGAGCAGTTTGATAATAAGCTAAGCAACCATATCAGGGAGGTGTTTGAAAACTACGAACACCCTGCTGCCAATGCAGAACATGGTTGGGCGGAGCTTAGAAAAAAATTTCCGGCAGAAGAGAAGAGCAGCAAGGTGGCCTGGCTTTGGTGGAGCAGCGCCGCAGCCATAGCCCTTGTGTTTTTAAGTATAGCTTTATGGTATAATGATAAAGGGGCTGTTACCACTAATTTTGCTGTAAAGCCGGTTACCAAACAAAAACCCACACAGGATACACCAAAGGTACAGCAGGAACCTGTTTTAGCTGATCAACAGCAACCCGTAATTGCGCGGAATGAAGCAGCTGCCGCATCGCCTGGTGGGCATGCTGCTTTGGGCAACAAAACAAAGTATGTTAAAGGCTTAGGGGTAAGTGCTTTTGCAATAAATTTACCGGCCCTTAAACCTGAAAATATTGCCCGGCAACGCAACAACCCTGAATCTGCTGATGCCCCGGCATCACAAAGTTACGCTGCTCAGCAAATTGCACCTGTTGACAGTTTTGCTTTTAACAAGACCGCACAACAGCCTATGCTTGCTGCCGCGGATAATCAGCCCAAAGCAACCCTGCCTGAAGGCAAAACGGAGCAAAACAAACCATTGTCTAAAAGCGCTCCTAAAAGCATTACTCAAATGTTTGAGGATGACCGCCGTCAGCAGAATATAGTTGCCGATAACCGCAAAAAAGAAGATAACTCAGGGAAGAAAGTAAACTTCAGCGTTTATGCTGCAACCTACTTTAACTATGCCGAAGGCAGCAGTAACCAGATCAATGCAGGCGCCGGTTTCACATCTGACTTTAGGCTGAGTAAAAACTTTAAACTGTCTACCGGAGTTGCCCTTGCGCAAAATACCCTGAGTTATAACCAGCAGGCACCGCAAAATGCCAATGTAATGATGGCTGCATCAGCTTCTATCAAACAGGAAAGTTTGTTTACGCCAACCATAACAACCCCGGTCTTTCAAAACTATAATGCCAACCTGGTAGGGCTTGATATTCCTATAAATATTAAATATGAATTTAACCCGGGTAAATCCGACACTTATATTTCGGCAGGTTTAAGCTCTGGCACATTCATTAATGAGGCATATACCTACCGCTATGTTTATAGCGACGGCAAATCTTTCACCGGCGACTCGCAAAACGAAACCGAACGAAACAGCTTCAACAGCTTTTACTTTGGGAAAACCTTGAATTTTTCCTTCGGCGTGGGCTATCCTTTAGGTGGCAACAGGTTGATAGTAGAACCTTTCCTGAAATATCCGTTAGGAGGCCTTGGAGCACAAGACATCCGCTTTGGCGCGGGGGGCATAAATCTAAAATTCAGTTTTACGGGTAAAAGGTAAGATATATTCAATCTATAATCCCGCATGAAATAACAATAAAAAAGAAATGTCATCCCGAAGGAGGTACGACGAGGGATCTTGTTTAGACAACGCACGTATAAAGCGTAAATGTAAAATCCAATCAGGGTTCCTTACTACCGTTCGGAATGACAACATTGAAATTAAACCACACCTAATCTTACTTAAATCTAATAGCTTTTACCGGCGTAATGCGGGTAACCAGCATAGATGGAATGATCAATACCAACAGGCATATGGCTAAAGTACCTGCATTAAGCAGTGCAACGTCAAGCCATTCTATTTTTATTGGAACGAAAGTCATGTAATAGGACGACTGCTCCAGTTTAAAAAAATGGGTGCTATACTGAAACAGCCCTAACCCAACGCCCAGCAGGTTACCCAGCAGCAAGCCTACCCCTATCAGGTAGGCTGCATTGTATAAAAACACCTTTTGTATAACCCAGTCGCCGGCACCCATAGCTTTAAAAATACCTATCATGGATGTCCGTTCCAGTATCATGATCAGCAATGCCGATATCATATTGATTACCGCCACTATAATCATCAGTACCAGCATTACAATAATATTGACATCCAGCATGGCCAGCCACTCAAATATGGTTGGGTAATTGTCTACAACGGTATACGCTTTCAGCAGGATAGGTAGCCGGCTCTCAATGGCATCTGCCGCCTGGCTAATTTTTTCGAAGTTTTTTATACGTACCTCGTAACCGCCTATTTCACCGTTGTTCCAATCGTTAAGGCGGCGTATAAGGCCTAAATCTCCTATTACGAAGGTTTTGTCAACCTCATCAACACCTAAACTGAATATGCCTACAATTTTCAGTTTACGCTTTCGCACCGGTTCCTGTACAAAGTACATCATTAAATCGTCGCCGGCCTTAAGTTTTAAGCGATTGGCTGTTGTTTGCGATATCATTACCTGGTTCTTGGCATCGGTAGAATCTTTATAATTAATAACAGTGCCATTTACCAGTGTCTGTTTCATGTGGCTCCAATCGTAATCCTTATCCACCCCCTTCAGCACAACACCTTCAATTTCTCCGTTTGCTTTAATGATGCCCGGCTTTGTAGCATACCGGTATACCCCGGTGACCATGCCTGCCGATTTGATATTTTTAATATACCTTGCACTGTCCACAAATGCCGATCGCTCGTACGACTCGTTGTTGTCTGTTTTAACGATCTGTATATCGCCTGAAAACCCTCTTACCTTTTCGCGTATCTCTTGTTTAAAACCTTTTATAACAGCAACACTCAGGATCATTACCCCAAGCCCAAGCATTATACCAATAATGGCAATACGCACGATAAGCTTAGAAAATGTGCGTTTACTTTTAAAAGTTATACGGCTTGATATAAATCCGGCTAAATTCAATGCAGAATGATTTTTTGTACCTTCGCAAAGATGCGTTTTTACAGTTAAACATAGTGCCACAAAATTTGCTTTAATAAAAAGAGATATGACAAGCATCAGACTGAATACGATGATAATGGCTGCAGCTATGCTGCTGTTTAGTTGCGATAATTTTGCGCAAAACAAACAACAAGCAGGCGACAGTACTACAATCAAGCAAACGACCGTAAAAAGAGTAACTAACCCTATATTGCCGGCTGCAGACCGTACCGAACTTTATCTTGACTACCTTAAAGGGCGTAAAGTAGGCATGCTTATAAATCAAACATCTGTTATTGGCCCCAATAAGGTGCCGGTGGTGGATAGCTTGCTTAAACTTGGCGTTAAGGTAAAAAAGATATTTGGCCCCGAGCATGGCTTTAGGGGAAATGCCAGCAATGGCGCAACCATTGGCAATACTACCGACCCGGTAACAGGCTTACCTGCTATATCGCTTTATGGCAAACACTTTAAACCAACGCCCGAAGACCTGAAAGGCATCGACCTGATGATTTTTGATGTACAGGATGTTGGCACGCGCTTTTACACTTATATATCAACTCTACATTATGTGATGGAGGCCTGCGCCGAAAACAACATTGAACTGCTAATTTTAGACAGGCCTAACCCAAACGGCATATACGTTGACGGCCCGGTGCTGGATACAGCTTTCCGCTCATTTGTGGGCATGCACCCTATCCCTGTAACGCATGGCATGACCATAGGCGAATATGCCCAGATGATCAATGGCGAAGGCTGGTTAAAAAACAAGGTGCAGTGCAAGCTTAAAATTGTAAAAGTTGGTAATTACAGCCGGGATATGGCCTATGAGCTTCCGGTTAACCCGTCACCAAATTTAAATACACAGCAATCTATTTTGTTGTACCCGCATATTTGCTTCTTCGAGGGGACAAAATTAAGCTTAGGCCGGGGCACGTTGTTCCCGTTCCAGGTTATAGGCAGCCCCTTGCTGAAAGGTAGATACGAGTTTAACTTTAAACCGGTAAGCATACCAGGAATGAGCGAAAACCCGCCGCTTAAAGATACTGTTTGCTATGGCCTCGACCTTAAAAATTACAATATGCAAACTATCCGCAGTAGCGGAAAGCTTAATTTGGCCTGGCTGATTGACCTATATAAGGTATACCCGGATAAAGCGCATTTTTTTAATGCTTACTTTAAAAAGCTTGCCGGTACCGACGAGCTGCGCAAGCAGATCATTGCCGGTAAAACAGAGGCAGAGATACGCCAAAGCTGGGAGCCTGCTTTAACAAAATTCAAGGCCATTCGCGGTAAATATTTATTGTACAATTAAGCTTTAAAACGTTACAGCCTTATGAGGATAGTATTCATGGGTACCCCCGCATTTGCCGTTGCATCATTAGATGAACTTATAAAAGCAGGATGCGATATAGTTGGAGTAGTGACCGCTCCGGATAAACCTGCCGGTCGCGGGCAAAAGCTAAGCGAATCGGCAGTTAAGCAGTATGCTGTTGCTAATGGCTTAAAAGTGCTGCAGCCCGAAAAGCTGAAAAACCCTGAATTTCTGGAGCAGTTGCGGGCTTTAAAGGCCGACCTTCAGGTAGTGGTTGCCTTCAGGATGCTGCCTGAAGTGGTATGGAATATGCCCCCAAAAGGTACTATAAATTTACATGCCTCTCTCCTGCCCCAGTACCGTGGTGCGGCACCTATTAACTGGGCTATTATCAACGGCGAAAAGGAAAGTGGTGTTACTACATTTTTTTTGAAACATGATATAGATACAGGTGACATATTGTTTACCGAAAAAGTAACCTTAACCGGCCATGAAACTGCCGGCGAACTGCACGACCGCCTGATGGCAAAAGGTGCAGGCCTGCTGGTTAAAACAGTAAAAGGTATTGAAAGCGGCAAGTACAACGAGCACCCACAGGAACAATTGGCGGCGGGCATCGAACTGAAACATGCGCCCAAAATATTTAAAGAGAACTGTTTGATCGACTTTAATCAGCCGGCAGAAAAAGTTTACAACCTCATACGTGGTTTAAGCCCCATACCTACGGCCTATACCCTGTTTAACGATAAGGTGCTTAAAATTTACGCTGCAAATTATGAACCCGGCGAGCCGGGCATTTCTGCAGGCGGCTTTATCACTAACCATAAAACAACCTTAAAATTTGCTGCCAAAGATGGCTTCATCAGCGTTACCGGCGTTCAGCTTGAAGGTAAAAAACGCATGAGCATCGAGGAATTTTTAAGAGGCGTAAGACTTTAAGGCTAATTTAATTGTAAATAACGGAAGCTTTTGGGGTCAACCTTTATTTTTGCCGGGTTGCCTTCAGTGAATGATGCTTTTACAATTCCTGTTTTACGGTTCCCAACTTTGCTGTTGCTGTTGTGTGTATGCAGTACATAATAAAGTTGGCCTGATGCATCAGTAAAAAAATCGCCATGGCCGGTTCCATTTACACCAATGTTTTTACGGCTGATGATAGGGCTATCCTCAGTTTTCTTCCATGGCCCCAGGGGGGAAGCAGCGGTTGCATACCCTACCGCATAGTTGATGTTCCGGAAATCATTAGCCGAATAAAATAAGTAATAAAGCTTATTGTGTTTTAATACTGTCGGCCCTTCAGATACCGGCCAGGGTGCATTGTCTGTGTTTTCCCAGGGCTGCTCTGCATGCAGGCATTCTTTAGCGGTGCTTTCGTCGATATCAGCCAGATCTGCGTTAAGCCGTGCTACAAATATCCGGTTACCCTGCTGCAGGCGCACATGGAACATGTATAAAGCGCCGTCCGTATCTACAAACACATATGGATCAATTTGCTTGCCCGGACCAGATATGCATTTGATTTCTTTTTGTTTAAAGGGACCAAGAGGACTGTCGCTTTCGGCAATGGCAATGTGCTCGTCGGCGGTATATGCCATATAATATTTATGCCGGTACTTAAAAACCTGCGGAGCCCAGAAACCCTTGGTACCGTAACTATCCCCTCTCATTAATGCATGGCCACTGCGTTTACCTACCGGCCCACTCCAATTTTTCAGATCGGCAGACTGGTACACCAGGAACCCATCTTTACTGCCCGTTCCATACAGGTAATAAATGCCTTTATCTGCAAATACGGTTGGATCTGCCAGCAATATCGTATCACCTTTTAATTTTTTATATGATGTCAGCGCCGCGAACGCAGCCGAATGCATCACCAAGAGTTGAAACAGGAAAAGTAAGGAGCCGATTTTTTTCAGATTTTTTAACATGATGATGATTTTAACCTGGTATGCTTAACAAAGCTTCTCAGTGCAAATTAGGCATTTTACTTGCTAAGTTTTGCGCTTATCCAGATTTTGCTTTATAAGAGCTTCCCGTGGAAATACTATCAATATCCTACTTTATTGACGCGGTAGATAAATACAAACATCAGCGATGTTGCTATAGCCCCGAAAGTATGCCACAAAAAATGAGTACCTATGCTTAGTGTTGTATATTTATCATAAACCCTAAAGCCAATAGCAATACCAAAGGCAATAAACGCTGCAAGCACTAGCCAGCCATTGTGCCACCGCATTTTCCAGAGTAGCAATATCAGCGGCAAAACTATCATCAAAACCATTACAGTATAGTTCAGGCTGATCATCAATTGGATATCGTACTTCGGGATAAGTAGGCGAATGCCGAATGTTAAAGCTAAAAACACTACAAATGCTATTACCCCTATGTAATTGCGCCCGCTGAATTTTACCCAGAAATACACGCTGGAGAAAAGGCAAAGCAGCGCAATGGGTACCCAATCCATCATGATAAATACCGGCCAGCGCCGTAAGCCGTGGTAAGTAGTGCTGCCTATGCAGCCAATGAGCAGCAACCAGGTAGCCATACTTAAAAAAGCGTATTGCCTGTTAAAGCCTTTAAGCTTGATAAGCCAGTATATTCCGGGTATAAGAAACAGTGCCGACGATACCATATTCCAGGGCTCTGGAAAGAAATGGTTCAGATCAGTTTCGGTATAAACAAGGCCGCCATCAGGCGGATGCATCTGTAAAAACATAAATCAGGCAATATTACGTATCAACAAAACGTCATAATAGTTAAAGTGTTGGCGTTATAAAAAATGATAACCTTAGCTTTACAGTTTTTATATTAAAATAATGACAGATAACAACCCACGTATACAACAGCTTAAACAACACATTGAGCCACTACGTAAACAACTTATTGAACATGAACTATATAAGCATATCAATAGCCTGGATGAGCTGCATATTTTTATGCAGCACCATGTCTTTGCTGTGTGGGACTTCATGTCGTTATTAAAGATTTTACAGCAAAACCTCACCTGTACCAGTGTACCCTGGATGCCTGTTGGCAATGCCAATACCCGTTACCTGATCAACGAGATTGTAACCGGCGAGGAAAGCGACCTTGACAGCCATGGTAACCGCACAAGCCACTTTGAGCTTTATCTTAACGCCATGCAGCAGGCAGGCTGCAATGCATCGGCAATTGTATCTTTGTTTAGTGCGCTAAGTAAGCATACTGAAGTTAAAACCGCCTTGCAAAACGCAGATATACCTGCATCAGCGCTCAATTTTGTGAGTCACACTTTTGATGTTATTGATGCAGGTAAACCCTATTTGCAGGCAGCAGTGTTTACTTTTGGCCGGGAGGACCTGATACCCGGCATGTTTACCAGCATGGTTAAAAGCATTAATAACCAAACCGCCGGTAAACTGGATATTTTTGTTTACTATCTTGAACGGCATATTGAGGTAGATGGCGATCACCACTCTAACCTGGCCTACCAAATGACGGCCGAACTTTGCGGCGATGACAATGCTAAATGGCAGGAAGCCACTAACGCTGTTGAACAAGCCCTGCAAGCACGTATTGATCTGTGGGACGGAATCTTGGAAACCATCAAAGTTGGCGCATCTGAATTGGCGTAGGTGATATCTTTACAATTTATTCAGTTCATCTATCAGCGCTTTGCTGATGCGGTTAAAATAGCGCTTTACTCCGTAGCCCATTACCCACTGTATACCTTTGGTAGCATTGGTTAAAAACACCTCGTCGGCTTGGTTGAGCACTTCGGCGTTTATCTGCGCTTCGGTAACCGGGATATTGTTTTCGCGTGCAAGCTGTATCACCACCCGGCGCATAACGCCTTCCACACAACCCTCGCTTAAAGCAGGCGTATAAAGGTGGTTTTGATACCAAACGAAAATATTAGAACTGTTGGCCTCGCATAAATTACTGCTGTCATTCAGCAAAAACACATCATCCAGGTGGTTTTGCTGCCTAAACAGGCCCGCCATCACATATATCAGCGAGTTACAGGTTTTAATGTTGGATAAATAATTATAAGGTTTTTTGAGCTCGCTGTATACATCCATAATCAGGCCGCGCTCATTCAGGTAATATCTTGGTTCATCAAGCGGGTCAATTTCCAGGCAATAGCCCATTTTATTTTGAGACGGTGTATATAACCCTTCGGCATCGCGGTAAACGGTTAAGCGCAGCCTTCCGTGCTTTATTTTATTACGCCTTGCCAGCTCTTCTGCCTTTTCTTTTAAAAACCAGCTATCGGTTTGCGAGTAGCCGTCAATCTTAAGGGCTTTCATACCTTTTTGCAACCTGTCGGCATGCAACTCAGGAAATTTTAACTTGCCTTTCATCAGGCGCATACTTTCAAATAAACCATCGCCATATTTAAAAGCCCGGTTGGCCACAGTAACCAAAGGGCTATCGGCAGGTAACATCTCTCCGTTAAAATTTATAAAAGCCGGCATAGGCAAACTGGTTGTAGGATCTGAGCTATTTGACAACTTATTATATCAACAGTTATTAACAGAAAAAATTACTTACTCTTGGGTTATTATTTTGATTGGAACGGGGCTCGGTCCTTTTTGTTTATGGTATGATTAAATTTTGTCGGCCTGTGCATACTTTCGCCATTTATCTAAAACGGTCTCAAAGTCGGCAGGCAGCGGGGCTTCAAAATAAATATCCTTTTTTAAAGATGGATGCAGAAACCCCAGCGACTGCGCATGCAATGCCTGCCGGGGCATTATTTCAAAACAATTTTCAACAAACTGACGGTATTTATTAAAAACGGTCCCCTTCAAAATTTTATCTCCGCCATAAGTAGCATCGCTAAACAATGGGTGACCAATATGCCGCATGTGCGCCCTTATCTGGTGGGTACGTCCTGTCTCCAGTTTGCAGGCAATCAAGGTAACATAACCCAAACGCTCTAAAACTTCGTAATGCGTTACCGCCCACTTTCCTTTTTCAGGATCGTCATAGATAGACATCACGCGCCTGTCGGCCACGCTGCGACCGATATAACCGCTAACAGTGCCATTGTTTTCAATATCTCCCCATACCAGGGCAAGGTACCGGCGATTGATCGTATGATCGTAAAATTGCTTAGCCAGGTAATTCATGCTGCGCTCATTTTTACTGATCAGCAACAGGCCGCTGGTATCTTTGTCGATTCGGTGCACCAATCCGGGCCTGCCATCGTTACCCGGCATGGTTGGCAATTGCTGAAAATGATAAACCAAGGCATTTACCAACGTGCCTGTGTAATTGTTATAACCGGGATGCACCACCATACCTGCAGGCTTATTCACTATAAGCACATCATCGTCCTCATAAACAATATCCAAAGGAATGTTTTCAGGGTAAACCTCTGTATCCCTCGGCGGATGCGGTAAAACTACCGATATAATATCCTGCGGCTTAACTTTATAACTTGCCTTTATTACTTTATCATTTACCAGTACATTACCGGCATCAATAGCATTTTGTATACGGTTGCGCGACGCGTTTTCAATGCGGTGCATCAAAAACTTATCTATACGCAGTAACGACTGGCCTTTGTCTACCACTATGCGTAAGTGCTCATATAAGTCTTGCTCTTCGCTTTCTGTTATGCCAATGCTGTCGTCAATCATCCGGCAAAAGTAAATGTTTTGGAACTGAAGATAAACAATGTGATGTAATTAAGTAAGTCCAATTTAATAGCCGCCCCAACATTAACTTGAAGTAAATATTTTAACTTAAGTGTAACCCGACTTTAAAGTGGTTCGTTAAAACAACAAATGCCACTTTATGAAAAACATCACACTTTTATCAGTTATATTGTTGACCGCTTGTTCAATAAATGTGAATGCACAAAATGGCTTTTCGGAATTGATCAAATCAGGCCCGGCCGACGCCACCCGGCTTTTTGATGCTTACTCTTCTCCGCTTTTTAAAGGCTTTGGTGTTGGTATGAACAGCGGATGGAACAACACTGCAAAAACAAATGGCAAACTAAAGTTTGAACTGCGCATAACTGCAAGCGGTGCATTTGTACCATCATCAAATAAAAATTTTGACGTCACAAAAATCGGTTTATCCAACCATTTACGTGTGGCGCCCGGCAACCAGGTTACAAGCCCAACCATAGCCGGTGGCAACAACAGGAGCACTTTGGAGGTATATAATGATAACAATCAAAAAGTAGATGAATTTCGTTTACCGGCAGGTAAACTATCCGTTATGCCTGCACCTCAGGTGCAGTTAACCATTGGCTTAATAAAAAACACCGATCTGGCTCTACGCGGTATGCCACCTATTAACCTGGGTAATGATATTGGGAAGGTATGGATGTTTGGCTTTGGGTTAAAACACAATATCATGGCCGATTTACAAGGTGCCGGAATCCCAACACCGTTTGATCTTGCGTTGGCGTTCGGATTCAGCCGAATGCGTATGGATGTACCTTTAGATGTGCAGCCCGAAGGTAATGCGCAGCCGTTACCCGGGAACACCAACAACGATTTTAGCAACCAGCACGCGCAGGGCCGTTTTAATAATTTCCAGATACAGGCTCTTATATCTAAAAAGTTTTCAAAAGTTACACCGTTTTTCTCCCTGGGCTACAATACATCAAAAACTGCTATAACAGTTACAGGCAATTACCCTATTACTACACAAACTGCTGCAGGGCAGGATTTTTATGAAACTTTTACTAACCCGGTAAGCATAAATAAACTGTACTTAAACGGCTTGCGTGCCGACCTTGGCTTTCAGGTTGATCTTTCATTTTTCCGTATCTTCGGCTCATATACCGCAGCCCAATACCAGTCGGTTAATGCTGGTATAGGTTTCGGATTTTGAGATGAACATAAACTTAGGTATTCATAGCCCTGTTGAGCAAATAAACGACCCGTTGTTTAACGATAAGGGGATACAGGTATTCATCAAACGCGATGATATGATCCACCCGTTAATCTCGGGCAATAAATGGCGCAAGCTTAAATACATTTTGCTACAGGCACAATCCCAAAACAAAACTCACCTGGTTACTTTTGGAGGCGCTTACTCCAATCATCTACTGGCAACTGCTGCCGCCGCTGCAAAATTCGGTTTTAACAGCACAGGTGTTGTACGGGGCGAACAGGTTGATAATGATGTGCTTTTACTATGCCGTTTACATGGCATGAAACTTATTTTTACCAATAGGGATAGCTACCGTGATAAACAGGCACTGTTTAACCTGCATTTTGGCGACGATAGCAACGCTTTTTTTATTGATGAGGGCGGCGCTTCTGCCGAAGGTGTACAGGGCGTAGCCGAACTGGTAAATGAATTACCTGAAACTTACGATCACATTTTTTGCGCCTGCGGTACCGGCACAACTGCAGCCGGTATTATCAATGGCTTAACCCGGGTTAAGCTTGATACCCGCTTTAATGGCATACCGGTATTAAAGGGCGGAGATTTTTTACGTGCAGAAATTGATAAGTATTTAAATGCTCCGTCAAATTATGACCTGCATACCGCCTATCACTTTGGCGGATATGGTAAAGTTACACCCGTTCTCATCAATTTCATTAAACAGTTTGTAGTATCAACAGGCATTTTAATAGAGCCTGTTTACACGGGCAAAATGCTATTCGCCATTTATGATATGGCAACCAACAATTACTTTAAGCCCGGCAGTAAAATTTTGGCCATCCATACCGGGGGACTAATCGGTTTGCTGGGAATGAGGGATAAGTTTGTTTAATGTGCAGATTGTTTGAACTCGAATTTAATTATTTGCCTTTAGCAAAAGTATTCTATCAATTCATTAATTCTTCAAATTCGAGTTCAAACAATCTGCACATTAAATTCATACCACTTTTCGTTTTAGTACAAAAAATATGTTTAAACAATTTAAAGTTACTTTTTGCCTGAGCGGTTCAAAAACCGCTAAAATATTGTAATTTAAAGGGTTTTGTTAGATTTGTATTAAACAATTATACCCTATGTACCAATTAAATATTGGCCCGCAAAATGTTCAGTCGACGTTGAGCAGGCACGTTTTAGCCGATGGTTTTGATTTGACCTTTGATATGGAAAAAAGCAGTGGCGTTCACATCTATGATGCCAAGAACAACCGCACGCTGCTGGATTTTTTCACCTGTTTCGCTTCGGTACCATTAGGTTATAATCACCCTAAAATGCTTAATGACGAGGTTTTTAAGAAAAACCTGATGCTGGCGGCATTGACCAATCCCTCAAACTCCGATATTTATACCGAGCAATACGCGCAATTTGTAGATACGTTTGAACGCGTGGGTATACCCGATTATCTGCCCCATGCATTTTTCATATCCGGCGGTACCCTGGCTATAGAAAATGCTCTTAAAACCGCTATGGATTGGAAAGTGCAGAAAAACTTTGCTAAAGGCCATACTACTGAAAAAGGCCATCAGGTACTGCATTTTGAGCATGCTTTTCATGGGCGATCCGGCTATACACTTAGCCTCACCAATACAGTGCCTGTAAAAACCAAATGGTTTGCCAAGTTTAACTGGCCAAGAGTTTCGCTGCCGGAAGTTCTTTTTCCGCTGAATGAAACAAATCTGGAGGATCTGATCAAACGCGAACAGCATTCGATAGCTCAGATCAAACAGGCTTTTGCCGACAACAAGGATGACATTTGCGCTATAATTATTGAGCCGATACTGTCTGAAGGGGGCGACAAACATGTTAGGCAGGAGTTTTTAGAACAGCTGCGCATACTGGCCGATGAAAATGAAGCGCTGCTGATATATGACGAGGTTCAAACTGGTGTTGGCTTAAGCGGGAAATTCTGGCTGCATGAGCACTTTGGCGAAAACGCCCGCCCGGATATTATTGCCTTTGGTAAAAAAATGCAGGTTTGCGGCATACTGGCAGGCAAACGAATAGACGAGGTGGAGAACAACGTTTTTAAGATATCATCACGTATCAACTCTACCTGGGGTGGCAGTTTGGTTGATATGGTACGTTCATCAAAAATTATGGAGATTATTGCAGAAGATGATCTTTGTAACAAAGCAGCCCAAACCGGCCAATACCTACAAAACCGCTTAAAAGCAATTGCGGCAGAAAACAATATCATAAGCAACGTACGTGGTAAAGGGCTTTTAACCGCTTTTGACTTTGCAGATGCAAATACCCGAAATGCTTTTATCAATTATGGCTTACAAAATAATATTATGTTTTTAGGATGCGGAAGCAATACTATACGTTTTAGGCCTGCGTTGATATTAGAAGAGCAACATGTTGATGAAGGTATTGATGTGATGCAAAAAATATTGCCGCTTCTATAATAACATTGCAATAATATCGTAATGAAGGCCATTTTTAGTTTTAAAGATGGTTTTTCGCGGTTTTATCAAATACTATTACACTACCCCCGCGTTATAATAATATTATATTAATAAGGTCGTAACCTATGGCTTTATATTAACGTATATAAAAAAATAATATGTAAGGGATATTAGATAAGATGAACAGACAAATTGAAAAATTAAAAAAACAGCTTGCAGAACTTGCTGAGGTTGTTAATTCTTTCCAGTCTGAAGCTGTACAGGTTAAAGTTGTGGAACGGCTTTTAGATGAAATTATGGATACCGAGAAAGGAGAAGCTACGGAAGGACCGGAAATTTTCAATAAGAGGGGAAGAAGATCAAAAAACGAAAACAGTGTGCAAACTTACGCATCTGCTACCGGGCGAAAAAAGCTTGGGGCAACAAAAGTTTTGAACCAGTTGCTATCAAGTGATTATTTTAAAACACCGCATTCGATATCCTCAATTGCCGATTACTGCAAAGAGAAGTTCAATTCGGACTTCAAAACTTCAGAACTATCAGGCATACTGCTTAAACTTTCTAAAGAGAATAAGTTGAAGCGCGAAAGGAGCAACGAAAACAACCGCTTTGAGTATGTAGGAGTGTAAAACAACAAGAGGCCGTTTGCATTAAACGGCCTCTTGTTGTTTTATTGGACTAACTTTATCGCAGATCAAACAAGTTATCAACTCCAAGTATCTTGCGTGATGTAAACCCTTCGGCATATTTTGTATTGATGCTTTTACCAAATTCCCTTGCCCTGCCTTTTATCTGATCTATAAAGTCGGGAGATGAGATGTAGGTTTGCGGTTCATCCTCATTCCACTCCGGGTTATGAAACTGCGAACTATAGGCATAAACACTCTCTATCTTTTTATCCCAAAATTCGGTAATATCTACCAAAATATCAGGTTTAATGTACCGGTCTTGTATAAAGTGCAGAACATGGCTTGGTCGCCATGCTTCCTGCTGTTTGCCTTCGTTATCAAAGGTTTCAACTCTGCGTAAGCCAGATAAAAATGCAGCTGCCTCAACCAGTTCATTAGCGCGGCCATGGTCGGGGTGCCGATCATGGTAAGCGTTGGTTATGATAATTTCAGGCTGATACTTGCGGATAACTGATATAACCTTAAGCTGATATTCTTTGGTATTCTCAAAAAAACCATCCGGAAGGGCCAGGTTTTCTCTTACAGCAAGGCCAAGTATTTCGGCGGCTTTAGCGGCTTCTGTATCACGTACCTCGGCACTACCGCGCGTTCCCAGTTCACCGCGGGTAAGGTCGGCTATGCCAACCTTATGCCCTATATTTACATGTTTAAGTATGGTACCCGCACAGCCAAGTTCAGCATCGTCTGGATGTACAGGTAAAACTAAGATATCTAATTTGAGCATATTCAGATATTATTTGCTACCTGCAGATAACAGGCGCTGTATTTTTTTGCGGATCTTAGAAGAAGTTGGCTTAGTGAAGGGATAAAAAAAATCGACCACTTTACCCTGTTTATCGATCAAATATTTATGAAAATTCCAGCGGGGTTTTGAGTTAACACGGCCATTTGCCTTTTTATCGCTCAAAAACTGATAGAGCGGATCGGCATACGGGCCTCTTACCCTCAACTTTTTAAATATATTGAAGTTGGTGCCATAGTTATGGCAAAAGGTTTCGATAGCAGCACCTTCAAGCGGCTCCTGTCCGCCAAAGTCATTTGATGGAAAGGCGAGTATCTCGAAGTCCTGGTCGCTGAATTCTTTTTTCAGATCAGCCATGTCCTTTAGTTGGGGCGTAAAGCCACATTGCGACGCAGTGTTTACAATAAGCAGAACCTTATTTATATACTCCGAAAGGTTAATATGATCTCCGTCCAGTTTTTCAACTGTAAACTGATAAATACTATTACTATCCATTTAGTTATAATTGGAAACGTATCCTGCATCATGCAGTATCGCTTCAATGTCCCGCTCTTCGGACGGGTTGTAATCCTGCTTTAGGTTATGGCCAAATATACGGGCTACAGACTGAAACAAAAAGGCATTAAAACCGCCTTTCAACTCTTTGGCGAGCGCAAAACTGGTAGTACCTGTTTCGCGGCTTACTAACTTTATTAAAACCTCACCCTGACTAATTGTCAGGTTTTTAATCTCTTTATTGAACAACTGCTTTACATCCTTCTCGCAGGATTTCATTAACTCTTTTTGTTTATGCTTATCACCGGTCAGGGCCAGTTCACGCTGTAATTGCATATAGCGCTGCGCGGCAAAGCGGGCATAAGGCAACACTTTCATTACATTATACTTTAAACGCTTATAGTTAAGCCTGTCCTGTTCGCTCGCAAAAATCCTGGTATCTACTATCCTTACTTCATGCGCTACAATCCACGGCACTATCTCTCCATCGAGCAGTGTGCCGTAAACCTTGATGGTATCATTTTTGCCTAATATAGTACGGCTAATGGGCTTATCATCCTGAGCCCTTAACCCTGTAACCATCAAACAAAACAGTAGCAGCGAAAGAATTAATTTCATATTTTTACTAATACAAAAATAACGCATTTTATTTTGTTATTTTATATAACCCCGCAATAAATATTATTGTTACAGGGTTATGATGAAAACACCCTATACGCCCTATAGATGAAAGATTTAGTGATAGACCTGGAAGCCGAAAAAAAGGAAATATTAAAACGTTACCGCGCCTTGTTGCGTGCAAGTAAATCCACCTTGCAAAAAGGTGATAAAAGACTTATACGCAAAGCTTTTGAAATGGCCCTGGAAAGCCATAAGGACATGCGGCGCAAAAGCGGCGAACCATATATATATCACCCTATAGCAGTGGCCCAAATCGCTGCCGAAGAAATTGGCTTGGGTACTACCTCAATTGTGTGCGCGTTGCTGCACGATGTTGTTGAAGACACCGATGTTACTTTAGAAGATATTGAACTGGAGTTTGGTAAAAAGGTAGCCAAAATAATTGACGGGCTCACCAAAATATCGGGGGTTTTTGATACCAACAGCTCTTTACAGGCCGAGAACTTTCGGAAAATGCTACTTACCCTTGCCGATGATGTAAGGGTGATACTGATTAAACTTGCCGACCGGCTGCACAATATGCGCACTATGGAGTTTATGCCGCGCGATAAGCAGCTAAAGCTATCCTCTGAAACGGTGTACCTTTACGCCCCTTTAGCTCACAGGCTGGGTTTATATGCTATCAAATCTGAGCTGGAGGACCTTTCCATGAAATATATGGAACGCGAAACTTACCAGTTCATCAAAAATAAGCTTAACGAAAAGAAAGCCGAACGGGAAAAGTTTATATCCGACTTTATTAAACCGGTACAAAAGGTACTGGAGGGGCAGGATCTGCACGGGGAGGTATTAGGACGCCCAAAATCCATTCATTCCATCTGGAATAAAATGAAGAAAAAGGCCATCCCTTTCGAGGAGGTGTATGATCTTTTTGCCATTCGCATTATACTGGACAGCACTCCCGAAAATGAAAAGGCCGATTGCTGGAAAGCCTACTCCATAGTTACCGACCTGTACCGCCCCAACCCCGACAGACTCCGCGACTGGATATCATCGCCCAAGGCAAACGGCTACGAGTCGTTACACACTACCGTGATGGGGCCACGCGGACAATGGGTTGAGGTACAGATACGTACAAAACGCATGAACGAGATTGCCGAGAAAGGTTTCGCCGCTCACTGGAAGTACAAGGAATCCAGCACAGACAGCGGCCTGGACCTATGGGTACAAAAAGTAAGGGAAATGCTGAAGAACCCGGACTCGAACGCGCTCGACTTTATCGACGACTTCAAAATGAACCTCTTTAGCGATGAGATATTTATTTTCACTCCGAAGGGAGCGTTGATCCAGTTACCCCTTAACGCCACAGCGCTCGATTTTGCTTTTGAGATACATACCGATGTTGGCGCAAGCTGTATCGGCGCCAAAGTGAATCATAAACTGGTACCGCTAAGCTATAAACTGCAAAACGGCGACCAGGTAGAGATCATTACATCGGGCAAGCAAACCCCAAAAGAAGACTGGCTTAGCTTTGTGGTTACCGCCAAGGCTAAAGCCAAAATAAAATCTGCCCTCAAGGAAGAAAAACGCAAGATTGCCGAGGATGGTAAAGAGATTTTAGAGCGAAAGATGAAGTCGCTCAAGATCACCTATAACTCAGAGAACCTGCAAAAACTCAGCTACTTTTTTAAACTGCCTTCCACTCAGGACCTTTTTTATAATGTAGCAAAAGGCCTGATAGATATGAAGGACCTTAAGGAGTATCAGGCGTCTGAAAAGATAATTGAGAACAAACCTCAGGACAAGATAGAATCCGATCAACTGCAGAGCCTTGTAAGAAATATCAAGACCAAAGATAGCGACATATTGCTTATAGGCGAGGATATGCAGAAGATTGACTACAAGCTGGCCAACTGCTGCAACCCAATACCTGGCGATGATGTTTTTGGATTTGTTACCGTAGGCGATGGCATCAAGATACATCGTACAAACTGCCCTAACGCCGCCAAATTGATGGCCAATTATGGTTACCGTATTGTAAAAGCCCGCTGGACCAACCAGCAGGAGCTGGCATTTTTAACAGGATTGCGCATTACAGGTATTGATGATGTTGGTTTGATTAATAAGCTTACTACGGTTATCTCGAATGATTTTAAGGTGAACATCCGCTCAATTACCGTAGATAGCGATAACGGTATTTTTGAGGGATCAATAATGGTTTATGTAAACGATACTGAACATTTGGATAACCTTATCAAAAAACTCAACCAGGTTAAGGGTATTACCTCGGTTATACGGTTTGACTCGGCCATTGAAAAAGCATCCTGATGATAAAGTTTCAAGTGAGTGGTTGAATAACACCATCAACTTAATCAACACAATCAACTAAAAACTAAAATAATTAATACCTTTGCTTTGTTAATTTAACATTATGCCTGTACAGGAAACCATTGCGTTGGTAAAGAAGATTTTTGAGGCCTACCTTGAAAATAAAAGTCTGCGGAAAACTCCTGAGCGCTTTGCCATACTCGAAGAAATTTATTCAAGAAATGACCATTTTGATGTGGAATCGCTGTATATCCACATGAAAAATAAAAAATACCGTGTTAGCCGTGCTACTGTTTACAATACGCTTGAGCTGCTGGTATCATGTGACCTGGTAACCAAACATCAGTTTGGAAAAAATATGGCCCAGTTCGAAAAATCGTACGGTTATAAACAGCACGATCATATTATATGTATAGACTGCGGTAAAGTAGTTGAATTTTGCGACCCGCGCATTCAACAGATACAATCCATGATGGGCGATATCCTGAAATTTGATATCAAACACCACTCTTTAAACCTTTACGGTAACTGCACCAAGCTGCGCGACGGTTATTGCGACAGAAAAGTATCGTAAACAAATTTTAATCTCTCAATTAACTTACTACAAGATAAAGAAATTATTTAATGGCTGTTGACGTATTATTGGGCCTCCAGTGGGGCGACGAAGGTAAAGGTAAAATTGTTGACGTACTAAGTAAAGGCTATGATCTGATAGCCCGCTTTCAGGGTGGCCCTAATGCCGGCCACACCCTTGAGTTTGAAGGTAAAAAATTCGTACTGAACACCATTCCATCCGGTATATTCTTTGATAACACGGTAAACCTTATTGGCAATGGCGTGGTGATTGACCCTATCACGCTTAAAAAAGAGCTTGATAAGCTGAAAGATGCCGGCCATGACCTGTTAGCGAAAGGCAACCTGATGATAGCCAAGAAGGCTCACCTGATATTGCCTACACACCAGCTTTTAGATGCCGCTTCTGAAAAGAAAATGGGCGAGGGAAAAATAGGTTCTACGCTAAAAGGTATCGGCCCTACTTACATGGATAAAACCGGCCGTAACGGTTTACGCGTTGGCGATATCACCCTGCCTGATTTTAAAGAAAAATATCAAAAGCTGGTTGATAAACATACCTCGATGCTGCAATCCCTTTATGGAGAGGTTGCTGATTTCAGCGAGCGGGAGGCTGCTTTTTTCGAGGCGATAGAACTGATCAAAAAGTTTACACTGGTTGATTCTGAACACTTTGTGAACAAATATATTAAGGATGGCAAAAAGGTTTTGGCCGAGGGCGCACAGGGTGCTATGCTGGATATCGATTTTGGTTCTTATCCTTTTGTTACCTCATCAAATACAACAACCGCAGGCGCCTGCACCGGTTTGGGTATAGCTCCAAGCCAGATAGGCGATGTGATCGGTATTTTTAAAGCCTATTGCACCCGTGTTGGTGGTGGCCCCTTCCCTACCGAGCTGCATGATGAAACAGGCGAAGAACTGCGCAAAGTTGGCCACGAGTTTGGCGCAACCACCGGCAGGCCACGCCGCACCGGCTGGATCGATCTGCCGGCGCTTAAATATGCCATTATGCTTAATGGGGTAACCCAATTGGTAATGACCAAGGCCGATGTTTTAAGCGGTTTTGATAAGATATACGCCTGCACCCATTACAATTACCTGGGCGAACAGATAGACTATATGCCTTATGATATATGCTCTGTTGATGCAGAGCCTGTTTTAAAAGAAATTGATGGCTGGAACGAGGATTTAACCGGCATAACCGAGCTAAACGAGATACCTGCCAAATTGCAATCGTACATTGAGTACCTTGAAGCCGAGTTGGGGGTACCTGTTAAATATCTATCCGTAGGGCCAGATAGGAAACAAACTTTGGTACTGCACTAAGAAAACCTTTCAAATAATATTCAAGGCCCTGCAGATGTGGGGCCTTTTTGTGTAAAACCCCTCCCTACCCTCCCAAGGGAGGAATATTTAGATCTATATTTTAATTCTAAGACTGGTTTAATGCGGTTCCTTCCCCGGGGAAGGAGGAGGTAGGGGTGTGATGCTTGTTGAACACCTCCCTAACCCTCCCGAGGGAGGGAATACTTTATATTGTCAGTATAGAAAGGGCTGTGCGATTCCTTCCCCCGGGGAAGGAGGAGGTAGGGGTCCTGTCGCTTGGCTAAAACCCTCCCTACCCTCCTAAGTAAGGGAATATCTATTTTTTCTTATAAAAAGAATCAACAAACAAAATGCGCTATTAAAAAAGCCTTAAGTATTTTTGCTTTGTGATTATCAAAACAGAGAACATAAATTCCTTTAAACAAAAAGCACTGCATTGGGCTTTAACATTTGATACCTGCTGCTACATGGACAGCCATGATTTTATCACCCCTTACAGTAAATTTGATACCATTATAGCAGTGGGACGCAAAACATCTGTCAAAGCTAACGCGGGCAATGCTTTTAAGCAATTAGCCGCTTTCAGGGCCGCAAATACCGGCTGGGTAATGGGCTTTTTAGGGTATGATTTAAAGAATGAAATAGAAGCTCTGCAATCACAAAATACAGATCATTTATCGTTTCCTGACCTTTACTTTTTTGTACCGCAGATTATTGCCACCATAAAAGGTGATGCGGTGGAGATAACAGGGAATGATACAGATAGCTGGCAGGAAATTGAAAACTTTGATCCCGTTTTAAATACAAACCTCAACCCGGTCAGTTTTCAGCAACGCTTTACCCGCGATGAATATACAGACACTGTTGAGCAGATCAAAAGCCATATTGTTCGTGGTGATATTTACGTAACCAATTTTTGCCAGGAGTTTTTTTCAGAGCACACGGAGATTGATCCGCTGCATGTATACAATAAACTTAGAGCCATATCTCCTACCCCATTTTCATCATTTTTTAAATGGGATGGCAATTACATTATCTGCGCCTCACCAGAGCGATTTTTAGCAAAGCGGGGCAACAAAATTATTTCGCAGCCTATCAAAGGTACCGCAAGACGGGATAACAATGCAGCTGTTGATCAAAACCTGATTAACGAATTACGCAACCATCCAAAAGAACTGCAGGAGAACGTAATGATAGTTGATCTGGTACGTAATGATCTTACCCGCTCCGCCGTGCCGGGTACCGTCGAAACGGAAGAGCTATATGGCATACAAAGCTTTGCACAGGTTCATCAAATGGTATCAACGGTGGTATGTGACAAACGCGAGGATCTTAGCGATGTTGAAGCCATAAAAAAAACCTTCCCCATGGGCAGCATGACAGGGGCACCCAAAGTAAGTGCTATGACCCTGATGGAACATTACGAACGCAGCAAGCGCGGCGCGTATTCAGGGGCAATAGGTTATTTTAGTCCGGATGGTGATTTTGATTTTAATGTAGTGATACGTTCATTGCTCTACAACTCCGTGAGCAAATACCTGTCATTCCATGTAGGCAGCGCTATCACCTATCATGCCGATGCTGAGAAGGAGTACGAAGAATGTTTGTTAAAGGCAAAGGCGATATTTGAAGTATTTGATACTGATAAACAAGCATGACAAGTTGCAACAGCTTACTGACCTGCAAGAACATTAGCCTGGCTTATAAGTCTTCGACAAGCTCAGACTGACAAGCCAGGCAGTATCATTGTGAGCCTGTCAAACCATCAGCAAGGCGTACAAGTCTTCGACAAGCTCCGACTGACAAGCCAGGCAGTATCATTGTGAGCCTATCAAACCATCAGCAAGGCGTACAAGTCTTCGACAAGCTAAACTGAAGCTTGGTTATCGGTTAATGCATCCGGCAACACGGGGTCAAGCAATAACTTATCTGCTATCCTTACGGCAATTTCAGAGCCGTTTGCCCAAAAAACAGAAAATGGCCTGACACTTAAATAAGGCACAAAGGCAGGGCCATACAAATCTGCAATATCTGCTTCAAAAATAAAATCCCTTACTCCGGCTACCTGCCATTGTATATGCTCAACCTCGTACTGCATAGTCTTACGGTCGGTAAGGCGGTTGTACCCCCAGTAATGCTCAAAAATAAACTCTTCGGCACTACCTGGCTCTATGGGGTTAAGGCTATTTTGTACAGTTGCACCCAGCTTATTCCACTTCCCTTTTAGTTTCCACTCATACAAAAACTGCGTATGGTTAGGCCCGTCTTTTATGATGGAATGCCTCATAGGCAGGGCTTGATAATGCTCTTTGTAAAGGTTATTGGCAATCAGTACGATCATTTTTTTGGGTACTATCTCGCTTGTAAAAACCGCTCCGCGTTTCCATTGCCTGCCATCAAAATGCCGTACATAAAAGCGCAGGTTCACTTCTTCAAAGTTGACGTGAAATGGCCATTTTACCCCTAATACACGGGTTTCTTTAAACAAAAAACCCACCATGCTTACCAGGCATTTTCCTTGCCAAAAATCCAGTTCGGTAGCTGCAGGCAAATAGGGTTTCAGTATAGCCGGGTCAACTTCATAATTAAGCATTACCAGGTTGCGCCACTCGGCAGTTAAAAAGCGGGATTTAGATGTAGCCATGTAGTTTAAAACCGTTTACATGTGGTTTGGTTTGTTGACTTGACAACGCCTTAGGATAGTTGCCCCTCTCTGCTGCACAATTACCCTCTCCTAAATCCTCTCCCAGGAGAGGACTTTACACACCCGATGGCGCTTCTTATTTACCCTCTCTGCCATGCAAAGAATATCCTCACCTAAATCCTCTACACAGAAGAGGACTTTAAAACCCTTTCTACTTCGCCTTGATGGTGCAAATTAAAACAATAATATTTTTTCTCCACCCTCTTTCCGCTTGCGGAGAGAGGGTGGTCGAGCGGTAGCGATGCCCGGGTGAGTTAGCGATGGAGCTATCTTACTCCTACAATACTTATCCGCGCTTAAACACAAAGGTCACGAAGCTAAACTTCGTGACCTTTGAAATCTGTTATCCTTTTGTAGTTAAACAGCGCTATTAGCGTTTATAATACTTCATCGCTTCCGGTATCAGGCTTTGTATATTGGCTATACGTGTAGCGTCAGAAGGGTGAGTACTTAAAAACTCAGGCGGGGCGCCGCCGGTATTTTGCGCCGCCATGCGTTGCCAGAATGAAACGGCCTCATTAGGGTCATATCCTGCCATAGCCATAAATGTAAGCCCCAGACGGTCGGCTTCAGACTCCTGTGAACGTGAGTACTTCAATAATGCCAATTGCCCGCCAACGCCGTACAATGAATTAATAATATTTTGGGTTGCTGATGATTTACTACTTGTGGCCGCGCCAACCGCTGCACCACCTGCTTGTAAAGCCAGCTGCTGAGACATACGCTCGGCAGAGTGGCGGGCAATAGCATGGCCAATTTCATGCCCCATTACAGTGGCAAGCCCTGCATCTGTTTTTGTAACAGGCAGTATGCCGCTATATACGGCTACCTTGCCGCCTGGCATACACCAGGCATTAACTTCGGGGCTTTGTATCAGGTTAAACTCCCAGCTAAAGTTATACTGATCGCCATATCCGTTTTGTTTAAGATATTTTTCTATAGCTGTAGCCAGCCTGCCCCCTATTGCTTTAACACGCTGGGCATCAGAGCCTGAGCTGATAACTTTAGTTTTGGGGTCAGATAATAGTTGCCTATAACTGGTGGCGGCAGCGCTATTGATCTGATCGTCGCCAACGAGGCTTAATTGTGAACGACCTGTAAGCGGAACGGTGGAGCATGCGTAAATGCCTACTGCAGCAATAGCCGCGGCAAGTGTGAGTTTTAGTTTTTTCATGGTAAGTCAGGCAGTTTTCTTTTTAAACAAATTAACTTTCGACTCTTTACCTTTCAACAATCGCTCTATATTTTTTTGATGCGTTACCAACACCAGTATAAATATGCACATGCCATATATAATGACCGATTTAATATACACCGGGAAGATAAATGTTACACCGATGGGATAAGCAAAACCGGCTAATATGGACGATAATGACACATATCTGGTTATCAGCAGCGTTACTATAAATACAGATACGCAAAGTAAAGCAGCCGGCAAATTAATAGCCAATATCATTCCAAAAAGAGTGGCTATGCCCTTACCACCACGAAAACCGGCAAATATAGGGAACAAATGCCCCATAACGGCAGCAATGCCTAAGGCCAGTTCATAATTAGTAAACGCGATGGAATGATAAGCGCCGGTTGTACTGGTACCAATTACATAAGCAAGGTTTGTTGCAGTCCAGCCTTTTAAAATATCAAGCAGCATAACAGGTATACCCGCCTTTTTACCCAATACCCTAAAAGTATTGGTTGCCCCGGCATTACCGCTGCCATACTCTCTAACGTCAATACCGTAAAAGGCTTGTCCAATCCATACAGCAGTGGGGATCGATCCAAAAAGGTAAGCAAGAATAAGCGCCGAGATGGAGTAGATTGATAGCATCTGCCTGCAATATTATTAATTTGATGTTATATACTGCAATATATCATTATAATTTTACAGCCTTAAGGCTCAGATCCAAACTTTTTACCGAGTGTGTAAGCGCACCTACAGATATATAATCAACCCCGCAATCGGCATAATCTCTTATATTATCTATAGTGATACCTCCGGATGCTTCGGTTATGTATTGCCCTTTTATCATGGCCACCGCCTGCCTTAAGGCATCAAAATTAAAGTTATCTAACAAAATACGATTTACATTTCCGGTTTGCAGCACCTGTTCCAGTTCTTCCAAATTTCTCACCTCAATTTCAACCGCAAGTTTTTTACCTGTTTCTTCTAAATATTTCAGTGTATTTTCAATGGCATTGCGTATACCGCCAGAGTAGTCTACATGATTATCTTTTATAAGAATCATGTCATACAAGCCAAATCTGTGGTTAACACCGCTACCTATACGCACCGCCCATTTCTCAAGGTAACGCATGCCGGGTGTGGTTTTGCGGGTATCCAACACTTTGGTATTTGTGCCCTGCAACAAGTCTACTATTTCTCTGGTTTTTGTGGCAATCCCACTCATGCGCTGCATACAGTTAAGTACCAAACGCTCAGCTTTTAAAATGCTTTGTGCATCTCCTTCAACCTCAAACGCAATATCTCCTGGCTTTACAGCGGCACCGTCGTTCAAAAAAACAGTGAGGTTTAAATTACTATCAACCTCATTAAATATCTCTCGGGCCAGTTCAATTCCTGCCAGTATGCCGGTGTCTTTAACCAGTAAATGGGCCTTACCTTGTGTACCCGCTTCAATGGTAGCCAAAGATGTATGGTCGCCGTCGCCAACATCTTCCTTCAATGCATTAACTATAAATGGGTGTAAAACTTCGTTATCCAAACCTTTGATTTTTGAGTTTCAAAAGTAAGAACAATTGATGAGTAATTAGGTTTTTTCGCTTTCTATGCGCAACTCTATGAGTTCCATATTCTTACCAACCTCTTTAAGTGTATACGCAACACGAAACTTCCCCTTATCGGTACTTAAAACAAGCACACCAAAGTTATAATTTGGGTTGGAGCTAATGCGGTGAAGCATTTTAACAGCATGTGGTTTGTTCTCCTTAAAAAACTTATCCAGTATAATTGCAGCCTGCGCTTTTGAGTAAATAGCCGCATTATCCATAAGAGATACATCCACACTTGGGGCAAAGAAACGGGCAATTTCCTGGGCGTTCCCCTGCTTAAAAAGTTCGGCAATTTTTTCAATAGCATCTGCTTTCAGTACTGCAGGCAGTATGAGCAAAAGGGCAAGCAACGGCAGTCTTTTTAGTTTCATTTCATAAATATGACTAATAAACTAAGTAATTGTTGCATTAAAAAGTAAAAAAGCGCAGGTATAACTTCAATCTTTAAACGTTGCTTTTATATTTGCATTGTGGAAAATAACAAAAAAGTAGTATTAATTATACTGGATGGCTGGGGTTACGGCCGTAATGATAGTTCAAATGCTATAGTAGCAGCAAACACGCCTTTTTTTGACGAAGCGATAAAAAAATATCCTAACTCAAAACTGGAAGCGTCCGGCCTGGCAGTTGGCTTACCTGAAGGCCAGATGGGCAACTCCGAAGTAGGGCACATGAATTTAGGTGCAGGCCGCGTGGTATACCAGGAACTGGGGCGCATCAACAAAGCTGTGGCCGAAAATGAGTTTGTGCAAAACGAGGTTTTGTTAGAAGCCTTTAACCTGGCTAAGCAAAATAATAAAGATGTACATTTAATAGGCTTGGTAAGTGATGGCGGCGTGCATGCCCACATCAGGCATGTTAAAGGGCTGGTTGATGCAAGTACGCAGTTAGGGCTCGAAAAAGTTTATATCCATGCTTTTTTAGATGGCCGCGATACCGACCCTAACTCGGGCATTGGTTTCATAACAGAGCTTGAAGAGCACATTGCTACTACCAACGTTAAACTGGCATCGGCCATTGGCCGGTATTATGCCATGGACCGCGACAACCGCTGGGAGCGCGTTAAAAAAGCTTATGACCTGATGGTTAAAGGGGAAGGCGAGCCTTCTTATGATATTATCGAGTCGATACGTAAATCTTACGACGCCGGCATTACCGATGAGTTTGTCAACCCTATAGTTGCTGTTGATGCGGATGGTAAACCCATTGCTACCATTAAAGATGGCGACGTAGTGATATGCTTTAACTTCCGCACAGACCGTGGCCGTGAAATTTCACAGGCGCTTACCCAACGCGAGTTTCCGGAATACAATATGCACCCCTTAAATATCCACTACGTTACCATGACCTCTTACGACGAGACGTTTAAGAACGTAAAGGTGGTGTTTGTTAAAGAAGACCTGACCAAAACACTTGGCGAAGTGCTGGAAAGCGCCGGAAAAAAACAAATTCGCATTGCCGAAACTGAAAAATATCCGCATGTAACCTTCTTCTTCTCCGGCGGCCGCGAAAAAGAGTTTCAGAACGAAAAACGCCTGTTGGTGCCCTCACCAAAAGTTGCCACTTATGATCTGCAGCCCGAAATGAGCGCCGAAGGTATTCGGGATGCCATCATCCCGGAGCTACAGCAAAGCTGGCCCGACTTTGTGTGCCTTAACTTTGCCAATACAGATATGGTTGGCCATACAGGTGTTTTCAGCGCGGTGGTTAAAGCTGCCGAAACCGCGGATGCCTGCACTAAGGCCGTTGTTGAGGCCGGTTTAAAATCTGGCTACTCATTCATTATCATTGCCGATCATGGTAACGCTGATTATATGGTTAACGAAGATGGATCGCCAAATACAGCGCATACCACCAACCTGGTGCCATGTATTATTATAGATAAAGATGTTAAGCAGGTAAAAGACGGGAAGCTTGGCGATATCGCGCCAACCGTTTTACAGTTATTGGGGGTGCCTATACCTGCAGAAATGACCGGAAATGTATTGGTGTAAATCTATCTCAAAAAACTATTTGATTACGGGCGTACTGCTGCTTTTGGGCGGCTTGTACGCCTGTGATAAACCGCAGATTAAAGAAACCGGAGCAGAGCTTAAATATTTTGACCTTAAAGGCTTTTTTAAGGCCGACTCGGCACGCCTTGCCAAACTGAACCCAATGATCAATAAAACGGTTGATCATAATGGCGAAAAAGAAAGCAAACAACTCCACATAGCAAATTGGGGAGCTGAGTTCAATCTTTTTAAAGAATCTGATATCAATAAACCTTCGTGGCGAAACAGCTATTCGGTACAGCAAAATGCCGACAGCACCGTGTATAAAGCGAGGTATCCGGAGCTAAAAACACGCCAGATAATTATCAGAAAAACATCCGGAAAAATTACATCTGTTACCATTTATAACAGTACCCATAATTTTTTATACAGCACTACAGAGCGGCTTGTTTATGCGCCTGATGCGTATTACTACATTGAAAAAGACCAGCATATAAAATTAATAGGCAACAATAACTACCGCATTAAGGCAAATTTTAGTGGTGCCCAACAGCAGTAGCCAGCTTTTCTTTTGAAAGCTCTATCAGCGATGCTATATCTGCCCGGTTTGGGTTTTCACTTAACACTTTTTCAAGATCGGCTATTGAAGCTTTCAGGGCGCTGACACCGCGCGCTTTATCGTAAGAGTGGGAGTTTGCCTGTAATTTAAATTCGCCATATTCCCTGTAAGCAATACCGCGGGTTTGATAGCACTTACCACGTTCGGCCGGGTCAATGGCTAAGGCTTTTGTAAGGTCAAAAATTTCGCCAAGCATATACTTTTCGCGCTCGGCTGGCGAAAGGTAAGTATCCCGCCCCATATACCCCTTGGCACGCGCCCGGTAATAATAAGCCGAAGCATCAACCGGGTTTATGAATATAACTTTATCGTAAGCGGCGATGGATTTACGGTAATTCTGGCTATGGTAATAAGAGTATCCCAGCATCCAGTAGGCATTCGCGTTGGTCGAGTCGATCATACAACCCTTTTCAAGCTGCTTTACAGCGGCTTTGAAGTTGCCATCCAAAAACGCCTGTTGCCCCAGTTTTACATAGGCGTTTTGGGCCGATGACTCAATGGAACTAAGAATAATGAAAGAAATGATAGCCGAAAGCCTCATATAATCGTTAACACGTATATGGCAATAACTGCCATTACAGCAATTTATTATGCAATGCACGCAATTTGTTAAAAATTTATTAATGGCGATAACCATTCTGTAAAATTCTCTTTTTCATAAAAAGTGTATGAATTAGTTTTGGGGTTAAAACCTTTGCAAAATCACTTACTTTTATTTTCGATACTGACTTTTTTTCATTTTATAATCCGGGCTACTTAAGGTATACGTATATTAACAAGATCCGCAAATAGCAAACAATCAATCATTTACAAACAATGCCGGTTTAGTGCATTTAAAAATACTACACTGGCATAGCTCTTGAACAGTATATTTGCACAAATAAAAATAATGGTTAACCCAATCAGGCATAGCAATTACTGCCATAATGACGTTAACAATTACACGAAAGGTGATTAATGAGTTACGATCCGTTTGATTTCAAAAATACAATGCCTTCCATTAATGAAGATTCCGAGTTTTTCCCGCTGATGTCATCAGAGGATGAAGAGGAAATGAATAATGAGCAGGTTCCTGATGTTGTTTCCATACTTCCGCTGCGTAATACGGTGTTGTTTCCTGGTGTAGTTATTCCTATAACTGTTGGGCGCGATAAATCTATTAAGCTTATACGCGACGCAAATAAGGGCAACAGGTTAATCGGGGTTGTTGCACAGCAGGACGTAAGCATAGAAGATCCTACGTTTGACCAACTGCACAAAGTAGGTACGGT
Source organism: Mucilaginibacter litoreus (assembly GCF_042676805.1). Classification (NCBI taxonomy): domain Bacteria; kingdom Pseudomonadati; phylum Bacteroidota; class Sphingobacteriia; order Sphingobacteriales; family Sphingobacteriaceae; genus Mucilaginibacter; species Mucilaginibacter litoreus. The sequence goes on along the minus strand of NZ_JBHTHZ010000002.1, from coordinate 213,308 downwards.
AGCGCTTATCATCAAAATGCTGCAAATGCCTGATGGTAATACTACAGTTATTCTACAGGGAAAAAAACGTTTTAACCTAAAGGAAGAAATACAAAGCGACCCTTACATAAAGGCTACTATCGACCCTTTCAAGGAATCAAAATCTAAAGAAGACAAAGAGTTTAAAGCCATGGTATCGTCTGTTAAAGACATGGCCATGAGCATTATACAGTTATCACCCAATATACCGAGCGAGGCAGGCATAGCTATCCGTAATATCGAGAGCACATCATTCCTGATCAATTTTATTGCATCTAACATGAATGCTGATGTTACCGCGAAGCAAAGACTGCTTGAAACGCCAAGCCTTCGCGAACGGATGAATATAGTACTTGAGCATCTTACTTTAGACCTCCAGATGCTGGAACTAAAGAACCAGATACAAACAAAGGTACGTGTAGACCTGGACAAACAGCAGCGCGATTATTTCCTTAACCAGCAACTAAAAACCATCCAGGAAGAACTGGGCGGCTCTACCCCCGACCTGGAAATTGAGAACCTGCGCCAGCGTGCGGTTGGTAAAAAATGGGCTGCCGAAGTAAAAAAACATTTCGACAAAGAGCTCGAGAAGCTAAGCCGTACCAATCCGGCGGCAGCCGATTATTCGGTACAAATAAACTATCTGGAACTGTTGCTGGACCTGCCCTGGAACGAATTCACTAAAGATAATTTTGACCTTAAGCGCGCGCAAAAAGTTTTGGATAAGGACCACTTTGGGCTTGATAAGGTTAAACAGCGCATTATAGAATACCTGGCCGTGCTTAAATTAAAGCATAACATGAAGGCGCCGATACTTTGTTTGGTTGGCCCTCCCGGGGTGGGTAAAACATCACTGGGAAAATCTATTGCAAAAGCTTTAGGCCGCAAATACGTACGCATGGCCTTAGGTGGCGTGCGCGACGAAGCCGAGATACGTGGCCACCGCAAAACCTACATTGGAGCTATGCCGGGCCGTATCATACAATCCATCAAAAAAGCAGGTGCCGCAAACCCGGTTTTTATACTGGATGAAATAGATAAAGTTAGTACAGATTTTAGGGGCGACCCTTCCTCTGCACTACTTGAGGTACTTGACCCTGAACAGAACGGCACCTTTTACGACAATTATGTGGAGATGGACTTCGACCTATCGAACGTGATGTTCATTGCTACGGCCAACTCGCTTTCCAGCATACAGCCTGCCCTGTTAGACAGGATGGAGATCATAGAGGTAAACGGCTACACTATTGAAGAAAAGGTGGAAATTGCTAAACGCCATCTGCTACCCAAGCAGCGCGAAGCACATGGCCTTGCCCCTAAGGATGTTGTGATCAAAAACGATGTTATAGAAAAGGTTATTGAGGACTATACCCGCGAATCGGGTGTGCGCTCGCTGGAAAAAAAGATAGGTTCAGTGATTCGTGGCGTGGCCAAAAGCATTGCCATGGAAGAACCATACAATACGCAGGTCAGCAAAAAAGAAGTTGAAAAAATATTAGGCGCCCCGATCTTTGATAAAGATCTTTATGAAGACAATGAAATTGCCGGCGTAGTAACCGGCCTTGCCTGGACGGCAGTTGGCGGCGATATCCTTTTTATAGAAGCAAGCCTTAGCCCGGGTATAGGGAAACTTACGCTTACCGGCAGCCTTGGGGATGTAATGAAAGAATCGGTTACGATTGCTTTAGCCTACATTCGTGCGCATGCGGCCGATTTTGGCATTAACCCGAAACTGTTTGAACAATGGGATGTACATGTGCACGTGCCTGCAGGCGCAACCCCTAAGGACGGCCCATCAGCAGGTGTTACCATGCTTACAGCACTGGTATCAGCCTTTACACAACGCAAGGTAAAGCCTAATCTGGCCATGACGGGCGAAATAACTTTAAGAGGCCGTGTATTACCTGTGGGCGGTATCAAAGAAAAAATACTGGCTGCTAAACGCGCCAATATCAAGGAGATCATTTTGTGCAGATCTAATCAAAAAGATATACTGGAAATAAAAGAAGATTACATACGCGACCTACAGTTTCATTACGTTACAGACATGAGCGATGTAATTAAACTGGCTCTTTTAAATGAAAAGGTAAAAAATCCTATAGATCTTACCATACGCGAGAAAGAAAACCAACCAGTGTTAAACTAATGTAACTTATCCGCAAATATTTTAAAGCAGGGCCTTCACCCTGCTTTTTTTATTATTTTAGCCCTACACTTTAATTCCCGTAATGAAATTTAAACTATTAACATTGGTTGCCTGCCTGCTTGCGGCAGCCCCTGTTTTTGCTCAAACCCGCACTACCGAGATCGGTGCAATGTCTGAAAACGACTCCTTTTTGGGCCAGGGTTCAGACAGGTATTATACTAATGGAATATTTATTTATTACAGGCATGCGCTTGATGCAAGCAAAAACCCTGCTTTGGCCAATAAAGTACTTGAGTTTGAAATAGGGCAGAAAATTTTCAACGCACAGTCGGGCGGTATACCCTCTACTGAATTTTTAGACAGGCCCTTCGCCGGTTACTTATATGCAGGCTCATCTTTAAATCTTTTATATAAAAATGAAAGTAACTTAAAGCTAAGCGCTAAAGTGGGCATTGTAGGGCCTGCCGCCGGAGGCGAACCTATCCAGAACTTTATACATGATACTTTCGGCTTTTACAAGCTTACCGGCTGGCCCTATCAAATACGGAATGATGTAGAGCTTAACCTTTCTGCCGATTATAACAAACTACTTGCACGTGCTTCATGGGCGGATATTTCGCTGGCGAGCTATGTTAACCTGGGCACAGGGTTTACCGGTGCAGGTATCGGGCCGCTGATCCGGTTAGGAAACTTTAACCAGTTATTTCATTCTGTAAGTACACAAAGCACCGCCTCAACGGCTAACGTTGCCCCGCCATTGCACAATCATGAGCTTTTCTTTTACTACAAACCGCAGGCTAACCTGGTAGGTTATGACGCCACCATACAGGGCAGTATGTTTAAAGACCATCCCGAAGCAGGCACCCGGGAAGTCACGCTGGATAAAGAGCCGTTTATTTTCAGCAATCAATTGGGTGTAAGCTATGTGAGCAGCCGCATTGTTCTGGATATTGGCGCGGTAATTCAAACCAAAGACACCAAACAAATGGTAAAATCAACCCACCAATGGGGCTCGGTTACGCTGCTTTACAGGTTTAATTAAAATCGAAGCTTTGTCTTCTGCCAGCTTTCTTGGTTGATTGCGCTTTTTTATTATCTAAACGTGCCTGTTTCGCCGCTTTGCTTATTTTCGTTGGCTTGCGTGCCTTTGGCTTGCGCAGGGCGTTTGTAAGCAACTGTAATAAACGGTTGAGTGCTATTTCCTTGTTCAGCAACTGGCTGCGTTCCTCATCACATATCACCTGTATAAAACCATCCTTGTTAAAGCGCGATTGAAGCTTTTCGTTAATCAGCTGCTTTTCATCTTCATTGAACAAAGGGCTGTCGTTAACTGGGAATAACAATTCTACCTTGGTAGATACCTTGTTTACGTTTTGTCCGCCTTTACCGCCACTTCTGGATGTTTTATAGATAAGCTCGCGTTGCAGCTCTGCTTTGTTCAGGTTCATGCTTGCAAACTTAACATTCTTAACGCAAAAGAGTTGTACGCAATGGCTGACTGCAAATTACTAAAGCCGACTAAAAATTGTACCTTAGCGTTCCCATGAGCAATAACACCATTATAGCTATTGATGGCTACTCATCATGTGGTAAAAGCACCTTAGCCAAAGCTTTAGCCAAAAAACTGCATTATATATATGTTGATAGTGGCGCCATGTACAGGGCCGTAGCGTTATACTTTCTGAGGAACAATATTGATTCTGCCGACCACGCACAGATCGAGGCGGCACTAAAAGATATTCATCTTAACTTTCATTCGCGCGATTACGAAACCCATATTACGCTCAATGGCGAAGAAGTATCTGACGAAATACGCCAGATGCCCGTATCTGAAAAGGTAAGCGAGGTATCGGCTTTAAAAGAGGTTCGGCGCGAAATGGTGAAGCAGCAGCAGCGCATGGGCCAATCAAAAAACATTGTGATGGACGGGCGGGATATAGGCACTACGGTGTTCCCTAACGCTACGCTCAAAATATTCATGACCGCCGACCCGGCAGTACGTGCACAGCGCCGTTATGATGAGATCCGCACTAAAAACCCTGATATTACTTTAGAAGAAGTATTTGAGAACATCGCCCACCGCGATTATAGCGATACTACGCGCGAAGAAAGCCCGCTGGTAAGGGCTAAAGACGCCATTATTTTAGATAACACCAACCTTACACCTGAAGAGCAGCTGCAGTTTGCGCTGGATAAAGTGGAGAAATTGAAGGGTTAAAGCGTAATCACTATTTAACAGATTTAGCATATATTCTTTCGTGCTATCAGATGAATTCAAATCCCGTCATTGCGAGGGTATTAATTACCCATTATATAAACAAAGCCGCCGCGTCGAGATATCGTGATAGCTTAGAGATTGCTTCGTTCCTCGCAATGACGAGGGGTTAATATTTTAAAGTGTATCTGCTGATTGCCTACTTACTCCCACCTTCATCGCCTTAACCCCGAAACGATTTAAAAAGTCTACCCCTTCGTCGCTCGGCAAGCCTTTGTATTGGGCATAAGATTTATCGTAATAAACCTGTTTAATACCTGCCGAGAAGATCAGCCGGGCACAAGGCAGGCATGGCGATAAGGTGGTGTACAAGGTTGCACCCTCAAGGTTAGCGCCGTTTTTTACGGCGTAAAGTATCGCATTTTCTTCGGCATGCAGAGCAAGTGAGCAGCTCCCTTTAGAGTCACGTGCGCAGCCGGTTTGAGGCCATTCTTCATCGCAATTATGTGTTCCGGCAGGCGGGCCGTTGTAACCAATTGAAATAATACGGGTATCCTTGGCTAAAACGGCACCGACCTGGGCCTTAACGCAATGGGAGCGCTTGGCCAGGTCGGTTGCCAGATTCATAAAAATGTTTTCGAAACTGGGTTTATCCATATTTAGTATCAGGTCATTTTTCACCGTCATTAGCTCGTCGGGTTAAATAATGACTCAACGGCCTAATAACTCAATGACTTAAGTATTTTAGTGTCCGGCACCTGCTTCGATATGATCGATATCAATGCCCTGCTTGCGTAATTCAGCACCAGCTTTCCAGGCAAAAAACGCCAGGTAAGCAAACCCGATCAATGGTACGATGTATGAGAAGTGGATACCGCTCATGCCGGGTACAAGTTTACCGCTGCCATCAGCAAGAATACCTTGTACCGGTGGTATGATAGAACCGCCCAGGATCATCATGATCAATAGCGATGAACCCTGGCTGGTATATTTTCCCAATCCGGCCAATGCCAATGCAAAAATAGACGGCCACATGATTGAGCAGCATAAACCGCCGCTGATAAAAGCATACGTAGCAACTATACCGTTAGTAAGCATACCAATAGCCATAAACGCAACACCCATCAAACCAAAAATACTTAAGGTGCGGATAGGTTTTTCCTTACCTAACAGGAAGCCGACAATCAGGAAAATAACGCAAATTCCGTATGGCGCCAAGTGTGCGATATTAGCGTTGCTTATTACGTTCGCTAACAATACTACACCAAATGCAACAAACGGAACAACGATGGTCAACACTGTACGGGTTGATTTAGATACATCGAATACACCAATAGCACCTGTCCACCGGCCTATCATTAAGCTACCCCAGTATAAAGAAATGTAAGGTGCAATGTCTTTTGCAGAAATGCTGCCAAACGCCGGTGTTTCTAATAAAGCGCCAAAATTACTCTGGATGGTTACTTCGACACCTACATAAGTAAAAATAGCCAGCATACCCAAAATCAACTGCGGATACCTCATAGCTCCCCATCCCTCTTTATGTTTGGTAGCTGCAGAAGATGACCTTACAAGCGTTACTATGATAATAAATAAAGCGCCATAAACGTAGTATGAGGTTGATAAACCTGTGGCATTACTTAATGGTGTAGCAGCCAGGATAAGGCAAAAGGCTATAAAAATAATAAACAAGGGAAAGTTTGCCTTATTGCTTTGCTCTATCTTCTCATCGCTGGTTACTTTAGGTAAATTTGTACGCCAGAAAAAGATAGCCAGTATCAGGAACAAGCCAGCCAATATATAATACAGGTTATTTACCGACGAAATGGAAACTACAGCGTTAGATGTGCTTGTAGCCGAACCAAATAATAAAAAGCTCACTACTACAGGGCCCAGTATGCTACCAAAGTTATTAACCCCGCCCGCTAAGTTTAAACGGGTGGCACCTGTTTCAGGCGGGCCTAATGCTACTATAAATGGGTTAACTGCGGTTTGCTGAAGGGAAAACCCAATGGCGATAATAAAGAAAGCGCCTAATATAAACCCAAACACCCCTGCATTTATAGCCGGCACCATTAACAGGGCTCCTGCTACAGAGATAAGCAAGCCAATAACAATCGCGTTTTTGTATCCTATTTTGTTTAAGATATCGATTTTACTTATTTGCGAAGCGAAATACAGCACTAACGAACCGATGAAATAACCGCCGTAGAATGTAAAATCTATCAACTGTGATTCGAACTGTGATAAGTGAAAATGCGCTTTACAAAAAGGGATGAAAACCCCGTTGGATGCGGCCGAAAAGCCCCAGAAAAACCAAACGGTGATTAACGAATATAATGCCGATCGATTATTGGTAGAATTGCTTTGTTCCATTGTTTAATTAAGGTAATTCTATTGGTGTATTTAAAGCACTAAACATAATTTAATTTTTATAATTATGCCCTATTTTTTTTAAAATGTAAATCAGACAGCAAGTTTTGTTGTTAAACAGATTTAAAGTTGCATATTAGTGTCCTGATTTTTTCAGGCAATTAGGGACATAAGCCTCACTTAATGATAGACGCTATTATTTCGGGGATCGGGTTTGGGTTAGTGCTGACTTTTTTGACAGGCCCCGTTTTTTTCGCATTAATTAAAACCAGTATCGATAAAGGCTTTCAGGCGGGCGTTGCTTTGGCGCTTGGTGTTGTTTGCAGTGATATGGTGTTCGTAGGAGCCATTTTGTTCGGTTCTCAATACTTTGATGTTACAGCACACGATAAAACTATAGCCGGCATTGTTGGCAGCATTATACTTTTTGCCATTGGAATTTATTACATCTTCAAAAAATCCGACGTTAATTATAAAAATTCAGTGCCTGTAAAGGTTAATAAGGCGGGTTACTTTCTTAAAGGTTTCCTGATGTGCATTTTTAACCCAACCATACTTTTCCATTGGACGGTTGTTATAGGCGTGGCAAGTACGGCTTACCATGAAGGAGTGCCTAACCGCTCGCTTAAAATTGCGGTTATGTTTTTAACCGTGCTAATCGTACAATTCGGCCTGGATACGGTAAAGGCGTTTTATGCCAATAAACTGCGTGAGAAGATATCGCCCAAACTGGTACACCGCCTTAACGAGGTTGCAGGTATCGCCCTGATAATTGCCGCCTTTGTTTTATTGGACAGGCTGGTCACTCACTTCTTTTTTTCGGCACACCCTGCATAAGTATTTTTCGAGGCAGCTTTATTCTTAGTTAGGAATGGATTTGCAATTTTTTCAGCATATCCAATTGTCCTGTGAGATTGCCGCGCTGTTCCTCGCAATGATATCGTTTATTGAGGTCCTGAGCCCTGCGCCGGCTTAAGTGTCTGCACTTAAGCCTAAGAATTGTAAGCGTAGACGCTTACAACATCGTCTCTCCAAGTGAAGACACCTGGACAAGCAAGAGGTAAACGAAAAAGGCGAAAAGTCATTACCTTTCGCCTTTTAGCATTAAGTTCTCAGCTTAATTTACATATAAGCCCGCTGATTATTACCTTCCATCCAGTTAACAAAGGCGCGGTTAACCACCTTGTTACCACCAGGGGTTGGGTAATCGCCGCTAAAGTACCAGTCGCCTAAATGCTCGGGGCAGGCTTTGTGCAGGTTATCTAAAGTTTGATAAATAACCTCAACCTTAGCTTTAATATTTGGCGGGGTAATGATCTTAGCGATACGATCAGAAATTTCCTGATCTGTAAAAGGCTCGTAGATAGCTTTTACATAATTTTCTACTTCCTCTTTCGGTAAAGATGAACTTTGTTTACACTTGTTATAAACGTCAACTATGATGTTCTCTTTACCTTGCTCTTTCAACAGGCTGATTGCGGCTTCAAAAGCCACAAACTCGCCCATGCGCGACATATCAATGCCGTAGCAATCCGGATAGCGTATCTGCGGAGCAGAAGACACAACCACCACCTTTTTAGGGCCAAGGCGGTCTAATATCTTCAGGATACTTTGCTTTAAAGTGGTACCGCGTACAATAGAGTCGTCAAGCGCTACCAGGGTATCCGCGTCTTTATTGATCAAACCATAAGTAGTATCATACACATGGGCCACCATTTCAGACCGGTCTGCATCCTGTGTTATAAAGGTACGCAGCTTAACGTCTTTGATAGCAATTTTTTCAACCCTTGGGGCTATTGCCAGCACTTCAGACAATTCTTCTTCACTGATCTTGTCCTCGCGATTCAAAAGCCTGTCGCGCTGGTATTGTTTAATATATTTATGCACACCTTCTACCATTCCGTAAAAAGCAACCTCTGCAGTGTTTGGAATATAGGAGAATACCGTATTCTTTATATCATGGTTAACCGCTTCCAATATCTGCGGGCAAAGCAACCGGCCCAATTGTTTACGCTCGCGGTAAATGGAGGCATCGCTGCCGCGCGAAAAATAAATACGCTCAAAAGAGCATGATTTTTTTTCTTTCGGTTCACTGAACTGGTCTTCGGTGATCTTACCGTTCTTTTTAACAATAAGCGCATGGCCAGGTTTAATTTCGCGAATCTCTTCTACAGGTATATTAAACGCGGTTTGCAGCGCAGGGCGCTCAGAGGCCGCTACTACAATCTCATCATTCCTGAAATAATAAGCAGGGCGTATACCGGCAGGGTCGCGCATTACAAAGGCATCGCCATGGCCCATAATCCCGGCTATGGTGTAACCACCGTCCCAGTTTTTGGCGCTTTTGCGGAGTATCTTGGCAACATCAAGGTCATTTGCAATCAACTTGCTTATTTCCCTGTTATCGTCCAGCCCCTCACGTTTATACTGGTCAAACAAGCCCTGATTTTCGGTATCTAAAAAGTGCCCTATCTTTTCAAGAACAGTTACTGTATCAGCTTTTTCCTTAGGATGCTGGCCTAAATCATACAATTGCTGCAGTAACTCATCAACATTCGTCATGTTGAAGTTACCTGCAATAACCAGGTTACGGGTCATCCAGTTATTCTGGCGCAGAAACGGATGGCAGCTTTCAATACTGTTCTTCCCATGCGTACCATAACGTAAATGGCCCAATAACACTTCGCCTGTAAAGCTTACGTGCTCTTTGAGCCATTCGGTATCTGCCATTTTCTCCGGCATCTCCTTCTGTATCTCAGCAAACTTTTTCTGAATGTACTCGAAAATATCAGCCACCGCATTTGAAGCCATCGATCGGTGCCGGCTTATATAGCGTTTGCCCGGCTCAATATCCAGTTTAATGGTAGCAACACCCGCACCATCCTGGCCGCGGTTGTGCTGTTTTTCCATCAAAAGGTAAAGCTTGTTTAATCCGTACAGCGCAGTGCCGTACTTTTTCTGATAATAAGAAAGTGGCTTTAGTAAGCGGATAAATGCCACACCGCATTCATGTTTAATCTGATCGCTCATGATTGGTAATGAGCACGCAAAGGTAAGACTTTATCTTACATTGTGTTTAAACATATTGTCATTAATTAGTAGTTATTTTTAACACACTTGTAACCATTGTATAACAAATTGTTAAAATGATGCAGCAATGTTAGCGGCAGGGGTATTACCTTTGGATACACCAGTTTAAAACCAATGAAAAACATTTATTCAACTATTGCTATGGTTGCTTTTGCGGCAATCTTATGCGGCTCATGCACCCAAAAGAACAAACCTTTGTTTGATATGCCACTGGGCGTACAATCATATACTTACCGTGCATCATACGAAAACAATACAGCCGCGGTGCTGGATACGATCAAAGCCTTAGGCATAACCGAGATGGAAGGCCCCAACCCTAAGAACACCAAGCCCGGAAGCGTTTAAAAAGATGTTGGATGAGCATCAAATAACCATGCCGTCTATTGGGCTCAGCTATGAGATGGTAACCGATAGCACTTTAAATGCGGCAAAACATGCCAAAGCTTTGGGTGCAAAATATATTATGGTTGCCTGGATTCCGCATGACAGCACTTTTACAATTGATGATGCCAAAAAAGCCGTAGCTGATTTTAACGCTGCCGGAAAGGTACTGCAGCAAAACGGCATAACTCTTTGTTACCACAATCATGGGTATGAGTTTGTCAAATACCAAGACGGGACACTGTTTGATTACATCGTTAAAAACACCAACTCCGGGTACGTATCGTTTGAAATGGACATGCTTTGGGCCTTTCATGGACGGGCGAACCCCGCACAATTGCTTCGGGAATACCCTAAGCGCTGGAAACTGATGCACCTTAAAGATATCCGAAAAGGCGTAGCGAACGACCTGACCGGAGGCACCGATATTAAGAATGACGTAGCACTTGGCACCGGCCAGATTGATATACCTAAAGTTTTGAAAGCTGCAAAAGAAGCCGGTATTGAACATTACTTTATTGAGGATGAAAGCCCCGACCACGCCGCGCAGATACCACAAACTGTAAAATACCTTAAAAGTTTATAAAAGCATGAATGGTAAGCAGTAAATTTACGTGCATGAAAATTGCGTTGGCGACCCCTCACTTTCCACGTTCTGTTGCAGAAGCTTTAAACTCGGTTGACCTGCTTGCTAAGGAAGCAGCCACACAGGGAGCTGTTATAGTTTGCTTCCCTGAAACCTTTATTCCGGGATATCCGCTTGCCGACTATCCGGTTGAGCAAGCATCCGCCCAGGAACTTACTGATGCCTTGAAACAAGTGTGCGAAATAGCCGCTAAACATTCCATAGCGATCATTATCCCGATGGATTGGTATGAGGCCGATAAGTTTTTGAACGTTGCGCAAGTAGTTTCTGCGAATGGAAAAATTCTTGGTTACCAAAGCAAAAACCAGTTAGACCCAAGCGAGGACATCACCTGGCAGCCGGGTACAGCCCGCAATATATTTGAGGTGGCGGGCTTAAAGTTTGGTATTACGATCTGCCATGAGGGCTTCCGCTACCCCGAGTCGGTGCGCTGGGCAGCGAGAGAGGGCGCACATGTTGTTTTTCATCCGCATTTAAGCGGCAGCGACCTGAAAGGTGTAGAACTTACCGAGTGGGGCCATGTAGATAGTCCGTATTACGAAAAAGCAATGATGATGCGTGCTTTAGAAAACACCATTTATTTTGCCAGCGTAGGTTATGCCATGAAATACCAGGAATCAACATCATCTATTATTAGCCCTGATGGTAAATGTGTTGCCTACCAATCTTACGGCCAGGAAGGTATTATCATTGCTGAAATTGAAACGCAAAAAGCGACAGGCTATTTAGCCAAACGGTTTAAACCGGATTTGTACCAATAGCATAATTACTACCCGTTTATCAATTTAAACCTTCGACAAGCTCAGGCTGAATATCTTGATCACTCTGCGCTTAAGCTGGCCTTCCATGTTTTGATCAACGATCATATCACTTACTAAACCCCACCATTTTATGCAGTACAGTGGGGTTGTAAACCTTGCCGCCTTTAATAATGGTTTTTACATTTCTTACGGCGCTGATATTGGTAAGCGGATCACCATCTATGATAATGATATCCGCGTTTTTACCTGTAGTGATCGATCCTGTTTTTTGCGACAAACCCATCACCTGGGCCGGAATTATGGTAGCCGTTTTTAAAGCTTGAGCGGGTGTCAGCCCTCCTTCAACATACAGCTCTAATTCACGGGCAACGCTAAAGCCGGGGAAGCCCATATCCGTGCCTGCAACTATCGGCACGCCTTCGTCATAAAGCTTTTTAACAAGTGTTTTTAAACTGTTCAGCATAGGTAAAAACCTTGCATGAGTGGCAGAGTCTTCGCCGGTATTTGCAAATTGCGTTTGCAGCGGCAGTGGCAACGTGTAAAACGCAGGTTCCATCTTTGTGATATCGCTTTTAACATCACGCAGTGACAGATCATACACACCAACAGTTGGATCGATAACCGTATGGTGGTCTTTTACGAATTGTATAGCCACCTTACTTACAGAGTCGTCGAAGTTGATCGACCGGTCAGCATTCCGTTTCATCAGGCTATATACATATTGCAGGTGGTTCACCATGTTCATACCCGAGTCAACACCAGCTTTGAGGTTCATTCCATTAGGGATATGCCCTGTAACGGTTAACCCTTGCTTATGTGCCTCATCACAAATTATTTTAAGGATAGCCGGCTTAACAGAGCTGTAGACCTTTATCTGATCAAAACCCCTGGCTTTGTAGTTATCTACCGCTTTTATGGCTTCTTCTTTGGTATCTGCCTGTATAATTCCTAAGGCCATCGGCCCTTTGCCGTCAATTATACCTGCCATTAATATTTTAGGCCCAATGCCGTTACCGCTATCTATAGCATTTCGGATACCGTCAATAAAACCAAGCTCATTCCCGCAATCGCGCACGGTGGTAACACCTGCCGCCAGGTAAGCCGGGCCCCATTCAGTTTGTTGAAAATGAGCGTGCATATCCCACAGTCCGGGCATAATGGTTTTACCTGTAGCATCAATAACCTGCGCACCTTTGGGTATTGGGGTTACGGCCGCTTTATATACGCCGGTAATTTTACCGTTATTTACGATTAAAACGCCATTAGGAAAGCTAAAGCCGGTTTCCACATCAACAATATTACCCCCTTTTATCGCTATTACGGAAGATACCGCTTTATCTGCAGGTGTTGCCTTTGCAAACACAGCCATCCCGTACCCGGCTGCCCTTTTTATTAATTCTGGCAACAGCGGTTCGTGCTCATCTCTCATTATTTCTGTTTTATCGCCTTCGGCGTCGATGGTAAGGATGCATATCAAACGGCCATGTTCATCGGTCCAAACCCATTCATTACCCCATATCAGTCCGCTGATAACATATCTGTTAAATGTTAACGACTTATTATTAAACTGCAACTTGTCTGTACCATCCTTTTTGATTTGCAAAGCACCAAACGGAAGTGTTTGAATAGTGGCAGGTTGCCGTTGCTTGTCCCAATATTGTAACAGCAATTGTTGCACTGTTGCCGGCGAATATCCGGCAATAGGAAATGCGTTAGCTTTAATAATTTTTGTAAACGATGTATCGTTCACTCGTACAAATGCAGACGATCCTTTGATAACAATGGAATCGTTCACGGTTGAAAAACGCGAAGTATTGCCTTTGATTACCATTTCAAGCGGGTCGCCAACCGGATTTACTTTGATAGTTGCTTTTAGTGGAACGGGTGAACCCCTGTCTACAAACTTAAAATCAACCATGTACTTTTTGCTGTCGCGATAATTGTAAATTTTATAGGTTTCTTTACCAATACTTTGCTCAAACTTATGTAGCAAAAATGCACCGCTGTCTGCCGGGGCCTCCTGGGCATTAGTTTGACAAACGATGAAAAACAAAAGGATAAAAGACAAAAAGTATTTCATTGAAATGGGGTTTAGCCAAATATAAAACTTAACAAGCATAAAAAAGCCCCGCAAAGCGGGGCCAAATTGAATTTATTGATCATTAAAAATCTTAGAGTTTTTCGCCATGCTGGCTAAGGTCGAGGCCAAGCTCTTCGTCCTCTTTTGATACTCTTAACGGCGAAATCATATCTGTTATTTTAAGCAGCACTATCGAACCAAAGAACGAGAATATCGATGTTGCGACCAATGCGAGCAATTGGATCAGGAACAAATGTGTATGTCCAAAAAATAAACCATCGCCGGTAACATTGTTAGGGTTAACCTGCTGGCTGGCAAAAACACCGGTCAGCAACATACCTACCATCCCCCCTACGCCGTGGCAAGGGAACACATCCAGTGTATCATCAATAGAAGTGCGGGTACGCCACTCTACCACCAGGTTACTCACCAAGGCCGAAATGATACCTATAGCCAACGAGTGCGGTACGCTTACAAAGCCTGCAGCAGGCGTTATAGCAACCAAACCCACTACAGCACCAATACAGGTGCCCATTGCCGATGGCTTGCGGCCACGCACCATATCAAAAAATATCCAGGTAACGCCTGCCGCTGCAGATGCCGTTGTACTTGTTGCCAAAGCCGTTACCGCTAAATGGTTGGCGCCAAATGCCGACCCCGCATTAAACCCAAACCAGCCAAACCATAATAAACCTGTGCCTATCATTACGTAGGTGATACGGGCCGGCGAGTGGTTTGCCTCGTTACGGCGTTTTAAAAATATAGCCGAAGCCAATGCCGCCCATCCGGCAGACATGTGAACTACTGTTCCGCCGGCAAAATCCAACACGCCCAGTTTTGCCAGTACGCCATCCGGGTGCCAGGTGGCGTGTGCCAGGGGCGAGAATATAAAGATGGAGAACAATACCAGGAAGATGATATAAGAATTAAAACGGATACGCTCTGCAAAAGCACCGGTTATCAGCGCAGGTGTAATAATGGCAAACTTAAGCTGGTACATGGCAAACAGCAGCAACGGAATAGTAGGCGCAAGTTTCCAACTTACGTTGCCAAGCATTCCTTTCATCATGAAATAAGTTGCTGGGTTGCCTATAACACCGCCTATGCTATCCCCAAACGCCAAGCTGAAACCAAAAATACCCCACATTACAGTAATGATCACCATACAAACTATACTTTGCAGCATGGTAGATATTACGTTCTTTTTATTGACCATTCCACCGTAAAAAAAAGCTAAACCGGGTGTCATGATCAAAACCAGCGCGGTTGACATCAGCATCCAGGCAATATCACCGGTGTTAAAATTTGGATTTTCTGTTTTTTCGAAATCAACAGATGGGAAAATAAACGTTAATGCTAAAATTATAAGGACAAGAATGAATGGAAAATAGCGTTTCATGTCAAATTGAGAACCATTTAGTTTAAACGGCCTCAATTTATACAATTTATTAAGGAATGTTAAAGAAACTTTTAATTTTTGAAAATATTACAAGGCTTTAGTTAGTAAATCAGGGAAAATCCCGAATATTATTAACAATAATGCAATCGCACAAGAAAAAATTACTATGCTAACCGAATAGGAATGCTCATTGGAAGCAAATTCTTTACGTCGCAGAAACAGGTTAAGAGGTACTTTAATGTAATAAAACAGGCTGACAACAGTGGTTACAGCACCGGTAATCAGCAGGGCCATCAGCCATACATCATGTGTTTGCTGGTATATGACGTAAACGGCCGAAAATACAAATACTTTACCTGTAAAGCCTGCACTTACAGGAATGCCTGTTAAAGATATCATGACCACTACAAAGCAAACCGATACCAGAGGATACTTAAAACCGAGGCCTTTGTAATCACTTATATTGGTTATACCTTCATTATTTTCAAAGTAATTGACAAGCATCAGCGCGGCGATATTTGCCAAGCCGTAAACCAGCAGGTAATAGGTAAGCGATGATAAACCCTGACTGCTGAAAGTAACTACAGCCATTAGCGCAAAGCCTGTATGCCCGATGCCAGAATAGGCTAGCATTCGTTTAACATTGTTTTGCCAAAGTGCCGCAAAATTACCTGCCAGCAGGGTAATTATAGCCACCGCACTCAATAAAATCCTCAAATTTACACCGGCCAGGTTTACATAAGCGCCTGCTATAAATGGAGTGATGAAGTTGATCAGCAACGCAAACCCTGCAATTTTCGGTAAAGTTGAAAGGTAGGCGGTAATGGGCGTAGCGGCACCCTCATATACATCGGGCACATAAAAATGCGCCGGCACAGCCGATAGCTTAAAGCCTATGCCCAACAGTATCAATACAACAGCGAATGAAACACTGAAATGGTTTACCTGTAGCAGGTTATCTTTCATTTCCTGCGAAAAGATATCGAGTGTCCCGGTAAAAGCATATATCAGCGAGATACCGTACAGCATAACCGCCGATGCTGCTGCGCCGAACAAAACATACTTTAGTCCTGCTTCGGTACTTTTGGCATTTTCAGTGCGGTAAGCAGTTAACAGATACGATGCTATCGACACCATTTCTATAGCGAGGTAGACAGACAACAGGTTGACAGCCATGGCCATGAGGTGCAACCCCAGTACAGACCCAATAACTATGGTATAAAGATCAGACAAGCCTTTTTTATGTTTTTTAAGGTTCTCGTCCCAGGCAAAAAACATTAGCAGGATGAGGGCCAGTACGTCTGTTATCAGCTTAAATACAATTCCCGTATGGTGCAGTAAAAGCATGCCGTTGAACAAACCGGATGCTTCGTTATCTGGTAGTTTTATCTGCTGGTTAATAACCTGGATAATTACTATCAGCATACCTGCAGTAGCAATTAAACGGCACATCCTGGCAGATCGCCTGCCAAATAAAAGATCTGTTACCAATATTATTATAAACAACGCGGTTAAATAAATTTCGGGCACAAAGTAGCCTAAGCTGGCTAAAACATCATTTAATTGAGTGGTTATATTAGGTAACAGATCCTTCATTTATTACTGTACAATTACTGCCTGGTTTTTAGGGTATTTAACCTGGTACTTTACCCGCAGCTGCTTTTCGTCCTGCGAATTTAAGTTAAGGTTATAAGATAACAGGCCGGTTTCCTTATTTATTTCAGCGCCGCTGGTGTCCAGCATTTCCACATCAATGCCTGTATTCTGCGAAACCGGTATCTGATCTTCTATTAACAGCTTAACCGGCTGGCCCTTGCGGTTCTTTACGGTTATCAGCCAATCGCGTAACTCTTTCCTGTTGTTGCTTAAAACCTGCTTACCGGTTAAATCCTTTTGCAAGGTACGTGTTACCAGGATATTTTTATCAGTACCTAATGATAAGTTAAGCGTATCGTTAGTATTGCGGGTATCAATTAACGATTTCCCGATGAAGGTTCCCTCAAAAAACAGGTTGGCCTCACCTGACAGGAAGTTGTGTTTGTTCCAATCGGTAATTTGCGCGGTCAGGAAAACATCGGTACTCAATTTGGGCGCCGAATAGTACTGGTAAGACGCGTTGGTATTGACCTCTTTGATCTCAACAGCATATTGCTTACCGTCCGCCGGGATGGTATACGGGTTGGCAATAGCAAACTCAACATTGGTTTGATTTTCTACCTGCTCTACTTCGATTGGTGTTGAGTTACCTCTGATTCTTATTTCCCTTAAAGCTCCGGGCACACTTTGAACACTGCTTGTTACGTCTTTTTTGTATTGATTATCGTCTATTGCGCTGTAACCCGCTACCACTACCTCATTGAGTTGGTTAGCCGAAGGCTGTAGCATCACATCCATATTTTCTGTTAATGCGGTACGCTCCTGGTTTTCAAATCCCACGAAACTATAAACTAACACCGGATTGCCCGCAGGTACCTGTAAGGAATAAGCGCCGTTTGCATCGGTCTGTGTGCCGATGGATGTGCCCTTTACCTTAATACTAACACCGGAGATTGGCTGACGATCATCAGAAGCAAACACTTTACCGGTAACTTTGGTAATGGCGGCCCTGCTATTTGCATAAAGCATGTTATAATTAAGGTAATATGGCCTCAGTTCCGGCTTGCTGCCACTAACGGTTGGGTTACCGGTGGAAAGTGTTAGCTTGATATTCTTCCATTCTTCGCCGCACTGCTGCCTTACGTTGGCTTTATAAGCGATGCTTACCGGGCTGTTCACATCCTTTGCCCGGATGTCATAAGTAGGATACCATCCGGCATCTTTAACCACGTAAGTTAGTGTAAACTGCGACTGCAACGGTGCTTTGGCAGATACGGTAACCAGTATATTACTGGTAGCGAGCGATTTCCCGTTACCTTTTACCATATCGGCTATCTGCTTGTCGTATTGCAAAAGCTTTGTGTTGATAACGGCTATCTCGTTATTAATGGCCTGCTCCTTCTTTTTATTCTCTGTTAAGCGCGAGGTTTGAAAATCAAGCGCCTGTTTTAGTTTTATAAGATCCAGATTACTGTTTTGTCCGCTTACCGTCTGGTTTTTCACCAGCATGTTGTACTCTTCCTGGTTGATGGTAAGCGAAGCGTTAAGCAAAGCGACCCTATCCCGAAGCTCCTTTTGCTGGGCCCTTAATTCTTCTACCTTTTTTTGGCGCAACTGCACGTTAAGGTAATCCATCTCATGCTTTACAGACAGGATGGTAAAATTACCTGCGCCGCGCACCTGTATACTTTGCGCATCAATATCGGGGGAAATATTATCAAACACCAAAGATGATGTCCCCGCTGTAATGTTTACGGAGGCTGTGCGTGTTACCTGCGCCCCATTTAAAAATAAAGTTACCTTTTGTACTCTGGATGTTACCTTTTGGTCTTCGTCGGCAAAGGCCCCTGCTGATAAACTAAGCGTAAGGCATGCGATAAGTAATAGTTTCTTAATCATAACAATTAGTTTTATTACTTATATGATGCAGCCTGCCTTCAGTTTCCATAAACACTGGTCGAAATAATTTTTATTACTTCTGTAAAAACTGAACCAGCGCCAGTACCGAGTCGTTGATTTTTCCAAATACCAATGATGGCATTATTCCAAGAGCCAATGCGATAAGCGCCAGGGGAAGCAGCGTTAGAGTCTCGCGGATATTAAGGTCGGTCAGTGCGATCTTCCATGTTTCGCCACCCTTGAGTGATAGCGAACCAAAAAACATGCGCTGCAATGTCCACAGGAAATAGGCGGCGCTAAGCAGAATACCTACCGAGCCGCAAACAGCCATCCAATGGGGCAATAAACCATTCACAGAATGCGATTTAAAAGCTCCTGCCAGAGAAAACGCCTCTGCTACAAAGGCCGAAAACCCAGGCAAACCTAAAGAAGCAAAAAAGGCAACCATTACATATACGGTATAACGCGGCATCAATGTGCCTAACCCCCGGAAATTGTAAATATCCCTGTCATGCACGCGGCTGTAAATAACGCCGACCAAAAAGAACAGCATGGTTGATAAAAAGCCGTGACTGATCATTTGCATGATTGCCCCGCTGATACCCTCGGCCGTGGCCGAGGCAATACCCAACAGCACAAAACCCATGTGCGATACAGATGAGTAGGCGATCATCCGCTTCAGGTCGCGCTGGGCAAGGGCATTGAATGCGCCGTACAGAATAGAGATGACACCTAAAAGGCCAAGCCAGAAAGCGCCTGATAAAGCCACATCCGGGAAGATACCCATGCAGATACGTATAATACCATAGCCCCCTATTTTAAGCAGTATACCTGCCAGTATGATAGATACCGGTGTAGGTGCTTCTACGTGGGCATCCGGCAGCCAGGTGTGCAGCGGCACTACCGGTACTTTAATGGCAAAGGCAATAAATAGGACCACAAACCCTACTGTGCGGGCGGGCATCCCCAATATGGATGCTTTACTCAGAATAGAAAATACCGAACCTTGTACATAGTTGACCGGGTTCATCATGTGGATAATATTGAATGTATGGTTTCCGGTTGCAGGGTCTGTTACCGAAAGGTACAGGCCAACCATCACCAGCAGCATAAACACCGAACCAAACAGTGTATACAGAAAAAACTTAATAGCTGCATATTCCCGGCGCACCCCGCCCCACATACCAATCAGGAAATAAAGGGGCAGCAGCATCAGCTCGTAAAAGGTGTAAAAAAGGAAGAAATCCAACGCGCAGAATACGCCCATAACGGCCATATCCAGCAGCAGGAAAAGTGCAAAAAAGCCCTTCAAATTGCTGGTTATCTCCCATGAAGCAATAGCCGCTACCACCATCACCAGGGCCGACATGACCAGCAGCGTAACCGATACGCCATCGATACCTACAAAATATTCTATCTGCATGCGGCCAAGTGCACCCAGATCAAGACTTATCCATGGCAGCTTTTGAATATACTGGAATTGATCCTGATGATTGATACCGCCAAAAGCAGCCCCTGTTTTAAAATGCAGGTAGATATATATGCTTATACATAGCTGCAGCACAGTTGCTGCCAAGGTAATGTATTTAAAAGCCACGCGCATGGAAGACGGCAGCATCAAAATTATCAGGCCGAATAATACCGGTGTAAATATGAGGAGCGATAAAAGGTTCATCAGGTCCAGATCATTTTAAAAATAAAAACAGCGATGAGCACCAGCAACATGCTGTATAAATAATACTGCACTTTGCCGCTTTGAAAACGCCGGGCAAAGTTTCCCAGGGCTTGTACAATACCGGCTACCAGGTGCAAAAATCCATCAAGTATATATTTGTCGAGCCAGGCAGCCACGGCAGATACTGCAATGCCTGCTTTGCCCAACAGATTCACTATCCCATCTACAACGCGTTTATCAAACCAGTAAAGCGCATTGCTTAACCACATCACAAACCTAACTACAACCGCTTTGTAAAAACTATCGATATACCACTCTTTAAACGACAAATGATATAAAAACCCCGTTTGAGGGAACGACCAACTGTTGCGTTTCACATAAAGCCAGTAAGCAACATACATGATCACTATCGCTAAAATATTCACTAAAGCCGGGATGATGGTGTGATAAATATTCTCGCGTACTAAAAAGTTTGATGGCAGGAAGCTTTTATATAACCACGCATCTTCATATAACAGGGGATGCCATGAAAATAGCGGGAACAGACTGCATAAAGCCAGGAATATCAAAGGCGCTTTGTATAGCCATCCACCATCGCCTATATAAATGTGTATATGCGGATTTACCTTTTGCAGCCGGAACTCGCCAAAGAAAACTTTTACCATCAGCCTTGAAACATAAAAGGCAGTAAGCCAACTGGTAAATAAGGCAAATACCGGAATAAGTATAAAAAAGCCGCTTTTACTTTCGGCCCATGAAAAGGATTGTATCAGGATTCCGTCTTTTGACAAATAGCCCGATGTAAGCACCAAACCTATCAGGGCCAGGCTGCCGATGATTGCCGTTACAAAAGTAACCGGCAGCTTTTTACGCAAGCCCCCCATGTGCAATATATTCTGCGGGTCGATATCCAGATTATTATCCTCCTTAATATGTTTTACCTGATGTATAACAATACCCGCTACCAGGAATAACAAACATTTAAAAAAAGCATGGGTAACCAGGTGAAATATCGACGAAGCATAAGCGCCAACCCCCATAGCCAGCACCATGTAGCCTAACTGCGATATGGTAGAGTAAGCCAGGATTCGTTTTAGATCATTTTGTGTAAGTGCGATGGTAGCCGCCATGAAAGCGGTAAAGCAACCTACAATAGCCAGTATTGTCAGCTCAACATCGTTAAACATGGGATAAACCCTGCCTAACAGAAAAACGCCTGCTGCCACCATTGTAGCGGCATGTATAAGGGCAGAAACCGAGGTAGGGCCTTCCATGGCATCGGGCAGCCAGGTGTGCAAAGGAAACTGGGCCGATTTTGCAGCTACAGCTAAAAATATACCTGTAAAGGCCACATACTGCCACACGGCAGGGATGCTGTGCGGCCCGGCCACCCAGCTATTACCTGCGATATTCGATAGCGGTACCAGTCCGTTGTTACCAAACAAAGCATCGATATCAAAAGTGCCAAACTGCGTAAAAAATATAATGATGGCAGTAAGCAGGCCAATATCCCCTATACGGTTCATTATAAACGCCTTTTTATTAGCCATAACTGCGCTTTCCCTTGTAAACCAAAAGCCGATAAGCAGGTATGATGAAAAGCCCACCAACTCCCAGAATGCATAAAGCAGTATCAGGTTATCAACCACTACCAGGCCAAGCATACTGAAACAAA
Organism: Mucilaginibacter litoreus; assembly: GCF_042676805.1. NCBI lineage: Bacteria > Pseudomonadati > Bacteroidota > Sphingobacteriia > Sphingobacteriales > Sphingobacteriaceae > Mucilaginibacter > Mucilaginibacter litoreus. Next base: position 191,354 of record NZ_JBHTHZ010000002.1, on the reverse strand, counting down.
ACATGCTGAGGTACCTGAAGTATCGGCTGTAACCGTCATCATCCTTCATGTAAGCTATGGAGTAAATATGCACAGGTAATGCAATAGCCGGAACCAGCAACAGCATCAGTACCGAAAGATTATTGAGCAATAAACCCACCTGCACTTTGGTAGCGCCCACAGTAAACCAAACCTGTTGCGCATGGATGATATGATTATTCCAAACATCAGTAAATACCCTTGCCGAAAGCACAAGGCTCAACAAAATTGCCAGCGTTGATACCCATGCGGCTGCCCTGTTTTTACTAAACAGCAGCAGATTCAAAACAAAGGCGGCAAAGGGCAACACTACTGCTGTAATAGCAAGCGTTACGGTTTGCGTGTCGGTATGTGAGAGGGTGGGGTTCAATCTTTCAACTGGTTTACATTATCCGGATTAATGGTTTTATACCTACGGTACACATTCAGTATAATGGCCAGGGCAACAGCTGTTGTTGCGGCTGCCAAAACTATGGCGAACAGGGCGAATACCTGCCCGCCGTTAGCCGCGCGATCATACCGGCCGAAGGCAATAAGATTTAAGATTGCAGCATTAAGCATCAGCTCAATACCTATCAAAACTTGTATAGCGTTCTTTTTTGATACGATGATGAACAACCCGATACAAAACAGCAGTACGCTTATCACTATAAAATCGTTGAGAGTGATCATAACCTTTGCCCTCCTTCCCTGCGCGACAGATGAGCGGCCCCAACCAGGGCGATCATTAGCAGTATAGATATTACCTCGAAAGGCAGCAAATAGCGCGTCATTAAATTTACCCCTATCTCGTTAATGCCACCACCATTTGCATCAACCACATTGTGTGTACTGATAGCCAGCTTTACCCATGACAGGTTGTTGATCTGCGCTTTAAATACCACGTTGAGCATTACAACCAGAAACAACAGGGCTAATAATAAAGCAGGCAGATTATTTAAACTGATGAAACGGCTGCTTTGCTGTGATGCGCGGTCTAAAGCCTCCTTGCCTGATAGCATAAAGGCAAACAATATCAGCACCAATATCCCTCCAACATAAATCACTATTTGTGTTACGGCTACAAAATCGGCAAGGGCCAAAACATATAAACCGGCAAGGCCAAACAGCGTAACAAAAAACATAAATATACTGCGAACCAGGTTTTTGCCTGCTGCCACCACCAATGCCGAACCTAAGGTTATAAAAGCCATCAGGTAAAATAAAACCTTTAGCATAGTCATGCGCCGCCCTCCTTTGCTTTTAAGGCTGCGGCCTTGGCAGCGGCTTTAGCAGCCTGCTGCTCATCAAACAACCGGCGCTTTTCGGCAGCTTCTTCTGGCAACATGTCTGAAAACTCGTAGGTTAGCTGTGTCAAATCAAATACTGTACGGTCGTACTGGTTGGTCATGGTGATGCACTCCGTTGGGCACACAATAGTGCACAGGCCGCAGTACATACATTTAGCCATATCAATATCAAATTTAGCGGCATACAGCAGCTTTTTTGAGCCGTCGGATGTTTCGCCGATCACGCCCTCTGTCGATTTGATCGACTCGATATTTATGCAATCTACCGGGCAAATCTTAGCGCACAGGTCGCATACAATACAATCGTCTATCTCTACATCCAGTTGGTACCTGCCCACTTCCGGTACTGGTAAGCTTTGTTTCGGATATTGAATAGTGTTGGTACTTTCCTGCAGCTTAAAGTAATTATTATCGGTAACTGGTATTACCTTTCGCTTTCTGTTCGACGTAAAAAGGGCCTTCAGGGTTATTTTCAAACCTTTCCATGCTGTTGTAAAACCTTTTAACGTACTGTTTATCAAAATGCTAAAATCTAAAATTTAATTCTAAACTCTAAATACTAAATCCTAAACTCTAAGTTTTAATCTGCGGACTTACCGACTTAAAACTTCCGACTTATATTACATCACCCACAATCGCCATACGCCGGATATGAGCATACATAAAAAAGCCAGCGGGGTAAGCACCTTCCAGCATAAGTTCATTAGCTGGTCTACCCTTAAACGGGGCAGTGTCCAGCGTATCCACATCTGTACCCCTACCAGTGACAGCGCTTTTAACAGTATCCAAAGTATCCCCCAAATGGTACCGGTTGTCCAGGTTGCCAGTTTCACGGTACCTATATCAGGCAATGGTGTATTCCAGGCGCCTAAAAACAAAATCACCGCCAACATGGATACCAGGAACATCATCGAATATTCGGCCAGAAAAACGAGCGCAAACTGCAATCCGGTATATTCGGTATGAAAGCCAGCCACCAATTCAGACTCTGCCTCGGGTATATCAAACGGCGCGCGGTTACTCTCGGCAAGTGAGGCTATAAAATAAATTACAAACGCTATCAATAAATGGGGAGCCTTAAAAACATTCCATGACAGGATTCCGCCTACATTAGTAACGTCGCACAAACCAAAAAACTTAACCTTTTCTGCAGATAGTATACCCTGCTGGGTAGCAATATCCTGTAAATTGAGGGTTTGCGCAATCATCACTACCGATATAATGGCAAAACCTGCAGGTATTTCGTAAGAGATGATCTGCGCGGCCGAGCGCATAGCGCCTAATATGGAAAATTTGTTGTTAGATCCCCATCCGGCCATCAATATTCCCAATGTTTCGATAGATATAATCGCGAAAATATAATACAGGCCAATATTAATATTCGCCGGGATAACTCCCGGCCCCCAGGGTAAGGCAACAAAACCCAGGTATACCCCTATAAAGATGATGATAGGCGCGGCTACAAATAATATTTTATCGGCAGCAGCCGGTATAATGATCTCCTTTTGAGCCATTTTTATCATGTCTGCTAATACCTGCAGGGTACCCCATTTGCCGGTTTCTGTTGGGCCAAGGCGATGTTGTATAAACGCGCTTACCTTACGCTCGGCATATACGCCAAACATGGTAAACAGCGCTACAAAAGCAAATAGACCTGCAGCAACAATAAAATATGTAATGTAAAAATTCAAGGCGTTTGCTTTGGGTTGCAAACTTACTAAATGCTGCTTAAACTTGACTGGTTTAGTAGTTGTTTTTTAGATGGATTTTAAATAAGGTGAATGTCTGAATCAGAATTTACAGGATTTGAGAATTATCAGAATGTTGTCTGAACTCGAATTTTTGGAATTAGAAGAATTGGGGAATGTTACATAGGCCGATTGCATTTTACCCTTTATTAATAAAGTAGCTCTCCCTCATCGTAGCCTTTATAATTTGCCTATCTAAGGATCTTTTTATATAAGCCACTATACACTGGTATTGATTCATCTTTGCCCATGATCATTATCAGATAAATTTGATCTGACTTTTTTCTGAACATGATCTCAATCGGCAGCTTTTTTGTATCGTTCTCTTGTTCCACATGGATATCCTGCGGATTTTTAAGTCCGTATTTCAATGAAAAATTCTTTAGGTAAGCAAAACATGAAATAACCGTATCTCCTTGCTTTTGAATATTTATTTGATCGCCTGAAACGTTTGCAATTATGGTGTTTGATATAGCCGGGCCCTGCAAAATATATCGTATATAAAAAGGAATTTGTTCTAACGAACGGGAATATGTATAGTCGTACGAAATATGTTCATCCTTTTGATTTACTGTTATTGTAGAGTCGAGGGCATTTGGAAAAGATCCGTTTAACCGTATGATTTCTATTACATATTTATTATCGATCTTAATGTCAGTGACTGGCCATCTATCCGGTTCAGAAGTTGTTTTTAATACTTTGATTTTATCATTATCTGCCAAGAGCGACCTGTAATTATCAGATATATTTATACTAAAATGTGCGGGGTAAGCTTTCATTTCAGCTAATGCATCATTGTGTATTTTGTAAAATAATACAATGATTATTATCACAGTTAAAGATAAACCAATAATAACTAAACTTCGGCTTTTCATAACTGATATTTTAATTTCTTGGCCCTATGATCTGGCCAAAACAAACTAACATTTCGGTGCCTTCTTTATTCCAATGCATATCCGCAATCTCCACATTTACGCACACCCTTCCCTTACATCTGTAAAAGTGCTGGTGATGGTGCTGCCGAAAAATTGTGAGGCATGGTTGTCAAACTCGGGGGTATCATCCATGGTCGTAAAAAAACGCCGGGTGCCGTTCTTCGTAAGGCGCTGTTCCATTTCCGGATGACGTTGCAGATAGTCGGCCAGACTGGCGGCTACGATATCACCCTGACCTATAACTTTAATATCAGCGCCAAGGTAAGTTTTGATCTTATCTTCCAACAGCGGGTAATGCGTACAGGCCAGCAACACGGTGTCAATGCTTTCTGACTGGTTTACCAGCTGGTCCAGGTATTGCTTAATGTAGTAATCGGCACCATCATTTTTATACTCACCGCTTTCTATAAGCGGCACCCACATTGGGCAAGCCTGCTGATGTACCTTTATCTCGGGTGCAAAATGGGCGATCTCTAAAAGGTAAGAGCCCGACTGTACTGTGCCTTTGGTACCCAAAACCCCCACATGGCCCGTTTTGCTATACTGGCCTATCACCTCTGCGGTGGGCCTAATAACGCCTAAAACCCTTTCTTCAGCATGTTGCTTTGGCAGGTCTTGCTGTTGTATGGTACGCAGCGCCTTTGCCGAAGCGGTGTTGCAGGCCAGTATGATTAAGGGGCACCCTTGCCTGAACATCCATTGTACACACTCCCACGTGTATTGATGAATGGTGTTGAACGAGCGGTTTCCGTAAGGTGCACGCCCGTTATCGCCCAGGTACAGGTAATCATATTCCGGCAATTGCTCAATTATGGAGCGCAGTACCGTAAGGCCACCAATACCCGAATCAAATACACCTATCGGACCGTTATTTAACATAGTACCAAAAGTAAAAAAGCGCCCTTTAATAAGGCGCTTTTTGTAAAATTAATTAAATTGGGTTGACTTATTTTAAACCTAATTTGGTTTTTACAGCAGGCATCAGATCGTCAGCTGCCGGAGATACTACTAAGTACTCGTTGGTGGTATCCAATACATAACCATAACCTTTTTCTTTAGCTACCTGCTCAACAGCGCCACGGGCCTTATCGATAAGCGGTTTGCCTAATTCTCTTTGTTTGTCTTCAACTTTTTGTTGTGATGAAGTTTGGTAATCCTGCATACGTTTTGCAATATCCTGTAGCTCACCTTCTGCAGCGGTACGCTGTGCATCAGTCATGGTTGCCCTTTTAGTTTGATATGCCTCGCCTTTAGTACGGTATTCGCCATTCATTGTAGTTAACTGGTCGATGAATTGCTTTTGATAAATATCGAGCTGAGATTTAATAGTTTTAGTCTCAGGCATCATATCAATTAACTGCGAAAAGTTAATGTGTCCGATTTTTGACTGAGCCTGGGCAAAGTTGCCTGCAAATAACATCCCTGCTGCAACTAAAGCAACTTTAAATAGTTTTTTCATTTTTGTTTTCTGTGTTTAATAATAGTTCTAATATATAAATTTTTATTTGGCAAGTACACCCGGCTTAAGCCCTAACCGTGTTATCACTTCATCACTTTTGTTGTAACGCGGATTTGCATACAGCATTATCACCTCACTGTTTTTATCAAATATCATATCAAGGTTTTCGCTTTCGGCAACTGCCTGTACCGCTTTAGACACTCTATCCTGGATTGGTTTAATCAGTGAGTTGCTTTTTTTAGAAAGCTCTCCTTCCGGGCCAAATATCTGCCGCTGATAGTCTTTTGCCTCTTTTTCTTTTTGCACTATTTCCGCTTCGCGCTTTTTACGCACATCGGGTGTCATTAAAACCTGATCGGCCTGGTAAGCTTTATACAGGCGTTCAATTTCCTGAAAACGGCCGTCAACATCTTTTTGCCACTGCTCTGACAGCGAGGCCAGTTGCCTTTGCGATGATGCATATTCCGGCATGTGTTTTAAAATGTAATCAGAATCAACATAAGCAAAACGCTGCGCAAATGCCGCAGTGAATGCTGTAAACGTAAAAAACAATACTAAAATTATCTTCTTCATAACTGTTACACAAAATTAATTAAATCCGCCGTTTAAGCTTTGTGAAATTGTGAAATGGAAGTGGCCTTTGTTTGCATCCACCTGTCCTGGTATCTTGTCGAAGCCATAACCATAATCCAAACCAAGCAATCCAAATATAGGTAAGAATATCCTTGCACCCACACCAACCGACCGTCTTACGTTAAACGGATTAAACTGGCTAAAATTGTCCCAAACGTTACCACCTTCGGCAAATGCCTCTAAAAATATAGTAGCCGACTGCCCTGTGATAACCGGATGCCTTAACTCGAGCGTGTATTTGTTATAAATAGCATTACCCTGGTTTGAATCCGCAGTTTTATTTGAACCTACCGGCACGATGGAGAAGTTTTCATAACCGCGTAAACCAATGATATCTGTACCCTGTAAAAACTGGTAAGTTTGCATACCATCACCACCTAATTTAAAACGCTCGAACGGTGACGGGCCTACCTGCGAGTTGTACTGACCCAAATAACCGAAACGCGCCTGCGACATTAATACCAGTTTACCTGTTATACGCTGAAACCATTGCGCATCAAATTTCCACTTATAGTACTCAACAAAATGGTAACGCTCCTGCGGGGTTGCTATTTTGTAATTTACATTATTGAATAAAGAGTATGGCGGCGTTGCCTGTATAGTTAACTTGATGTTTGAGCCTGATGTTGGATAAATAGGCACATCCACAGAGTTACGGCTAAGTTCCTGCGTTAACTTAATGTTATATGATGTACCATTCTGGAACAGGTATCCGCCATAATTATCTAAGCTGTAATGGTCAAAGTTGAGCGAGTAATTCAACTGGAAATAGTTATCAGGCCAGTTTAAACGTTTACCCAAAGTTATACCCAAACCATTGATACGTAATTTATTATAACGCTGATCAGTTTTTGCATAGTACTGACCGGTAGAACTACCTTGTGTATAGGCTGATAACGCAAAGTATATCGGTTTTTTACCGCCAAGCCATGGCTCAGAAAATGTGAACGAGAAGTTTTGATAAGTACGCCCGCTCGATTGCCCGCGTATGCTCAGCTTCTGCCCGTCGCCTTTAGGCAGCGGTTTATAAGCCTTTAAGTTGAATATATTACGTAAAGAGAAGTTATTAAAGGTTAAACCTAAAGTACCTACCAGCTGGCCGCCACCAAAACCACCAGAAAGCTCGATCTGGTCTGAAGGTTTTTCAACCACGTTATAAACCAGGTCCACAGTACCATCAACAGAGTTAACGTTAGTTGGCCTCGGGTCAATCTTCTGCTCGTCAAAGTTACCTAACTGGCCAATTTCACGCGCGCTTCGTATCAACAGTTCCTTATTGAATTTCTGACCGGGTTTTGTTCTGATCTCGCGCATAACCACCTTATCGTTGGTAACATCGTTACCTTTAAGCGTCACACGGTTAATGGTGTATTGTGGCCCTTCAAATATCCTGATGTCCAGGTCAACCGTGTCGTTATGAATACGGGTTTGAACCGGATCGGCATTAACAGTTAAATAACCATTGTTCAGGTAAAGTGACAATACATCATCGTTATTTGGCGTAGGGCCTGTTAAACGTTTGTTCAATTCATCCTCGCTGAACACCTGCCCTTTTTCAATTTGCAGTATACGTGCAAGTACATCGGCCGGGTAAACAGCGTTACCCGAAAACTTGATATCGCCAAAATAATATTTAGGCCCTTCATAAACTTTTATGCGTACATCAACGGTTTTCTCGTCGTGCTTGGTAACCGTATCGCTTATTACTTCAGCATCACGGTAACCTGCCGCCTGCATTTTCTCTACCAGGGTTTGTTTATCTTCCTCGTATTTATCCTGCTTAAACTTTTTAGATCCGAATATATGCCAGAAACGTTTGCGGCGGGTGTTTTTAAGAAAGCCACGTAGCTTACCATCAGAAAACGCCTTATTACCATCAAACTCAACACTGTTTATTTTTACCTTGCTTTTTTTATCAACAGCCACATCAAGTATCATGCTGTTGGGATCTCCGGGATCTTTGGTTTGCTTGATATCAACAGTAGTGTTTAAATAACCCTTTTCATGGAAATGCTTTTTTATGGTAGCCGTGGTTGTATTAAGCAGGTTTTCGTTAACTATTTTACCGGTCTTGTCATTCAGTTTTTTGTTCAGGTCTTCAATCTCACCTTTACGCAAGCCAGTAATGTGCAGGCGAGATAAACGCGGGCGTTCAACCACTGCAATTTCAAGATAAATGGTATCCATATTGATACGGGTAACATTTAGCTTTACATCATCAAAAAGCCCTTGCTTATATAAGTCTTTTATCACATTGGCATTTTGCTCTCCGGGCAGGTTGATCCTATCGCCTTTGTTCAGTTTGGAGATAGTTAGCAATACATCCTTATCCAGATATTTGGCGCCGGATATAGTTACCCCACCAATAATGTAATCTTTAGGATTTAAATAGCTTAAGCTATCGGCAAATACTGAGCCCGACAGTATGCCCTGCTGCTGTCTGCCGCCATTAACCTGGGCCAGTGCCGCTGTGCTTATTAAAGAGAAGATAAGAGCAAAAAAAACTTTATTCATCCGAATATTTTAGTGGGCTAAAAATAATTTATACAGTTGTTAAAAAGTGTTAAAAGTAAAAATTTAGTTTACCTGCTCACTTGTCATACCAAAACGGCGCTCGCGTTTCTGATAATCGAGTATAGCTTCATAAAGGTCTTCGCGCCGAAAATCGGGCCATAACTTGGTTGTGAAGTATAACTCGGCATAGGCAATTTGCCAAAGTAAATAATTACTTATCCGGTATTCACCACTCGTCCTGATAAGCAGTTCGGGATTAGGCATACCGTTAGTGTATAAATTATCTTCAAACATTTGTTCATTAATATCAGCAGGTTGTAAACTGCCTTTTTGCACCTGCCCGGCCAGTTGCCTTGCAGCATGTACAATCTCATCGCGTGAGCTGTAACTCAATGCCAATGTAAGTACCATGCCCGTATTTGCAGATGTACGCTCAATCGCCGTAAGTAACTCCTTGTGGCACTTACCCGGTAACTTGTTAAGATCGCCGATGGCATTTAGCCGTACATTGTTTTTCATCAGCTTATTGATCTCTTTGTTAAGCGTACCAATAAGCAACTCCATTATAGCTGTGACCTCTAACTTGGGGCGGTTCCAGTTTTCTGCGCTAAAAGTATAAAGGGTTAGGTACTCAATACCCAATTCGCCTGCGCCCTCGACCACATCACGTACAGAAAGCACACCATTATGATGGCCAAACACCCTTAATTTGCCTTTGCCTTTTGCCCAACGGCCATTGCCATCCATTATAACAGCTATGTGACGGGGTAACTTTTGCAGATCTATCTGGTCTTTATAACTCATGTGCCCTACGGTTTTAACAGCCGTAATTTAGCTGTTGCACCTTTGCTTTGTTTATTTTGTGATTTTGTTTTTGGCAAAGCCCTCAACTACTTATGCTATTTTTTTTTCAGGTGACAAAGGTAAAACTTAGTTTGTATTATTTTAGTATGCTTTAAAAAAGAAATAAATGCACTTATCGCATTATGCATTTACTATCAGTGTAAATTTGGTGTGAGATATAAAAAAGGTAATATTGATTTTAAGTGACAGCGCTTGGTGAATTAACTTTATTAAGTGCTGGCGTTGTAGCATCTTTTCTCTTGTTCTTCGTTAGGAATGGCTGAGCTGTTGTTTATGCCAGTGGATGTTCATTTCTTTTTTTCCGCAAAAAAGAAATGAACCAAAGAACCGAGCGATAGCGAGCTCATTAATACCTTAAAAACAATAACTTATTAATAATAAACTCGCGGCTGCGCAAGCTTGCTTTGAAAGACCGTGCTGTTGCAGTGCCTTTACTACCCGCAATCTGCCAATGCCGCATATTAGGAAGGTAACGTTAAGACTGTCAGGCATCTCACCTTATTCCTACGTGTTTTCATAGTTATCTAAAAAGCGCGCATGGTTTTCAACATCTCTATGTCCGCTTTATCTATGTTAGCAATAGCATATTGATCAATACCGTTTATATTCATCTCATCAAGCGTATTTACCAGGTTTTCATAAACCGATGTTTCTGCAGGTTTAATAACCACTATCATACTCTTGCCGGTGGTTTGTAAAACTTTTTTACGCATTTGCGCCATTACCCGTCGCAGGCCGCTTTTGCTGTAATTAGTTATGGTTGCTCCTATTACCGGCTTTTTAAGCTCGCCCAGGTACCATACGGCCTGGTTATTTTTCCCAAGACATATAGTCATGGTTCGCGATTGTGGCACCGCATTACTTGAACCTACTGGCATAGCCAGGTTCATGGCTTTAGGTTTACTAAGCGTAGTGGTAAGCATAAAAAAGGTAATGAGCAAAAAAGCCAGATCGACCATTGCAGTAAGATCTACTTTTAAGGCTGCTTTTTTTGAGCGGGTTTTGGTGCCGCTTTTTTCAGGAGTTGAATTTAATTCGGCCATGTTAGTAATTTTAAAAGTTAATAACTGATTGTTAGTTATTATACGATTAAAATTACGATAATGTTTTATAAAACAAAACAATATTTTGTTTTATATTTAAATTCAGTATATTATTTTTAATAATAACATTTTGAAGTAACAAAAGTAAAAGAAAGGGTAAGACCTGCAAACCAATACAAGTCCTTAGATTTCAAATCTCCGCGTTGGGTACCAGGTGTACCTATGTTTATTCCACCATTTACTTCGCCAGACCGGTCTGCCAACCTTATAGCCAGCTCACTGGGCAAATTAGTAACTGCTGCATACTTGTCGCTTACATCATCAAGGTAATCGGTATTGGTAAGGCGGTATCCAACTTCTGCGCCTAAGGTCCATTTTCCGCCGATATTATATTTAAATCCCGCACCAAAAGGTATAACAATAGCCGTTTGGGCGTACTCACTACCCTGCCCCTCTGTGCGTAGCTGCCGCAGGCCGTAAACTTCGCCATTATATACAGCCCTTGGGGCAAAAGAGCTGATGCCGCCGCCTAAAAACACATAGGGCGTATACTTATTTTTGCCGGCATCAGGTATGTAGCTCATAAAATTAAACTCGGCCATCAGGCTAACTTCGCGCAGCTGATCTTTAAAACTTAAGTTGCGCTCACGAAACTGCTGAATATTTGATGTACTATCAGCACCGCTTATCTGCCCAATGGCAACGTTGAGCCTTGCGGCCAGATAGCGATTAAAATTATACTTGACAAAAAGGCCACCCTGCGGACCACTTGGTTTAAAGGGGTTATTGGTATTTAAATCGCCAATATAACCCGCAGCACCAAGCATGCCACCAACCTCCCAGGTTTGGGCCTGTACGTTCACAGTGATAAACAGTAAAATTATAACGGTAAAATATTTAGGCATTAAGGGCGATTTAGTAATTACGGGCATCCAATCCCCATAACAGTTTTTTCCTTAACGTAGATAAGTAGCTTTCATTATTTAAACGTAGTAAATTAAGCTTGAACCCAGCCTTATAAACTTTAAACTGCATGGGCTTGTCTACAATAACTGTACGGCTGTCGCAAGATACGATATAGTTATTCCCGCGGTAATCAACATCAACGGTTAATATGCTGGTATCGGGCAATACTATCGGCCTAACATTCAGGTTATGAGGCGCTACCGGTGTCAAGGCAATACTGTTAGACTGCGGAAAGATAATAGGCCCGTTGCAGCTCAGGGAATATGCCGTAGAACCCGTTGACGTAGAAATAATGATACCATCGCCCCAGTAAGAGTTTAGAAACTCGCCATTAAGCGCCACATGCGAGGTGATCATAGCCGAGTCGTCGCGTTTGTGGATAGTTACGTCGTTCAGCGCAAAATTATTTTCGCCGAATATATGCTGCTCAGACTCAATTACAAGCAGTTCGCGGCTATCAAGCGTAAACTCCCTGTTAACAACTGCATGTATAGCAGCGGCTATATCGCTTTTATTGATGCTGGCCAAAAAACCCAGCCGGCCAAAGTTTATCCCAATAACCGGCACCTCAGAATCGCGGATGACCGTCACCATGTCCAGCAGGGTACCGTCGCCTCCAAGTGTCAGAAATACGTCCACCTGATTAGTGATAGAGGCATTACAATTTAACGTATCAAACGCCGATGTATCTACATTACCCTGCAAAGTTTCTTTTAACAGGGGATGGATACAGATCTCTACGTTGTGCTGCAGCAAACTTTCAAACACCTGCCGTATGTACGGAAATACCGATGGATCGTTAAACTGCCTGCCGTAAACTGCTATTTTCATTTAAAAAGATGCGGTTATAAATTCAGGTAATTCATCAACGAATCGTACCTATCCATCGAATTATTGTTATTGTCGGTAAAATTGAAGGTAGCTTTAACTTCGTAGCTGTAGCGCAAAAAAGTAGCAAGTATGTTAGATATGTCCTGCTTGTTTACTTTAAGTGTAACCTCCATCCGTGTCGAATCGGGGAAGGTACGTGTGTATGAACTTAGTATCTGTGCATTGTCCGACTCAACAACCTGCGACATGTGGGCCAGCGAATTGTTCTTGCTATCAACCTCCAGCACAATAATGCCACCCGGTTCAGATACTGATGTAAGCTTGGCAAAATACTCCGCCAGTCCGTTTATGCTGATAAGGCCCTGGTAATCCTTTTTTTGATTGAGCACCGGCACCACGGTTAACTGCTGCTCATAAAACAGCCTTATAACATCATACACATGCTGCTGCTCCACCACATAAGGGTTAATCAGCGATAATGCCAGCGCACCGATGGGGGTATTATAATCCGGCTCTTCTATCAGGTCATCGTCACTTATCAGGCCCAGAAATTGCTCCTCGTTAACAATCGGCAGATGGCGAACGCGAAACTCAGCCATACGGTCAAACACCTTCTGTATACTATCAGAGGTATTCACCGGCGGTATCGTGTCTGCTATCAACTCAATTGCAAGCATATTATTTTTTTAATTTATCCAAAAAACCTTTAAGATAAGTATTAAACTCTACGGGGCGTTCCATCATCGGGGCATGCCCGCATTTATCTATCCAGTGCAGCTCGGAGTTTGGCATGAGCTCGTTAAACTCTACAGCAACCTCTGGCGGGGTAATTTTATCATTGCGGCCCCATATCAATGCCACCGGCATAGTTATTTTACGCAGCTCGTTTTTCATATTGTGCCTTATAGCCGATTTTGCCATAGCTAAAATGCGTATCACCTTTGGCCGGTCATTAATTGTCTGGAAAACTTCTTCTACCAGTTCATCCGTGGCTGTTGCCGGGTCGTAAAAAGTAAATTGCACTTTTTCTCTAACAAAATCCTTACTCTCACGCCTTGGAAAAGATCCGCCAAAAGCGTTTTCATACAAACCAGAGCTGCCGGTAAGCACCAGCGCCTTTACGTAACCCGGATGCGCCAGCACATATATCAACCCAACGTGACCGCCAAGCGAGTTGCCCAGCAGCACCACGTTTTGCAGCTTTTTAAATTTGATAAACTTATGTACAAATTTCGACAAGGCCCTCACCCCTGTTGTAAGCAATGGCAGGTCATATATGGGCAGCATAGGTATCAGCACCTTGTACTCTTTACTAAATTCATTAACCACATCCTGCCAGTTACTTAAAGCGCCCATCAATCCATGTAAAAGCAAAAGGGGCTCACCTTCGCCTTCTTCTATGTAGCTAAATCCATGTTCTTCTTTAAGTACCAGGTCCATATAGTTGTATGTAAGTTTTGCTGTGATCAGTTCTCAGGAATTATACTTAATAAAGCCCCTGATTTTTGTAAAATTATAATTATATAAACAGTTTCACAGCTTTTGTATAAATATATATTACGTTGTAATTAACCTAAAAGTTGTTTAACCACTTCTGATACGGTTTTACCATCCGCACGGCCGGCAAGCTCTTTATTAGCAACACCCATTACCCTGCCCATCTCTTTTACCGATGTAACTCCAAGCCGCTCAATCACCTCTTGTATGTATCCTTCAATCTCAAACCGGCTCATTTGCTGGGGCAGGTATGGCTCTATTACATACATCTCGGCCATTTCTATATCATACAGATCTTCGCGGCCCTGCGCTTTGTAAATATCTGCCGACTCTTTGCGCTGTTTTATCAGCTTTTGCAATACCTTAATCTCCGCTTCCTGAGTAAGTTCTTCGGCAGCGCCTTTTTCTGTTTTAGCTAAAAGCAAAGCCGATTTAATAGCCCGCAACCCGCGCAGTCGGTCGGCCTGTTTGCTTAACATGGCCTGTTTGATATCCTGATCTATTTGTGCTATAAGTGACATGGTTGTTTGTTTTTGTTCCGGAAGCCCGATAAGTGGGCGTCCGGAAATTAATTTTTATTATTAAAAAGGAAGCTGCAACCTGAAACTCTGACTTTACTCTTCAGACTTTCGGACTACAGACGTCCGACTTACTTACTTCTGAATATATTTGTCGCGCCCGATTGCGCTGTTGGCATTACCACAATATCATTAATATTTACATGTGCAGGCCTTGATGCCACAAACCAGATGGTTTCTGCAATATCATTGGCTACCAGTGGCTCAAAGCCTTCATATACTTTCTTAGCCCGGTCTTTGTCGCCTTTGAAGCGCACCTCAGAAAACTCGGTCTCAACAGCTCCTGGATGTACTGCCGTTACTTTTATGCCGTGCGATAACAGATCGATACGCATCCCTTTATTCAGCGCGTCAACCGCATGCTTGGTAGCACAATAAACATTGCCATTAGCATAAACTTCCTTACCGGCTATCGACCCGATGTTGATGATATGGCCCCGGCCATTTTTGATCATCCAGTTTGATACTATACGGCTTACGTAAAGCAAGCCTTTGATATTGGTATCAATCATGGTATCCCAGTCGTCAATATTTCCCTCGTTTACAGGATCTAAACCCTGGCTCAGGCCGGCGTTGTTCACCAGCACATCTACCTGGCGCCATTGCGATGGCAAACCATCCAGGCTCCGGATAACTTCGTCGCGGTTACGCACATCGAAAGATGATACCGCAACTTCAATATTATATTTATCATTAAGTTTTTGAGCCAGCGTATCAAGGCGGTCCATACGGCGGCCGGTCAGGATCAGATCATAACCCTCGCGGGCAAAGGTATGCGCGCAAGCCTCGCCGATACCAGCGGTTGCGCCTGTTATTAATGCTATTTTTGCCATAGTATGAGTAACTATCGGCAACGAAATTATGTTTTTATGTTGACTTTATTTGTCTTTTTAAGGTAAGTATAGTTTGGCATACCATAAAACGTAAATTATCAACACTTTGCCATCAGGTTTAAACTTTACTTAAGCGTCGCCAAAATATCAATCGTCCAGCAACCGTCTATGATAATTTAACTGCCCTAAATGATAGCTTAAGTGTGTTGCGAGGTGAACAAGGAAGTATTCGGTCAGCACTTTGCTATCATTAACTTCCTGCGGATACTCACTTTGCAGCTGATCTTCGGTGAGCGAATCGAGCACATCCCCAAGCATTTGGATGGTGCGCTCAATCTTATCAATCATTTCCTGCCTGGAAACGTTTTTGAGTGAAAATTCTTCGGGCCTGTTTCTTACATAACCGGTGTTACCCAGTACAGCACCAATATAGGTATTCAGGTTACCTATTAAATGGAGTATGAGGTTTCCTGCAGAATTTAGGATATCACCGCTGATGCGCCAGATGTTAGCTTCGCTTTTATAAAGTTCAAGCTCCTGTTTTAATTTATTAAGGTCTCTGAAAAAAAGTATTTTTAAAGTATCTGTTAACATAGTAAGCTGTCTGTTTATACTCAAATTAGGCATATTATTTTCATACTGTCAATAAATATTACCAAAAGGCTTATTTTTTAACTTTGATCTATGCAAAACCAACTACAGCAACTTTACGGAAATATAGATATCTACCTGTTTGATCAGTTGCTTAAAGGCACTTATGATAACTGCAAAAAGGTGCTCGATGCAGGCTGCGGTGGCGGGCGTAACCTTAATTATTTTTTAAGAAACGGATATGAGGTATACGGTATTGACCCTAACCCAAATGCGGTGTCGGCAGTAAAGCAACTATCGCAAACGCTCAGCGATGCTAACGCTCAGGAAAACTTTGTGGTAGCTACGGCCGAAAATCTGCCTTTTGTTGATAATTATTTCGACCTGGTGATCAGCAGCGCAGTGTTGCACTTTGCTCATAGTCATGACCATTTTGACGACATGCTCCGCTCCATGTGGCGGGTGCTGAAACCTGGCGGCTACTTATTTGCAAGGCTTGCATCTGATATAGGCATTGAATCGCTGGTACATAGCCTGGGCAACGGTCGTTATCTGTTACCCGATGGCAGCGAACGTTTCCTGGTGAATCAGCAATTGCTGCTGGAGTATACCGAAAGCCTTAATGCCCGGCTGCACGAACCTATAAAAACCACCAACGTACAAAACCTGCGTTGTATGACCACCTGGTGTTTGCAGAAAAAATAAAACCATCTGTTAGTTAATTTACTTTATGTTATTGGCATGATACTATCCTGATAGTTATCTGCGAGATTTGGACTTATCCGGCAACAGAACCGGCTTTATTTTAAATTCACTTACCATGGAATACAGACAATTAGGAGGTTCGGGGCTTCATGTCCCGGTACTTAGTTTCGGGACGGCAACTTTTGGCGGTCAGGGAGATTTTTTTAAAGCCTGGGGCAACACCCAGTTAGACGACGCAAAAAAATTGGTGCATTTGTGTTTAGATGCCGGCGTTAACTTTTTTGATACCGCTAACGTTTACTCCCGCGGCACATCTGAGGAAATTTTAGGGAAAGCACTTGAGGGCCTGCGCGACCGCGTGCTTATTTCTACAAAAGCCACCTTTACCATGGGCGATGGCCCGAACGACTTCGGCTCGTCGAGGTTTCACCTGATTAACTCGGTAGAAGCCAGCCTTCGCCGCTTGCAAACAGATTATATTGATATTTTTCACCTGCACGGTTTTGACGGTAACACTCCTATTGAGGAAACGCTGCGTACACTTGACGACCTGATATCAGCCGGAAAGATCAGGTATATCGCCTGTTCAAACTTTTCGGGATGGCACCTGATGAAATCTCTTTCAATAGCGGAGCGTTACGGCTGGTCCAAATACATTGCTCATCAGGCGTACTATTCATTGCTTGATCGTGAGTTTGAATGGGAACTGATGCCGCTTGGTATCGACCAAAAGGTAAGCACTATTGTATGGAGCCCGCTGGCATCAGGGCAATTAGGCGGAAAATTTCGCAGGGGCCAGCCTGTCCCGCAGGATAACCGCCGCGCACAGGGTGGCAGCCACGGGCCTGAAACCGATTTTGAGCGGCTTTATAAGATTGTAGATGCATTAGACGAAGTGGCTGAAGAAACCGGAAAAAGCGTAGCACAGGTTTCCATTAACTGGTTGCTGCAACGCCCTACTATAGACAATATCATTATAGGCGCCCGGAATGAGGAACAACTTAAACAAAACCTTGGCGCAGTAGGCTGGAACCTTACTACCGAACAGGTGAAAAAGCTCGACGCAGCCAGCGACCGCGACCCTATTTACCCTTACTGGCACCAAAGGCAAAACACCAAACTGAACCCACTGCCAAAGTTTTATTAATGATAAGAGGCCCGTTGAGTAACGGGCCTCTTATCATTAAATATTTTGCCATACTGAACTTTTTTCAGCACCTGACCTGCACGGCTTGTTGTTAAGATCCTGAAATAAATTCGGGATGACAGGTTATGTCAATTGATTTTTTAAAATCAAACCCTTTTTTTATTTACAACTGCCTTATCCTGATATTTTTATAATACGCCTTGTGCCCATGATCCTGCAGGGCAATGTGGCCTGTTTTGGCCATTCCGTATTCCGGGTGATCCTTCCATTTTCCTTCGGCTTTGCGCTTGTTCCAGTCGGCATCCCAGGCGGTAAACTCAACTATCTTTTTGCCGTTAAGCCAATGCTCCACATGGCCGTTGTTAAATATAATTCGACTGGTGTTCCACTGCCCCACCGGCATTATTTTTTTGTTGCCGTTGGCTACGTGCATAGCGTAATCAGCGCCGGTTTTTTGCCAGTCTTCCAGCTTATCTGGCACCCAGCCTATGTCATCAATAATCTGGTACTCGGGCCCGGTAACATAAGTGGCCTCATACTTTGGCGATTCAACCACATGGTATAATACGCCGCTGTTGCTGCCTTTGTCTATCTTCCACTCCCAGGTCAGTTCAAAATTATCGTACTGTTTATCGGTTACAATATCGCCACCGGTATCGGTTCCTTTTACAGCACCCAGGCAAACTAAGGCACCGTTTTCAATTTCCCAGTTTTTAACCGGCCCTGTTTTGTTAAAGCTATGCCAGCCTTTTAAATCTCTACCATTAAATAAACTTACCCAACCTCCATTTTTACTTTGGGCAAAACTATGTGTGCTACCGGCACACATAGCTACTGCTATACATAAAACCGCAAAATGCTTTTTCATATTAACTATTTTTGGTCACTTTCATTTTTTCAGGGTCCCAAAACATCGGGCTGTTTTTGTAGTAGCTATCATTACATAGTAAGGCCGGAGCCGCGGCGCGGTAGCCAAAGATAGCATCCTCGGTGACCTTTCCGTTATTACGTATGGCAGTTATCCAGTTGTTCATGTGATCGTAAGGGCCGCCCTTGTATCCCTTTTCGGCTGAGTAGGTTATTTCATCGGGTGGCAAAATTTGCTTGCGACCGCTGTCTGACTGCCCGGCCTTTCTTAATTTTTCGATGTAAAACGGATCATCCGAAGCGATCGTTTTGTTTCTTTTCAATACCACGCTATCCCAGGTAATATCCATCGAGCCTTCGCTGCCCACCAGTTTAAGATAAGTAGTGCCGCTGGTGCCATCTACAAAGTTACAGCGCAGAGATAGGTTGAACGCAGGATGCGCGGCTGATTTACCATAATCAAAAGTACCTAATAACACATCAGGCACCTCACGGCCATCGTTCCAGTAGCGTAACCCGCCGGAGGCATATATCTTGTTGGGGCCCATTGAATCGGTTATAAAATGCAGGCTGCTAAAAAGGTGTACAAATAAGTCGCCCGCCATGCCCGTACCATAGTCGGTATAATTTCTCCAGCGGAAAAACCTTTTAGAATCGTACGGGCGCTTTTTTGTATTGCTTACATACGTTTCCCAATCAACAGTTTGCGGCGAGGCATCATCAGGTATGGGGTATTGCCAAACCTCTATGGGTGCCCTGCGCGCCCAAAAGCCTTCGGCATAATTCAATTCGCCAATAGCGCCGCTTTTGAGTAGTTCATGCGCTTTCTCGTTACCTAAGGACGATACTCCCTGGCTGCCCACCTGGAATATCTTGCCGGTTTCCTTTTGTGCTTTTATTACAGCCGGGCCCTCATCCACAGAATGCACCATCGGCTTTTCACAGTAAACATGTTTGCCGGCATGCATGGCATCAACAGAAATTTGCTGGTGCCAATGGTCTGGCGTGGCGATGATCACTGCATCCACGTCTTTGCGGTTTAATATTTCCTTGTAGATCTTTGTAGTGAATATATCGCTGCCCCAACGGGTTTTGGCGTCTTTTAAGCGGCCATCATACAAATCGCAAACGGCAACCAATTTTACTCCCGGCACCTGCAGCGCAACAATGGTATCTTGTGTGCCCATACCTCCGGCGCCTATCAAAGCAATATTTACCTGGTCATTAGGGCCATACTGATTATACTTTTGTTTAAGATAGTAAAAACTGTTCTTATCGGCAGCTATCAGGCTGTTTCCGGCGGTAACGGCGGCTGCAGTAGTAGCCAATTTTTTGATAAAGCCCCTGCGAGATGCTTCAGCGTTTTCTTTCATGGTTTAGTATAGTTTGATGAGATGATGAAAAGTGAAGATAGAAGTTTTATATCAGATGTCAATACTGTTATTAAAATCAGGTTATCTGAACTTATAATTCCAAAATCAGATTAATTATACTAATTTTTTGAATACCAAGTCATCAAACAAAACGCCTATCTTTGCCGCATACTCATGAGCAAAAGCGTAACACCATACCAGAACCAACAGGCTACCAAAAAAGAACAGGTGGCCGATATGTTTAACAACATCTCTAAAACTTACGACTTCCTGAACCATTTTATGTCGCTGGGCATTGATATCATCTGGCGGAAAAAGGCCATCAATGAATTAAAGAAAGATCAGCCCAAACTAATCCTGGACGTAGCCACGGGCACCGGCGACTTTGCCTTTGAAGCGCTTAAAATGCTTAAACCGGAAAAAATTATTGGCGTAGACATATCACAAGGCATGCTGGATATCGCGAAGCAAAAAATAGCCAAACGTGGCCTGGGCAGTAAGTTTGAAGTAAAAGTGGGCGACTCGGAAAAATTACCGTTTGAAGCTGAAGTATTTGATGCGGTTACTGTGGCTTATGGTGTACGTAATTTTGAAGACCTGCAAAAAGGCCTTACCGATATTCAGCGTGTTTTAAAACCCGGGGGCAAAGCTGTGGTACTGGAGTTTTCAAAGCCTAAGGCATTCCCGGTAAAACAGTTGTATAACTTTTATTTCAACTATATAACACCTTTTATCGGAAAACTTTTTTCTAAGGATGCAAGGGCATATTCTTACCTGCCAGAGTCGGTCGCTGCATTTCCGGATGGCCCAAATTTTACCGCTATAATGCAAAAGGCAGGTTTTAAACATACCAAAAGCCGTCCTTTAGCGTTTGGTATCTGTTCCATTTATACAGGTATCAAATGAATAAACTTCGCTACCTTGTCTTGATACTTTTATTATGCAGCAGCAACCTTCTGTTTGGCCAGGCATGGGGCGGTGGTGCCGATCAAAACGACCTGAGCTTTGGTTTTTTGTTCTCATACGTACAAAGCCACTATGATGTAGTAAAAAACCCTAACTGGCGCACCCCCTATTTTGATACGCAAACCAATGACTATGCAACCAGTTTTGGGAAAAGTATATCATCGCCTTCTTCGCCGGGCTTCGCTGTTGGCTTTCTGACACGTTACCGATTAACAGAGCACCTGGAAGCAAGGGTAACCCCGGCCTTGTTGTTTGCAGACAGGAAGGTTATTTATACTTACGAGGACGAATCACAGGATATTACTAAATCGGTACAAACCACAACAGTTGATTTCCCGCTGCAGTTAAAGCTTAAGTCGGACAGGATAGGCAATATGCGGGCATATCTTATCGGCGGCTTAAAATACTCCAACAGTATTGGCTCAAAAAAAAATAACGGCGAAAATATTGCTCCTACCGAACGCCTGCTAAGAAATGTTAAAAGTTATGCGTCCTACGAGGCTGGCTTTGGCTTTGACATCTACTTTGAGTTTTTTAAGCTCTCACCGGAGATCAAACTGTCTAACTCCTTTACCAATATGCTGCTTAAAGAGGATACCCCTTACGCCAATCCTTTAAGCAAGCTTGGCTTACGCACATTAATGTTCAGCTTATATTTTGAGTAGGCAGGCGCTTTTCAAAGCATACAAATTTTAGCCCCGGCCTGAATTTTAGATTCATTTCTCCTTTAAACTCATAACCCATTTTAGGAAAGAGTTTTTGTGTGGCCAGGTTTTGGGTGTTTGTATCAACACGCAATACATCTATTTGCAATTGCCTTGCCACCTCCTCTGCCTGCAGCATCAGGGCAGCTGCAATACCCTGCCCTCTAAACCGCGGACTAACAGCCAGGCGGTGAGTAACCACAGCTACCTCATTAATATCAAGGCCAACCTCAGCATATTCTGGGTACTGCTCGGTAGTTATGGCGCTTACACCAGCTATGTGGCTGTTGACTTCAGCTACCCATAGCTGCCCAAGTGCGATATCGTTTTCAAAAACTGCAGGATTAGGGTAAGTATCGTCCCACTGCAGATTGCCGCTTTCGCGCATGATAGGTACAACTTCTTTTATCAGCAGCATGATTTTAGGAATATCAGTTAGAGTAGCAAGGCGGATGTTCATTGGTGTCAGAATCAGAATTTGTTTAAGAATGTGCAAATTACAGATGTGCAGATTTCAAATTAGAAAAATCATGATGTAATCTTCACATTTAAAATCTGCACATCTATCAATGGTTATGTTTTTTATGGATATCCTTAACCAGGCAGAGTTTTTTAATTTCATCTATCCGGATAGGAAAAGGCGCATATTTTAACCTGCCGCCAATCATTTCGGTTACATTATCTGAGTGGGCTATTACCTCCTCAGGATTATCGCTGGCCAGCAGGCGTTTATACATGCGGTAGTCGCCCCATTCTATGTAATAAACCTCGCCAGGCAGTATTTTTTTATCATTAATGATTTTAAGCGCCACCCAACAACCGTTTTCCAGATACGGATACATAGAGTGCCCCCATACAGGCAGTGCAAAATCGCATTCCTCAATCCCCGGAAAATTCATGCGGCCCACCGGCTGCGCATCATTAATATCATTGTAAACCTCTACACCTGATGCTGTAGCAGTAACTTCATACATGGGTATCCCTTCTTCTGTACGAATATTTACAGATTTTTCCATAATTTTCCGTACCCCTAAAAACTCTGCATACTTTTCTTTAAAAACC
Organism: Mucilaginibacter litoreus; assembly: GCF_042676805.1. Taxonomy (NCBI): domain Bacteria; kingdom Pseudomonadati; phylum Bacteroidota; class Sphingobacteriia; order Sphingobacteriales; family Sphingobacteriaceae; genus Mucilaginibacter; species Mucilaginibacter litoreus. The sequence continues at coordinate 168,731 of NZ_JBHTHZ010000002.1, read as the reverse complement.
TTTAATTTTTCCGGATCTATATTTTGCCTGCTTTTAATAATTTCGGTTATTGAACTTGCGGAATTAAAACCCAACGCCTCGGCTAATTCCGTATTGTTAATAAAAGCACGACCACGCAACTGATTATATAAAATTATAAACTCCAGTGTTTCAGGACGTACAATTTTGATTTTATTGGGTTTTGTCAAGTCTTCCATCTAAATAAAAAAAATTACAGATATTTCTTTATTAATATAAAGATAATTCTTTATATTTGTTATTCAATAATGGCTAAGTTACTGCATTATTTTAAATTATCAACACTTAACATTATACGATACAGAAATAACTTTATTATAAAAGGAATATAAAAACAGTAAAAACTTAAAAACCTTATAAATGCATATCGCTTACTCTGCACTGCGCATCACAAATAAACAAGGCAAAGCAATACCTTCCAATAAAGAATTTCAGCAACGTTACGAAGGCTATATAACTGCCTGCAGCAAGTACCGTAATGAAATAGCTGCCATACAAAAGTATATGCCGGGATGGGCACCAAAATTAGAGGTTGGCGGCTGAGCATTCCTATAATAATTATAAATAAACAATTACAACGATGATAAAACTTTCACAAAAATTGCGCGACCAGATATGGTGGCTCATCATTACGGTAGATTACAATTACAGTCGCATTTGTATAGCCGACCATGAATTAACCGAAAACACATTAATACTATGGCTGGAGGACAAGCAGGACTTCAAAAACTCACTCGAGGATTGCCTGCAATTAAATATCCCAGTAAAAAACTTTGCTAAACTTATAAAGGCCGAAAACCTTAACAGTTACGAAGGGCAAAAACTGCATCCTAACAAGCAATACGTTTATAAAACGCGCATCCAGATAAACGAGCCTGTTGAATGGTATAAACATGATGCATCATTAACCGAGCAGCAATGGGCGCGTGAGGCCATGCTTAAATCAGTACTAACGCAGTTGGTGGAAACAGAGGTATAAATGAACAAAGCCTGGATGTAAGTATGCCATTTAGCATTTGTTACATATTTATAGCCTTTATATTCTCAAGCCGGGTTTTACACCGGTCACTTAGTTTTAATAAGCTCATCCGCTTCAACAAGCTCTTCAACTTTGTCCAGCGCTTCGGCCGGGCTGCTGGCATAGTTAAGCTTTCTGAAACGCCATATTGCAAATGCAGGTTCCTGAAAACGATTAATGAGTTTGAAAAATTTAGGAAAGTTATGTACCTCTTCCAGCAGTACGCCCGTTACAATTCCGTTATTGTCAAGTATCTCGCGTATGGTATATTCTTTATCCCTGGTGATCCATATCTCAAAATCGCGCCTTATTTCTTCGCTTTTTTCGGGATCTATCTTATCATTAATGCAAACAACTTTATCACCTGGCCTCATATAATTCAAAATTAAGAAGTTTAAGGTAAAAAGTATAATGTTTTGATGTTACTGGTTGAATGGGGCGAGGAGCGGCTGTCGGGTCCGGGTTACTGGATATGGTTGCGAAGTACAAGGAGAAAGACACGTTTAGAACTTAGCTTAAATTTATTGCTTACAGCTTCGAGCTAATTGCTCTTTGCTCCGGCATTCGGCTTCCCGCAACCGGCAACACTAACCAACCGGCTTCCTGTACCACTCAACTCATAGCCTGCGCCGGCATAGATACAAAAAAGGCGGTTCCTTCTTTAGGTGTACTTTCAACCCATATCTTGCCACCTTGTAATTCTGTAAATTCCTTACATAGCAACAGCCCGAGCCCTACACCCTTTTCGTTTTGAGTACCAACAGTTGAGGCGGCATGTAACGAAAAAAGTTCTGCCTGCTTATCTGCCGACATGCCAATTCCGTTATCCCTTACTATCAGCCAGCACTCGGTACCTATTTGTTTTGCTTTAAAACTTATCTTACCACCCCGCTGTGTAAATTTAATGGCATTACTTATCAGGTTGCGCATAACCAGTTGAAGCATATCTGTATCAGCTATTATGCGTATGTCCCAGTCCAATTCAGCAAACAGAGTGATCTCTTTTTTGAGCGCAATCGCTTTTTCAAGCTCAACGGTACTGTACAGCGCATCCCTTAGCCTTATATATCCAAGTTTGACATTAACCCCATCCATTTGCGCTTTAGACCATATCAGTAATTTGCTTAACATGTCCAGTGTGCGGCGCGTAACTTTCAGCAGGTCGCCTTCAACCATTTTGCGCTCTTGTGTTTCCAGCTCATACTCGGTAATCAATTCCAGATAATTCTGAATATTACTCAACGGTGAGCGCAGGTCATGCGCTATGATAGACATCAGCTTATTTTTTTCAGAATCAACGCGTTCAAGCTCGCGGTTTTGTTTAACTATCTGTTGATTTTTCAGCTCAATGGCGGCCGCTTTTTCATCAGCCGATTGCTTTTCATTATTGTAATTTTGCCTGAAATACGTAATAGTATAATAAATAACTATAATAACCACCGCGTAGGCAGATGAAAGGTCCCAATAGCGGCTTTGCCTGTTAGTGTAGGTATAAGGCACTAAATGAGGGTAATTATACTCAATGTAGTGTCCTGTAAGTATAATGGTGATATTTACTGCCATCCAAAACCTTTGCTGATTTTTAGGCACCACACACAGTACAAGCAATATGCAAAGCCCCATTAATAGATCTGTAGGGCCAAACGTACCAGAGTTGAGATAGAAATTAACAGCAAAAAGCAGATTACCAATGATTGTAAAAATCACAATAGTACTCTTGGTTAACCCCTTATACCTGGACAGGTAGTATAACACAGAGAACAGCACAAGTGTTACAAAGCTGATGAGGGCAACAACCGGAAGATGTATAAAATAATTAAAGGGAACATTGTAAGCCAGCGCAACGATAGCGATCAGGCATAGAGAATGGAATATTCTTACCTCTAATGAAAAATCGGATATGTTTCCTGTAAGGCCTGTCCAAAGGCGACTTATCTTTCCTAAAAAGTGCAATTGTATTGTAATTCAGGTTATACAAGATTAATAAATAAAATGATATACCACAAACCAAAGCACATTTTTTCTTTGAAACTAAATAATTTAATACCCAAAGGGCAAAAAAAAAGCCGGAAACTTTCCGGCTCATCTTTGCAAATAAATATGGTTTAGTTGCGGCTAAATCCTCCACGGTTAAAACCGGGGCCTTTATCTTCAGCAACATTTACAGTAATACGTTTGCCGTAATAGCTTTGGCCATTCATACACCTGATGGCTTCTTTTGCTTCATCTTCATTAACCATCTCAACAAAACCAAAGCCTCTGCTTTCTTTTGTTTCGCGATCTTTAATGATCCTGAGCGATTTAACAGGCCCAAAATCTTCAAAAACTGCATTTAGTTCGGCCTCACTAACCTCAAGCGGAAGGCCGCCAATAAATACTTTCATTAATCTCCTTTTTTATACAAAAGTACAAAAAAAAGTGCGTTTTTTTGCGTCAAAAACATCCAAAAAAGCAATGTAAGCGGTTTTTTACAATAACGTGTCAATAGTACACGAAGCTGTGTCAGGGTTGTTTCATCTGCAGCTCAAATGTCCCTTCAACCCGATAAAATGGTGCATTTGCTTCATCATCCTTTGATAAAAAGGTAAAGAAGCTGCCCCGGGCAAGCGTATCATTTTTTAGATAAGATACAAGTTTAATATTACCTACATCTCCAGGCTTTGCATATTGGGTAAGCGTATACTGCTGGGTGTGTATGGCATCATTAATAATAAGCAGTTGCCCGCCTGCAATTGCCTTGGTAAGGCTATCACCGGCACTGCCTTTAGAGCTGATACCGAAACTTAAATTATGAGCTTTATTTATAGCAGTGATGCCAAAATAACGATTATCGCCCATGTTGAGGTTAACAAATGCGACAGAGTCTTTTGCTGCGTCAAAAGTATAAACGGAATCCTCAAGTTTTAAAGTAAGTATACCTCCTGTAGCCAGGAAATTGCTCGGTGCAGTTGAGTTTAAAGCACTATCTGCATTTATGGCAACTTTTTTATTTTCAACTGCCTGCTCACCCGTGTCTTTCTGACACGACGTGGCAAGCACCGTTAGGAACATTACCAATAAAACACACCAATGAGTAAACCTTTTCAAATACATAGGTACAGATGCGTAAAACTACAAACTTTTTGTTTAATTATTCCCTGACGCCCCTTAACAACACATCATTTTAACATTTTTTAACGTTACTGTTTTAACAACCGTGTTGGGATTTAAGTTTTAGCTAAAATAATAATTTTCATCAAATTTTCATTTTTGATCGCCATATTATTGCATGCATTAATTTCTAATATTTTTAGCAATTCATAAAATTTTTTCGTATATTTGTATGAAAATATGCCATTCGGCATTTAATACATACCTAAGTTATGGTTTCCTTATTAAAAACTCGCCCATATGGTGTACGTATTGCAAAATATTTTGATTTCATTAAAGGCACGCCGGCCATTTCATCATTAGATACAAAAGAAACAGGAGGTAAAACTTTAAATAAGCAGGACCGCGAGCCCCAGCCTCCTACTCTTGCTGGTTTGGCCCTATTTTTAGGCTTTGATAGCCGGGAGCAGTTTGAGCATTACGAACGCAATGGCAGGTTTCGCAATCAGTTAAAGATGGGGCGCTTAATGATTGAGGCCGAATATGAAAAGCGTTTACATCAACAATCGGCCACCGGTGCCATTTTTGCCCTTAAAAGCCTTGGATGGAAAGAACCGGCAGACGATACTTTGAAAAAAGCATTTCCTGCAACGATACATATAAAAGTTACCGCATCTGGCCCTAAAATAGCAACACACGAAAAGGACGTGGAGCTATGATCTGATAAACACATACACCCAACCTATGTACCCTCAAACTTCCGTATTGTTTAAATATAATTATGAAGCCAAACAGCATATTGTCATTAATCAGGGCGGCACCAGTTCAGGCAAAACATTTGCCATATTGCAGGTAATCTTTTGCCTGGCAGCGAAAGCTGAAAAGCAGGTAATAACTGTTGTTGGCCAGGATATCCCTAATTTAAAAGCTGGTGCCCTGCGCGATGCCTTAAGTATACAATCCTCATCGGAAACATTAAAACGCCTGATAAAGACCTATAATAAAACAGACAGAATATTTGAGCTATATAACGGTAGTATTATTGAATTCAAGAGCTATAGTAACGGGCAGGATGCGAAATCAGGTAAAAGGGATTATCTTTTTGTGAATGAAGCCAATGGAATTGAATGGGAAGTATTCAATGAACTTGCACTCCGGACAAGAAAACGCATTTATATAGATTATAACCCTAATACCGGTTTTTGGGCTCACGAAAAGTTAATAGGTAAGCCGGATGTTCTTTTGTTGATATCCGATCACCGGCATAACCCTTTTGCCGATGAAAATATGCGCAAAAAGGTTGAAGCGCTCAAAAACGAAGATATTGAGCTTTGGAAGGTTTACGCACGCGGGCTTACAGGCAAAATAAGCGGACTGGTTTTTAACAACTGGCATTTATGTGATGACATACCCAATGGCGCCAAAATGATAGCGGCAGGCCTTGATTTTGGCTTCAGTAATGACCAAACCGGCTGCCTGTTACTCTATAAACAAAATGGCGAGCTATGGGCAGATGAAATGTTTTACGAAACCGGCCTTACCAATGCGGATATCTCCAAAAAACTGCAAAGCGCCGGCATTGGACGCTCAACGGAAATCATAGCGGATAGTGCCGAGCCAAAATCCATAGAAGAGCTTAAACGCCTGGGTTGGCAGGTTAATGCCGCAAAAAAAGGGGCCGATAGTGTAAAAAACTCCATAGATATTTTAAAACGCTACACCATCAATATTACCCGCCGAAGCATAAACCTTCGTAAAGAGTTGAGTAAGTACAAATGGAAGACCGATAACAGCGGCAAAGCCATCAATCAGCCTGTGGATGCTTATAACCACCTTATAGACCCGTTGCGGTACATTGCATTAAACAAGCTTAAAATACAGTCGCTTAAAAAGTGCCATAGTAAGTTGCCGGTCACAGCTGATCTGCCTGGCAGGGGCATTTTTGAGGAAATTATCGGCATAGCCTGATTGCAATAGTTACAATAGTCCCTCCACATTTTATGTAGCCGGTTTATCCGGCAGTCATCTTTTATGATACAAAAAACGATAAAAACCACAAACGGAAAGCTGCAGGTAAAAATCCCCTCGCAGTTAAGCGAATTAACACTCGGGCAGATGATAGCCCTGCAGGAAAAGAAAGATCTAAGCGACCTGGAAGCTATAAGCATTTTATCAGGCATCCCTGTTACTACGCTACAGCAGATTGCAAATGGTGATGATCTGTTAGAATTTGCTGATAATATAATGGCCCTTTCACGACAGATAAGCAATTTGTATAACAGCGACGATATACCTAAACATATCACTCTGAAAATTGGGGAGGATAGTGTTAAAGTAAACGTTATACGCAATTTATCTGTAGAACCTGCCGGGGCCTTTATGGCTGCCCGCGATATAATTGCAGAGGAGATAGCCAGGCATATAGATATTTACGGGCAGGAGAACTGGCAGGATTACTTTAACCCATCGCTTACCGCCTGCTGCGATATACTTGCGCATTACTTTTATTGCCGTGCAACCAGCAAAGCTTATGATGAGTATGCCATCATTGATTTTACGGACACCATCAAACAACTACGGGTAACGGAGGCGCTGCCCATTGCCAAACATTTTTTTATGCGTTATCCCAACTTATCGAAACGGAAAACACCCTTCTGGCATCGGATGTCAGCGTTTTGGAAAAACGGTCGGGTATTCAAAACTTTGAAAAATTTAAATATATCAACACCGTAAATGCACTTGCAGGCGGCGATATCACTAAATGGAGCCTGATACTTGCCATGCCGTATGAACGTGTGCTTACCAAACTACTCCTTAATAAAACTGAAGCCCAATATCAAAAACGTTATAGCGAACTAATAGCGCAATAAGCAGTGGGCAGTGGGCAGTGAAAAACAACTCATGTCATGCTGAACTTGTTTCAGCCTCTCTTTTGCCCGGAAATGAGTTTAGGCCGTTGAACGACAATTTACAATCAAGCAAATTCCAGTAATTATAACCAGTAATTTTTAGCCAATGCGCAACCAGATAGAAACCATAACACAAGCACTTGATGGCAACCCGTCATTTTTGTACGGTGCAGAAAAAGAATTGAATGCCCTCGCGGACAATGTTTTGTTCCCGTGTGCATTCTTGTATCCCTTGCAACCAATAACCATATCTCCGCAGGTGAACGGATCGGTAAACAACTCATTTACGCTGTATATAGAGTTTTTATTTAAAACGGAGTTTGGCCAGTTCACTGCCGAAAACGAAATTTATGTACAGCAGGCACTTAAGATGGCCAACCAGTTTATAGTGAAGGCGGCAAACTACCGCGACGAAGATGGGAGATTTTTCCGCGTCAAGGCGGGTGAAAAAGCCAAATGCGTACCCGTATACAATAAGTTTGATGTAAATACAACCGGAGTTGGCTTAACACTTACGCTAAACACCATGTATCCCGGCATATTTTAACCCGTCCCTGTAATATAACAAATAATGAATTTAACAGCCCGAATAGAGGTAGAACATCTGCCCGCTACTATTTTAGACGACTATGGCAGCATGTCCACCTATGCATTAGTTTTCATCGCTATAGTTAACCCACTTACCGGTGAGCTTACCGACGGCAACAATTGCACCGTTACTTATACTGTTGATGATGGTGGCAATATCACCACCCGCCAGGTTACAGTATCCGGCATGCGCCAGCTTGTTTATAAAGGCGAGGTCAGTCGCGTTATTTTTAACAGCAACCATATTGTAACGTCGTCGTCATATAAAAATTTCAATATTAAAAGCTTAACCGGCGGCAGTATTGATACACCTAAGCCCATACCGCAGCAAAGTCATCTGCAAATTATCAGTATAACGGTTAACCAACCAGAATCTGCCCCGGGTGCAAAAAACGGCCGGATAACCGTTAATGCAACATCTGATTATCTGCCGCTTACTTATAAGCTGAACGATACATTAACATCAGCATCACCTGTATTTACTGAATTAACCGGAGGGAACTATACCATAACCGTTTTTGATGCTGCTGATAACGCTAAAAGTCAGGACGTTTTTGTTCCGACGCTTAGCAGCCTGTTACAATCAGCCCCTGCAATAACCTTACCCGGCAATAACATTTCACGCTGGAATGCAGCTTTCAACCCGGTAGTGTTTACTTATCAGCGAAAAGATTTTGATGTTACCCGTTTGGAGCTGAATACCGCTGATGGGAATACGCGTGTGTTCATCAACAAAGATGTATCTGCTGTATTAGCAGGCGATCTGATATACCTGTCAACAGAAATTTGTACAGGTACTTATAAGGTTTTATCAAAGTATTCAGACTATACGTTGGTAATAGATACACCTTTTAAGGGAAATGGAACAGGTTTCATTAATATCAACCGATTGAAGCCTTACTATAAACTACTTACACGAATTACTTATGATGATCAGCTGACTGGCCAGGAAAGCACTATCACATCGCAAAACCGGCCGGATAATACCGGCGTTATCAAAGCCAACATCTCTAACTTTTTGCAAAGCCTGTTAAGGCCTACAGATGAAAGCGATTATGCACTGCAAAATTTCAGGGACGCTAACCTTAGCGCTTCTTATAAAGTAGCTTATGCCGAAAAATGGGACAATGATACGGCTGAAGGTTTCACAACGGCATATCATGTTATTGAAGAACCTTTTTATGTGATTTATGCTGCCAAACAATTGGGCGAACGCTTTGGCGGTAACCTTGCTGATTATGTACCTTTTGCAAGCACGCCCGCCGGTGCCGATAAAGCTAAATGGATAACCGATTTTAAAGAACCAGCCTTTAGCAATGGTTATCCGTTTGACATAGCTTTTATTTATAGCGAGGATATGATAGGGCGAAATGTGTATGCCGAATTTACCTTGCTTGATATTAACCGCAACGCATTGCCAGGCGGTTTGCAAACAGGTTATCTGCTCAACGATGACGGATCGTGGCTACTGAACAACGATGGCGGCAAAATGATAATTGCCGGGCAGAGCACCACCATACCCATCCCCCAGCAGTTAGGTTTAAACCGTTTACTGATCGAAGGGCCGTTTCCAGGCAATGCCTATTATATAAATGTGGTTTTAAAGTATGATGACGACGAAGATATTACGCATACGCTCACCCAAACCCAAACCATACGTATTGATGATGCAGTGGACGATCAGTCGGTTTACCTGCGATGGATAGGCCTAAGCGGCAGCTGGAATTACTACCGCTTTGTAATGAATCAGGAGATAAGCCTCGACGTGCAAAACGCCGTTATCATTAAAAACTACGTTAGCGACTGGCAGAACCAGGAAGGGATTGATGAGGTGATCAGCAAATCGGCCGGGCAAAAAATGAAGGTAATGGCCGAAGATCTTTCTGTAAATGATGTAAAAGGGTTGCAGTCTATTAAATACTCACCAAAGGTGCAGATGCTGGTAAACCGCAACCCTGTTAAATGGCAAACGATAGTAATCAATACGGCTACATACAGCGAGTATGAAACCCGTAACGGGCAGGCGCCATTCAGTATAACGTTCAACCTGCCGGCAATAAATATCCAGGCGCAATAAGTAATACAACGTCATTGCGGTCATTTGCTTTGCTGTCATTGAGTCATTATAGGCTCAGTTAGCTTAATGACCCAATGACTTAATGACCCTATGATAACCATGACCCAATTACAACTATATATAAACGATCAGTTGGTTGACCTTAGTGATGATAATCCTGTAGCCCTTACTTTTCAGATCAACAACTTGGCCGAGGTAAAAAATCAGCAGGGCAACACCAGTAACCAGTTTAAGCTGCCGCTGACGCAACGTAACAGGCAGATTTTAGGTTTCCCGGATGATATTGCTTTTACCACCAACCTGCCTTATGATAATTATCAGGCAAAAATCATTCAAGATGGTTTGGAGATTGTCCCGTCGGGTATAGCGGTTTTAAACAGCGTTGAAAATGATACCGCAGCAATTACCGTTTTAAGCGGCAATGTCGATTTTTTCGACTCGCTTGATGTGAAGATCTACGACATGGGCGATAGCACCACTGATATTGGCCAGAAAAAAGCTTTTGCGGATTTTAATCATCCGTGGAGTCTGGATAACGTCATTAATTCGCAGCGCAATACGCAGGGCTGGATATGGCCGGTGGTTGATTACGGATTGATCGGTACCGACTACGCTACCAACCCGGTTATTGATGTAAGGTATATGCGCCCGGGTTTTTTTCTTAAAACCGCCATTGATATGTTTGTTAAGCTGGCCGGTTATAAAACAGACCCATCATCATTTCTGCTTAAACAGCCCATGTATGATAAGCTGATCGTGCAATTTGCTAATGACAGCTTTGAGCATGGTATCGATTATCAGAAATCGCCGGACACTCAAGGGGTATCAGCAACCTTAGGTTACAGTTATAAAGAAACACATCCCAATATAAAAGACCCGGACAGAGGGAATATTCCGTTTCACAATGTTGTAAGAAATAAAGATAATAATTACAACCCATCAACAGGTATTTACACGGCAACATCGGTTACAAAGGTGAATATCTCGCTTAAGATCCCTCAGATTTTTGTGTACGGGAACATGAAAAAACCCGGTGAATACAGCTCAAGCGTGGTGATACTGATAAAATCAACTGACCCTGTACATGGCGAGCTGGAACTGGCCTCTAACGAGTTTAACCTGATAGACGGCACGCCGATGCCCACTGCACCCTTTAGCTCATTTGGCTTTAAAAATTATGATGACCCGGTCACGCTTTCGGCAGAGGCATATCTTGAGCCCGGGCATCAACTGATGATAAGTTACCTGTTTAAAGGTTACACTGGTAGCTACTTTATTTTGCCTACCGATACAGAGCTTACCATCACCGCCGATAACCATGATGTTTTGTACGGCCAGCAGGTACAATGCGAGCGCATATTCCCGGATATTACGCAAAAAGATTTGTTGAAAGACACCCTGCAGCGTTTTGGTATCATCTGCCAAACCAATAATACCACGCGGATGGTAACCTTCTCATCCTTCAGGGATATTGTTGAAAATATACCGCGTGCGCTTAACTGGACCCATAAATGCCTGGACCATGGCAAGGCCATAAGCTTTCAACTGGGCAGCTACGCACAGGTAAACAAGTTGCTGTATAAAGAGGACGAGGCTATCTTTCCGCAAAAGTTTGGTAACTCGGAGATCAGGATAGCTGATAAGACCCTACCGCTGAGCACTGACCTTTTTGAGAGCCAGTTTGCCCCTACCCTTAACAGGCCTTATCTCAATGGAAGCATAGCGCAAATTTTAAAGGTTGATACCAAAGATGACCCGGACAATACCGATTTTAATACAGGTACCCAGCCCCGCATTCTGATAAATGAGCAATTTAATTTAAGCCAAGGTGACAACCCCAAAAAAATAACTTTTACCGACGGCCAAAATAGCCGTGTAATTAACGATGTGATCTCGGTGCCATATTTCTGGAAAAGCAACGTAAAATATAGCCTTTTATGGGATGACCTGCGAAAGGCATACTACCCCGAACTGGAAAAGATATTGCAGCAAACAAAAAAAGTAGAGCGGTATTTTTTACTTACACCGCGCGATATATTAGAGCTGGACCTGCTTATACCTATCTACCTGGAACAGGACAGCGCTTACTATTACATCAACAAAATTGACAGCTGGCGCAAAGGCCAGCCGGTAAAGGTAGAATTTGTGAAACTGGGGTAGTAATAATGTTATGACTATAATTCTTGCTTAATATATTTATTAGTGAACTCAACCATTTTACTGATTATTTTACAGAAGGATTCGCCTTTTTGCGAATTTCACTAACGATCAGGTCAACATTCCATGGGAGATATTGATCATAAAAGGGTGCAAAATTTATTTTTCCTTTATCATCAAGATGTGTCACCGCTCCAGAGATAATTATTGTATCTCCTTGATTTAAATCCTTTATAACCATCAGTTGCTTTTTAAGCGATGCTCCCTTAGGAGATTTCGGAATAGTGTATGTAAAATCAACTCTGTTATCGATAGCTATCGTATCAACCGAATTATCAATCTTTATAGGGGCAACCAACTTTAAATTATAAATTGGATTAACATTAAACCCAAGTATTTTGCTTACAGTATTTGCCTCATAATCATTATCATTTACTTCATCTACAACAAATTGCCAGTCTTTAAATTCTTTTAAAGTATCTTTTGCATACTTATTAAAAGCTTCAATATGCGCGTCTTTTTTTATAGAATTTGATGTAATGTCATAATCAGATTCAGCCTTTACTTTATTTAAAAAATAGGTTTGATCTTTTGGACGGGGATCAGAACTATCTAAAGTTTCTTGAGGTTGAACATTTTTAGTTTCATTTACCGCTTTCTCTTTAGATTGATTTTGACAGCCAAAAAATGTAGTAATTAATAGAATAGCCGAAAGTGGCTTAATATATCTCATGTGATAAAGTTTATCTTCAAAAATGCTAATTTAATTGGCATACCAATAATTAAATTGAAACTATTATTCCATATAACATAATAAACATATTTATGAATACAAATCCACTTGACAATGATATTGAAAGAGCTAAAAAATATAAGGAAGCGCTCGATAATTTAAAGGCTTCGATAATTGGTCTTAACAGCAAACTTCCAGAATTTGCCGATGGCATAAAAGCAGGGCTACAAGCTGTTGGAGAAAAATTGCCGGCAGTTGTAAATGAAATAATTAAACTAAATGCGCAAAACAAAGAATTAGCAGCAAACGGACAAAAGCCCAAGAGCATTTTAAAAGAATTAGCGGGCTCTTTATTTTCATTGAATTCAATGGTGTCTCTTGGAGTTACACTTTTAGCCTCATACAGTGGTGTTATAATTGACTGGATAAGTGATATGGTAAAGGGGCAAACCACTTTAACAGCATTGGGTAAACAATTAAAAGACACCAAACTTGTAATAGAGGCACTAAACGAATCAAAATCAGAAGGCGATAAAAATGCGCAACAAGAATTAGTGCATTTGAAATTAATATATGATGCTACCCAAAATCAAACACTATCTTTATTAGCCCGAAAAGAAGCAGTGAATGAATTAAAAGACCAGTATCCAAATACATTCAGTAATTTAACAACTGAAGAAATATTAGCTGGGAAAGCAAAAAAAACCTACGACGAACTTACGCAATCAATTATAGCATCGGCTCGTGCCAGGGCAGCTGAAGATATAATCGTTAATAATGAGAAAAGAAAACTTGGAAACGAGGATAGGCTTAAAACCTTGAATAAACAATTAGAATTGCGCGAAAACGAGTTAAAAGAAGCCCAAAAACGAAATGAAAATTTACAAAAACCACAAATTTTAGGTGGCAGTTCATTTACTGTCGGAACAGAATCAAAAGACACGGTTAACCCTGCAACAATTAATAGATTAACTCGGGAACGCAATGTTTTACAAAAATCAATTGCAGATTTAAATACAGATACAGCTATCCTTAACAGAAGGAACGAGGCATTGACAGCAGCAATAAACAAATCCAGAGAACAACAAAGTAAATATAAAGGTATATACCCATTGCCTACCCCAGCCAATAATTTACCTCAATACACACCACGCCCTACTCCTAAACCCAATCACACCCACAGCGAAGATTTACTTGCAGCCCAATCTATAACCATAGCCCAACACTTTGAAAATGAGAAAAAAGCCTATGATAATGAAGTTTCTTTGTTGGATGATCAGCTAAACAAAAAATTGATCAGCCAGGCAGAATACCACAAACAGAGCCAGGCTTTGCAGGACAGATACCACCAGGGTATTGGCAGCAGTTTAACAACTTTTGCCGAAAAAAATATGGATGCTACTGTTAAGCATCTAAAAGATATTGCCGAGGCAGAAGGGAAGCTTAAATATGACGAGAACAATGTTAAAAAAGCCATTCTCCCATGGAAAAAATTTGAGGCAGAAAAAAAGCTTATAGAGGATAAGTACAATTATGAAATACTGCAGGCGCAAGGCAATGAGGAAAAAATAAAGGAGATAAAGGAAAAAAGCCAGCAAGAGCAAAGTGAACTGACTAAAAAGTATGAGCAGCAACGCAAAGAGTTTATGCTGAATACGGCTAAGCAGGTAGCAGATAAGGCATTTTCAATAATTGGCAGTAACATTCAAAAATCCAGCGACGCCAAAATAAAAGGTCTTGAAAAAGATAAAGCGACCGAGTTAAGTAATAAAAACCTAACTGAGAGCCAGCGCAAGGCTATAGAAGATAAATACCAGAAAAAAGAAAACCAGGAAAAGGTTAAGGCTTTTAAGGCTGAGCAGCGTGCATCGGTATTACAGGCAGTAGTGAATGGCGCACTGGCCGTCACTAAAGCTACAGCACAAACGGGTGTATTAGCACCTTTAGTTATCCCGGGAATAATAGCTTCGACCGCTATGCAGATAGCCACCATTGTAGCCCAAAAACCACCTGCATTTGCTAGGGGTGGCCGCTTCGTGTCCGACGGGCGTGGCGCAGTATTAACTGGCTACAGTCGCACAGACGATACCAACGCATACCTGCGAAGCGGCGAAGCTGTAGTAGTTTCTGAAGCTATGCGTAACCCATGGGCACGTAACCTGGTGAGTGCCATTAATGTAGCACATGGCGGCAGAGATTTCTCGGTGCCTAATACCGGCAGGGGTTATGCTATAGGCGGTATATTTACTGATGGAGGTAATGCTAACCGTTATTACAATCAGCCTGTTAATGATGCCAAGGAGTTGGCAAACACGCTGGCCTACCAAATGATCAATAACTTTCCTCCTATTTACGTAGACGTTAAAGACGTAAACACCCAACAGGGCATACTTGCCCAAACAGTTAACAGGGTTAACCTTTAGTAGCAAGTAGTTAAAGTCCCTCTCACTTGATGCTATGGCTTTCTCACTACTATTTATTGATACTTGATACTAATTACTTGATACCAAATCATGAATATCCAACTTGCTAATAACCTTTTTGACGAAGGTGCACTTACAGCGCTGTACAAAGCCGGTTTTATAACTACCAAAGTATTCACCTACCGGGAAATTTACCTTTGGGTAAACGCACAGATACAAACACGGGGTATCAGCAAAAACCAGGCGGTGCTGGAGGCCGAGCTAAAATTTGATAAAGATGAGCGAACCATCTGGCGGGCCTTGAATTCTTTTTCGGAGTAGTCGGAATCAGAATTTACAGGATTTGAGAATTAAAAGAATTATAAGTAAGCATCCTGAATATTTATTAAATTCTGTAAATCCTGATTTACTGACAAACCTCTGTCACCATCATAACGAATTATTCTACCGATATTTGTATAGTTCAAATGGTCGGAATCAGGATTTACAGAATTTGAGAATTAACATAATTATAAGTAAGCATCCTGAAAATTCATAAATTCTATAATTCTGATCCACTGACAAACCTCTGTCATCATCATAATGAATTATTCTACCGATATTTGTAGTGTTAACCAACCAAGGTCATGCTGAACTTGATTCAGTACCCCACATGTCGGCATTAAAGATCCCGAAATAAGTTTAGGATTACGAATTCGATGAATTCACAAATTCTTTTAATTCGAGTTCAAATTCACTGAAACTATGCCAATCGGCATTTAAATCAAAAGGCTAAAATAGCCTTTTCAAGCAGCAAGGTTCACGAATCCCGCATTCATTACTCTTTTAAGTAATCACATCAAATGAAGATATATTTATACGATACCGAAACGGATTGCATAGGCTCAGGCAGCCTGTCATCCGCTTACATTAAAACCCAATTAGATGCAGCTGCCGGTGCCGATGTAGAGGTGCACATCAGTTCTGTAGGTGGCTCGGCCTTTGATGCCATTGCCATTTACGATCTACTTAAGAAATACCCGGGCGTAGTAACCACTTATATAGACGCTTTAGCGGCGTCGGCAGCGTCGGTAATAGCTATGGCAGGCAGCAAAATTGTAATGAGCAAATATGCCTTGCTCATGATACACAAACCCATGGTAGGCAGCGGCGGCAATGCCGATGAGCTTTTGAAAGATGTACAGATGCTGAATGTAGTTCAGTCGCGCCTGGCGCAGATCTATATGGACAGATCCGGCCTGGATGAAGCTACCGTTAACAGCCTGATCAACTCCGTTACCTGGATGACTGCCGACCAGGCCCTCGATCTTGGCTTTGTGGATACGATCGAGGATTACAGCCAAACCATTATCAATAGCGCACTCATCAAAAAATACACCGATACAGCACCGGCGGTTTACCAGCGCTGCATCAATAAAATCTTAACAAACAAAAGCAATATGAACATGGACAACAGAGAACTTATCGAACGCACCACCTCGGTTCTGGATAAGATCATGAACTTTTTTAAGCGGGTGGTAAACAAACAGATAATTACCGATAAAGGCACTTTGCATCATGCCGGCGAGATGGCCGAGGGCTGCGATGTTTACCAGGATGAGGAACTAACCGAACCCGCCGTTACCGACACTTACACTACTGCGGAGGGGAAACAATTGAGTGTTAAGGACGGCAAAGTACAAAAGATTGCACAGGTTGAGATAGCCGACGATGATGAAAGCGAAGAAGACATGCCAATATCCCTATTCAAACCATCTAAAAAGCCTGCAGAAGTTCAAAACAAGCTGAAGCAAATAAAAGCACGTTTGCACGCGCAAAACGCCTTACTAAATGAAGCAAAAGCGGCATTGGAACATGCCCAGGCACGCCTTAATAAAACACACGAAGAAATAAGGAATGAAATAAAAAGCGACTTTAAGCCCCAGGGCTCTAAGCGCAGCAGCAAGGCAAAAACAGAAACTCAACCCTTTTTTGCACCTCAAAGCACTCTTGCACAAAACGCGGTTAAAAGGGCGGTAGGGAAATAGTAGTAAGTACTCAGTACCAAGTATCAAAACAATCATTTTTTTGAATACTTGCCACCTGTGACTTGATACTTCATAATTAATACTTCTAAAACAAAAAATGGCTCAATTTACATTCACAAACAACACCTATGCCGGCGAAGCGCTGGCGGGTTTCATGGCAAGCACGCTGCTGGAGGCCGACTCCGTAAAGCGTGGACTGCTGACCGTTATTAACGACGTAAAATCGCGCAAAGTTATCCTTGATGTAGACGACGATGTGGTATTGCAAAATCCATCTGGCATGTTTGCAGATCAGAGCACAACCGCTCAACAGGTGGAAAGCTACCTGGACCCGGTGGTTTACGAATTCATGAAGCAGGAACAATGGGATAAACTGGTGCAATCATGGGAAAGTCAGCAATTAAAGCCCGGCGCTTTTCTTGACTATGAAGGCGTAGTTGACCTAAGCGACTTTATGGTGCAGCGCTACCTTACCAAAATTCAGATAGCTAATGAACGCCTTTACTGGCTGGGAAAAGGCGCCACTAAAGAAGCTGCCTTTACTGCCCCGTTTGCAGGTCTGTTACCATCCATTGCGGCTGCAAGCGGCGTTTACAAAGCTGGACTGGGCAAATCAGATACCTCTATGGCTGCAACCGCTATCAGTGCATCAGGAGTGGTAACCGTAAGTAGCACCAGCACCCTTAAAGATGGCGATGTGGTAACCATAACCGGCGTAACCGGCAGTATCAAAGACACCACCAACGGCGGCAGCGGTATAGATGTAGCAGGGCAATCGTACTTTATACAGGTAGCCAGTGCAACAACCTTTAAGCTGGTGCGTAATTATAACGAGATCAACACCCGCAAAGCGGCCATTTTTAGCGGCACTGCCACGGCAGCTACAGTTAGCTATATCAATGCAAGTAACGTTTTAGGTGTATTAAGCGGCATCTATGCACAGCTTGACCCTGCGGACCGCAGTCAGGATGACTTTAATTTGCAGATACCTTTGCATGTAGGTTATGCTTATGCCCAGGCACAGGCAGATAAAGCTACCAACGTTTTAAATGCCTTTACTGATAAAAAGAAAATGGATTATCTGGGTTTGCCGTTGCAACTAATGAACCACTGGCAGGCTAATACCATTCTTGGCGCGCGTTCATCAAACCTTTTCCTTGGTGTGGACTTGTTGGGCGATGCCTCAGAACTATCAACCGTTTATATGAAGCCTTATACAAACGATAACGTAGTACGCATGAAAGCCCGCATGAAAGCGGCGGTAAGCTTTAAATTCGCTAACGAGCTGTTTTACTTATCAGCTTAGTAGTAAGACAGCTGCAACACAAGACCTGATCCCTGCACTTTATCCTTTTCACTAATTCAATTATTCCACAATAATCTATGTCAATTTACAATAAAATAAACGCGGGTTTTGCGCTTGGCGCAGATACGCCCATTACCTCAGGCATTGAGGATGTAATATACATCTTTAACCAGGATGACATCACCCTTACCTACGATGCTGCCAACCCTTTAATTGTGACCGGCCTTACTGCAGTAAGCACTGCAAAGGTCTATAAATTTGAAGGAACCAATAACAGTTTTAACGCAACAAGCAAACTGGCTAAAACACAGGTTGGCCCACGATATACTGAAGAGATTGACTTTAACATCGCGGGCTTATCTACCGATATTAAAACTCAATTAATGGCCATGGGATACGGCCGCGTGAAAGCCATCATCGTAAATAATTATAAAGACGGCGACTCTGCAATTGAGCTTTTTGGCGCGGTAAATGGCTTAATAGTAACCGAAGCAGAGCGTAATGCAGCTGACGAAACCCTGGATGGCGGTTACAAGATTAAACTAACCAATCCTGATAAGCTAAAAGAACCATACCCTCCGCGCGCTGTATCCATTGCTCCGCAAAGCGGATCAGCTACTTATGCAAGTACTATTGCAGCGTTAGAAGCTTTGGCAGCATAATTCAATCATTAATCATTGGGTCATTATAATATTTTAATGACCCAATAACTGCCCAGCAATAACTCAATGAAAAAATACATTTTAAAACCTGGCATGCATCAATTTACGCCTGGCTCTCCCGCTATCCATAGCAATGATAACCTGACAGATGATGAAGCCGAGTGGTATTTACAGTGCCATCCACACATAGCAAAGTTATTTGTGGAAAGGCCGGAAAATGGTGAGTCGGAAAGGCAGGCAGGCGGAACACGACGGAAAAGAAGGGCACGACGTATATCCGGCTCATTCACTAATCAATAAACCAATCATCAATTAATGAAAACCTATCTCCCACAAATAGAACGCCGGATACTGGTAAGGCCTAATCAAACCTTCGGCATCCTGAACTTTGATATGGATAATGCCTACCCGCAACGCATGCTGGAGTTGGTTGGCCAATCGCCCACAGCAAAAGATTGCTGGAACAAACGGGCAAAATTTATCGCTGGTATCGGTTTTGAAGAAGCATCGTTAGGCAAGCAGGTCATTAACAACAATGGCCTGACACTTGCGAAGCTTTTAAAGGCTGTTGCTACAGATAAAGCATTATTCCGTGGGTTTGGCATACATATCAACTACAACGCTAATTTTAAAGTAGTAGCTGTAAACTACGTAAAGTTTGAGGACATACGCATGGGTGATGCTGATGATCCTGCAACTATCGGTAAGTATGCTTTATATAACGATTGGGGACGCAAAACCTGGAAAAACATCACCCGCAGCAAGGTTACGTTTATTGACCCTTACAATCCAGACTCGGAAGTTATTAAGGCCCAGGTTAAAGCAGCCGGCGGATGGCATAGGTACAAAGGCCAGTTATATTATTTTAACCCGGAAGTGAATGATTACCCACTGATAGAGGCCGACGCCGTTTGGGAGGATTTTGAGACCGAAGCGGGAATCAAAACATTCAACAATCGTGAGGTGACTACCGGCTTCCTCCCTTCTACCATGTTATTCATGCAATCGCGCCGGGAGGAAGCTGATAATGTTACAGATAACGGCGGTTATGGCAATGTACCGTCGCAATTGGAACGTGATCTGGGTACTTTCCAGGGAGCTAAAAGTGCTCAAAAGATAATTGTCATTGAGTACGAAGACGAGAATGCGAAACCAGAGTTTCAGCCTTACGCTATACAAAATAACGATAAGCTTTTTGAGAGTACCGAACGCTCTGTTGAGGCCCGTATCATCAAAGGATTTTCTGTACCTAAAGAACTAATCAATGCAGAAAAGTCATCTGGCCTTAGCAATGGCGGTGAAAAAAAACAGGCCATAAGCGAATTTAACGACAATACCGCGCCAGACAGGCAGGAAATAAGCGAAGTATTCGCTGAAATATTTAGTCACTACGCCAAAACCATCAACCCATCCGGCAATTGGGCCATAACTCCTATACCAGCTCTGGTCACCGAAGATTGTATGGGCGTAAAAGCGGGTAATAGTCTTAACCAATTATTACAGGCACCTATCCCCACCAAAAATAAAATTGCCGCCTTAGTACATGCTTATGGTTTTAAACAAACCGAGGCCGAAGCCATGTGCAGCTAATAACGATTCAATTATCATTACCCCTATCCTCGTCCACGGAAACAGGAATACATCATGAAAAAGTTAATTATACCCGCCGCACTGCAACAGTATGAAGATATTGCGGCAAACATTAAGCCCGAACGGATTAATATATTCATACAAAAGGCCCAGGAGCTCGACTTAAAACCATTTCTTGGCTACGCTTTATACTATGATCTGATAACGCATTTAGAAGCCGACGGCACTTTACAAGAATCTGCGCCGCAGCATTATAAAGATCTGCTGAATGGCAGCGAATACCTGGATGAGCAGGGATACGTTGTACTTTACCAGGGGTTGATGCCTGTACTTGCCTATTTTGCCTTTGCAAGATTTATAGAAGCTGATTCGGTACATTTTACACCAACAGGCCCTGTTACCAAGCGCTACGACAACGCGGATGCTTTATCATCTAAAGACATTGTTAAGCTTGTTCAACAGCAACGGAGCACGGCAAACGCTTACGCCAATGAAACGGAAAGGTATCTGCGTGATCATAAAGAAAGTTTCCCTGCATGGCATTACAATCATGAAAACAAGCGCAGCCGCCAGCCAGGGCCACGCATACGCAGCGTGGATAAAACGGAATTTAATTATCCGTCGGAACTGTTAGATATGGACCTTTTTATCACCGATTTTTTTAATTAATGGCAACAGATAAAAAAATAAGCGAATTGCCTCTGCTGAGCAGTATAACATCGGCCGATACTTCAGTTGTTATACATAACGGTGCAGATTATCAGTTTACCTTACAAACCTTACTGAATTTTGTTAGTACAGGCATAATAACCGGTGCAAATATATCGTTTGGCACAACGCTTCCTCAGAATCCCTCCGGCAAGAACGGAGACATTTTTATTAACACTGCCAACAACTCGTTCGCTCAAAAAGTAGCCGGAACTTGGGCTATACGCTACACCATTCCGACAGCAGATGCGGCAAAAGATGGGACTGTGCTCTATGGGAACGGAGTGCCCGGCACAGGAATAGGTAAAGATAATGATACTTATATCGATACCACAACCGGCATATTTTATAATAAAACGTTAGCCACGTGGCACCAGGTGTTTTCGATGCAAACAGGTCCGCAAGGGCCAAAAGGCGACAAGGGTGATACAGGTGCTCACGGAACTGCGGGCAGCACTATCCTTAATGGAACGGTAAATCCATCCAACTTAAGCACCGGCACTAATGGCGACTTTTATTTGAATACCAGTACGCAAATACTTTTCGGGCCAAAAACCAATGGCGATTGGGGCGATGGTATATCTGTAATAGGCATACCAGGGGAACAGGGCCCTCCGGGTGAACCCGGGCCCGCTGGCCTTGATGGATCTCCTGGACTGGATGGCTCGTCAGGCCCGGGAGTTGCGGCAGGTGGCACCACCGGGCAGATACTGACTAAATTAAGTGATGCCGATTATGATACCGAATGGGTAGATAAGCCGACGGGCGGCGGTGCAATAGCAGATGGCCTTGTATCGGGAGGTGCCGCTTCTGTAACTTCAAATGTGCTGACCATACAACCTGCGATTTGGCGTCTAAGTGGTATTGAACATAATACAACAATAGCGCAAGACTTTACACTGACAGCAGCAGATACTGTCAATAGCCGTTATGATATAATATACGGAGCAGCAGATGGATTACATCTTTTAGATGGTTTGGCTTCGGCTAATCCTGTAAAGCCTACGCTACCGGATTATACGGTGGAAATTGCATTTGCATTTATACAGCCAGGAAGTATCAGTGCCGGAGAAGTAATTCCTGCTAACTACGCCACAAAACAAGAAGTAGAAAATATTACAGGCAACAAAATGCAGCTTGCAACCGATGCAAAAAACAATCTCACTGAAGCAATTAATGAAGTTAATACTAAAATCGGAAGCATTAATCAGGAAAACGTAATTCTTAAAATCTTTAAAAAATCAAATTACAAATAATGGCAACTTATAATGAAATAGTCGCTTTTACTAAAGGTGTTGGTGTACGTCCAGTATCTTTTACTAATGCAGATAACATAAATGCAAAACAAACTTATGCACCTGCAGACCCTGCCAGCCGAATTAATTTCTTAGCAATAAGCAGCACATCTGCAACTCAAAAATATATGTTGATGCAGCTCCATAATCTCACTACAGGTGAAATTGCTACTTTGGGGACTATCACCGTTCCTGCAAATGCTGGCACCAACGGTTCTGTGCCGATAGTATCAGGACTGAATCGGGGAAATCTGCCGTGGTTGCAGATTGACAGCGATGGCAACCCATTTATTGATCTTAACTATAACATGAACATAGAAATGAGATTGCTTAGTGCGCTAAACGCAAGTGAAACTATTACTGTAACTACAAGCGGCGGCTCATACGCAGCATAATTATTATGGCAAGCAGAAATGGGTTAAACCCTAAAATAAGAGGATTAAAAGGTGTTGGATTCAATAGGGCTTTGCCTTCATCTTTTGGTTGGGGTAATGGGATATGGCCCGATGGTACTAACGATTATTTAATCGTACCTAAACTTATAGGTAAAATTATACCGCCCCAATTCACTGTAGAATATTGGAGTAAGTTTCCTGACATTTTGAATGACCTTTGTGGGGTATTCAGGTTTTATGGTTCTGGCAACTCAACTATTATGATAGCACGTGCTCAAAAATCGCCGATGCAACTACAGATCACAATTGCAGAGCAAGGTGGTGCGGATTATTGCAACATACCGACCGACACAAAGAAGACAATGATTGCTCACTCGATAGACATGTTAAGCGGTACTGCCAGTTTCTATAGCCCTAATACACCTGTAAGCGTAAGGAGCTACAGCAATCTGATACCAAAGGCAGGAACGACTATCGAGAACTTTGAATTTTTTACGCCCGGCAGGTTTACAACGAGCTTTGGCAACACAGCATTAGATGAATTTAGATTTTATAAAAAGCTAATAACACAAGCTGGTTTTGACACAAATTACAACGCAGGGTCTGGAAATAATCCATTCGAAACTGAAAACCTCATGGTCTGGTTTAAATTTGAAAAATTTGAAATGTTGGATTTTTCAGAGTTGCAAGATGGTAGCGATATGCGATTAGGGATTCGCGATCACAGTGGTAATAATTATCATGCGCAACCTTTCAACATGGATACAAATTCAGCGTCTCCAACATATGTTTTAAAACCGTTTTAATTGTAAAATGCATCGCGCCAAAATAAATGGCGAACAGGGCCAATATAATGACGTGCTATCCATTCTTTTTTTGCTCTGAAGCGTATTTCAAATTGGTCGTCATACTTCAAAATGTATTTGTCAGGAGTCAATCCAGAAGCCCCAATATTCTTTTGTAAATAGGCGAAAATGGTTTGCTCACTTAAATGCCCAGACTTTTCAACTAATATTGGCAGCATATTATTAACAGTATCAAGCTGTTCTTTATTAAGCCGATTAATTAACATAAGGCCAGCACAATAGTAGGGCTCGTGATATAAAGATAATAGTTGAGCTTTCTCTATAAGATTAAAGTCATACCCAGGTTGATAATCATATTGCATGTGTATGTTGTAAGAGCTATTTAATAGCCCTTCAATATCATCGATAGGGTCGTTTAACCATAAAACATCAGTATCGGCATAAACAACCGGGACCTTTAAATCAACGGTTTGTAATATGGCGGCCAACTTTAATCCCATTGGATTTTTAGACGCAAATTCTACAAGTTGTTTATTGCCTCTTTCTTGATGAAACTTAATGCAATCTGCGGCAAAAATTATCTTAAGTTTGGACTTAGGATATAACAGTTGAATATCACTTATCAGCTTTTCAGGAAATCCAAAATCAAGGTAAACATACATAAAAGGAAGCTTGCGAAATCGCTTTTGGACAGATAAAAGTTCCTGTTTCAAAAACGAAAAGTGCTTCTTGCCACATAAAACAGCATAGTTAAAAGACGCGAGCGGTTTATCATTCAAACCTGAGGAACTTTTAAAAGTTAGCCAATTTTTGTAAAACAAAACAGGGAAACGAAAAGCAAAACTGTTATGTAACCTCTTAAACATTTGCGAATATAATAACGAAAATTTAGCTACGCAATCAAATCACCATAGCGGAAAGCTTAATAGTTTCCTTACCCTCTCCCCTCCTATGACATCCATCGAACATCGCCAGCTCAAGGGCATTACCATAAAAAATATTTTTATCACTATAGCCAGTACTGCAAGTATTGTTGCTACTGTAATGGGTTCATTTTATCAGTTAAAAAATGATCTGCATGAAATGAGCCTACAGCAGGATGCGCAAAATCGAATTACAGACATTCGCCTGAAGGTACTTGAAGGACAAGTAGCCATTCTTCAACGACAGATCGATCAGATCAACGCCGCTCCGGGTCGCTAATATCATCGGCGCTTACTTCTTGCGCAATCTTTTAAGACACTTTTTACTTTATGAACCTTAAATTAAATAACGCCCAGTTATACGGGCTTGCCATGGCTTATGGTTACGATTATCGCGCTTTAAAAGCCATTATACAAGTAGAAAGCGGGCAAACCGGTTTTTCAAAAGAAACCGGTCGCCTGATCATCCAGTTTGAACCCGCCTGGTTTAAACGTTTTAAAACCGACTGGCAAAAAGATACGTCTCATAAAACCTGGCAGGCCAATAAAGTAGGTAACCAAACAAGCGAATGGATAGCTTTTAATGATGCATTTGCTTTAGATGCTGATGCCGCTATGAAAAGCACGTCTGTAGGTATGATGCAGATCATGGGCTTCCACTACGCCGAACTTGGGTTTCAAACAGTAGGTGAAATGTGGGACTTTGCCAAGGTGAGCGAGTATAACCAGGTAGAACTGGCCCTTAAATGGATCAAGACCATTCCCGCACTCGATAGGGCTTTGCAAAGTAAGAATTGGCAAAAGGTCGCTTACTATTACAATGGGGCCGGTTACAAACGATTCAATTATGATAAAAGGCTTGCAGATGCCCACAGTAAGGCAAGCGCCTACTTATCAAACAACTGACTTATGAAACAGAAAAACGTAGTAAAATTTGGCGCTATAAACGCCCCTAAGCCGCAATGGGCAACCTGGTTATTCCGTTCGGTAGCGATATTAACCACTGTTGCATCCTTTTGGATCGGCTCCACTACATTGTTAAAAGAACATGTTAAAGTGGAGGTAGTGCTTGCGCTAAAGGCGATAGACATGCTGGTGCTTGGGTTAAGCAATTTGTTTGGAATAATAATCCCTGAAGAAACTACTAATAACTAATTATATGCTTAAAAAATTATGGCAATGGCTTACAGGCGTTGCTGATAAAATCAAAAACTCACTTTCATTCGGGAAGGACATAGCTAATGATGTTAAAACCATTACAGACAGCACTCTGCTGGATATTATTGTTAAACTCACTCCATCCGAGCTGGATGATGCTGCATTAGCTGCTTTCCGCCTGTTTATGAGCAATTTGCTTACTAAATTGAACTGGGCTGATAAATTACTGGACAATGCAGATCAGGATGAAAAGACAATCATCCTACACACGTTATCTGCCGCAAGTGCTTACTGGCAATCACAACAAAATGAAAGCGGGTTGAGTTTGCAAACCACACTCAGTACATCCCAATTGGTTTACGATAAATCAAAAGTAAATATGTCGGTATAACTGATAGATAGGATTGGTGCCCGGGACGAGATTCGAACTCGTACATCCTTACGAATGCCACCCCCTCAAGATGGTGCGTCTACCAATTTCGCCACCCGGGCATGTATAAAAGGTCTTAAACAAAGTAAAGTATTTTACCACCTTCCTTCAATTTAAGACCTTTTGCTATCGGCGTGCCCGGAGAGAGACTCGAACTCTCAAGAGACAATTCTCAACGGCTTCTGAGACCGCAACGTTTACCAATTTCGCCATCCGGGCAGTAAAAGCCATCTGCATGAGATAGATTTTATTTTAGTGGCGCAAATATATACAAAATACATAAATAGAAAGCCTATTTTTAAATATAGCCAATATGTTGTATCCAGCTATCGAAACATTGGCTATCACTATTGTCAATATATACTGCGACGTTTATATTTGTATTAACCACTTATAAACGCCACCATCTTATAGCAAAAGTTTACGGTTAGTATTATACCTTATACGGGATGCTACAAGTGATATATTGATAACCAAATGAAGATTTTTTCCTTAATAATTAAATACACCCTTACATTACTTCTGTTAACAGGCTATAGCTTTGCACAGGAAAATCGTTTACCTGCCTGGGCTCTGGGGGGATTCGAACGGGCGTCAGACATTAATCCTATTATTTCGCCTGATAGCACTACCCGTTTTTTCGATCCTGTTTTGAAGAAGTATGTGGGTTGGGAATCAAACGACACATTTAATCCGGGCGCAGCCCTGTATAAAGGCAAAGTGATTGTGTTATATCGATCTGAGGATAAATCGGGTGTAGGGATTGGCTACCGTACCTCTCGCCTTGGCTATGCAGCAAGTAGCGATGGCCTGCATTTTAAACGTGATAAAGCACCGGTTTTTTATCCGGCAAACGATGATCAGAAAAAATATGAATGGCCGGGAGGATGTGAAGACCCCAGGGTTGCTGTTACAGTTAATGGCACTTATGTTATTTTTTATACACAATGGAACCGCGAAACGCCACGTCTTGGCGTTGCTACCTCAAAAGACCTGAAACACTGGACAAAGCACGGGCCTATTTTTGAGGACGCTTATAAGGGCAAATTTTTAAACATACCGCATAAATCAGCCTCTATTCTCACAAAAATTGAAAATGGCAGGCAAGTAGTAGTGAAGGTTAAGGGCAAATATTGGATGTACTGGGGCGAATTACATGTTTATGCGGCAACTTCAACCAACCTTGTCGACTGGAAACCTGTTATTAACACTGATGGTACATTAAAAGAGCTCTTCTCCCCACGTAAAGGATATTTTGATAGTGAGTTGACCGAGTGCGGCCCACCTGCAATAATGACAAATAAAGGGATTGTACTTTTATACAACGGCAAAAATAAATCAGGCGAAGATGGCGATAAACGCTTTACCCCAAACACCTACTGTGCTGGCCAGGCATTGTTTGACAGCCAGGACCCTTTAAATTTTATTACCCGATTAGATGTGCCTTTTATGCGCCCGATGGCTTCGTTTGAAAAAAGCGGACAATACCCGGCCGGTACAGTGTTTTTAGAAGGGATGGTTTATTTTAAGAAAAAATGGTTTTTGTATTATGGTGCGGCTGATTCGAGAGTATGTGTAGCTGTGTATGACCCCACTCATCCGTCGGCACCTGATGCTATAAATTAATACCTTTAAATGGGCTTGGTAATATTGAATGTATCTGCAGGGTTTGCAGAACCTTCGGCAG
The DNA here is from genome assembly GCF_042676805.1 of Mucilaginibacter litoreus. NCBI lineage: Bacteria > Pseudomonadati > Bacteroidota > Sphingobacteriia > Sphingobacteriales > Sphingobacteriaceae > Mucilaginibacter > Mucilaginibacter litoreus. The sequence continues at coordinate 140,731 of NZ_JBHTHZ010000002.1, read as the reverse complement.
TATAGTAATCTCCGTTAAGGTTTAGATGATCATCATTTCTTTCAATGGTGATTTTTAAGAAACCGTGTTGATTATCAATAAAGGCTTCCAGGTGAACGTTATCGGTTTCGAGAGCTGCGAAGCGGCTATCATCTGTTTGAGCAATACTGTGAAGCTCTTCAAATCCACCTGCTCCGGCAATAATAAATGGTAGATTTTCTCCGTCCTCATAGCGTCTGGTAAAACGCTGATAATTATGAACATGCCCGCTAAAAACAACATCCGGTCTTACTTTTGTATTTTCAAATACATCATTAATCAAGTTTATCATACGCAAACTGGAACCGTGGTTGGTATCTGCGGAATAAGGGGCATGATGCATACACAAAATCAACATTTTGTTTATTGGCGCATTTAGCAGTTCATGTTCAAACCAATCCTGTTGCTCAGGTGTAACAACACCATACTTAGGTACATTTGTATGCAGGCCGATAAAAGTAGCCAATGGTGTATCCAGCGTCCAGTAAATGTTAGGCTGTATCATACTTTTACGCCGACTATTGTCACTAAAGGCTACCGGTCGAGGAATGGAATCGCAAAAAACGGCCCTAAACCCGTCAAGGCTGTTATAAGGCATCAATGCAAAAGGGTTTACATCGCTATCATGATTACCCGCAATAGCAAAAACAGGACCTTTAAACTCATCAAAAGGTCTAAAAAATTGCTCAGCATACTGTTCCGCTTCGCCATGATGATAAACCAGGTCTCCTAAATGATATAAGAAACCACCCTCAACAGCCTGCCCTGCCATCAGTTCAATTATACCTCTTCGGGCTTCGGGTCGGCCCAGCCCGCCGGTATCACCCACCATAAGAAAAACACAACGGTTTTCAGCAGGCGGTGTTGCTAAAACATCCTTTAGGGATAAGTGATAGGGGTATTTACCAGACGGAGAAGGTAATTCTTTAAATTTGCTACGATCATCTGGTTGATTTAATTTGATGACAGGCCTGTTATACTTCATCATTTTCATTAAATTTATCCTAAACTATCTTTATAATTATAATCGGTCAGGATAATCAGAAATTATTCCATCTACTCCAAGCGTTTTCAAATCTTGTATTTTTTGGGGGTCATTAACGGTCCACGGTATGACTTTTATGCCCCTTTTATGGCATGTGATTATATCTTCTGAGGTAACCATGCTGTGTTCAGGGCTATAAATAGATGGAGTAAAAGTAAGCGCAGCAAGGTTTTGATTAAGTGTCTTTTTATTCGATACCAGCCATGCAGTTGGCACATCCGGATATGCATGGTGTACAATCTCTAAAGTCCGGGAATCAAACGACTGTATAATTACTCTTTTCAAAATGCCTTGCTTTTCCAAGACATCAATCAACCGGTCTACAAACTCCTGTGGCGCCGGATGTTCAATATTATCACCTTTAGGGCTGGTTTTAGTTTCGATATTATAATGGGGAGGTGGCAATCCCCTTTGCCTGGCATAAGCTTCCACACTATCTATCAACGCTGATAAAAGAGGAATGTGAGCTGGAATCTTTTTTTGTTGAGGAAATTGCGGGTAAAATTTACTGCCTACATCATAACTTTCAATTTGCTGATAGGTTAAATCATACAGTCGTGCTTTTTTTGCTTCTGCAAATGTTAGTGTATCGCCGTTGGCTTTTAAAGAAAATTTTGGATTGATATACTGATCGTGAGATACAATCGGTAACTTTTCTTTGGTGAACGATATGTCCATCTCCAGCGTAACGCCAAGATCTACTGCTTTTTTCATAGCAGCTATTGTATTTTCGGGCATTAAGCCGCGGCCTCCGCGGTGCCCCTGCTTATCAAAAGTTTTTTGCGCGCAACTTATCTCTGATATTCCGGCAAGAGAAACTAATAAACATACACTCACAAACCAAATCCTCATAACTATAATTAACCGCCACAAATATAACCACGCTCCTTTATCGGTATATCAATTTACCATTACGTTAATTTTACTTACAAATAAGCATTTTAAATAATAAGCTTATTTAAATTACTCTATATTAATAAACCGTTCAGGAACATTCCAACCATAGATTTGTATTTGTGGCCGCCCGCTTATATTTTTTTGATAATCCATAACTACTTTTCGGGTTTCACCAGGCATAACTGACAGATAATTATCTGTTGCAAAAGCGGGTAGAATACGCTCATGGGTGTCAGCGCTAACCAGTGCTAAACGGTTAAAAAAAGCTACAGGCGATTTGGAAGGATTACTTAATACTACCTCAACCTTTCTAATCCCTGAATATCTTGCTGACACATTCAATGAAGCCCTTTCTATCTTCTGCAAGCCTGAATAATTACCTTCCTCATTTGGCAGCCAGTATACATTACTGCTTTTTACATGTTTGCCCTGATCAAGCAGTTGTAAGCTCAAAAATATCCCTTCTTGCTTACGCAGTCCTTCTATAACACGCTTAATAGATTGGATTTTTTGATAAGATGAAGCTCCAATAGAAATAAACGCCTGACTGATAAGCGAATCCCGCCCGGTCATATCATAAGTCTTAATTACCAGTATCAAATTATTCGCATTGGTAAAACCATTATTTACTCCGGTAATGGTACCATCAACCGGATTATACATAACGTGCAGCGGTTCAGATCCTACACGCAGTCCATATAAGCAAGCATTGGGATCCAAATAGTAGTCGTACATCTGTCCACGCAGTGCTGTCCATGGGTTTTGTGTTTTCCAGATTATTGATCCTGTATACCACTCCCACATGTGCGCACTAAAGCCTTCCATTAATGCCCGGTATTGATCATAATTTACCAATTGCGCTTTCATTGCAAAATCGCGAAGGTCCTTTGGTTCACCGTAAGGCATTAAAAAGTCCTGATATCCTATATATTTGTGGTAATCCCATACAGAGTCTGCTTCTTCCTTTCCCGATTTAAGCTTCGGCATGGTACGATTTACAACTGGAAGAAAGCGTACCAGCGACGCATAATCTCCCACACCTACGGAACCAACTTCAGAGTTAAAGGGATAAGTTTTGTGTTGCCAAAAACTATTAATATTTTGTATACCATACGGCCCGTCACCATTACCGCCTTCTGTATTGTAAGACATATCGCTGGAGTTTGAGTAATCAATAAACCATCTTGTGCCGTCCAGTTTAGGCATCAGACTATCCCGAAGTGCTATAAGAATATCATCAGGTGGCGGAATTTCGTTACCACCGCACCAGATGGCAAGCGAAGGATGATTGCGCACCATTTTGATCTGGTCTGCTGCAGAAAGCAGGTATAGTGAGTGATCATCGGGATATTGGCGCCGAACCCATTGATCATCTTTTTTTGCCGGGTCTGTCCAACGACCGTTACAATCGCCCGACATCCAAAAATCCTGAAATACTAACATACCATACTTATCACAAGAAGCATAAAATTCAGGACGTTCTACTATAGCGCCACCCCAAACCCTTATCAAATTAATATTCATGTCACGGTGATAACGTACCTCAGCATCGTAACGGGCATCGCTAAACCTAAGCATAGCGTCGGATATTATCCAGTTACCTCCTTTAATAAATATTTTTTGTCCGTTAACAAATATTTGTCGGCTATGCGTATGTTCGTTCCATTTGGTGTCAATCTGTCTTATCCCTACCTGTACGCTGTCTTTGTCAGAAACATCCTTTCCAACAGTAAATTTGAATTCTGAGCCGTATAAATGTTGTGCGCCGTAGCCGTTTGGCCACCATAACTTTGGGTTAGCAATGGTTATTGGTGGTAAAGTTATTTCTGTAGTGGTGTTTGCAGTCAGCTTAACACGTTGGGTAACTACTTGTCCATTGATCACCCAATTCAATACGCCTTCTACAGACTTTCCCAGCGTATTTTGCAATTCAGCAGATGCCTTTAAAATAGCTGGCGCCTGTATACCTTCAGGTTTACGTGTGCCAGGCACCAGCGTTACTACATGCGGATTAATTACACGCACAGCTCCTGTTTCCTGCAATGTAACTTTATCCCAGATACCCGTATTTCTATCATGCACAGGCTGTATCCAGTCCCACCCGGCAGTATATTGCATAGCTACGTTACGGGCGATGGTGCCATCGCCGCCTTGGCCGCCGTTTGGCTTGCCTGCAACAGGTGCAGGATGCACAAGAATGGCAAGGCGGTTGTTACTATTGTTAGTTAAAAATGCGGTGATATTATAGGACTGCCTTAGAAACATGCCCTGGGAAGCGTTAACATTTAACTTTTTGCCGTTTATATATATATCATTGCTGTAATTAACGCCACGCAGGTTAAGAAACACCGACTTACCGGCAGCGGGTTTTGTGAATTTAAAATCTTTAACAAACCAATAGGTATAGAAGGCATTGCCTTTATCATATATATCAGGTATCTGCTTGTTATTCATCCCATAAAATGGATCAGGCACAAGATGATTATTTAATAAAGTAGTAAGTACCGTACCGGGAACGATGGCCGGCATCCAGGTGTTTGTGTTATAAGTACTGACACTGATCTGGTTACCTGTTAAAGCTACATCTTCAGCTTTAATACACCGCCAGCCGCTGTTTAAGTCAACAGAGTTTTGTGCCTTTAAAATCAGAGGAAGAAACATTAATAACAATGACCAACAGAAAGTTTTATTTATCATGAAAAAACATATATGCTTGGCCACGAATATACAGGACCGTATGATTGTTATAAGAATTATATTTAAATGAATTAGTTTGAGAAGAGCCTAAATATATAACCCTTACTAAATTTCCAAATTGATCTGATCTGGAAATCATACTTAGTTGAATATTTATGAGCCAGGCTAAGAAATACAAACTATCTGTAACGTTTCATGTTAATAGCGCATGACCATATACAATTACAACGAAGTATTAATCCAGGCGGCACGTAAAGGCGAGGTTGCTGTAATGGTCGAATTGCTTGACCATCAAGTAAATTTGAATTATCAGGACGACAAGGGCTATACACCGTTGATTATTGCCTGTTATAATAACCAGCCTGATGCCGTGATTTTTTTGCTGAACCACGGGGCTGATATCAACGCTACGGATTTTGGTGGCAATACTGCACTTATGGGCGTATGCTTTAAAGGATACACACCTATAGCACAAATGTTAATAGATCGCGGCGCTAACCTTAACCAAATGCATGGTAACGGCGGCACAGCATTGATGTTTGCAGCCATGTTCGGTCGTAATGACATCATTGAAATGTTGTTGGCGGCCGGAGCAGATAAAACTCTAACCGATAGCCGCGGCTTGACAGCTTATGATATTGCAGCCCAGCAGGGCAATGAAACTGGAATGAAAATTTTAAGCATATAACAACAAAGCCCCGTTTGGGGCTTTGTTGTTATATGCAATTATATTACGCGGGAATTTTTCGGGCCTTCTCTCTTTCCCAAAAGCGATGTTGCTTTATAGCTTCAATGAAGTTGTTAGCCAAATCCGTGGCCTGCCCGTTAACAATCACCCCTTTATCGGATGGTATTTTTTTGAAGAAATAGGTTGCTTCTAATACCTGCATCGCGCTGGCATCCGCCGCTATTGGTTTGCAATGTTTAAATGCTTCATTCAAAAAATGCACTGCATCAGCATCTGCCTCAATGGTTGCGACACTATTAGCCCCCCCTGGCACATATATGGCATCAAACAATACTGAGGCTGTAGTTAATGTAGTATCATCAACATGTATCTGTTCGTCATTTAAAGAAGTGATGAAGCCTAAATGTGTCGATACTATCTCTACAGCACCGCCTTCAGCTTCAATAAGCTGCTTTACTGTATTTAAAGCTTTCTCATCCACGCCGTCAGCGGCCAGGATAGCAACCTTGCGTGTTTGAATAGAATCCTTTACAGTGTTAGCCATACTTAGCGTCGGCGATATCTTGAGATCGCCTTCCCTGTTCACCGGTTCATAATTTTCCAATGCACCATCGGCAGGTACATTTTTATTAACGGGTTGTTCTGGCGGATGTGGCACATGCAAGCCAAGCGCTACAGCAACCTGGGCAGCTAATCCTTTGTCAATAAGTGACAGTATACCCAGCATACGCTCACGTACAGCAACGGTTTTCACCTTACCTAACTCGAAGCAAAGCGCCTCAACCAAGTGATTTTTTTCAGGATCTGACTGGCTATTAAAAAATAACCGTGCCTGGCTAAAGTGATCCAAAAAGCTTTTACTGCGTGTCCGGATCTTATAACCTTCAACGCGCTCGGGATAAGTTGTATAACCACCCTGTTCGGCCCTTACCTGCTCAGGATAATTATTGCCTAATGAATTAGGACTGTAGTTAGTTTTACCGCTGTCGATGTTCTGACGGGAAAAACCATCCCTTTGGTTGTTATATACCGGTACTACAGGTTTATTTATTGGTAACTGTTGAAAATTCGGCCCGCCTAAACGCAGTAATTGTGTGTCGGTATAAGAGAACAAACGCCCCTGTAGCAATGGATCATTGGTGAAATCGATACCAGGAACAATGTGCCCCAGGTGAAAAGCGATCTGTTCTGTTTCTGCGAAAAAATTATCAGGGTTTCGGTTTAGTGTAAGCTTACCTATACGCTGAACAGGAACCAGTTCTTCAGGTATGATCTTAGTTGCATCCAGCAAATCGAAATCAAATTTAAACTCATCCTCTTCAGGAACAATCTGCACACCTAATTCCCATTCCGGAAAGTTACCGCTTTCAATAGCATCCCAGAGGTCGCGGCGATGAAAATCAGGATCTTTGCCAGAAATGTTCTGCGCCTCATCCCATGCTACTGAGTGTACCCCTAATAATGGCTTCCAATGAAACTTTACGAATGATGCAACACCCTGTGCATTAACAAAGCGGAAAGTATGTACGCCAAAACCTTCCATCATCCGGTAACTGCGGGGGATAGCACGGTCGCTCATCACCCACATGATCATGTGGGCAGACTCGGGTGTGAGCGAAATATAATCCCAAAAAGTATCATGTGCCGAAGCTGCCTGTGGTATCTCATTGTCAGGTTCGGGCTTCACCGCATGAATAAGATCCGGAAACTTAATAGCATCCTGTATGAAGAATACCGGCATGTTATTGCCAACCAAATCAAAGTTACCTTCCTGAGTATAAAAACGAACAGCAAAACCCCTTACGTCCCGCGCCAGATCTGTAGATCCGCGTGATCCTGCTACAGTTGAAAAACGAACAAATACGGGTGTTTCAATTTCCGTATCATTTAAGAACTGCGCTTTTGTGTATTCTGCCATTGGCTTATACACTTTAAATACGCCATGCGCACCAGAACCCCTTGCGTGCACAACACGTTCTGGTATGCGTTCATGGTCAAAGTGAGTGATCTTTTCACGCAGGATAAAATCTTCCAGTAACGAAGGCCCACGCTCACCGGCTTTCAACGAATTTTGATCATCGTTAATAAAAAGCCCTGTATTAGTGGTCATTTTTTTACCCTGAGCATCATCGGTATATGGCTCAAGCTTCCTTCTTTTTTCATTAGTTGGCTCAACTGCCGGCTTTTCTGCTTTCTTTTTTGCTGCCATCTTTATGCCTCCTGTGCTGCCTTGTAATTAATATCATTCTCTGCAACGCCTGTTAACAACTCATCAGCATTCTTTTCTTCTGCAAGTGTTTTGGAAAGAATATCTGCCGCATTGTTCAAGCCCAGTGTCATAGCCAATTGCACTAAACCGCCGTAAGTGGCAATCTCGTAATGCTCAACTTTTTGAGAGGCCAGGATAATACCTACATCACGCGTAGCGGTGTCAGGTTCTGTCGATTCCACAATTTCTTCACCTTCCATTGTCAGGCCCTCCATTGCATCGCATTTTTTAGCAAGCGGTTCTTCACCAAGCAGTTCAAATACCTGCTCAAGCCGGCTCACATGGCCTTTGGTTTCTTCCAGGTGAGTGGTGATGGTTTGTTTTAACTGCTTTGAAGATGCAGCTTCGATCATTTTAGGCAATTTTTTCACCAGGTGGTTCTCTGCCCAATAGATATCCATAATGCTGTCTTTAAATAGCTCCACTAAAGCGGGCTCTGCCTGGGGTGAGGTCTTTGTAGCGAATTTTGGATCGCTGCCGGTATCTTTTTTCATAATATACTTAATCTGATAGATGGTATATTACTGAACCTGCAGATGGACTATTTGTTTGCCTTAAACATTATAATAACAACAATTAATTTCCAATTAATTAAATTTTAAAGACTTGATTTAAGTTCTTTTTAAACCGCACTAAAGGTTGATACATTATTGGTTGCTATCCATATATAATGCGGCAGCACCTATGATGCCGCTGTTATGCATTTCTGATACTTCAATTTTAATTTTTTTGACAGAGCTTGAAAAAGCGAATGTATTTATCTCTTCCCACATTGTTTCTTTAAAGTATTCATAACCATGCCGGGCAGAACCACCCAGCACTATCATTTGCGGGTCGTAAGTATACATCACCATCTTTATGGCATACCCTACATGTTTGCCAAACTCTTTAAACAACTGCAATGCATAAGCTTCACCATTTTGCGCATCCTTAAAAACCTTTCCTCCGTTTATACCATTTGTCAATGAAAAAAAAGAACCGCTGGCATAGTACTCTAAAAGATTATTACCATAAGGCAGAAAGCCGAATTCGCCGGCACCACAGTTAAAACCGGCATAAAGGTGGTGATTGATAATAACACCGGCCCCAAGACCGGTACCCATTGTAAGGCCAATCATTGATGAACTACCCTTTCCTTTACCATAATAATATTCCCCAACGGCAAAGCAATTTGCATCGTTATTTATATAAACAGGCAGGTTATACTTTTCCTGCATTAGTTTTTTGAGGTGCACCTCTTTCCATGAAGGTATATTTAACACATCATAAACAATTCCTTTCTCCACATCCACAATACTGGGTACCCCTATACCGATAGCCGTAATATCGCCTGAAAGTAAAAGCTCATCTACCACCTGGTAAATGTCTGCCAGAACATCTTCAACACTACCATTGCTTTGTATAGGAATGCCAATTATCCCGGATATTTCTCCTCCAGCTAAAATTGCTCCCCTAACATTGGTTGCACCTAAATCAATACCTATAACACGCATGCTTTTAATCTTACTTACTGTGATTAGTTATTCCTTTTTAAAAATCTTCGGAGTTTCGTTATTTCTGGCTACACGTTTATAACAGCCTTTTCTGATTTTAAGTTGTTTATAATTCGCACTTCCTCCTGCAAACGCATACCTGCACTACCGGGCGGCGCATAGCTAAAGCTGCGGCTTTTACCAAAAATGCTGTTTTACCCGAGCTTTTTTCTCAGCCATCTACGAACCGGCTCATCATACCACTTTAAACTGGCGTATGCTAAAACAATAGCACCTATCAATATCAGCAAAGCATAAGGCCAGGCCTGTACAATGGTTATGCCTTTATTGTTACTGATCCAGGCGACGTAAAAATATACCAGCGGATAGTGCACCAGGTAAAGCGGATAGGATATATCACCTAAAAATTTGCATATCCTGCTTTCAGTATGGGTTTCAACCACGCCACTGGCACCCAAATAAACAATCAGCGGAAAAACAAAAATTATAGCTACCGATTCATAGATGCCATTCATCCAAACATGCTCCGCACCGCCTATGCGGGGCATATATAATACCAGGGCTATCAGGAGACTACACCATAAAAATGCATGCTTAATACGTGTAGGTTTGGCTATCCGCGAGAGTAATAGACCTGCAAAAAAGGGGTACATCGTTCGGGTAAAACCTACGCGTACCTGCTCAGCATTTAATGTCCAACCGCCGCTTACATCACCGCTGGGGCTGGTAATGGCCAAATGCGCAAGCGCTATGGCTGCAATCAACACCAAAATACTGAGTGCTGTTTTTGAGAACTTTCTGATGCCGACGGCATACAGAATATTTGCTATATATTCAAAAAACAATGACCATCCTACGCTATTCAGCGGGTGCATTTCTTCCCAACCCCTTATATCCAGTGATAAGGGAACAGGAAGAATGGTGTAACCTATGAGCATCACCAGCAGCATTTTCCACAAAGGGATAGTGTGGATGAGCGGCCAAATGGTTGAATCTGTAAAATAAAAACCGATTGCCCCGAGGGTCATCCCTAATACTACCATAGGCTGAAGCCGTTCTATACGGCGCTTAAAGAAAGTACCTATACTCATTTTATGCCAGCGGTCGTCATACGCATAACCGATCACAAAGCCGGAGAGCAAAAAGAAAAAGTCGACAGCCAGATAGCCGTGGTTCACCAGGATATCCAGGTGACCGGTACCTAAAGGCTCGGTGAGGTGAAATGTTACAACAATAATGGCTGCAACACCACGTAATCCATCCAGTATAGGGTAATGCGGTTTGGTAGATAGGCTGTTATTATTCATTATTGTTTTGGAACAGGGCATAGGATTTACATAACTGCTTTAACAGGATAATGCCTAAGTGCCCGATCTTTGCGCGTTTGTTAGATTGTGTGTTTATAAATGCTATTTACTGAATTTTTAAAATTAAATAAATAACTTATCGGCTGAAATAACAAATAATTTGAATCCGTATACTTTTCATATCAGTCTTTATGACCTTGCTTTCATAGGAGCGATATTCATCGGATTGAATTTTTCAATGCTGTTATGGTTCAAGAAGGGAACCCAGCAGGCTGCTAACCGGTTTCTTGCCTTGGCATTGATAACCATTGTTTTATGGATGGTAAAAATGTTATGTTTTGATATCCGGCTGGAAACCTATTACCCACGCTTTAACTGGCTACCGCTGCAATTCTCGCTGGCCCTTGGTCCGTTCATCTACTTTTACGTGCTGAAGACAACCCGGCCTAACCATAATTTGAGTTGGAAAGATTTGTCGCATTTCATCCCGGTGCTACCGGAGCAATTTATACTGATATTGGAGATAAGGGAAAGTATAAAAACCGGCAAAAGCACTTATGATACCCTGATCTTTCAACAAATGAGCCCGATAATACATCTGGCTGCATTTATTTCAGTAATCACCTACCTGTACTTATCCGCCAGGCTGATTGAAAGCTACTATCAGAACCTGGAATTCAACAGTTGGGGCGACCGTTACAGGCTGCGGTTACAATGGCTTCAACGCTCATTAAAAGTTTTTGGCGCATTATGGTTATTGTGGATACCTTTTACTGCAATAAACTATTTGTATTACCATAACTCCCCAGGTATTTACGCATACTATCCTTTATACTTGCTTTTTACAGTAGCAATGATCCGGATAGCGGCTACCACTTTTTTAAAACAGGAGAACGCAGCTACTATTGAGATGCAGGTACCGCCAAAGCCCATATACCCTGCCGCTATTAAAGAAAAAGGAAGATGGTTAAAGAAGGCTATGGAAGATGGCCGTTTTTACCTTGAACCGGACCTGACCCTGAGCTCACTTGCTGAAAAGCTGAATATACATCCGCACGAATTATCAAAGATCATCAACATGAGTTTGAAGAAAAACTTTAATGATTTTGTTAATGAATACCGCATCAGGGATGTGACGGAGAAAATGCAGGATCCCGATTTTGACCGGCTAACGCTTTTGGGTATCGCCTTCGATTCCGGTTTTAATTCCAAATCTACTTTCAACCGCACTTTCCGGGAAATAACAGGAAAAAGCCCCGCGGAGTATAAAAGCAACCTGAAAAAAGGTGGCCCAACTTATCATTTGAGACCTTTTAACCGTTCCGCTGCAATAATTTCGGCCAAGCAAGCCACCATTAAATGGCCCGCCGAAAAATTAAGCCGGAATTATATGTTCAATAATTATTTTAAGATCGCATGGCGCAACCTGGTACGCCAAAGGTTATACAGCCTGATCAATATTTCAGGGCTTGCCATTGGCCTGGCAGTTTGCATGCTCATCATGCTTTACGTTGCCCATGAAAACAGCTATGATCACTTTCATAAAAATGCAGATCGCATATTCAGGCCGTATGCCCAAACAACGGTGAACGGCACCATCATGAATATGGATCGTATGAGCTATGCGTCCGGGCCGATCATTAAACAATCGCAACCGGCTGTTGAAGATTATATGCGAACCCTGCATTATTCAATGCCATCGGTTGTAATCAATCCTTCAAAACCCGAACAAAAGTTTTCTGAAAATAAGCTGTTGTTTGCTGATGCGGGGTTCTTTAACTTCTTTTCATTTAAGTTATTATCGGGCAAGGCATCGCGGGTTTTATCCGCTCCGTTTTCAGTAGTGATATCACAGGCAATAGCCAAAAAATATTTTGGTGATGAAAACCCTATAGGCAAGCCGCTAACCATCAGGACAGACAGTGCTTATACCTACCAGGTAACCGGGATCGCTGAAAATTGCCCTTCCAACTCTTCTATTGAATATAACATCGTTGCTTCCAACAGCGGTTTATTAAAGACAAAAATTTCTGAAAGATTTATCGGACAGCAGAATGTGGGCGGTGGAGCATTTGACACTTACCTTCTGCTGAAGCACCGTGCAGATACAGCAGCGCTTAAACGCGGCCTCTTATCTTTTAATGCCGGTAAGGAAAACGACCCCAACATAAAATATTTACTGTTTCCGTTCCTGGATCAGCACTTTAAAAGAGCATTTGATAACTCCAACTTTAAATACCTTTCCATATTTCCGCTGGTAGCTTTATTGATACTGCTGCTGGCCTTATTTAATTATATGAGCCTTTCAACGGCAAGGGCTACATTGCGCGCAAAAGAAGTTGGGGTACGTAAAGTGTCCGGTGCAAGCCGTAAAGGCATCGCCATTCAATTTTACGTTGAATCAGCCGTTTTCTCAACCATATCGTTCGTTATCGGTTGTTTGCTCTGCTTTTTATTTAAGCCGGTACTTTTTAATATTCTTCAACTGCAGATAGACACTGCTTTCCTTTTTAGTCCAGTTATCATATTTCCCCTGTTCGGGCTATTGGTTTTAACTATTTTGATAGCAGGCAGCTATCCATCCTTGGTATTATCGGGCTTTAAACCCGCAGTTACGCTTAAAGGGAAAATGAGCAAACAAACCGGTGGTGTTATCATCAGAAAGATATTTACCACGCTGCAATTTTCCATATCTGTAGGGCTTATTATATGTGGCATTGTGATAGACAGGCAGCTTTATTTTTTCAGGCATACCCAAACCGGTGTCGACCGCGATAACATCATTATGATACCTGTTAGCAATACGTTAAAAGGTTATTCTGCCTTTAAGCAGGAAGTACTGGCCATGCCTGGTATAAGCAAGGTGGCTACTTCACGTAACGGCATGTTTGGTAGTTTTGCTATGATCGGCATAAGCGGTAATCCCGAAGATGAAAGTGTAATGCTGCACGGGTTGACGGTTGATACCAATTTTATCTCGATGTTGGGGCTAAAATGGAAAATCCCTCCGATACCAAATAGTCGATTAGATGCGGGCCAAAAACTAATTATTAATCAACTGGCGGCAGAAAGACTACATCTGCCTGTTAATCCCATAGGAAGTTTCATAAGATCGGGCCCGGATAATATGGAGATAGCCGGTGTGATCAAAAATTTTAATTACGGCTCGTTAGAAGATGAGATTCAGCCACTGGGGATTTTTATAAAATCCGATACTTCAAAATCATGGGAACAGAGTGCAGGCGGGCGCTATCTTTTGGCTAAAATTAAACCGAAAACCAATTTGCCAACCCTGATCAGTTCGATACGAAACACGTTTAAAAAGTATGATAACGATACCCCGTTTGAATATACTTTTATGGACGATGCTTTTAACGCGCAATATAAAGCCGAAGATAAGCTGGCTGCTATCTTCAGCATCTTCACCATCATAACTGTTTTTATAGCGGCAATGGGCTTATTCGGCTTAGCGGCATTCACCATTGAGCAACGTACAAAAGAGATAGGCATACGGAAAGTTTTAGGTGCCAGCACATCTTCAATCAACGGCCTTTTGTCTAAAGATTTTTTGAAACTGGTTTTGTTATCTGTTATCCTATCTTCCCCAATAGCATGGTGGGCTATGCATAAGTGGCTTCAAAGCTTTGCTAACCGTATAACTATACAATGGTGGATGTTCGCGTCAGCAGGGCTGCTGGCAATTATTGTAGCTGTGATGACTATCAGCTATCATGCGGTAAAGGCAGCCATTACAAACCCGGCTCAAAGTTTAAGAAGTGAGTAATCAACTCACTTATGCATTGCTACAAGCAGCTATCGTGGTACATCCTTCTGGTTACTCATTAGATTTTCCGGGCATCTATTATGAATTCAGATTCTGTAATTAAAACATATAAACCCACTTTATTTTTTCTTTTGATCCTCATTTGTTTAATAAGTTGTAAACAAGGGGCTATAGTAAAACACGATGGCGAAAAAGACCGGATCTCTTTTAAGTGGGTATTTGGTATCCGTTACATAGAAGTAGCCCGGAGATTAGATAACGGCCTTTCGTTTAACGAATATGGTTACCAACTGGAACCTAACTGGCAAATTAAATTCATCCCAAACGATTCGGCCTCTATATATAGCCCTAAGAAAAAGCAATACATCAACTTTCCCCTATCCAGAGGTTATGATTCTATTTTTGTAACAGCCGGGTCCTTTTTCAAGGTAAAGAAACTGACTCGGGACAGCATGTTGTTGCAGCTTGTAGAAACCAATGCAGACTCAATTGATTTAAGAGGAGCTAACGTATACATGACTTTTTATTCTGATAAATTCATAAAGAATGTGCTTCACAAAGACACTGCAGCTATAAAGGCACCCAGTAAGAGAGACACCATTTTCATAAAATCTCTTATAGATTCTGCAGAAAAAGACTATCAAAAAGCTTTTTTTGCACGTCAGCCTGCAAGCGTTACAAGTAAAAGCAGTTTCATAAAAGTTAAGCCCCGTAAGGTTGTACCCGACATATATAACAACTTTCAAACAACCGATGATTACATGTATCCTACTTTCAATATTACGATTGAAAGAGTACCCGCAGACTTCTATTATTCATTTTCTGTAGTTGTTGATAGCAAGGGCAAATTACATTACGATAAACCGATGATCCCGGTAAGGGATGATGATATTTACACTTTGCGTTCAAAAGTAGTAATGAATAAATATTTGAAACGATATTTGAAAGCCCGGCCGGGGACTACCTTAGGACTTAGGCACCCAAGCAACATTTATTTTCATGTAGAAGGATTAAGCCACCCTTAACCTCGGGTAAATAATTCTCTTAACTTCAAAAGGCCCATCAACTAACCGATAATAATTGATTTTCGCCTTGCGGACATTTACATCTAAGGCGTTCAAGTCGGCTTTATACTTAGCCATATTTGCGGACAGCATTTCGCTTAATTTGAGGTTTTGTTCCCGCAACTCCTTTAACTTTGTAATGGTGGATATAAGATCTGGATTCACAGCACTTGGTCAATTGTATATTATACAATAAAGCTAAAAGTTTGTTTGCTTCAAATTTACTTGTGGAAAGGGTTGGGAGTTGGTTTTACGCAATTTATTTTTATGTCAGACAAGGACCTACATAAACTTTAAATTGTCAATAAATGGGATTTTTGCCCCATAAAAATATTTGTGCCTAAACAGTGAGCTTTATTGCTGCAAACAACTTAAAAAATTATGGCAAGGCTATGGGTAAATACTGTCTTTATAATTTGTCAACAAGGTGTACCGATGAATCAATGATTATTTTAAATAGATAAATTTTTTAGATATGATATCCGCACAATGAATTTTTTCCATTTACCATCTCAATTAAATGTTACACCCATTTTACTTAACATGATGTTTTTCCACAATATCTCCAGATATTATATCAACAGTTATTACAGTGTCGCACCAATTGGTTAAAGTAATGGTGTTATCTCTTAGTTTTGCTATACCTATATAGGGGCAATCTTTTGACTTTTGGTAGAGATCAGTAGGC
Organism: Mucilaginibacter litoreus; assembly: GCF_042676805.1. Classification (NCBI taxonomy): domain Bacteria; kingdom Pseudomonadati; phylum Bacteroidota; class Sphingobacteriia; order Sphingobacteriales; family Sphingobacteriaceae; genus Mucilaginibacter; species Mucilaginibacter litoreus. The sequence continues at coordinate 124,781 of NZ_JBHTHZ010000002.1, read as the reverse complement.
TTTATGCGCCAGAAAAAATCGCCATTAACATCAAATGCATATACATTCAAATTATTGCGTGCTTGAGGAGGTATATTCAACAACACAACTATTACACCATTTATTACTAAGGCATCTTTAATATCGTGTTCAAAGACTATTGGCTCGGCATTTTTAAGATACAGCAGATTCTTTTCAATTTCACACATATTGTTTTATCAATTGGAGTTACCTCTTAGTCGGACTCATCTTTTATTAGTGTAAGCATGCACAAACCGTGTACTTTTTTGAAGATGTGATTGACAAAGACTCCCGTTTCTTTAACTGTAAACTCAACATTATATGTATTATTATCAATTTTCCTTATAACAAGTAAGGACTTTTAATTCTTATGAAAGTCAGTATAATGCCATTTCCTTTTTTGTATAATCCTTTTTGACTCTACGTCGTCTTGCAAATGTTCTACAGTAAGCGGAAAAGAAATCCTATATATTTGAAAAGACTGACTTGACTCAAATTTTTTGAAAAAATTATTAAATGACTCCTCTTTATCAGCCCTGAAATTGGAAACGGGTGTTTGCTTAAGAACAGTAATTATTTTTTCCGAGGTTTGATCTTCCCTTGAACTACAATTGGTGCAGTTGTTAAAAGCGACAATTGTTAATATGTATCCAATTTGATTTAAGAGATTCATCTTATTTAAAATTTTAATGGATCAGTGTGTTCAGGTCTCCAAGAGAGATGTTTTAACAGAATAAAAAAAAGCCCTGTAAGTGTGTTGACTTACAGGGCGTTATGATTTTTTTTAAGTGATCCCGCTGGGACTCGAACCCAGGACCCCAACATTAAAAGTGTTATGCTCTACCGGCTGAGCTACGGAATCATCCTTTAACTTGTTTGAATTGTTATATCCGTTTCCGTTAAAGTGGTGCAAATATAGGATTAATAACTATTGCCTGCAAACCATTTTTAAATAAATTGTAAACTTTACAATAAGTGCCTAAAACACAAAAAATTAAATTTTATCTAAAGTTATCAAACTTACTTTCCCACCATCTCCGGCTAATAAAATGAGGCTGCCATTTTTGGCAATGCGACAAACATTGTAACTATCATCACCAATTTTGCGCCAGGTTTTACCCCCATCCAGCGTAATATTGGTGCCGGACGTTCCTGTCGACACAAAAATGCCGTCTTTGATAAACTCAACGCCCGACTGGTAACCCGCCGGACCTGACGAAGGAAACGCTCCTTTTTTAAAATCGTGTTTTGATGCAAAAATATAAGCTACAGAATCTGTCGCCTTATTTCTTACATAGTCGCCCCCAACCACAATTGCCTGCTTCTTGCCATAGGCAATGGAGAAAGCGCCCTTGCTGGCCGCTCCGTTAGTCAGAGGCAACTTATTATAACTCCAGTTTAATTTGTTGATGGGCGATGTGATCACGTGGCTATCTCCCCCGCCGGTCACAATAGTTATCCTTTTATCCGCAACACGCAGGCAGGTGCCGCTGGCTGCAAAGGCAGCTTCGTTTTTCTGAGCCGCGGGGGCATCGTTTACCTGCGCCCAGCTATTGCCGCCGTCTTGGGTTTCTAATAGCAGAAACTTTCCGTTTATAGGGTCGCCTAATACAAAGCCATGGCGGGGGTTTTCAAAATCCATCGCGTCTAAAAAATAAACGGTATCTGCCTTTTCATACTTCACGCTCCAGTTAATTCCGCCATCGGTAGTTTTTAAAATATAGGCCGGGCTGCCCGAACTAATGATCACAGCCTCTTTATCAGAAAAAGCCTCTATATCCCTGAAGTCTGCTTTTTCAAAACCTTTTACCTGTTGCCATGTCCAGTTATTACCGCCATCCGTAGTAATACCAATATGTCCACCGCTACCGCTTACCCAGGCAACCTTGTCATTTAATACCGATAAGCCCCTGATGCTGGTACGCCGGCCCTGCTGTAAGGCAACAATACTTTGCGCAGAAACACTGGTGGCTACAAACAAAATCAATACAATCAGCCAAATATTTTTCAGTTTACTCGGTAGCATAAATACATTTTTATAAGTTAGCCCCTAATTTACAAAATAGGCAGGATATTAAACTGAATAACAATATCCCGCTTAATTCAGTCGTTTTTCTGTTTAACTAAAACTATTCAAGCATGAAGCATTTAAAGTCTTATTGTTTACCACTTATAATCATATTGTCTGCAGGGGTGTTACCGGCATGTAAATCAAAAAAGCCGATTGTTAAACCCCCTCCTCCCGTTGTAGAAACTAAACCAACACCTCCGCCGCCAGCCCCAAAACCAGCTCCGGCCCCAACGCCGCCGCCACCACCACCGGCACCAAAACCCGATTACAACTTTAAAAACATACAATTTGAATTTAACTCAGGAATATTAAAAACTGATGCCTACCCAATTTTGGACAAGGCTGTAGTTGAAATGAAAAAAGATCCATCGGTTAAATTTCAGCTTGATGGTCATTCATCGGCCGAGGGTACCGATCAGCATAACATGGAGCTATCGGTTGAAAGAGCTAATTCTGTCAAAACCTATTTGGTTAACAGTGGCATAAGTGCCGATAACCTGTCTGTTAAAGGCTATGGCGAAAGCAAACCTGTGGCACCCAACACTACCGAAGAAAACCGCGCCCTTAATCGCCGCGTTGAAATACATAAACAATAGTTGCAATAGCAATTGATCAACATAATGCCCAGCCTGGAATTCGGGTTGGGCATTTTTATTTTAATTTACTAAGGACTTTTACAAGATTTTCACCACTCTTTGGAAAGAAGTTACATCTATGATTTTTGCAACATACCAATGATTTTTGTAAAAATATTGTAGACGAATGGTTTATTAAATACAATTTATTTAAAAAAGAAATATCTTACGCCTTTATCCGATCAATACATAACAAATGAAAAAAAACTACTCCTGTTTTCTGTTGATACTATTTTTTACACTCATTTTTAAAGAAAGCTTTGCCCAGCCCTTTGCAGGCGTTAAGGAAGGGAAAGGCTACCGCGAAACGCCCGAGCGGATCAATGATCTTGTTGATACCAAACTTGATGTAAGGTTTGATTATCAGAAAGCCTATTTATACGGTAAAGAATGGGTAACGCTTAAACCTCATTTTTACGCGACAGATTCATTAAGGCTGGATGCCAAGGGTATGGACATCCATAAAATTGCTATAGTAAAAGCCGGTAAATTGCAGCCGCTTACTTACACGTATGATGATAGCCTTACGCTGAATATTAAGCTTGACAAAAAATATCAGGGAGGCGAACAATATGTAGTTTATATCGATTACACCTCAAAGCCTAACCTGCTGCATGATAAACCCGGGCATAAACTTGATGGCAAAGGTTTGTATTTTGTAAATCCGAAAGGCACAGAAAAAGACAAACCTACCCAGATCTGGACACAGGGCGAGGCAGAAGCTTCATCGTGCTGGTTCCCAACCATCGACGTGCCCAACCAAAAAACCACCCAGCAACTTAGCATGACAGTGCCGGCCCGGTATACCACTTTATCCAACGGCTTACTCATCAGTCAAAAAAACAACGCGGACGGAACCAGAACTGATACCTGGAAGCAGAAGTTGCCGCATTCGCCCTACCTCTTTATGATGGCCATTGGTGAATTTAAAATATACAAAGATAAATGGCGCAATAAAGAGGTGAATTATTACCTGGAGCCAAAATATTTTCCGTATGCAAAAGCCGTTTTTGGGCAAACGCCAGAGATGATGGAATTTTTCTCGAAGGTACTTGGTGTCGATTTTCCGTGGGAAAAGTATTCGCAGGTGGTTGTAAGGGATTATCCACTTGGCGCAATGGAAAACTCTTCGGCCACGTTACATGGCGACTACGTGCAAAAAAGCCCATGGGAATTGGTAGACGACCCTAACGGAACAGGCGGTACCACCATAGCGCACGAATTGTTTCACCAATGGTTTGGCGACCTGGCCACCTGCGAAAGCTGGAGTAACGAAACCTTGAACGAATCTTTCGCCGTATTTGGCGAAAAGTATTGGAACGAGAAAAAATATGGCAAAGACGATGGGGATGCCAAGCGGTACGATGAACTGCAGGCTTACCTTAATAACAAAACAGCCGCGAACCAAAACCTTGTGCCTTTTTATTATTCGGATGCCGAAGGTATAAACGGTTCTAACATTTATGATAAAGGCGGCCTTGTTTTGAACATGCTGCGTAATTACCTGGGTGATGATGCGTTTTTTAAAGGATTGGGGCTTTATCTTAAAAACCGCTCGTTTAAAAGTGCCGAAGTGCAGGACCTGCGCCTGGCTTTAGAGGAAGTATCCGGCAAGGACCTTAACTGGTTCTTTAATCAGTGGTATTACGGAGCAGGCCATCCTGTATTGGATATTACCTATAAATGGGATGATGCTACAAAGACAGAAAAAGTATTTATAGCGCAAAACCAGCAAGGACAAATATTTCAATTGCCTGTAGCTATAGATATCTACACAAACGGAACTAAACAAAGGCATAAGGTTTGGTTAAGCCACGCAAAAGATACCTTAAGCTTTAAGTTACCTGCCAAACCATATCTTGTAAACGTTGATGCTGATAAAATACTGCTTACAAAAAAGACCGATCATAAAACACCTGCCGAATTTTTATATCAATACCAGCATGCCCCGCTTTATATGGACCGTTTTGAAGCTTATCAAATGGCAACAGAGCAACCTGGAACTCCTGAGGGTAAACAAATATTGTTGGCTGCGTTAAAAGACAAATATTATGGCTTGCGCATAAGGGCGATCAGAACAATAAAAACAGATGATAAAGATCTGATGGCATCTGCTTTGCCAACTGTTATTGACCTGGCAACAACAGACCCTAAGTACCCCGTGCGCACCGCGGCAATTACCTTGCTTGGTAAAACTGGCTCGCAATCCTATAAACAGCTATATACAGCGGCGTTAAACAGCCCATCTTATAATGTACGTTCGGCCGCTTTAACCGCCCTGAATAACGTGGCGCCCGACGAAGCTTTTAAAACAGCCAAAACTTTACAGCCAAAAGCCGAAGGCCCGGTGGCTATTGCTATCGTTGGCGTTTATGCCATGAACGGATCTGACGCGGAATGGCCTTTTGTGATCGAAGCATTTAAAAACGCATCGGTGCAGGTTAAGGTTGATAACGCTATTAAAACAATGCCTAAGATCATCGGCCGCATGAATAACCGCAGCTATGTTGCCGAAGGTATTACTACCATTCGCGACCTGGCAGTTACTTATAAAAGGTACGGTATAGCCCCAAGATTGATCACATCCCTTGAGGAAATAGCTAAGCAGCGAAAAGACAAGAACGACGATGAGTCGGCCAATCTTGCGCAGAAGGCGATTGATTATATCAAGGACGCTAAGAGTAATTAAACTTAAATCATTTCTACTGCAAAGGCAGCCTAAAACAATAGCTTGTCTATTTAAGGTGAACCGGCCGGCATTAATATGCCGGCCGGTTTGTTTTTGTTAATCAATGGTGTTTGCTATCTTTAAAACTCAACAACCCTAAACCATTGGAACAGGACATCTACTCACAACTTAAGGACAAAGGCTTACTAAGCGATGAGTCTTATCAAAAGCTCAAGACCAAAAGCAATCACAGTTTATTTTCTGTACACTGGGAGCTTAACCTGTTACTTTATTTGGGTGTGCTGATGTTTACCGGCGGGCTTGGCATACTGGTTTATAAAAATATCGATACCATTGGCCATCAGGCGGTACTTGCCTTAATTGCTGTGGTAGCTATCGGTTGTTTTTTTTATTGCTTTAAGCATAAGGCGCCGTTCAGCAGGCTGAGGGTAAAATCGCCCAATATGGCCTTTGATTACGTTTTGCTTTTGGGCAGCATCCTGCTGGTTACATTTATCGGCTACTTACAATACCAATACAATTTATTCGGGAATAATTACGGCCTGGCCACCTTTATCCCAATGGTGCTACTTTTTTATATCGCTTATGATTTTGACCATTTGGGAATCCTTAGTATGGCTATTGCTAACCTTGCTGTTTGGATGGGCGTATCCATTACGCCCAAAACCTTATTAATGGCAGGCAGTTTTAGTACCGAAAAACTTATTTATACTTACCTCGCTTTAGGTATCTTATTACTTGCCGCCGCTTATCTTACGCATCGTTTGGATTTTAAAAGGCATTTTAAATTCAATTATCACAATTATGGGGCACACATAACTTTCATAGCATTGTTATCAGGCTTTTTTCATTTTTTCGATAGTGCTGCTTGTGTGCTTTGGGCATTTGCCTTGTTTGGAGTGGCCGCTTATATTTATTTAGACGGGCGTAAGCACCGCTCTTTTTATTTTATTTTGATTGCCCTGCTTTACAGTTATATAGCATTATGCGGCCTGGTAGGAAAAGTAATTTCAAGCACCAAATGGCATGATATAGAGATTATATACTTTGCAGTTATGCTTTTTATTGCATCGGCAGTCGGCTTAATTATTTTACTCATCAACATCAATAAAAATTTAAAGGCCGATGATCATATATAACAAAGAGTGGCTTTACAACCTGCGTATAGTTAAACAATTACAGGCCGATCAGGAAGATGGATACGTTAGTAAAGATGAATTAAATGCTATTAAAGCACATTACCCGGTAGGTTTTTATCTGCCCGGAATTGTTGCTCGGATAGGCTTTTTCATCCTAACCTTAATTGCATTATTGCTTTCATCGGGCCTTTTGAGCCTGATTGCAGCGAGCGGAGACTTTATCGAATCCCCGATCTGGCCCTTATTCCTTGGGGTACTATGTTACTTAGGGCTGGAGTGGATCACTAAAAACGACAGGTACTTCCATTCGGGTATAGATAACGCTTTTTTATATTACACTGCCATTTTATTAATAGTGGGTATCACCTGGCTTACCAACAGCGGGCAATACGGGGGCATGGGGTTTATAACCGAGTTTATGATATTGCTGTTGGTCGCTGTCTACCTAACACTCCGCTTTGCCGATGTGGCGATGGCCTTTGGCAGTTGCGTATCGTTTTTTTGTTTGATTTATTTTTTATGGGCCAAGCTGGGCAACTTTGGTTTAACTACCATGCCTTTTGTGATGATATTAGCCGCAGGGGGAGTTTATGCGCTGCTTGATAAAATAGCTAAAAGTAAAACTGACATTAACTATTGGCTTTGCCTTGAGGTGGCCAAAGTTACAGCATTAGTTACATTGTACTTTGCAGGCAACTACTTTGTAGTAAACAAGCTTAATAACCTTTTACACGGCCTGAATGACAGCAATACGCACGTTCAGTTAGGTTTTTTCTTCTGGATGTGGACCACCATGTTGCCGCTGGCCTTTATTGCCATAGGTATCAAAAAAAGAAACCGGGTAATGTTACGGCTCGGTATGCTGCTTACAGCTGTTGCTGTTGCTACCTTCCGGAATTACTATCACTTGCTGCCTGTTGAGTTTATGCTCACATTGGCCGGCGCCATCTTACTACTGTTAGCATATACATTGATTAGATATTTCAAAACACCTAAGCACGGTATTACCTATGCTGAACCTGTTAAAGCCACCGATTGGGATAAACTCAATATAGAAGGGTTTGTGATAGGGCAAACCGCCGCGCAGGTTCCTAATACGCATACGCGTCAACAAAGCCCGTTTGGTGGAGGTACCGGCGGTGGCGGCGGCTCCAGCGACAGTTTTTGATCTGCTTACTTCTTTACCAGGTCAGCCGGGTTTACCGGGTTGCTCAACAAATGGGTGAACAGTTCCCAGCGTTTTTGCGGATTTTTAGTGCTTCCGCCGTTGCGTTCGATATAATTTTTGATCAGATCCTGACCGTAGTTGTAATTAATAACATAACTACGGTATTTTTTAATAAAGCTGATCGATTTATCTGCTGTCTCATCGTTCATCAGGCAGTATTTACGCAGATAACTGCGCGCCTTGCTCGGGCTCATGGTATCGTTTATCAAACCACGGGCAGCTTCGTTACGGGCGTAGTTTAACTGATTTTTTATTGCCAAAGCTTTAAAGTAAGTATCTGCCCCGGCAGTATCTAACCCTGCCATTGGCAGCAATACATTTTTAGCGAACTTTACTTTTTCATCCCCGGGGAAAACCATCTCGATACCAAAGTTAGCGCTACCCTCGGCAATAAGCGATTGCGGGCTGAACAGCGGATATAAAGATACTTCAACCCAGCCCCTGTCATGGTACAGGTTTTTCTCGAGCATCATGTTGTACACATGGTGGCCCGGGTAACTTTCGTGGCTGCCCACATCTATGGCACGGTCAATAAATATCTTGATATCCGTATTGATCTGCACCTCGCTTTTATAATTGCCTTTATACCAGTTGTAACCGTTCCAGGGTTTATCGTTTACCAGTTCCAATGTCAGGCTTTCGGCAGATGGCAATTTCAGGTGGCTGATGGTACGTTTACGTGCTTCAGCAATGGCTGCCTTAAATACCGTATCCAGCTTATTTTTGGGTATGATAAACTTATTGGCAAGCTTCTGAAAGCGGTCATTAACATTCCCTTTTCCTGGCAACAGGCTGTCAAGTTTATCCAGTTCGGCTTTAAAATTTTCTTCGCCATAAGCCGGTGCGGCTACTCCAAACAATTCGCGCGATTCTTCGTCAAACGACCGCTCATCACCTGTAATCAGCCTTACCCTGCGGCTAAACGCCAGCAGTTGGTTGTACATCCACGTTGCACGAGTTTTATTTGAGTCGATATCTGCATCATCGCCAACCACCTTAACGGCATTCATCAGTTCATTGATAGATGCGAGTATGCTATCACGTGGAAAATCAGCTTTATCACTAATTTCTTTCGGTTTCAGGGAGTCGGGGCCATAGTAGGCATCTACAAAGTTATTATCATACTGGCCAATAGTAAGCCCAAGTGTAACGTACTGCTGTGCATACTTATTCAGCTTCTTTCCATCGGCAGAGTCAGCGGCTTTTTGCTTGCACGAAAGCATAAACAACACAGGGATCAACAACAATAATTTTTTCATGCGGCAGAAGATGTAAATGTGCCGCAAGGTAACAAATAGTGTTTAAATTAGGTTTTGCATAGCCCTTTTGATTATTTGCTGCTTTATAGATATATGCAGCTCATTTGGTAGTATTTATTTGACTATCAGGTATTTTGTTGCATATAATTTATGGTAAATTTGTTTATATGCTTTATCACGATAGGTTATCATACCGCAAAATCAGCCTGTTATACTTACTGTTGGTACCGGTAATAGTAACCGTACTTGCATTTGTTATAGGGCATGTGAGTTATAAAATATATATTCCATCATGGCTTATCAACGCAAGCATAATGATAGTAGCGACCCAAACCATACAAGGTAAATTAATTACGGACAACCACAGAGCTACCTGGTTTTTAATTGCCCCCTGGGCGCTTGTTTCCATTTTTGGAGGTATGGGCCCTCCGCCCGAAACCCCTGCTGCATGGGCGGCCCTTGCTACCGAACAGGTCTGCAGATATTCCATATTAATATTAAGCGGTATATCAATGGCAATTGGCTTTATACAACTGCATAAACTGTTAGCACAAACACGGGGTAAAAATTATGCATCGTATGGCAAAACAATGATATGTATAGCCCTGCCATTATTTGTTTTGAACATGGCTTATTGGGGATTTTTTCTCACACATGTCTTTGTCAAATATTCAGAACCCGGGCATCCTGTAAAGCCCGGTTGGATCAGGTCTGTGGGTGATGTTTTCACTGTGGTTCGTATGACTGAAGTGACACTGATCTATCTTGCAACCGCGGCAATGTCATTTGCCTTATATCTTGCTAAGTTGTTATCTAAAAAAAGCACTGTAAGCTATATTACTTTTGCCTGCCTCGGCACTGTTTTTAATCTTCTTCCGGCTTCAGTTGGCGGGCCGCTGGCAGTTGCAGCTTATCTTTCCATAATACCTGCTATTACTTTACTTATGCCTTATTTGTTAGGCGTTAACCTCCTTTACAGGCAATCGTTCAAAAAGCTTGGTTAAATGGTATGTAATGCAACCTAAATTTTAAAACGATAATCTGTTGGCTTTGCATTTACCGGCCAGATACCCTATCATTGCGAAATATTACATGTACTTATTATCATGACTCAAAAAAGAGGTTTTACCACTACCCTGCTGCATGCCGACCGCTTACGCAAACCTGAGTTTGGCGCTTTACACCAGCCAATTCATACTGCCGTAACCTGGGGCTTTGATGATGTACAAGGGCTGGTAAATGTGTTCCAGAATAAAGAAAAAGGTTTTGCTTACTCGCGCCAGGGTAACCCAACAACCGCGGCCTTAGAAAATAAGATTACCATGATGGAAAAAGGCATTGCAACGGTAAGTTTTTCTACCGGTATGGCGGCCATCATGGCAACCGTGTTTGCCCTTGTAAAACAGGGTAGCCATATTGTGGCAAGTTCTTTTTTGTTTGGCAACAGCCGCAGCGTGCTGCAAACCTTTACCGAGATTGGCCTGGACATTGACTTTGTTGACGCAACCGATGTAAATAACATCAGGGCAGCATGCAAACCAAACACCTGCATGGTGTTTGTAGAAACCATTGCCAACCCGGCCACACAAATAGCCGACCTGGAAGCTATCGGTAACTTTTGCGAAGAACATGGGTTGATTTATATGGTAGATAATACCATGACATCCCCATACATTTTTCAACCGGTTAATGTAAAGGCATCCCTGGTGGTAAACTCATTAACAAAATACATAGGCGGCCATGGCAATGCCCTTGGAGGCGCAGTTACCGATACAGGGCTGTTCAACTGGGATGCTTATCCCGGCATTGCCCAGATTTTGCGCCAGCAGATAAAACCCGAACTATTGGGTATTACGCAGATACGTAAACGCGGCTTGCGCGATGGCGGCGGCACCCTTGCACCTGAGGCGGCACATAACATCTCGGTAGGTGCAGAAACGCTTGCCCTGCGTTTACAACATGCCTGTGGAAATGCACAAGCCTTAGCCGAATATTTAAACGATCATCCGCTGGTAGATAAAGTTTATTATCCCGGCCTGCCAGATCACCCTCAGCACGAGCTTTCTAAAAAGTTGTTCCGTTTACATGGCGGATTAATGAGTTTTGCGCTTAAGGATGGGGTGGATATTTTCGCATTTCTTAACCGCCTGCAGGTGGTTATTAAAAGCAGCAACCTGGGCGATACACGCACACTGGCTATACCGGTGGCCCAAACCATATTTTTTGAGCTTGGGGCCGAGCGCAGGGCCGAAATGGGCATACCCGAAGGTATGATACGGCTGTCTGTAGGGATTGAAGACCGGGAAGACCTGCTAAACGACTTTAAGCAGGCTTTTGATGCTATATCATAAACTTTACCGATATTTTATAAAGGCAAACGTAAAACCGTTTGCCTTTTTTATTTGTAGGAATATTAGTCCTTTAGTTGTTTATACAGTTTATAAATAACTGATTTACTTGCTGCACCTTTCAAAAAGCATTAACTTGACATTGAATACCAAATTAGATACCTATGTCTGATAAAACGCCCTGTACATCGCCGCAAAGCGAAGATACTACTGTTGATACCCGTCGCGATTTCATTAAGAAATCCTCCCTGCTTACAGCAGTTGCATTAACACCGGCTACGGCCTTAAAGGCCGCCGAAGATCATGTGGATGAAGCCATTGCAGAAGCGCTGGAAAAGCTGCCCGTAAAACTGGAGGTTAACGGGCAGGTGCATGACCTGAAGGTTGAACCACGCTCTACGCTTTTGGATATCCTACGTGAGCAACTCGACCTGACGGGCACCAAAAAAGGCTGCGACCATGGGCAGTGCGGCGCTTGCACGGTACATGTAGACGGGCACAGGGTAAACTCCTGCCTTACTTTGGGTGTTATGGTAAGCGGTAAAAAAATCACCACCATTGAAGGGCTGTCAAACGGCGATGAATTACATCCCATGCAGGAAGCATTTATCAAACATGATGGTTTTCAGTGCGGATACTGCACGCCGGGACAGATCATGTCGGCAGTGGCTTGCATCAATGAGGGGCATGCCAACTCAGAGGCTGAAATCAGGGAATACATGAGCGGTAACATCTGCCGTTGCGGTGCTTACCCTAACATAGTAAATGCCATACTGGAAGTAAAGAATGGAGGGCAGCCGGCATGAAACAGTTCCAATACCTAAAAGCGACCAACAATGCCGGCGTTATCAGCGCCATAGCTAAGCCGGGCACTAAAATCATAGCAGGCGGCACCAACCTTATCGACTTGATGAAGCGCGGCGTTATGGCTCCGGATAAACTGGTAGACATCAATAACCTGCCTTTAAAAGACATCAGTCAGACAGACACCGGCCTGCACATTGGCGCCCTGGCATTAAACAGTGCCGTGTCTGAAAACAATCTGGTAATGCAACAACAACCATTATTAGCAATGGCGCTAAAAGCCGGGGCATCACCTCAACTGCGTAATATGGCCACCGTAGGTGGCAACATGATGCAGCGTACCCGCTGTACTTACTTTTACGATACCGCCATGCCTTGCAACAAGCGCGAACCGGGCAGCGGTTGCGGAGCCATTGGCGGCTTTAACCGCATGCACGCCATATTTGGCGCCAGCAGCAAGTGTATTGCTGTACATCCAAGCGATATGTGCGTGGCCCTGGCAGCCCTTGATGCAACAGTGACACTCAGCGGGCCAAAAGGTAACAGAACCATTCCGTTCACGGATTTTCATCGCCTGCCGGGCGAAACACCCCAGTTTGATAACCACCTTGCCAACGGCGAAATGATACTGGGAGTTAATATCCCTGCAAACAACTTTGCCAGGAACAGCTATTATCTTAAGGTGCGCGACAGGCAGTCGTACGCTTTTGCGCTGGTATCCTGCGCTGCCGCGTTGGATATACAAAACGATACTATTCAAAACGTGCGTTTGGCTATGGGCGGCGTTGCGCATAAACCCTGGCGCTTGTTTGACGCTGAAAAAGCACTCGTTGGCAAAAAGCCAACTGAAGAAAACTTTGCAGCAGCCGCTCAGTTAGCCATGCAGGGTGCAAAAGGCTACGAGTATAATTCATTTAAGTTAAAACTTGCCCCGGCTACTATTACCGAGGCCCTTAAACATGCCGCAGGCTTAATATAATATGATGGAAGAAGCATTATTCAAAAAGGCCATCCCTTCGTCGGCCGATGGTTTGGGCCGTATAGATGGCAGGGCTAAAGTAACCGGGCAGGCCAAATATACCGCCGAATACAAGCTGGATAACATGGTATATGCCGTATTAGTGGGCAGTACCATCGCTAAAGGAACGGTGGCTACAATAGATACAGCGAAAGCAATAAAAGCGCCGGGCGTTCTGTCGGTATTAACCTATCTTAACGCACCAAAGGTTCCGGGGCATCAAAAGGCAAAAAACCCGGGCAAGCCAGAGGCTAAAAGCGGACCGTTAAAGGTTTTCAATGACAATAAGATCTTTTTTAACGGCCAGCCTATCGCCATGGTGATCGCGGATACTTTTGAAAGAGCCGTTTATGCAGCATCATTAGTTAAAGCCACTTATAATAAAGAAAAACATGACACTACCCCGCCTAAGGATTTAAGCAGGGGCGCTGCCCCCTGGGATGGTAAAGATTTTGTACGCGGCACTGCCGATGCATGGAAAACCGCTCCTGTAAACCTGCAGGAGGAGTACATACAACCCACCGAGGTACATAACCCAATGGAACTGCATGCCATCATCGCCCGCTGGGACGCACCTGATAAATTAACCGTTTGGGATAAAACCCAGGGCGTACAGGCCACACAGGGCGATATAGCCAAAGCTTTTAAGCTGCCCGTAGAAAATGTACAGGTAAACTCCAAATATGTTGGCGGTGCTTTCGGTAGCGCGTTACAGGTATGGCCCCATGAAATTGCCGCGGCTTTAGGTGCGCAGGTAGTTAAACGCCCGGTCAAGCTGGTACTTACACGTATGGATATGTTTACCTCTGTTGGTTATCGCCCATACACCTGGCAGCGTATAGGCATTGGCGCCACAAAAGATGGCAAACTGATAGGCATTACCCACGAAGCTGCCGGGCAAACATCCGTTTATGAAGATTTTGCCGAAGGGCCTATCAATACCAGTAAAGGCCTGTATGATTGCCCCAATGTTACCACCCGCTACAAGCTGGTGTCGCTTAACGTGAACACCCCTACCTGGATGCGCGGCCCTGGCGAAGCTACAGGCGCCTTCGCGCTCGAGTCGGCTTTGGATGAGCTGTCATACAAACTCAAGATGGATCCTATTGAACTGCGCATGAAAAACTACGCTAAAACGGATCCTGACAATAAAAAAGAATACTCCAGCAAATTTCTGGATGAAGCTTATAAAATGGGCGCCGACCGCATTGGATGGGACGCACGCAAGCAGGAACCTGCGTCCGTTAAAGAAAACGGCTGGCTGGTTGGCTACGGCATGGGTAGCGGCATGTTTGGCGCCTACCGCGAAAAAGCTGTGGTACGCGCTACCATGAACGCCGATGGTACCCTGCTGCTGCAAACCGCCGTTAGCGATATTGGTCCGGGCACGGGTACCGCAATGGTGCTCATCGCATCCAAACAATTGGATATCCCTACAGATAAGATCAGGTTTGAAAACGGAGATTCATCATTACCGGATGCCCCCATGCAGGGCGGCTCGGCTACTACTTCAACTGTTGGGTCGGCTGTACATGAAGCCTGCTCTATCCTTAAAGAAAAATTTCAGCAGCTGATGGGTAATGGCGGTGCAGATAAGCTGGATTATGTTAAGATATTGAAAGATAAAAACCTGCCGTCGGTACAGGTGCTCACCAAATCGCAGCCCGGGCCTAACAACGAAAAATATTCGATGCAATCCTGGTCGGTACACTTTGTAAAGGTTCTGGTTCACCCTACAACGGGCGTTACTAAGATAGATAAGGTAGTGTGCGTAGCAGATTCGGGCACCATTGTCAGCCCGAAAACTGCCCGAAGCCAGATAGTAGGCGGCGCTATTGGCGGTATTGGCATGGCTTTGATGGAAGAAGGTGTTATAGATGATCGCTTTGGCCGGTATGTGAACAATAACCTGGCAGATTACCATGTACCTGTAAATGCTGATATTCCGCAGATAGAAGCCCTGTTTGTTAACAAACCCGACCCCTATATTAACCCAATGGGTTCTAAAGGCATGGGCGAGATAGCTTTGATAGGCATGGCCGCGGCTGTTGCCAACGCGGTTTACAACGCTACCGGCAAACGCGTAAGGGATTTACCTATAACGCCCGATAAACTGATTTGAAAGAGATTATTGACATAGTAAACGCTTACGATACTGCAAACAAGCAAGGTAAAAAAACCGCTTTGGCTACTGTTGTGCTGGTTGAAGGTTCGGCCTACAGGCGGGCTGGTGCACGCATGCTGATAACCGAGGACGGACAGCTGACCGGCGCCATTAGCGGCGGCTGCCTGGAAGGTGATGCCCTACGCAAAGCCCGACTGGTTATTTTGCAGCAGCAGCCTATGCTGGTTACCTATGATACTACTGATGATGATGACGCCAGGCTTGGCGTTGGCCTGGGATGTAATGGCATTATCCACATTTTGATAGAGCCGGTTGACGACCGGCAGACCAACAACCCTATTGCCATGCTAAGGGCGGTAGTAGCAAGCAAAGCAAACACTGTATTGGTCACCCTCTTTTCCGTAGAGCATCGTAAAGCACCGCAACCCGGGACTTGCCTTTGCCTTACAGATACCGGTGTGTTTTTGAACGGCCTTGAAAATACACCTTACCGTTTAAGCCTTATTAATGATGCTGAATATGTACTGGAGAACCATCGGTCAGAGGTTAAAACTTACACCAGTGATAATTTAACTTATACCGCCTTTATCGAACATATCAGGCCGCAAATGTCGCTGGTTATTGCAGGGGCTGGTAATGATGCTATTCCGCTTACCAAAATTGCATCCGTATTAGGATGGAATGTCACCGTTGTGGATGGCCGGCCAAATTACGCTACTGCCGAACGTTTTCCGCTGACACAGCAAACACTTGTAGCCAAACCTCAACAGGTACTTGATGGTGTTTCTTTAAATCAGTGGACAGCCTTTGTCCTGATGACACACAACTATAATTACGAAATAGAATTGCTTAAGCACCTGCTGCCCTGCAATTTGCCATACATTGGGATGCTTGGGCCCAAAAAGAAGCTTGAACGCATGCTGGCCGAACTTGAAGATAGTGGCATCGAAATAACCGAAGATCAAATGGCAAATATTTATGGGCCTGTCGGCCTGGATATCGGCTCGGAAGGCGCGGAAGAGATAGCGCTTTCCATCATAGCAGAAATTAAGGCCGTATTCTCGTCGCGCAAAGGGTATTCGCTGAAATATAAGCCCACTCCTATTCACGCCGGGCTTTTAAAACCTGTAAGCAGTAAATGACCGGACTGATCATACTGGCAGCAGGCGCTTCCAGCCGCTTAGGCCATCCCAAACAAAACCTGCTTTATAAAGGCAAAACCTTGCTAGAAAGGGCCGTCGATGCCGGTATCAGATCGCCATGCAGGCCGGTTGTAGTTGTGCTTGGCGCTAACGCCGAAGATATTACACTCAGTAACATAAGCAATGAAGCGGACCTTGTTTACAACAAACACTGGCAGCAAGGTCAGTCGGCATCCATAAAAGCCGGAATTACCGAATTACAAAAGCATCCTAACATCACCAGTGCTATTATGATGCTGTGCGACCAGCCCTTTGTAACGTCTAAATTGTTAAGCAACATGCTCCAGGTTCGCCTGCAAACACAAAAGCCTGTTGTTGCCTGCAGTTATAATGGCACCATTGGTGTACCTGCCCTGTTCAACAAAGGCTTATTTGGCCATCTGCTATCGCTCAGTGGCAACCATGGGGCAAAACAACTATTGCAAGCCCAGGAAAACGATGTTGCCATAGTTGAGTTTGAGGAAGGCAGCATAGATATAGATACACTGGCCGACTATGAGCGTCTGCTTGGGAAATAGCTGTGTAAAAATTCCTTCAACAATAACTGCCGGTTGTGGTTAAATAATAAACCGGAGCAGCAATGGAAAAATTCAATCTGAAAATCAAGTACAACAAACAGGACCTGCAATTAGAGGTAAAGGAATACATTCATCACAGCCATCAGCGCTGCAAACTGGAGGTTTACCAGGACGATAAGTTACTGGTAAGCTTTAACCCCGATGACCATGAAACCTTGTCTGTTTGCCAGAACCCGGGTGGTTTGGATGATAAACTGGTACACCTTATAGCCGATACTATCGAAAAAAAGATAGACCTGTTCGGCTGATCACTTGCCCATCCAAACCTTAAAATCATTTACTTTTTCGCGGCTTACAATGGCCTCCTTATCAAATGCGGGCTTTAATCTCAATATCAGCCGATTACCAAAATAAGGCTGTATCTGGTCTACACTATTGATTGATACGATCACAGAACGACTGATACGGAAAAATTGCTCAGGGTCAATCGTTTCTTCAATCTCGTCCATGGTATAATCAACAATGTAAGTTTTACCATCGCCCGTAGTAAAAAAATTAACCCTTTCGTCACTGTAAAAATACGCTATGGAAGCTACCTCCACAGATACCAGTTTTTGCAGATGCTTTACCAGGAAACGCTTACGGTAACTAATGCCGGTGGTTTGCTTTTGCAGTTCGGTTACCAGTTTTTCAATCTTCAGGGTATGATCATCGGGCTGTATACTTCCGCGCAAATGGTTCAGTTTATCAATGGCCGCCTTTAATTCATTTTGCTGAATAGGTTTAAGCAGGTAATCGATACTGTTAACCTTAAAGGCCTTTAAAGCATATTCGTCATAAGATGTTGTAAAGATCACCGGGCAATCAACCTGCACCTCATTGAAAATAGCGAAGCTTTGCCCGTCGGCCAGCTCAATATCCATCAGTACCAGGTCCGGGCTGGTGGCCGTTTCATTAAACCATTTCACCGATGAGGCTATACTTTCGGTAACCCCTATCACATCAGCCTCTGGCGCCACCTTGTTCAGCGTTTGGGTGAGTTTGGCAACCGCCAGCTGTTCATCTTCAATAATCAGCACTTTCATGGTCATAAATTTTTAATCAGGGGAAGGCTAACGCTAAAAACTTCATTATCCTGGTTGATGATCACGCCGCTATGGTTAAGCAACTCATATTTGGCGATGATATTCTGCAAGCCAATTTTGTTGGACAGCACCTTTGATACTTTTTTCTGCCGGTTATTAATTACTGTTAAAAAGCCGGCTTCATCAGTTTTGATATCAATCTTAAGCGGCCTGTTCTTTAGTATGGTATTATGCTTTACCGCATTTTCAATCAGCATTTGCAACGTCAATGGCGGGATCAGCAGGTCCTGTTTATTATCGGCAACATCAATATGCAGTTCAATACCATCGCCATAACGTGTTTTAAGCATGTGAAAGAAAGAGTGAACAAACTGCAATTCGCTGCTTAGGGGAATCAGCTCAAATTCGTTTGAGCGCAGCAGGTACCGGTATACTTTACTCATCTCATCTAAAAACTCGCTTGCTTTATCCGGGTCGCTGCTGATAAGGGATGAGAGGCAATTGAGGCTATTGAACAAAAAATGAGGGTTTACCTGGTTCTTTAAGCTATCCAGCTGGCTTTGCAGATTGATCTTCTTTAATTTCTCCGTCTCTACCAATGATATTTTCCATTTATCAAACAATTTGATTCCTTCATGAAAACTTGTAGCTACAACATTGATGAGGAAGCCGGTTATAAACAGCGGGCTGTAATTGCTCCAATTAAATTGAAAACGGATAAACCCGGCACCTTTATAGGCAAAAAATAGGCTGATACACATTAGCTGTGTTAAAACAGCATATACCATCATTTGCATGGCAATGCGCAGATGGGTTTTGGTATATTGGGGCACCACATAATTGAGTATGTTGGCTGCGGTAATATGAAACACCCATGAACAGGTACCTATAAGCCAGGTAATAAGTGTGGCATAGATAAACAGCGGTAAAGTGAAGTAAGCATCTTTTAAAAGTAGATAGGCCAGAATCATCATAGCCGGATAAACGGTAACGAACAACACCCAAACATCCTGGCGGGAAAAACTCAGGTACCTCATGGCAAATACGTTTGATCTTAATGTATTTCGCCTCAAGACAAGCTTTCTGAAGAAAATGTTACTCTTGCGGATGATGAAATTATCCATTGATGATGACATAGATTTGGCATTATAAATATAGCCGGAAGAAAGCATATTTCATCCGGCCATACCTAAACTAAATTGCTGCTCCTTCTGATATTTGCTGTTCAACTACCGCCCACCTGTCTTGCGGCAGGTTCTGCTGGCAGGTTTCCAGCAAGGCATTAAATACAAAGTCGGGCGCATGTGCCTTAACCGCGTTAAGCCAGATGATCAGCTCGGTATTATTGATACCTTTTATCATCCATTTAAAATAGGTAAGCATCTTTTCAGGTTCTATCTGTTGCTGTATCTGGTGCTCCATCCCCAATATCTCGGCATCGGTGTAGTTAGTCCATAGTATGGTATTCAGCAACTGCTCCTCTTTGTTCATGTGCTTTAAGTTGAAAGCCACAAAATCATTAAGTGCATAGTATAAATTGTAGCCGGCCACGTACCTTGCTGCATCGCTTTGGCCCAACCTGTAATCAGTAACTTTCTGCCGTAGCGAGTTAGAAAGTGCAAGATCGGTTTCATGCTCGCTTTCGAAATCCTTAATCACCTGCGGCGAGTGTTGTTCTGCCGCGCTTAATATGCAGGTATCCTCATGGTAAGCGTGCGAATCAAAAAGGTGTAAAAGCAATTCGGTTTGCTCTAAAACCGGCGCTGCTGCTTCTGCATTGCTCATATCCGTTTGCTGTATCTGCATAACGGTATCAAATAATAAAGCCCTCAGGCCTTTGTGGATCTGGTTGAATACGTTGAATCTGTTTGTGTTCATTTTAATTAAGATTTAGTGATACAAAAATGTTACGCAATCATCCTATTCAAAATAACAACCTGTATGAAATGCAATTTATCAAGTATGAATTGTAAATGCCTCCTTTAATCCGGTTAACCGGCTGCCGATGCTACTTATTTCAATAAAAACAGCAGTTCAACCAATTGAATTTGCAACTGGTACAATACAGGCTATGAGTGGTGCGGGCGGGCCCACATCTTTGCATTATAATCGAAACACAAATCACAATTAAAATGAAAAAATTACTATCAATCGCAATGGCTGCCTCTATGTTAGCAGCATGCCAGAAAAGCAACGACACAATTTCAACTACTTATACTGTAAATGATGCAGTTTCAAAGGCAGAGTGGAAAGGCTCGGCGCCAGATCATTTCCATGTGGGCTCGTTTAAAGTTACCGGCTCTTTAACCGCGACAGACAGCGGCAAATTACAAACCGGGGACTTTATAATCCCCATCAGCTCGATACAGGACTATGACCTGCCCGACCCGGTAAGGCAAACTTTGCTGGCCGACCTGAGGGACAACTTCTTTAAGATAGCTTTACACCCTGATGCAAAATTTCACTTAACGGGTACCGCGCCTTACACTAAAGCAGATACCGCGGCAATAGCCGGTGCCAACACCCTGTTAACCGGCGACTTTACCATGCTGGGGCAGACACATTCTATCAGCTTCCCTGCTAAGGTTAGCGCTACTGCCGATAGCATAAATACCGAGGCTAAATTTGATATTAACCGTTACCAGTGGGGTATGAACAATTATAACGACTCGACCCAAAAGCTTTACATCTTACCTACAGTAAACATCAGGCTGAGTGTTAAAGCAGGTATTAAAAAATAAACCGATCAACCTTAAAAATAATTACAATGAAAAAGCACATAGTTAACCCATGGAAATGGCAGGACCAGCTTGGGTACGCGCAAGGCGTAGAAGTAAGGAATAACCAGGGTACTTTATACTGCGCAGGCCAGGCGGCCATGACGGCAGACGGGCAACCATCTGAAGGTAATATGGCGCAGCAAATTGAGCTGAGCCTGCAAAATGTAGAAAAAGTGGTTAAACAAGCAGGGTATCATTTAAGCAATATTGTTCGCTTAAATATTTACACTACTTCTATTGACGAATTTTTCCCGGCATATGGCACCCTTGCCGGATGGATGGCGCAGCACAACATACTACCATCAAGCACACTGGTAGAAGTATCGGCGCTGGCGTACCCGCAATTAAAAATTGAGTTTGAAGCGACAGTTGTAGATTAAGCTCAACCAACAACCTACCCTTATCACTATAAAGCCCGTTTCAACCAAACGGGCTTTGCATTTATTAGTTGTTAAGCGCCTGGTTTTTCTTCCAGCGCTTTTACCATTTTATCAGTAATTGGGTCGGCAGTTGGGCCGTAGCCGTTTACCAACACACCCTTTAAATTATATTTGTCTGAAGATATAGCATAAACAATCGCTTCATCTCCGGGGTCGGATGCGCCTTCAAAACGGTAATGACGGTCAACAACAAAATCTTCCGGATGTAATTGTAACTGGTTACCCGCACAGCGCAGGCAGTTTTCATGCAGGTTAAAATCTTCGGTATAACCTTTTTCCCTGAGATGGTTGATCACTTCAGAAACGGTTGTCATTGGTTGCATAAGTATATATAAAGTTTAAGGTGTATCTGAATTGTTTATTTTTTACAAACGGCAACTGTCCTTTTATTGGCTTTTTCAAGTGTAGCGCCTCTTGATGAGTTATCACATTTGCCCAATAGCGTATAAATAATGATAAAGATAACAATGGTTGAAAGGCAGCCTCCACCTAACTTTTTTGCGCCCCAGGCAGCAATAATGGCTCGGAAAAATTTATTCATAGTAGCATGTTTTTCATGCTAACAGCCATTGCATACAGATAGTTTTATTTAGCCCAGCGGCAATGTGAAATAAAATGTGGACCCTATACCGCTTTCGCTTTCCGCCCATATCCTGCCGCCGTGCTGCTTAACAATTTCGGCACTAAGGTATAAGCCTATGCCAAAACCTGATATATGCCGGGTATGATCTGATTCTACCCGGTAATAACGGTCAAACAGCTTGTTAAGGTCCTGCTCTTTTACACCCATTCCCTCATCTTTGATAATTACTTTCACGAAGCCATCTTCAGTTTCGCAGCTTACATCAATCCGTTTGCCTCCGGGCGAATATTTAACAGCGTTACTCAACAAGTTGGATATTACCGAGCCAATTTTCTCTCTATCGGCAGATACCTCAACATGGCTGTTATGGTGCACATAGATAGTATGTATCTGGGTAGTTATCTGTATCTCATCGGCCACTTCGCGCAATAGCTGGTCTACACGAAATTGTTGCTTATCCAGATGGATCTTTCCCGCTTCCAACCGCGAAATATCTAAAAAGCCATTGATAAGGTTACTCATCTTCCTGATCTGGCTGGTTGCCTTACTCAACGCACCGCTTATAAACGGATCGGGGTTATCCTTCAGTTTTACCGACAGCACCTGTACAATTGCTGATAAAGATGTAAGCGGCGTTTTAAGTTCATGGCTGGCTATGCCTATAAAGCCATCCTTTTGTTTTTGCAGCTTTTGCGCCTCCAGCAGGTTTTGCTCTATTCTTTGCCTTGCCAGCACCTGTTCGGTAACATCAATAGAGGCCACTATTATTCCGGTTGTATTACCGCCCGAATCACGGTATGGCTCATAAACAAAATCCTGATAAACAACCTCCTGGGTGCCGTTGCGTATCAATGATACAGGCCTTTCACTTGCCCTGTACGTTTGGCCGGTGTAATATACATCAGCCATCAGCTGTTCCAAACCCTGATCACGAGAATCGGGCAGGCCCTCGAATATGGGCTTATTCCAAACATCGGTAACCGGCTTGCCCCACAGTTTTATCATCATATCATTTGCTACCTCAACTATGTGTTGTGGCCCGGTTAGTATGCACATGGCCACCGGAGCCTGCAAAATCATGTTATACAGGTTTTTTTCGCTTTGCTCAACCCGCTGCTTGGCCAGTACAATATCTGTTACTTCGGCGGCAGTGTTCATTACCCCGTAGATGTTTCCGGCGGTATCATATAAGGGCGTGAAACTATAGTTAAAATAAAAAGGCTGTAGTTTACCGTCAACTACTATGTCTACCTGCTGATTACGAGCATGGAAAGGGATACCGGTAATATATACATCATCTAACTGATCGTATATCTGCTGATTATCCAGTTCTGGCAATAATTCATGATAAGTTTTACCAATAACGTCGTACCCTTTTCCCCAAACATCCATAATTGCCTGGTTAGCTAAAACTATGCGCATTTCGCGCCCCTGGTAAACCCCAATAGGAAAGGGAGCACTTTCTACAAGGCTGCGTATGCGGTGTTCTGTTTCCTTAAGATCACTAACCAAACGCTCCAGCTTTTGCTGGCTTAGCATCAGCTCGTCATTGGTTGCGGCAAGCTCTTCGTTGGTAACTGCAAACTCCTCGTTAATAGCGGTCAGCTCCTCGTTAAGGGTTTGCTGCTCCTGCTCGCTATCTTCAAGTTCGATGGTGCGCACACGCACCTTTTCCTCCAGCTCGTCATTAAGGTTGGCAAGCATGGCTTGTGTTTGATGCAACTCTTTATTAATGTGTTCCAGCTCGGCGTTAGCCGTTTTAAGCTGGCTATTCAGCTTCTGCTCAATTTGCAGTGCATGCGCGCTAATGAACTCCTTTTTTATCCGTTCAGACTCAAGCAGTTCATCAATATCCATACATGAGCCGATGAACCCGGCAAATACGCCATCTGTGTTAAACCTGGGCATACCATGAGCAAGTATCCACCGGTACTGCCCGTCGTGGCGTTTTAAACGGTACTCCAATTTAAATTCCTCGCAGGCGTTATAAGCTTTATTCAAAAGCTCTGTACAACGTTCAACATCATCCGGATGCACACCTTGTATCCAACCTTCGCCGCTTTCCTCCTCGAATGTGCGGCCGGTAAACTGCAGCCAAGTTTTACTGAAAAAGTAACGCATTTTGTCTGCGCCGGATACCCACATCATAACGGGCGCAGTATCTGCCATTAACTTAAATTGTTCATCTACCGGTATAAAAGAGCCGTTATTCTGATGCATGCACAAGTTTACTAAATTGAAAAACGTGAACCTATAATTAATTTTAATTGCATCTCAATTTCCTATGCTTTAACTTGCACAACATGAAAACCGCGATACAGTTTTTTGCCCTTATACTTTTTAGTTTAGCAGTTAAAGCTCAAAATAACCCCGACTGGCCAAATATCAAACGTTACGAAGAAGCTAACAGTAAGGTAGCCGCTCCGGCCAAAGGGGAAAAAAGGGTAGTTTACATGGGCGACTCCATCACGGACTTCTGGATAAACAACGACTCGACTTTTTTTACGCATAACAATTATTACGACAGGGGCATAAGCGGCCAAACTACCGGCCAGATGCTGGTACGTTTCAGGGAAGATGTTATCAATTTAAAGCCTGCGGTGGTGGTTATACTGGCAGGTATAAATGATATCGCGGAAAACAACGGCCCATCAAAGCTGGAGGATGTTGCAGGTAACATCAAATCAATGGCAGAGCTTGCCAGGGCAAACAACATCAAAGTGGTCATATCATCCGTATTACCGGCCAATGCCTTTCCCTGGAGGCCAGCCATTAATCCGGTTGAAAAAGTAAGCAGGCTGAATTCCATGCTAAAACAATATGCAGCCGAGAAAGGAATTGTGTACCTGGATTACTTTACCAAAATGGTTGATGATAAAGCCGGCCTGCCTGCAAAATACTCAAAGGACGGTGTACACCCTAACCTTGAAGGTTACAAGGTAATGGAGCCCCTTGCCCAGCAAGCCATAGCGAAGGCATTAAAAAGTAAGTAACTATTTCCCGGTTTGCATGTGTGGCGCATCAACGGGTTTAGATTCCGGCGAGCCTTTTTGCCGTAGGTAGATGGTCAGGAAAACGATAGAAACGATTGATAAAAACTCGCTTTGCCAGTTCTGAAAGGTTTCGAACCAAAAGGTGGGTTCACCTAAAAATGCGCCCAGGCTTTCCGGAGCTTTATGCTTTAAAAGCTGCTGGTCATTATGATCGGTAAAACTACCGTACAAATGCCCTGCCCAGCTAAGCAGAAACAAACCAAAAAAGCATATCGATAAAGAGTGTTTATAAATTTTAAGCATCCAGCCACCCTTGCGTACCGGCCAGGGCGCATCCGCCGATGGTACAGGCTCACGGTCCACCTCTTCGGCTTCATCCATGCTTTTGGATTCGGCCGAGCCTATCTGCCTTAACCCTACTGTCATCATCACATACATACCCATCTGTAAAAACTCACTCTGAAAGTTCTCAAAAGTGGACGAAAAAAAATGCCCCGAGTGCAGATAAGATAAAAAGCCTAAAGCCCGCCCGCCCTTTTCAAGCACTTCTTCATTATTTTCTTTCCACCCGGTAAATGCCTGTGCAATAAGGGTTATGATAAACAGCGCCATAAAAACTATGGTTAGTCCGTTACGCTTGTAAAATGAATATTTAGAAGGTTGGTTTGGCATAATTTAGTTTATGGATAACAACATCATTCTGAAACTATAGTTTAATCATAGGTAATAATTAAATTAAAACTTAAAACTACAGTGCGCTTATAGCGTTATCTCATTGCTCAAGTCAGCTATATGCAGCTGACTACTTGCCGGTCTGATTAACATTTAAATTTTTAGTATAAACATGAATGGAACATCATTGTGGGCAATTACCGCTGCCGAACAACTGGCAGACCTGAACAACACCCCCCTTTTTACTTATCAAAAACAGAGTTTCAACTTCTCGGTATATTTACTGCATGATACCCTGTGGATAACGGCGAGCAGCGGCAAGAATGGAAAAACAGGATTTCGTACAGCCTTTTCGCCCAATGGGCTGGCAGTTAAAAAGGTAACCAAAAAGGGTGCCGGCGTTATGATAACGCTTGACTCTGAACTGGGTGCTTATAAGGTTGATGTTGAATTTCCGGAGGGAGACAACCCAATTTTACATTACACGGTACGCCTGAAATCAGCTAAAAAAATCACCGTTCCTTATTGGCCGAAAGATGTACTTGGCTTTCACCAACAGAATAGTGGTACGGAAGGAGAAACTTACGTTAGGCAAAGTGGTATCCGCTCGGGCTTAATTTACGCGGGCATGAAAAAGCCCGACGAAACATCATTTTTATATTTCCAGAACCTTACCTCTATTAATGAGTACTGCATTGCAACAGAAACTTCTGTTGCCGGTACCGTTAGTGGCGAATGGCCTGAGTTTGGTTTTTCGCCGCCGGTAACAAAACAAAAACCTATACCGGATAATAAGGAGTTAATTATATCAGACGCTTATGTTTCCTTTAAAGATGGGGTCCCCAAAGATCAGTTTGATATAGCCAAACAGTTTATGGAGCATATTGCGTACATTTACTTGCTTCTTCCCAATCCGGATACTAAATATCATAATTATCCGGAAATTCTTGAAAAATCTCTTTTTGATATTGAGCACAATAAAGGCTGCTGGACCCAGCGCAAAGGCTGCTCTTACCTTAATGCCTACGTGTGCGATTACAATACCCCGCCAGAAATAATGGTACAGCTTGCCGTACTGATGCCGATGTTAGAATACAGCCAGTGGAGTGGTAAGGATATTTATTCTATAAATGCCATCTCAGAAAACCTGAGCACTTTTTATGATGATGAAATGAAAACCATCATGCGGTGGTTGCCTTCTATGGAAAAGAATCTGGATGAATCTGAGGAACAAAAGGTACCAAAGGTTATGGATTCATGGTACCTTCACCACCCGCTGCTTAACCTAAGCAGGATGGCTTTGGATGGTAATAAAACCGCGCATGAACTGTTTTTTAACTCTATTGAGTATGCCATAAAAGTAGCGCACCATTTTAACTACGAGTGGCCTGTGTTTTATAATATGGAAACGCTTGAGATACTCAAGAAGGAATCAAGCCCGGGCCAGGGCGGCGAAAAAGATGTTGGCGGCATATACGCGCATACCATGCTGCAGGCTTATGAAATAAGCAAGGATAAACGCTATCTGCATGAAGCTGAAAAGGCGGCCAAAAAGTTAACCGATTTTGGTTTCGACTTGTTCTACCAGGCTAACAACACTGCTTTTTCTGCGGGGGCCATGATGAGGCTTTATAAGCTGACCAAAAACGAGCTTTACCTTAACTTAAGCTATTTATTTATTGCCAATTTGTTCAAAAATGTTGCATTATGGGAGTGCCAATACGGTTACGGTAAAAACTTTCCTACATTTTTCGCGCTTTTCCCGCTTAATGATGCCCCGTATACCGCCGTTTACGAGGAACAGGAATGTTTTGCCGCGATAAATGATTTTCTGCTGAATGCGCAGGGTGTTGACATTCCGGAAAGTATTTCCCTGTTGCTTGCGGAGTTTGTGCGCCATGTTATTCATCGCGCGGTTTATTACTATCCGCCAATGCTGCCGAAAGAAATGCTGTCTGAAAGCGCCAAAACCGGTGAGCTTGACCCTAAACTATGGATAGCATTGGAAGACATACACGATGGCTGGGAAAAATCAGGAAGTGTGGGACAGGAAGTATACGGGGCAGGACTATGCTTTGGCATTGTACCCCGCCATTTTGTACGTGTGCCCGGCCAACCTTTTTTGATATATACCGATTATCCAATAGCATCTAAGATAATTAAAAACAACACCGTAACCTTGAAAATTCTTGGCGATAAAAAACTTACCTGCCGTTTATGTATTGTAAAATATGGCGAGGGCGAAATGCCGGATATCAGTGTAATGATGGGCGATAAGCAGGACCAGGACAACGGTGATAAAAAAGATTTCAGGAAAGAACCAATGGAGTTTGTATTACATGGCGATCAGACGGTAATTATTAAGTGGGATTAAATAAAGTCAGGCATACAGGTTTACCGAAAGTTTGCGTAAAAAAATTAAACGAGTTAGGCTGTAAGGATGCTTTAATAAAACCCGCAACTACTGTTTACTTGGCATTGATACAGCCAAAGCGCGGTGAGATCATCTCATAACCATCGACCAGTAACCACCATTTGCATCCCAACTGCTAAGATTACTTTTAAGCTTTAACCTATTTACGGTAAGCGGCGAAGCGCTGTATTATTAGGCAATCTAAATACTTTGCAGGTTTATGCATCTCCTTTAATTGCCCTCCCTTACTAAAAGCATGATTTTTATTCAGTTACTGATAACATATCATGCTTAAAACCAATCAAATAACCAACCAGGTAACCGGGCAGGTATTCCGTTTTTTACAAACATCGGCAGACACCAATGGTAAGGTGCTTGAAATGGAAACGGTTTACGCTCCTTTCTCTGATGAGCCGCCCTTACATTACCATCCGCAACAAAACGAATATTTTAAGGTTTTAGCCGGCGAACTGACCGTACGGCTTAACAACGAAATAAAAAGTTATAAACCCGGCGCGGTTATACATATTAAACCCGGCATACGCCATAGCATGTGGAACGCCGGTATCATTGAAACCGTGGTGAACTGGAAAGTAGAGCCAGCGTTAGATACCGAGCACTTTTTGAAAGTAATGACCGCACTTGCCAATGGTGGCCACACCAACAACAAAGGCATCCCACCCTTACCGCAAATGATATACATCTTAAAAAAGCACAACAAAAGCTTTAGGCTGGCTAAGCCCAAAACCGGTGTTATAGGTACTTTATATGTGCTTTTAAAACCTGTGTTTGCTTTGTGCAGCTATAAAAAGAAGTTTAAAAAAGTATTAAACGCCGCTTAACCAATACCCTGCAATATTCTATGAAAAAAGTAATTATCAACCCCATAATTAAGGATAAAGTAACGTTTATAAAAACATCCGCAGAAACCGGCGGGCAATACACCGAAATAGCAGTTGAATTAATGCCCGGCGGGGGCACGCCGTTGCATTATCATCGTGATTTTGCAGAAACATTTATTGTTACCGAAGGGCATTTGACCCTACAGCTTAAACATGGCTTAAAAAGAACATTAGCAGCCAACGAGAGCTTTACCGCCGAAAAAATGCAGCCGCACCGTTTTTTTAACGCCTCAAACCAAAAGGTTTGTTTTAAAACTATCATCACTCCCGGTTCGCCCGGCTTTGAAAATTCATTACGGATACTTTACGGCCTTGCAGAAGATAAGCGCACTAACAGTAAAGGTATTCCTAAAAACCTTACCGAAATGGCCGTAGTATCCAAAATGAGCAACATGAACTTTGGCGGCGTTTTCAGGATATTTAGTCCGCTATTTAACATGCTGGCTAAACGTGGTTATAAAAACGGGGTGGATAAATTATTAATTGCCCGGTATTGCAGATGAAGCAATACCGGGGCATTATTATAAAGCCTGTAGCCTCTTGTAACATTCCGCCTTATAGTTGCGCCCGATAGGCAGCTGTTTACCCAGCATCTCTATAAAATACGCGTGATAACTTTCCACCTTACTCATGGAAACGATGAACGAGCGGTGTATACGTACAAATTTGCCCTCGGGCAGTAGTTTCTCTAAAAGGCTAATTTTTTGCTTGGATATCAGCACCTTATCCTTCAATACAATTTTTATATAATCCTTAAAGCTTTCTATCCAGTAAATATCCATTACATTTATTTTTACCATCTTACGCTCAACACGCAGGTAAATAAACACATCGCTGTTGTGTTCGGCAGGCTTTTCGGCGATGGATATGCTTTGGTTGCCAATTTTGTAAGTAGCAAACACCTTGTCAATCGCTTTTAAAAACCTGTCAAAAGGGATGGGTTTCAGCAGGTAGTCAACCGCGTTAAGGTCGAAACCCTCTAAAGCATAATCCTGGTAAGCCGTTGTAAAAATGATCTTAGGCGGGTTTTTAAGTGTCCGTATAAAGTCGGTTCCCTTTAAGCCTGGCATTTTTATATCCAGAAAGATCAGATCAACTTTGCTTTGCTGCAAAATCTTGAAGGCATCGATGGCATTACTGCATTTGGCTACTATATCAAGCTCCTGAAAATTGGTTGCATAATTTTCTATCACCTCAATGGCATGGGGCTCATCATCCACTATCAAAGTTTTTATTTTCATTGCATTATCAATATAAATCCAGCTCAAGTATGGTTATATACATATCGTCTTCTTCATAAATATGAAGCTGGTTGTTGTCATTGTGCAAAAATTCAAGCCGTTTACGTACGTTGCTAAGGCCAATTTTCCCGAAATGCTGGTCTGCATCTTCCAAAACATTTTCGGGTTTGCTGTTTGATACTTTAAATATCAGTCGGCGATGATCTATCTGCAGGTCGATGTTTATCCATGCATCGTACATGGTTTCGCTGGTGCCATGTTTAAAAGCATTTTCTACCAGTGGCAGCATCATCAGCGGGGGCACCTGCTGATCTTTTACCCTTCCGCGGATACTAAAGTTAAGTTCCAGCCTTTCTTCGTAACGTATCTTTTCGAGTTCAACATAGCTTTGCAGTATTTCAATATCACGCTTAAGCAAAACACTGTCGTTATTGCACTCGTAAAGCATATAACGTAAAATCTGCGACAGCCCCATTACTACGACCGGCGATTGCGGCGACTGCTTCAACGTTAAAGCATATAAGTTATTAAGCGTATTGAACAAAAAATGAGGATGGATCTGGCTTTTCAGAAAGTTAAGTTCGGCCTGGGCCGCGGCCTGGCGCTTATCTACCCACATCATTACAAACTTTACAAAAAGCCCTATCCATATCACCACGTTGGTACCCTCCAGGGCTACCAGCAAATACTCGGGGTTAGAAAAGCGCTCCCAGAAAGTGCCCTGTATGCGCGGCCATTTAAAGTTAGGATCGGCAGCTAATTTGATTTTGTACAGGTAAGGCTCTGCTAAAAATATCTGTAACAACCTGAAAATAACAGCCACAACTATTGCACAGGCCGCAAAAGCCACAAACATCTTTAAATATTTTTTTCGATAAAAAAAGGTGGGTATAACCCAATAGCTTACCGTATAAAAATAGATCATGTCTGCCGGCATCAACATTAAAATGTAAGTTAATGCTATATAAAAATTAGGCAGACTGTAGCCATAAACAAGCGTGGCTACCAATGTGGCAACCGACCAAAACATTATATGCTTTACAATACGCCGTTTATCTGTTTGCATTACCGTTTAAAAATGTTCAATCTGTTACTTTCCTTCAGGTTTACTTTTAACAGCACTATAAAAATATCTTCCTCGTCTACAATATCAATAGCGTGCTTGTGCCGGTACAATATATTCAGCCTTTTTTTGATATTATACAAACCGATATTACCGTATTTGGAAGACCTGCGTGTGGCAATATTTGTTACAGGCTTATTGTTTGATATTTTAAAAGTAAGCCACTGGTCGGCTATGTTTACTTCGATATTTATCCAGCCATCTTCTTCCAGTTTGCTGATGCCGTGTTTAAACGAATTTTCTACCAGCGGCAAAAGCAGCAGCGGTACAATTTTGCAGTTGCTGATATCGCCCTGTATGGAAACATTAACCTCAAGGGTGTTTTTATAGCGTATCCTTTCTAATTCAATGTAACGTTCAATAATATATATCTCCTGCTGTAGGCTAACCAAAGGCGAATTACACTCATATAAAATGTACTTAAGTATCTCTGCCAACCCCATAACCACCCTCGGCGACTCGTCTGACTTTTTTAAACTCAGGGCATACAGGTTATTAAGGGTGTTAAAGAGGAAGTGAGGGTGTATCTGTGATTTGAGTAAACTTAGCTCGATAGATTGGTTTTTATACCGCGATACCATGTAAACAATAACACTTATGGCTGCAAGCAATATTACGGCTGCTATGCTAAAGGCAACATACTTTTTGCTTCGTTGTAACTGGATATTTTTTTCGCTTATCTGGAGCTTTTGCTTGTCTATGGCCTGCTCCTTCAAGGATGTTTGGTATTTGATCTCTAATTCATGCGTTACCTTTTCGGTATGGGCTGTTAATATCGAATCGTTCAGTGCCGCATATTTTTTATAATAACCTAAGGCCATTGCCGGTCGGCCGTTATTTTCAAATATCTCGGCGCCCAATACATATACTTCTTTCAGATCGTTTTTTGGCATCAGTTTACCGGCATATCCAAGGGTTTTGTTGAAGTAATGTTCTGCCTTTGCATAATCCTTTAAACTGGTGTAGCAATTGGCCAAACCAAATAAAGTGTACATTTCATAATCGGTACTGGGGTTGCGTTTAAGTATGTTCAATGCTTTCTCATATAACTTAAGGGCCTTGCTGAACTGCCCTTGTTTGTTATAAATATCGCCCAGGTTGATAGATGCATCAACAATCATCAGGCTGTCCTTCAGTTTTTCAGAGATGGACTTAAGCTGATCCAGATGAACAATAGCCTGGTTGATCTGATTATTGTTAACCTCGCTTATGGCAAGGTTAATTATGCTGAGCGATATTTGTGTGCTATCTTTTGATTGCAGCGCTATATCATAGCTTTTACGCGCGTAGTACAGACTGTTCTTATTGTCCTTTAGATCCAAAAAGATGGATGCCAGGTTACTGTAATAACGCCTTAACAAACCCGGCTCGTTAAGTTTTTCCGACACCTTTAAAGCCTTTATCATATTATCCGCAGCCAACTCCAGGTTGCCAAGCACCCTGTACTGTATGGATATATTGTTATAAGCATTGGCGGCGCTTTTTATATCGTTGATGCGTAATGCCAGCTTTAGTTGCTGTTGGCTTATTTTTAATGCTTCTTTATATCGTAGCTGTTTAAAAAGTAAACGGGCGTAACGGGCAGTATACTCTAAATAATACTTATCAAGATGCTTTTGCCCGGCCAGGTCGCCTGCTCTTTTAAGATAGTATTCAGCTGAATCGTATTTGTTCGCCTCGAAATAATTATCAGCCGTTTTTATCCATAACCGCAGTACAGAAGTATCAGGGAAAGTTTTTTGCACCCCTGCCCCATGCGCAGTGTATGCCAGCGCACCGCATGTTGTTACACAAACTATTATGATGTAAAATCTTAAACAGCGCATTATATTTAAACCTGGCGGTAAGCCTTAAACCTCAAATATATATCAATGCACTTTTTGATAAGGTAAACGTCGATATACCACTTATTTACGTCGACTAATAACAGTCATCATGGATAAAAGCAGGTATTTTAAAACCAATACATCCTTTGGCATCCTTATACGGTCATATACATCTGCAATATACTTTTATATCGCATGCGCTTTTAAGGCGTGCGGCAGGGCTATACCTTCGGGTATTATTTCCAAACTTACTTAGGAGTTTTTTCACGTTGGAGATGATAAAATCGTTAATAGTTTAACAAGCGGACAGCAGCGAGTGGTGTCCGCTTAATTTTGAAATAATCAGCACCTAACATACCTTAACCATATCACAAAAAGCAGAAAAAGCAATACTTTTCAGTATTGCTTTACATCTGCTGAAAGTTGCCAGCCCTGCCGCCGCTTTTGCCAAACCTGTACAAAATAACCGCAATACTTACCCTGCTGCGCAGATGCAGCATCTTTAGCCATACTGCCGTAACAGTAATACATGCTTTTGCTATCATCATATCCACCGCCTTTAACCAGATGTATAAAGTTAATGGTGCTATCCGCCTTATACATGTTTAAAGAGCCTGAACTGTTAATAGCAAACTTTCCCGGCCGAAGCACAAGCGCGTTTGGTGCAAGGTATTTCAATGCTTTTTCCGGATGCCGGATAATCCCATCGTTCAGAGCCTCTAAATAAAGTGAACCATCATTTGTATTATTCGCGATGCTGTTAATAAGTTTAAAGTCCGACTGCATTGCCTGCGCGCTTAAAAAATCGCCGTTAGGTACCGGGTGGGTCACGCCGCCATCAAACATTACTTTAAATTTCCCGCTGCCATCTTTCTTCCAAACCGAAAAAAAGTAACCCGAGGCTACCGGCTTGTCCTTTTTGCTGGCATAGTAGTGATAAGGCCCGCTTGTGAAACCGAAGGTTTCCCGGTCATTAACCTGCGCATACTCCGGGTACCACAGCAGCAGGCTGGTGGTATCTGTTTTTGCGGTACTGTACAATTCCAATCCGTTGACAAAATCGTTCCCATTTACTACAATACCGCTACTGTCAAGGTTGGCTGTAAATGCAGCCTTCATACTTTCATCATGAGCCTTATGTGCAAAGTTGTGTTCAGCATCAATAATGGCTCTTAAATGCTCATTTTTTAAAGTTTGAGCATAACTGCCTGCCGCCAGCAAAAGGCAGCAGGCAGTTAATAGGTTCTTACAGAACATCAATCAAAAACTTTAATATCTGTAATTACCGAGGCTTTCGCATTCTTATTCTCAATTTCCACCAGTTTATCGTTTCGCCAGTAGCAGGCTAACCCGCCCTGCTCACCTGAAGTATAAACATTACCGCCGTTGGTGGCAACAACAGTAGCCGAGCCATAAGTAACTCCGCTCTTTACCTGCAGGTCAATCTTTTTTGTTACCAGTTTCCCTGTATTGTTGTCAAGTTTAAGGGTTATATAGGCGCATTTGTTATCGCTGTTTTCAAAGTAAGGTAAATAGACTGTGTTGCTGGCATAAGCGCCTTTATTGATATGAAAATTCTTTTCCGGCATATCTGCCTTGTACATTTTTACGGCATGGTTAATCAGGTCTATCGTAAAATAGTAAAGATCTGTTATTGGGGTACCTTCTCTCTTACAGTCAACAATAACAATTAAATGGTCATCGTCCTTTGCGAAAATGTTTTCAACGTCAATATAAATATGCCCTGGCACCTGCAATTTATAGTCCTGTATCCAGTTGGCTTCTCTAAACACCTCTACAAAGGTGGCTTTGTTATCCATACTTATAGTTTTTGCGACTATCAGGCCTTTACTGGTGCCGCAATACCATCCGTAACCATTGCCATTAGGAGTTTGAGCAAGCGGATGAAAAGTTTGCTTACCCGTTGCTCCTTCTATTTTATAAAAATAAGAACTGGCGCGTTGCCCCGGGTAGGAACCAACCGCAATAATGTAAGTATCTCCATTATAAGTAGTACTGCCCTGTGTCCACTCAATATATTGTGGATCTAATGTGCGGCCTGTAGCTTCGGCAAGGGAAGTGCTTGTTTGTAAAAACTGGCAAATACGGGAGCCCTTGTTTCCGATTACCTCATTGCCAAAATAAACTATGCCATGGGCAGCGCCATTAGGCGAAATAACAGATGTTTCATAAAGACCGGTCACAACCATGCCACTATGCCTATAGGATACTATGGATGTATCGCGCGTTTTGCCCTGCCAGGCAGTAACTATACCATAAGAATTGTCGGTTACCCATGTTTGTCCAAATAGCAGCGGGTCGGTTGTTGGTTTTAACACGTCCGGGTCCTGGGTGCCTTTGTTAGGGCTGTCTTTTTTACAGCCCCAAAATGCAGCCGATGCTGCGATAATAAGGATAAAGAATTTTTTCATTTTTTTAAATTGTGATAAATAACAACGGCAAGAACCGGTTTAACCCGGCCCCTGCCTGACTATGAAAAGAAAACACTAAACGGTTGCATTATTGGGGTTCGTCGGCCTGGAAGCCGGTGCGATGGAAGCCGGATATCTTAAAGGTTTTTCCTTTAACTTTCAATTCGAAATAAATAGAATCTGCAGGCGAGCGCGATGCTACGCCAACCGTTCCGTTGGTAATAACTTTACCGTTAGCCACTTCAAACTTGGGTATAGCGGTTGCCGTTGCAGCCAAAATATTGGTTAGGCCGGTACCGGCAAATGTTTGTGCAGATAGCTGCACAGGTACTTTACCTTTTATGTTGATGTTTTCATTTGGCCCTACGTCAAGGTCACGCAGGTTTGATGTTTGCACCCAAAACTCGTCCGCCGAATTGGTGGAGGTGTTATAGGTGGTCATGATGTAACGTTTAGGTTTATCATCTATACGTACATACCATTCGCCTGCCATCTTTTCAACTGTGGTACCCTCCCTCTCGGGTATTTTATTGCATGCAGACAGTACCGGGATAAGCAGTGCGGCAAGCGATACATAATTGATATATTTTTTAATCTTCATGGTTTTTTTTATTGATTATTGCATTATTTGCCCCACCAAACCGGGTTAGAGATCGGCACTTCGGCAGGTGTATTGATATTTCTTGAGCGCTCAACATCAGGGAAAAGGAAGCGTTTAGGCAATTTTTGTCCTATCGCGCTTTGCGGAACTATTACCAGCCTGCCTGGCACATATCCAGCATCGGTTGAGTATACATCGCTGGTACGCGGATAGCCTGTACGGTTTTTCTCCAGAAAGGCCTCTATAGCGTGCGAACCAAACAGCGACGCCCATTTCTGAACGATGATGGCTTCCAGCTTTTGCTCAAAAGTGCCGTTTGCGGGGTAAGCATAGGGGCCGGCAAGCAAGGCATCGGCCTGGGCCTCTGTCAATCCATTTTCAACAAATGAAGCCCTTACGCCTTCATTGTATAATTGCTCGGCATCATTGCCGCCATAATAGCGTTCATTTGCCTCGGCTTGTAAAAAGTACGATTCGGGTTTTGATATCAGCCAGGCTGGGTCTGTTGCCTTTTGTACCGCTACTGCCGCCTGCTGCTCCTCAAGCGATGTAGTACCGTAATTACCCTGATTGATATATTTTGGATTAGCCGAACCATAATAAGCCTCTATACGCGGATCGTTATTGGCTTTAAGCCAGCTTACCATGGTATAACTGGCGCGCAAATTGGTTTGGGTATTCTGTTTTCGCACGTTCGACTCGTAGAACGGGTTGCTGGCGTTTGGCGCGTCGGTAAAAGTGGTTACCCCGGCGCCAACGTTCAGGAAGTTTTTGTCGCCATCTATCATCGCACGTATACCCGCTTCTGCCTCGGTTGGTTTAGCGTTCACCATCCGCAGGTACATTTTCAATTTAAGCGTATTGGCAAACTTTTCCCAGTTTTCCATTTCTTCCTCAAAATCGGCAGCGCCCTGATCGCCAAAAATAAAGTCGCCTTTTGTCTGGTTCGATTTAAATGGCGCCGCCCCTGCAAAATCATGTGATAAAGCTTCATCAAGATCGGCCAGCAGGCTTTTGTAAATGGTATAACCATCATCAAACTTTGGTTGTATAAACTTATCGCCCTGCAAAGCCTCGGTATAAGGCACTTTGTCGTACAGGTCTACCAAAACCTCATAAGCATAAACTTTCAGTACAGTAGCCATCAGGTAATACCGCCAGTCTTCCTGCGCTTTAGCTTTGGCAATAACCGAGTTAAGATCTAAAAGCGCCCCGGTATACAATTCGTTATAAGGCCTGTTGATGTAACCGGAAGTTGGGTTCAGTAAAAACGAATCCAGGTCTCTATACTGGCTGGCGGTTGCGCTTTGCGCCCAAAACTGGGCCCACATGCCGCCAACAACGGCCATGCTTGCATGGGTACCACCAATGGTTGACAGGATAGCCGAAGGGAAAAGGGTTTCAATACTTGCCCTGTCTTCAGAAAGGTTGTTTGGATCGTGGTTGATATCCAAAGCTTTTTTACACCCGCTGCCGGCTATTGCGCAGGCCGCAAGGGTAAGTAGTATATGTTTTTTAAAACTTATTTTTTTCATCTTACAGATAGGTTAAAAAGTTACATTGAGCTTAACACCCATATTGCGTGTAGACGGCCCTGTACGGAACTCGCCAAACTCACTGCGCAGGTCGTTACCAAAGTTGGATACCTCTGGATCTATAAACTGGTTCCTGGAAGGCAGGTAGGTGAGCAGGTTACGGCCAAACAGGGTTATTGCCGCGTTGGATATGCCCCATTTGCCAAGCAGGTTCTTAGGCAGCGAGTAGGTAAAGGTTACATCGCGCAGCTTGAAAAAGGTTTTATCCAGAATGCTGTTGCCGTTAGTTACAGCCTGGCCCTTGTTATGATACCAGTAATCATAAAAATTGCTTTCGCTTACCGGTATGGTATTTTCCTGGTAGGTGGTATTACCGGCCGCATCTGTTACTTCAATTACCGAGTTTGGTACGATGAAGGTTCTGCGGTCATTAAACAGGGTTACATAACCATTACCCACAAAGTTGCTCAGGTCGGCTGTGCCTGAGTAAAACACGCCACCCTTACGATAATCCAAAGTAAAACCAAGGGTAAAGTTTTTGTAAGTAAAAGAGTTGGTCATGCCCATGGTATAGTCGCGCTGGGATGTTCCGTATTTATGGCCCTGCTCGGCCACCGGGAAGCCGTTATTGGTAATAATATGCCCCTCGGGGTCATACTTATAGGTTGGTGCCTCAAAAACACCCAAAGGCTCGCCTACTTTGGCCACAAACTCAGCTTCAAAAGCTTTGAGAATAACCACTTTGCTTAAGCCATTGGGCAGCTCCAGTACTTTATTACGGTTTTGAGTGAAGGTATAACCTATGTTCCAGGTAAAGTTGTCGGTTTTTACAGGCGTTGCGTTAACGGCAAGCTCTATACCCCGGTTACGTATGCGGCCAAAGTTAACAATGCGTGTAGCATACCCTGTTGAGGGTGAGCTTACAATAGGTAATATCTGGTCTTTAGTCTCTTTATTATAAAAGGTAAAATCAAAGCCTACCCTGTTGTTAAAGAAACGCATCTCGGTACCAAACTCCATTTCGGTACTTATCTCCGGACGCAGCTTGGCGTTGTTCAACTGGTTGGCTATGGTTTGCCCGGCCACCCCGTTGAATGGGAACAGTATATCGCCAAAAGGCAAAACAATATCGGTATTGTTCAAGATGTTAAATACCCGGTATGGCTCGGTATCGTTACCGGTACGGCCCCAGCTTGCCCTTACTTTAAACAGGCTGATATTGGCCCGGGTAAGATCCAAAGCGTCTGAAAGGACCAGCGCGAGGTTTGCAGCCGGGTAAAAATAACTCCGGTTATTTTCGGGAAGCGTAGAGCTCCAATCGTTACGGGCGTTAAGCGTCAGGTAGGTCCAGCCCTTGTAACCGATGGTTGCCGTGCCATATAGGCCAAACAGCCGGCGGTGGATCATGTTCTGCACTGTAACCGGCGTATTGTTGGAATTGCTTAACTGAAAAAAGTCGGGCACGGCCAGCTCTTCAACCCGGGCATACAAAGTGTTTGCGCCGCGGTCGTTATAGTTCAGTCCCACCAAACCGTTGATCTCAAAATCGCTGCTTACCTTTTTATTGAAAATGGCGTTAAACTTACTGTCGTACTCAAAATTACCTTCAGAACCTTCGGTAACGGCACCTCTTATCGGCGCCTTAACTTCACTTTCGTCATTTGCTCCGGCGGTCCAACTGCCCGGGGTTGGTTCGCTTTTGTTATACCATATTTTGGTGGTAAGGCTGCTCACATCAAATCCCTGCTGAAACTGCAGATCGAGCCAGTTGGTTGCTTTAAAATGCAGGTCTACGTTACCAAACAACCTGTCGTTTACCAGGTGCGAGCCATTTTCGTTTATTGAGTAGTAAGGGTTCTCAGCATAAGTAGTATAATAAGTATCAATGTTATAAAACTTATCCTTGTAGTTTTTCATTGGCGCTATGGGGTAGTTTACCGGTATTTGTATGATCTGATCATAAAATGCGCTGCCTATACCACTTTCATCACCACCGGTGAGCGGATACCTGGAGTTTTTATTGATATAATTAATTGATGAGCTTATGCTGAGTTTTTTATACTTTGTAGAACCGCTTAAGCTAAGCACATTGCGCAGGTACGAGTCGTTTTTGGTTGGCAGGATACCATCACTGGTTGTATTACCATAAGAAAAGTGAAAAGTAGAGGTTTCGTTACCGCCGCTAAAGGCAACAGTATTGTTAAACTCTGTTCCGGTATCAAAAGCGTCCTTAAACCTGTTTTCAACCTTTGAGAAAGGTTTTTTCATTTGTTCCCCATCTACAATGGCACCATACCCGCGTATCATGCCATCCATTTTTGGGCCCCAGCTCCCGTTCTCGTTGATCAGGTCTTTTTTTAACCAGCCGCCGCCCCATACATCCTGGCTGTAGGGTATAAAAGATACATTGGTAAGGGAAGCTGATGATGCCAGATCGACCCTGAACTTACCGGCCTTACCTTTCTTAGTGGTAATAAGCACCACGCCTGATGCCCCGCGCGAACCATACAGTGATGTAGCAGCCGCACCTTTAAGAATGCTTACACTCTCGATATTGTTAGGGTCGATATCGTTAACGGCATTGCCAAAGTCGAAGCTTTCCCCAAGGCTGCCGGCAGTGCCCGGAGGGGCTGTGCTACCCGGCCGACTGTTATTTACCGGTACGCCATCTACTACAAACAAAGGCTGATTATTACCGGTGATGGAGGAAAATCCACGCAGTACGATCTTGCTTGAACCGCCCGGGCTGCCTGATGTTACTGAAATATCCACACCCGCAACCTTGCCCTGCAAACCCGACGCCAAGTTAACCGGCGCGGCGCGGTTGATCTCGGCAGAGTTAACGGCTGTTGTAGCATACCCTATCGCCTTTTTTTCGCGGGATACGCCAAGCGCGGTCACAACCACCTCGGTTAACTGTTTGGCATCCTGTTTCAGCACAATGTTAACAGTGGTTCGGTCATTAACCGGTACCTCCTGGGCAGTGTAGCCCATAAAGCTAACTACCAGCACATCGTTGCCTTTGGCCTTAATGTTAAATTGCCCGCGGGCATCGGCCTGGGTACCGGCGGTGGTGCCCTTAATAACAATGCTGGCACCGGGCACAGTGGCGCCATCATCGGCAGTAACGGTTCCGGTTATGGTAACGGTTTGTGCATAAAGGCCGCTGCATAACCCAAACAGCATTACTATAACAAATAGTAACTTTTGTTTCATGTTCAGATTGATTTTGTTTTAAAACTTTTGTTAAAAACATAAATCTGCTCTAAACCACTAAGAGCCAAAAGCAGCGTCGGCACATGCAGGGCAAGTGCCTGAAACAATTGTATTTTATACGATAAAGTACTTACAGACTGTGAAATACCACTGAGATGAGTTAAACCGGGTTGTTTGTCGATAGGAGCATGTTTTATATCGACGTTGTATCATATTATATGAAATGAGTTTGTATTCCGACGATGCTAATGCCCACATGTGTAGCCGTGGTGACATTGTTTTGTCAGCTATAATTTCATAAGCCTGATTACCAACCTTTTGTTGATGTTCACGGTGTTCACCTGTGTGTTCGTGAACACTACCTATTTTGCTTTACTGAATTTAATTAAAGCTAAAGTTGCCGGTTTACTTGTGAGGGTTAATAACAAGCCATATATTTAAAGCTTAAATCTTATTACATGATTAAAAAATTACTCTTCGCATCAGCCATTGGCATGATTTCTTTTTCAGCTTGTAAAAAATCCGAAGCAACAATCCCACAAAAAAGCCCAAAAGGACAATTTCTTGGTAATCTTGAGGGCAAAACCTGGGTGGTTACTCACAGCGAACTTACTTATACCGCAAATAATGATCAGAACCCGGTTATCCTTGATGTTGCGGACAATCAAAATCTTTGGAGGTTCGGTCACGATGGGGATAAGGCAGACTATAATGACCTGACCCTTGCCACATCAACGAATTTTTCAGACCCTAACACTATAGTAGATATGAAATGGTCGTTAGTAGTAGAGGGTGGAAAGTACTATTCAGTGCTAAGCGGTTTAAAGCGTGAATTTCAAAAAGTAACATCAAATAGTTTCCAACTATCTTACAAAGTAGATGGAGGAGGCTCCGGAGTTGTAAATGGGACTCCGAAAACCTGGGAGTACGTAATTCACAGAGATTATTATACACAGGCAAAGTAGCCAACCAAACCTAATTTAAATTTGCCTTAAGCCCCTGTTAGTGTTTTCACCAAGAGGGGCTTAATAATTTGCTTCGTTGTTATTAAGATACAAGAAACTCAATTAAAATTCAAGGAGAAGAAGAAGCTGATAATGAATTTAAAGCATTAACTTGTACTGATATGCTTAACCTCAATTTTACGCCATTTCCTACAATAACAACCCAACGCCTGGTGTTAAGGCAATTACAGGATAAGGACGTGCATGAACTTTTTGAGCTGCGTACAAACGAACATGTGAACCGTTTTTTAGACAGGCCACTACCACAGTCGTTAAATGATGTCATAAATTTTATTGCGCTGGTCAATCAAATTACGCATGATAACGAGGGCCTTTACTGGGTAATTACCCGTAAAAATGAAGATAAGCTATTAGGCACTATCAGCTTACGGAATTTTGAACCTGAACAATATCAGGCCGAAATAGGCTATGAATTGCATCCGAATCATCAGAGACAGGGTTTTATGCTTGAAGCAACACAAGAAGTATTAGCATATAGTTTTGACCGTTTAGGTTTAAAGGTGATTGTGGCTGATACAGACCCGGGCAACCTGCCATCCATCAAGATACTTGAAAGGCATGGTTTTGTGAAGATGAATGGCCTGGAAAACACTTATATACTGAGTAAGAAAAACTTTTGAGTTAAAACAAGGCATAAAAAAACCTCATATTTCTATGAGGTTTGTTCTCCCGAATGGATTCGAACCACTACAAACAGAGTCAGAGTCTGGTGTGCTACCGTTACACCACGGGAGATTATCTTCATTGCTGACTTTGCAAAAATAACATTTTAGCCAATTTTATATAAATACTATTTTAAAATTATAATCAGATATTCCACCAGTAGGTCCATTTAACAGTCAGCTGGCGGTTTTTAACAGTAAACGGCGAAGGTATAGAGTTATCACCATAAACAATGAACAAATCCGACGCCGGTTTGTAGCGCCATTGCAGCCTGCTGTTGATGTTCATGTTACGGGCCTGCTCGTTGTACTGCACAAATGTGGTAAAGTAAAGTGTATTGGTGAAAGTAATATCAGCCCGCGGACCAATAAGCCAGAATTTATTATGGCCATACGGTGCAGGCAGATGCAGATCGTTATATGATGCATTGAGCAGCAGGTTAACGTACGGCTGAAAGCGGTAGCCTACCTGCCCTATCAGCGTTGTTTTCCTGCCATCATCATAGTAGCCGCCCTGTGCTGCCTCAACCAGATAAGTAAAAACGCTTTGCGGTTTGGACGCATATTGTACATCAATAGTATTCCAGTGGCTTTCAAAGCCTGTAGGTAGCATGGGTTTGCCCGTGTTGGTGGGGTCATAAGGGCGCAGCAGTTTTACATAATCATCCAGCCCGGATATGGTAAGCGTACTGCGGTTGCGAAAGGTTATCAGGTAGCTCAATATCGTTTCGTTATCGGTCGGTTTAAAACCTTCGTCAAAATAATAGATACCGCTGGCCTGTATGCTGTGAGATAGCACTATACCGCTTTTTGGGAAAAAATTATGCTGTATAACCGGGTTCAGCTTGTTGTAACCTGTACGCGGCACATAACCGGCTTCTGCTACATAGTTTTTGCCCACATAC
This sequence comes from Mucilaginibacter litoreus, assembly GCF_042676805.1. Taxonomy (NCBI): domain Bacteria; kingdom Pseudomonadati; phylum Bacteroidota; class Sphingobacteriia; order Sphingobacteriales; family Sphingobacteriaceae; genus Mucilaginibacter; species Mucilaginibacter litoreus. Next base: position 81,311 of record NZ_JBHTHZ010000002.1, on the reverse strand, counting down.
TGCTGTTGTATGGCCAGTGTCCAGTATTTGCTGAGGTATTGCAGGTTAAGCGCCTGCACGTAATCGTGGTCCTTTATACCAGGTGTGAACGATTTAAGGCCGAGCAGCTTACCCGTCCACTGGTTATTTGATGATGCTAAATTAAACTCGGCACCTACGTTACGGTTATAGTCATTTGCTGTGCTGCCGGCATTTGGCGCATTGCCGGTACCAGCTTTGTTAACAAACATTACCGCAATATTAGAGCGGGAGAACACGCGCCTTTGCAGGGTTACTATCCCAAAATTCTGCGCAGGCAAATTATCTGCCGAAGATTGGCCTGTTTGTATATCCATTACACCGATGCGCCAGTTTTTATCTATCTTACCGGTAAGCCTGCCACCTGCTCTTATCGGCGCGTTCAAACCTATCCTGCGCGAAAAGAACGGACGTATATCGGCATAACCGAAATTGGCAAACAAATCGCCGTTTTCCAGGAAGAACTGCCTTTTTTCAGGAAAGAACAATTCATACCGGTTAAGATTGATCACCTGCTGGTCTACATCCACCTGCGAAAAATCGGGGTTGACGGTTAGATCCAGATTGAGGGACGAAGTAAGCCCAACCTTAACGTCGCCGCCAATATCATGGCGCCAGTCGGCCTTTTTATTATGCTCAAAATCTTTAGTGATACCGCCAAGCACATAAGGTATCACAGATACGTTATGCGTAGCAACGGGAGGTGCTTCGTCCCACACAATGGTGCCTGTATACGCAAGCGCAGCCGTAGGAAACTGTCTTGGAACCGGCGCCCAGGCAGATTTTTCGGTGGTTTTTAAATCGTTACGGCTAAAGTTAATCCCCCACTCCTTTATACCCTTTTTATAGCGGATGCTTTTGAAAGGTATTGCCGCCTCAAAAATCCATTTGTCCGGAAAGTTTTTTACTGCCGAGTACCATTTGTTATCCCAGCTCAGGTCTACCTTGCTACCCTCGTACATGGTGCCATCCCATTGTGCGCCGGCAGCATTTGCCCCGAAGCTGAAACCATCCGTCCGGGCATCAAAGGGGTCCATAAAGAAGATAAAGTTATCGTTCTTTAAAAAAGCGAAATCGCGCTTAAGCGACTCTACCATATAGCCTGGCGTGGGCGTGTAACAAACCGCAGATACGTAAAAGTTATTGTTATCATAAGCCATGCGCACCACGGTTTTTACGTTGGCAAAGCTGGTATCCATAGGCAGCACCATGTAAAAGTTGGCGGCGCTATCGGCGGTTTGCCAATCGGCCTCATTCAGCAAGCCATCAATTTTAATGGGCAACTGCGCGCGTTTTATATGATACCGGTAGTTAGCGTTATGCTTTTGCGCAAACGCAATGTTGCAAAGCATGCAGCATGCCAGCAGCAAGGTGTAGGTAATTTTATGCAATTTAGATGTATATATCAGGTTATAATGCAGCTAACATCAACGTGTTAACCATACACAATGATATTGATTTAATTACACAATACCTACGCCGGATTATACTATTTGCGCTAATCAACCTTAACGTCAATAGCTTTTACCCACAGCGCCCTGCGGTCATGATTGGTTTTAAAGTTTTGCAGTATGAATTGCTTATCGGCACTTACCTTTCCATTAAAAACCTGCTTACCGTTAACTTTTATGGTAACCGGCTCATTAAGATTTACCATAGCCGGCGATATTAACACCTGCAGTTGCATAACCCGGGAGGTTTTGATATCAAATATGTTATTGGCAAAATGGGCTTTAGCTACGGCTGAAGGACTTAGGTAATTGTAATATAACATATTATCTCTGTATGCTTTTATACTTTTATCATACGCCTTAACATCAAAGTTTTGCTGCCAGGCAGCAGCAGGAAGATTGGTATTGATGCCGGTGATCTTTAGCCAGTCGCACTGGTTAAATAGGGTATCGCTGGCGGTTTCCCAATAGATATCATGCTGATACGGATATCTGCCTTTATCGCTCATGTATATTGCAGCCAATGGCATGTCCTTGTTCAGATGTTTATCATAATGCTCATATCCTCTGTATTCTTTGTAAACTATGCGGTTATCTTCGGCCTTTAGTTTTTCAATCACATCACGCGTCGTTTGTATGGGCCTTATGTCATCCAGATCTGAATGTACCAGATAAAGGTTACGGTTTTTGATATTACGGATGTAATAATCATAGGCAAATATGTTGGTCAGCATAGAGTTGTAACCGATGATAGCTGCAAACATATCTGGCGAATAAACGCCAAGCCCTACGGCACCGTCAGACCCGTCGGAGTGGCCGAATGCGAAAACGCGGTCGTCGTCTATGTTCAGGATACTTTTAAGAGCAATAAGTATGTTAGTGAGTGCTTTATAGGTTAAGTTCGGTTTAGGATTTGCAGGGCTGCTAAAGCGGTCGACCACCCAGTCGAACTTTTTTGATCGATCACCTATCGGCCGTATTATGATGTAGCCCTTGTTTTTAAAGGCATCGAAAAACATGTCGTCATCATTTACTCCGGTACTGTCGATATCGCTGAATTTGCTTTGACCTACTGCACCATGCAGCATAATGATGCAGGGCGTTTTGATGTTTTTATTATAATTTGCCGGAACGAATACCCTTACTGGCACCTTTCCAAAAACAGCATCGTTATAATAGTATACATAGTTAAGGGCATTCTTTGAATTGTTTGGGTAGCGCGACCAGTTAGATACCACATACAAAGCCGAATCGGCATTTACCTTGCTATCCGCGGCAAGGCTTGCAATTAAATCATCGTTTTGTACAGCAGCAGGTAACGGGAGGTTTTGAGCACACATTAAAGAGGGCAGGATAAGCCCTATTAAGGTTAACAGGTAGTTGTGTTTCATTAGTTAATAGTTTAACTACCCTGACAGTAAAAAATGCTGAATGTTGCATTTTAAACGCAAAAAAGCTTCGGTATCCGAAGCTTTTTTGCGTTATTTTATAAACTGTTTATCCAATTTACCAGTTCCTCGCGGGTTTTACCGGTTTTTTGCTGGATGCGGCCAAGGGTTTCATCGTCCTTACCTTCTTCATGAGCTAAATCATCGTCAGTCAAATCGCCGTAGGCCTGTTTGATTTTACCCTTTAACTCGTTCCATCCACCTTTTAATTCTAACTTATCCATAATATGTTTCTCCTATGTTTAGATGTAATAGGAGAACGGATGAAGATTGATTTGGTTTGATAAAAGATAGAAAGATAAAAGACCAAAGATAATTTTCAGTCCTTCGTCTTTTATCTTTCAGTCATTTCACCTACATCGCTCCAGCCTTGATTTCATCCACCACTGCAGGATCAAGCAGTGTCGAGGTATCACCCAGGTTGCTGGTATCGCCTTCGGCTATCTTACGCAGTATCCTGCGCATGATCTTGCCAGAGCGTGTTTTAGGCAACCCACTTACAAACTGGATCTTATCGGGCTTGGCTATCGGGCCAATAATGCGCGATACCGTCATGATGATATCTTTTCTGGTCAGCTCTTCATCGCCATGCTTTTCCGGACTAACAACAAACGCGTAAACCCCCTGGCCTTTTATATCATGCGGATAACCTACCACGGCGCTCTCTACCACGCTGCTGTGCATATTAATGGCATTTTCAACCTCGGCAGTGCCAATTCGGTGACCAGAAACGTTCAGTACGTCATCAACACGGCCGGTTATGCGGTAGTAACCTTCTTCATCGCGCAGGCAGCCATCGCCGGTAAAGTACAGGTTTTCATAAGCTGCAAAATAGGTTTGGCGGCAACGCTCGTGGTCGCCATAAGTTGTGCGCAGCATTCCCGGCCACGGAAACTTGATACATAAATTTCCGCTAACGCCATTGCCTTCAATCTCTTTACCGTTTTCATCAACCAAAACAGGCTGCACACCCGGTAAAGGTAAGGTAGCGTAGCCAGGCTTGGTAGGCGTAACATTCGCAATAGGCGATATCATAAAGCCACCGGTTTCGGTTTGCCACCAGGTATCAACAATGGGGCATTTGCCATGGCCAATCTTCTCGTCAAACCAGTGCCAGGCCTCCTCGTTTATCGGCTCCCCTACCGAGCCAAGCTTCCTAAGTGAGCTCAGATCTTTTCCTTTAATCACATCATCGCCAAAGCTCATTAACGAGCGGATGGCCGTAGGTGCTGTATAAAGTATATTTACCTTAAACTTTTCAACGATATCCCAAAAACGGCCGGCGTTAGGCCATGTAGGTATCCCTTCGAACATTACTACTGTTGCGCCCTGGCTTAGCGGCCCATAGGCAATATATGAGTGCCCGGTTATCCAGCCGATATCTGCCGTACAAAAATAGATCTCGCCCGGCTGGTACTGAAAAGCATTGCTAAAGGTATAGCCGGTATAAACCATATAACCGCCGCAGGTATGCACCACTCCCTTTGGTTTGCCTGTAGAGCCCGATGTGTACAGGATAAAAAGCATATCCTCTGCATCCATTTCCTCCGGCTCGCACTCGGGGTTACCCTGTGTTTCCACCTTTTTTATCTCATCTTCCCACCATACATCACGCCCTTTTATCATAGATACGGGCGTATGGCTGCGGGTCAGTACGATCACCCGTTTAATTGACGGGCATTGAACCAACGCATCATCAATAACAGATTTAAGCGGCACTTCTTTTGTCCCGCGATAACTGCCGTCGGCAGTTACTATGATATTGCATTCCGCATCTTTGATCCTGTCGGCAATAGATTGGGCCGAAAACCCGCCAAAAACCACTGAATGTACAGCGCCAATACGGGCGCAGGCCAGCACAGCTATGGCCAGCTCAGGCACCATTGGCATATAAATGCATATACGGTCGCCCTTTTTTGCCCCGTTATTTTTCAATACGTTGGCAAACTGGCAAACCTTATCATGTAACTGGCGGTAGGTTAAAACGCGGTGATCTTCTGTTGGGTCATTGGGTTCCCAGATAATTGCAGGCGTATCGGCATTGTTTTCCAGGTGGCGGTCGAGGCAGTTTTCGGTGATATTCAACTTGGCGCCTTTAAACCATTCCACTTTAGGCTCTTTAAAGTTCCATTCTAAAACTTTATCCCACTTTTTACGCCATTGAAAATTATTGGCAATATTTTCCCAAAATTGCTCTGGCTGCTCAACGCTTTGCTGATACGCCTGGTGATATTCCTCAAAAGATTTTACTTGCATAACTGGTTATAAATGGTGGCGTAAAATAATAATTTTTGCACTATCTGCTATTACTGTAAGATATCTTTTATATAATCTTACAAACAAGTATTTGTAGCTATTAAATAATGCTAAAAGGTTTTATTTTGCTAAATAACAACTTTTTTGAGATATTATTCATCGCAACTTGTGTTAAGTTTGGATCATCCCATCATAAAAGTTAAACCGGAATAAGTGAGATATGATATTTCTTAAAAATATTTTTTCAACACTGTTGCCTATTTCACCTAAAAACCTGATATTTGCAAACTCTTTTTAGGAAGAAAGGGTAATAAAAAATATTTGTCATGTCAAGAATTTGTGATTTAACAGGAAAAGGTTACATGAATGGCCATAACGTTTCTAACTCAAACGTTAAAACCAAACGTAAGTTTTATCCTAACTTAAAACTTAAGAAGTTTTATATACCTGAAGAAGATAAGTGGATCACTTTAAAAGTATCTACTTCTGCTATTAAAACTATCAGCAAAAATGGTATAACTGCTTGTATCAACAAGTTTGTAAAAAAAGGTTCAATATAATTGCAGCCAGCGATTGGGAGAGCAGTGATGTTCACCGAGACCTGTAGCAGATTAAAAATACATCAAGATGGCTAAGAAAGGTAACAGAGTTCAGGTAATATTGGAGTGCACAGAGCACAAAACCAGCGGCATGCCAGGTATGTCACGTTATATTACCACCAAGAACAAAAAAAATACAACTGAGCGTTTAGAGTTGAAAAAATTCAACCCTGTATTGCGTAAAGTAACCGTTCATAAAGAAATTAAGTAATCAAGTTAGTTGATCAGTTGATTGGGTTAAGCAGTTGATTTGTTATATACTCATTCACTCGTTCCTCTCACTCAAATATTAACAAGATATGGCAAAGAAAGTAGTTGCAACCCTGAAAACAGGTAAAGGAAAAGAATTTTCAAAAGTAATAACAATGGTTAAGTCGCCACGTACTGGTGCTTACTCATTCAAAGAGCAGATCGTTCCAAACGATAACATTAAAGATGCTATTGCAGGTAAACTGTAATTATTTTTGATTGAAAATACAAAAGCCGTCTTGTTTTACAACGAGAGGGCTTTTTTTGTTATAGTTCGTCTGAACTCGAATTAAAAGAATTAAAGAATGATCACAATTCTGTTTTTTTTCAAATTCTTTTAATTCGAGTTCAGACAAATTCTGATCACCCATGGGATTATTTGATTTTTTTAAAAAGAAAGAAACCACCCAGCAGGACAAGCAGGCGCTTGACGCCGGACTTGAAAAAACCAAGGACAGTTTCTTTTCCAAAATAACCAAAGCTGTTGCAGGCCGCTCCACCGTTGATGATGACGTGCTTGATGACCTGGAAGAAGTACTGGTAACATCAGACGTTGGTGTAACCACTACCCTCAAGATCATTGAGCGTATACAGGCGCGCGTTGCCCGCGATAAATATGTCAGCACATCAGAGCTTAACACGCTGCTTAAGGACGAGATACAAAAGCTACTGTCTGAAAACAACAGCAACGATTTCCAAAGCTTTGAATATGGCGATCATAAGCCTTATGTGATAATGGTAGTTGGCGTAAACGGCGTTGGAAAAACTACTACCATAGGCAAGCTTGCCCATAAGCTAAAGCAGGCCGGCAACCAGGTTGTATTAGGCGCTGCGGATACTTTCCGCGCTGCGGCTGTAGACCAGATAAAGCTTTGGGGCGAACGTGTTGGCGTTAAAGTGGTAGCACAGGCCATGGGCAGCGACCCTGCCTCTGTTGCTTATGACACACTGCGGTCGGCCGTTGCCAATGGCGACGACGTAGCAATTATTGATACCGCCGGGCGTTTACATAATAAGGTTGGCCTGATGAACGAGCTGACCAAGATTAAAAACGTAATGCAAAAGGTAGTGCCGGGCGCACCGCACGAAATACTATTGGTACTGGATGCATCAACAGGGCAAAACGCCATTGAACAGTGTAAACAGTTTACCGAGGCTACTGCCGTTAACGCATTGGCATTAACCAAGCTTGATGGCACGGCCAAAGGCGGTGTTGTTATAGGGATATCAGACCAGTTTAAAATACCGGTAAAATACATAGGTGTAGGCGAAGGCATGGACCACCTCCAACTGTTCGACAGGCAGGGGTTTGTAGATAGTTTGTTTAAGTAACAGGACGATTAGCCCCACCAACCCTCCCCGGAAGGGAGGGCTTAGAAAGTAATAATAAGAAGCAATGATAAAAAGCCCTCCCCTGACGGGGGAGATTTAGAGGGGGCTTATGAAGACAAAGGAAATTAGCAGAGTTCAGAAATTAACGGCAAAACCCCGTGTAAACGTGGTTACTTTAGGCTGCTCAAAAAATATTTACGACAGCGAAGTACTGATGGGCCAGCTGAAAGGCAACGCCTATGATGTAGTGCACGAGGCCGACAGGGTAGGTAAAAACGATATTGTTGTTATCAACACCTGCGGATTTATTGATAACGCCAAGCAGGAATCGATAGATACCATTCTGCAGTACAGCGAGCTTAAAGAGCAGGGCAAGGTAGGTAAGGTAATTGTTACCGGCTGCCTTAGCGAGCGTTACAAACCTGAGCTGGAAGCTGAAATTACCAATATTGATGCCTACTTTGGTACTAATGATCTTCAAGGTGTCCTTCAAAACATAGGCGCAGACTATCGCCACGAGCTTATTGGCGAGCGCTTATTGACCACGCCTTCTCACTTCGCCTATTTCAAGATCGCCGAAGGATGTAACCGCCCCTGCTCGTTCTGTGCTATCCCGTTAATGCGCGGAAAGCATGTAAGCACCCCTATCGATCAATTGGTTAAAAATGCCGAAACGCTGGTAAAAAATGGCACCAGGGAACTGATACTGATCGCCCAGGACCTTACCTACTACGGCCTCGACTTATATGGCAAACGCAATCTGGATGAGCTTTTACGTCGGCTGAGCGATGTAAACGGCGTTGAATGGATACGCCTGCAGTACGCCTACCCTTCGGGCTTCCCGATGGAAGTGCTGGATGTAATGAACGAGCGCAATAACATCTGCAAATACCTGGATATGCCGCTGCAGCACATTACAGATAATATGCTGAGATCCATGCGCCGCGGTATCACCAAGCAAAAAACAATTGATATAGTAAACGAGATACGCGACCGTGTGCCGGGCATTGCCATGCGCACAACCCTGATAACCGGTTACCCCGGCGAAACCCAGCAGGATTTTGAGGAAATGGCGCAATGGGTGGAAGATACACGGTTTGACCGCCTGGGCTGCTTTACCTACTCGCACGAGGAAAAAACCCATGCCCATACATTAATTGATGATGTGCCCGAGGAGGTGAAACAGGAACGTGCCGATGCTATCATGGAAATTCAGCAAGGTATTTCTTTCGAGAAAAATCAGGAAAAGATAGGAAACACCTATAAGGTACTGATTGATAAGAAAGACGGCGCTTACTTTGTTGGCCGCACCGAGTATGATTCGCCCGAAGTTGATAACGAGGTATTGATTGACGCAACCATAGATTATGCAGCTGTAGGCAGCTTTGTTAACGTAAAGATCAACACCGCCGAGGACTTTGACCTTTATGGACAAATTGTAAAATAAAACCCTTTTTACAGGCGGCTTGTTGCTAATCAAATATTAAAATCTAATTTCGGCTCGTTACATCGGATTTCGACATTTTAAATTCGATGTTCGACATTACTGATTAAGAATGGAAGCTGCCTGTATTGACTATAAAGACACGGGATATTTTTCCCAAACCGTTATTAACTACCTGGACGATGTGCCCGAGTTAAGATCGTTTTATAGTTACCGCCCCAGCATGCAGGGCTTTGCAGGATTTTTTAATACCAAAAAAGTTATTGCCAACCGTCAGCTGCTTGCAGATGTGCTGTTGGAGCAGTATTTCAGCAAAAACGAAGCCTATCCGCAATTAACGGCAGCTAATGTAGTAAAAGCACAGATAGAGCTGCTGCGCCAGGATGACACGTATACCGTTACAACCGGTCACCAGCTGAATATATTTACAGGTCCGCTTTACTTTATATACAAGATAGTAACCGCCATTAAACTTTGCCGCCAGCTCAAGGCATCGTTCCCCGACAAGAATTTCATCCCGGTTTACTGGATGGCATCGGAAGATCACGACTTTGCCGAGATCAATTATACCAATATAGGCGGAAAAAAAGTACATTGGTGGTACGAGGCCACGGGCGCTACCGGCCGCATTAACCCGGATACGATGCGACAGGCCATTAACCAGTACAAAGGCGTGTTGGGTATCGACGGGCACTCATCAGAACTTGGGGAAATTGTAGAAACAGCTTATACCAAATTTGACAGGCTGGCCGACGCTACACGTTACCTGGTCAACGCCATCTTCGGACATTACGGACTGTTAATCATCGACGCTGATGATCGCAGGCTGAAACAACAGTTTGCCCCAATCATCGAGCAGGACATTATCGAACAAAACAGTTTCAGAAATATTTCTGCCGCAAACGGGCAGCTTGAAAAGCTGGGTGTACATGTACAGGTTAACCCCCGCGAGATCAATTTTTTCTATCTCAAAGAAAAGCTTCGTGAGCGGATTGTTTATGAGGATGATCTGTATAAAGTTATGAATACCGATATCAGCTTTACAGCTGCTGAACTGAAAGAAGAAATAAAAAATACGCCCGAACGCTTTAGCCCCAATGTGGTAATGCGCCCGCTTTACCAGGAATGTATATTACCCAACATTGCTTATATAGGAGGTGGCGCCGAGATAGTTTACTGGCTGCAGCTTAAATCTAACTTCGATTTTTATACTGTTGATTTTCCTATCCTTATTCTGAGGAACTCAGGATTGATTATCCGGAAGGAAACTGCTGACAAAATAAATAGCATGGACCTATCGCCTGCTTTATTGTTTAAAAGCACTGATGAAATAAAAAACGCCTGGGTAAAACAACACAGCAACCACGACCTGACCCTGACGGAAGAATGGCGCGAATTTGAACGTACGTTTGAAAAAATAAAGCTCCGCTCTCATAAAATCGATAGCACCCTGCCCCCATCGGCAGCGGCCATACAGGCAAGGTTGAAACACGCTTTGGATAACTTTCAGAAAAAGCTGGTTAAGGCCGAAAAACGCAATTACAACACCCGACTGGAGCAGATAGAGCATATCAAAACAGACCTGTTTCCTAATAACAGTTTACAGGAACGAACCGAAAACTTTGGCTTAAGCTATGTAAAATGGGGAGGCCTTTTTATAGATGAGCTTATCCGCAACTTTCAGCCGCTTGATTTTAAGTTTACGGTACTGACGGAATAGCTATCCCAAGCCGTAGGTTAATTGCATAATTGATGGCTTGCTTCTGGCCAATCCGCAACGCCTGTACTTTCGTTAATTCATATATATGAACACTCAAAAAATAACTTTTGGCAGCGGCTGCTTTTGGTGTACCGAGGCCATATTTCAAAGTGTTAAGGGCGTCCGGTCGGTAACCTCTGGGTATACTGGTGGGCTTATCCAAAACCCTACTTACATGGATATCTGCAACGGCAAAACCGGCCATGTAGAAGTTGTACAGGTTGAATATGATGCTGATATGGTAACGCTTGATGAACTGTTGCTGATGTTTTTTAAAACCCACAACCCTACTACACTTAACCGCCAGGGTAATGATGCAGGAACACAATATCGCTCGGCTATATTTTACGCTGATGACGAACAGAAACAAAAAGCCGAAGCCATGATCAAACGCCTTACAGATGAGCAGGTGTTTGAAAAGCAAATTGTTACTGAGGTGAGGCTCTTAGGCGAGTTTTACAAGGCCGAAGGTTATCATCAAAACTATTATAACAATAATCTACTGAAACCTTACTGCGTTAATGTGATACAGCCTAAAATGAATAAATTTGCCAAAGAATTCACCGATAAAATAAAGCCCGAACTGTTGTAAGGGCAACCTTGCACACATGAAAAAAACAACCATTGCAATATTAGCAGGCGGTTTAATGTTTACAGCCTGCTCTACTCCTAAACAAACCCAAAGTTTATCAATAGCCAACGGTGGTAAGGTATGGGCGTCGCTGTGGCAGCAGCGGGCTGCAGAATATAAAGCACTCTGCTTTCAGGCCTATAATACTGCTAAGCTGCGATTGGATGAGGCCTTAAAAAATCCCGGCAATAAACCGCTGGCTGTAGTAACCGATATCGACGAGACTTTACTGGATAACAGCCCTTACGATGCTATGCGTGCCATAGCCAACCAGGAATACAGCCCCGAGACCTGGAAAGCCTGGACCGCCAAAGCAGAAGCGGATACGGTGCCTGGCGCCCCAACGTTTTTTAAATACGCCGCATCAAAAGGTGTCGAGGTGTTTTATGTTACCAACCGCGATGAGGACGAGCGTGCGGGTACTACTAAAAATCTGCAGAAATACGGCCTCCCCAATACTGATGATACCCATGTATTGTTAAGGCAAGGATCATCAAGCAAGGAAGCGCGCAGGCAACAAATCCTGGCTAAATATAATATCGTACTGCTTTGCGGCGATAACCTGCCCGATTTTGATATGCTATATGACAATCATCCCGACGAGCAAAGCCGAACCGCTACTACTGAACAGCTAAAACGCGAGTTTGGCAACAAATACATTGTAATACCCAATGTTTCTTACGGCGACTTTGAAAACGCCCTGTTTAAATACAATTACAAGCTTACAGGCCGTCAAAAAGACGCTATAATAAAGGCTAACTTAAAAACAGATAAACAATAACACCTGCAGGCTGGAATTTGCGGCGACAGAAACCTCTGCTGCTTTTGTTTGTTGATACCTATTAACCAACGCTCACAAAAACATGACTATCCTTGAAAACGAATTTCTGAAAGTTGCTATCGATGCCAAAGGCGCTCAGCTAAGTTCGCTGATAAATAAGCAAACCGGCCTTGAGCATTTATGGCAGGCGGATCCTGATGTATGGGCTTATCATGCCCCTAACCTGTTCCCTATCATAGGCGGGCTGCTGAACAACGAGTTACATGTAGATGGCCAAACCTACCATTTGAACCGGCATGGCTTTGCCCGCCAATCGGAGTTTTTGATATTAGACGGCGATGAAGCGCATGCTGCTTTCTCTTTACCTTACTCTGATGCCACTCTCGAGGTTTATCCTTATAAATTCGATTTCCAGGTACTTTATACTTTAATTGACAATGCCCTGCGCGTAACCTATAAGTTAATTAACCGCGACCAGAAAACTGTATATTTTTCAGCAGGCGGTCACCCGGCATTCAATGTTCCTTTTAACGCTGGTGAAACTTACGATGACTATTACCTTGAATTTGAGATACAGGAAGACCTGCAAACGCACAAACTGGATAAAAATGGCCAGTTTAATGGTGAAACAGAACCCATCACTTTAACTAACAAAAAATTGCAGCTTAAACCCAGCCTTTTTGCAAATGATGCTTTGGTGTTTAAAAATCTGCAATCGCGCATGGTTACGATTAAAAGTGACAAACATGACCAAACACTGTCTGTTGAGTTTCCGCATTTTAATTACCTGGGGGTATGGTCTAAACCCGGTGCCAGTTTTGTTTGTATAGAGCCCTGGCTGGGCTGCGCCGACAGTGCCGGAGCACCTAAGGACATCACACAAAAAGAGGCGATACAAAAGGTAGAGGTAGGCCATGTTTTTGAGGCTTCATACTACATCAGCATATAAAATATTAATTTTTTAATGATTTTAAAACATTTAACAGCTCTTAGCGCTTATCAGTAAAATTACTCACTACAATATTTATAACTATGAAAAAGAAAGTTTATCTATTTGCCGTTGCCTTGTTACTTACCGTATTTACATTTAATGCAAATGCAGCTACGGTTGTTGACAACAAGGATGCCTATAAAGAGGCTGCTGCTAAAATGACCAAAGAGCAGAAAGAAGCACGTATTGAAGAAATTAAAGATCGTGTAGAAGAAATCAAAGCGATGGACAAATCGCAACTGAACAAAGCTGAAAAGAAAGAGCTTAAATCAGAGCTTAAGGAGCTTAACAAAGAGGCACAAGCCATGGGTGGCGGCGGTATCTACCTTTCTGTAGGTGCGATCATCATCATCATCCTTGTATTGATATTAATACTGTAATTGCGAGGTACATTATTAAACAAGAAAGGCATCCGTTCGGATGCCTTTCTTGTTTAATATCATTTCCCTGTTTCATTCAACACCGGGTGGTCAATAGTTGATATTTCTTTGTGGCCACTGTTCAGCTCATCAAATATTACCACCTCGTTTGTTCCCTTTTTAAGCCATTCGGCTGGTACATATAGCGTTTGCTGCGGGCCAATATTCCAGTATTTTCCCAGATGATGCCCGTTTACAAAGGCAACACCTTTGCCAAAGCCATGCATATCCAGATAAGTATCCCCTATGCCACGTAACGAAAAAGTGCCGCGGTATAAGGCCGGTACCTGCTCATCCGAATTTGGTGAAGGCAAATATTTAAACCCTGCTGAAGTAGCAAGCGGAAATTTGTACATCTTCCACCCTAACAGCTCTTGTCCGTTAAGCATAACCTTTTCGGTAATACCTTTGCGGTTATCAGTCAGGAAAGGTCCGTAATTAATGCGGCCGTTATTCTCCACCAGGATATCCAGCATGCTATTGGGCGTTACGCCGCTCAGCTGCAGCGAATCCTGTTTTAAGCGCCTGTCCAGGATACCCACACGTTTACCATTCAGGTAAACGGTAGCGTAATCGCGCAATTCTTTGATCTTTAGCAATCCGCTGGCTGCGTTTGCCAGCGTAGTGCGGTATAATACCAGCCCGTACCCCTGGTCAAGGTCCTCAAAGCTCATAGGGCGTTCTGCCTCGGTAGGCAGGCCAATATTATTGAACAGGCTGGCAACACCTGTCACCTTAATTACTTCTAACGCATAAGTACGGCGTTTTTTTTCAGGCACTTCGGGCAATGTTTCGCCCGGCGGCAGGTGTTTGGCAATCACCTCGCGCAACTTATAAAACTTAGGTGTGGGGTTTCCTGCCTCATCCAAAGGCGCATCATAGTCATAGCTTGATGTTTGTGGCGCATAAGGCTCGGTACGACTCATATTAGCGCCGTTCATGAAGTCGCGGGTAGTACCTCCATGAAACATATACATATTGATCGAAATACCTGCCGAAAGCACTTCATCAAGCTTTTTAGCATCCTCCTCGGCATTACTGGTGTTATGCGGCTTTCCCCAACTGTCAAACCAGCCCGGGTACCATTCGGCAATGTAATATGGGCCTTTGCCGTTATGGTATTTATTTATCAGCTCTTTTACTTTTACAGGGTCGTCCTCGCCGTTCACAGCCGGTAAAAAACCTGGTAAATATCCCGCAGGCATTTGGCCAGGGCCATCGCAGGTAAACAATAATCCGTCAAAACCTGCATCCCTGAAGATCTTTTCGTTTTGTGCCAGGTACTCTTTATCGTTACTGTAAGATCCGTACTCATTCTCTATCTGTACCATCAGGATGTTACCGCCATGGTTTACCTGCAGCGGCGCTAACTGCTTACCCAATTCCATCATATATGCGCGGTAGGCATTAATAAAAGCCGGATCTTTACTTCGCACCTTCATGTTAAGGTCTTTTAGCAGCCACCAGGGATAACCGCCAAACTCCCACTCGGCGCATACATAAGGGCTGGGGCGCAATACCACCCAAAGGCCTTCTTCCTTTGCGGTACGTACAAACTCGGCGATGTCGTTATTTCCCGTAAAATCATATTTGCCTTGTACGGGCTCATGGGCGTTCCAAAAAACGTAGGTACCAATAGTGTTCAGGCCCATCGCTTTGGCCATCTTCATGCGTTCGTGCCAATACTCACGCGGGATGCGGGTATAATGCATCTCGCCGGATATCATTTGCAGCGGTTTGCCATCAAGCAAAAAGTCCTTATCGCCAAGGGTAAAAGTATGGGTTACAGGCTGTGCAAACGTAGCCGTAATAGCCATCATCAGCAGCAAGCAGTGCACAAGTAGTTTTTTTAGCATTTTTTCAGTTAAAATAATCCAAGCTGCCCTTTATCATCCATATCAATATCATCCGGATTAGTTATTTCCAGGTCAATATTCTTTTTAGGTTCTTGGGGTTTTGCAGCAGGCGCCTCCTGCTCCTGGTTTATAACGGGATTTGCAGGCCCGGATTGTGGAGCGCTATCCGTTGCCGTCTTGTCTTCAGCGGTTATAATGATTTCGGTATCTTCAACAGAGTCTGGCGCCGGGTCTGGCACGTCCTTTTCGTCGTCATGCTCGGCAATCAGTTCTACCGATTTTACCTGATGGGCAGACAGGCGGTTACCCATGGCCTTCATGCCTTTTACATCAATCAGGTCGGTTAAATTCAGTTCAACCGTTTCTTCGGCAAGCGATTTACCTTTCAACTGCTCTACCTTTACCACAGGTTGTGCCGCTCCGGAGATCAGTACCAGCTTTGAGCCCGCTTCATCACTGATGATGGTACCTTGCCTGCCAATGGCTGTATTTTCAAACACAAAGCGTTTTACCATGTAATTTTTGGATTTACCTTCGTAATGCACCACCGCGAACACCTTGGCCGGATCATACTTTTCAATCACAATCATCTTATCATCAAAGTGATTATTCAGATCGAAACTGGTTAGCTCATAAACGCCGTTGCTCAGCACGGTAAGTATCCGGTCTTCGCCATCGAACTCGCCCAGGTATTTTCCCCGGCCATCTGCATTGAGGCGCTTAAGGATATCATCATACCATATTTTACGACCAGCCAGCGTAGATACCCCTTTGCTCTTCAGCACTACCTTTTTTATGGGGTATTTGGTAACAATGTTACCCATGGAGCCGCGGCCTTTAATGGCTATCTGTGCGAAATCCTCATCAAACTGTAGTTTTTTAAGCTTTGAATGTGGTTTAAGCTGCACATTAACCACCTCTGCCTCGCCGTTAGGGTTGGCTGTAAAATACAGCACTTTTGAGCCTTTTGTACCCTTGGTGAGATCATATTCTTTATCGCGCGTTATGCCGGTTACCGCAAAACGTTTGATGTAGCTAACCCCGCTTTCGCCGTCTTTATAGATCATGTTATAAACGGTACGCTCATCGTTCTTTTTAAATACCGCAACATGCAAAATATCCTTCCCGACGAATACCTTATCCTGCACCTTAGTCACGATGAAACGCCCATCCCCGCGGAATACAATGATCTCATCAATATCCGAGCAATCGCAAATAAATTCATCTTTTTTAAGGCCGGAGCCTATAAAGCCATCCTCGCGGTTTACGTAAAGTTTAACGTTGGCCAAGGCTACCTGCGCTGCCTCAACCCTATCAAATGTGCGCAGCTCGGTTTTACGTTCGCGGCCATTGCCGTATTTTTCTTTTAGCTTTTCAAACCAGGCTATGGTATAATTAATCAGGTGTTTTAAATGATGCTTAACGGTTTTTATTTCAGCCTCAAGGTTTTTTATCTGCTCGTCGGTCTTCTTTACGTCAAACCGGGTGATGCTGCTCATTGGCTTATCAATAAGCTTTTTATAATCATCATTGGTAATGGCACGGTAAAATTGTGGAAAGAACGGCTCAAACAAACGGTTTAAAACAGCAACAACCGTTTCAAAGTCTGATGAGGTCTCATAATCCGGATGCTTATACATCCCTTCCTGGATAAATATTTTCAGCAACGAGCTAAAGAATATTTTTTCCATCAGCTCTTTTAACCTTATCTCCAGTTCCTGCTTAAGCAGCTCTTTAGTGAATTGCGTGCTTTCGATAAGCATATCGTTCACGCTCATAAAGCGTGGCTTGTCGTCCTGTATTACACAGGTATTTGGCGATATAGATACCTCGCAATCGGTAAAGGCATACAAGGCATCTATAGTAACATCAGGCGAAATGCCCGGAGCCAGGTGTACCACAATCTCTACATCTTTGGCGGTGTTATCTTCAATCTTTTTTATCTTGATCTTGCCCTTGTCATTGGCAGATATTACGCTATCAATTAAACCGCCTGTAGTAGTACTGAAAGGTATCTCAGTTATTGCGAGTGTCTTTTTATCCCGTTCAACAATCTTGGCGCGTACGCGTACTTTACCACCACGCTGCCCTTCGTTATAAGCAGATACATCAGCCATACCACCTGTAGGAAAATCAGGAACAAGGTTTGGCCGCTCGCCCCGCAATACCGCCACAGAGCCATCTAACAGCTCTATAAAGTTATGCGGTAATATCTTGGTAGCCAAGCCTACGGCAATACCTTCCGCACCCTGGGCCAACAGTAATGGAAATTTAACCGGCAATGTGATCGGCTCGCGGTTACGGCCATCATAGCTGGCCTGCCAAACTGTGGTATCGGGGTTAAAAACAACGTCAAGCGCAAATTTTGAGAGGCGGGCCTCTATGTAACGTGGCGCCGCTGCCGAGTCGCCGGTTATCGGGTCGCCCCAGTTGCCCTGGCAATCAATCAGCAGGTTTTTCTGTCCTATCTGCACCATGGCATCGCCGATAGATGCATCACCATGCGGGTGATACTTCATGGTGTTACCAATAACGTTGGCAGCCTTGTTAAAGCGGCCGTCGTCCATCTCTTTTAACGAGTGCAATATACGGCGCTGTACAGGCTTAAGGCCATCATTAATATGTGGAACGGCACGGTCCAGAATTACATAAGATGCATAATCCAGGAACCAGTTTTCATAAAGACCGTTAAGGGATGTTACGTTATGAAGTACGTTATCTTCGTTATTTTCAGGAGTATCGTTATGGCTTATATCTTCACTCATCTAAATAGCTAAAAATTTATTACGGATTGGTAAATATAGACAAATGTGCGCAGCTGAGGGCAGCCAATTATTGATATTTTATGAACAAATATGGTGTTTTCAACCTATATTTGGAGGAAACCTTTAACCATCACAATCAATGAATAATACCCTGCAGCTTTTAAGCATTTAATTATGTTTACCTGCTTAACAAAGCTGGTAAACCTTGCCTTATGTCTTTCAATTAAACAGACAACATAAACTCCTAACCTTATCAAACATGAAAAAAAACCTGACCTTCGCAACCATTGCGTGCGTATCGCTATTAAGCGTCACCTTATTTACCGGCTGTTCAAAATCATCTGACGATGGACCAGAGCCTCCTGCAGCAACAACTACCGTATTTTACCGTTTAAGCCGTGAAAATGCCGCAGCAGATGAATTATGGCAAATTAATGATGATGGCACTAATAATCATCAGATTAACATCAGCCTGCCTAATGGCTGGCAGTTAGACGATGAAGACATGGCAGAGGTATCTAACGACGGCAAAACGATTGTTTTCTTAGCATCAGCAGAAAATACAAGTAAATATGCCATGTATAAATGCAACGTAGATGGCAGCAATGTACAACCCATATTGACTAACGTTGATAACGGCCTGGCATTACAGGGTTTTATCAACAATAACACTGTTTTGTTTTGGCAGGCAAACTCTAATTATGATTACGAACTGTATAGCGTAAACTTAGACGGAGGAAACAAGAAAAAAATAAACATCTCGCTACCAGAAGACATCTCCCTCGGCGATGAGGAACTGGCAAAGGTTACCAGCGATGGCAAGACCATTGTTTTCCTTACCCAACACAAAAGCACTGAAGCGCCGTCTGTTTATAAGTGCAATATCGACGGTTCAAACGCGGCGTTGATTAGTGCTGAAGCAGCAGGCACAAGTTTAGCGTTACAGGATATTGCAGCTGATAATACTATACTTTATCGTAAGGGGTCCAATACCTCAGATGATGAAGAGTTATGGGCGGTAAACCTGGACGGCAGCAATAAACATAAGATCAACATTGCACTGACAGCAGGCTTATCATTGCAAAATGAGGAAATGGCTAAAGCAACTGCAGATGGAAACCTTGTGTTTTCAACCACCAATGCCAACTCAGAGCAAGCTATCTATAAAGCAAAACTTGATGGTAGCGGGGTTACACTCATCAGTAAGATACCTTCGCATTATTACGTAGCCATCCAATCGGTAAAAACAATTCAATAGCTTCTTATAGTAACCAGGCATTGTTTTATCAATGCCTGGTTATAAATCAAAATACTGTTACATGAAATTAACTGTTGCGCAGAGCTTTCTGCTTCCGCAGCATAGCGCCGTAATCCATACGGCGGTTTGCCGCATTTATAGTAGCGGCAATGCGGTTGGCACGTGTCTGCTCTGTTTTGGCATCATTTATCCACTTGATAAAATAACCCTGGTGCGATTTTGATAAACCGCTGAAAAATTCAAACGCCCCTTCATCAGAAAAGTCAAAGCACTCCTGCAGGTCATCCGGCATTTCAATCTTAAAATCCTTATCATGCTCTAATCTTACACGCAGCATAGCGCCCTTGCCTTTACCAATGCCTTTACGTATCTGGGCTTTCAGGGCCATGATAAAATTACCCTCACCAACCGGCATTACAGCCATACCTGAAACAACCAGGTTATCTAACCAACCCTTCACCCTGAATGATCTTTTATTGCCTGGCAATATTTGGCAGGCTATGTCATTTGGCACCTCAATGTAAGTCCAGCCGGTTTTGTCGCCCTGTTCGCCATATTGAAGTATGATGGTATTGAAGTCAATCATTACAAATTATATACTTCTGAACGTCAATTGTTAAAAGATTGTTAAATCTCCGAATTTAACATTTAATGCTGTAACTAATTGCTTTTTGGGAACATCTTATAGACAAATAACAAACAACAATTTATAACAACCTTTTAAAAAATATTACCATGAAAACCTTAAAATCATTAACCCTTGCCTTAGCTCTTATGATTACTTGTGGCTTTGTTAAAGCTAACGATGTACCAGCAGCTTATCTTACAAAAACACGCGCTATTAACACTTACCTTGATGCAGTTACCCGTGGTAAACTGGACAACTTTAATGAAGTGGTTGATAAAAGTGCCAAATTCAGCATACTGCGCGGCAAAGAAATTTTGAGCTGTGATAAAAAAGAAATGGCTGAATACCTTAAAGGCCAGAAAAACATTGAGCAAGCCTGCACTACCAGTACAGATGTTGTAGAAAGCAACGCCGACATGACCGTTGTAAAGGTAGATATGAAATTTGAACACTTTACCCGTAGTAATTATGTAACCATTGCCAATACTGCCAATGGCTGGAAGATTACTAACGTTTACAGCGTTTTCAAATAGTTTTATTTAGTGTTTGAGTGTGATTGGCCCCTGAGAAGGGGCCTTTCTTGTTTGGCCTCACCCCAACCCCTCTTCCTCGGAGAGGCGCTAAAAAGTCATCCCTTTTGGGGAGGATGCAGTAGAGGCATTATTTCACCAGCGGCTTCAAAACAGCCTCCCACTTATCGTAGCCTTTGCTGTTAAGGTGCAGCATATCACTTTCAAACAAAGCAGTATCGGGCTGATGCGTTTTGGCATCCAATATTACCGAAACTACATCAACGTAGTGGCTTTTGCTTTTTCCTTTCAAAAAGCTTTTAACCATATCATTAGCTATACGCACCTGCGAGAAGTATTTGGCACGGCTGGGGCTTGGTTTTATAGCCATAAAGTAGATCTCGGCAGACGGTAAATTCTGCTTTATCATAGTCCACAGTTTATAAAACTCGCGTGCAGTAAACTCGCCGGTTTTGCCCGCGGCGATGTCATTTTCGCCGGCGTAAATAAAAATTTTACGGGGTTGGTACGGATACATGATATAAGGCGTATAGTAATCAACCACTTGCTCAATAGTACACCCACCTACTCCACGGCGTATAATGGGCTGGTCGCTAAACCGTTGCTCCAGGTCAGTCCATTTACGTATTGATGAACTGCCGATGAACAGGATACCGCCTTTAGCAGGCATCTGCAGGCTGTCCTGGTGCTTAAATTCGCGTATCTCATCCGCAAACGGAAAGCCCTGCTGCGCATGGACGCTGACAAAGCCAGTGCTTAAAATGAATAGTAAAAAGAGTTTTAGTTTCATAGTGATTTAATTACACCGCTATCGGCAATTCCACATCCTCAATCTTTTCCGCAACCAGCGGGTTAACGCTTTCGTCGTCTTTTTCTACGCGCAGGTTATTTACAATGTGCTGCTGGCGTGTTGGGGTGTTCTTGCCCATGAAGTATTCCAATAACGATTTAACATCAGCATTTTTCAGGATAACCGGGTCAAGGCGCATGTCTTTGCCGATGAACAGGCCAAATTCCTCTGGTGATATTTCACCTAAACCTTTAAAGCGGGTTATCTCTGGCTTGTTGCCCAATTTGGCAATGGCATTGCGGCGCTCTTCGTCACTATAGCAATAAATGGTTTCTTTTTTATTTCGCACTCTGAACAATGGCGTTTGCAGGATAGATACATGGCCGGCCTTTACCAGATCAGGGAAAAACTGCAGGAAGAAGGTCATCAGCAGCAAACGGATGTGCATACCATCAACATCCGCATCGGTAGCTATAACTATGTTATTGTAGCGCAGGTTATCAATGCCATCCTCAATATTAAGCGCGTGTTGCAACAGGTTAAATTCCTCATTTTCATAAACCACTTTTTTAGTAAGACCAAAGCAGTTCAACGGTTTACCCTTTAAGCTGAATACCGCCTGGGTCATTACATCGCGAGATTTGGTGATAGATCCACTGGCCGAGTCGCCCTCGGTTATAAACAGCGTGGTATCCTGTTTACGCTCGTGGTTATCGTCAAAATGCAGCTTACAATCGCGTAGTTTACGGTTATGTAATGATGCTTTTTTTGCCCTGTCATTAGCCAGTTTTTTGATGCCTGCTATGTCCTTTCTTTCGCGTTCCGACTGCAGGATGCGTTTTAACAAAGCATCGGCCGTTGCGGGGTTTTTATGCAGGTAGTTATCCAGCTCTTTTTTCAGAAAGTCGTTTACGAAAGCACGTACCGAAGGCCCTTCCGGACCGACGTTGAGTGAACCCAGCTTGGTTTTTGTTTGCGACTCGAAAACCGGCTCCTGTACTTTTACTGCAATAGCTGCAACAATAGAGGCACGGATGTCTGACGCTTCGAACTCTTTTTTATAGAACTCGCGGATGGTTTTTACCACCGCTTCGCGAAAAGCGGCCTGGTGTGTACCGCCTTGTGTGGTATGCTGCCCGTTAACAAATGAATAGTACTCTTCACCGTAAGATTGCCCATGCGTCATCGCTATCTCGATATCCTCGCCCTTTAAATGAATGATAGGGTAACGCAGGTTTTCGGTATCAGCATTACGGTTCAGCAGATCATATAACCCGCGTTCCGAAAAATATTTTTGATTATTGAAGTTTACCGTAAGGCCCGAGTTAAGGAACACATAGTTCCATATCATATTTTCAACAAACTCGGGGATAAAACGGTAATTCCGAAAGATGCTGTTATCGGGTATAAAATTAATAGCCGTGCCGTTACGTTGAGTGGTATCTTTCTCAGGTTCGTCGCGCACCAGTTCACCTTTTTCAAACTCAGCGATTTTTGTGCGGCCGTCGCGGTAAGATTGAACTGTGAATGAGGTAGACAAAGCGTTAACAGCCTTTGTACCTACACCATTTAAGCCTACCGATTTCTGGAAGGCCTTGCTATCATATTTACCGCCAGTGTTGATCTTGGATACGCAATCGATAACCTTTCCAAGCGGAATACCGCGGCCATAATCCCGTACGGAAACCTTATGATCGCTCATGTTCACATCAATTGTTCTACCGGCGCCCATTACAAACTCGTCTATAGAGTTATCCATGATCTCTTTTAACAACACATACACGCCATCGTCATAAGCCGAGCCATCGCCAAGCTTACCAATATACATACCCGGCCTTAAACGGATGTGCTCTTTCCAGTCGAGGGAACGGATACTATCGTCGTTGTAATTTATATTTTCTGCCATAATCAAATCAGTGTATCAACAGGTGTTGCACCCATTGCAAAAATATACTTCGGCCACTTAAATCAATATTTAAATGTCCTAACTTATTAACATTAATTTTAAGATTTAAACTTTACGCAATTGCTGGCTTTAGCGATGTTTTTAAAAAACTCCGCGCCTTTTTCATTAGAAAACGCTACGGCAAGTATGGTACCTGTGTGGTCCTTTTGCAGTGTGATAAGCAAGGCGTACTTGTAGCTTTTGGTAACAGGCGAATCGAGCAGGTTAAGCAGGTAAGATTTGCCGGCGTCGGCATTATAGCGCAGGGCAATATCAGCCGGAATTGTGCGTACCAGATAATTATCCTGGCCGGCAAAAGCTATGGCACAAGCTTTACCCATGCCTATGTAAAGCGAATCAGGATTGGCTACGGCTCTGCTTTTATTACCTAAATTACGCTCATAACTAGCCCAGTTTTCTTTTTGCGATTTTACCTGAAACCATATCTCAAAATCTTTTCCGGGGAGCTCAATAGCATAATCAAAAGATACATCTTCATTATCGGGCGCGTTGATTTCCCGGAACCCTTT
Organism: Mucilaginibacter litoreus; assembly: GCF_042676805.1. Lineage (NCBI taxonomy): Bacteria > Pseudomonadati > Bacteroidota > Sphingobacteriia > Sphingobacteriales > Sphingobacteriaceae > Mucilaginibacter > Mucilaginibacter litoreus. The sequence continues at coordinate 57,631 of NZ_JBHTHZ010000002.1, read as the reverse complement.
AGGAAAAGTAAAGCTAACATTTGCAGCGGCGGCGATTTTTAAAAAGTTTTTAAGCTGTTCGCTGGGGTTGCCGTATTTTAAAGTTTCCGTTTGTTTTGAAGCTGGCAGGCGCTTCTGCGCATTTGCTCCAAACCAGGTTATGCTACACAGCATAAGCACTGCTATCAGGAATATTTGCTTAAATTGCTTCAAAATAGTTATTAATAGGGAGATAAAAACCAAACGAATTTAAAAGTAATTTTTAAATACAATATAATTAAAATATAAATTTAGAATATTAACACCTAAGTAATAATGAGCATTCAACCGCGCCTTAACCGCTTTGATCTGAGTATGATTGTGATAAGCCTGGTGATAGGCATGGGCATATTTGGCAGCCCAAGCGATGTAGCCCAAAAAGCGGGTAGTGCCTGGATATTTTTTGGCGCCTGGATATTTGGAGGCCTGGTTACCCTGTGCGGTGCTTTAACTTTTGCCGAGATAGGTGCACGCTATCCCTCTACGGGCGGCTTTTATAAAGTTTTTTCTTATTGCTACCACCCGGCTTTTGCCTTCATGATCAACTGGGTATTGGTTATCAGCAATGCTTCATCCGTTGCGGCGGTAGCGCTGTTAGGGGCCGAATATATTAATCCTATCCTGTTACCTGCAAGCCTGCAAAACAACGCAGGTACAAAGCTAACTACAATTGTTACGGTACTTATTTTATACGTTATAAACTTTTTAGGCATCAAGCTAAGCGCCAGGGCACAAAACATACTCAGCATCTTTAAAGTAGCTGCCATACTGGTACTTTGTACTGCCATATTTAAAAGCAATGCACCTGCCGTTGCGCCGGCAGCAGCAAAAGCTATAAGCACTAACCCTGTAACCGCGTTCGGGCTTAGCCTGGTGGCAGTGTTTTTTACTTATGGCGGTTATCAGCAAACCATCAACTTTGGGGGCGATATCATTAATGCCAAGCGTAATATTCCAAAGGCGATAGTATTTGGCATAAGCACTGTAATTGTGCTGTACTTAAGTATAAATTATGCTTATTATGCCGTGCTGGGTATAGGCGGCCTGCAGCAAACGCATACTTTAGCCGCTAAGCTGGCGGGTATTATCTTTGGTAACACCGGTTACAAAATAACATCAGTGTTGATGTTTATTTCCGTACTGGCTTATGTAAACGTAAATATACTGGCTAACCCAAGGGTATATTACGCGATGGCCGATGACGGCATACTGCCGCCTATATTTAAACGCGTTAATCCAAAAACACAGGTTCAGGAATTTGGTATGACGGTATTTGTTGCCGCCGCGCTAATCATTCTTTTTTTTGTAGGCTCATTTAGCGCCATGCTAAAATATGTCATGTTTTTTGATACCATTGGCCTATCTCTTTGCGCGCTTACCATTTTTATATTAAGAAAAAAAACTAAGGACCTGGATACGAAAGATATATACGTGATCAAATGGTTCCCGCTGGTACCTGTTATCTTCATATTGGCCTACTGGTTTGTAACCATCAATATATTTTTAACTTTTCGCGAAGATCCTTTTGCAGCTTTGTGGTGCCTCGCCGCTTATGCCCTGGGGCTTGCCATTTATTACCTGGGCGTACGCAAAAAGAAACCGTCGCAACTTACTTAACTTATGGATCTATCATACATACTGAACGAACTGGGCGAAGAACGTGAAAGTTATTATAACGCCGTTTCTCCGCCCATTATCCAAACCAGCAATTTTACTTTTAATACTGTTGATGATTTTCGGCAGGCGCTTGCTGATGAGTATAGCGCTACCCTATATTCAAGAGGGAATAACCCTACAGTAGATATCCTGCGTAAAAAACTTGCCGCGCTTGATGGTGCTGAAGATGCCCTGGTTTTTGGCAGCGGAATAGCGGCCATTACCGTACCTGTACTTTCTCTGCTTAAACAAGGCGACCATGTAATCGCCGTTGAAAATCCTTACAGTTGGACAGTCAAACTCTTTAATAACCTGCTTATTAAATTTGGTATTACCACCACTTTTGTAAATGGGGCTGATGCCCAAAACATCCGGAAGGCCATACAGGGCAGTACAAGGCTTATCTACCTGGAAAGCCCTAACACTTTTAGTTATGAACTGCAGGACTTGGCAGCCGTTGCGGCAATGGCCAAAGAACGCAACATTATTACAATGGTGGATAACAGTTATTGTACACCTTTATATCAACAGCCCATTAAGTTGGGGATTGATCTGGTGGCGCAATCTGCAACCAAATATATCGGCGGCCACTCCGATGTAGTAGCAGGTGTGCTCACCGGCCGAAAGGCTTTGATCGAAAAAATTTTTAACCATGAGTTTTTAAACATTGGCGCCGCATTATCTCCGCATTCAGCCTGGTTGCTCATTCGCGGTTTGCGTACCTTGCCTTTAAGGTTGCAGCGCAGCTTTGAAAGCACTAAAACTGTTGTAGCATGGTTAAAACAACAACCGCAGATAGATAAAGTGATATGGCCATACGACGAGGATTTTCCGCAAGCCGAACTTGCCCGCCGGCAAATGCAGGGCTGCGGCGGCTTGTTTAGTTTTACGCTAAAAAACTCCGCATTACACCGCATTGAAACTTTTTGCAACAGCCTTAAACACATTCTGATGGCTGTATCATGGGGCGGCCACGAAAGCCTTATCATTCCTTCAGTTGCCGGTATCCCGGTGCCAGACTTTGACAATGAGAATCCACGACATCAATTGATACGCATGTATGTTGGCTTAGAAGAAGCTGATTATTTGATTAACGATTTAAAAAACGCTTTACAACAATTATCTTTTTAAATTATTTTAAAAAGTATTTTGATTATAAACATTGCTTTTGCTAAGTTTGCACTAATGATGATGCAAGCATCGCTATATAAAGCGCTTAATATGCCCTCAGGAGAGGGTTTAAATATTTAATTACCTGGTTGTTGTCCTCTCCCTTGGGTGAGGATTTTTTTTGCAGTTATACCTCGAAAAAGACTTACATTTAAACAGATAAACCTCAATTATGGCACGATTAAACTTATTAGAAGAAACACGTTACGAAAAACTGCCCGTAACCGTTTATTCCGATCAAACAACTGCATCAGTAGCAGTGGCCGGACGTATAGCAACCTTAATACGGAAAAAGCAGGCTGCTCAACAACCTGCAGTATTAGGACTGGCAACCGGTGTTACACCTATCAGGGTATACGCCGAACTTGTACGGTTGCATCGCGAAGAGGGCTTGTCTTTCTCCAATGTGATTACCTTTAATCTTGATGAGTACTACCCCATGAAGCCTGACGCTGCACAAAGCTACGTTACCTTTATGAACGAGAACCTGTTTGACCATATCGATATCGACCGCAAAAATATTCATATCCCTAATGGTACGCTTGCGGCTGATGATGTAGCTGCTTTTTGCCTGGAATATGAAAGACAGATCGAAGAGTTGGGCGGCTTAGATCTGCAGATACTGGGTATAGGCCGTACCGGCCACATCGGGTTTAACGAGCCGGGGTCGGCGCCAAACTCGGGCACCCGCCTGGTTACTTTGGATGACCTTACCCGTAGTGATGCTTCGCGCGATTTTGGTGGTAAAGAAAAAGTGCCTGCAAAAGCAATTACCATGGGCATCGGCACCATTTTTAAGGCCCGCGAAATTATTTTGATGGCCTGGAGCGCTAAAAAAGCCCCTATCATACGCAAAGCAGTTGAAGGTGAGATATCAAGCGAAGTGCCAGCTACCTACCTGCAGTTGTCTGACAATGTTGAATTTGTACTTGATTTTAATGCGGCGTCCGAGCTGACCCGTTTTGATACCCCATGGCTGGTAAAAGATTGCGTGTGGACCAACATCCTGAAAAAGAAGGCTGTGATATGGCTTTCTAACGAAGTTAATAAGCCTATACTTAAACTTACGGAAGAAGATTATAATAACCATGGCATGGCCCAGCTGGCTGTTGAGCAAGGCCCGGTTTACCAGATCAACATAGATATTTTTAACCAGGTACAACATACCATTACCGGTTGGCCGGGCGGTAAACCAGGGGCAGATGACAGCCAGCGCCCTGAACGTGCCGAACCTGCTCGTAAGCGTTCTATCGTATTCTCTCCGCACCCTGACGATGATGTAATTTCAATGGGCGGTACTTTTATCCGCCTGGTAGACCAGGGGCACGATGTACATGTAGCTTACCAAACATCGGGCAATACCGCGGTATGGGACGATGATGTTTTACGCTTTGTTGAGTTTGCCATAGACTTTAAAGACAGCGTTGGCGAAGACAGCACAAAGATGAAGGGCATTTATGAGGATATGCGCAATTTTATAGCCTCTAAGCAACCAAACCAGATCGATACACCAGAGATACGCAACGTAAAAGGCTTTATACGCAAAACCGAAGCTATATCGGGTGCAAGGTATGCTGGTGTGCCCGATAGCAATATCCATTTCCAGGCCCTGCCTTTTTATGAAACCGGTAAAACCAAAAAGAATTCGGTTGGCGAAGAAGATATCAGGCTGACGATGGAACTGCTGCAAAGCATAAAACCGCACCAGGTGTTTACAGCCGGCGATTTTGCCGATCCGCATGGTACGCATGTGGTTTGCTTTAATATTATAATTGAGTCGTTGCGCCGCCTGCGCCAGACAGAAGATTGGGTAAACGATTGCTGGGTATGGATGTACCGCGGCGCATGGCAGGAATTCCCGACGCATGAAATTGAAATGGCTGTACCACTTTCACCTGCAGAGGTGATCCGTAAGCGTAACGCGATATTCAAACATCAGTCACAAAAAGACCTTCCGGTGTTTCCGGGCGATGATGCGCGTGAGTTTTGGGTACGTGCAGAAGACCGTAACCGCGAGACGGCACAATCTTACGATAAATTAGGCATGGCCGAATATGCGGCTATGGAAGCCTTTGTAAGATATCACTTCTAATTTCCTGATAAAACAAGAAAGCCGCTTAAGCGGCTTTCTTGTTTATTAATGATTACTTTTTTTGAGCGTCGGCAATTTTTTGTATTTCCTCCAGGTGATGCTGCAAAACCGGAACCGTTTTAGCAGCAAAAGCTTTCAGCTCGGCATCTTTACCGTCGGTAGCTTCTTTCTTAAACTTATCAATGTCCTCCTTATGGTCTTTCACCATAAATTCTACATACTGCTTTTCAAACTCAGTTTTATCCAGCTTAGCCATCTTATCAAATTCCATTTGCGATTTGTTGGCTAAAATAGCCGGTAATGTAATGATTTTTGATGCAGCAAGGGCTTTAAGCTCGGTATTGGCTTTTGAGTGATCTGTTACCATCATTTTACCAAAGGCAACCACCTGCGGGCTTGATGCTTTTTGCTGGGCAAGTTTACCCAATTCAACCTCCATCATACCGCCGTTTGCCGCTTCAACAGCAAACTCGTAATCAGCTTTTACTTCTGTAGAATCTTTTGCTTTTAACTCTTTTTCATTACTGTCTGCAGCTGCCTGTGTGCTGCTGCTCATGATGTTTGCTGTACTGTCGGTATCGGTAGCCCCACTATTACCATTACCGCTGCATGAGGCCGCCGCAATAATCACTGTACCTAATAATAATTTGAATACGCTTTTCATATTTGATAATTTTAATTATAAATTAACCAACAATTATGCCATGCTATTCTATTACTACCTTTATTGCCTTGAATATTAGTGTTAATCTGACTTGTTTTTTAATACATACTCTATAATTCGCTCCTGTGGGTTAAACGGAGCTAATTCATCCAGCCCCATTGTTTTTACTGCTATATCTATCAATTCGGTTTCGCTAAGCTCCCCCGATGATGATTGTTTTTGATGAAAATATTTACCCGCATCGATCATAGCTTTTAAAGGTATCAGCCCAATCAACTCGCTTCCGGTTACTTTCACGCCATGTTCAATAGCTTTTTTACTCACCTCATCAAACGCGATATGTGTAGGGGTAGTATTGATGTTAGTAAGGTTCATAGATACCTGGGTAATGCCATATTCTTTAATGTACCAGCCTATAGCTTTTACGCTTTTCAGGCTGCCGGGAATACGCCTTGGCTTACTATTTTCATCTTTGATAACTTTACCCGTTTTCTGTTCACCCTCACGCAGCAAGCGGCCGGATTCGCGTACATCAGCAGCTATAGCGTTCGCAATTTCGGTAGATGAAGTGTTCAGATTTATATTATAAGCGATCAGGTAATCCCTCGCGCCAATAACGGTTGCCCCGCGCTTAACATCGTTTTCTGTCGGGCCAAAATCCGGCTTCCATCCCGGATGCTTTATTTTTTCGAAGAACCCTTCGTACTCACCTGATCGTATTACCGACAGGTTGCTGCGGCTTCTATCCGGCTGCGAATATTCGTAAAGGTAAACCGGTATCTGCAATTCCTCACCAACCCGCCTGCCCAGTTGGCGGGCATATTGCGCAGTTTCTTCTATGGTGATACCGGCAATCGGTATCAGCGGACAAACGTCTGTAGCGCCCATGCGTGGATGTTCGCCTTTTTGCCTGCTCATATCAATCAGTTCCCCGGCTTTTTTTATCGCTAAAAAAGCGGCTTCAATTACCTGTGCCGGCGCACCTGCAAAAGTTACCACTGTACGGTTAGCTGCCTTGCCGGGATCAACGTTCAGTAAGCGTACTCCGTCTACCGACTCAATTTCATCTGTTATCTTTTTGATAACGGCCATGTCAACGCCTTCACTAAAATTGGGTACACATTCTATCAGTTGGTTCATTAGTTTAGTGGTGGATTGGTTCATTAATCGGTTGGTTCATTGGTTTAATGGTTAATAAGCAAGCATCACGTTTTTTTTAAATTGTATTTTTAAGATTAGATACCAGATGACTAATTCCTAAAGAACTAATCAACGAGTGAACCAACCCACCAATGAACTAACAAACCAACATTAATAAATCCCAAAATCTTTAGTATCCTGCAAATTAACGTTATGTGTTTGAGCAGCCTCGTTGACTGTAGTAAGCAATTGGCCGCTTTTAATTAATCTGTGCAAGATATTAATATCATTAGCGAAAACTCTGTCATCTTCAATAATGGGTACATGTTGCCTTACTAATTCAAAACATGCTTCAATAACCGGCGTAGATTTCAACGGCCGCCTGAACTCAAGCGCCTGGGTTGCGTAAAGCAGTTCAATAGCCTGTATGTATTCCAGGTTGTCTATCACCTGGTTAAGCTTTCTGCCGCTTATGGAACCCATTGAAACATGATCTTCCTGGCCTAAAGATGTGGGCACACTATCGGCACTTGCCGGGAAACAAAGGGTTTTATTCTCGGTTACCAATGCCGCCGTGGTGTATTGTGGTATCATCAGTCCCGAGTTTAAGCCCGCGTTCCCGGTCAATAACTTGGGCAGTCCATATCGTCCTTCGCTCATCAGGTAGCAGCGGCGGTCGGCTATATTTCCAAGCTCCGCTGCAGCTATGGTAGCATAATCCAGCGGGATGGCCATTGGCTGGCCATGAAAGTTACCCCCGCTTATAGTATCCCCGGCATCAAAAACAATGGGGTTATCAGTAACCGAGTTCAATTCAATTTCAGTCATCTCCTTCAGATGCAGCCAGGCATTGCGCGATGAACCATGCACCTGCGGCATGCAACGCAGCGAGTAAGGGTCCTGCACCCTGTCGCAATCGGCATGTGCGCTGCCAATTGCCGAGCCTTGCAGCATAGCCGCTAAACGCTCTGCAACATGCTGCGTTCCCTTATAAGGGCGTATGGCATGCAGACGCGCGTCAAAAGGGCGGGCCGAACCCATCAGGCCTTCTAAAGACACCGCGCCGATAATATCAGCGATATTTAAGGCATTGTGCAAACGCTCGACAGCTTTTACAGCAAAGGACAAAATAAACTGTGTACCGTTGATGAGCGCCAGTCCTTCCTTAGGCCCAAGCACCAATGGCTTAAGGTTCTTATCATTAAGAACCTTATCGGCAGGTTGTATTAGGCCGTTAACAAATAACTCGCCCAGGCCAATAAGCGGCAAAAATAAATGCGATAATGGTGCAAGATCACCCGAAGCACCTACCGAGCCTTTTTCGGGTACAACAGGAATGATATTGTTATCGATATGCCAGATAATGCGCTCAAGCGTTTGCCGGGATACACCCGAGTACCCCTGCGCCAAAGCCTGTACCTTGGTGATCAGCATCAGCTTGGCAATCTCCTGCGGGATAGGATCACCTATTCCTACGCTGTGGCTTTTAAGGATATTGCTTTGTAACAGGCTGGTATCGTTTTCAGATATGCGCGTGTCGCAAAGCGGACCAAAGCCTGTGTTGATACCATAAACAGCGACATGCCCGTGCGCTATCTTTTCAACTTCGCGCCATGATGCATCAATACGCGCTGCGGCTTGGCCGTTTATAAGGCCTTTCAGCCTTCCCGATGCTATATCAAGGCATAACCCTACCGTTAGTTGATCAACTCCGTAATTAAAGTTTTGCACCTGTATCTGCTTTAAGTTTTTCCGCTACCTTGCCAGAAAGGTCATATCCCCTGAATGTATCTTCCATTGCCGCGATAGCGGGCAGTAAATCTTTTATCCGTTGATTATCGCCTTCAAGCCCGGTCATACCTGCGGTTATAGCATCCCAAATAGGTAATATTTCCTGTAACAAAGCCTTTCCCTTTTCTGTCAATTGAACAATTTGCCTCCGGCCGTCATCTGCGCTAACGGTAGTTTCAACAAGATTTTTATTCCTGAGATTAGTTATCAGCTGGCTTGCCGCCGGATGCGAAACTTCTGTCCGCTCGCTTAGCTCCTTTATTGATAAAGAGTTATTTTGAGATAAAAGGTAAAACACCGGGAACCAACTGGCATCAAAGTCGATGCCCTCATTTTGATAAATGCGGTTTATTTCGGATAAAAAGGCCTCACTCAGTCGGCGCAGGCGACTACCTAATACCAGATAACCCAAACTTTGATATAAATTCATATATTATGTATGCGATTATATAAGCGCTTATATAAATACAAATGTATTATAATCTTAATTCTCCTGGCACGTATGTCTTAGTAAAACCTAAAATTGTCGCGTTTGGCCCTCACTGCCCACCTGTATTGATACCGATATTTGATTTATAACCCTACAATTATGGAATATTCAAAATTTGAGGTTTCTATTGATGCCTCGACAGAAAAAGTCTGGGATTCGCTGTGGAGCGACGCTAACTATCCAAAATGGACAAATGCTTTTTGCGAGGGCTCGCATGCGGTTACCAACTGGCAGGAAGGCAGCAAGGTGCATTTTCTTGATGGTAATAACAGCGGCATGTTCGCGGTGATTGAAAGGAACGAACGTGAAAAATTCATGTCTATCAAAGCGCTTGGCGAAGTTGTAAACGGAAATGAAATTGTAGACACTGAGATGGCGAAAGCATGCGCCGGCTCGTATGAAAACTATACCCTGACGCGGGAAGGCGATAAAACCCATCTTTTGATTGAACTAATAGCAGATACGCTTCCTCCAGAGTTTAAAGATTTCATGGATAATGCTTGGCCAAAAGCGCTGAAAGCTTTAAAAGCCGTTGCAGAAAGCAATTAATGTATCAGTGATTTTACGGTAATAATCAGCGTATTTCGGCATTTAAGCTACATTTGCCATTATGAAAAAATACGCATTACTACTACTATGCAGCATATATGCAGGCGCGAGCTTTGCCGGTGGCATAGATACGCTGAAAAAAAACGGTTACACGCTTATCGTATCCGGTAACGACGATAACTTTGACAAAGGCTTGAAAGATAAACTGATCAATACTTTTTTTGAGGTTTATCCCGGACTGGTTAAAGAGTACAACAAGAACAGCTTAAAACAGGTGGCTTTTTTTATTGATACGGCTTATCATGGCGTGGCCGCTACTGATAACGGGCGTGTAGTGTTCAGCTCCGAATACATGACCAAGCACCCGGGCGATATTGACGTGGTTACCCATGAAGTAATGCACATTGTGCAGGATTACGGCCAAACCAACGGACCATGGTGGATTACCGAAGGCATTGCCGATTATGCCCGTAATGAGCATGGTGTAGCCAATGCGGCGGCAGGCTGGAAATTACCCGACTATAAACCCACTCAAAATTTTGATAACAGCTACCGCGTCACCGCTCGTTTTTTTACCTGGATAGAGAAAAAGGTTAAAAAGGGCACCGTTAAAAAGCTGGATGATATTATGCGCAAACACACTTATACCAATAATACTTTTAAAGATCTTACCGGAAAAACGGTTGAGGAATTGTGGAAGGAATATTCGGCTAATCCTCTGGTGTAATATGTCGAATAAAGCATGTCCGTCTGAACCCGTCAAAGACCTGTACACTTTGACAATGGTTCGACAAGCTCACCATGACAAAGCAGGCTCATTAAAACTAACCTTGTGTCCGTCTGAGCCTGTCGAAGACCTGTACGCTTTGACAATGGTTCGACAAGCTCACCATGACAAAGTGTACTAAAATAGCACCAAATAAGAAAGGCTTTCCAAATTGGAAAGCCTTTCTTATTATATTTTAAAATGTGGATTAGCCTGCAAGAGCTGCTGCACCGCTCACAATCTCGGTAAGCTCAGTGGTGATAGCTGCCTGGCGTGCCTGATTGTATGAAAGTTTTAAAGCTTTCAGTAACTCGCCGGCGTTTTCTGTTGCTTTATCCATTGCAGTCATACGCGCACCATGTTCAGATGCATTTGAATCCAGCACTGCACGGTAAAGCTGAATCTTTATATTCTTAGGGATAAGCTGTTCAACAATCTCTTCTTTAGAAGGCTCGAGTATGTAATCAACCTGGCTTTCCGTAGTAGCTTCTTTTTTAGAAGCAGTTGCTTCTTTAGTTTCCTTTTCGGCTTTTGGTACCGGTAACAATTGCTCTGTTATAAGGTACTGTACGGCCGCATTCCTGAAGTGGTTATACACCAGTTCAACACGGTCATACTGTCCATTAACAAAACCCTTCATTATTTCTTCAGTTATCTTTGAAGCATTGATGAAGTTAAGGTCAAGATAAAGGTCGTTGTGGTTACCAATCACATTATACTTGCGGCGGGTATAAAAGTCGTGCCCTTTTTTACCGATAGCAACAACTGATACATTACCAGCTTTTAGCTGAGCGCTGTATTTTTCGTTGATAAGGTTGTTGGCAGCTTTAATAGCATTGGTATTAAAAGCACCTGCCAAACCACGGTTAGAGGTAACAACTACTACCAGCACACGTGCCGGTTCGCGATCCTGCAAATATGGCGAAGCACCATCCTCAAGACTTGCAGAAAGGTTGGCAAGCAGATCTTTTAATTTGCTTGCGTACGGGCGCAATTGTACAATGGCATCGGTAGCCCTTCTCAGCTTTGCCGCCGAAACCATTTTCATGGCTTTAGTGATCTGCTGAGTTGAATTTACAGACGCAATCCTGTTTCTTACTTCTTTTAAATTAGCCATTTTTTGAGATTTGAGATATGAGATTTGAGACGTGAGAGCAACTCACTTCAAACCCTATCCCTATTATTATTTAGTATGAGATGTAAGTATATCTCAATACTCACATCTCATATCTCACATCTAATTAATAGTTCGCTGCTATTTCCTTAGCTACGGTTTCAAGTACGCCGGTTAGCTGATCATCAAATTTACCTGCTTTAAGTGCTGCAAGCACCTCAGGGTGGCGCAGTTCAAGCTGGGTGGTAAATTCATTTTCAAAAGCTTTTATTTTATTGATAGGCACATTACGCATCAGGTTTTTAGTACCTAAGTAAATAATGGCTACCTGCTTTTCAACAGATACCGGAGAGTACTGCCCTTGTTTAAGGATCTCCACGTTACGTGCGCCCTTATCAATTACGTTCTTGGTTGAAGCATCAAGGTCTGACCCGAATTTTGAGAAAGCCTCAAGTTCGCGGTACTGTGCCTGGTCAAGCTTTAAGGTACCGGCAACTTTCTTCATCGATTTGATCTGCGCGTTACCACCCACACGTGATACCGAAATACCTACGTTGATAGCCGGACGGATACCTGCCAGGAACAAGTTAGATTCCAGGAATATCTGGCCATCGGTAATTGAAATTACGTTGGTTGGTATATAGGCAGATACGTCACCCGCTTGTGTTTCGATGATCGGAAGCGCTGTTAACGAACCACCACCTTTAACAATGCCTTTGATAGACTCCGGCAGGTCGTTCATTTGCTGAGCGATGCTGTCATTTGAGTTGATCTTAGCGGCACGCTCTAATAAACGGCTGTGCAGGTAGAATACGTCACCAGGATAAGCCTCACGGCCCGGTGGGCGACGAAGTAATAACGAAACCTCGCGGTAAGCAACTGCCTGTTTAGAAAGATCATCATAAACGATCAATGCCGGGCGGCCGGTATCGCGGAAGTACTCGCCAATTGCAGCACCGGCAAACGGAGCAAAGAACTGCATGGTAGCAGAGTCTGAAGCGTTTGCAGCAACAATGATAGAGTAAGGCATAGCGCCGTTCTCTTCAAGCGTACGCACAATGTTTGCTACGGTAGAAGCTTTCTGTCCGCAGGCAACATATATACAGATAACCGGTTTGCCGGCATCATAAAATTCTTTTTGGTTGATGATAGTATCGATACAAACCGCGGTTTTACCAGTCTGGCGGTCGCCAATAACCAACTCACGCTGGCCACGGCCGATAGGGATCATCGCATCGATAGCTTTGATACCTGTTTGCAACGGCTCTGTTACCGGCTGGCGGTAAATAACACCCGGCGCTTTACGTTCAAGCGGCATTTCATACGTTTCGCCAACAATAGGGCCTTTACCATCGATAGGGTTACCCAATGTATCAACAACACGGCCAAGCATACCTTCGCCAACGTTAATTGATGCAATGCGGTTGGTACGTTTAACAGTATCACCTTCTTTAACATCGTCAGACTTACCTAACAATACCACACCCACGTTATCTTCTTCAAGGTTAAGTACGATGCCTTGTAAACCGCTATCAAACTCAACCAGCTCACCTGATTGTACTTTAGATAATCCGTAAACGCGTGCAATACCGTCACCTACCTGCAGTACGGTACCCACTTCTTCTAACTCAGATTCTGACTTAAAGCCCGCTAATTGCTGACGCAAAATTGCTGATACTTCGTCGGGTCTTACCTCTACCATTTTTGTATTTATTAGAGTTTTATTGTTTTTATTAAACTGCCTTAGCGGCAAAATCTTTCTTTAATTTTTTCAGGCTGCTTTGTACGCTGGTATCCAGTTGCCTTCCACCTACGGTTAAAACAAAACCACCTATAAGTTCGGCATTAACCTTAGCGTCCAGTTGTATGGTACCGCCAATAGCACTTTGTAACTCATCAGCAATAACCTTTTTATTTGCTGCCGATAAAGGAGCGGCAGATACAATAGAAGCTTTGGTAATGTTCTTAGCCACATTGTATAGGTTTATATATTCCTTAGCAGTAGTATAAATAATTTCGCCTCGGCCCTTATCTACCATCAGTTTAAAAAACCCAAGGGTAGCCTTGTTTACGATGTTGCCAAAAACAGCATTTATTATCTGCGTTTTTTTCACATGAGCAATAATAGGATTACTCAATACAGCTTTAAGCTCGGGCGACCCTTTCAGCGTTTGAAGAAAGGTATCCATATCGGCCTTTAACTCATCAACAATATTTTGTTCCTGAGCAAGATCAATCAATGATTTGGCGTATCTTATTCCTATGGTTACTTCTGACATATTCTTTTGAGATGTGAGATTTGAGATGTTAGATTTGAGATAGCGAACGTAAAGTCTAACCTCTCATATCTGATACCTCATATCTAAACTATAATTTCACTTCTTTTAACAATTGTGCTACCAGTTCATCTTGCTTTTGCTGATCCTGTAACTGGGTTTGAAGTATTTTTTCAGCAACCTGTATAGATAATTCAGCTACCTGGTTTTTAACATCGGCCATTGCAATAGCTTTCTGATTGTTAATTTCTATACGTGCCAGTTCTATCTGGCGTGCACCTTCTGTATGGGCAGCTTCTTTAGCTTCGGCAATAATGTTATCCTTTATCTTCTTAGCTTCAGAAAGTATCTGATCACGCTCGGCACGGGCCTGTTTCAACAACACCTCGTTTTCATTAGTAAGGCGGCTCATCTCCTCTTTTGCAGCTTCTGCTTTAAGCAAAGCATCTTCAATAGAGCGTTCGCGATCGTCTATAGCGCCCATTATAGGTTTCCAGGCAAATTTTGCCAAAATAAAGAACAGCACTAAAAACGATACCGTGGTCCAAAAAACCAAACCAATTTCAGGAGTTACTAATTCCATTTTTTATTTTAAAGTTTAAATGTCTTTGATCTTTTAATAACCGTATCTGCCGCCAACCGCTGCAGATACGGTTAAATTTTGTTCCGGGTTAAATTATTTTAAGCCCAGGAATGATACAACCACACCGAACAGAGCAGCACCCTCGATAAGAGCGGCAGCAATGATCATAGCAGTTTGGATTTTTGAAGCAGCTTCAGGCTGGCGAGAGATACCTTCCATCGCTTTACCACCTACCTGGCCGATACCGATACCAGCACCGATTACTGCTAAACCTGCACCTAATGCAGCAATACTTCCAATCATTGTTTTAAATTTAAAAGTGAATATATGTATATAGTTATTTACAAAATTAATGGTGATGCTCTTCAATAGCTGTACCTATGAACAAAGCCGTAAGCAAAGTAAAGATAAACGCCTGCAGCGCTGCTACCAGCAACTCAAGCACATCCATAAACACCACAAACGCTACAGACACCGGGGCTATCGCAAAGCTTTTGAAAACAAATATCAGTGATATTAAGCTTAATACGATAATGTGCCCTGCTGTGATGTTGGCAAATAAACGTATCATCAACGCGAACGGCCTTGATATAATACCTACAAGCTCCACCGGCCACATGATAGGGTAAAGCCAAAAAGGCACATCCGGAGCAAAAATGTGTTTCCAGTAGTATTTGTTACCGTTAACGTTAACCACTATTAAAGTAATAATTGACAGTACAAAAGTTACAGCGATGTTACCGGTAAGGTTAGAGCCACCTGGAAAGAATGGCACCAGGCCTATAAGGTTATTGATCCAGATAAAGAAAAACACGGTTAAAAGCAGCGGCATAAAGCGCTGATATTTGTAACCGATATTAGGGCGGGCAATATCATCGCGCACAAACAGGATAATAGGCTCCAGGAAAGATTGTAAACCTTTAGGCGCTTTACCTTCGCGCTTTTTATAAGCTGCAGATACACTTAAAAATATAACCAGCAATATAATGATGGAAAGCCAAAGGCTTACCACGTTTTTAGTGATTGAAAGATCAATAAGTTTACCATGCACATTCAGCATATTAGCACCGGCAGTAAGCTCTTCGCCCGGGCCAACAATGCTAACTTTATCTTTTATTAAACGATAGGTATAATACTTACCGGCATAATCGGCATGACCATGCTCAAAATGCGCTGAAGAAAAAACCTCAAATCCTTTATCTGTATACAGTATTACAGGCAGCGGAATAGTAGTTGTTCCCCACAAATGCCAGCTATGCGAATCGGCAATGTGTTCAAGTATCACCTCACTCGGGCTAAACTCTTCCTGGTTGTGGGTTTCTTCAGTTACGGCCGCATGCTCTTCATGCTGTATAGCAAAAGTTTTACAAGTGACAAACACCAGAAAAACGCCTAAAATAAGGCTTAAAGCTATTTTTTTTGAATTCAAAATATGGCTTAAATACATTAAATGAGTGTTTTTTGCTTTCAATTTTGGTTGCGCAAGTTACGCAACAAAATGTAAACTTCAAAGGCGGTATTCAAGAAATATAAATAACAAAAATTACACAAAAAAACGGCGTTGTCGATGTGTATTTTTGACACAAAAACCAGTGCAAAACCCATGCAGGCAAGCATCTTTACAATGGTAGTTGCCAGGAAGGTTTGGGCAAATAAATCGGGCTTAATGCGCTGTATAGCCTGCATTGACACAATTACCAAAAATGTAAAGGCAGTTATAAAGAAAAACAGCACCCAAAATTTAGGCACCAGCCAGGCATCATGCCCTGTGAAAATAAGTGCAACGGGCGCCACGCAAAGCAGCGCAACAAAGGCAGCAAACTGAAAAAAAACTTTCAACATTTTCAATCTTTTACCGCCCTTACTACTAAGTATAATGACACAAAAACACCGGCCAGAGACAAGGTTGCTGTAACCCACTTGGTAGTATGTGCGGTAGCCTCATCAATTTTGTAACCTGCAAAAGCAAAAATACCTATCACAGCAATCATCTGGAAAGCTATACCTGTGTATTTTGCATAGGCGTTGACTACCTTTTTACCGTTATTTCCATTTTGTTCATTTTCTGCCATCGGGCAAATTTATTAAACCTATTGCATAATGTTTAGTATTTTAGCATGGCATTTCAATGCCGTTTATAATAAACCCGCCATGCTGCGGTTATGTCGTTTAAACAACCAGTTTCCATTGAGCCGAACTTCTATTTCCATTATATTAAAATGTTACAGAATTGCAGCTTTTGCAGCTATTTTACTTATTTGTAGCTGCTCGTTCGAGAAAAAAACCGCTTTTAACCGCGGCATGCAAAACCTTACCGCGAAATTCAACATACTTTTTAACGCTAATGAACAGCTAAGGCAAAAACAGGAATTGTATGAAGCATCGTACATTGATGATTACAGCGAACTTTTAAGCGTTTACCGCGATACCATTGCAAACAATCGCGATAACCCCGACCCTGATATGGATGCCGTTAAAGCACGCGCCAATAAAATTATCAGTGTTAAGGAACAGAGCCGCTACCTGGGCGATGCCTATTTACTACTAAGCAAGGCTAATTTTTATGATGCCAATTTTTTTGATGCCATAGAATATGCCAATTATGTTGTCCGTTCGTTTGGTAACCAGCCCGATTTGAAACAGGAAGCATTGGTTTATAAAGCGCGCGCCTTACTTTACATCAATCAGCCGGCCGAGGCCAAGATTACGTTGGATAGCGCGCTTATCAACATCAACCCAAAAAAACGCATAACCGCCGATGTTTATGCATCAAAACTACAATATGATATCAATGTGCGCGATTATCCTGATGCCGAAGAAATGGCAAAACTTGCCATTCAATATAGTCATACCAACGTGCAGGAATTGCGCTGGACATTCATATTAGCACAGTTACAGGAACTTAATAACAAGCCCGCCGATGCCATTGCCAGTTATAATAAGGTAGCTAAAAGCAATGCCTTTTTCGATATGGCTTTTAATGCCAATCTTAACAGGATACGCATCGAAGACAGGCAAAGCGGCGTAAAGCTTACTAAAACAGCCCGTTTGCGCAGCCTGCTTAAAAACCCTAACAACACCGACTTTGCCGACCAGATCTATTACCAGATTGCCGGGCTGCAATACAACGCAGGAGCAGTAGACAGCGCCTTAAACAGTTACAAGCAGTCGGTAAAAAGCAGTACCAGGAACCAGCCCCAGAAAGGGCTTTCGTTTTTGCGAATGGCCGATATTTATTTTAAGGATAAAGCACAGTACGCGCTGGCTAAGCAATATTATGATAGTACGTTGCTGAACCTTCCGCCCGGATATCCTAAATATAACAGCATCCGTAAAAAAAGCGACAACTTGCAGCTACTTGCCGACAAGCTGCAAATCATCAGTCGCGAAGATACGCTGCAGATGCTGGCCAAACTGGACGAGCCCACTCGCGAAGCCATGATTGATAAAATGGTTGACGCTTACACGCTGCACTCGCAACCTACGGCCGTTAGCCAGGCACAGGCAAAGGGTGCAATAAATGTTAATCAGGCGCCTGCGGAAAGTATGCCCTATGGTGGCAACTTTTATTTTAATAACAGCAGGGCAATAAGCCAGGGTATTGCCATTTTTAAGCGTATTTGGGGAAACCGTAAACTGGAAGACAACTGGCGCAGGGCTAACCGTGCCGAAAGCGATATAACACAAAATAACCAGGCAGCCATAGCCGCTACAGATCCCGACGCCCCATTAAACGCTGCTCAGAATATAGCCGATCCTTTTATGGTTACAGCAAGCGGCTACCGGCAGGATATAGTGAATAATTTACCGCTCACTCCTGCCCTACTAACGCAATCCAACAGGCGTATTTTTGAGGCTTACATGGATATCGCCAATTTTTATAGGGATGAACTGAACGATAAAAATGAAGCTATAGCAGCTTATAAGCAGATACTGGCCCGCTTTCCGGATAATAATAACCTGCCGGCCATCTACTATAACCTGTACCGTTTGTATAGCGAAACAGACGCAGCACAAGCAGACGGATATAAAGCTCTGCTGATTAGTAAATATCCTGAAACACCTTTTGCTAAGACTATCCTGGACCCTGAGTATGGCAAGCATCTTAACGATGATATTACCGGCTTTAGCCTGTTATATAATAAAGTTTATGATTTGTATGCGGCTAAACAATATGCGCAGGTAATTACTGCTGCTGACGCCCTGTTAAGCCAGTACCCGAATAATCGGTACGCCGCCCAATTATATTACCTGCGTGCTTTTGCTGCCGGCCATCAGGAAACACTGGACCCGTTTAATGCCGATTTGCAACAGATAGTCAGCAAATACCCGGACGACAGGCTGATTACACCGCTTGTCAACAGTCACCTGGCGTATATAGCAGCCAACCAGGCAGAATTAGCTTCGCGTAAGATTGTTTTAACCGACCGCGAACTGAACGACCCGTTGTTTACCATCCCGATAGTATACCAGGAAAAAACCGAATACCGGGTACCTGCCGCAAAAATGGAAATTGTACCTGATGTACGTAAGCCGGAAGAAAAAAAGGTTGAAGCCGCTGCTCCTGTGATACCGGAAAAAGCATCAGAAATAACTCATACAGAACCCGAAAAGAAACCTGAACCGGTTACAGTTCCGCCAGAACAATCCGCACCTACACCTGCAAAGCCATTGCCGTCTATCTTTAACAGAAGCGATAGCACCAATTATTATTTTGTAGTAAATGTTAGTTTGGGCACAACTAATCTGGCATCATCACGTTTTGGTATCGGGCAGTTTAACCGGGTAAATTTTCAGGGTAACAACATCAGGCATCAGCTAAAATTTGTGGGCGCCGATAATCAGTTGATCTATGTTGGACGTTTTTCAAATCTGAACAATGTAAAGGATTATGCCCGCGCCATTATCCCTCTGATGCCTGATATTATGAAGGTACCTAAGGATAAATACAGCTTTTTTATCATTACAAAGGAAAATCTGGATAAATTAGCCGACAAAAATACACTGGATAGCTATATCGAGTATTACGAAAACAATTATTGAAAAGAATGAAGGCTAAACTTGCTCAACAGGATATAAGACAATATAACTGGTATTTCTGGCGATTTTTTATTGCCTGCTTTGCGCTGTTTGTAATCATGTTATTATTAATAGCATTCCAGGTATTCGGGCCGCTTCCCTCTTTCCGGGAGCTTGAAAACCCTAAAAGCGACCAGGCATCGCAGGTACTATCTGCCGATAACCAGATAATAGGGAAATATTATATCAAAAACCGCACAAGCGTTACTTATAAGCAAATTTCACCAAATGTGATCAACGCACTTATAGCAACCGAAGACGCACGTTTTTACCAGCACTCCGGTATAGATTTTCAGCGTACATTCTCCATAGTGCTGTATAATCTGGTAGGTAAAAAGCAGGGTGGTAGCACCATTACGCAGCAGCTGGCGCTTAACTTATTCTCAGAGCGGTCGCATAATGTATTTAAACGGGTTATACAAAAACTGCAGGAATGGATAACCGCTGTTAAAATAGAGCGCAACTATACTAAAGAAGAAATACTCACCCTGTACTTAAACACGGTGGATTTTGGAGCTTATAATACTTATGGTATCAGCTCGGCGTCGCGCACTTATTTTAATACCACTCCCGATAAACTCACGCCCGACCAGGCTGCCTTACTTATCGGCATGATCAACGGGCCGGGCATTTACTCGCCTATCAATCACCCCGAAAACGCGCTTAACCGCCGTAACTTTGTTTTACGACGCATGGGCGAGGAAGGCTATTTAAGCGACGGGCAGGCTGATGAGTATAAAACAAAGCCACTTGGACTCAAATTCCATCCGATAGATCATAACGACGGTATTGCAACTTATTTTAGGGCGGTACTAAAAAAAGAGGTACAAAAAATACTTGTTGATAAGGCCATATTTAAACCAGACGGTACTACGCCTTACGATCTGGACCGCGACGGCTTAAAGATCTACACCACTATTGATGCTACCATGCAGAAGTATGCCGAAGAAGCCCAGAAAGAGTATATGCGCACGCTTCAGGCACAATTCAATGCGCATTGGAAAGGTATAAGCTTATGGAAAACCATCCCTACGTTTAAATCGCTGCTGGATAAGGGCATGAAACGGTCGGACCGCTACCTTGCCGCCAAACAGCAGGGCAAATCTGATGATGAGATCAAGGAAGAATTTAATACGCCTTCAAAAATGAACCTTTTTACATGGCGTGGCGATATAGATACGGTAATGAAACCTATCGACTCGATCGTGTACTGTAAAATGATGCTGCGCAATGCCCTGATGAGTATGGACCCTACCACCGGTTATGTGAAAGCATGGGTAGGTGGTACCAATTTTGAGCATTTTAAATACGATCAGGTAAAAATGGGTACACGGCAGGTGGGCTCTACCGCCAAACCGTTTACTTATGCGGTAGCTATTGAAGAAGGATTTTCACCCTGCATGCAGGTAGCAAACGAACCTGTAACCATTACCGGTTACGGGGCCGACTGGACACCACGCTCATCACCAAGCGAAACTGTACCGGGTGTAATAACTTTGCGCACTGCGCTTGCCCGCTCACAAAACTGGGTAACCGCTTATGTGATGAACGAGGTAAAACCCCAACCCGTGGCAGACCTGATAAAGAAAATGGGAATTACCAGCAATGTGCCTGCATACCCTTCTATCTGCCTTGGTACGTTTGACGCGTCTGTATTTGATATGACCGGAGCATACGGCGTTTTTGCCAACCAGGGGCTGTGGACAGAGCCTACCTACCTGCTTAGGATTGAGGACAAAAACGGAAATGTTTTATATAACCACTCGCCACGGGTAGTACAGGCCATGAACCCGCAAACCGCCTACGTAATGACCTACATGCTAAAAGGTGTTGTTGATGAAGGTACTGGTTGGCGTTTAAGAAGTAAATATGGCATTACCAACCCTGTTGGTGGTAAAACCGGTACTACTAATGATAACTCCGACGGTTGGTTCATTGGCATTACACCACAATTGGTCACCGGTGTATGGACAGGTTGTGAGGACCGTGATATTCACTTCCGCTCAACACGTTTAGGAGAAGGCGCTAATACGGCATTGCCTATCTTTGCCCTGTACATGAAGAAAGTTTATGCCAATCCGGCGCTGGGCATCAAAAAGAGTGTTGATTTTGCCCCGCCAAAGTCGGGCGTAACCATTACGCTGGATTGCAATGCCTACAGCCAGCAGCAAAAAGGCACTACAGAAGTAGAGAAGAAGTTGGATTTTTGAGTTTGTTTACTGGTTTATCAGCTCATTGGTTTATTAGTTAACTGGTAATAGTTATAAAAGTGAGTTATTACATTCTTGAAGATTTAGAGCTATACCAGTTGGCCGAAACATTCAGTGACGAAATTTGGTTGTTGGTAGAAAAATGGGATTCATTTGCTAAAAACACAGTTGGAAAGCAAATTGTAAGGTCGGCTGATTCTATTAGCGCAAATATTGCTGAGGGTTATGGCAGATATCATTATAAAGAAAACAGAAATTTTTGCTTTTTCAGCAGAGGTTCAGTAATGGAAACTAAAAGCTGGCTAAAAAAGGCGAAAAACAGGGGGCTGATAAGTGAAGAAGGGTTCAATATGCAGCTTGAAAAACTGAATATCATTCATCTCAAGTTAAATGCGTATTTAAAGTTCATAGGTAAGTTGGCAGTGAAAAGCGAAACCAATAAACCAGTGAGCTAATGAACCAGTTAACCATGACATGGAAAAATTTGATTACAGGGAAGCTTTAAAAAATATACCGCACAGGCCGGGGGTTTACCAGTATTGGGACAGCGAAAACGAGCTGATATATATTGGTAAGGCAAAGGACCTGCGCAACCGTGTATCCTCCTATTTTAATAAGGACACGCAGTTAAATGGCAAAACACGCGTCCTTGTATCTAAGATACGTAAGATAACATTTACCATTGTTGACACCGAGGTAGATGCATGGCTGCTTGAAAACAGCCTGATCAAAAAGCATCAGCCCCGCTACAATGTAATGCTTAAGGATGATAAGACCTATCCCTGGATCATCATCAAGAACGAAAACTATCCACGCATTTACTGGACTCGCCGTATCATACGCGACGGATCGAAGTACCTTGGCCCTTATGCATCTGTTAGCATGATGCATACCATACTGGGCCTGATAAAAGAAACCTATCCATTGCGCACCTGTAACCTCGCCTTAACTCGTGAGAATATCGAAAAAGGCAAGTTTAAAGTGTGCCTGGAGTACCAGTTAGGCAACTGCAAAGGCCCTTGCCAGGATCTGCAGTCGGAAGAGGATTACAATAACAACATCAGCGAGATAACCGATGTGCTTAACGGTAAGATAGGGAATGTGGTGCGTAACCTTAAGCGTGATATCGACGAGGCTGTTGCCGATCTGAATTTTGAGCTGGCACACCGGTTGAAAAGAAAGTCGGACCTGCTGGAAAATTACCAGAGCAAATCAACAGTGGTTAACTCGTCTATAACTGATGTAGATGTTTTCAGTATCGCCTCTGAAGAAAAATACGCCTTTGTAAACTATTTAAAGGTGATGAACGGTACTATCATACAAACCCAAACTATTGAGCTTAAGAAGCGCCTGGATGAAACTGATGAAGAGCTACTGAGCATAGCCATCAGCGAGTTCAGGAGCCGTTATAACAGTCACTCTAAAGAGATCATCGTACCGTTTGACATTGACCTTGAAGACAGCCGCATCAAATTCACGGTACCTAAACTGGGCGAAAAAAGGAAACTGCTCGACCTGTCGCAGAAGAATGTACAATTCTTTAAAAAAGAAAAGATCGATCAGTACGAAAAACTGAACCCCGAGGTACGCACCGAGCGGCTGCTTACCCAAATGATGAAAGACTTGCGCATGAACCAGTTGCCAAGGCATATCGAGTGCTTTGATAACTCAAACTTTCAGGGTAAATACCCGGTATCGGCAATCGTGGTTTTTAAAGATGCCAGACCATCAAAAAAAGACTACCGCTTTTTCAACGTAAAAACTGTAGAAGGCCCTAACGATTTTGCCACCATGGAAGAAGCGGTTTACCGCCGCTACCGTCGCGTTTTAGACGAGGATACAGGCCTGCCTCAACTGATCATTATTGATGGTGGTAAAGGGCAGCTATCGTCTGCATTGAAAAGCCTGAAGCTGTTAGGTATTGATAAGCAGGTGACCGTTATAGGCATCGCCAAAAGGCTGGAAGAACTTTATTACCCCGGCGACCAGTATCCTTTGTATCTAGATAAAAAGTCCGAAACCTTAAAGGTTATTCAGCAATTACGAGACGAAGCCCACCGTTTTGGTATAACCGCCCACCGTAAAAAGCGTGATAAAGGCACATTGGCAACCGAACTGGAACTGATTGCCGGGATAGGGAAAACCACCGCCGAAAAGCTTTTAAAATACTTTAAGTCGGTCAAGAAAATAAGAGAGGCTACCGAGACAGAACTACAGGAAGTAGTTAATCTTAAACAAGCCAAAGCCATAGCGGCTTACTTTAATCCCGAGGTTAGCGAACAAAAGGCGGGTGGTTTACTACCATAAAAGCTTAAAACGAAAAGCCCCGCCTGTATAACAAGCGGGGCTTATATTTTAGTAATTTAATTACTCACTATTTCCTACTCACCACTCACCATTAGTATTCCCAAAGGTTAAGCTCCCAGTCTAACAGGTTCTTTTTTATCCTTTCCGATTCGTATAACTTATCTATGCCTTGTGCATAATCACGTATTCGTTCGTCCCTGTCGTTAGACTCCTTGACAATGTAGCTCGCAAACAAGCGTTTTACAAAGCAATCGTCAAAGCTTAGGCCGGTAGCATCGTTGTTACGGCTAACCGCCTCTTTGGTGGCCAGTATAGGGCGGGCTTCAGGAAAATATATCCAGAACACTGGCTGGTAATCCAGGTCAAGGCCTGCTGCTTTAGGTTTTATCAGCGGGGCAATACCAATTATACGTGGTTCAAAAATAGAGCGTTGTTTATCAAACACCCAGTCCTCTTTGATCCTGAATTTCACGATACTATCCGGATTGAATTCGCCGGCCTGCACTACTGATCCTATTTTGTTTCCATCCTGGTCAAACTTATCAACTACAGCGCTATCAGCCATTTTACCTCGTGCCTGCGCAGCAGATAAGGGTTTTGAAAAACTATCCCCGTTCGGGTCGTCTTTAGATGCCGTTGGATCATAAGCAGTCAATTCGCCCGCATCAATAGCAGCCATCAGTACATCAATAAGCCTTTGCTTTGGCGATGCCAGATATTGGTTCATTTTTTCGCGCACATCAATTTCACGCCATACGCGTTTGGCAAACATTACATCGGCTTCGCGCAGATTAGCATAAGGAGTTACTCTTGCGCTAAGGATATTATTTTTTTTGTAATAACCATCCAATGGCCTGTCAAAAGGCTTTCTGCCGGTATCTATAGGCGCAACGCCTGCGGTGTTGGTTTCAGACGCACCCGCTAAAGATGTTTGAGGCGTAGCTTGTGCCGTTGCCACCGGTTTTTTCTTTCTGGTGGTTGTTTTTCTGCGCTGCGCAAAGCTAACACTGCAAGCAAGGCAAAGCAAAATAACCAAATATCTCTTTTTCATATCCTTCTATTAATTAGCCGTCAACACTATTGCATCCAGCCCGCGCTGGGTACCATCGGGGCCAACCGCAACAATATCTTTAAATACAACGGTTGAACCCGGTGTAACGGTATTGGTGGCCGCGCGCATAGCTCCAGATAGTTCGCCTCCGCTTGTTGTCAATATCATGGCATCCTGGCGAGGTTTGATCACTATAAGGGTAAACCTTGTTACGTTAAATTTCGCGTCGAAATCAAAGTTATCCAGGCGTGCAAATAACCTATCCTGACCGCGGATGTTGGCAGCGCTTGTAGAGCCACCGCTTTTACCGGCAAACATCGCTTTAGGATCTGGTATACGTTTTACACGGAATGTTGAAGTACCCAGCACAGTACCCTTGTCGCCTGTAACAGTCACCTTAGCTGTACCTATCGAGCTTACTTTGGCAACATAGTGGCCATTTGAACCACTGATAGAGCCGCCGCTCATGCTCACTTTGAGGTTTTCTTTGGCAACGCCTGGCGCAGATACTGATAAAGGGTTATCCACGCCAATATACAATACGTTCATTTTATCAGGAGATACAACTGCCGATGGGCGCGCTACCTGGTAGGTTTGAGGGGTTGTTTTATACTCTTTATAAGTGCCGTCATTTTGGCGTACACGTATAGTACCTACCCATGTAAATGTACCCTCAGAACCGGTGCTTACGCTATACTTACCCTTACCATCCTGCACGGCAAGCTTATTACCATTAACGCTGATGTCGGGGCTTGATTTTGAATCTGAAGCGGTAAGGAACACCTCTGCTGTGTATGGTTGTCCTGCTATCACATAGCTTGACGGTGCAACTGCAACCGCGCTGAATTTATCCAGGTTAACTACGGCCTGGTCTACCTCACCTAATATTTTCTTGACAACTTCGTTTTCGGCATTTTTGGCGTCGGCTTGTATTTTCGCTAACGTTGTCAGGGCAGCACCCAGCGGAATGCCATCTCCAAAGTTAGCTTCCTGCCATGATTTTTTTACATCGCCGTTTTTTGGCGGGTCGATGGCGTTTAACGAGAAGTTTACACCCTGCCTTTCGCGTTCGGGCAGTATGTTTATTAATTTATCACGGGTTTCATCAATCATCTTGCGCAATTTGTCGGCATTTTTTTGCTCAACCATTACGCGTGGCGATATATCAAGGTTGTCCCTTGCATCAACATCATTAATGGTTGGGTTAATGCCCCCTCCCTCTTTTATAAGGGTTGCTTTTAATGATTCAATGTAATTGTTCAGATCTTCGGCTATCTTACTCGCCTGCTTAGCCCTATCATAAATAGGTTTAGCACGCTCTGGCTGTTCCTTAAGCTTGGTTTGCTCAAATGCCGAGTAGGTATTTTGTATACCGGTGGTTACGTTAGCTCTTGATTTATCTAAACTGTTTGTGATATTTCTGAATGCGTCCAGCAAACTGTCTGGTACGTTTAGAGCAATAAGCCCTAAAAGAACCAGGTACAGTATACCTATCATTCGCTGTCTTGGGGTTTCTTTACCTCCGGCCATGCTTTATACTTTTCTGCTGTTGAATACTATCAAATAAATTGGTTAAACACGCGGCTGGTTCATAGCAGTTAGCATATTACCATAAATAGCATTTAATGATGCCAGGTTTTTAGCTAAACGGCCTACCTCTTCTTTAAACTGTTTTGAATCTTCAAGCGACTCGTTGAAGTTGTTCATAGTTAATGAAAGGTTTTGATAAAACTTGTTCATCGATTTTAAGTGCGCGCTTGAATCCTGCAGTTCCAGTTCGTATACAGCGTTTAAAGATGAAAGATTTTTAGCCAGATTGTTTACCTGCTCGTGGTAAGCCTTGGTATCCATATTAGTGTTAGCCATCTCATTAAGATTGGCAGATGCCTTTTCAAATGCTGAGCTTAAATTATCGTAGCTGGCGGTTGCCTGTTTTACTTTATTAGTAAAAGCAATAGTAGCATCGCCTGCATCTGTAACCCGTGATATAGAGTTTACTTTATCGCCAAAGGTCCTTAAACCTTCACCAAGGCTGCTGATAAGCTCAGGGCCGATCTTGGCATCCTCAAGCATTTTATCAAGCGCTACTGTGTTTGAATAACCTGACGCAACTGCTGCTACCGGCCTTGCAGATGCTGCAGGCAACTCGCCCTTATAATCTTCGTCAAGCTCGGGATAGGCCCTTGTCCAGTCAATCTCTTTGTCTTCGCGTTGAAAGCCTAACAGTAAAAATAATAATGCTTCAACCGTTAAACCACCTGCAATAAAGTAGGTAGCGCCAGGCCAGTGCAAAATTTTAAACATTAAACCCACAATAACCACGGTAGCCCCCCATGAAACGATGTTACCTATTCCGTAAGGTTTTTTCTTTCCAGCCATAATTTTAAAAGTATACTTGTTTGATTGTTTTTATTTTGATTAACGTTTGTCTTTGATATCCCTGCCGGGGTAAATAGTTACACAACGGAAACCGATGTATGATTTTGCGGTATCCTGGTACTCAAAACTGCGGGTGGAGTTTTGTAAAAAGTAACCAATATCTTTCCAAGAACCGCCACGAACCACCTTGCGTTTTAACACTTCCGGGTCGGCAGCTTTAGCTTCATATCTGAATGTAGGGTTCAGGTCATGCACAAATGTAGATGCAGATTCATCGTAGGCCGATGATGTCCACTCGGCAACGTTACCAGCCATATTGTACAAACCAAAATCATTAGGGAAGTAAGAGCGAACGTTTACAGTATATGCCCCGCCATCGTCTGTATAATTACCGCGGCCCGGTTTAAAGTTGGCCATTAAACAGCCTTTGGCGTTTTTAATATACGGGCCTCCCCATGGATAATCTGTACCGATACGGCCGCCTCGTGCAGCATACTCAAACTGCGCTTCGTCCGGAAGGTCAAAAGCCGGGTTATGTGGCAAATGTTTTTTGTCTTTAGCGCCATCCATTAAACGTGTGCGCCATACGGTAAACGCCCTCGCCTGGCGCCAGGTAACACCCACAACCGGGTAATTGCGAAAAGCAGGGTGCGAAAAATAACCCTCAACCATAGGCTCGTTGGCTGCATACGAAAAATCATTTAGCCAAACCAGCGTGTCCGGGTAAACGCCAACAGTATCACGGATAATGAAATCAGAACGGCGTTTATTTTTATCATACCTGTAGTTAGACGCATCACGTAACGACATGATAGAGTAATTGTATTTTAACAAACGCACATCAACCTCATTACGGTCAAAAATACGGTCGTCGCCCTGGTAATACAACCCTTGCAGTTTTTGCTGGTTTGCAGAAGCGTTTCTGCCACGGGTGCTGAATACAGGATTTTTTGCTACATAATCCCAGTTGATATATTTACGGCCATTGGCATTGCCCTGCCCGCCATTTTTTGGCTGCAAATAGTATTGCTGATCGTTTAAGTAATTGGTGATAGCTATCGAATCGCGTACCCAGAATACAAACTGCTTATACTTTGAATTGGAGATCTCCGTTTCATCCATAAAGAAAGGCGACACGGTAACCTGTTTGGTTTGTGCAATTTGCGCGAAGGTTACATCCTGGTCTGTTTGGCCCATTAAAAAAGTACCGCCTTTTACATAAACCATGTTTAATGGCGTGGTTGCCCGAAAAGACCGCTGCCTTACCCCCGTTACCTCTCCATTATTGCCCCCCGTACCGCAACCGGTTAATACAGTACCGGCTAAAACTGCAATTAAAAAGTATAGTTGTTTCATTTGATATCCAAAATCAATAACACGTTTGCCAGCCTGCTGCGACAAATCGCCCGAATATATTAATTTTTTAATGTACCTAAAGCCAAAAATGTTTTTCCTGAAACAGTTAAAAATCAC
Organism: Mucilaginibacter litoreus; assembly: GCF_042676805.1. Lineage (NCBI taxonomy): Bacteria > Pseudomonadati > Bacteroidota > Sphingobacteriia > Sphingobacteriales > Sphingobacteriaceae > Mucilaginibacter > Mucilaginibacter litoreus. Next base: position 28,823 of record NZ_JBHTHZ010000002.1, on the reverse strand, counting down.
CATTTATGAAAAAACTTATCTTTACTGCTATAGTAAACAAAAAAAACGGTGAAAATATTTAAGTTATCACATAAATACTTTCACCGTTATACGCTTTTAACTATTAAAAGTTGCAACAAACAACCTTTAAATTCAATTATTTATTCGCTTGTTTAACATATTGCTCAATAGCCATGGTCATGGATGGGGCGCCTGGCGTAGGTGCCGGTATATCCAAAATTAGCCCGGCATCAAGTACAGCCTTATGGGTTGTGGCCCCAAAAGCCGCTATACGGGTGTTATTTTGTTTAAAATCAGGGAAGTTTTTATATAGCGACTGGATGCTCGACGGGCTGAAAAATGCAATGACATCATAAAATACATCGGCCAGGTCGCTCAAATCGCTGCAAACCGTGCGGAACAGTACAGCCGGGGTAAAATCATACCCGTTATCCAGCAGAAATTTTTGTGTTTCTTCGGCTGCTACGTCAGAGCATGGGTATAAGAATTTTTCTGACGAATGCTTTTTCAAAACTTCGGCAAGGTCTGCAGCCGTTTGTTTGCCAAAAAATATCTTACGCTTACGGTACTGAATATACTTTTGCAGGTAAAGCGCTATGGTTTCAGACAGGCAGAAGTATTTCATCTCTGCAGGCACTTCAAAACGCATTTCCTCGCATATACGGAAGAAATGATCTGCAGAATTACGACTGGTGAAGATCACCGCTGTAAAATCGGCCAGGTTGATCTTTTCTTTGCGGAAATCCTTGGCAGGCACCCCCTCAACATGAATAAACGACCGGAAATCGATCTTTAAGTTCAGCTTCTTGGCCAATTCAGCGTAGGGATTTTTGTCATTTTCAGGTTTGGGTAACGTTACTAATATACTCTTAACCTTTTTCTTTCTGTCTTCCAATGCCATGCTTTGTATCTACCTAAATCCAATATTAAGCGCCTTTATCAGTATTAATATAGGGCAAATTTCGAGGGCACAAAGATACACAAATAAATAAAACTTATGAAATCTGAAATTAGAAATAATACCTACGCTGCTACGCAGGTATTGCCATATAAATATAACTATTACAAGTATTAACGTTGCTGCAAGTAAAAACGGGATAAAGGTATCGGCTATCAAACTAAAGCATAATGCAACCGGCAAAAACACAAATGTTATATTAAAATAAGTTAATGATAATATGGATATATATTCGCTTACAAGCTTATTAATATCAAATACAAAACCTATAAACCGCAGCACTAAAAACTTGGCTGCAAACAATACAATTATTACGAATGACAGAGTTAAGAAAAGCTGAAAGCCTGCAATAGTGTAATACACTTTGTAATAACCCGTTGTTAACAGGTACAAAAACAGGCCGAAAGTAAACCCAAACAAAATAAAAAGGCCGATAAATGTCCATGCGTTTATAGGGCTTTCCTCCTTGCCGGCCTGCCCGGTGTTTTTACGCTGATAAAAAGCCTGAAAAACATTGCTGACATCCTTACTTGATGTAATATTTATACTTGCAGCAAATAAAAGCAAGGTGATGATCACACCAATTACCCATATATCGCGCGAAGGGCGGGTATGCCCGTAGCCTTGTAAAATCTTTTTTGATTTTAATGAAAAATTAAGAAACTGATCGCCTTTATAAGCATTTGCTTTAAGTACGCTGTCGATAAACGCGTTTGGCCGGTTTGGGTCGGCCGCTTTAATATAGCGCATGGCCAGCGAGTCTGAAACATATTGTTCATGTAACGCGCTTGCCCTGGCTACCGAGTCCAGAAAGGGCAAGGGGCCTGTGTAGCGCGGCCGTGGCTTCACAATTATGGTATCGGGTTGTACGGCATTGGTATCAACCTGCGCATAAGCGCCGTAACATACCACCATAGCAAAAAAAATAAAACAGATAAGCCGGCGCATTTAACCCTTTTAACCCGCAAAGTTATCTTATTTATGGTGGCTATACAAAAGATATGATACAGGCCTAACCTTTTAACTCATTAAAATTAAATTAATATAACGATTTTTGCGGCTGATGGCCGGTATCTATATACATATCCCCTTTTGCAGGCAGGCCTGCCACTATTGTGATTTTCATTTCAGCACATCATTACGATACAAAGATGATATGATGCAGGCAATACTGCATGAAATAGAAATGCAGAAAGACTACCTGGGCAACGAAAACATCGAAACTATATATTTTGGAGGCGGCACGCCTTCGGTGCTATCCGCTGATGAGATCGACCGCCTGATCAATCAAATCACACAATTTCACCATGTGGCCGCTGACGCCGAAATTACACTTGAAGCAAACCCTGATGACCTGGACCGCGAAAAGATAAACGCTTTAAGGCAAACGCCTGTTAACCGTTTCAGTATAGGCATCCAATCTTTTTTTGACGAAGACTTAGTATGGATGAACCGTGCGCACCGTGCGCAGCAGGCCGAGGCATGTGTAAAGCGCGCCCAGGATGCTGGCTTTGAAAATATAACTGCCGATCTGATATACGGCTACCCGCTGCTAACAGATACCAAATGGAAACATAACCTTACCACAATGTTTCAGCTTGGCATTCCACATATTTCTGCTTACAGCATGACGGTTGAGCCCCAGACCGCGCTGGCTGCTTTCATCAGCAAAAAGAAACAACCGCCCATGAGCGAGCAGCAAAGCGCTAACCAGTTTAATATGATGCTTGATGCCATGCAAACCAATGGCTTTGAGCAGTATGAAATATCAAACTTTTGCAAACCAGGCCAATACAGCCGCCACAACTCCAATTACTGGAAGGGTATCAGGTATCTGGGTATCGGTCCTTCTGCACACTCTTTCAACGGTGAAACACGGCAATGGAACATTGCCAACAACGCACGATACCTAAAATCGATATCAGAAAACGTTATCCCGGCCGAAATAGAAACCTTAAGTGAGAGCGATCGCCTTAACGAGTATATCATGACATCGCTCCGCACTATATGGGGCCTTGATCTGGATAAATTGAATAACATTGCAGCCGGCGCCCCTGCAGAGGTATTAAAAAATGCGCAACAATTTTTTGATAACGGCACTTTACAGCGCAATAATCAAATCCTGACACTCACCGCCAAAGGAAAGTTGTATGCCGATGCCATAGCTGCAGAACTATTTTTTTAAGCTGCCGTGCATTTGTAAATTACTCCTGATCCCTGTGTACACATTTGTCAGGAAAATATAAAAAGCGTTAAATACGCATTCATTCAGCTTTGTAATATTTATTTTTGCTTGTTTAACGTACTTTACTATGGGCTTGTTGCTAACTGCTATTGACAAAGTTGATCATATCAGCAAAGAGGATTTTGTTAACAATTACTTAAAACCACGAAAACCTTTAGTTATTCGTAAGGCCACTGAAACCTGGCCTGCCCTTCAAAAATGGACCTTTGATTATCTTAAAGAAGTTGTTGGAGATAAAACCGTTCCTTTATATGATAGCTCTAAGGCTGATCCGTCAAAACCTATCAACGCTTCCGCTGCCGAAATGAAATTTGGCGATTACATCGACCTGATACAAAAAGAACCTACTGACCTTCGTATATTTTTATTCGACCCTATTAAACACGCTCCCGGCTTGCTGGATGATTATCGGTCACCATCAGATCTGATGGGTGGCTTTCTGGATAAATATCCTAACATGTTTTTCGGTGGGCAGGGTTCGGTTACCTTTTTACATTACGACATAGATCTGGCACATATTTTTCATACACACTTTAACGGCCGCAAGCATGTTATTTTGTTTGATTACAAATGGCGTGAGCGCCTTTATTGTATCCCTTTTGCAACCTATGCATTAGAGGATTATGACATTGCCAACCCCGATTTTGATAAATTTCCGGCTTTGAACGGCATCGAGGGCCAGGAAACTATACTTGAGCATGGCGACACTTTGTTTATGCCTACCGGCTACTGGCATTGGATGAAATATCTTGATGGCTCGTTCTCTATTTCCCTACGGGCCTGGGATAAATCATGGGCCATAAAAGCCAAGAGCCTATATAATTTAACCCTTCAGCGCAAGTTTGATGATATCATGAAGAAGAACTTTAAAAGCCGCTATATGGACTGGAAAGAGCATTTAGCCATTAAACGTGCTAACAAAGCCCTGGCAAACGGGAAGCCGTTTTAAACTACTCACCCCGACTACGCCTCCGGCTGGTCGACCCTCTCTGCTACGCAAAGAGGGTAAGAAACACAAACAAAAACTTTTATACCCTCTTTCCGCTCGCGGAGAAAGGGTGGTCGAGCGATAGCGATGACCGGGTGAGTCAGTCAAGCCATATTAAACTACTCACCCCGACTACGCCTCCGGCTGGTCGACCCTCTCTGCTACGCAAAGAGGGTAAGAAACACAAACACAAACTTTTATACCCTCTTTCCGCCCCGCGGAGAGAGGGTGGTCGAGCGATAGCGATGACCGGGTGAGTCGGCTAAACCAGCAGGATCAGCAAATTTAACACCACCTTAACTGCTACTAAACAAGCCAAAGTTTAATTTGCAAAATTAGGATCAGTGCAACATGGCATTATAATCCTTTGATGCAAATATGAGTTTCATCCTTACCCCTATTGATACTGTCGATTTTATCAGTACCAGTGATTTTCAAAATAATTATCTAAAGCCACGCCGGCCGCTGATTATTAAAGGATTGACCAGCAACTGGCCCGCACGCGAAAAGTGGACACCCGGGTACCTTAAGCAAGTGGTTGGCAATAAAGTAGTACCACTTTACGACAACGCCAAAGCAGACCCATCCAAGCCCATCAACTCTGCCGCTGCAGAAATGCCTTTTGATGAGTATATGGATTTAATACGCTCACAGCCTACCGAGCTGCGCATCTTTTTCTTCAATATATTTAAGCATGCGCCACAGTTGCTTAACGACATTGTATTGCCAAAAGACCTAATGGGCGGCTTATTAGAAAGTATGCCTGCGATGTTTTTCGGCGGCTCAAATTCGGTCACCTTTTTACATTACGATATAGATCTTCCGCACATTTTCCATACTCATTTTGGCGGGCGTAAGCACGTGATTTTGTTTGAAAATAAATGGAAGCGCCGCTTATACTGCCTGCCTAACGCCACTTATGCTCTTGAAGATTATGATGTGTTAAACCCCGACATAAAAAAATACCCTGCACTTGCAGGTATACCAGGCACCGAGGCCTTTTTAGAACATGGCGATACGCTTTTTATGCCCACGGGTTACTGGCACTGGATGAAGTATTTGGATGGCTCCTATTCGTTAAGCTTGCGTGCATGGGATGCCTCTGTTAGCCGCAAAGCGGCAAGTGTTTATAACCTGGCTGTAAAAGGCGGCTTAGATAGCTTGCTCAAAATGGCCTTGAAAGACCGCTATGCCCGGTATCGGGAAAACGTGGCAATCCGGCGTGCGGAGAAAGCCCTGGCCCAGGGGAAACCTTATTAAAGTACCAACCTCTCTTGCTTTGTATTAATCCGCAAAAAAATAAATCCCTCCCTCGGGAGGGCCAGGGAGAGGTCTGCACTAATCCATAACCCCTTCCTCCTCCTTCCCCAGGGAAGGAACCGCACAGGCCTTGCCTTAATAACAATTATGATATTAAAGTTCCCTCCCTTGGGAGGGCCAGGGAGGGGTTAACATTTGCATGCCCCCCTTCCCCTTCTTTGCCCGGGAAAGGAGCCACACCAGCCCTTGCTATAGCAATAAGTATAATTCCCTCCCCACGTTAGGTTTAAGTGAGGAAGGCGACACTTGCTATAAACGCCTCGGAGTTAGAATAAAGAGCTTTTTGTTTTACCAATTGGATGTACTACCCGATGAATCATCGGTATCATCACTAAAACCACTGTTATCTGTAGAATTGCTATCATTATAAGATTCGGATTCATCATCAGAAAAACCGCTGTCGTCGTCATTGCCGCTTTCATTCCAGTTTCCCCAATTATTCGGATTATTATCGCTGGTGATAGTGCTGTTCGCAAAAGAATCTTGCGTTGTTTGTCTGTTATCTTCGCTTTCTTTGTGATGGTCTTCGTTTATTTTATCTTGCAGATATCGTGCGCCATACCCACCTGCAGCGCCTAACGCCGCACCTGTAATAAAACTACCTGCAGACGAAGATCGCCGGTTTGAAACTGATCTGCTATAACCGCGATAAGTATTATCATTGTAACCGGCATTAACTGCGCTGCCATCATTTAAATTATTGTAGATGTTCGGTTGAGATTGGCTCATTCTAACCATGCTTTCAAACATCTTTTCTTGAGCTTTAAGTTTACGTCTGTAATAAATAATGACTATCAGCAAAATAATACCAAACCAGATAATTGCGCCAATAACGGTAGCCTGGACCTCGTCTTTTTGACCATTGTTATTGTTTTGAACTTTACTGTCTTTTTCCTTTTCTACAGCTGTTGATGTTTCTGCAACAGAACTTTCAACTGGTGTAATTTCTGTTTGTGGGGCCAGCGTTCCATGTATCTTATTCACTAAAATTTTAAGCCCACCAGCATAATCTTCCTTTCGATAAGCGCTTTTCATAGCACTTAAAATAGCCTCTGTTTTTTTAGTAGTAAAAATACTGCGTAGGTTTTTTGCGACCTCTAAACGCTGTGTATGCTGTTTAATAGCTGCTACGTAAACTAAACCTCTTTGATTTTTTCCAACATGCCATTGACGTCCAATGGCTGTTGCAAACTTTTTGATATTATAGGCCGACGGAATTTCATCAACTAAAACAACGGCCATCTGAACATCTGATTCCTTTTGAATTATGTATATTTTCTGGTTAAGGGTTTTAATGTCATTGACACTTAATACGCCAGAATAATCATTTATAAAGGTTTGCTTTTTAGGTTTCGGTACTTGAGCAGATACTTGTACTGCTAATGCAAGGAACAGGATAAGGATTTTTTTCACTAAAGTTATTGCGATGATTTAAGTAAGCGTAAATATATATTATAAAAACATAATTATTTAATACTTTGTATAGTAAATGACCAGATATAAATTCTCTGTGAATACTTATACGATCAAACCTAAGTTGCTTATTTAACATTTAAAATAACGGCCCATTTATTTAAAATTTAACATTGAAAAAGCTAAATCCTTTATAGCTTTGCAAAAATTTGATTTAACCGATAGGTATGAAGAACAAAGTTTTATGTTTTGGTGAGGTTTTGTGGGACGCCTTTGGCGACGAAAAGAAAGCAGGTGGAGCACCGATGAACGTAGCCAGGCACCTGGTGCAGCAGCATGTAAACGTAGGCTTTGCCAGCAGGGTTGGCAGCGACGCATCAGGGAACGAACTTTCTGCTTTTCTGAAGGACAGCAACCTGTATTCAAACCTTATTCAAAAAGACAACAATCTGCCAACCTGCGAGGTTACTGTACAACTGGATGAAAATAATCAGGCTACCTACATTATACCCGAGCCGGTATCATGGGATAACATACAGCTGACTAATGATCTGTTGGGTGAAGCTAAGCGATCTTCTATTATCATTTACGGAAGCCTGGCATGCCGCAATAAAACCACTCAGAACACCTTACTTAACCTGCTCGACGAAACAGACGCCTTAAAGGTTTTTGATGTAAACCTGCGCTCCCCGCATTATACTTTAGAAACTATTGAAACCTTTGCCGCACGGGCCGATATTATTAAAATGAACGACGAGGAAGCTGCCTTGCTAAGTAATAACAGTACCGGCGACCTAAAAGATAAGATCATCGAGTTTCAGAAAAAGTATCATCCACAAACCATATGTGTTACCCGGGGTGGCAATGGCGCTATCATCTGGCATGATCACGAGTTTTTTGAGCATCCTGGCTTTAAGGTTAACGTAGCGGATACTGTAGGTGCAGGCGATGCTTTTTTAGCTACATTTATTGCAGGCACTATAGCAGGATATTCCAAGCCGAAATTATTGGCCAATGCCTGCGCTATCGGCGCTTTTGTGGCAGCCAACCGCGGCGCTAACCCGGTTTATAATCAGGATGAGATAGCCCGTATCAAAGCCGGGTAACCGTGGCTTGTTCTTCCAAATGTCATATTAGTATTACAAATACACATTGGCAGCGCTGTAAGTAAACTTTTAAAAGTATTTATCCGTTACTTTATATCAAGAAAGGGTATAACATGCGCGGTTTCGGGTTTTCAAAGTTCACGCCAAATCAAATCCCTAAAGGAGGGTTTGAAGAATTACTTAAATTATTTCTGGAGTTATTAAACTATACTGCCGGCGATGCGGGGGAAGCCCTGGCATGGCTTAACGAGTTAGATAAACAATACAACATCACCAATGACGATTATGGCATGGGTGATTTTATTGATGAACTGAAACAAAAGGGCTACCTTGATGAAAACAAGCAGGATGGCAGTTTCAGCATCACAGCGAAAGCCGAGCAAAGTATAAGGCAATCTGCCCTGGAAGAAATATTTGGCAAGCTCAAAAAATCAGGCAAGGGTAATCACCGTTCGCCGCAAAGCGGACAGGGAGATGAAAAGAATGCCGAGCGCCGCGAATTTGAATTTGGCGACAGTCTCGACCAGATCGACATGACCCAATCTATCCATAACGCGCAGATCAACCATGGTATAGGCGGGGATTTTATGATGACAGAGCGCGATCTGGAGGTGGAAGAAATGGATTACAAAACCCTTACTTCTACCGTGCTGATGATAGATATATCGCACTCGATGATACTTTACGGCGAGGACCGCATTACACCCGCCAAAAAGGTAGCTATGGCCTTGGCCGAACTTATCCGCACCAAATACCCTAAAGATACTTTGGATATTGTTGTGTTTGGCAACGATGCATGGCCAATTACCCTGCAGGATCTGCCTTATTTACAGGTGGGGCCGTACCACACCAACACCTATGCAGGCCTTGAACTGGCTACGGATATGCTGCGTCGCCGTAAAACGCATAACAAGCAGATTTTTATGATCACCGATGGCAAACCTACCTGTTTAAAGGAAGGTACACGTTATTATAAAAACAGCATCGGGCTGGACAGGAAAGTGGTGAATAAAACCTTGAATATGGCCGCGCAGTGCAAGCGGCTAAAGATACCTATCACAACTTTCATGATCGCTAAAGACCCTTACCTGCAGCAGTTTGTACGCAAATTCACCGAAACCAACGGTGGCCGTGCATTTTACAGCTCGCTTAACGGTTTGGGCGAATACATATTTGAAGATTACATCAAAAACAGAAGAAGAACAGTGAGATAAATGTGCGAATTTGCAAATATGCAAATTTCAATATCACCAATGAACAATTGAACAAATGAGCAAATTATTAGATATAAAAAACCTTGGTCAGCTAAAAGAAACCGGCTATGTGAGCCGCTCCGTGAAAGATGAACTGAGGGCCAACCTGATCACTCAGCTTCAGAAAAAAGAAGGCGGATTTGAAGGCATTGTAGGCTTTGAGGATACCGTTATCCCAGACTTGCAGACTGCTATTTTATCCCGCCATAATATATTACTGCTTGGCTTACGCGGGCAGGCTAAAACCCGTATAGCCCGTTTGCTGGTAAACCTGCTGGACGAGTATGTGCCTTACATAGCAGATTCCGAACTGTTTGACGATCCTTTGGCGCCCATCTCCTGGTATGGCCACGAAATGGTTGAAAAACATGGCGACGACACTCCTATTGCCTGGGTACACCGCAGCGAACGTTATACCGAAAAGCTGGCTACACCGGATGTTACCGTTGCCGATTTAATTGGCGATGTTGACCCGATAAAGGCCGCTACCCTTAAACTTACTTACTCTGACGAGCGTGTTATTCACTTTGGCTTGATTCCACGCGCCCACCGCGGCATTTTTGTGATCAATGAATTGCCCGATCTGCAGGCACGTATCCAGGTATCGCTGTTCAATATTTTGCAGGAGCGCGATATACAGATACGTGGCTTTAAACTGCGCCTTCCGCTCGACCTGCAGTTTGTTTTTACCGCTAACCCAGAGGATTATACCAACCGCGGTTCTATCGTTACGCCGCTTAAAGACCGTATAGAAAGCCAGATATTAACACACTATCCGCGTTCGGTCGAAATCTCGCGCAAGATCACTCAGCAGGAAGCCCTGCTAACACCAGAACAACGTACTGCTATCGAGGCAGACGGCCTGGTGAAAGATCTGGTAGAGCAAATAGCATTTGAAGCCCGGAATTCTGAATTTATTGATAAAAAATCGGGAGTTTCCGCGCGCCTGACCATTGCTTCTTATGAAAACCTGATCAGCAACGCGGAGCGCCGTATGATCATAAACGGCGAGAAATCGACGTTTGTACGCATATCCGACTTTTTAGGTGTTATCCCTGCCATCACCGGTAAAATCGAGCTGGTTTATGAAGGCGAACTGGAAGGCCCGGGTAAAGTGGCTAATATCCTTATCGGCAAAGCCATTAAAAGCTTATTACTGCAATTCTTCCCTGATCCTGAGAAAGCTAAAAAGGCCAAGGCGCCAAACCCGTACCTGGAAATCATTAACTGGTTTGGCGATGGCAATACAGTATCGCTGATTGATGATCTGCCTTTCACTGAGTATAAAAAGCTATTGAACGAGGTACCCGGATTAAAAGCGCTGGTTAAAACCTTCCATCCGCGTCTAAGCGAAAACCAGCAATTATTATTGATGGAATTTGTACTGCACGGGCTGGCCGAGTTTTCGCAATTGAATAAAGGCTTCCTGGATAACGGCTTTGCATTTTCAGATATGTTCAACAGTCTGTTTAACCTGGAGCCGGATGACGATGACGATCTGGACCTTGATGACCGGTATTAATTGATACCTTTGCATTGATACATCTATGCAAGGAAATGCGCTTTCTACCATCCTGGTTATTATTGTACTGTTAGCTGCCGACTATTACATTTTACGGGGCCTTCAAACGGCCTTTCGTAAAAAACAATTTCCGTTTAGCAAATGGTTTACCGGCTTATACTGGGTTGGCTCGGTATTGCTTATTGCCGGTTTGGTCATCAGTATTTATGCTGATATCGGCGTAGGCTTGCGCGGCGCTATTTTCCTGCTGTTTTTCCTCGTGCTTATCTTTAAAGTATTTTACCTGGTGTTCATCGCCGTTGATGACATCAGGAGGTTAATTACCTTGCAAATACGCAAGCGTAAAAACAAAGAATCATCTGCACCGCAACCCAAATTAAACGACATTCCCCGGTCGGAGTTTCTGATGAAGGCCGGTATATTGGCCGGGGTGGTGCCGCTTTATTTACTGAAACACAATATGTCTAAAGGCATATATGATTACCGGGTAGAGAATGTCACGCTTTACCTGCCCAATTTACCCAAAGCCTTTGATGGCATGCGTATAGGGCAGATATCTGATATACATGCGGGCAGCTTTCATAGCGTACATAACATGCAGGGCGGCGTTGAACTGCTTATGCGGCAAAAGGCGGATGTAATATTTTTCACAGGCGACCTTGTTAACGGGCAAACCGCAGAAGTGGAGCGGGTGTTAAAAGTATTTCAACAGGTTAAGGCGCCAATGGGCGTTTATTCTATCCTGGGTAATCATGATTACGGTGATTATGGCAAATGGCCTACCCCTGCTGCAAAAGCTAAAAACCTGAACGACATGTACCAGGCCCATAAAACCTTAGGCTGGGACTTGCTGATTGACGAGCATCGCCGCCTTAAAGTAAACGGTGAGGAGATAGGCGTTTTAGGGATTGGTAACTGGGGCGAGATGAGCCGTTTCCCCAAATACGGCAAAATGGAAAAAGCAGTACAGGGCACTGATGACCTGCCGGTTAAATTATTGCTCTCGCACGACCCATCACACTGGCGGGCCGAAGTTATCCCAAAGTACCCGCAGATAGACATGATGTTTTCCGGCCACACACACGGCATGCAATTTGGCGTTCGCACCGATGATTTTCAATGGAGCCCCATACAATATGTATATTCAGAATGGGCCGGCCTTTACCGCGAAAAGCATCAGCAAATTTATGTAAACGTGGGTTATGGGTTTTTAGGTTACCCCGGCCGAATTGGAATTTTGCCGGAGATTACGATATTTGAATTAAAAGCCGCAGCAGATGCATCATACAAGGCTTAACTGCAAGGCCAACCCCAAATGAAAAAAGCGTTTTATAGTGCGTTTGATTTTCTTCTGTTCAGCAATATATTTATGGCGCTTTGCGCCGTTACCCAGGCATTAGTTACTTTTCATTTAATAGATGCCAAGCCCGATTACAGAGTTTTAGGGCTACTGTTCTCATCAACTTTGGGTATTTATAATTTCAGCATATTGCTTAGCAAGCCCAAACAGCCCGATGCATCCCCGTACAGGCGCGTGCGCTGGTTTTTTTCGCATTACCGGTTAATGGTAACCTTTACCATGATATCGCTGCTTTCGCTTATCCCGCTGTTTTTTCTGCTCTCGATGGAGTCGCGTATATTGCTGGTATTCCTGGCGGTACTGTCTTTTTGCTATAGTCTGCCCCTTTTTACCGTTGGCGAACACAAGTTTGGGTTGCGTAATATACCCGGCTTAAAGCCTTTTTTAATAACCCTTGTATGGACTTTGAGCTGCGTATTATTGCCGATATTGGAAGCGCAGGATCAGCACCTGGCAGATGTTTCTACAAGAGATATTACAATACTTATAGCAAAGCGATTTTTATTTATTGGCGCGCTCACCGTTCCGTTTGACATACGCGATTTGTTTCAGGATAAGCAGTTTGGCTTAAAGACCATAGCGGTTGCCTGGGGCGAAAAAAATGCATACCTCTTTTGCCAGCTACTGCTTACGGGTTATATTGTTTTGCTCTTTATGTTCCGTAACGAAGGTTTTAATCCCGATTTTTGGGCACTTACTTTAACTGTTGTACTGACCGGCTGGCTCATATTCAAATCTGCCTGGAAAAAAAACGAGTACTATTACTTTTTTTATTTAGATGGCGTACTGATATTGCAGTATGTGATACTGGCCATATTCGGTTTTGCATTTGAATCGCGCTGATGGCAGCCAATTATGATAACTTGGCCTTTTTTTATGACCGCCTTTCGCGCCTGGTGTTTAGCAATGCCCTGGTGAATGCACAGGTATATTTGTTAAGCCATATCCGCACGGGTAACCGCATACTTATTGCAGGCGGTGGTACCGGCTGGATATTGGAAGAGATCAGCAAGCAGCATCCATCAGGCCTGCAAATTACCTATGTAGAGATATCGGCCAACATGATGGCTTTATCAAAAAAAAGAAACGTTGGAAACAATCAGGTGACCTTTATTAATAAACCGATAGAAAAAGCTTATCCGTTGCATGATTTTGATGTAGTAATAACTCCGTTTTTGTTTGATAATTTTACTGATAAGCAACTTCCAGATGTGTTTATGCCCATACATCATGCACTCAAAACCGGTGGCGTATGGCTGTATACCGATTTTCAGTTAACCGGCAAATGGTGGCAATACCTTACTTTGAAAAGTATGCTCCTTTTTTTTAAAATGCTTTGCGGCGTCCAGTCATGGCGTTTGCCGGATGTTGGCAGCTTGTTTGATAAACAAGGATATCATACCATTAACCAGCGAAGTTTTTTTGGAGATTTTATAACAAGTAAGGCTTTAGTTAAGCAATAGATGGTGTATTGCTAAAAGGTACGACGAAGCAAACTCAACATACCCGCTTGTTCGAGATCAAAGCCTGGAATGGTGCGATTTCTTCCCTTGGGGAAGGAGTTACCAGTGGGTATGATTAACAAAAATAAATAAAACCCCTCCCTGCCAAAGCACAGTCAACCGCACCCCTTCCGGCGAGGGAATCTTGGAGGTACAACGAAGCAACCTCAATATATCCGCTTTTTCGAGATCAAAGCCTGAAATTGTGCGATTCCTTCCCTGGGGAAGGAGTTACCAGTGGGTATGATTAACAAAAATAAATAAAACCCCTCCCTGCCAAAGCACAGTCAACCGCACCCCTCCCAAGGGAGGGAATCTTGGAGGTACAACGAAGCAACCTCAAAATATCCGCTTGTTCGAGATCAAAGCCTGGAATTGTGCGATTCCTTCCCTGGGGAAGGATGAGGAAGGGGTGCTCTACTAATGTTCACCCCTCCCTAACCCTCTTAAGGGAAGGAGTTTGGAATATGGCGAAGCAATCTCAGCATATCCGCTTATAATTATGAGATTGCTTCACTATTGTTCGCAATGACATAGTTTGATACTATGAATAACGACCGGAATGCAATCAATAAACAAACTTATAACCTATACCCCTCACCGTTTGCAAATAGGTGGGCGAATCTGGGTTATTCTCTATTTTTTTACGCAGGCGCACAATGTGCATATCCAGCGTACGGGTATTTACATCGGCATTGTAACCCCAAACTTCCATCATCAATTCCTCGCGGTTAATTACCTTGTTCTTGTTTTTTAGGAAATAAAGCAATATGCGGTTCTCCAATATCGTCAGCTCAATTTTGCGGCCTTCCTTAATAAGCAGGTGGGTGTTGGGCTGATGCTCCATATTACCAAACCTGTGCGATTCGTTTTTATCGCTATTCAGCGAAAACTTTATCTTGCTTTCTATCATAGCAACCAGCACATCCATATTAAAAGGCTTGGTTATATAGTCGCTCACACCAAAGTTGTAAGCACCTATTTTGTCTATATCCTGCGCTTTGGCAGTCATCATGATAACAAGCTTATCAAAACCCTTTTCCCGAAGGCTTGTGCAAACTTCAGAGCCTTGCTTGCCGGGCAGCATCCAATCAAGCAGTACAATATCCGGTTGTTCATCCAGTATCATCTTTTCAGCCGCTTCGCCGTTGCCGTTTTCCAAAACTTTATAACCTTCTGTTTGCAGGCGTTCTGCAACTAAAAAGCGCAGGTTCTCGTCATCTTCTACAAGTGCTATTTTAATCTCCTTGTTCATTTTGTAGTTTACTAATTTTCAAACGGTAATGTTACTATAAACGTCGAGCCTTCATTTATCTTACTTGTTACCGTAATATCTCCACCCATAAAGTTAGCCAGTTCTTTGCAAAATGCAAGTCCAAGCCCAACACTTCCGTTTTGGTTGTACTGGTTTTCTATACGGTAAAACTTTTTAAACACTTCGCCCTGCTCATTTTTGGCCATGCCTATCCCTTTATCTGAAAAAGCGAATACAGCATTTTTTCTTTCTGCATGTATCCTGATACTCATCTCCTTTTTGCCAGGGTGCGAATATTTATAAGCGTTTTCCATCAGGTTCTGGAAAATACTGCCCAGCAATACAGGGTCGGTATTAAAAGTGCCGATATCATCAACTTCATAACTAAGTTTAAAGTCGGGATATTTGATCTTGAAAGTATTGATATAGCCTTCTACAAACTGAGGAAGGTTGATCTCTTCGCGATTTAAGGATATTGACCGGTTTTCCAACTGGGTGAATGACAAAAGCTTGTTCATCAGATCGTTCAGCTTATCGGCCTCTTCATCAAGTATTTTTCCGTAGTGGCGTCGCTGCCTTTCGCTAAGCTCGGCATCGCCCCGCAGGTTTGATCCGGCTATCTTGATAACACTTACCGGAGTTTTAAATTCATGGGTAAAGTTGTTGATGAAATCGTACTGCAGCTTAAATATCTTTAAATTGATCTTAAGATTGCGGTATATCAACCAACTTATCAGTACCATAAAAAAATAGATCAGTAATATAACCGCCCCTGTTGGTAAAAACCGGCGGTCAACCTCCTGCTGCAAATGCTCGTTGGTTGAGCTGAAATACAATTTGAAGTTAGAAAAAGCGCCGGTAAGCGCTGCTTCGGTTACCTTGCGGCCGCCTTCAATATCAAGCGGATCATATACAACCGGCTGTATACTTACCTGCTGGTAAAGCTCGGGATGTGTATTTTTTACCTTCAGCAGTTTGGCATCCAATAAAAAAGTCATCATGTTTTGCTTATAGTAAGCTTTACTGTTACGATTTTTAAGGATGGACTGATATATCTTAATATCCTCCCGGCGCGGAATATTCAGATAACTTATCTTATCAGGATTTACATTATAAAAAGTATGAAAAATTTCATCCTGTGTAGGCAGCCGGGTAGTATCGGCAACGCTTATGAAATTACTAAGCTTTAAAGCCATTTCACGAAAATCGTCTCCATTGGCCCATATCATGTCCTTTACACCGCGTACAGTACCGTGTTTTGGTTTATACTGATAAATTGCTTTTACAGATATTCCCTTGGTGTCTGCAAACGGCTTTTGGGCTTCCGGGCTGCCTATCTGCAAATCGTAAAATAAAATGCGTTGTACAAACGGATAAGTTTTAAATACCGTACCCGCATAATTAGCGGCCGAGGCAGAATCCAGGAAACCCTGGTATGAAGTTATTTCGGGGATCTTTAACTGAAAAAAATCGTTGTAAGGCTTTGAAGTTTGCTCAAGCACTTCAATTTTGGCCGATGCAAATTCATTCTCTACATACTTGGTGGTAAGGTTATAAGAAATTATAACAGCTATTACCAGGCTTACTGTTATCACAACCAGGAAAGCCGTTATCAGCGTAAAGTTTTTGCGGTATATGTTATTAGGCGCCTTCATAACAGGTTAATTTTTAACCTGCAGGTTTTTGCTCAAAAAATTCTCTATTTCTTCATACATTTCTGTACGGTTATGCTCGCTTTTAAAGTAGGCCCGTTCGTTCTCTTTAAGGCGATACGTTACGGGTACATTACGCTTCTTAAGCTCGCGAACAAACTGGTTTAGCTCGCTGATGTTCGCGCGCGGATCTTTAGCGCCCTGAAATATCAATAACGGGCATTTTATCTTATCGGTATGAAATACCGGGGAGATTGCCCTTAACTGGTCGGCATCGGTTTCAGGGTTGCCTACCATTTCATACGTCATTTTTAAGTATGGCTTAAAAAACGGCGGCGCATCTTTTAAATAAGTAAAAAAATTGATGAGCCCGTATTTTACCACAGCACAATTGTAAAGCTCGGGATGAAAAGAAACGCCGTATAGTGCTGAAAAACCACCGAAACCACCACCAAACACGGCTATTTTTTTGGGGTTGGCAATCTTTTTTGCGATCAGCCACTTAACCCCATCTGTTATGTCCTGTTGTATCTTGCCCCCTACCTGTTTAAAGCCCGCCTTACGAAATGCTTTGCCATAACCGGCAGAACCACGGTAATTTACCTGGAACACGGCATACCCCCTGTTAGCTAAAAACTGCACTTCTGCATCATAATCCCAAGAGTTACGGCCCCAGATGTTATCATGCGGCATTACCACTACCGGTAGGTTTTTCATTTCTTTACCTTTAGGTATGGTAAGGTATCCATTTAAAACCATACCATCGCTTGCTCTGAAACTTATGGGTTGCATATCGCACAGTTCTTCCTGCTTTATGCCCGAGTTAATATCGCCTAACTTGTTTAATTTATCGCCTGCACGTTCATAAAGATAATATGACCCTGGATTTTTATCGGTATAGCTAATGATAATGAATTTGTTTTCGGCACTATCGCGGTCTACAATCTCTATTTTGTTCCCTTTTATCTTTTGGGAAAGGTTGTTATACAATTGCTGTATCTCTGCATCAAGATAATGTTTTTGGGGTTTGGCTTCATCCCACGATACAAATTCAATATGCCTTTTATTCCTGGAGTAGCTTACATCCATAATATCCGCCTTATCGCTTGCATAAACAACCTTTTCCTGCTTGCCGGATGATGCATCTATCTCCACAAGCGCCGTTTTATCGCGGTTAACATTTGATAGCGCGTAAAAATTTTCGCCATGGCCTGTAAATGCTATAGGTTCTACACGGTCATTAAAATTGCTTCTAATAATCGCTTTAAAAGGTGCCTTTTCGTTGGGGCGAAAAAGAATACTTTCATTTACCCCGTCAGACACTTTAACCAGCCGTATTGCACCATTGGCATCAGGGTACCACTTAATAATATTGCCCGGGTTTAGCAAATAAGGCTTCAATTCGCCGGTTTTAACATTAAGGCGGTACACATCAAAATTAACCGGGTCGCGCTTGTTCATGGCAACCGTAATAATATCAGGCTGCATACGGTTACGGTTCAATATCTTGATGCGTGCCTTATCCAGGTCAAGCAATTTTTTAAATTTTAAAGAGGCCGCGTCAAGCGTGTACAGGCGGTATATATCATCAACTATGATATCTTGTGTAAATACAATCTGGTTTCCAAATGTCCAGGTGTAATCACGTACCGAATAATCGCTGAATGATGTTGCCATATGCTCAATGCCGGTAATCAGCGACCGGATGTAAATATTCTGCTTATCTTTATATGGTTTTAAATAGGAGATGTATTTGCCGTCAGGAGAGATTTTGAAATAGCTTTTTTCGGGTGTCTTGAAAAAATCACTTACAGGGATGCGTCGTACCTCGTTTTGCTTACAGGCATATAAAAAGACAATAGCGGCAATTAAAAAAAATGATCTTATCCGACCCGGCATTTGTTATTTCATTTTGTTAAGAAAGGTCAAAATAAATATTTTAGTCAATGTTTATGATAATGTCACTACAATTTTACCCGTTAACACCGTTATATAACCATAGGTAATCATCCTAATGTAAATAAAAAATGCCTAAGCACCTGTGCGTATTTATACTTTTGATATGCGGCTTTATTACAAGCGTTTATGCGCAGAATAATGATATTCTGCTTGCGCAGCAATACTTGCGCAATGGAGAGCAGGAAAAGGCTTTAGACTTGTATCAGAAGCTTTACAGGCAGGATAACCAAAGCTTCTATCAGCCTTACTTTAATGCGCTTATCAGCTTCAAAAAATACGATGAAGCCGAAAACGTCACAAAAAAAATGATAAGAAAGTACCCCCAAAGCAGCGAATATGCTGTTGCTTTAGGTACCGTTTACACACAGCAAGGAAAAACAGATAAAGCCGATGATGTTTTTAATGATCTGATCAAGAAAATGCCTGCCGAGCAGACCGCTATTGAAGCGCTTGCCGCACAGTTTTATCAGAATGCCAATGCCGACTACGCCGTACGTATATTCTTGCAGGGCCGCAAATTACTGCATAACGATGCCGCTTTCACTTTTCAGCTCATATCGCTGTACCGGTATAAACGCGATAAGGTTAACCTTACCGAAGAATATCTTAATTTCTTGCCTCAAAACCCGGTGTATTTAGGGCAGGCACAAAATACGCTGGCAAATATATATGAAGGCGCGCAAGACTATGACATGCTGAAAACAGCACTGTTAAAGCGTATCCAGAAAGCACCTCAGGATATTGTACTTACCGAATTGCTTACCTGGCAGTACCTGCAGCAAAAAGAATATGACATGGCGCTTAACCAGGCGCTTGCCCTTAGCCGCAGGCAAAATAACGAAGGCTCTAATATTTTTGAGCTTTGCCGTACGCTTGTTAATAACGGCGCTTATGATGCTGCAATCAGGGGGTATACTTACCTGATTGAAAACGGCTCAAAAGAAAGCGGGTTTTATATACCAGCCAGAATTGACTTGCTGAACACCAAAAATCTAAAAATTACCGAAGGCATTTATACCCAGGCCGACCTGGTTAGCCTTGAAAATGATTATAACAATTTGCTCCAGGAGTTTGGCCGCAATAAAAATACTGTCTTCGCTATGCAAAAACTGGCATCGTTACAGGCATTTAAATTGAACAAACTTGCTGATGCGCAAACTTTACTTGAGGCTGCTATTGCCGTCCCCGGCACACGGCCCGAGCTGTTGGCCAACTGTAAACTTTTGTTGGGCGATGTTTACCTGATAAATAATAAACCCTGGGATGCAACCCTGATGTACAGCCAGGTAGAAAAAGATAATCCTAATACGGCTATTGCGCAGGAAGCGATATTACGAAACGCTAAAATGGCTTATTATACCGGCGATTTTAACTGGGCCAGCCGTCAGCTTGATATTTTAAAAGCCGCTACAACCCAGCTGATAGCTAACGATGCGCTCAACTTATCGCTGCTGATAACTGATAACCTGCAGGCAGACAGCAGCGGCAAAGCCTTAAAAATGTATGCAAGGGCTGATCTGCTGATATTCGCCGGGCAACCGGCCAAAGCTTTGGCCACACTGGATAGTATTGATAAGGTTTACCCTGGCAACACACTAACTACCGATATATTGATGGCCAAGGCCCGGATTAGGATACAGCAAAAAGACTTTAATGATGCTGTTGCCCTGCTTAAAAAAATTACCGAAAACTACAGTTACGACCTTTGGGCAGACGATGCCGTATTTATGCTTGGCGATATCTATGAAAATAAACTTAACAATGCCGAACTGGCTAAAACCTATTACCAGAAAATTATTACCAATTATGCCGGAAGCCTTTGGATAAATGAAGCACGAAAAAGGTTCAGGGTGTTAAGGGGCGATAAAACAGAGGGCGCCTGATAAACATTAACTATAATAGCAACTAATTACTATTTTTACCGAATGATCATTTATAACGAAACCGTTATTTTAGAGGACGGCACCGAGCAGGAATGGCTCAGCTGGATGAAAGAAGTACACATACCCGCTATTATGGCTACAGGCTATTTCAGCTCGTACAAGATACTCACTATTGTCGATTCGCCCAATGATGGCATTACTTATTGCGTACAGTACAATGCCGATACAATGGAGCAGTTTCAGCAATACTACAGCAAGCATTTGTTCAAATTCAAAGATCAGCATGAGCAACAATTTGCAGAAAGGTTTGTATTATTTAACACGTTAATGAAAACGGTTGAATAATGATCATTACTGAAACCAATATACCCGGCCTGTTATTATTTGAACCTAAGGTATTTGCCGATAGCAGAGGCTACTTTCTGGAAAGCTTTAATAAAAAGCATTTTCTGGATAATGGTATAGATATCGACTTTGTTCAGGATAATCAGTCTTTATCACAAAAAGGCGTGGTACGCGGGCTGCATGCCCAGAAACCGCCGTTTGCACAGGCTAAATTGGTAAGGGTGCTGCAAGGCGCCGTACTTGATGTTGCTGTAGATGTAAGGATAGGCTCTCCTACTTATGGCAGGCACTTCTCTGCCGAGCTTTCGGCCGAAAATCATCTGCAATTATTTATACCCGCAGGTTTTATGCATGGCTTCGCCGTGTTAACGGATAATACCATTTTCACTTACAAAGTGAGCAATTACTATAGCAAAGAATCGGAAATAGGATTGATATGGAATGACCCTGCACTGGCAATTGGTTGGGGCATTGCTGAAAAGGACGCCATAGTTTCTGATAAAGACCAGCTTTTACCCGATTGGGATAAATTTCAAAGCCCCTTTACTTATCAAGGATTGTAGTGTTAATGCCTTTTTATTGAATTGTCAGCGTAACAATTATGTGACTATGACGTCTATAAGGCATATTTAACACTTTTTAACATACCGCTTCAATCTATTACTAAAAATTTAGTTATATATTGGCGGTATAAATCCTAAGTATGAAATTCACAATTACAGCCCTGGCTTTTTTTTGCCTGTGCTCCCTTACTGCGCTTGCGCAAACCCCTTACTCAGTAAAAGGCGTTGCCATAGACAGTGTTGCCAATGTTAAGCTGGCCAATACATCTGTGAGCGTTTTGAATGCCAAGGATTCCATCCTGGTTAATTTTACACGCGCCAAAACCGACGGCTCATTCAACATCCCAAAGCTTAAGAAGGGCAGCTTTATTTTGTTAGTGACCTACCCGGGTTACGCCGATTATGTAGAGCGCTTTACGCTCGATTCGGTAAAAACCACTCACAATTTTGGCAGCATCAGCATGAACCTTAAATCGAGATTGCTGAAAGAAGTTATTGTGAAAGGTACTGTAGCAGCCATTAAAATTAAAGGCGATACTACCGAATTTAACGCCAAAGCTTTTAAAATTGAACCTAACTCAAAGGTTGAGGACCTTTTAAGGCAATTACCTGGTATACAGGTGGATAAGGATGGTAAAATAACCGCGCAGGGGCAATCTGTACCCAAAGTACTGGTTGATGGCGAAGAATTTTTTGGCGACGACCCTACCCTGGTAACCAAAAACATCCGTGCCGATATGGTTGATAAGGTGCAGCTTTATGATAAAAAAAGCGATCAGGCCACTTTTACCGGTATAGACGATGGGGAGAAAACCAAGACGATTAACATCAAGCTGAAAGAAGATAAAAAAAGCGGGTATTTCGGCAAGGTTCAGGGTGGCATCGGTACCGACGATTATTATGAAACACAGGCTTTGTTTAACATATTTAAAGGCAAAAAAAAGTTTTCTGCTTATGGCACTATCAGCAACACCGGCAAAATCGGCCTTGGCTGGCAGGATAACAACCGCCTTGGTACGCAGGATAACATGACCTTTGGCGATAGCGGCGAGATTTACTTTATGGGCAGCGGGGACGATCTCGACTCTTTTGATGGCCAATACCGTAATCAGGGCCTGCCAATTGCACGTACCGGCGGTGTGCATTACGATAGCAAGTGGAATGGTGATAAGGAATCCATCAATGCCAATTACAAATTAGGATCGCTTGAGGTTAATGGTACGCGTAGTTCGTTATCTCGAAATACCTTGTCAGATAGTTTAGTGCTTTCCAGCCAATCAAACGAAACCGACCATAATTATATGTTCAGGCAAAAGGCCGATGTAATGTACCAGGTAAAACTGGATAGCACCTCAAACCTTAAATTAACTGTTGATGGTACGCTAAAAAATTCTGATACGCATACCGTAGAAAATTCATCTACATCCAATAATGATCAGCTGGTAAATACCCAAACCCGTACGCTGGATAATAACCTGGATGGCAAGATCTTTAACGCGACAGCTTTTTACACCAAAAAACTAAAAAAACCTGGCCGTACCTTTTCTATAAACTTATCCACGGGTATTAACGAAAGTAAAGCGCATGGAAATTTGTTTTCAAACATAGATTATTATAAAGGGGGCGCATTAGATGACAGCACACGGATAGACCAGCGTAAAACAAATGATTTAAGGAGTACAAAGCTTTTATCTAACATTACCTATACCGAGCCATTGAGCAAAACCTGGTCTTTAGTGCTTAATTATGGCGTAAACATTAATAACAGCAGTGCCGACCGTAAATCATTTTCACCCTCTGCCGTTGGTGAATACAATATGCTTATCGACTCGTTAAGCAGCGATTACAAGTTTAATCAGCTAAGCAACCAGGGTGGCGCTATGCTTAATTTTAAGCAAGGCAAGCATAATCTTAACTTCGGCACCCGATTAGCCAATGTGCAGTTTAAACAAATAGATGAAGAGACGGGGACTGAATTTAAACGCGATTTTTCTAACTGGGCACCGCAATTGACCTATCAATACAGGTTTTCGCAACAAAAACAATTCAGGATCAACTACAGTGGCAGCCAAACACAGCCAACGCTTGATCAGATACAGCCCGTACGTATAAACAACGACCCCTTGAATATCACTTTGGGTAACCCTAACCTTGACCCCGCATTTACACATCGCTTTTTTGCTAATTACAATTCGTACAGGGTATTAAGCGATCAGTATATATCAGGTTACGGCTCGTTCTCGTTTACAACTAATCCAATAGTAAACAATTTAACTACTAATACCGAAACCGGTAAAAATACCATCCAATACCTTAATTTACCCGGTAAAAAGCCATTTAACTACAACGGTGGTATCTGGATGGGCCAAAAGTTAAGCTGGTTGTTTGATATCAGTATCGGTGCCGATCTTGGCTTTAATGGTAGTATTTATTACAGCATGAAAAACTCTGATGTTAACCGTACTAACTCCAACACTTACCGCGGAAGCATAAATATTAACAAATACGTTCAAAAGAAATATTCATTTAATATATCAGGCGGGCCTACTTACACGGTCGGTCAGTCGTCATTAAGCCCTAACTTAAATAATAACTCAAGAGGCTTTCAAAGTAATGGCAGGATCAGCGTGAACCTTCCTTTTAAACTGATCATCTCTACAGATGGGGATTATACTTACCAGGCGGCAAGCCAGTCATTCCCTGAACCATTCTCTCAGTTTATCTGGAATGCCAACATCACAAAGTCGTTTTTTAAATCAGAGAACTTAAAACTTGTAATAGCCGGTAATGATCTGCTTAACAAAAACTCCGGCTTTAGCCGCAACGCTGATGGGCTGAATTATAACGAAACACGTTATACCACTATTCGCAGGTATTTCTTATTCTCTATTGTTTGGGATTTTAACAAAATGGGCGGCGGAGCGCCGTCAAAATAATAACATGAAAAAGTTAATATTAACAGTTATAAGCAGCCTGTTTTGCACAGCGTTATTTGCGCAGGCAAATGCTCATTTCACCACATCAGGTAAAATAGAATACGAGAAACGGGTAAATATGTATGCCGTGATAAAAAAACGTTTAGGTAACGATGATAACGGCTTTGCATCACAAGCCTTTGATAACTATAAAAAAAATCAACCTCAATTTAAAACGCTGAAAAGTACCCTTACGTTCACAAACAACAAAACATCTTTTACACCTGCGCCGGTAGAAACAGTTAGCAACAACTGGTTTGGGGATATGCCCGAGAGCCATCAGGATAACATTATTTATACAGATTTTGATACCCAGGTTAGCACCAGCAGCAAAAAGGTATTTGAGGAGCAATTTTTAGTAAAAGATACCGTACGTAAAATTAACTGGAAAATAACCGATGAAACACGCGAGATTGCAGGTTATACCTGCCGCAGGGCGAATGCTTTAATAATGGATTCTATTTATGTAGTAGCCTTTTATTCTGATGAGATACCGGTATCAGGCGGGCCTGAGTCGTTCACCGGTTTACCGGGCATGATCCTGGGCCTTGCGCTTCCGCATGATAACATTACCTGGTTTGCCACAAGCGTAACCGACGTTACTGTGCCCGAGGCGCAGCTAACCATACCAAAAAAAGGTAAAGCAACTACCTATAAAGGGCTTGAAACTACCTTGAAAAAAGTAATGAAAGACTGGGGCACGTGGGGGCAATCTTACCTCAAAATATTTTTGCTATAGCTCATATTCAGATCAGTTAGTTAAGCCAGCCGCATGCTTTTTAAGTATGCGGCATTTTTTTGCGCGCTTTGTAAAGGAGTTTCATTATAAAAGCGGCTTTGCTCCACAAAAAAATATCGCATACCATTATCAATACCGGATGATATTAACTTAGGGAAGTTGATGATACCTTCACCCAGATCACAAGCAGATTCATCTTTGCTGCCGGCAGGCAATCGCTGCTTTAACACATCACGCAGATGCGCCATGGTGAAACGCCCTTTATGTTTTTTCATGTAAGCATAGGGGTCGGCACCTTCAGTTACAGCATAGTAAACATCTAATTGAAAATCTACTAACTGTTTATCCGTATAGTTTAACAATACATCAATAGGTAACTGCCCGTCGACAGGTTTGTAAGGATAATCATGAGGATGATACCCAAATTTAAGGCCATGCTTTTTGCATATGGCACCACGTTGGTTAAAATCCGTGGCAAAACGTTTAAAACTGTCTATGGATTTTTGAGGGCCAAGCCATGGGCAAACCAGGTATTTCATTCCGATAGCAGCGGCCTGCGCCGCTAATCTGTCAAATTCGTCAAGCGTACATGGGTTATAGTGTGAACTTACCATTTCAAGCCCATGATCATTAGATATCTTCTTAAACTCCGTATTGGTGTACCCCCAAAAAATGCCTTTATCGCTGCCATAGCTTTCAATTTGAGAGTAGCCCATTGCCCCAAGCCTTTTAAGCGTATCAACAGGATTGCGCTCCATATCCTCCTTCACCATATACAGTTGGATGCCAAGGGGTGGTTTTTTATGCCTCTTACCAGCACTCAAGGCCCTTGCCGGTGACGCAGCCAAAGCGGCTAACATGCCGCTGTTGTAGATAAAGTTTCTTCTGTTCATTTAATATTGTTTTGTAGCTATACGTGATTGCGAACCTAATTTTGTCATAGTGGCTTGTCTTTGTCATGCTGAGCCTGCCTTTTGTCATGGTGAGCCTGTCGAACCACTCGCAGCTTTAACAGGTCTTCGACAAGCTCAGACTGACATTCTAAAAGAGCCATGTTAAGCCACTCTTGTCATGGTGAGCTTGTCGAACCACTCGTCGCTTTGATAGGTCTTCGACAAGCTCAGACTGACGCTCCAAAAGAGTCATGTTTAATAGACTTATTTAAAATACACAAAATAAATTAACCTTTTGCTGTCTTTGCTAATTCCGGAAGAAGGTCCCACCGACCAGCAATCAACGCCTCCTTTTTAGCTCTTCTCCAACCTTTTATTTGCTTTTCAAAAGCTATTGCCTGATTAATATCACCGAAATCAGTAGCAAAAACCAGTTTTAAAGGACGTCTTTTGAAAGTATAACAATGAATATTTTCACCCGATTCATGTTCAATCATCCGGCGTTCAATATTATTTGTTACGCCCGTGTAATAAGAGCCGTCCCGGCACAACAAAATATAAACATGATAAAGTTTCATTAAATCAACATATAAATATAATAGTTGTTGAAATCGGTACTTTTTTGTCATGGTGAGCTTGTCAAACCACTCGTCGCTTTAATAGGTCTTCGACAAGCTCAGACTGACACACATTTTTTATATTCAGCTGCCCTTGTCATGGTGAGCCTGTCGAACCACTCGTCGCTTTAATAGGTCTTCGACAAGCTCAGACTGACACCTTCAAAAAAGTGATAGTGGTTTGTCCTTTGTGATGATGAGCCTGTCGAACCACTCACCGCTTTAACAGGTCTTCGACAAGCTGAGACTGACACCTTTAAAAAACACCAACCTACAAATCCCGCACTATCACTTCACCGCTTTGTTTATCTTTCAGGATAAGCTTACGTTCGCCATGGGGCAGTATTTCTTCTTTGATCAGATAATACTGCTCATCAAACTCCGCAAACTTACTGGCGTTATCACTTTCTGTTCGACCACGCCAGTCATCAATTTTAACAGGCTCCCATGTACCGCTCCTGGCTGATGCATAAGCCGCATCAATAATTGCGTTGACTACATAACCATCGTAAAAAGTTTCAAAAGGCGGGCGTTGTTGCTCTATTGCCTCAAACATATCGGTAAACATGTGATTATAGCCCAGCTCGTTTACCTCATCACCAACAGGAAATAACCAACCGGTATTACTTTCGGCTTTTTCGGCCACATAACCACCTTCTTTACCTGTGCTGAACATGTCAAAACCTGTACGTAAAAAGTTATTAATCCAAATAGTACCTTCTGTACCCATTACCTCGTCGCGCAGGTCCATTCCCCCCCTAAAACACCAGCTCACCTCAAATTGTCCAATGGCGCCGTTAGCATATTTAACCATACCAATGGCGTTATCTTCCGCATCTATCGGGTGTACCTGTGTAGCTGCCCAGCACATCACTTCTATCGGCCGAACATCTTTACCTATATAGTTACGGGCAATTTCGATACAATGGCATCCGAGGTCAACTATTGCGCCGCCACCACTTTGTTCTTTATTCCAAAACCAGTTACTGTGAGGCCCGGGGTGTGCTTCGCGGCTTTTAGCCCAGAGTACACGCCCAAGGCTGCCTGCTTTTACACTTGCTAACGACTTACTAAACTTAGGCGTATAACATAAATCTTCCAGATAGCCGCCCATTATGCCGGCTTGCTCAACCATATTAAGCATCTGCTTAGCCTCTGCCGCGGTACGGCCAAGCGGTTTTGTACACAGAACATGTTTACCGGCTTTCGCACAGGCTTCAACAGCTGCCAAATGAAGATCGTTCGGTAGCGATATGATCACTACATCAACTTCCGGATGGCCTACAACTTCATCCATATTGTCGCTGTAAATAGGCAAGCTATAGTCTGCCGCGAATGTTTTGGCCTTTTCCAGATTACGGGAGTAAACAGCGTGTAATTTATCTACACGACGGTGACCAATCAGCGAATCGGCATAAAAACGCGCAATAAAGCCAGAGCCCAGCATAGCAATTTTCATAATAAGAAGGTATTATATGGTTTATGTGCTTAAGATAGCGGTAGCAGGGCAGATATGCAAATTGGGCTTAACAATTCAGTTTTGGATATTAAGTCCGCTGCTTTCTATAAAAGCCTTTATAGCTAATACAGCCTCGTTTCCTTTATCATCAATGTCCAATTGATCTATTGATTTGAGATAGCCAGCTAACTTTTCCGTTTTGCTAACATCAGTAACAGCGAAACCCATTAACCATTCTTCAAAACTCTTTTCCGTAACTGTTTCGTTTACAAGTGTAATGATATCTGTATGCCGCTCATCGGCTAGTATACGTTTGTACAGTGCATCTAAGATGGTATCCCTTCCCTCTAACAGTTGAATAAATATACTTTCGGCATAAAGCAAAACGCCGGATATATTCAGCGCTGCATTGTGTATCCGCGAACTGTGCAAAATATCAAGCAATTGATTCTCATGCATCGGATACGCAGATTTGCTTAAGTAGACAATAGTTTTCATGTTGATGAGTAGATGCCCCAATAATAATAAAAATTTTTTTTTGAGCCAAGATATCCGTGCAAAGCAATGAATAGAATGAGCGCTGACGCGATTGTGTCACCAATAATCAGATAGATCTGATCCATAGCGGTTTGCGCGTGTTCACGTTGTTCACCTGTGTGTTCGTGAACATGGAGTTAGGTGCGGCTTGCGGTGATGGGGCAGGCAACCCGCAACAGGCAACCGCTTTAAACGCAGAAAACCCCTCATCTTTTGGATGAAGGGTTACTGATAAAGGGTGGCACCGACCTACTCTCCCACATTTTACTGCAGTACCAT
>NZ_JBHTHZ010000001.1:310830-711601 GCF_042676805.1 Mucilaginibacter litoreus | reverse complement strand
CAGGATCATATTCCTTAAAGACTACCTTGCCTCCCATGCCTTTAAGTTACAAAAAATACACCTGAAACTAAAAGAAGCTGCCCTTTTGAGACAGCTTCTTTTTGTAATGTTAGGTGTATCTGGTCCTAATAAGGTTTCTCTTAATTAAAGCATGATATCATTAAGTTTTCATCACTCCAGCACAACCGTTTTATTCTTATAAACAAATACACGGTCGTCCAAAACCAATTTGAGTGCTTTGGCTAAAACTGCCGTTTCAATTTCTTTTCCGGCTTTCACCATATCCTCTACCGTAAGCGAGTGGTTGGCAGGAATGATCTGCTGGGCGATGATCGGCCCCTCGTCCAGCTCGTTGGTAACGTAGTGGGCTGTTGCGCCAATTAGTTTGACACCACGTTCATACGCTTGCCGATAAGGGCTGGCACCGGCAAATGCAGGCAAAAACGAGTGATGGATATTGATGATCTGCATCGGGAAGCGCCATACAAAATCCGGCGATAAGATCCGCATGAATTTTGCCAGTACCAGGTAATCAAACCCGTACTGCTGGATAATGTTGATGAGCTTTTCCTCAAAGCCGGCCTTGTCGTTACCTGCCTGTACCTCGTAAAACGGTATATCAAAACGCCTGCAGATATCGCTCAGTGTAGCATGGTTACCTATAACACATTGTACTGCTGCTCCCAGGGTGTTAAAGTAATTTCTGATAAGTATATCTGCAAGGCAGTGATACTCTTTGGTTACTAAGACAATTATCTTTTTTTGAGCAACTGGATTCACTTTTACCACGGCACCGTAGGGTAATAAGTCCACAAGCAGTTCCTCCAGTTCGGTAGCGCCATTAGCTTTATCAACCTCCAGGCGCATAAAAAACAGTTTTTCATTATTGTCAACATGTTCCTGCATGCTTACAATATTATAGTTTTGCCGGGCCAGTAAGCCGGATATGGCTGCAACAAGCCCTACACGGTCCGTGCACTGTATAACTATTATCATTGTTACTATTTTTAATGCTGATTCTCTTTAATTAAAGCGGTTTTCAGTCGTTGCCTTATCGGTATATCAAGCAAAACCATAACAAGGTAAGCGAAGCCAATAAGTACTAAAGTGCCTAAAATAGTAATCATAGTCATTTCGCTCATTGATGGCTTTTTAGCTTCTACCCAGCTCATAAACCACCAGATAAAAGGATAGTGTACCATATAAAGCGGGTAGGATATATTGCCTAAAAAATTACAAAGGCTTTTTATACTTCCGGATACATGCATGCCCGCGCCCAATGCCAGTAAAAACGGGAAATATAATATCACCATCAATGGTTCAACCACAGCGTTGTAGCTATCTCTGTAAGGTATCAGGAACACTATAAAAAGCATAACTGCAATTACAGCGAAACTGACCTTTGATCTGATGATCCATTGGGAACGGTAAACCAGTATACCGGCTAAAAAAGAGAAGCTCATACGCGCCAAACCGCCCCTCATGGTATCGCCGCTCCAGCCAAGGCTCAAATTTCCGGATACATGGGCTTCCCACAACAAGGCTATGGCAGCAATAACAGTTAATATCCATAGCACCGGTTTGCGCACCCTTACTAATACAAAAGCATAAATAATATTGGCGATATATTCAAAAAAGAGCGACCAGGTAGGCGGGTTTAAGTGAAAAAGGTTAAAGTATCTTTCTCTGACCAGGGCGTAAGGTATCATCAGGCAGGATGCCGCGAACATCATCACCAGGTTACCCTGATATTTTTGATACAGATCGCTCCATGGATCAAACAAAAAAGCCAGCAATCCAATAACCGACCCTATGATCACCAGGGGATGCAGCCGTATCAGCCTCAGCTTAAAAAAGTTTCCAATGCCAATCTTTGAAAGCCTCTGATCATACGCATAAGCTATTACGAAGCCCGAAAGACAAAAGAAAAAGTCTACCGCCAAAAAAGCATGAGCAATGAAACTGTTTTTATAATCGGGCTGCACAAGTTCCATAAAGTGAAATACAACTACAGAAATGGCAGCAACTCCTCTTAATCCGTCCAGAGTTTCGAAGTGTTGTTTAGTGGCAGCGAGATTAAGGCTGGTAGTCTGGTTGGTCATGGAATATAAAGAGTAAGTACTTGATTAATTAGCATTCTTTTTAAGCCACTCCAAACGGCGCTGATCCGGGAGGTGTTTTACTTTAAAGTTTTCAAATTTGGCTTCAAAGCCTTTGCCATCCGGCGATGCTGCCATTAATCCAACCATAACAGGCTTGTTATCCTGTAATGGTGCGTTACGTGTCATGGTGTAATTAATATCATCAAAAGAGTAAAATACCTCTACTGCATCAAGGCGCCTTATCACTTTTATCCAGATAAAAGGGGGTATTTTATCAAGGGTAGTTACACTCCAGTCGCTGGTGTGGTGAGTTACAACAGTGCTTACGTTAAATTTTCCGTCAACAAATTCAACGCCTGTTTTAATGTAGTTCTCATGGTCTGTACGTATCATTAGGCCCATTTGGTCAAACCTGGCTTTGTAGCCACCTGTCAGTTTAACTTTAGCTTCAAACTCGCCGCCGTAGGTAGTATAATAAAAAGGTGCATCATCAACCGTAAAGCCATAGTGGGATATTCGCCAATAATCGCTTTGCGGGGTAACCGTCATGGTCAGGCTATTATTCCTGATCTCCCACTTTTCCGGTTCATTAAACCACTGCATTTTGTCCAGACTTTGGGCCATGGCTGTATCAACAGCACCTAAGGCAAGCATTCCAATTAACAGGTTTTTAGTTTTTGTTTTAATCATGTTGGTAGATGTTCAGGTATAAAGTTCTATCTACAATTATAATTATTCCAATCGGCGGTTCATAACGCAAATATGTATGCCATTTTCTACCACCTTGCAGTTAACAGGATCAGTTGCTGATTAGCATTTACATAAATAACTGATAAATAGGTTGTTGATTAATAATGTAATGGAAGCCACCAGTTTGTGATTAATGGTCTTGGAGTAAAAAAATCAAAAACAAGGACACCTAAAAATTGTTGAAAACTTTTAGTGGGGGAAAGTGGGGAAAAGTGGTAGAAGTAATTTAATTTTACGTTACAATAATTGCCGACAAACTATAATGTCCTACTTAACCGGAGAATTTGAATGTAAACTTGATGCCAAGGGGCGGATGATGATCCCTGCAGGCCTTAAGAAACAGCTTCCAGAAGCTGAGTCTGAAGGTCTTGTGATCAACCGCGGCCTTGAAAAGTATCTTGTTATTTACACAAAAACCGAGTGGGACAAGAAGCTTGATGAGCTGAGCAAACTTAATGAATACGACAGAAAGGCTATCCAGTTTGTGAGATATTTTACCGGTGGCGCTACGCATTTGCAGCCCGACGCTTCCGGAAGGGTTAATTTGCCAAAAAATCTGCTGGATTATGCCGGTATTAGCGGCGATGTAGTATTAACCTGCCTTTTAAATAAAGTAGAGGTTTGGGACAAAAAGGCTCATCAGGAAATGATCAATAACGAGCCGGAGAATTTTGCCGACCTGGCCGAAGAGGTGATGGCTAACAAAGGAAGGGGGCGTAATGAGTAATTATCATGTACCCGTAATGTTGCAGGAGTGTATTGAGGCTTTAAATATAAAGCCAAACGGTACTTATGTAGACGTAACCTTTGGCGGTGGCGGCCATTCCCGCGAAATAATGAAACATCTGGGTGATGGCGGCAGATTGCTGGCATTTGACCAGGATGCCGACGCGCAGCAGAATATAATTGAAGACGAGCGTTTTACGTTTGTAGATCAAAATTTCAGGTATCTGAAAAATTTTGTGCGTTTGCACGATGCTTTGCCGGTAGATGGAATACTGGCTGATCTGGGGGTTTCATCCTACCAGTTTGACCAGGCTGAGCGGGGATTCTCTATTCGCTTTGATGCCGAGTTGGATATGCGAATGAACCAGTCGTCGGATTTAACCGCAAAAGAGGTGGTGAACACTTATAGTGAGGCCGACCTTCACCGCATTTTTGGGGTGTACGGAGAAATAAAGAATGCCAGATCGCTGGCTAAAACCATTGCTACAGCAAGGCTTAACAGTTCGCTGAATAGTATAGCGGATTTAAAAAACGCTATTGCCGGACTTATTCCGCGTGGTAAAGAAAACAAGTACCTGGCACAGGTTTTCCAGGCGCTGCGGATAGAGGTGAACCAGGAGCTGGAAGCTTTGAAGGATTTTTTGCAGCAATCGGCCGATGTGTTGGCTGCCGGCGGCAGGCTGGTGGTGATGTCATACCATTCGCTGGAAGACAGGTTGGTAAAAAATTTCATTGCCAAAGGAAAATTCAGCGGCGAGGTGGAGAAAGATATTTATGGAAATGATAGCCGCCCGTTAGAGGCGGTTAGCCGGGGAGCTATTACAGCTACCGACGAAGAAATAATGAATAATAACAGGGCGCGAAGCGCGAAACTTAGAATAGCTGTAAAAAGATGACCAATCGTTTACGTACAGAAATTCAGGAAGAAGAAGAGCTGGAAAAGGAGCTTATTGTTGAGGAAAAACCTAAAACAAAGGATTTTTCTGACAATTTTATCATGCAGTTCCTTACCAGGGGCGTTATCTCTACAGAGCAAGCCACCCGGGCGTTGCCCTTTATTATATATATAGCTTTCCTGGGAATGCTGTATATAGCTAACCGCCACTTGTCTGAAAACAACGTACGCGATATTGATAAAATAAGTAAAGAAGTAAAAGAACTGAGCTGGGAATATAAAAGCAGCAAGGCAGATCTGGCCTTTAAAAGTACATTAACAGAGGTGGCTAAGCGGGCAGATACATTAGGGATAAGGGAGCCAAACGAACCACCGCAAAAAATAACAGTAAAGGAGGATGCAGAGTAATGGGTATCAGAACTAACATATTGCTTAGGGTTTACCTGGCTTTTGGGTTGATCCTGCTTTTTGCTGCAGCGGTACTTTTTCAGTTATGCAGGGTACAAATTGTACAGGGCGAAAAATGGAAAGCCATGTCGCGCAGCCTTACTACGCGTATGCGCAATGTAGAAGCTGCGAGAGGTAATATATTTTCGGTAGATGGCAGTTTACTGGCTACATCGGTGCCTGAGTACGAGCTGCGTATGGATATGCTGGCCGGTGGGATAGAGGATGAAAAGATATTTGATGACAAGGTAGATTCTTTGTCGCGTAAATTGTCTGGCTTTTTTGGAGATAAATCCGCGCGTGAGTATTCTCGCTTGTTGCGCGATGCGCGAAAAGAAAAGTCACGCTATCATTTGCTTAAGCGCCGTGTAACATACACTCAGCTTAAAACAGTGCGTACCTTCCCAATTTTTAATATGGGTAAATATAAAGGTGGCTTAATTGCCGTGCAGCAGAATAAGCGCATTATGCCTTTCCGCTCATTGGCCGCGCGTACAATAGGTTATAAAAATGCAAATGTTAAAAACGGCGTTGGGCTTGAAGGTGCCTATGCCGAGTTTATTGATGGTGAAAGCGGCAAGCGCCTGGAGCGCCGTATGGCGGGTGGGGTTTGGATGCCCGTTAATGATGATTTTGAGATAGCGCCAAAGGATGGTGCTGATATCATATCTACCATTGATATAAATATGCAGGACCTGGTGCAAAACGCATTGGAAAAGCAACTAATAATCACCAAAGCTGATCATGGTACAGCTATTTTAATGGAAGTAGCAACAGGCGAAGTAAGGGCCGTGGCTAATTACTCACGCATGCCCGATGGCTCTTTCAAAGAGAAGTTTAACTACGCTATTGCAGGTAATCAAGACCCGGGTTCAACCTTCAAGCTGGCATCATACATGGCTTTGCTCGAAGATCATAAGGTAGACACCAACACCATGGTTAATACTGGTGATTACCCAATACCGGGGCACAGAATTAAAGATTCTCATGGAAGTATCGGCAGAGTAACGGTAAAAAAAGCCTTTGAAAAATCATCAAACGCAGCTGTTGCTTACCTTGTTAATACAAGTTATAAGGATAATCAATCTGCCTTTACCGATCACCTTTATAACTGGCACCTGAACGAAAAAATGCATCTGCAGATACCGGGCGAAGCCCAGCCGGTGGTAAAAAACCCAAGCAACCGTAGCTGGAACAAAAACATGACCCTGCCGCAAATGGCTTACGGTTACGAGATGCAGCTAACCCCGCTAAAAATGCTGAGCTTTTACAATGCCGTTGCCAATAATGGTAAAATGGTAACCCCTGTATTTGTTAAGGAGATAAGAAGGTTAGGAAATACTGTTGAGCGTTTCCAATCCCGCGTTATAAATGAGAAGATATGCTCTGACGTTACCTTGAAAAAAATGCAGGAAATGCTTGAAGGTGTAGTGTTAGAGGGCAGCGGCCGGGAGTATGTTTATAACCCATTGTACAAAATAGCCGGTAAAACGGGTACAGCACAGGTTGCTGACGCTAATAAAGGTTACAAAGCAAAGAAGCAATACCAGGCATCGTTTTGCGGTTACTTTCCGGCAGATCATCCTAAGTATTCATTAATAGTGGTTATAAACGATCCTAAAAATGGATACTATGCTGCATCAGTTGCAGGCCCGGCTTTCAGAGAAATTGCCGACAAGATTTATGCGGGTGATATGGCACTTAACCAGTCGCCCACACATCTGGTTGGTAACACAACGCTGCCAAAGTTTAAAAAGGGAAACCTTGTCGCGCTTAAAAAGGTGTACCAGAAGCTTAACGTAAAGCCGCTGTACGCGTCGGCATCACTTAGCGGTATTGATACCAGTAACGGCATCGCGTTTGAGGAAAATAAATATAAAACCGGCACAGTGCCGGATGTAACCGGCATGGGCTTGAGCGATGCATTATTTGCTTTAGGTAATGCCGGTTATAAAGTATCTGTAAAAGGGAGCGGCACAGTAACTACGCAATCTGTTACCGGCGGCAGTTTAATACCCAAAGGATCAAAAATAAAAATAGAACTGCAATGAGATACCTAAGCGATATATTAGAAGGTGTAGCCTTTACCGAACTGCAGGGAAGCGCCGACGTAGAAATATCTGCCGTTGTGTTTGATTCGCGCAAAGTAGTATCCGGTTGTTTATTTGTTGCTGTAAAAGGAACTGCTGTTGATGGGCATGATTATATAGATCAGGCCATTAAAGATGGCGCCATTGCCATAGTATGCGAAGAGTTGCCAGCGCATACAGCTGCAGCGGTAGACTTTCTGATGGTTGCAGATTCCGCTAAAGCGCTGGGTACTATTGCCGCAAATTTTTACGAAAACCCATCTACTAACCTAAAGTTGGTTGGAGTAACGGGCACCAATGGTAAAACCACCATTGCTACATTGCTTTATAAGCTTTTTAGTGATCTCGGTTACAAGTGCGGTTTGCTTTCTACTGTGGAAAATCAGATCAACGGCAAAATCATACCCTCAACACACACCACGCCCGATCCGGTGGCTCTAAACAAACTGCTGGCCGATATGGTTGATGAAGGTTGCGATTATTGCTTTATGGAGGTGAGTTCTCATGCCGTTTCACAGCACCGCATAGAAGGTTTAAAGTTTTCAGGAGCGATATTTTCTAACCTGACGCATGATCACCTGGATTATCATAAAACATTCGACAGTTACTTAAAAGCTAAAAAGGCCTTTTTTGATAAACTGCCTAAAAATGCATTTGCATTAACAAACGTAGATGATAAGAACGGTAATGTAATGCTGCAAAACACTTCTGCGCATAAAAAGAGCTATGGCCTTAAAAGCATGGCCGACTATCGCGCGCGGATCATCGAAAATCAGTTCAGTGGTTTGCTGCTTAACATAGATGGGGAAGAAGTTTGGTTTAAACTGGTGGGCACTTTCAATGCT
The DNA here is from genome assembly GCF_042676805.1 of Mucilaginibacter litoreus. Classification (NCBI taxonomy): domain Bacteria; kingdom Pseudomonadati; phylum Bacteroidota; class Sphingobacteriia; order Sphingobacteriales; family Sphingobacteriaceae; genus Mucilaginibacter; species Mucilaginibacter litoreus. The sequence goes on along the minus strand of NZ_JBHTHZ010000001.1, from coordinate 703,746 downwards.
TATAACTTGTTGGCAGTGTATTCGGCAGCAATGCTTTTAGAGCAGGATAAAGCTAAGGTATTGGTAAGCCTTAGCAAACTTACCGGCGCCGAAGGCAGGTTTGAGTACATTACGGCTCCGAACAAAGTGATTGGTATAGTAGACTATGCCCACACGCCTGACGCTGTGCAGAACGTACTGAGCACTATACATGATATCCGGAACAGTAACGAAAAAGTAATTACCGTGATTGGTTGTGGTGGCGACAGGGATAAAACCAAGCGCCCGGTAATGGCTAAAGTAGCTTGTGAATGGAGCGATAAGGTGATTTTGACCTCAGACAATCCAAGAACCGAAGACCCATCGCAGATCATTAAGGATATGGAAGAAGGGGTAGATCCGGCTTTTAAGCGTCACACGCTAAGCATTGCCGACAGGCGCGAGGCTATTAAAACCGCTTGTATGCTGGCCAAACCAGGCGATATTATCCTGCTGGCTGGTAAGGGCCATGAAAAGTATCAGGAAATCAATGGCGTTAAAAACCATTTTGACGATATGGAAGAGCTGAGTGAACAATTTAAAAATTTGGATTAAACGACGCCAATGCTATACTACCTGTTTAACTACTTAAGTAAAAATTACAGCATCCCGGGGATTGGTGTGTTCCAATACATCACTTTCCGTATGGCTATGGCGGTAATAGTATCATTGCTGGTTACCACGGTGTATGGCCGCAGGCTGATAGATTATTTGCGCTTTAAACAGGTTGGCGAAACAGTAAGGAACCTGGGCCTTGAAGGGCAAATGCAAAAATCCGGTACCCCAACAATGGGAGGTGTTATCATCATATTAGGCATACTTGTACCAACGCTGTTATTTGCAAAATTGGATAACATTTATATAATCATGATGCTGGTAACTACCGTTTGGCTCGGATTGATCGGCTTTTTAGATGATTACATTAAAGTTTTCAAAAGGAATAAAGAAGGCCTTGCCGGAAAGTTCAAAATAACCGGGCAGGTTGGGCTGGCACTAATTATAGGGTGGACAATGTATTTCCATCCGCAGATAACCATACGCCAGGAAGTTAAGTTGCCGGTTAAATATGATGCCCCGGTTGATTTTCACATGCGCGGCGAAAAACCGGTATATACACAGGATATTAAATCGACAAAGACCACAATGCCTTTTTATAAAAACAATGAGTTTGACTATGCAAAGGTTTTAAAGTTCATTGGCTCTGGCTATGAGCATTATGGCTTACTGGTATTTATGGTTTTTGTGATAGTGATCATAACTGCAGTATCCAACGGAGCAAACATCACCGATGGTATAGACGGGCTGGCGACGGGTACTTCGGCTATTATTGGCCTTACCCTGGCTATATTGGCTTATGTATCAGGTAACATTATTACGGCCGATTATCTCAACATCATGTACATACCTAACTCGGGCGAGCTGGTGATTTTTGCCGGTGCGTTTGTGGGGGCATGTGTTGGTTTTTTATGGTACAACTCATATCCGGCGCAGGTATTTATGGGCGATACAGGCAGTTTGGCCATAGGAGGTATTATAGCCGTATTTGCTATCATTATCCGGAAAGAACTGTTAGTGCCGGTATTGTGTGGTATTTTCCTGGTTGAGAATATCTCTGTAATGATGCAGGTAGGCTGGTTCAAGTATACTAAAAAGAAATACGGGGAAGGCCGAAGGATATTCCTGATGGCGCCGTTGCACCACCATTACCAGAAGAAGGGATTCCATGAATCTAAAATAGTTACACGCTTTTGGATCATCTGCATCTTCCTGGCAATTATAACAGTGATAACGTTGAAGTTAAGATAAAAAGCCCATTGGCCATAGTTGATGGCCCATGGCAGAAAATAAAGTGAAAATTTAATAATGGTCTATTGACCATGGACTATGAACGAAATGGGAACAAATAACAAAATAGCTATCCTCGGCGCAGGCGAAAGCGGCGTTGGGGCGGCATACCTTGCCCAACAGCAGGGCTATGATGTTTTTGTTTCTGACTTTGGGCCGATAGCCGATCATTACAAACAGCAACTTCAGGACTGGAACATACGCTTTGAAGAAAACGGACATACGGAAGCCGAAATACTGAACGCGGCAGAAGTAGTTAAAAGCCCGGGAATACCTGATAAGGCGCCGATGATCAAAAGCTTGCTTGAAAAAGGTATTCCGGTAATCTCTGAAATTGAATTCGCCGGGAGGTACACAGATGCGAAAATGATATGTATAACAGGTTCTAACGGTAAAACTACAACTACCAGCCTTACTTATCATATCCTTAAGAATGCAGGTTTGAACGCAGGCCTTGCAGGCAACATAGGCAAAAGTTTTGCCTACCAGGTGGCAACAGAGAGGTTTGATTGGTATGTATTGGAGATAAGCAGTTTTATGCTGGATAACATGTACCGGTTTAAGGCAGATGTAGCGGTATTGCTGAACATCACGCCGGATCACCTGGACAGGTACGATTACAAAATGGAAAATTACGCGGCATCTAAGTTCAGGATAACGCAGAACCAGACAGCGGCCGACTATTTTATTTATTGCGCCGATGACGCAGAAACGCTGAAAGTGCTTGAAGGAAAACAGATGGCGGCGCAGCAACTGCCATTTTCTATAGAAAAACAAATTGAAACGGGAGCATATCTCGATCAGGATAAACTAATTATAAACGTCAACAAACAACATTTTACAATGTCAATTAACGAACTGGCCCTGCAGGGAAAGCACAACATCTACAACTCTATGGCTTCTGGTATAGTTGCCAAGGTGCTTGAGCTACGCAACGAAACGATCAGAGAGAGCATGGGTAATTTCCGCAATATCGAGCACCGGCTCGAGTCTGTTGGCAAAGTATCCGGTATCAGCTTCATCAATGATTCTAAGGCAACCAACGTAAACTCTACCTGGTATGCACTGGAAAGCATGACAACCGATGTTGTGTTGATATTAGGTGGTGTTGATAAAGGCAACGATTACGGTATGCTGAAAGACCTGGTTAAGCAAAAGGTAAAAGCAATTGTATGCCTTGGTAAAGACAACAAGCGCATACATGATGCTTTTGAAGACGATGTAGAAGTGATTGTAAACACCGGCTCGGCGCAGGAAGCGGCGCAGGTGGCTTATCACCTGGCAGAAAAAGGAGATACCGTATTGCTTTCGCCGGCCTGCGCCAGTTTCGACCTATTTAAAAATTACGAGGACAGGGGCAGGCAGTTTAAGGCTGCTGTAAGGGAATTGTAAGATTAGTCCATGGTCGGATAGTCGATAGACCATGGATAGTTAGATAAATATCAGTTAAAACGACTATGGACAATGGTCCATTGACTATAGACTTAAACAAATGAACCAAATACTCAATAACGTAAAAGGAGACCGCTGGATATGGCTGATAGTCATATTGCTGTCGGTGCTGTCTATGCTGGCGGTATATAGTTCAACAGGTACGCTTGCATATAAACAGGGTAAAGCAACGGAGTTTATACTGATGAAGCACATGTTTATGATTATCGGTGGTTTAGCATTGATGTATTTTTCGCACCTGCTGGATTACCGCTACTATGCCGGTATATCCAAACTACTGATGGTGGTAACGCTGCCCCTTTTGTTATATACACTGGTGTTTGGTAACCACGTAAATGATGCAAGCCGCTGGATAGCTATACCTGGTACAGGTTTAACCTTCCAGACATCAGATTTAGCCAAGCTTGCCCTGATAACTTACTTAGCACGTACCCTATCGCGCAAGCAGGAAAATATAAAGGATGTTAAACAATCGTTTATCCCTATCATGGGTTCGGTTTGCGTGGTGTTTATACTGATTGCTCTTGCTAACCTTTCTACAGCTTTAATGCTGTTTGGGGTAAGCATTCTACTACTGATCATCGGTCGTATCAGTATAAAGCAAATTTCGGTGGTATGCCTGGCAGGGGCAATATTACTGGCTGGCGTAATATTTTTAGGTCCGCGCCGCGCCACGTATATTTCACGTGTGCATGCATTTATGCATCCTGAAACGGCCGATCCGGATAAATCATTCCAGTCGGACCATTCAAAGATAGCCATAGCTACCGGCGGATTTTTTGGCAAAGGCCCGGGTAACAGTACCGAGCGTAATTATTTGCCTCACCCATATTCGGATTTTATTTATGCAACAATAATAGAAGAATATGGTTTAATTGGCGGCTTTGCACTGGTGGCTATTTACCTGTTTTTATTATACAGATGTATAAAAATTGTGACCAAAGCGCCTAAGGCATTCGGTGCACTACTGGCTTGCGGCCTAAGTTTCAGTTTAACTATCCAGGCGTTTGCTAATATGGCTGTTGCCGTTGGCTTAGGGCCGGTAACTGGTGTACCACTACCGCTGGTAAGCATGGGGGGTACATCCATATTATTTACGAGTATAGCCTTTGGTATCATACTATCGGTAAGCAAGGATATTGATGAACCACGCAAAGTGGTTGTAGGAGAGATTAGAGAAGTAGCAGTATAAAGAATTATAGATTTAAGAGTTACGAATTACGATTTGTGTTTAAGCAAGAGCGTGATTAGGATTTAGAGTTTAGAATTTAAAGTTTCAAAAGATGGCTAAAAGGATCATTATAAGCGGAGGTGGCACAGGCGGGCATATATTCCCGGCTGTGGCAATTGCCAACGCGTTAAAAAAGCTTGATCCCGATACCGAAATATTGTTTGTAGGAGCCAATGGCCGCATGGAAATGGAAAAAGTTCCGGCGGCCGGCTATAAAATAATCGGGCTGGATATACAGGGCATCCAACGTAATTCAGTGTGGAAAAATGTCATGTTCCCGGTAAAGCTTTTGCGAAGCGTACGCAAGGCTATAGGTATCATAAAAGATTTTAAACCAGATGCCGCTGTTGGTGTTGGAGGTTATGCATCTGGTCCGTTGTTATATGCGGCATCTTTAAAAGGTATACCTACACTTATACAGGAGCAAAATTCTTATGCAGGTATTACCAACAAATGGCTGGGCGCAAAGGCGAAAAAAATATGTGTGGCTTTTGATGGTATGGAAAAGTTTTTTCCTTTTGATAAGATCATCAAAACCGGTAATCCAATCCGTAAAGAATCGGTGAATATTGCCGGCAAGCATATGCAGGCATTGGAACTGTACAAGCTGTCATCGTTCAAAAAAACGATATTGATTACCGGCGGTAGCCTTGGCGCACGCACTTTGAACAACAGCATACTGGCCGGCCTGGATAAGATCATTGCAGCAGATGTACAAGTGATATGGCAAACCGGCAAGTTTTATTACAAGAGCATCATTGAGCAATTGGGCGAAAACCGGCACCCGGACGTATGCGTAGTTGAATTCCTTAACCGTATGGATCTGGCTTATGCGGCTGCAGATGTAATAATATCTCGTGCTGGTGCGGGAACCATAGCCGAGTTGTGTGTAATTAAAAAGCCGGTTATACTGGTGCCCTCGCCAAACGTGGCTGAGGATCATCAAACAAAAAATGCATTGGCTTTGGTGCAGGAGCGGGCAGCCGTTTTTGTTGCCGACCGCGATGCAGAAGCAAAACTTGTTGACAAGGCTCTTGAGCTTTTAAATGATATTGATTTACAAAAAAAATTAAGCAGTAATATCGGCAAGCTGGCACTCCCGGATGCAGATGAAGTTATTGCGAAAGAGGTTATCCAAATAACACACAACAATTAAAGTAAAAGCCCCTGCCTTTCAGGGCAGGGGGCTTTTTTGGTGGTGAGTAGTTGATTGTGTGATTTTGGAAATAGTTAATTAGTGATTAATAATAAAATAAAATTGTGTTAGGAAGCGATTGGGGTGATTGTAAAACCACTCACCACTCACTTACTTACCATTTACCAATATGGAGCTAAACAACATAAAACGGGTATACCTTGTAGGGATTGGCGGCATAGGCATGAGCGGCCTTGCGCGCTATTTCCATCACTTAGGTTGTGTTGTTTGCGGATACGATAAAACCCACACGCCTTTAACAGAGGCGTTGCACAACGAGGGTATTTGTATAATTTATGAGGACAGGGTTGAGGGAATACCCATAAGCTTTTTGCAGCCTGATAAAGGTACCCTGCTTATTTATACGCCGGCTATTCCAAAAGATTCCGTTATACTAAATTACTTTAAACATAAGGGTTTCGAAGTATACAAGCGCTCCCAGGTATTAGGTATTATTAGTAAAGGTATGTTCACTATTGCGGTGGCCGGTACGCATGGTAAAACTACTACCTCGGGTATGATAGCACATATCCTGAAAGACTCTGGTAAGGATTGTTCTGCCTTTTTGGGAGGCATATCCTCCAATTATGAAACCAACGTGCTTTTTGGCAGCAACAATATTGTAGTGGTTGAGGCCGATGAGTATGATCGTTCTTTCCTTACCCTGTACCCGGATGTTGCCATAGTAACATCTATGGATGCGGACCATCTTGATATATACGGAGATCACTCAAGCCTGGAAGAATCATTTCGTTTGTTCGCTTCGCAAATAAAACAGGGAGGTACACTGATATATCATAAAGGGCTGCCATTAGGGAATGGCTTTACCTACGCTATTAACGATGAGGCTCAGGCCATGGCTGTTAATGTGCGCATTGCAGACGGTAGCTTCTTTTTTGATTTTACCGACGGCAAGGTAAGTATCCCTAACATACGCATGGGAATTGCGGGCCTGCACAATGTTGAAAATGCTGTGGCAGCCATAGAGGCAGCTTTACATGTAGAGGTTGAGCCTGATGCTATACGGGAAGCATTAGGTTCTTTTAAAGGTATCAAACGCCGTTTTGAGTATATCATCAAAACAAAAGAGCAAGTGTTTATTGATGATTATGCGCACCACCCGGAAGAGCTGCGTGCAGCCATAACATCAGTAAAAAGGTTATATCCTGATAAAAAGCTTACGGTGATCTTTCAGCCACATTTATTCACCCGTACGCGTGATTTTGCCGACGGGTTTGCCGAAGTGCTGGATATGGCTGATGAAACAATATTGCTTGATATCTATCCGGCACGCGAGTTACCTATACACGGCGTAAACAGTGATATGATACTCAGCAGAATGAAAATGTTGAATAAACGGAAATGTGGAAAACAAGAAGCCGTTGATATTGTGCGCTTTGAAAAACCTGAGCTACTTTTAACAGTAGGCGCAGGAGATATTGATGCTATGGTTCAACCATTTAAAAACGCATTGCAAAATGTTTAAGAAACGCGTATGGAAACCACTTTTAATAGGTTTTGGCTGGCTGGTAAGCCTGGCCGGCCTGGTGGTGCTTATGAGTTTCATTGAAGTTAAAAAGGATGAGCTGGCATGTAAAAAAGTAAAAATCTTCATTCCCGGCAACCAGTATTTTATAGACAGGCAGGAAATTGATAATATTTTGCTGGTAAGCAGCAACAACCTGGTTGGCCGCAAGCTTAAAAATATCGACATACAACAACTGGAGAAAAGGTTAAAGCGTAACCCGTTTGTAGAGTATGCTAATGTGTATGAGGATATGGATGGCACATTAGAGGTAGAAGTGGTGCAGCGTAAGACTATGCTGCGTATAATGAACCGTTTTGACCAAGACTTTTACGTTGACGAGCACGGGCTTAAAATGCCGCTGTCGCCAAACTTCACAGCGAAGGTGCTGGTAGCCAACGGTAGTATCGACGAGTTGTTTGCCAACCGGGTAGACTCGCTGCATACCGCGCTGGCAAAAGATATTTATAAAACTGCCGATTTCATCAGGAAGGATTCTTTATGGGATGCGCAGATAGCACAGATTTATGTAAATACCGATCACGAAATAGAACTGGTACCAAGGGTAGGCAACCAGCGCATTTTGTTAGGAAATGCCGACTCATTAGAGGTTAAATTCAATAACCTGAAGGCATTTTATAAACAGGCGCTGCCTTTGGTTGGCTGGGATGCCTATAAATTGATCAATATAAAATATTATAACCAGGTAGTTGGTGTAAAGAACGAAACATTGCTCGATTCGCTTAAAAGGCGCAAGGCTTTCATGGCCGATTCTGCTGAAAAAGCAATGTTAAGAGCAAAGAGAGATTCAGCTGTAAATGGAGATGATGTGCCGGTTATAGATAATGCAGATAAAAAGACATCTATTAAAAACTAAAAGTATATGGACAAAAGTTCGACACATGAGAAGAGTTCGCCAATAGTGGTAGGCCTTGATATTGGTACTACCAAGATCTGCGCAATAGTTGGCCGTAGGAGCAGGAACGGCAAGATAGAGGTTTTAGGAATAGGTAAGGCGGAGTCGGCAGGGGTTACGCGTGGTATGGTATCTAATATAGATAAAACCGTACAGGGCATTACCCAGGCGGTTGATGTAGCAGGGTCGCAATCAAATGTGGAGATAAGGGTAGTAAATGTCGGTATTGCCGGTCAGCATATAAAAAGTTTGCAGCACAGGGGCCTTATAACCCGTAAGGATCTAAGTTCTGAGATCAGTCGTAAAGATATTGATAAACTGGTTGAGGATATGTACAACCTGGTTATGCCTCCGGGGGAAGAAATTATCCATGTGCTGCCACAGGAGTTTACTGTAGACAACGAGCCGGGTATAAAAGACCCTATCGGTATGGCAGGCGTGCGCCTCGAAGCCAACTTCCATATCATTTCGGGTCAGGTTACTGCCATCAAAAATATTGTTAAATGTGTTAACAAAGCTCAGCTGGAGAGCCAGGAACTGATACTGGAGCCACTGGCGTCATCAGAGTCTGTTTTAAGCGACGAAGAGAAAGAAGCCGGTGTAGTACTGGTTGATATCGGTGGTGGCACTACCGATGTCGCTATCTTTCATGAAGGTATTATCCGCCATACTGCGGTAATTCCGTTTGGGGGCAACAGTGTGACCGAAGATATCCGCGAAGGCTGCTCTGTTATGCGCAATATTGCCGAGCAATTAAAAGTAAGGTTTGGATCTGCGCTGGCTGAAGAAAACAAGGAAAATGAAATAGTTTGTGTTCCGGGTTTGCGCGGCCGCGAGCCGAAGGAGATCTCGGTTAAAAACCTGGCTTTTGTAATACAGGCACGTATGGAAGAGATCATAGAGCATGTATATTATGAGATCAAATCATCAGGTTACGAGAAAAAACTAATTGCAGGTATTGTGGTAACCGGTGGCGGCGCGCAGCTTAAGCACCTTACCCAACTGATAGAATATGTAACCGGCCTGGATTGCCGAGTAGGCTATCCAAACGAGCATTTGGCTAAAAACGAAGTGTTGCCTAAAGGCACCTATGAAGACCTGCAAAGCCCGACCTTCGCAACTGGCATTGGCCTGCTGATTAAGGGAATCCAGAAAATGGAGTATGAAGGCATTGTACAAACACCTGTTGCCGCAACTGTTAAAACAGAAAAAGCAAAATATACCGATGAGCGCAAGTTTGGCTTATTGACGAAAATACTGGAGTCGGGGAAAAAATTTATAAAGGATGATATAAAGGATGAGGATTTCCTGAAGTAAGATATCAACCTTACCTCTCTTTGCACAGCAGAGATGGTGGCAAGGCGATTAAATCTATACTTGGGGTTTATCAAATTATTCACAAAAGAAAACTTTTCCACATTATTGACATTTGTGGATAAACCTTGTGGAAAAAATATTAATATTACGATAAGAAAATCTATCTAATCATCGAAATACATATAGCTGAAAATAAGGATTATGCAGTTTGAGATGTTAAAGGAAAAATCGTCAATCATCAAAGTTATTGGTGTTGGCGGTGGCGGCGGCAACGCAGTAAACCATATGTACAGGCAGGGAATCACCGGTGTTGATTTCATAATTTGCAACACTGATGCGCAGGCCCTTGAGCTAAGCCCTATCCCTAACAAAGTTCAGTTAGGTGCAAGCTTAACCGAAGGTATGGGCGCCGGCTCTATCCCTGAAGTGGGAAAAAATTCGGCTATAGAAAACATCGATGACATTAAGCAAATGCTTGGCACGAATACCAAGATGCTGTTTATTACAGCTGGTATGGGCGGTGGTACCGGTACAGGTGCAAGCCCTATTATTGCCAAGGCAGCACGGGAGTTGGATATCCTTACCGTAGGTATCATTACCACTCCATTTTCTTTTGAAGGTAAGCGCCGTAAGATGCAGGCCGAGGAAGGAATGGAAGAGTTAAAGAAATATGTAGACTCTTACCTGGTGATCTCAAACGACAGGTTACGCCAGATATTTGGCAACCTTACAATGAGCTCGGCATTTGCACAGGCCGATAACATATTAACTACAGCAGCCAAAGGTATTGCAGAGATTATAACCTTACCTGGTTATATCAACGTGGACTTTAAAGATGTGCGCACTGTAATGAAAGACAGTGGCGTATCTATAATGGGCAGTTGCTCGGCAGATGGTGAAAACCGTGCTTTAAAAGCTGTAGAAGGCGCTTTGGCTTCACCTTTGTTGAAAGATAACGAGATTGAAGGTGCGCGCTATATCCTGCTTAACATCAGTTCTGGCGATAACGAGGTTACTATGGATGAGGTAAGCGTTATTACCGATTACATCCAGGAAGAAGCTGGTTTGGCTGCCGACCTGATTTGGGGTAATTGCCGCGACGAAAATTTGGGCGACAAACTTTCTGTAACTATCATCGCAACCGGTTTCCAAACTAAAGATGAGCGCGAGAAAGAAAACAGCAATAAAAAGATAGTATCTATGCTGGTGCCAGAGAACGAGCCGCTTGTTAAGCCTGTAAACGAGTTTATCACTCCGGTTAAAAACGATGCCGACCTGGTATCTCAGCCTTACATGAAAACTCCTAAAGAAGAGCCAAAACAAACCGGTTTGTTCGATTTGTTTGCGCGTGCCGAAGAGCAGGATGCAAAAGATAATAACATTGTTAAGTATAACCTTAATGAAGAACAGCCTGCTGTTGAAGAAAACGATTCAACAGAGTTCACTTTCAAGGTGACAGAAACCGTTATGAATTTTGAGCCGGTTGCGGCAAAAGTTCAGGAGCCCGAACCCGAACCGGAGCCTGAAGTACAAAATGCTGATGAAGGCAAAACCGATGAATCTATTGAAGAGCAGTTACGTAAATCGCGCGAGCGCATTATGCGCCTTAAAGATCTGAGCATGAAACTGCGTAATGGTAACATCCAGGAGCTGGAAAATGTGCCTGCTTATAAACGTAAGGAAATTGCCCTTCAGCAAACACCTGCGTCAGACGAAAGCCAGGTGTCCAGGTTCTCTTTATTGCCCGATAGTGAAGGGAAAACAGAGATCAGAAACAACAACTCTTTTCTTCATGATAATGTCGACTAATTGATTAAAACCCTATATAGGCCCCTCGCAACATTGCAGGGGCTTTTTTGTTTATAATTTGATAGCTGTTGTACCACTGGTATATTTGCAAACGTTTATTAAGAGAAAACTATTTTGGACTTATTCGATAAAATCAACAAAACAGTAGGTGGGCCTATAGGCCAGCACCAGAAGTGGTCGCACGGTTACTTTTCATTTCCTAAGCTCGAGGGAGAGATTCATCCTCACATGTATTTCAACGGTAAAAAACATTTGGTTTGGAGCCTTAATAATTACCTGGGATTAGCTAATCACCCTGAAGTACGGGAAGCAGACGCTAAGGCGGCTGCAGATTATGGTATGGCTTACCCTATGGGCGCAAGGATGATGTCGGGCAATACAAAGCATCACGAGGAGCTGGAAAATAGCCTGGCCGGTTTTGTAGGTAAACAGGCTGCCTTTTTATTAAATTATGGCTACCAGGGTATGGTATCAATTATAGATGCGCTGGTTGACCGTAATGATGTTATTGTTTACGATGCCGAATCGCATGCCTGTATCATAGATGGTGTACGCTTGCATATGGGCAAACGCTTTGTTTACAAGCATAATGATATAGAAAGCTTTGAAAAGCAATTGCAGCGTGCCGAACGTATAACTATGCAAACCGGTGGCGGCATACTGGTAATTACCGAAGGGGTTTTCGGGATGTCTGGCGCACAGGGTAAGTTAAAAGAAATTATAGCGCTAAAAAGCAAGTATAAGTTCAGGGTACTGGTTGATGATGCGCACGGCTTTGGTACTATGGGCAAAACGGGTGCAGGTACACATGAAGAGCAGGATTGTATAAAAGATATAGATGTTTACTTTGGCACCTTCGCTAAATCAATGGCTGGCATAGGGGCCTTTGTAGCGGCAGATACCAATATCATCAATTACCTGCGCTACAATATGCGTTCGCAAACTTTTGCCAAGGCGCTGCCAATGCCTATGGTTATGGGGCTTAAAAAGCGTTTTGAGCTGCTTAAGGCAAACCCTCAGTTCAGAGAAAATCTTTGGATGGTTGCCCGCACACTGCAAAAAGGATTGGTTGAAGCCGGTTTCGATATAGGCGCAACCAACAGCATGGTTACCCCTGTATTTCTGAAAGGTGACCTGGCAGAAGCTACTAGCCTCACCCGCGATCTGCGCGAAAATCACAGTATATTTTGCTCTATTGTAGTATACCCGGTCATCCCAAAAGGATTGATTATGCTGCGCCTGATACCTACAGCCATGCATACACTGGATGATGTGCAAAAAACGCTTGATGCTTTTACTGAAGTGGCTGCAAAGCTTAAGGATGGTGCTTACAAGATGGCTATTGCTTCCTGATATTTTTTGTTAAGAAACTTCATAACCTGTGCTTAACGTTCAGGTTTTTTTAATTTAATATCAAAAGGCTGATTTATATAGTTTTAATAACTATTTGCCCTTTTAATTAAGCGAAAGATAAAAAAAAAGCAAATTGTTAAATAAATCTGCAATAACATAAGTAATCGCCTTGTTTAAGCATTTATAACAGAGCTGCTTTTAAGGCTATAAAAGCCTTGAAATGTGGAAAAAAACCCCTTTTAAGCCACTGTTTTTATATTTAAAAAATTTTTTATTTGGATAAAAGCATTTAGATTAGCTTTAGTTAAAACAATAAACCTCAAATTTAAAGGAGTAGTCACAATGAAAAAATTTACTGAAGTAAAAGAACTGGTTGCATCATTAGAGGCAGATGCTGACAAATTTTATAACAAGGGAAACAGCGCTGCTGGTACCCGCGTTCGCAAAGGTATGCAAGACCTTAAGAACTTAGCACAAGCGATCCGTCTTGAAATTCAGGATACTAAAAACAAAGGTGAGTAATTATATCCAGCAGATATTTTTACTTTAAATAAAAAATCCGGTCAGTTTAACTGTCCGGATTTTTTGTTAGCTAATATTATATTCTTTAAACAAAAAAAATCCCGGATATTAGCTAACCGGGATCTGATTTAATTAAGGCTTTCGCTTTGTTTTTATCTATGCTAATTTAGCTAACTCTTCGGCCATGGCAGCGCCAATTTCAGCCGGCGACTCAACCACGCGGATACCGCATTCGCGCATTATTTTCATTTTAGCGGCAGCAGTATCATCTGCACCGCCAACAATTGCGCCGGCGTGGCCCATACGGCGTCCCGGAGGAGCTGTTTGGCCTGCGATAAAGCCAACAACAGGCTTAGTTCCGTTATCTTTTATCCAGCGTGCAGCTTCAGCTTCCATGCCGCCGCCAATTTCACCTATCATGATGATGCCATGGGTATCAGGATCGTTCATTAAAAGTTCAACCGCCTCTTTAGTTGGTGTGCCGATAATAGGGTCGCCGCCAATACCAATAGCAGTGGTGATGCCCAATCCGGCTTTAACAACCTGGTCAACTGCTTCATAAGTTAAAGTACCAGATTTTGATACCACACCTACGTTACCTTTTTTAAAGATAAAGCCAGGCATAATACCAATCTTAGCTTCGTCGGCTGTAATGATACCCGGGCAGTTAGGGCCAATTAATCGGGTGTCTTTATCAGTCAGATACTCTTTTACCTGTATCATATCTTTTGTAGGGATACCTTCGGTAATACAGACAATAACTTTTATACCAGCTTCTGCAGCTTCCATAATAGCGTCGGCAGCAAATGCAGGCGGTACAAATATGATAGATACATCGGCCCCGGTTTGATCAACCGCGTCTTTTACGGTATTGAAAACCGGTTTGTCTAAATGGGTTTGGCCACCTTTGCCAGGCGTAACACCACCAACAACCTGTGTACCATATTCAATCATCTGCGAAGCATGGTAAGTACCTTCGTTACCGGTAAAACCTTGCACTATAACTTTAGAGTCTTTATTAACGAGAACGCTCATCGGCTTTTGATTTTTGTATGGCAAAGCTAAAAAAAAATCTTTCGCTCAGTTACCCATACTACTAATTTTTGAAAATTTACATTTTCAGTACTTTGAAAAATCAACTATGCATAAAGAGGGTACAGGGTTTGGTTAGCATTTGTTAAACATTGTTAAACCACGTATAAATAACTTTTTACTGTTTAACTTTACGCTAAGCCAACCTGCTATCATGAAAAGCCTTTTTATATTTTGCTTACTGTGCACAAGCATTAATGTGAGCGCTCAAATTGTCACGGGCTCTATCGTGGATAAGGACACGCACAAGCCCATGCCTTATATATTGATATCAGCCACTGGCACAAACGTATTTACAAGCGAACAGGGGGCATTTAGTATTCAAATTAAAAATGTGAGCGATACTTTGCACATCAAAACCATGGGGTATAAGCCTTTGGATATACCTGTAACCCCTTTTAGCGGCAGGCTCAAGCTGATCGAACTGATACCACAGAGCATACGCCTTAGCCAGGTAACCATATCAGCTTATAAACGCTACCTGCAGGACTCGATAGATAACCGGCGCCAGTTTGCCAAAGAGTTTGCTTTTAAAGGCCCTGTATTAACAGATATGATGCACCATAGTTCTACCGACGCTCCTTTTGCCTTTGTTAATGTGGACCTTATTTCGATATTTAAAGCAATCAACAAAAAGAAAACACCGCAATATCATCTGCAGCAATACATGATCAATAGCGAAAAATATAATCATGTTGCGCTGCGCTTTAACCGGGGTTTGGTAAGCCAGGTTACCCGCCTTAAAGGCGACTCTTTAAATACCTTCATGACGGATTACCGGCCCCCGCAATCACAAATTGATGCCATGACCGACTACAACCTTATAACGTTTATTAAGGAAAGCTATAAAAAGTTTCAGACACGTAAACCAACGCAGGCACCCACACAAATTGATTTTAAAAAAGATACCGTTAAGATTAATTAAATGGTTCTATAGTAGCGCAAATTCAAACACTGTCAGTAAAACAATAAATAGGATTAAACCCAGAAATAATAATGCTATTTTTTTTAATGCCTTTCCATCGCCATTACGCATAGCAGGTACTGTTTTTTTTATTGCGAATACAAAAAAAATAATAATTGAAGCAGCTTTTAGAAGAGTCAAAAAAACAAACATATATTACATGTTTAGTTATGTGAATTAAACTCTTTTTCACTCTTCGCCACTACGATTGTGGCCACCCCATTGCCAATAACATTGGTGATAGCACGGGCTTCGCTCATAAATCTGTCTACACCTAACAAAATGGCGACGCCTTCAACCGGAATGATCTTAATAGCCGCCAATGTGGATGTCAGTACAATAAAACCACTGCCGGTAACCCCGGCAGCACCTTTTGAAGTAAGCATCAATATGCCAATGATAGTTAACTGCTGCTCTATGGAAAGATCTATCTTGAACACCTGCGCCAAAAATATAACCGACATGCTGAGGTAGATGGTAGTACCATCCAAGTTAAAAGAGTAACCGGCCGGTATCACCAAACCTACAACTGATTTTGAGCAGCCAAATTTTTCCAGCTTCTCCATCATTCCGGGCAGGGCCGATTCTGACGATGATGTACCCAAAACAATAAGTATCTCTTCCTTAATGTGTTTGAGATATTGCCACAAGCTGAATTTATACAGGCGGGCAATGATGTTAAGCACCACAAAGATGAACAGGAACATGGTCAGGTACACTGACCCCATGAGCATAGCCAGCGGCTGCAGCGTTTTTATACCGTAGGTGCTGATGGTATAGGCCATCCCGCCGAAAGCACCCAGCGGGGCAACCCGCATAACAATCTTCATGATGTTGAAGAATACTTTGGATAGCTTATCGAACGAGTTGATCACAGATTGCCCTGCCTGCCCCATACGGCTCAAGCCAAAGCCAAATAGTATGGCGAAAAAAAGTATTTGCAGTATATCGCCCTCGGCAAAAGCTTTAAACAGGTTGCCCGGAACAATATGAGCGAAGAATTCGCCCCATTTCATTTCCGAAGCAGCCTTTTCATAAGCCGCAAGTTTAGAGGCATCCACCTTAACATGGGTATTGATAAAATTGGCCCCGGGCTTAATGATATTGGCAACCGCAACGCCGATGCTTAGCGCCAGGGTAGTAACCAGTTCAAAATAAAGCAGGGCTTTGCCACCTACACGCCCCACTTTTTTCATATCACTCATGCCGGCAATACCTAAAACTATGGTAAAGAATATGATAGGCGCTATCAGCATGGTGATCAGGCTGATGAAAGTTTTGCTAATGAGCTGTGCAGTAGGCGCAAAATCCTTAAAATACAAGCCCGTCAGCACACCTAATAATATAGCTACAATTACCTGGAAAGTAAGATTGGTAAAAAGGCGTTTCATTTTAGTGAACGGGAGCAGGAGTTGTTAATGGTAAATAGTGAGTTGTTGGTTTTAACTGAAATGATATTATATGAATGCTAAATATAATAATAACCTAACATTCACAAACTTTATCAACTTGTATTATTATCTGTAAACCATTTATCACTCTCTAATCACTACTCACCATTATATTTTCCCAGTGATCCCGTTGTAGATCATCTGGCCTGCCAGAAAGGTTACTACAATGGCAAATACCCACCTTAGCCAGCGCGATGATGTAGTATGTACTAAGATCTTTGAACCTGTCATGGCGCCAAGCAATACACCGATCACTACAGGCATAGAAATACCCGGGTCGATGTATCCGCGCTGCAGGTAAACAACGGCGCTTGCAGCGGCAGTAACGCCGATCATAAAATTGCTGGTAGTGGTTGATACCTTAAAAGGAATACGCATAATAGTATCCATGGCTATCACCTTTAAAGCTCCGGAGCCTATTCCCAACAAACCTGATATTACACCGGCAAATAACATCATAGAGAAACCGCCCGCCACCCTTGTAACTCCATACTCAACTTGTTGCCCGCTGCCATCAGGATAGCTGCCATACAATTTAAGTTTAGCAGCCAGGTACGTGGGCTTTGATAAGAAACGCTCAGCCTTTTTACGAAGTGACATCAATGCTGAGAAAATAAGTATGATGCCGAACAATACGGCGATATATTGTGTAGGGATATAAACCGCTACCAGCGCGCCAACTAAAGCGCCAATTGTAGTAGCAATTTCCAGGAACATGCCCAGTCTGATATTGGTAATCCCTTCCTTAACATAAGCCGCTGCGGAACCAGATGACGTCGCAATCACAGATACGAGCGACGCACCAATGGCATAATGGATATCAACACCCAGCAGAATAGTAAGCAGCGGGATAATAACCACACCGCCGCCAAGCCCTGTTAAGGAACCTAATAATCCGGCAGCATAAGCCCCCACCAAAATTATAGCAGTAAATACAAGTACAGACATAGGCTATGTATGATAATCACGGTAAAGGTAAGGTTTTATATGGATGGATGTTCCTTAATTAATACACATCAGAAAGCAGTCCATTAAACCAGTTACATCATTAATATCGTAAAAACAGCAAAATGTGTAATATCTTTGGGGCCAAATGGGATACAAAAGTTTACAGGAGTGCATTACCGATCTGGAAAAAAACGGACATCTCATCCGTATAAAGCAGGAGGTTGACCCTTACCTTCAAATGGCAGCCATACACCTGCGGGTGTTTGAACATGAAGGGCCCGCTGTTTTGTTCGAAAATGTTAAAGGCAGTAAATTCCCGGCAGTATCTAACCTTTTTGGTACGTTGGAGCGATCTCGCTTTATTTTCAGGGACACGCTGGATAAGATAAAAACGCTGGTTGACATCAAGAACGACCCAATAAAAGCTGTTAAGCACCCGTTTAAATATGCTAACACGGCACTGACAGCTTTATCCGCTTTGCCAATGAAAGTAAGTAGCAATGCGCCGGTTAACTTTGGTCGTACACAGATAAGTGAACTGCCACAAATAGTGAACTGGCCAATGGATGGAGGCCCGTTTGTTACCATGCCACAGGTTTATACTGAGGATATAGATAAACCGGGCATTATGAACGCCAACCTGGGCATGTACCGTATACAGCTTTCCGGTAACGATTATCTGCAAAACAGCGAGATAGGCCTGCATTATCAGTTGCACCGGGGCATAGGCGTGCATCAAACAAAGGCAAATGCCAAAGGGCAACCTTTAAAGGTAAGCATATTTGTAGGCGGGCCGCCCGCTCATCCGGTAGCAGCCGTGATGCCTTTACCTGAGGGACTAAGCGAAATGACCTTCGCCGGAGCCCTGGGGAATCGCCGTTTCAGGTATTTTTATGATAATGAAGGCTTCTGCATTTCTGCCGATGCTGATTTTGTAATTACAGGTACCGTTATGCCGATGGAAAACAAACCGGAGGGCCCCTTCGGCGATCATTTGGGTTACTACAGCCTGAAACACCCGTTCCCACTGATGAAGGTGCATAATGTGTATCACCGTAAGGATGCTGTATGGTCGTTCACGGTGGTTGGCCGCCCGCCGCAGGAGGATACCAGCTTTGGCGCATTGATACATAATATAACCGGCAATGCCCTGCCAAAAGAGATACCTGGCCTGCATGCTGTTAACGCCGTTGATGCTGCCGGAGTGCATCCGCTGCTGTTTGCAATTGGCAGTGAACGTTATACGCCCTATGTAAAAGAGCGTCATCCGGCAGAGATCATCACCATAGCCAACCATATATTAGGTAAGGGGCAATTGAGTTTGGCCAAATACCTGTTTATCGCCGCAAAGGAAGATGACCCGAAGCTGGATGTGAATAACATAGCCGATTTTCTGAAACATATATTGCAACGTGCCGACTGGACACGCGACCTTCACTTTCATACCCGTACCACCATAGATACATTAGATTATAGCGGCGAGGGCCTGAACAGCGGCAGCAAGGTGGCTATTACGGTAGCCGGAGACATCAAACGTGAATTGTGGACAGAGCTGCCGGAAAGTTTTGGCTTACCGCGACCGTTGATAAATTACAAAATGGTTATGCCGGGCGTATTGGCTATAGAAGTCCCTAAGAATATCCGGCAAAGCGATTTGCCGCTGATATTAGAGTTACTGGACGAACAATTAAGTGAAGCGGATCTGAACGGATTACCTTTGATAGTGTTATGTGATGATGCAGGCTTTACTGCTGCCAGCATCAATAACTTTGTTTGGGTGACCTTTACCCGAAGCAACCCGAGTCATGATATCTATGGCATAAACAGCTTTACCGAGCACAAGCATTGGGGCTGCCGCGGGCCGCTGATTATAGATGCACGCATTAAACCACATCACGCACCTGTTCTGGAACGCGACCCGGCCGTGGAGAAGCTTGTTGACGCAATGGGAGCTAAAGGCGGTGAGTTGTATAAAATAATATAGCTGCCTTGTTATTGATTTGTAACCTTTCTTCGTATTTGAAACAATTTTAATACAGTCTGCATCTGCATATCTGCACATTTGCATATCTGCACATTTACTAAATTACTATCTTAGCACCCTTTATTACATACGCACATGAACAGATTTTACGGAACTGGGGTTGCAATGGTTACCCCTTTTCAGGCAGACGGACAGGTAGACTATCCGGCTTTAGAAAAGCTGATAGATCACCTGATTGATGGTGGGGTGGAGTACCTCGTATCATTAGGTACAACCGGCGAAAGCGCCACATTGAGCAAGGAAGAAAAGAAGAAGGTATGGGAGTTCACTGCAAAGTATGTTAATAAGCGTGTTGCCCTGGTAGCCGGTATTGGTGGTAATAACACTCACGAAACTGTTAATGAAATTGCCGCTTTTGATGTAGAAGGGTATGATGCTATCCTGTCGGCAAGTCCGCATTATAATAAACCAACGCAGGAAGGTATTTATCAGCACTATAAAGCAATAGCCCAGGCAACCAAACTGCCTGTTATATTATATAACGTACCCAGTCGCACAGGTTCATCTATAGCTGCCGAAACTACGGTAAGGCTGGCAAAGGAGTTTAAAAACATCATCGGGATAAAAGAAGCTTCGGGTAGCTTTGATCTGTTGAACCAGTTGTTTCGCGACAAACCTGAAGACTTCCTGGTAATTTCGGGCGATGACCCTATTTCTCTGCAAATGGTAGCAATGGGTGGCGTAGGCGTTATATCTGTTGTGGGTAATGCCTTGCCAAGGCAGTTTTCTGACATGATAAGAAAATGCCTTGAAGGTGATTTCAAAAAGGCTCATGCAGCACATTATAGCATGATAGAGTTTACCCGCCTGATGTTTACCGAAGGCAGCCCGGCAGGTGTAAAATCGGCGCTTAAAACCCTGGGTGTATGCGGCGACACGCTGCGCCTGCCCCTGGTGAATGTAAGCAGTGCTATAGAAGAAAAGATCAAAGAACAGATCCAACTGATTGGATAATTGCTATAGCTTGTTGCTGTAAGTAATTGCTTGCAGCAACAAGTGTTATATAATTCCTCCTGTTCAGCTGAAATCATGCTGTGTTACGGGCTGAAAGCCCGCGACAGCGAAGCTGAAAATCATGCTTGTAAGGACGGGAGATCGCGACAGCAAATACAACCCCCTATATATTCGGTTAACCCATAAATCCGTTAATTCCGGGTTAGGATAAACAGTCAACTCCGTGTAAACATCCGCCCAGCAAACAAAGAAGCCGGGCTATTTGTCGTATATTTATGATCAGGTGAACAGTTATTCACTGGTTCAACCATTCATTAATTCAATCATTAAATATGGCATATAATCAATTAACACCCGATGAAGAAAGGGTAATATTATACAAAGGAACAGAGAGGCCGTTTACCGGTGAACTGTTAAATAATAAAGCGCAGGGCGTTTATGTTTGTAAGCGTTGTGATGCGCCTCTGTATAACTCTGAAGATAAGTTTGAATCGTTTTGCGGTTGGCCAAGCTTCGACGACGAGATACCTGGAGCTGTAAAGCGCGAAACCGATGCCGACGGCCGTCGCACAGAAATATTGTGTGCTAATTGCGGCGCCCATTTGGGGCACGTTTTTGAAGGCGAATACATGACACCTAAGAACACCCGCCATTGCGTTAATTCTATTTCAATGAAATTTGTACCGGTTGAGGAGTTAGAAAAGTAAAAGCATTTTTAATAAACTATAATAATCCCTGTCCAATTTTTTGGCGGGGATTATCTTTTTCCACATAACATTTCAGGAGAACTCAAGGCAAAAAAAGACACATCAAACGCTTGTAAAAACACTGTTTTCAAAGCGTTTTACCTATAACACACCTTATGATTTAGAGCATGTTAAGAACATGTTTATATCCTGCAAATTTTTCTGAAAATTATTCTTACTTGCGCTAAAACACTTTAAATATCACTGTAAACGTCTCTTTGCTAACTGCTTGAATTTTTTGTCATCATAAAATAATTTTCGCCCGAGCTTTTAAAGTGTGGACAACTTATAGGGGATGTTAAAAACTTAGGCTAACAGTCAATAATTGGATGGAGTATCTTTGATGTACCTAATTTTTTTAAGGCCATCTATGTTGCCGGTTTCTACCGGTAAAAAAGGAATAAGCCTCCGCAATACATGGGGCGATGAACAAGTAATAGTTTAGAAGAGGGTTTAGAGAGGGTGAAATTAAGTGAGTAAATAAGCGCGGCATTGATGTCTCGCTTTTGTGAAAAATACTCTCATGGTAGGCTTGTCGGCTATTATTGGGGCATAGATGAACATAAAAAATCAGGACAACGAGTTTTAACAATATAATATAAAGGCATGCAAGAGGAAACCGAATTACTGCTGAAAGAGAACAAAGACCGCTTTGTTATTTTACCGATCAAATACCCTGCAATATGGGAGATGTACAAGAAAGCAGAAGCCAGCTTTTGGACGGCGGAAGAGATAGACCTTTCCGACGATATCAAACACTGGGAAAACTTAAATTCGGGCGAAAAGCATTTTATATCGCATGTACTTGCGTTTTTTGCTGCCAGTGATGGTATTGTGAATGAAAACCTGGCAGTAAACTTCATGAGCGAGGTGCAGTTGCCGGAAGCGCGTTGCTTTTATGGCTTCCAGATCATGATGGAAAACATTCACTCAGAAACCTATGCCTTGCTTATCGATACTTATATAAAAGACCCGATAGAAAAAGACCGTTTATTCCACGCTATAGAAACTGTTCCTTGTGTAGGCAGAAAAGCAGAATGGGCATTGCGCTGGATAAACAACGGCAACTTTGCAGAGCGTTTGGTTGCCTTTGCAGCGGTAGAAGGCATATTCTTTTCGGGTAGCTTCTGCTCTATATTCTGGTTAAAGAAACGTGGCCTAATGCCGGGCCTTACTTTTAGTAACGAGTTGATATCCCGTGACGAGGGTTCACACTGTGAGTTTGCCTGCCTGCTTTACAAGATGTTGGAAAACAGGCTTTCAACTGAAGCAGTAACAAAAATTATTACTGACGCGGTAGAAATAGAAAAAGAATTTGTGACCGATGCACTGCCGGTTAACCTGATAGGCATGAACGCCAAACTGATGAGCCAGTACATTGAGTTTGTGGCCGACAGATGGCTGTCTGAACTGGGTTATCCAAAAGTTTACAACGCAACCAATCCGTTTGATTTTATGGAGATGATAAGCCTTCAGGGTAAAACCAACTTTTTTGAAAAACGTGTTGGCGACTACCAGAAAAGCGGCGTAATGAACGGCGCAGAAAGTAAATCATTCTCATTAGATGAGGACTTTTAGTATCAGGTAGCTGGTATCAAGTAGCAAGATACCTTGGTGTGTACTAATTACAATATTTATAATAACTTAAATCTGTTAGTTAAAAGTCTTGATACTTGATACTAACTACTCACTACTAAAACTTAAACAATATGTTCGTAGTAAAAAGAGACGGCAGAAGAGAGTCGGTTAAATTCGACAAAATCACAGCACGCATAGAGAAGCTGTGCTACGGGTTCACACTGGTTGACCCGATTGATGTGGCAAAAAAAGTAATTGAAGGTTTGTTTGACGGTGTTACCACCTCAGAGCTGGATAACCTTGCAGCAGAAACAGCGGCATCGTTAACCACCAAGCACCCTGATTATGCTTTACTTGCATCGCGTATCGCAGTGTCAAACCTTCATAAAAACACTGTAAAGTCGTTCTCTGAAACCATGAAACGCCTGTACGAATACGTTGACCCTAAAACAGGCAAAAACGCATCTCTGCTGGCTGACGATGTTTATGAGATCATTCAGAAAAATGCCGAGCTTTTAGACAGCAGCATTATATACGACCGCGACTTTGGTTTTGATTACTTCGGCTTTAAAACGCTTGAAAAATCATACCTGTTAAAAATAGATGGTAAAATAGCCGAACGCCCTCAGCACCTGTTTATGCGCGTATCAGTAGGTATCCACAAAGAGGATGTTGAAAGCGCCATCAAAACCTATAACCTGATGAGCGAACGCTGGTTCACCCATGCTACGCCAACCTTGTTTAATGCGGGCACACCAAAACCTCAAATGTCATCATGCTTCCTGTTGACTATGAAAGATGACAGCATTGATGGTATTTACGATACATTAAAGCAAACCGCCAAAATTTCGCAAAGTGCGGGTGGTATTGGCCTTAGCATACATAATGTACGTGCAACAGGTTCATACATCAGCGGCACAAACGGTACCAGCAACGGTATTATCCCTATGCTGCGTGTGTTTAACGATACTGCCCGTTATGTTGATCAGGGCGGCGGTAAACGTAAAGGCGCTTTCGCTATCTACCTGGAACCATGGCATGCAGATATCTTTGAATTCCTTGACCTGCGTAAAAACCACGGTAAAGAAGAAATGCGCGCCCGCGACCTGTTCTATGCTCTTTGGGTATCAGATTTGTTCATGAAACGTGTTGAGGCTAACGAAGACTGGAGCCTGTTTTGCCCGCATGAGGCACCTGGCCTGGCCGATTGCTTTGGCGAAGAGTTTGAAGCATTATACACCAAATACGAAAAAGAAGGCCGTGCACGTAAAACCATCAAAGCGCAGGAACTTTGGTTTGCAGTATTAGATGCACAGGTGGAAACCGGTACGCCATATTTATTATATAAAGACGCCGCCAACTCAAAATCAAACCAGCAAAATTTAGGTACTATAAAAAGCTCAAACCTTTGTACCGAAATTATGGAGTATACTTCTGATAAAGAAGTTGCGGTTTGTAACCTGGCATCATTGGCCTTGCCTCGTTTTGTAATTAATGGCGAATTTGACCATAACAAACTGTATGAAGTAACTTACCAGGCTACTTTAAACCTTAATAAGATAATTGATAACAACTATTACCCTGTAGAGGAAGCCCGTTACTCAAACCTGCGCCATCGCCCTATAGGTTTAGGTGTACAGGGCTTGGCTGATGCTTTTATCCTGCTGCGTTTACCGTTTGAAAGTGATGAAGCTAAACAACTGAACAAAGAGATATTCGAGACTATCTACTTTGCCGCCATGACCGCTTCTAAAGACCTGGCTATAAAAGATGGCGCTTACGAAACCTTTAAAGGTTCGCCGCTGTCCGAAGGTAAATTCCAGTTTGATCTTTGGGATGTTAAACCTGCCAGCACCCGTTGGGATTGGGACAACCTGCGCCTTGATGTAATGAACCACGGCGTGCGTAACTCGCTGCTGGTTGCGCCGATGCCAACTGCGTCAACATCGCAAATATTAGGTAACAACGAGTGCTTTGAGCCATATACCTCAAATATTTATACACGCCGTGTATTGAGTGGTGAGTTTGTTATTGTAAACAAACACTTATTGCGCGATTTGGTTGACCGCGGCTTGTGGACAAACGCCATGAAAGACAGGATCATCAGCGCGAACGGTTCTATCCAGGATATCGCTGAGATACCTGCCGATATTAAAGAACTGTACAAAACCGTATGGGAAATCAAGATGCGTAACATTATAGATATGGCTGCCGACAGGGGCGCTTATATCTGCCAGTCGCAATCGCTTAACTTGTTTATTAGTTCGCCAAATGCTTCTAAACTTACTTCAATGCATTTTTACGCATGGAAGAAAGGCCTTAAAACAGGTATGTATTACCTGCGTACACAGGCAGCATCACAAGCGGTTAAATTTACAATTGAAAGCCAGGGCGGCAAAAACATGGAGCCTGTTATACCAGAAGTGGTTAACCAGGTTGCCGATGAAATACCAGCCGGCCCAACCTGCTCAATGGAAGAAGGCTGCGTTACCTGCTCTGCCTAATACCGTTATACATATATGACTTGCCGGTTTTAAAGTAGTCGGAAAGTCAGGAAAGTCCGTAAAAGTCCGAAAGTTGAAGATGTTTTCTCATCTTTGCTTTCGGATTTTTTATTGCTAATCTTCCGGACTTACGGTCTTCCCAACTTTCGGACTTCAAAAAATGATCACCTCCGCCAAACACGAGATACTTCATTGCGAACGCTGTAGCGCACCGTTTGAGTGCAAGGCCAATGCATATACCAAATGCCAGTGCAGCACCGTGCAGCTAAGTATCAACGAAGTGCAATACGTTAGCGAATTGTACGACGGATGCTTGTGTGCCAATTGTTTATTGGAGTTGCAGAAAGAGTATCAGGAAGGACTATAAAAATTAATATAGATATTTAAGTTATAGCTCTATTGATTATATTTGAGTTATGACAACAATGATGATAAAAGTTCCGGGAAAAGCAAAAAGTAAATTATCAGCGTTTGTTGAAGAACTTGGTGGTGAAGTTTTATCAGTTTCTACTGATAAGGGTATTCTTAAAAAAGAAAAAGTACTTTCCGAAATTAAAGCTGGTTTAAAAGAAGTTAAAGAAATTCAAAAAGGAAAGTCTGCTTCCTATAAAATGTCTGATTTATTAAATGGAAAATAAGGTCCATTTAACGCCTTTCTTTCTTAGAAAAGCAAAGCGGTTGTTAAAAAAATACTCCACCTTACAGCAAAGCTTGTTGCAACTCGAAGAATCGCTTCTTATAAATCCTCGCAGTGGTGATAGTTATGGTGGTAATGTATATAAAGTTCGCCTTGCTGATTCATCTAAAGGCAAAGGTAAAAGTGGTGGTTTTAGAGTAATAACTTATGTGATTCAAGAAACCTCAGAGGGTACTGATATTTATCTTATTACAATTTTTGATAAATCAGAGGAAGCTTCTATAAGCAAATATGACATCAGAGAAATACTAAGCTCTTTAGATTTAGGGTGAGAATGGTCATCATTTTCAACATTATGTTTTTTTGCTGATTATTTATAAACTGCAAAAAAACGGGTATATAAATAACTGTTTTTTACGACGGATTTCCAACAAACTCCATATCCTTATCTGTAAGTTGCTGTTTGGGTGATGCCGTTTTAGCTGTTGCAGGCTTTGCTTCAATTGTGGTTGCTGATTGATCTGCATTTTCTTTTACATACACCTCGCCCTTATACGGCTCAATTACCGAGTAAAAGTTGTATCCGGCTACATGTACCAGGTAATAGGTCATGATGTCGCACCAGCATATCTCGTCGTCAAACATAGGCACCTTAGGGAATTTGCCTTCCTGGCGGCTTTCCTCCTTGTTGTAATTGTATTCACCTTCGTGTTTGGCTATCCAGGCTTTAAACAGGTCCATCTCGTCAGGGTCGGAGAATACGATTTTAAAATGTGTTTCCTCTTTTACCTCTTTCAGGTCGTCGTTCATGTAATGATGGTACTTATGGCGATGGCGGATGATCTTGGCTACTGTCATTATTTAGCTTGCTTATATATTGCTAACAAAAAGCGTTGCCCGCCGTTTTAAATATATTGCAATAGTTAGGTACTGAACTTTGGACTTCCGGGTTTCAGACTTTCCCACATAATCCTTACCTTCACGCACTCGAAAACTCATACTTAAATTATGAAATTATTAGAAGGAAAAACAGCGCTGGTAACAGGCGCTTCAAAAGGAATAGGCCGCAAAATTGCCGAAAAATTTGCTGAACATGGTGCAAACGTAGCGTTCACTTACTTGTCGTCGGTAGAGAAAGGCCAGGCGCTTGAGCAAGAGTTACAAAGTTTCGGCACCAAAGTAAAAGGTTACCGCAGCGACGCATCAAAATTTGATGAAGCTGATAAATTGATAAATAATATTGTAGCCGATTTTGGCACTGTTGATATTGTAGTGAATAACGCAGGTATCACCAAAGACGGGCTGTTAATGCGCATGACCGAGGAGCAATGGGACGAAGTGCTTGACGTTAACCTTAAATCGATATTCAACGTTACCAAAGCCGCCTCAAAAATTATGATGAAGAACCGTAAGGGGGTGTTCATTAACATGAGCTCGGTAGTAGGGGTACAAGGCAATGCCGGTCAGTCAAACTATGCCGCTTCCAAAGCAGGGATTATAGGTTTCTCTAAATCGGTAGCCAAAGAATTGGGTTCACGTAACATTCGTACCAACGTGGTAGCGCCGGGCTTTATCCGCACGGAAATGACCGATGTGTTAGACCCTAAAGTGGTTGAGGGTTGGGCAGCAGCTATCCCGCTTAAACGTGCAGGTGAAGTAGAAGATGTAGCAAACGCCTGTGTGTTCCTGGCATCAGACATGGCAGCATACATTACCGGCCAGGTAATCCCTGTTGATGGCGGTATGTTATAGTGGTTAAGCCGAAAGTATAAAGTTAAAAAGTCAAAAGTTGTGAAAGCGGCTTTTGACTTTTTTGTTTTAAAATGAGCATGACAAACCTAACGCCACTGTCTTAAATTGCGGCATTGGCAGATTGCGGGTAGTACAGGCACTGCCAAAGCATTGCCTTTCAAAGCAAGCTGGCGCAGCCGCAGAGTTTTCTTTGATCCGTTTCTTTTTTGCGGAAAAAAAGGAATGTACATCCACAGACGATTCATAAAGCACATCCGTTCTAAGCGAAGAATTTTTAAGCGTTTGTGCTTTAATTAACGTTCGCCCGCTCATTGCCGCGGAGGCTACTTCTTTTCTCTTGAAAGAAAAGAAGCAAAAGTTCAAGACGAAAAAATCCTACCCCCGCACAGCCTCACCCATCGGCCCCGGTTTTTCGTCGGCCCAACGCTCTTCGATTGATTTGAATTTTACCACCAAGTCAAAGAAACCTAACGAAGAACTGAAGAGATTGCTTCGGTCCTCGAAAAGACGTGGTGAAGAAGTTTTGGGCCTGACAAAACTAACGATACCTTTCAAATTGCGGCATTGGCAGATTGCGGGTAGTACAGGCATTGCCAAAGCATTGCCTTTCATAGCAAGCTGGCGCGGCCGCAGAGTTTTTTCTTTGGTTCGTTTCTTTTTAGCGGAAAAAAAGAAATGAACATCCACTGACGATTCATAAAGCACACCCGTTCCTAACTAAGAGTTTTTAAGCGTTTGTGCTTTAATTAACGTTCGTCCGCTCATTGCCGCGGAGGCTACTTCTTTTGTCTTGATACAAAAGGAAGCAAAAAATCAAGACGAAAAAATCCTACCTCCGCACAACCTCGACCATCGGCCCCGGTTTTTCGTCGACCCATCGCTCTTCGATTGAATTGAGTTTTACCACCAAGTCAAAGAATCCTAACGAAGAACTGAAGAGATTGCTTCGTTCCTCGCAAAGACGTGGTAGAGGCAAAACTAACAATACCTTCCAAATTGCGGCATTGGCAGATTGCGGGTAGTACAGGCACTGCCAAAGCATTAACTTTTAAAAGCAAGCTGGCGCGGCCGCAGAGTTTTCTTTGATCCGTTTCTTTTTAGCGGAAAAAAAGAAATGAACATCCACTGACGATTCATAAAGCACACCCATTCCTAACGTAGAACTGAAGAGATTGCTTCGTTCTTCGCAAAGACGTGGAGACAAAACTAACGATACCTTCCAAATTGCGGCATTGGCAGATTGCGGGTAGTACAGGCACTGCCAAAGCATTAACTTTTAAAAGCAAGCTGGCGCGGCCGCAGAGTTTTTTCTTTGGTTCGTTTCTTTTTAGCGGAAAAAAAGAAATGAACATCCACTGACGATTCATAAAGCACACCCGTTCCTAACTAAGAACTGAAGAGATTGCCTCGTAACTCCCAAAACGCGGTATTCATAAACGTATATGCTCAATATTAAAGCTATTTCCCCTTTTCTTTGTTAGCTACATGCCCAATTCATCAATTTCTGATACCGTCCTTACCATGGCTGCCGAGCGCGCACCGGATAAGACCGTTTGCCCGAGCGAAATCGCGCGAGCATTGTTCCCGGCAGACTGGCGTAAACATATGGATGAGGTACGTGCGGCAGCCATAACATTGCAAGAAAAAGGAAAAATCATTATTACTCAAAAAGGCGAACCGGTAGACGTGAACCACATTAAAGGACCTATCCGTATAAAGTTTTGTTCTGTTACCTCACAATAATTTTGCATTTTGCGGGTATGGGTTTTATGTGCCTGTCTAACAATTCATCACAAGCAATTCATTAACAGATGTCAATTACCTGGGGATCGGTTTCCGGCTGGTGGGCACTATTATGCCCTGTTGTTGGTTTGCTATACGCATGGTTGATGTACAGGCAACCGGTGCAGCTAAACAAAACGCTGCACTATATCTTGTTTGCTGTTAGGGCAGTTGTTGTTACTATTCTTGCGTTGCTGCTGGTATCCCCTTTGATAAAATCAACCAGTTATCAAGCACAAAAGCCGCTGGTGTTGGTGGCGCAGGATAATTCAGAGTCGATCAAATTATTTAAAGATTCAGTATCTGCAAATAGCTGGACAAATGCCTTAACTTCACTACAAAAACAGCTTGGTGATAAATATGAGGTACAGGAATCCCATTTTGACAAAACCCTGCACAACAACCTGGATTTTTCTTTTAGCGGTAAGCAAACGGACATTTCAAACGCACTACATCAACTGAATGACAGGTATATTAATAGAAACATAGGCGCCGTTATATTAGCTACAGATGGCCTTTACAATGTAGGCGCCGATCCATCTTACGAAGCCAAGAATTTCAAAAGCGCAATTTATACAATAGCTCTTGGTGATACTGTTCCCCGGCGAGATCTGCTTATCAGCAACGTAAACTACAACAAAACCGCATTTTTAGGAAACGATTTTATAATTGAAGTTTTGGCCGAGGCTTATCAAAGTAATGGCGAAACAATGCGGTTGACGGTTGCAGAAGACGGTCGCCAGGTTTATTCTCAAAATATTACGGTTAACTCATCCGCATACAAAGAGGTTATTCCCATAAAGCTTAATGCCGATAAGAAGGGCGTACGCAGATTCACCATCAATGTAGCGCCGGTGAAAAACGAATTGTCGGTGCAAAACAATACTGAAACCATTTATGTGGAGGTGCTGGATGCCCGCCAAAAAGTGTTGTTATTGTACGATGCCCCACATCCCGATGTAAGTGTTATTAAGCAAGCAATTGAAAGCAATAAAAACTATGAGGTAAAAACCAGCCTTACTGCAGATGCCGGAACTTTGAAAGTTAACGATTATAGTGCGATTATTTTGTACCAGCTTTCGGCTGATGGGTATAACAAGGTAAATCCAATTCTGCAAAGCTCGACACCTGTATGGTTCATAGCAGGTACGCAAACAGATCTGCAGGCATTTAATAACGCTCAGAAATTGGTCAGGGTATCTGCCGGGCGCACCGAAAGTCAGGAAGTTTTTGCAGAACCTGTACCTGGATTTTCAGCTTTTACTTTAAGCGATTCTACCAAAAACAAACTGGCCAAAATGCCCCCATTGATGGCTGCGTTTGGAAATTATGAGATCAACGGCGATGCATTAGTGCTGCTGAAGCAGAAAATAGGTAATGTAAGCACTGCTTATCCGTTATTGGCTTTTAGCGGCAACACCGGCAAAAAGGCGGCCGTGCTTACTGCCGAAGGCTTATGGCGTTGGCAACTGGCTGAATACCGCGAGTATTGCAATCATCACGCTACTGAAGAATTGCTGACTCAAGCTATACAGTACCTTACAGCTAATGCTAATCGCCAGCGTTTCAGGGTTTATGCATCAAAGAATGTATTTGACGAAGGTGAGGACATCTTGCTTAACGCTGAGCTTTATAATGATGCCCTTGAGCTGATAAATACACCCGATGTAAGCATTGAGTTAAAAAACACCGACAGCAAAAAGTATAGCTTTGTTTTCAGCCGCAACGGCAACAGTTACCAGCTAAATGCAGGCCCATTGCCGGTAGACGAATACACTTACACCGCATCAACCACATTAGGCAAACAGCGTTTTACAGCTAACGGAAGGCTAACTGTTACCCAACTCAACCTGGAGGCTAAACAAAGTGCTGCCAATCATCAGTTGTTACGTAGCATAGCACAAGGCTCGGGCGGAAAAATGCTCTACCCTTCACAGGCCGGCCACCTTGCTCAGCTTATCAGGCAAAATGAGAATGTTAAAACTATTGAGTACGAGGATAAGCACTACAGTGATCTGATCGACCTGAAATGGGTGTTTTTTGCTTTATTGCTGCTCTTAAGTACCGAGTGGTTTTTGCGTAAAAGGGAAGGCGAAGTGTAACAATTATGACAAGCATCTATATTCCAAATTTAATAATGCTTTAATTTGTTGCAATATATTTTACCTGCACTATGAAAATCCGACTACTTATTTTGACGCTGTTCGTATGTACAGCTACCATTACAGATGCCCAGCAGCGCCAGTTAAACATCGGCACATATAATCTGCGTAATGCCAATAAGGGCGATTCTACCGCTGGCAATGGATGGGGGCAGCGTTTTCCATGGGCAGCCAAACTTATCCGTTTTCAGGACTTTGATGTTTTTGGCACACAGGAACTAAAATATCATCAGATAACCGATCTGACTGATAGCTTGCCTGGTTACAAATGGGTTGGCATTGGCCGCGATGATGGTAAAAAAGCGGGAGAGTTTTCTGCCATATTTTACAAAGCCGACCGGTTTAAGCTGGTTAGAACCGGCGACTTCTGGATGTCTACGGTTACTGATAAACCAAACAAAGGGTGGGATGCAGTATTGCCGCGTATTTGTACCTGGGCGCAGTTTAAAGAAATTAAAACCGGTTTTACCTTTTACTTTTTCAACCTGCACATGGACCACATTGGTGTAATTGCCCGTAGGGAAAGTGCTAAACTGGTGTTGCAAAAAATCAAAGAAATGGCAGGAAATACGCCAACCATTTTAACCGGTGATTTTAATGTTGATCAAACTTCTGATAGCTACGCGGTCATCAATAATTCTGGCGTACTGAAAGATACTTATGTACTATCGCCAATCAAGCTGGATCCAAGCAACAGCTTTAACGATTTTAACGCAAATACCGATGGTGATAAACGTATCGACCATATATTCGTAACCAAGGATTTTAAGGTAACACGTTACGGCATTCTTACCAATACTTATCATGGCCGGGTACCCTCAGACCACTATCCGGTAGAAGCAGTATTAAGTTATTAGTAAATAGACAATAGTTAATAGATCATAGGCAATAGTTCATGGTTCATAGAGAAGTTCTTACTATGAAACCATGAACTATCAACTATAATTTTGGTCTAAAAAATCTATCTTCGCTTCATGTCGCCTACCGAAGCAAAAGAAAAGATACAGGCATTAACGGCCGAACTTAAACAGCACAATTACAACTATTATGTGCTGGCCATGCCTACTATTTCCGACTATGATTTTGACAAAAAGCTTGAGGAACTTAACAAGCTTGAAAAGCGATTTCCTGAGTTTGCAGATGCTGATTCGCCTACCCAGCGCGTTGGTGGCGAGGTAACCAAAGAGTTTGTTACCGTAAAGCATCGCTGGCCGATGCTGTCCCTTGGTAATACTTATAACGAGCAGGAACTGATAGATTTTGATCAGCGGATCCGTAAAGCTATTGGCGATAACTTCGAGTATGTTTGCGAACTGAAATTTGACGGCCTTTCTATGAGCCTTACCTATGAGAATGGTAAGCTGGCCCGTGCAGTTACCCGTGGCGATGGCACACAGGGTGATGAAGTGACTACCAACGTTCGTACCATACACACCATACCTAAAAAGCTGGCGCCGGGTAACTACCCTGATCTGTTTGAGATACGCGGTGAAGTTTTTATGCACCTTAAAGCCTTTGAGCGCCTCAACAAAGAGCGTATTGATAACGGTGAGGTGCCTTATGCCAACCCACGCAATTTTGCTTCGGGTACTATAAAACTGCAGGACTCGGCAGAGGTGGCACGCCGCCCCCTGGATTGCTTTTTGTATGGCTTATATACAGAAAAACAGCTCTTTAAAACACACTGGGAAAGTTTGCAGGCGGTAAAGCAATGGGGCTTTAACGTAGATAACCATAGCCGGCTTTGCAGCGATATCAATGGCGTACTGGAGTTTATAAATCATTGGGATACCGCGCGGCATGATTTGAGCTATGATATCGATGGCATCGTAATAAAAGTAAATAACTACTCACAGCAGCAGGAACTTGGCTTTACATCAAAGTCGCCGCGCTGGGCCATATCTTATAAATTTAAAGCTGAGCGGGTAGAAACGGAGCTATTAGCAGTTACTTACCAGGTAGGCCGCACAGGGGCTGTTACCCCGGTTGCCAATTTAAAACCAGTATTGCTTGCCGGTACAACGGTTAAGCGGGCGACCCTGCATAACGCCGATGAGATAACCGAACGCCTTAAACTGCACGAACATGACACGGTTTACGTAGAAAAAGGGGGGGAGATTATCCCTAAGATCATCAGCGTTAACCTGGATAAACGCAAACCCGGCGCCAAACCTATAAAATATGTAACGCATTGCCCAGCCTGTGATACACCTTTACTGCGTACAGAGGGCGAGGCGGCATGGTACTGCCCAAATGATGATGGCTGCCCCCCGCAGATAGTAGGTAAGATACAGCATTACATTGGTCGAAAGGCTATGGATATTGATGGGCTTGGCGACGAAACTATTGTAACCCTTTACAACCAGAAATTTATACGCCACATCAGCGACCTTTACGATCTGCATCTACACGCCGATCAGTTGAAGCAATTAGGCCGCTTTGGGGAGAAGTCCATTAATAACATGCTGGATGGCATCGAAAAATCCAAACAGCAACCGTTCGAAAAGGTGCTGTTCGGTTTAGGTATCAGGTATGTAGGCGAAACAGTGGCCAGGAAACTTGTAGCACATTTTAAGAATATCGACAAGCTGATGGCTGCATCAGTTGAAGAACTTACTGCAGCCGAGGAAATAGGTGCACGCATAGCAGAAAGCATAATCGAGTATTTTGATAGTCCTATACATCAGCAGGAAATTGAGAAGCTACGCGCACAAGGTTTGCAGTTTGTTGCCGAGGAGAAAGAGATAGTGCTGGCAAGCGATAAATTCGCCGGTCAGAACTTTATCATATCCGGTACTTTCGAAAAGTTTTCACGCGATGAACTGAAGAATATCATCGAGCAAAATGGCGGTAAAATATTAAGCAGTATATCGGCAAAGCTTAACTACCTGGTAGCCGGCGAAAACATGGGCCCATCAAAGCTGGAAAAAGCCAATAAGCTGAACATTCCCATCATCAGCGATGATGAATTGATGACAATGCTCAACTAATAACATAACAACATGATGGCTATAAAATGGGGGATAATAGGTTGCGGCAATGTAACCGAAAAGAAAAGCGGCCAGGCCTATAATAAGGTTGGGGATAGTAAATTAGTTGCCGTTATGCGCCGCGATGCCGTAAAGGCGGCCGACTATGCTCAACGGCACAACGTTGATCGCTGGTACGACGATGCCGGACAACTGCTTGATGACCCTGAAGTTAATGCGGTGTCTATCGCTACACCGCCAAGCTCGCACTTGGAGTATGCTTTACGTGCTATTGAAAAAAGACTTGCCGTTTATGTTGAAAAGCCGGTAACACTTAATGCTGCCGAAGCCCGGCGAATGGCAGATGCGGTGCATAAAGCAGGTGCAAAGCTAACAGTGGCGCATTACAGGCGTGCGTTACCTATGTTTTTGCATGTAAAGCAGCTGATAGACGATCATGTAATTGGAGATATACGTACGGTACAAATACGTATGTGGAAACATCCGCATATCGGCGAAAGCAATGATACGGCTGATAACTGGCGCCTGCAACCTAATGTATCAGGCGGTGGTTACTTTCATGATCTGGCGCCGCACCAGTTAGACCTGATGTTGTATTATTTTGGCGAACCTGCAGTATATAGCGGTTATAGCCTTAATCAAAGTGGTAAAACTCCTGCTGATGACCATGTATGCGGGCAGATAGTTTTTAAAAACAAAGTGGTTGTAAACGGTTCCTGGTGTTTTAACGTTGCCGGAAGCGAAGCGGTGGATACCTGCGAGATAGTGGGAACAAAAGGAAAGATCACTTTTCCGTTTTTTGGGAACTTTGTAACCTGCAAAACAGAGGCTGGTGTGCAGACTGAAACGTTTACTCATCCCGAGCATATTCAACAGCCCATGATAGCTAAGATAGTATCTTATTTCAAGGGAGAAGGACCTAATCCCTGCACTATTGATGAAGCAGTAACGCTCATGAAAATTATGGATGCGTTTACACACTCTTAAAAAAATACAATTATCTTAGTACCAGTGCATAAGATGAAAAAAGTAAACGGGACCCTTTTTTTATTGCTGCTGTGTTTTTCTATAAGCGCATTGGCACAAACGTACGATGTTCCCAGGTATCACTTCACCAGTAAAACCAACTTTAGCGAATTTGAGCCGGAGGTTATTAAGGCTACGGACTGGTTACAGCGCACCCATTGGTCAGCCAAGGATAAGAAGCTGGATGCAGCCTCGCAATTTGTGTTGGATTGGGCCCAGGGCACACCTAATGTAACTATCCAATTGAGGCAGTCTATTATGGACCTGTCCGACGCTAACCCGCAATTAGGTTTCATTTACATTGCGCATTACTGCAAATACGCTATACTTCATCAATATGAATTTGATAAGGACGAGGCCAGCGTTTATGCTTTAAAAGCGGTTATTGCCAAGTACCAAATGGAGCCGGGCCATAAATATGATAAAGATGTAGAGCGGCTTATTGAAATGGATAAGGATATCGGGCTGCTGAACTGGGTAAAAGATAGCTTTTCATTTGAATAGGATAATGAAGAAGGTTATACTTTATCTTTTGGCTGTATATGATATCTATCTGTATCTGCCTGATATTTTTGATTGGCTTAAGGTTGATATAGAGCCTCCAACGTCTGACTATCTGCTATATTTTGATGCTGCAATGCTTTTGGTTGGTGGGATATTTATTGGGTGGCTATTAACTAAACAAACCGGTACCTTTAACAAGATGTTTGGCATAGTGCTTATAATCTTAAATATAATTTTAACCCCGCTGTTTATTTGGAAAGCCTTACCCTAAGGTAATATTCTCTTAATTGCAGCAACACTAACAGGCTTGTTGTACTTCCTTTTAATTCGGTGAAAACCGCTCACAGTGTTGTTACATTCTGTGCTTTAACTTTTCAATAATTTTAAGTACGTTTGGGGGAAACTGTAACTGATCTTATTATTTTAATTTAAACAATGAAGGTATTTGTAAAAAAATCTATTGAACAATTAACCGCCTCAACGGATGGGGAAGGCAGCCTCAAGCGAACGCTTGGCGCCGGCAGCCTTATTGCGTTGGGTATAGGTGCTATTATCGGTGCCGGTTTATTTGTAAGGACTGCAGCAGCAGCCGGTGAACATGCCGGCCCGGCGGTAACCTTATCATTTATAGTAGCTGCAATTGGCTGCGCTTTTGCTGGCTTATGTTACGCTGAATTTGCTTCTATCATCCCTATTGCCGGTAGTGCATACACTTATGCCTATGCTACCATGGGCGAAATTGTTGCCTGGGTTATAGGCTGGGCTTTGATACTTGAGTACGCGCTTGGAGCCGCGACGGTTTCCATTAGCTGGAGCGAATATGCCAATAAGCTCCTCGGAGGAGGGATCCCCTATGAATGGTGCCACTCTCCGATGGAATCTGTAATAGTAAACGGGCAAAGCGTACATGGTATTGCAAACCTCCCTGCTTTGTTAATACTTGTAGTGTTATCATTACTGTTAATAAAAGGTACCCAAGAATCGGCTACTGTAAACGGTATCATCGTTTTTATTAAAGTTGCTATCGTACTGGTATTTATTGCCATTGGCTGGCAGTTTATTAATCCTGCTAACCACACCCCATATATCATTCCGGCAAACGCGCCTGATATTAAGCTGGCGGACGGAAAAACGTACTCTTACCTGCCGTTCTTTAATCACGGCTGGGGCGGTATCATCAGTGGTGCGGGTGTAGTGTTCTTTGCGTTTATTGGTTTCGATGCGGTATCAACAGCTGCGCAAGAAGCTAAAAACCCAAAACGCGATATGCCTATTGGTATCCTTGGGTCATTAGTAGTTTGTACCATCCTTTACATCCTTTTCTCATGGGTGTTAACAGGTGTTGCTCCCTATACCGATTTCATGAAGTCGGGTAAAGAAGCTTCCGTAGCATTTGCTATCAGCAATTATATGCATGGTTACGGTTGGTTGTCTACCATGGTTACTGTAGCCATATTAGCGGGCTTTTCTTCAGTTATCCTGGTGATGCTGATGGGGCAGTCGCGTGTATTTTATACCATGTCAACCGATGGTTTATTACCTAAAATCTTCTCTGATCTTCATCCAAAGTTCAAAACACCTTATAAAAGCAACATGATATTATTTGTTTTTGTAGGTGCGTTTGCGGCATTTGTTCCTGGAAGCGTTGCGGGAGATTTAACCTCAATAGGCACTTTGTTTGCATTTATTCTGGTATGTGTTGGCGTAATTCTTTTACGCAGAACCGATCCTAACCTGCCAAGGCCTTTCAAAACTCCACTTGTGCCGTTGGTACCTATATTGGGTATAATAGTTTGCGCAGGCATGATTGTTGGCTTACCACATGAAACGCAGCTAAGTGCTTTAGGATGGATGGTAATAGGTTTGGTAATTTACTTCGGTTATAGCAAAAAGAACAGTAAGCTGGGTTCGGCCGGAGATATTCTGCCAACCGCTTCTGATTTCGAAAAACAGTAATTTATCTATTACAATATTTAAAAGGTTCTGCAAATGCAGAACCTTTTTTGCTTTTAAGCCTTTTGTAATTGGATGAAAGTTAATCGTATAATCTGGGTACTTGTATTAATTGCTGTTATAAATTCTATGGGCTTTGGTATCATTATACCTTTACTTTACCCATACGGCAAAAAATTTGGAGTAACCGAGCAAACCATCGGGTTGCTTACCGCAGCCTTTTCTATCGCTCAATTTTTTGCCACACCGGTATTAGGCGCTTTATCTGATAAGTGGGGGCGCAAGCCGTTGCTTATATTCAGTTTGATAGGTACAGCCATATCATTTGTGCTTTTTGGCTTGGCAAACAGTATAATCATGCTTTTTGCCGCCCGGATACTTGATGGGCTTACCGGCGGTAACATATCGGTAGCGCAGGCCATGATATCAGATATTTCGTCGCCAAAGGAACGGGCAAAAAATTTCGGCATATTGGGTTCTGCCTTTGGAT
This sequence comes from Mucilaginibacter litoreus, assembly GCF_042676805.1. NCBI lineage: Bacteria > Pseudomonadati > Bacteroidota > Sphingobacteriia > Sphingobacteriales > Sphingobacteriaceae > Mucilaginibacter > Mucilaginibacter litoreus. Next base: position 664,986 of record NZ_JBHTHZ010000001.1, on the reverse strand, counting down.
TTGGCTTTGTTATAGGCCCTGCAATTGGCGGCTTGTTGAGCGAGTTCGGCATTAAGGTACCGTTCTTTTTTGCAGCCGGGATTGCTGTTATAGGCGTGCTGTTGTCATTATTGCTCTTAAAGGAAACCAATAAAAATAAAAACAATAAGCCTGCAGGTAAAAGCAATTTCACGTTCGCGGCTTTGATAACTGTATTAAAGAAACCCGTTATTGGTACGGCTGTGTTCATCGGCTTTTTACTCACTATGGCCCAGTTTACTATGCTGATAGGTTTTCAAACATTTAGTGTAGACCAGCTTAAATTAAATCCAACTCAAATAGGTTTGTTTTACGGTGGTTTTGGTATTACAGGTATCCTGATGCAAATGCTGGTACCAGCTATCAAAAAAATCATTTCCAAACAATCTATAATTTTAACCATATCTACCATATGTTGTTTAGGTATGATGGCGTTAGCCGGTTTCGCCACTGCTTTTGTATTATTTGCTGTTTCGATAGGCATTTACGGTTTGTTTAACGGCCTGCGCAACCCTATGCTCAATGCTATTATAGCTGATCATAACGATGAGCATGAACGGGGGCAGGTAATGGGTGTCAACCAGGCCTATGCATCAATAGGGCAAACGTTAGGGCCGGTTACTGCGGGCTTAATAACAGCAATTTCTATACATAGTGTATTCTTTTTATCTTCCTTATATATTTTAATTGCACTTTTGTTTAGTTTTCGCTTAATTTCAAAAGAAAAGCAACCCTAAGCTATGCATCCACTTGTTTTTAAAGAGATATTGTCTGTAACGATGATCCTCTTTGCTATTATTGATATCCTTGGCGCTATACCCATCATTATCAACCTGCGCCAAAAGGTAGGCCATATCGAATCGGAAAAAGCAAGTATCGCAGTATTGGTGCTGATGGTGGTATTTTTATTTGTGGGGGATGAACTTTTGGCTATAATAGGCCTGGATATTTCATCTTTTGCCATCGCCGGTTCCATCGTAATATTTATTATCGCGCTTGAAATGGTGCTGGGCGTTACTTTTTTTAAAGAAGAAGCGCCCGAGGCAGCTTCTATTGTACCGCTTGCCTTCCCGCTGATTGCCGGCGCCGGCACCATGACCACCCTGCTTTCTTTAAAATCACAATATCAAACACAAAATATCTTGGTTGGCATAGTGCTCAACACCCTTGTGGTTTACCTGGTATTAAAAAATGTGAAGTGGCTGGAGAAGCTTTTAGGTAAAACGGGACTGCTAATACTGCGGAAAGCTTTTGGTATTATCCTTTTAGCTATCGCGATTAAACTGTTCAGAAGTAACTCGGGACTATAGAAAGGTGCACGAAATCAGGAATCAGGAAACAAGATGTAGCTATGTAAATTATATCTTGTTTTCTGAGTCCTGACATCCTGATTCTATTCTATTCCGTTCTTAAACTTTTAACCGGGTTAGCTAAAGCTGCCTTAACCGTTTGTAGCGTTATTAAAACAGAGGTAACCAAAACCAGTGCAACAAACGCTATTGCAAAGGGTACAGGCGTAAGCGGAATTTTATAGGCATAGCCATTAAGCCACTTATGCATCATCCAATAGGCAAGGGGGCAGGCAATAATTCCGGCAACTATTAGTACACCCAAAAAATCTTTCAGGAAAAGCAGGATCACATTGCTTACCGATGAGCCCAAAACTTTACGTATGCCAATTTCTTTTGTGCGTTTTTGAATGCTGAGGGATATCAAACCCAATACACCTGACAGTACAATTATAAGCGCTAAGCCAGTAGCCATATATGATGCTTTTTTTAATTGCAGCTCTGTTTTATACATTTTTGCCAAAGCATCATCCATAAAATTATACTCAAACGGTGCACCCGGCATAACCTCGGCCCATTTTTTTTGTACGGCCGCGATATTATCTTCAAGGTTACCGGATGTTAATTTGATAGAAAAATAGCGGTAATAAGGATTGCGGTTAACGTTCATGAAAGTCATAGGCATAATACGACCCGACATACCACCAAAAACAAAATCCTTAACCACGCCAGAGATGGTAAGCGGTGCCATGTTTACCGAATTGAATTGCTGTCCAACAGCGTCTTTAGCGTTGGTAAACCCAAGCGCTTTAGACTGTGTTTCGTTGATAACCACTTTGTCTGAATCGGCCTGCATATATTGCGGCTCAAAGAATTTTCCTGCTAAAAGCGGTATGCCATAGGTTTCGGCATAATAGCTATCGGTTAGCATTAATTGCGCGTTAAAGGCCTGGCTCGGCTCTTCCCTCGTTTTATACGCGCTTAGTCCGCCGCTGGCACCACCATCCGGAATCTCCCAGGAAAGGCTTACACTTTTTACCTGTGGTATTTGAGATAAGCGGTAACGTATATCTTCCATTTTTTGCACGCCGGGTTTGCTCCAATCGCGCGGTACCTGCGCGTATATCAGGTAGTCTTTATTATAACCCAGGTTTTTGCCAAAAAACAAATTGATCTGCTTAGAGATAATTATTGCAGATATCAATACCACGGATGCGGTGACAAACTGAAACGCAGTTAAACCCTTGCGAAACATAACATTGTCTTTTACCCTGTCAAGCTTGCCCTTTAATGAATCAATCGATTTTAATGATGACAATACCAATGCCGGGTAAAGCCCTGCTATTATGCCTACCAATATTGCAAACAGCAATGGGACCATGTAGAAGTACAAAGGGAAAGAAAATATGCCGCCGATATCTGTTGACAATACATTGGCAAAATACGGACGTGCAAGCGCGTAAATACCTAATGCAAAAAGCGTCGCTATAAAAACCATTAAAACAGATTCTACCAGGAATTGCCATATCAATTGCTTGCGTAACCCGCCAAGTACTTTACGGATACCCATTTCCTTCATCCGTTGCGATGACCTGCTGATGCAAATATTTACAAAATTGATAATGGCCATCAACAGAATAAATAAGGCGATGAAAGACAATGTGTAAAGCATCTTCCTGACCGCTCCGTCGCCAAAATCAAGGTGAAATGATTTGAGCGGGACAAGTACCGGTGTAAGGTTCGCCACAATTTGTTCAGATGCATTTCTTTTAATAAGACTGCGCATAGGCGCATCCAACTGTTGTGGTTTTACGCCGTCTTTCAATTCAATCAAACCGCATACTACAGTGTTATCCCACCCTTCGAGGCTTCTGCCCATATACTTTGCCGCCGAAGCAGGAAGAAAAAAGGTACTGTTACTGGCATCAATAACGTTAGTCACCGAGTTTTTAGGCAGTTTTTCAAGTACGCCGGTTATCATAAAATCGCGCTTGTCGCCGTTAAAGCTGTCTATGGTAACCGTTTGTCCTACAACATCTGTTTTGCCAAAGTATTTTATAGCGCTTTGCTGGGTTATTACAGCGGTAAAGGGTTGGTTAAGAGCGGTTTTTGAATCGCCATAAAGAAACTTGAAACCATACATGGTAGTAAAGGTGCTGTCGCCTATTTGCAGGCTTTCCCTAAAATGCTTATCACCTCTGGAGACGGTTGATGAAACACCATCCCAATGATAATAATTGGCTACCAGGTTAGGATATTCATTTTTTAAAGCTTTTGGCATGGGTGCAAGGGCAGTAAGTTCGTAGCCCATATTCGGATCTTTCCACTTGCTTTGGATGATGTATTGATTATCGGCATTACGTAGATCGTGGTTAACACTTACTTCGTGCCAAACATAGGCGGCAATAAGCAGGGTAAAAGCAATGCCTACAGACAGGCCAAAGATGTTGATAAGCGAAAATAGCTTGTGTTTAATTATATTTCTCCAGGCAATGGTAAAGTAGTTTTGCAACATGAGTTTAAGGTTTTCACGAATATAAAAGGTTCCGAAACAGGATGTTGAGGCTTTAACATATTTTAACGAAGTGTGGTTAGCTAAAAAGATTAACCATACTGCTTTTACTTTACTACATTTACCGTAAAACATTACCAATATTAATTATGACCTATTTACCATCTGCTGAAAGATATCATACAATGCGTTATCGCCGTTGCGGTAAAAGCGGTGTTAAACTGCCTGAAATTTCGCTTGGCCTGTGGCACAACTTCGGCCATGTGGACGTAATGGAAACCTTCCGCAAGATCTTGCACCTGGCTTTCGACAGCGGCATAACCCATTTTGATTTGGCCAACAATTATGGCCCGCCGCCGGGAAGCGCCGAGGAAAACTTTGGAAAGATCCTGAAAGAAGATTTTAGGGGCTACCGCGATGAAATGATTATCTCTACCAAAGCCGGCTATACAATGTGGGACGGCCCCTATGGCGACTGGGGTTCTAAAAAGTATCTGGTTGCCAGTCTGGATCAAAGCCTAAAACGCATGGGGCTTGACTATGTGGACATTTTTTACCACCACCGCCCTGACCCGGAAACGCCGCTTGAAGAAACCATGGCAGCGCTTGATCTGATAGTACGCCAGGGAAAAGCGCTGTATGCAGGGATATCAAACTACCCGGCAGAAGAAGCGGCAAAAGCTGTAGCTATTTTAAAGGAATTAGGTACACCTTGCCTTATTCATCAGCCAAAATATTCGATGTTTGTGCGCGAGCCGGAGCAAGGCTTGCTGGATGTATTGGAAGAAAACGGCGTTGGCTGTATACCGTTCTCACCTTTAGCACAAGGCCTGTTAACCAATAAATACCTGCATGGTATACCTGAAGATTCCCGTGCAGCTAAATCAACCGGTTACCTGCAAACCAGCCAGGTTACTGATGAAGTTATCGCTAAGATAAAGCAACTGAACACCTTGGCAGAACAGCGCGGGCAAACACTCGCTCAAATGGCATTGGCCTGGCTGCTAAAGGATAGCCGCGTTACATCTGTACTTATCGGCGCCAGCAAGCCTGAACAACTGGCCGACTCGCTTAAGGCATTGGAAAATGTTGATTTTTCTGCCGAAGAGTTAGAAAGGATTGAGAATATCTTAAAATAACCTATCAAATTGAGCTTATAAAGGCGTATTCTGAACAAATACGCCTTTTTTGTTTAACAAACATTAACATTAGGCATCTAATAACTTTACTGGAATACGTACATATTTGCGAAAACTAACTCTTAATGAAACAAGCCTGCCTTAGTGTCCTCTTACTTTTATGCTCATCAATATTATTTGCACAAGAATTTACGCTCAGCGGGAAAGTGACAGATGATGCCGGTAACGCGGTGCCTTTTGCTACGGTTTACATCCGTAACACTACAAAGGGTACGTCGGCAAATAGCGAGGGCGGTTACAGCCTTAATCTTAAGGCAGGGGAGTACAATGTTCAATATAAGGCGGTAGGTTACAGGCAGGAGAGCCGTAGTGTAAACCTGCAAGCCAATCAAACCATCAATGTTGTTTTAAAGGCAGAGCAGTATGAATTAAAGGAGGTGTCTGTTCGGTCGGGTGGGGAAGACCCTGCTTATGCCATTATCCGCAATGCGATCAAAAAGCGCAAAACTTATCTGAACGAGGTAAATGCATATACCTGTGAAGTATATATAAAAGGTTTGCAGAGGCTGCTTTCGGCGCCGAAAAAGTTCTTAGGATTTGATGTGCAAAAGTTTGCACGCGAGAACGGACTCGACTCAAACAGGAAAGGAATAATTTATCTCTCAGAATCGCAATCCCGGTATAGCTTTATGCGGCCGGATAAGGTACATGAGGAAATGATTTCGTCAAAGGTATCTGGCAGTAACAAGGCTTTTAGTTTTAACAGGGCCAGCGATATGCAGGTAAACTTTTATGAAAGTATACAGAACTGGGAAGGCATAAGCAACCGGCCGGTTATATCGCCTATTGCAGATAATGCCTTATCGTATTACAAGTATAAACTCATTGGCGCTACCATAGAAAATGGTGAAACCATCAACAAAATACAGGTCACCCCTCGCAACGACAATAACCCTTGTTTCAGTGGCTACATTTACATTCTGGAAGATAGCTGGCGGCTGCAAAGCTTGTCGTTGTATATCACCAAGAAAGCCAATATCAACTTTGTAGATACCTTGCGTATTGACCAGCAATTTGTGCCGGTTACGGGTAAAGTCTGGATGCCATCATCGTTAAAATTTGAGTTCACCGGCGGTTTATTTGGCTTTAAACTGGGCGGTTACTTTATATCGCTTTACAAGGACTACGAGATTGACCTAAAACTGGATAAAAAGCAATTTACCGAAGTGCTGCGCATTACCAAAGGCATCAATAAAAAAGATTCAACTTACTGGAGCCGGCAACGCCCAATCCCGTTGACCGAGGAAGAACTGGTAGATTACAAGAAAAAAGAGGCGCTGGCCACCAAACGCGAATCAAAAGCTTACCTCGACTCGCTTGACCGGGAAAACAACAAGCTTGATCTGCTTAAACTCACTATAGGCGGTTACCGTCATCGTAACCGTTACAAACACGAATATTTTAATTTAAATTCATTAATAAGCGCCGTACAGTATAATACCGTGGAGGGATTGGCGCTAAGCTACGGCGGCTCATTTACCAAACAGATAGATAGCATCAATAACAAATACCTTAATGTTTATGGTAACGTGCGCTATGGGTTCTCTAATAAACTCCTTAATGCCAACGCGGGTGTTAGCTTCCCTGTCGGTTCTTTTAGTCTGAACATTGCGGGTGGGTCAACAGTGACAGATCTGAACAACTGGGAGCCCATATCGCCTTTTCTAAACTCGGTTTACACATTGTTTAACCGGCAAAATTTTGAAAAGCTTTATCAAAAGCAGTTTGCGTCTATTGGCTTATCAAAGCGAATTTACGGTGGCTGGCAAGCCAGCGCTGGTGTGGAATGGGCTAACCGCAAATGGTTGTCGAACACTACGGATTACAGCTTTTTTCATCCCAAAGACCATGAGTTTACGTCAAACAACCCTTTAGTGCCTGACGCGGATGTGCCGTTGTTTCCAGACAATCAATCATTCAAGGTAAGCTTCCGTACCACTTATGATTTCAGTAATGCATATGAAACCTATCCAACCGGCAGGCGTTACCTTCCATCTAAATATCCAACGATAGGCATTAGCTTTACAAGAGCGCTTAAAAATATAATTGGTTCCGATGCTGATTATAATCTTATTTCGGCGGATATCTCTAAAGAGGACATACCTATGGGCTACTATGGCAAAACATCCTTTTATGTAGGTGCAGGTAAGTTCTTTGAAGCTAAAAATATCAATTACACGGATTACCGGCATTTTTCGGGTAACCAGGTACTATTTTACCAGGCTGGTATCAGCAAGTTTTTGCTGCTGGATTATTACCGTTTCAGCACCGGCGATAAATACCTGGAAGCGCATTTAGAGCATAATTTCTCCGGCCTGTTTACCAATAAAATACCGCTTATCCGCAAACTGAAACTACAGGAGATCATTGACGTAAATTACCTTACTACGCCGGCATTGAAAAATTATACCGAGCTGGGCTTTGGTTTCCAAACCAATTTGGGCTTAAGGCTTATGTATGGCACATCTTTTAATAACGATGTGGTAAAGGCTAATCATGCGATTAGGATAGGGGTAAGTTTTTGAAGTATAAAAATTGATGACTACATATGCTTGGTCTCAAATTTATTTTTATTAAATATTTTAGAAAAATGCAAACCTTTATCTGTAAGTTCTTGACTAGCCCTAGACTCACTTCTCCTAATTAAACCAAGGCTTTGGAAATACACCATCGAAGAGGGCGGAGTACTGTAGTTTGTTATTGATCTGTTGCTATTAACGTCGTACAAGATTTTTTGAAAGTCATTAAAGGCGGCTGAGTCTTTAAATAATTCATACTCACTATTCCATTCTTCAATTTCCATTTTTTTACTATTTCTAGAAATATTTTCTATCATTACTTGAGATGGCTCACTAAGCTTTTGATTTAATTCTTCAATTTGAATTTTTAAAGCGGTTATCTCCGCCTCTTTATCACTAACTAATTTACTGTATGTTTCCTGTAACTGAGTATTAGAGACTCTTATTGCAATTGACTGCTCTATTGATAGAAGTTGCTTTTTCTCTACTTCGTTTCTTTTATCCAGTCTCCATTTCGAATAAATGATAGTTATCCAATACGCACCATTACTTAGCAAAGGAAATATTGAGACTAATATCAATGTTGAAATAAACGGGTAAAGTGCTATCGGTTTCCAATCAATGAAATTATCCGAAATGTATTGTATTTTATTAACAGCAAGGTTTTCCTCACTAACAATAAAAATTGTCAATATAATTTTCCAATTACAAATTAACCAACTAAATACAAACGACCCCCAAAATGGACTCGTAGTTCGTTCATAAATGATGTAATTAACTGATTTTTTAAGTTCTGAAAACATTGATAAGATTAGGTAAATATAAGTAATTTCTTAGTACATCTAAAAATCTCAAATCTCCATTCCCACATCTCAGTACAATTGGCTATCTTTGCCCATGCAAGAAAAAATCCTTATTCTTGACTTTGGCTCGCAATTCACCCAACTCATCGCGCGCCGTGTCAGGGAGCTCAATATTTACTGTGAGATCCACCCGTTCAATAAATTTCCTGAGGTAGACAGCAGCGTAAAAGGTATCATCCTTTCAGGCAGTCCTTATTCAGTTCGTCAGGACGATGCGCCTCACTTTGAATTTGCCAAACATCATAAAACGCTGCCTATATTAGGAGTTTGCTATGGCGCGCAGTATGTTGCTCATTTCCATGGTGGCGAGGTACTTGCCTCCAGCACCCGCGAGTATGGTCGTGCAAATCTGGATTACATTAAGCCGGATACCATCCTGTTTAAAGATGTACCGCTTGGTTCGCAGGTTTGGATGTCGCATGGCGATACCATTGCCCGTATTGCAGATGATTTTGAAGTAATTGCCAGCACCGATAGTGTAAAGGTAGCGGCTTATCATATTGCCGGCACACAAACATTTGGTATACAGTTTCACCCCGAGGTTACCCATAGTATTGACGGTAAGCAACTGCTGCAAAACTTTTTGGTTGACATTTGCGGGTGCAGCCAGGATTGGACGCCAGATTCATTCATAGAAACTACCATTGCTGAATTAAAAGCCAAATTAGGCGATGATAAGGTGGTATTGGGCTTGTCAGGAGGGGTAGATTCATCAGTAGCAGCAGTATTATTACACCATGCAATTGGCGCTAACCTGCATTGTATTTTTGTTGACAATGGTTTGCTGCGCAAGGACGAATTTGAGTCAGTTTTAGACTCATACAAACACATGGGGCTTAACGTACGTGGTATTGATGCCAAACAGCGTTTTTACGATGCCTTAGCCGGGCTGACAGACCCTGAGAAAAAGCGCAAAGCTATAGGCCGGGTATTTATAGAAGTATTTGACGATGCCGCGCATGAGATACAGGGGGTAAGCTGGCTTGGCCAGGGTACTATTTACCCTGATGTTATCGAGTCGGTTTCTGTTAAAGGGCCTTCGGCAACCATTAAGTCGCACCATAACGTAGGTGGTTTGCCTGATTTTATGAAGCTTAAGGTAGTGGAGCCACTAAATACCTTGTTTAAAGACGAAGTACGTAAGGTAGGTGCTGCTCTTGGCATAGATCAAAATATTCTTGGCCGCCATCCATTTCCTGGCCCGGGACTGGCTATCAGGATATTAGGTGATATAACTCCCGAAAAAGTTGCTATATTACAACAAGCAGATGCAATTTATATCAACAATTTGCGTGCTGCAGGTGTTTACGATAAAGTGTGGCAGGCTGGTGCTATCTTTCTCCCCGTACATTCGGTAGGAGTTATGGGCGATGAGCGTACATATGAAAATGTGATATGCCTGCGCGCTGTGGAATCGTTAGATGGTATGACGGCCGATTGGTGCCATCTGCCTTATGATCTGCTGGCCAAGATATCTAACGAGATCATCAACAACGTAAAAGGAATAAACCGGGTAGTATATGATATCAGTTCGAAACCACCGGCCACAATTGAGTGGGAATAAGTGGTTAATATTAGTTTTAGTTGCAGTTATAGGCGCTTGTTCGCCCAAAGTGCAGCCGGTATCTAAACCTGTAGCTAAAACTAAAACTGAAAAGCCCGACAAAAAACCTGAAGATAAACCAGTAAATAAGCCTTCAGCTAAGCATTCGGAGGCTAAGCCATCTGTAATTTCATTGATCCTTCCCTTAGGTTTAGATCACTCTGTAGCGGGTCAGAAATTCAGCCGTGCCGGTTTGGAAAAAGCCAACATGTCTGTTGAGTACTATCAGGGCTTTAAGCTGGCGCTTGATTCGGTAGCTAAAGAAGGGGCTAACTTCAAACTGCATATCTATGATTCTAAAGATGACGCTGCCCAGGCGCATAGCCTTGGCCTGAACCCACAGATAAAAGCTAGCGACCTGATAGTGGGCCCAATCTTTCCTGAGGATATCAAAGCATTTACATCAACATTAGGAAAACGGGGAAAACCAATAGTTTCACCCTTGTCACCTGCTGCACCTGCTACCTTCAAAAACCCCGATCTGGTAACTATTATTCCTCCGCTTGAATACCATGCCAAGGGAGCGGCCACCTACATTGTTAAGGAAGAAAAGCCAAAAAAGATATTCATATTAACATCCGGCTACAGCGAAGAAAAGCAGTATACATCGCCTTTTAAACAAACTGTTGATAGCCTTAGTAAACGTAAGATACAGGTTATAACCACCACCATATCTCGCGGAAACCTTACACCGCTTGTTAAACAGTTATCTACTTCAGATCAGAATATTTTTGTGGTGCCGTCTACCAAACAGGCTTTTTTGATGGTTACGCTACGTTCGCTGGATGCATTGGCAAAAAGCTATCCGGTAACTTTGTACGGACATCCTAACTGGGAGAAATTTGCTTTTTTAAAAGCAACACTTTTACAGCGCTTAAATACACATATAACATCTTCAGACAAGGTTGAATATAAAAACGGTAATACTGTTAACTTTTTACGTAGTTACAGGAAGGTTTACCAGGCAGAGCCTACAGATTTTGCAATAAAAGGCTTTGATGAGGGCTTATATTTTGCAAAACTGCTTGCAGATGGTGAAGATATGACCCATCCGGAATTTGATGATTTTAGAGGGCTGCATAACAGCTTTCATATCATAAAAAAACGTGGCGAAGGCTGGGTGAACTCACATGTAGATATCCTCAAGTACGAAAATTTCTATTTGAAAAAGACGGAATGAAAGCGGTTAACCAATTGAAGACCTTTCTCAGGATATTAGAACAATACCCTGCGGATGTGCCTTTAAGTAAATTTTTACCGGGCTTTTTTCGACAGAATCAACAAATGGGATCTACCGATCGTAAGGTAGCCGGGCGTTTGATCTATAATTACTTCAGGCTTGGCAAAGCATTGCCAAATCTGCCGCCGGAAGACCGGTTGATGGTGGCCGAGTTTTTATGTAATACCCAAACCAACTCTTTTTTGCAGCACTTTAAACCCGAGTGGGCAGCCTGCATCTCGTTTAATATTGAAGAAAAGATAGCGCTGATAAAAACATCACACGCGGATTTTAAACTTGATGATGTATTCCCGTGGACAGATCAACTTTCTGCAGGGATCGACAAAAAAGCGTTTTTAAAATCGTTATTTGTGCAGCCGGACCTGTTCATAAGGCTCAATAAGGGTTTTGAGCAGCAGGTAAAGGCTGAGTTGAATAAAGCCGGTATTATTTATAAAGAAGAAGGTAATAATTGCTTGTCGCTACCTAATGGTACCCGGCTGGATAACATTTTTCCCAAGCAGCATTGGTTTGAAGTTCAAGACCTTTCTTCGCAACGTACTGCCGACTATTTTCATCCAAACAGGTGGGAAAGCTGGTGGGATGCCTGTGCAGCATCGGGGGGGAAATCTTTGCTTTTACACAGTTTGGAACCAGATATTAAACTGGTAGTTTCAGATATCCGGGAATCAATCCTTTCTAATCTGGACGAACGTTTTCAACAGGCAGGTATTCGTAAATATCAAAAAAAGCTGCTCGACCTGACTCAGAATAACGACCAGTTGCTATATAACTATGAGTTCGACGGTATCATACTTGATGCACCCTGCAGTGGGTCAGGTACCTGGGGGCGAACTCCTGAGATGATCAGCCAGTTTGACGCCCAAAAAATTGATTTTTTTAAGCGCCTGCAGCAGAACATTTCTCAAAACGTTGCCAAGCATTTAAAACCTGGCAAGCCACTTATTTATATTACCTGCTCTGCATTTAAAGGTGAAAACGAAGATGCCGTTGAATTTATCCAAAATGAGTTAGGCCTGGAACTGGAAGAAATGAAGGTTCTGGCAGGTTACCACAACAAGGCCGATACCATGTTTATAGCCAGGTTAATTAAACCGGTATCACAAACTGAAAGCAATCTTTAACTTTAAATAATTTCCGCCACAACAAAAGTGCTGCCTCCTACAAACACCAGGTCGTTGTCAGATGCTGCACGCTGCGCGGCCGCTAAAGCATCCTTAACACCGGCGTAAACGTTTCCATTTAAGCCGAATTCCGCTGCCTGTAGCTGTAAAATTTTTGCCTCTAATCCGCGAGGTATATCCGGCTTGCAAAAGTAGTATATGGCACCTTTTGGCAGCATAGCCAATACTTTGGTAATATCCTTATCGTTTACCATACCTATAACAAAGTGCAGTTTATTATAATTCACCGCAGCTATGTTTTTCAAAACTTCGCTTATACCGTCGGGGTTGTGGCCGGTATCGCATATCGTAAGGGGTTGCATGCTGATGGTTTCCCAACGGCCATGGAGGCCCGTAAGCGTGCGCACCTGTTTCAAGGCAGTGCAAATGTGCTCATCTTTAATATCAAAGCCTTGTTTGCGTAACTCGTCAACCGCGGTTAGTACAGTTTTTACGTTTTTTAGCTGATAAACACCGGTAAGATCAAGCTGCAGTGATAATTTATCAGCTTTAATATCAATATAAGCGCTTTCAGATGTATCCGCCGATACTGTTACAGATTTTACCTCCGATGCAAAGGTTAGTTCACTTTGTTGTTCCTGAGCTTTATTTACAAATACCTCCGCTACTTCCGGCTGATACTCGCCCACAATAACCGGGATATTTGGCTTAATAATACCAGCTTTTTCGCCTGCAATTAACTCAAGCGTATTGCCCAGCATATTCATATGGTCCCAGCCAATATTGGTGATAACAGAAAGCAAGGGGGTAATGATGTTTGTAGAATCGAGCCTGCCGCCTAAGCCAACTTCAATCACGGCAATGTCTACCTGCTGTTTCGCAAAAACATCAAATGCAAGGGCCACAGTCATTTCAAAGAACGACGGTTTTATATGATCAAAGTTTACACTATTTCCGGCCACAAAGTCAATTACTGTTTGTTCAGGTATCATTTGGCCGTTGATACGGATGCGCTCCCTGAAATCCCTTAAATGCGGTGAAGTATACAACCCGGTTTTATAACCTGCGGTTTGCAAAATCGCGGCCAGCATATGCGAGGTTGAACCTTTGCCATTAGTGCCGCCAACGTGTATACTTTTAAACTTGTTCTGTGGGTTATCCAGCAATTTGCAAAGCGCAATGGTGTTGATCAGGTCTTTCTTAAAAGCCGATGCCCCATCCCGGGTGAACATGGGCAACTGAGTATATAAGTAATCGAGGGTCTGATTATAGTCCATGGTCCATAGTCCATAGTTGATAGCTATGGGCTCAAGTGCAAACTTAAGATAATTTTATGCTGGGGACAACGCTTGATAAAAAACCTCATCCTTCTTCCTTTTTCATATAAAGGAAATAGCTCCCTCCCTTGGGAGGGTTAGGAAGGGGGCAACGCTTGATACAGACCCCATCCTCCTCCTTCCCCGAGGAAGGAATCGCACATGGCCCTTGGTTTGAATAGTGAGTGAACAACAATAGTTTCCTCCCTTGGGAGGGTTAGGGAGGGGTTATTAGTGCCGCTTGAACACAAATGTTTGGGTGTAAGTTTGTACATCACTTGCCCCGGCAGAAGCGCTTACCTTTGCGTTTAAAACAGCCTGGATGCACTTACTAACCACATCACCCTCAAGTGTAGTTGATCCGCGGGCCACATTGGCAGATACTACATTGCCATTTTTATCAATCCTGAACTCGATCACTACTTTGCCCTCAAAATTGGCAACATCGGGTTTAGCAGGAGGGCGTACAAAGTTGCGTGCAGTTAAAGCATTACCGCCATTGCCAGATCCTGTTCCATCATAGCTATCGGTTAACGTTGTTCCGGTTGGTTTCCCCTGGTTGCCGGGTGTGCTGCCGGTTCCATCGCCCGCGCCGGTGCCGTTATTGGTCTTGCCCTTGTAAAGAGCGTTTTGGTTAACGGTTGGCTTGGCCTCCGTTTTCTTAGGGGTGGTAGCAACAGTGCTGCTTGGTGCTTTGGAGTTGGCCGCAACTTCAGGCGCATCCTCATTGCTTTGGGTTACAACGTTTTTATCGCTTTGGTCGGCTTCTACTTTTTGTTCAGTAGGTGGGGCAGGGGTAACCTTATCGGGCTTGGTGTTATTGGCTTTCTCCGCAACAGATGGTTCTTCAATGCTCATATAATCATCGCCCATGCCTTCGTCCACAGTTCCGTAATTTACAAGGATGCCGCCGGTGCCATCTTCCTCTTTAACCGGCATCTGGAAAACAATAAAATAGCATAACGCCATTACAATGCCCAATATGACACCAGTAGCGGCAAATGCTTTCGGATAATTATTTTCTTCCCTGTAATTCATTTTTAGTATCAAGTATATAGTATCGAGTATCAAGTATTAAAACACTATTCCTTGATACTTGATACTTGATTCTACTTTGCTTTTGGCTCGGTGGCCAGTACCAGTTTAATATTTAATTTTTGTGCTATATCCATTACCTGTACCACATCCTGTATGGCAACTGTCCTGTCTACATATAACACAATAGTCAGTTCTGTTGCCAGGCTTTTATATGATTGCAGCGTATTCTGCAACTGGTCTACCGGTACCTGCTTTTTATCAACTGTGTAATTTAAGTTTTTGTCGATGGAAACATTAATGGTTTTTTTAGAAACCGATTGCCCGCTTGAAGATTTCGGAAGCATCAGTTTCACCACGTTAGGGTTGGTAACGGTAGATGCTATCAGGAAGAACAGCAGCAAAAAAAACATAATATCGTTCATGGCCGAGGTATGTACCTCTGCCGATGCGCCCCTTTGTCTTTTTCTTAAATTCATTTGCTTGGTTCTTCTAACAGGTCAATAAATTCAATTGCATCTGTTTCGAGTTTCAAAATCACTTTATCAACCATCATATTAAGTATGTGGTAGCATACATAAGCAATGATACCCACAAACAATCCGGCAGCTGAGGTAACCATTTTTACATATAAACCGCCGGATATAACACCCATGCTGATGTTGTCGGTTTTTGATATATCATAAAAGATCTTGATCACACCGGCAATAGTACCCAGGAAACCAAACATTGGGGCAATACCGGCAACTATACCGATGATGCCAATGTTTTTTTCGAGCTTGGATACCTCTAACTTACCCACGTTTTCAATAGCACCTTCGATATCCTTAATAGGGCGACCGATGCGCAGTAAACCTTTCTCGAGCATGCGGCCAAGCGGCGAGTTACTGTTGCGGCAAATAGCTATGGCCGATTGCAGGTTGCCAGACATGATACTGCCGCGAACCTGTGTCATAATATGCGATTCGTTTTTAGATGCTTTGCGGATAGTAAAATAACGTTCAAAAAATATAACAAGGCCCAGTATAGCCAGTATACCTATTGGTACCATTACCCAACCGCCCTTTATAAGCAGGTCGCCAAAACGTAGTTCTTCTTCTGGTATTTGCTGTGATAGCTGTTGAGTAGTTTGATGTGCAGTATCAATTAATTTTGCGGCGGTATCTGTAACCTGCAATAATAACGTCATAGTTTTGGTTTGATTTCTTTAATGTATATATCCTTTTTAACTTTTTTTGTTGCAATTAATGCTTTGCGTGCAGCCTCAGCTTCGGCATGTGTTTTAAATGTGCCCAACGTTAGGTTAACTCTTTTTCCTGGCGCATCGGTAACAACACGTGCCTCTATCTTAAGTTTTTTATAATTAGCGATAGCTTTATTTGCTTCTTTAGCATCTTTAAAAGATCCGCCCATTACCTCATAACGTGGCCCGGCAACAGAATCTTTTACCGCAGGTAAAGTTTTTATGGTATCTGCATTTAGCGGGGCTATTTTTTGCGATGAACTGTCTGCCTGTACAGCAGATTTAAGCGTGTCGTTCGCAACCGTATCCTCAACAGGCGCTACTTTAGCATTTATAACCGTCCCTTTATCTCTTGCTTCTGGCTTTGGCGCCTCAAGGTTAAAAATCGTAGGATCATACCTGTCTGCCAGGTATACTATCAGCGCCGCAAATATGAGCCCTAAAAATATAAAGGTAACTGTTAAACCTCTTTTGCGCTTTTTAGTAAGGTTGATCAGATATTCCTCATCTTCATGAGTGGTTTCCGCCCAGATAGCGTTGTTTTGAGGCATAACATTCAGCTCTACCGGTTTTGTGTCTTTTGCAGGCGCAATATTAGCGCTCACATTATCCTGTAGCGGCGTAGCGCCAATTTTTTGTATCTGTACAGGGGAATAGCCAAAAAGACCGGGGTGGGTATTATAGGCTGTGTTGGGCTTAAAATATAATTTGTTTCCTGCTGCAGAAAACCACCCGATATCTGCCAAAGCAGCTTCCTGCGTTTGCGCCAGCAATTTTATGTTATTGATGTATTTTTCGGTAAAATATTTGGCCGATGCCAGCGAAATGTTCTTTTTTTCGGCAACATACTCGGCCAAAACCTCATCTTCAATTAGTTGAGGATCAAACTGAACAATATAAGCAGGCGGATAAAGTGTACCTTCGGTTTGGTTGTAGTGCCCGTTTATACGTGTGTGGGCAAAATAACCTAACCCCGGCACGCTTACTTCAGTATTAAGCACCAGTAGTTCGCTGATATGTTTACCTACATCCATTCGCTAAAAGTACGGATTATTAAAACATCAGAAAAACTAAAATGCATACCCTACGCCGCCAAATATATTGAACCCGTAGTTAGGGTAATAATACCATGTTTTACTGCTTGCATTAAGTATGTTGTTGGCCTGTATAAATACCGAAAGCTGTTTATTTACTTTGTAGGTAGCGCCCCCGCTTAAATCGGCAAAAGATTTTATTGGTGCGTAATATTCATTTCCGGCTGTGTTGGTAAGGCTTAAGCGCTCTTTTGCAGAGCCCCTGAACATTAATGAACCATTGATATCTACCTTATCGCTTATATGGATAGCGGTACCTGCGGTTAAAATAAATTTTGGCAGGTTCCATGGCTCTGCTTCGCTGGCCATCTTGTAGTCTTTGATTTCTATACGGCCGTAAATATTGAAAGTTTCACCTGGTTTAAAATCAAGCTCGCCTTTAAAGCCACTAACACGCGTGTCCCCGTTATCATATATCACCTGGTATTTATTAATTTCTTCACCAAAATTGTTGACAAACATTGGCAGGTTTTTAACCGTGTTGCGGAAAATAGCCGCTTTAAAGCCTAAGCCCGGAGCAAGCGTACCTTTTAGGCCCAGGTTAATATCCAAACGGTCGACAGAATTAACAAGATTGATATTTTCGCCAAGGAAAGGATTAATATCTGTAAAACCTTTTATCGAGGCGCGATTGATATCGCCGGTAGCTTCTGCAAACAGGCGCACATATTTTGGTATAACCTGTAACTCCAGCTTTGCTGCAGGGAAAATATAGAAGCGGGATGACATGCCAAATTCTTTCGCCAGGTTAATACCTGCTTCAATTTTGTAATTATCGCCCTGAAATTTGATGTAAGGATTGGCCCTTAAAATACTATTGTTATAAGAGTATAAGCTATCCTTTTGGGTGCCAAGATCTAATGACGCGCTAAGACCTGCGTAAAACTGCTTAACGGTTTTGTTCATGAAACCGCTTAACACAATATTGTTTTCGCGCGCACTGTAAGCATTTTTAAATACATAACCTTTAAACTTGGCCGCGTAGGTAAAAGCGTTCTCTTCGTCGGTGTAGTTTTTAGCAATTTCACCTTCGGCACCAAAAGTGTTAAAGGTTTGTTTTTGCGGGTCGAACTCTGGCACAGGTACCACGGCATCCTGGTCAAAGCCATAAAAGTAAGTACCATGGCGCTGATAGGTCAGGCGGCCGGAAAGTGTGTTCTCCTGGTTGATGCTTTTGCCAAAAACACCAATTTCCTGGCGGCTATCATTTTGTTTATTGATGCTGCTGCCAGATTGTGCAAAGTGTTTTAAGTAACCGCCTACCTGCAAAGCCTCATCGCGGCCATTACCAAAGTAAGCTTCGCCAAAAGTGGTTTTCATACTACCCAGGCCAACGCGCGCATAGTTATTAAGCAATGCCGAGTCTTGCTCAGGCGGCCTTTTCATCGCTTCTAACTGGCGGATGTTGTTATCCTGGGTTAACTTTTTATCCATCAGCGAATAGCTTAATGGGGCTTTATAGGGTGTTTTATCTTCCAGGTCGGGGTTGCGCCTTATTTTTACCGCTTCGGCCAGTACGGGCTTGTAAGAAGTAGTCACCACAATTTCTTCGGCAAGGCCGCCGCCATTGCCCGGTGCGTTGTTTGCGCCGCCTTTTTTAGTCGTATCGGCAGTTACCTTTGCGGCTGCGTCTCCCAGGTTTTTTGCACTGGCTTTTTGTACCGGAGCCGTTTTCTTAGTGGTTTTGGCAGGCTGCTTTTTATCAGCGGTTTTCTTTGTTTGTGCACTGGCAGGGGCAAAGAAAAATACCGTTAACAAGCTAAGCAGTGCGAATTTATATTTTGATATCATTGCTTTTTCTCTCCGTTCTATTGTTCTTTGTTCTCCTGTTGGTTTTGTTCGGTAGCTGCTGGTTGCTCATCAGCTTTTTGTTCTTCGGCGGCAGGTTGTGCCTGTTGTGTTTGCCCGGCTTTTTGCGGCACCAGTTTGTTCAGCTTTTCTTTTGCTGCAGGTAACACATCATCGTCGCCTTTATAGTTATCTATCACGCTTTGCAGGGTAGCTTTTGCCTGGAAGTTATCTTTCAGCGCAACATAGTTATCGGCAAGTAAAATGTAGGTTTTAGCTACCCAGTAATCGTAGTTTGAAAGCTCTTTAACCAGATCAAAGCAGGTTTTTTGTGATGCTTTGTATTTGCCTTGCAAATACTCTATGTTGGCAATGTTATACTTGGCCTCTGCCGCTGCAACTGTTTTGGTGTTGGTAACGGTATAGTTAAGCTCTTTAACTGCCGCGGTAGTATCGCCACGCTGCAGGTAAGCCCTGCCTGCATACAGGCCGGTACGGTACTTATCTTCCTGTGCGGTTTTTTCGTAATCGCGTACCAGCTTTACATACTTCAGTACATCGTCTGGCATGTTAATCTCGGCGTAGCAAAACAGCAGATTGTTTATGGCAAAGCTGTAATCTGCCTTGTACTCAGAGTTGGTTTCAAGCCTTTTCAGGAACACAATGGCGTCGTTGTATTTCTTTTGCTTCATGTACAATTTAGCCATCGCAATAAGCGATTTTTCGCTGTAGGCGCTTGTCCAGTCATTCAATATCACATTGTAATCAACAACGGCTTCGTCGTATTTTCCAAGGTTGGCCAAGCCTTGCGCCCTTAAAAAGCGAGCCTGCTTTTCATAGATCTGCTTGGTCGGAAATTTGTCGAAGTAAGCGTTAACCGCGTTTACGGTTCCCTGCCAGTCGCCTTTAAGGTAAAGGTTATTGGCAGCTGTTATCAACAGGTTTTCCTGCTCAGATGTTGTATAGTTACCAATAGAGGTAGAGTTGGCGTAATTCAGGAAGGTTTGTGCATCACCCTTATCGGTGTATATCTTTTCTACCTGTTTAAGCGCCTGCTTAGCCTCATCGGTGGATGAGTAATCAGACACCACTCGTTTAAAGGCGTCTGTAGCCGCATCGTCATTACCGGCGTTGTATTCTATTAAGCCGATGGTTGTATATGCGCGTGGCACATAACTGCTATGCGGGTATTTAGCTATCATGGCGTACAGGTCTGTCTTGGCGCGCTCACCATCATTTTTCAGGAAATAAGCATACGCGATTTCAAAGGCAGCGTCATCTGCATAATCGGAGTTGGGAAACTGCGATAATAAACTGTTCAGGGTGCTTATCCTTGCATCGAACGATCCCTGCAAACCCTGAATAATACCGCGCTGAAATAAAGCATATTCCTGGCCCTGGCTGTGCTGCGCTATGATCCGGTCATAATACTGCAGGGCAGTACTATAACTCTTGAGTGCAAAATAACTATCACCCAAACGACTGATAGCATCGTTCTCGGTGTTCTTATCTTTCACGTCGCCGCGTAAAAACTTTTCGAAATAATTGGCAGCTTTACGGTATTGCTCATCGTAAAAAGCGGCATAAGCAAGCGCGTAATTAGCAAAGTTAGCAACCTCAGTTTCCTTAGCTTCAGGCATAGCCAAAAACTGCTCGAAAGTTTCAACCGACTCCGTGTACTTGCGCACCTCGTACATCGACTCGGCCATCCAGTACAGTGTTAAAGCCTTAATTTTGGTATCTACCGGGTTTTGCAATGAGCGCAGGAATACGCCGATCGCATTTTCAAAAGCACGCTCGTTGTAAAACTCCAACCCGCGGAAATAAGTAACCTTTTGATAGGCGATCTGAGCGCTTTGAGATTTGTTTGGAATAGGCTCCAATATTTCAACCGCCTCTTTGTAATTTCTTGAATTAAGCAAAGCTTCGCCTAACAATATTTTTACTTCATCCTTGCGGGCAGAGCGGGGGTAGTTTTTAAGGTACAGGCGTGTAGCATTTAACGCTTCTACGTTAAAGTCAAGCTCATAAGAAAGCTTAGCGTACTCATAAAGGGCGTCCTCTTGTATCTGCGGGTCAAAATTTAACCTTGATGCAGTAAAGAAGGCATTACGTGCGCTTTGCTTGTTATTCATTTTCAGGAAAACGTCGCCCAAAGTATAGCTTCCGCTTTGGCTGTAATTGTCGTTTTGTGCAACCAACTTGCCCAACACAGTTGCCGCCTTTGCATAATTGCCTACCTTATAGTAAGCATAGCCAATCTGGTAGCTATCCTGCGTGTTCTGCGTACGGCCCTGGTCCTGGTCTTCAAAGCGGCCATAATATTCAACCGCTTTGTCATAGTTGCCTTTAGCAAAATAAGAGGCTCCAATAATGCGCAGCATCTCTGTTTCGTGCTGCTGCTTTGTGCGGTTAATGATAGGGATGGCGTAATTCAATACATCATCATAACGTTTATCTAAAAAGTAAACGGCGGTGATATAGTACGGGTAACTGGCCTCATATTTTTTTGAGTTTTTTAAACGTTCAAAATTAGCCAGCGCCAAATGATAGTCTTTGTTTAAATAAGCTATATAGGCAAAATAGTAAGTGGCGTCATCCGTATAAGGCGACTTTTTATTTTTTACTTCGCTGAATAGTAACTGCGCGTTTTTATAATCATTAGTTACAAAATAGGCGTAGCCTTTACGAAACTTGTATTCGGTATTCTGGCTGCCGGTAAGGTCTCCGGCATCAACTTTATTGAACCACTCAAGCGCCTGATCATATTTGCCTTGTTTAAAGTATGATTTACCAACCTGAAAATAGGCGGCTTTAGCCAGCGGATTTTCGGGATGCTCTTTGATGAAGCGGGTAAACATGCTTTCGGCATCGTCATTATCAAGCTCAAGGGCGCAAACGGCTTCGTAATATTGTGAGTTTTCTTTTAAAAGTGATAACTCCGACTCGAATTTTGATTGTTGTGTAGTTTTAAGCCTCCATTGTTCAACTGTACGGTATTGCTCGGCTGCGGCAGCATATTTACCCATAGCCAATAAGTTATTAGCACTTTGATAAGTACGGTTAACATGAAAGGATGGGTTTTGCTGTGCAAGCGCTGGCAGGGATAAAAATACCGGGGCAATTAAGGCGGCGTATTTAAGTTTATTCATAGAGCGCAATAATGATGATGCTAAATTAGCTTAATCGCAAAAATGCAATCCACATTAGTAATTAACAAGTGTGGAAAAGCACTTTTTTTAAACGGTTGCAATTATGCTTGTGGTATAACTGTTTAAAACTTTATCAGTATAAAACAGTAACATGTGTAAGGCCTTGCAATATACTATGTCATTAGCAAGCAATTGATAGGTGTTGAAAAAAATAATCACTTATTTTAAACGTTTGATTTACAACATGATTAAAAGAGCAAGTATTTTTATTTTAACAACAATGGTTTGTTTTTGCGCATTTGCACGGGGGCAGGCTATAACTTATATAACTCTTAAAAGCAAAGCTGCACAAATTAAACCCAAAGAGTACTTCATAGCCTCAATTGAAGATGACAGGGCAGGTAAATCGTCTGTTGGTAAATTACAACCCTATGTATTATCTGCCGGTAAACCGGGGCAAGCTTACAGTATAGATATAAAAGATGGATTTAAGGGTGTAAAAACCTTCATAAACGAATCTACCTTTGCCGATAAAAGCATGCGGCCTGTGCTGATTAAGTTTAAAAATTTAAATGTTGAAGAGGCAAATGCGGAAAAGGGAGCGGTAACAGGAGCTATCAAACTTAATATAGAATATTATCTGATACACCCTTTTGATACGCTTGCGCTGACCAATTACAATACTACCATAAAGTATAAACGTAAAAGCGGGCCTGCAACCCAGGTAGAGCCTATGATAAGTGATGCCTTAACAAACGCTGTGACTTATTTAAACAACTGGATGAATGAACAGGCTGCTACTAACCTTAAACTGGCCAGGGCAGTGAGATTAATGTTTAATGATTACAATGAACCTGCTGAAGATGATACTATTTATTATTCGGTAAAACGCCCTTTAACATGGAGCGATTTTAAAGCACGGCCAGCTAAAACCAGCAGGTTTGGCGCCGAAATATTCGCCGGTTTTGGCTATGATGAGGACACGCAGATTAACAATGGGATTATTACTGTAACACTTGATTTAAAAGTTTGGACTGCCAAGAGCGCCTGCTGGGTAACTGCAGGTACCAAAACTGATTATGCACTTAACCACGAGCAGCGCCATTTTGAGATAGCCAAACTTGCAGCAGAACACTTTAAACAACGTTTGCTGAATCAGAAGTTACCTGTTGATAATTTTGATGGGGAAATAAATGTTGCTTATTTGGATGCGATGCGCGAGATGCACACTATGCAAAAAACTTATGATGATGATACCCAGCATAGCGGTAACACTTATCAGCAACAAGCCTGGAATATCAGAATAGATAAAGAGCTGGAAAGCTACGGTATAAAGCGCCAGAATATTTAAGCAGCAGCCAGTTGCCTTTTTATTGAATTAAGTAGTACATTAATATCAAATGGTTTGGCTATAAAATCATTGGGGCCGTCATCCTTGTTTAAATTATTGCTTACATTATGGCTGGCCGATATCATGATTACCGGGATATCATGTGTGTTATTTTGTTTTTTTAATTCGCGGCAGAGTTCCCGGCCATCTACGCTGCCAAGCATAATGTCAAGCAGAATCAGATCTGGATTTTTTTCGGTGATGGTTTCCATCAGGCGCCGTCCATCTGATAATGTGTCTACCTTATATCCCGAATCTTCAAGTATAAACTGCAGAATCTCTAATATATCGTTATCATCATCCACAGCTAAAATCCGTCTCATAATATATATTTTAAGTATCTGAAAATAATTCTAATAAATTTTTAATATTATTAGCAATACTCATACCAAAATCAGTCGGCGGTTTTATTTTGCTTTATTACATAACTGCCTTTTTTGCATTTGGCACAAAAGTATTTTCTGATAGGTAAAAAGAATAGTAAATTTTTTACGAACCAGTTTCGGTGCATTTGAAAATGAAACGGACTGCCACACTTTGGACAGTACATACCGGGGGATTTAGTAGTACGGCTCAATTGGTTATTAATTAAAAAAACAAGAAATCCATCTATTTACGATGGAAACAACACTATGGTTTGCTGAATGATTTTATTCAGCGTTATAATTGGTTTTTGTAAAGTTATTAAACTTTAATAACAATTATTTAACTTTTTTTTCAAATACCCAATAGTAGGTATATATAAGCCAGCCGTAGTAAAACAAAAAAGGGAACGTAAATTACGCTCCCTCTTCTTTATAGTGTATGAGGATTATTCCCACAATTTTGCCGGATAAGTGCCGTTATTCACCAGGTCAGATATCGATTGTTGAACAATAGGTTTATCTTCTTTGTAAGTAACACCAAACCATTTTGCCGAGGTTGGTATAACTTTAAACTTAGCTACGCCACTTTTTATCAGTTCATCGGCCACAAGCGGAATAAAAAATTCGGCCTTAGGATTGTCTTTGTTTGCCTCAACAAATCTTTTAAACATTGGCTCACTCTGCTCAAATACAGCAGGTGTAAAACCCCAGAAATTCATTGATACACGGGTGTCATTTTTTAAAGGGTGTTCGCCGGTAGTGTCTTTATATGCTACACTTCCGTCCTCTTTAAAGTAAACTTCTGTACGTTCGTTAACTTCGGTCATGTTTCCGTTTTCGTCAACCTCGCATACGCCGCGGGATACGGTGCCGTTTTCAGACAAAGTTTTGTCGATCTGGTAACCTATCAATGAATAAGTATCGTCAGATGCTTCTGTAGTTAAAAACTTCGCCATATTTTCAAACGCTTCATAACCATAAAAGTCATCAGCATTGATAACGCAAAAAGGCTCTTTTACCTGGTTACGGGCGGCAAGTACAGCATGCGCGGTTCCCCATGGTTTAGCGCGCTCAATCTCTTCGTCAATACCAAAAGGTTTCAGATCGAAGTTTTGAAACACGTAATCAGTTTCAACGCGGCCTTTTAGTTTAGGCTCAAACTTTTCTTTAAAGCTTTCAGCAAACTCCTCACGGATAATAAAGCTAACTTTTCCGAAGCCTGCTTTGATCGCATCATAAATAGAGTAATCGATAATGGTTTCGCCATTTGGGCCAAAGCCGTCAACCTGTTTCATACTGCCGTAACGGCTGGCCATTCCTGCGGCCAAAATTAATAGTGTTGGTTTCATGGTATAAGTAGGGTGTGAGTAGTTAATACACAAGTATTGATATGTGTTGGTTTTAATTATTTGATGTACCTGAAGTCCTGCCCGTTTTGAATATTCAAAAGCGACTCGTATATCAGGCGGATAACGTTGTCTACATCCTCTTTGTGTATCATTTCAACCGTGGTGTGCATATATCGCAGCGGTAATGATATTAAAGCGGATGGCACACCGTCATTAGAATAAGCAAAGGCATCGGTATCAGTACCGGTAGACCTGGAAGATGCCTGGCGCTGAAAAGGTATGTTTGCTTTTTGGGCCGACTCTATAAGCAGCTTGTTCAGGTTATTTTGAACTGCCGGCGCATAAGAAATTACCGGCCCTTTTCCGCATGCAAGATCGCCCTGGGTTATTTTATTAATCATTGGCGTACCCGTATCATGGGTAACATCGGTTACTATAGCCACGTTTGGCTTGATGCGGTGGGCTATCATTTCGGCGCCACGCAGGCCAATCTCTTCCTGTACGGCATTAACTATGTATAAGCCAAAAGGCAGTTGTATATTATTTTCTTTTAACAAGCGGGCAACCTCGGCTATCATGAAACCACCGGCACGGTTATCAAGCGCACGCCCAACATAGTAGCGGTTATTTAAAACCATAAACTCATCCTCATAGGTAATTACGCAACCTACGTGTATGCCTAATGCCTCAACTTCATCTTTACTGGTGCAGCCGCAATCTAAAAAAATGTTTTTTAGCGTAGGGGCTTCCTCTTTTTCGCCACCCAGGCGGGTGTGTATAGCAGGCCATCCAAAAACAGCTTTTACTATGCCATTATCGGTATGGATGTCAACACGTTTTGATGGGGCTATCTGGTGGTCGCTACCTCCGTTGCGTATAACATATATCAACCCATCGTTAGTAATATAATTTACAAACCATGAAATTTCATCGGCATGTGCCTCAATAACTACTTTATACTCGGCAGTAGGATTGATAATGCCAACTGCTGTACCGTAGTTGTCAACATAATGGTCATCTATATAAGGCTTAATATAATCCAGCCATATTTCCTGGCCTTTCCATTCAAAACCTGTAGGGGAAGGGTTGTTGATGTATTTTTCAAAAAATGCTAACGATGTTTCATTTACTACAGCAGGTTGCTGCTTATTTTCTTCTGTTTTCTTTTTAGCCATGCGAATTATAAAATAACAAACTACCGGGGGGAGTAGCTACAGGCAAATATAATAAACCCTTTGAGAATGACGTAAAAACAGTTTAAAAGCATGTAAACCTTATTTTTTACTTAACGTGTAATTTACATGCGTACCGCACCTTTGCGGTGTTAATTTTAAGATAACATAGTTAGTCAGTTAGTATAAAGGTCAGTTTGCGCAAGGCAGGCTGATCTTTTTTAATTTTAGTCGGCTAATGATTTCTCCATTAGTATAAAATTTATACCCTTTTTGTTAAAAACCTCACCGGTTTGCGCAAAGCCGAATTTAATATAAAAGCCAACTGCAGAAAGGCGGGCATTGCACCATAAGCGTTCGCCGTTTTCCTGCACCACAAATTTTGTAATATAGTTTAAAAGTTCCGCGCCGATACCCCGGCCCTGATAGGCAGCATCGATAGCGAATTTTCTAAACTGCCAGTCCTGCTGATTATTAAACAACGATACCACACCTACAAGCCTATTATCGGTAAATGCGCCGAAATGATAGCCATGCTCATCCTCGGGCATTTCCATATTAAACTTATACTCGCCAGGGTAAAGCACATCCCTGCGTAGCTGCCAGGTTAAATGCGGTGTTATTTGTTCGATGGATAGCATAGCTTTTTGTTTAGCGTCAACCCCTCCCTAACCCTCCCGGGGGGAGGGAATTCTATATTTCAGCCCTTGTTGATAATCATAAAGCAAGGGCCAAGCAAGATTCCTTCCCAGAGAAGGAGGAGGAAGGGGCTTATGTAATATATCAAGTTCGACCCCTCCCTAACCCTCCCGTGGGAGGGAAATTTTATTTTTTCAGTCATTGTAATATCTTTAAGCAATGGCTTGTGCGATTCCTTCCCTGGGGAAGGAGGAGGAAGGGGTTCTGTTGAAACATCATTTTAATTATTCAAGACTTCTGTAGGGAAACTCAATGGCAGTTTAATTTCAGGGTTACTTTTAAGAATTTCTATGATAACGCTTTCGAGGCTTCTAATAACATTAAGCATGTTATGTTTTACTTCAGCTTCGCTAAAACGAATTATTTTGATTCCAAAACTTTCCAGCTTTTGTTGTCGTAAGTCATCTTTAACAAAAGCTTCCTGATGATGGTGAGACATGCCATCAACTTCTATTACCAGCATTAGTTCTTTGCAATAAAAATCAACGATATAATTATCTATGCAACGCTGCCTGTCAAAATCGAATCCAAAAAGTTTATCGCGTTTTAATTCGTTCCATAATACTACTTCACCAAATGTCATCTCTTTCCTGAGCTTGCGTGCTAAGGCTTTGAGTTTGAAATTATAAGGAATGATTTTACTCATGACTGATTGTTTTCTGTTCAACCCCTCCCTAACCCTCCCGGGGGAGGGAATTTTTCTTTTTTGCCTTACTCTAAAAAAGCAAGGGCCAAGTACGATTCCTTCCCCGGGGAAGGAGGAGGAAGGGGTTTATGTAATATATCGAACGTCAACCCCTCCCTAACCCTCCCAAGGGAGGGAATTATTGTAACTATTTTAAGTTAACTTACTAAGGCTTTCTACAACGGTATATTGCCGTGTTTTTTTCTGGGATTGTTCACTACCTTATTTTCCAGCATCTTAAAGGCCGCGATAAGTGTACTGCGGGTTGCTGATGGTTCGATAACCTCATCTATAAAACCACGTTCGGCAGCGCGGTAGGGGTTAGCAAATATACCTGCATACTGTTGCTCCTTCTCCTGCCATTTAGCCTGCGGATCTTCTGCTGCAGAAATCTCTCGTTTAAAAATGATCTCGGCCGCGCCCTTGGCACCCATAACGGCAATCTCGGCCGTAGGCCAGGCATAGTTCATGTCGGCACCAATGTGTTTGGAGTTCATCACGTCATAAGCGCCGCCATAAGCCTTGCGGGTAATCACCGTAACACGCGGAACAGTCGCTTCGCAAAAGGCGTATAACAATTTGGCGCCATTGGTTATGATAGCATTCCATTCCTGGTCGGTACCGGGTAAAAAGCCAGGTACATCCTCAAAAACCAGCAGCGGAATGTTAAAACTATCGCAAAAGCGTACAAAACGGGCTCCTTTGGTTGATGAGTTAATATCAAGCACGCCTGCTAAAAACATTGGCTGATTAGCCACTATCCCAATGCTTCGGCCGGCTAAACGGGCAAAGCCAACTACGATATTCTCGGCAAAATCTTTATGCACTTCCAGGAATGAGCCGCTGTCAATCACCTGCTCAATAACCTCGCGTATGTCGTAAGGTTGTGAAGCGTTCTCAGGCATTACATCATTTAACGCAGGGCGGCTTTCATCTTTCGGCTCATACGGTAACAAAGGTGCACGGTCCTCACAATTCTGAGGCATGTAACTTAGCAGCTTTTTGATATGCTGTATCGCTTCGATCTCATTTGCGCAGGCAAAATGGGTTACCCCGCTTTTGGTAGCATGGGTATGCGCCCCGCCTAACTCTTCAGACGTTACCTGCTCATGCGTAACGGTTTTAACTACGTTTGGGCCGGTTACAAACATATAAGAGGTATGTTCAACCATTAATATAAAATCGGTAATAGCGGGCGAGTATACCGCGCCGCCAGCACAAGGCCCCATAATGGCCGATATCTGCGGAACGACGCCGCTGGCCATCGTGTTACGGTAGAAAATATCAGCATAACCGCCAAGTGATACTACACCTTCCTGTATGCGTGCGCCGCCAGAGTCGTTAAGGCCTATTACCGGCGCGCCGTTTTTAAGGGCCAGGTCCATTATTTTACAGATCTTCTCGGCATGGGTTTCGGAAAGCGACCCGCCAAAAACAGTAAAATCCTGCGAAAAGACATAAACCAAACGGCCGTTTATGGTGCCATAACCTGTAACTACCCCATCACCGGGATATTTTTCTTTTTCCATCCCGAAATCGGTAGAGCGATGGGTTACAAACATGCCAATCTCCTGGAAGGACCCCTCATCAAGTAAAAAATGCAGGCGTTCGCGGGAGGATAGTTTACCCTTTTTATGCTGACTTTCTATACGCGCGGCGCCGCCGCCCTCCAGTGCCTGGTTACGTTTTTGTTGTAGTAGCTCCAATTTTTTATTCACGGTACGATGATTGGTAAGCGTTAAAATTAGTAATTAAATTGTAAGATTAACCTTAATGCAGCTGATGATACCTTGCATTATCAAAAAATCATATATTTGTAATGCATGAAAAGCAGGATTATAAAAAACGTAATAGCAGGGTTATTCCTGGGCATCTTTGTTGCAAAGATGGTCATCTCTGTTGCGCCTGTTTTTTTATGCCTCGACAATAAAACGGTACGGGCGGTTATCATGCAGTTAGAGCATGAAACCAAAAACGAAAAGGAGGATCCTGAAAAGGACGCTTTTAAAGAAAAAAAGGTTTTTGATGAGGACTTGAACCACCTGACTATTTATCGCCCATTTATTGCCGAAACCAATATCCTGCATAACCAGGAAAGATCACTCTATCAGCAGGTATATCATCCTGTTGTCCCCACGCCGCCTCCCAACGTTTAATTAAATTTTAGCCGGGTATCACATCCGGCGGCTATGCCGCACAGTTAATTTTAGCTGTGGCATAATGTACTGCTTCAGCTTTTTCAGGGCTGTTTACACCAGTTTATCTTAAAATTTCTTTAAACGTTATCATATATGCAAATCAAGCAAGGCGGCGTTACCGCCGGCGATCTTAATATTAAGAAGTATTTTTTAGGCAAGAATCTTAAAAAGGATCTACCATCCGGTCTGGTGGTATTTTTAGTTGCTTTGCCATTGTGTTTGGGTATTGCCCTGGCATCCGGAGCGCCCTTGTTTTCGGGGCTGCTGGCGGGTATTGTCGGCGGGATAGTAGTGGGTATGCTTAGCGGGTCGCAACTTAGTGTGGCCGGGCCTGCTGCCGGGTTAACGGTTATTGTACTCAACTCCATCACAAAACTGGGATCGTTCGAGGCATTTTTGCTATGCATTGTGATTGCCGGGGCCATGCAGATTGTGTTAGGGTTGATCAAGGCAGGCACTATTGCAAACTACTTTCCGTCCTCTGTAATAGAGGGGATGTTGGCTGCGATAGGTATTATCCTGATCATGAAACAGTTTCCGCATGCCGTAGGCTACGATAAGGATTATGAGGGCGACGAGGGTTTTACACAGATGGATTCTGAAAATACGTTCTCAGGTATCCTGCACGCTTTGTCTAAAATCAATTACGGCGCCGTTATCATCGCTTTTGTATCGCTTGCTATAATGATATACTGGCCAAAATTCAAGAAGCTTGCCCTGGTGCCGGCGCCGTTACTGGTTGTGGTTGCAGGTACTATACTGGCCTCGGTATTTGCCGGTACAGGCTTTGCCCTTTTAGATAAGCAATATGTGCAGATACCGGTTGTAAACAATTCTGGTGAGTTTTTTGCCTTATTTAAAAGTCCCGATTTCGGCGGCATTGGCAATAAACAGGTTTGGATAACCGCGGCTACCATAGCCATAGTAGCCAGCCTTGAAACTTTGCTTAGCCTTGAAGCAGTAGATAAAATTGACCCGATAAAACGGGTATCGCCTACAAACCGCGAACTGGTTGCTCAGGGTGCCGGCAACTTGGTGAGCGGCTTGCTGGGCGGTTTGCCCATGACGGCGGTAATTGTACGTTCATCTGCAAACGTTGGCGCCGGCGCACGCACAAAAATGAGCGCTATTTTCCATGGCTTTTTATTGATCATCTGCGTGTTGGCTATACCTACCTTGCTAAATAAAATACCACTATCATGTTTGGCGGCCATATTGTTAACAGTAGGCTATAAATTGGCAAGGATAAGCCTTTTCAAACACATGTGGCATAAAGGGCTCAATCAGTTTATCCCTTTTGTGGTAACCATTATAGCCGTGGTAATGACCGACCTTTTAATAGGCGTTGGTATAGGTATGCTGGTAGGCGTATTTTATATACTGCGAACCAATATGCGCAACCCATATTTTTATACCATTGGCCGTAACGGCGATAAGGACACTATAAAGATCAAACTTGCCGAAGAGGTTTCATTTTTGAACAAGGCGGCTATACAGGTTACTTTAACCAGCCTGCCTAAAAACAGCGATGTGGTTATAGATGGGTCAAACTCGCGCTACATTGACCCCGACGTACTTGAGATAATTAATAACTACAAGCATAATGCCTTTACCAAAGGCATTGTTGTACAACTAAAGGACATAAAAGACCGGTATGATGTACCGCCTTTAAAAGACCTGGTTTATAAACCCCAATAAACTTTACTATCAATGAATACAGAAAATAAAAACGGAAGTAACGGTATTGATATCAATAGCATAAAACTGGCACAGGCGTCCAGCTATAACAAATTAAAGCAAAATAACAGCGATTGGGCCGCTAAGTGCATTGCCCAGGACCCTGATTTTTTTACCAAGCTTGCGCAGGGCCAAAGCCCCGAAGTGCTGTGGATAGGCTGCTCAGACAGTCGTGTACCTGCAAACGAGGTTACCGGCACCAAGCCCGGCGAAGTTTTTGTTCACCGCAATATTGCCAATGTTTGTGTGCATTCTGACATGAACATGCTGAGCGTGCTCGACTATGCCGTTAACGTGCTAAAAGTAAAACATGTTATTGTAGCAGGCCATTACGGTTGCGGAGGTGTGGCCGCGGCGTTAGGCAATAAGCAGTTTGGCATTATTGATAACTGGCTGCGCCATATTAAAGATGTTTACCGCCTGCATGCCAACGAGCTTGACCGTATAACCGACGAAAAAGCCAAGGTTAATCGCCTGGTGGAGCTTAACGTTACCGAGCAGGTGTATAATATCTGCAAAACATCTATCATACAAAATGCATGGCAGCAGCGCCACGATCTGGAAGTGCATGGATGGGTAGTTGATATCAGCACCGGCCTTGTGAAAGATTTAGGCGTTAGCAGCAACAACTCAAACAAACTTGGTTACGTATATGAGTTTGATAATGCACTAACAGAAGCAGTACATTAAATCCCCCTGATTATCTGTAGAGCCCCGGTTTTTAAATGGCCGGGGTTATCTACCTTCATAAAACAGGAATAATAGTTTAATGTTAAATTCCTAATTGGATGAAAATGCTAAGACAACCTAAAGATAAACGTACCCTAAAGCGCAATTGGATGTTGGCCTCGTCAACGGCATTTGTAGCCGGTGTTACTGATGTTTGCGGTTTACTTGCACTTTTAGCCTTTACATCTAATATTACGTGGCATGTGGCCAACCTGGCAAAAACATAGTCGACCAGAATTTTAATTCCATATCATTTTTGGTATCTGGCTGATCATGTTTTATTTTGTACCGGTTATACTGCTTACTATTTTGTATTAGGATGCTTTACCTGTTTTTTATCACAAGATCTATCAATTATTTAATTCAGTAAATACTAATAAATCATTACCTAAAAAGATATAATTATGTGCGCACAACTAATTCATGACACCAGCCATATTACTTACCAAAGCCTTTTAGAAGGTAACAAACAATTTGTGGCTGATGCTTTAAAAGAAGACCCGGAGTTTTTTACTACGCTTGCTAACGGCCAAAAGCCGCCTGTTTTGTGGATAGGCTGCGCCGATAGCCGCGTGCCAGCCAACCAGATAACCCGTACTAACCCGGGCGAGATATTTGTACACCGAAATATTGCCAATATGGTGATCCATACCGATATGAACATGCTTAGCGTGCTGGATTACGCGGTTAACGTTTTACAGGTTAAACATGTAATAGTAACCGGGCACTACGGCTGTGGCGGCGTTTTGGCCAGCATGACCAACAAGCAGTTTGGATTGATTGACAACTGGCTAAGGCATATAAAAGATGTATACCGCGTACACGCCCAGGAGCTTGACGCTATTGAGGATGAAACCAAGCGCGGCGACCGGCTGGTTGAACTGAACGTTATTGAAAATGTAAGCAACCTTTGCAAAACATCAATAGTGCAGAACGCCTGGGAAAAAGGGCAGGAGCTGCATGTGCATGGATGGGTATACAGCCTGAATACCGGTTTAATCAACGATATGAAGGTGAGTACCGATAATAACCTTAAAATGGACGAAGTTTTCAGGTTTACCCCATCTGCTTCTTAAACTGGGGATATTCATTTTCTATCTGATATATAAATACAGGGCCAATTATACGTTGGCCCTGTTTATTTTATAATGGTAGTAAAGTAAGCTTGCTATAGCAATCATTGTTCATCCAGATTTTATTGAGAAAGCGCAGGCTTTTATTATAATTTTGAAGACTCAAACCTATTGAACACTGAATGGAAAAACAGCTGAACGATCTGCTTAAAGCTTTAAAAGCAAACTCACTTGCTTTTAGCGATGTGCTTACCTTTATAAATACTTACTACGAACATCAGCCAACTGCTTTTAAAAACGGCGATGTGTATAACGAATCAACACAAAACCAGGGCAGTGCCAGGGTGTTTGCTTTTGCCCAATTAAATAACCTGAGTGCTGAAGAAACACTGTACCTGTTTGCAGAGCATTATCAGTCGGTACTTGCCCATCCGGATGCTACTGACCATCAGAACATCAGGCAATTTATGGCAAATGGCTGGCCGGGTATTGTTTTTGAAGGAACAGCTTTAATCCCTAAATCGCAAAATTAAATTGAAAACCGATTACCTTATTTAATAATATTGCCTCTTAGCCTGGCCTGATAGATGTGTTCTTTCACCCCCCACATCAATAAACCAGAATTCGTAGGATAATTTAGTGCGGATTTTGTTAAGGGTGAGTTTATTTTCGAATGTATGGATTAAGATACCGGAGTATCAATATCAGGTAGCTTATGTTTGAATGCCCCGCCAATGGCATATATGACAGAACCAATAAAAATACCATTTATTAGAATAAACCACAAATAGTCATTTGAAGGCCGGGTAGCCGTATTATTTATGTGCATATCTGTATTGTAAATAATTAATAACTCCATTAGCCATCCAATATTCATTAAAAACGATAAGCTCAACAACACGTACTTATTATGGCCCAGCTTTTTAAATAAAAGTATCAAAGGGAAGATGGTATTCGAAACAATCATAAAGTAATAGACGAAACTGTATAGGTCCGTAGTTCTTCCCAAAAGGCCAGCCATTGCAGATGGCGAAAAGTAAGCCGTAACATATAAAATAATATTCAAACCGGCATAAATTAGAATTAGCATTCTCGTGACTCCAAAAGCATTGCGAGTATCCGTCTTTAAAACCTTACCTGCAAGCATGATCGATAGAACACTTATGAAAAGACTTTTTATAATTATGCCATCGAAAAAATTGATTAATAGGTATAAAGCTTTCATTGCCCTAAATTATTATTAATCTCAAAAAGAAAAAACGCACAACTATGACTATACGTTCCCTTTAGACAAGCAATGATCAGTTAGGGAATTTAAATAAATTGACATTAACCTGCTTTTACCAAAGGTATTACCCTGGTGCCTATCAGTTCGATTGCGTGCATTAATTGTTGATGGGTAAGGCCCGCGTTATCCATCTGGAAGGTAAACCTGCTGATGCCGCCCAGAGATTCGCTATGCCTTAACAACTTTTCGGCCACCCGCTCGGGGCCACCTACCAGCAATACACCTTGCGGCCCGATCAGATGATCGAATTGTGGACGTGTAACCGGCGGCCATCCGCGTTCGCGGCCCAGCTTTGTCCAAAGTTCGGCGTAGCCGGGATAATACTCTGTAACTGCCTTGTCATTGTTATCGGCCACATAACCCGGCGAGTGCAGGCCAACGGTAAGTTGCTCTGCCGAAAAGCCGGAGCGTGCGCCAGCTTCGCGATACAGATCAACCAGCGGGCGAAACCTGGATGTATTACCGCCAATAATAGCCACCATTAATGGCAGGCCAAGTGCACCGGCCCTCATAAAAGACTCGGGTGTGCCGCCAACACCTAACCATACAGGCAGTTTTTCCTGCACCGGCCTTGGGTATACCGGTTGATTATTCAGCGCCGCACGAAACCTGCCCGACCAGGTAACAAATTCCTGCTCACGTATCTTTAGCAACAGGTCAAGTTTTTCTGAGAACAGCGTGTCATAATCGTTCAGACTAAATCCAAAGAGGGGATAGGCTTCAACCGATGAGCCCCTGCCAACCACCAGCTCCGCGCGCCCTTTTGAAATCAGATCAAGTGTGGCAAAGCTCTGAAACACGCGTACCGGATCGGCCGCGCTTAGCACGGTTACCGCGCTGGTTAAGCGTATGCGTTTGGTACGGGCGGCGGCTGCAGCCAGAATTACCGCTGTAGCCGAATCCAAAAACTCCTTTTTGTGATGTTCGCCTATGCCGAATACATCAAGCCCAACCTGGTCTGCCAGTTCAATACGTTCAAGCAATTGTTCCATTGCAGTAACGGGTGTAAGCTCATTAGAGCCATACAGGGCAGAAGCAAAACTGTCTATTCCGATTTCCATACTGCAAGTTCAGTAAAATATATGTTTAAACAAATATTTTACTTATTATTCTGGTCACGGATTTGTAAATGATATTGCCGCAAACAAAAAAGGCGAAAGGTAACTCCTTTCGCCTTAATTATTGTAAAGCCTTCCTTATTTAGCTAAGAAAGGATACCTGTAGTCTTTTGGTGGATCAAAGGTTTCCTTGATTGTACGCGGAGATACCCAGCGCAGCAGGTTGATCATAGAACCGGCCTTATCATTAGTACCAGAACCTCTGGCACCACCAAATGGCTGCTGACCTACAACGGCGCCTGTTGGCTTATCATTAATATAGAAGTTACCCGCAGCATTACGAAGGCGTTGTGTAGCCTGGGTAATAGCGTAACGGTCCTGCGAGATGATAGAACCGGTAAGGGCGTAAATTGAAGTGGTATCAATAACGTCCATTATCTGCTCAAACTGATCGTCCTCATAAACATAAACGGTCAGTACCGGGCCAAAAAGCTCTTCGCACATGGTAATATAGCGCGGGTCATTTACTTTAAGCAGGGTTGGCTCAACAAACCAGCCTTTGCTCTTATCATAATTACCACCGGCAACCACTTCCACATCAGCATCGGCTTTGGCGGCATCAATGTATTTAGCCAGTTTATCAAATGAAGCCTCGCTGATAACCGCGTTAATAAAGTTTTCAAAATCTTCGGTAGGGCCCATTTTGAATGTGGCCATCTCACGCACCATGTGCTCTTTAACCGCAGGCCACAAGCTTGCAGGAATGTAAGCACGTGAAGCAGCAGAACATTTCTGGCCCTGGTACTCATACGCTCCGCGCAGCAATGCAACGGCAACTACATCGGCATCGGCGCTTGGGTGGGCAAGCACAAAGTCTTTACCACCGGTTTCGCCTACAATGCGCGGGTAGGTTTTAAACTTATGAATATTGGTACCGATAGTTTGCCAGATGTGCTGGAATACTTTGGTAGAACCTGTAAAGTGTATACCTGCAAAATCGGGGTGGCTGAATACTACATCGCCAACTTCAGGACCGTCGGCGTA
Organism: Mucilaginibacter litoreus; assembly: GCF_042676805.1. Classification (NCBI taxonomy): domain Bacteria; kingdom Pseudomonadati; phylum Bacteroidota; class Sphingobacteriia; order Sphingobacteriales; family Sphingobacteriaceae; genus Mucilaginibacter; species Mucilaginibacter litoreus. The sequence goes on along the minus strand of NZ_JBHTHZ010000001.1, from coordinate 628,204 downwards.
GATCAGGTTGATTACACCATCAGGCAGGCCGGCTTCTTTAAATATTTGCATGATAACGTTGGCAGCGTAAACCTGGGTGTCGGCAGGTTTCCAAACTACCACATTACCCATCATAGCTGCTGATGCAGGCAGGTTACCTGCTATAGCAGTAAAGTTAAAAGGGGTAAGTGCAAACACAAACCCTTCTAAAGGGCGTTGTTCAACACGGTTCCAAACACCTTTGCCGGATACCGGTGGTTGTTGCTGGTAAATCTCGGTCATGTATTGCACGTTAAAGCGCAAAAAGTCGATAAACTCGCAGGCAGAATCAATTTCGGCCTGATAAGCGTTCTTGCTTTGGCCAAGCATGGTAGCGGAATTGATAGTAGCGCGGTACGGGCCGGCTACCAGGTCGGCAGCTTTCAGGAATATAGCGGCGCGCTGCTCCCATGGCAGGTTTTCCCAGTTGGCTTTAGCGGCCAGGGCAGCATCAATAGCGGCAGTGACATGGCTTTTATCGCCATAGTGGAAAGTACCTAACAGGTGCTGATGATCATGCGGCGGGCGCAGCTCTTTAAGGTTACCGGTGCGCACTTCCTCGCCACCGATGTACATGGGTATATCAATTTGCCGGGCACGTGCTTTTTCAAGCGCAGCTTTAAGCGCTGCACGCTCCGGGCTGTTTGGGCCGTAATTTAAAACCGGCTCATTTACAGGAACAGGAACGTTAAAAAATCCTTTTAACATAGACGTTTTATTTAGTGCCGCAAAGATACGGGTTTTGGGATAGATGTGCGAATGTGCGGGTCTGCAAATTACAATGTGACAGGAGAGTGATAGGAGGGGTAATACATCTTGCTGTAAACCTTAATCGCTGATGACCCCTACCTCCTCCTTCCCCAGGGAAGGAATCGCACAGCCCTATACTAATAAAATATATAGAGAAGAGCTAAAGAAGAGTTCCCTCCCTTGGGAGGGTTAGGGAGGGGTTGATATTGATTATATTTCACATTAACCTACGTCTTCCTTGCATAATCCACTCTTTTGATTTTCTTAACTTGATGAAATGCCACTAATAATCCCGGTTTTCACCATTACTGACTACACTACGTCACCAAAAAATTAAACGGCTTGATTATAAGGTAATTGTCGATGTTCACGGTGTTCACCTGTGTGTTCGTGAACACTGGTCGCAGCCGTTAGAAGTTTTAAGCAAATGTGCCTACTTTGCCAAAAATGTTTATACTTGCAGCATGTCTGACGACGCGGTAGTAAAACGATTAAAGGTAATTGTTAAGGAGCATGGCGGCCAGCTGGCCCTTGCCAACGCTATTGGGGTGGATCAGGGTTTTATTAGCAAAGTGATCAACAAAAAGCAGGATGTAAGTTATTACCTTATCCGTAAGCTATGCTTTCAGCTCAAATACTCGCCCGAGTGGCTGATACTGGGCACAGGTGATAAAATGATCCATAAGCAGGATTCGGCCAAACTGATCACCGAGATCCAGATGCTGCGCACCGAGGTTGATATTCTGCATGCCCGTATGCGTGCCTATGAGCTGGAATTGCAGGAAATAAAATGCGCCGGTACAAACCAGAAACAACAGGCTGGCTAACAAAAACTTTCCTGCGCCTGTTAACACATGCTTAATATTAAGTGCTTGTTATGGTAATAAACGCATAACATTCAACTAACATCGCGGTAATAATTTTGCGGTATTAAATTAATACACGTGAAAAAAATCGTTTCCGCAATCACAATCTTAATTATTGTAACACTATCCTTTAACAGTGTATTTGCACAATCAACCGGTAAAATAACCGGAAAGGTTATCGACCAGAAAACAAGCGAAACATTAATTGGCGCTACCGTTAGTATCCAAGGCACTACTATCGGCGCAGCCACCGATGTGGACGGACATTATGCACTAAGCGGATTGAAACCAGGTAAGTATACCATTATGGTAAGGTATATTGGTTACCAAACCAAAGTGATATCTGATGTAGATGTTAAAGCCGGAGCTGCAACTACTTTAGATATCGCGGCCGTACCGTCGGATTCTAACGCGCTTAAAGAGGTTGTAATTAAAGCAACCTACCGCCAGGAAACTGTTGGCGCGTTGTATGCCATGCAAAAAAACAGCGTATCCATATCTGATGGTATTTCATCAGAATTGATCAAAAGATCGCCGGACAAAAATACCAGCGACGTTTTAAAACGCGTAAGCGGTACCACCATTCAGGATAATAAGTTTGTTGTTGTGCGCGGTTTGAGCGACAGGTATAACACGGCATCGTTAGATGGCGCACCGCTGCCAAGTACCGAGCCAAACCGTAAGGCGTTTTCTTTTGATATCGTTCCGTCAAACCTTATTGACAATATTATTATTAGCAAAACCGCTACTCCTGATCTTCCGGGTGATTTTGCGGGTGGTAACGTTCAGATCCTGACTAAAGACATCCCTGACCAGAACTTTGTATCGGTTGGCATCAGCGAAGGTTACAATACCCAAAGTACCTTTAAAGATTTCAAAAGTGGTTACCGCGCAACAAGCGATTACTTTGGGTTTGATGATGCATCGCGCAAGCTGGCAAATAACTTCCCAACTACCAACCAGATCATTTTAAGACAGCTTACTCAAAAGCAAACTATACAATCTATCAGTTCGTTAAACAATAACTTCAATATTTACAATCAGAAAGCATTGCCTACACAAAGCTACCAGGTTACTATTGGCGATGTAAAGGAGTTAGGTGCTAACAAAAACCGTTTTGGTACAACTATATCATTAACCTACCGAAACTCGCAAACCGTAGTTCCTGATTATATACAGCAATACGATTTTTATAACTACGACAGCCAGCAAAATAAGTTTTCAACCAATATTGGTGCATTGGCCAACTTTGCCTATAGCTTTGGCAAAACCAAAATAACCTTAAAAAACCTTTATAACCGTATACTGGACGATCAGTTTACTTATCGTACAGGTGCCAATACCAATACGTCAACCGTTGATAATCATTTTTATGCATATGATATGCTGGAAAAAGGGTTATTCAAATCCACACTTGAGGGTGAGCATGGTATAGGAGAAAAGAACGCGAAACTTAAATGGAACCTGGGCTACAGCAATATTATTAATGATCAGCCTGACCAGAGAAAAGTTAACTACGCGCAATATGAACAAGGCGGCGACTATATAGCCCAGGTAACTAACCTGACTAAAGAGAACGCAAGGCTTTTCTCTCATCTTAACGAGAATATCTATTCTGGTAAGATAGATTACTCGATGCCGGTAAACCTGTTCAAACAAAGCACGTTTAAAGTTGGGGTCAGCTCTCAATACCGCGACAGGAACTTCGATGCCCGTTTCCTTGGCCTGATCATCAACAGTAACGATCCAAACTCAGAGGCTGTACGTCTTCGCCCGGTTCAAACCTTATTTGGGCAAAATGCAATAAACGCAGGTTTATATGGCCTGGATGAGATACAAAACCTTAACGACAGGTACGATGCAAACAGCTTTACCAACAGCGGATATGCCATGTTGGATAGTAAGTTTGGAGAAAAGGTAAGAGTGGTTTATGGTTTAAGAGTTGAGAAATTTGACCTCGACCTGGCAACGAAAGATCCTACAGCCAAGAAAGTAAACATGGATAACCTGGACTTCCTGCCATCAATCAACTTTACTTATGCCTTAACCTCAAAAGCCAACTTCAGGGCTTCATATTCCCGCACTGTTGCACGTCCCGAATTCAGGGAACTTGCCAACTTTGCTTATTATGACTATGAATTACTTGCAACCGTACAAGGCCAGCCAAACCTTAAAAGAACACAAATAGATAATGCTGACTTAAGGTATGAGTTTTATCCTTCTGCCGGTCAGATATTCTCCGTATCGGCTTTCTACAAGCACTTTAACAATGCTATAGAGCCTTTGACAGATAACCAGACCTCATCGCCAACCATCAGCTATTTTAACTCACCATCAGCCTATGTATATGGCTTTGAGTTGGAGGCGCGTAAAACGCTTGACTTTATAGATGAAAGCAAGTTTTTAAAGAATACCACGGCATATGCTAACGTGTCTATCAATAGATCTAAAGTAACCAACCTTGATGATAACACCGGTCGTCTGGAAAAAACACGTCCGCTGGTAGGGCAGTCGCCATACGTAATAAATGCAGGTTTACAACATAACGAGTTGGATAACAAACTTACACTTAACGTGCTGTTTAACCGCCTTGGTAAGCGTATATTCCTGGTAGGTGGTCAAACCTTCCCAAGTGTATGGGAGCAGCCACGTAACGTGTTAGATTTTCAGGTAGGCTATAAAGTATTAAAAAGCCGCGGCGAAATTAAATTAAGCGGTAGCGATGTACTAAATGCCAAGTATAATTTTATTTATGAACTGGACGGCAAACCTTATGTACCATCTGGCGAAGGTTATACTTACCGTGCATTTAAAATGGGATCAAACTACTCACTATCATTTAATTATACTTTTTAACAATTACTTAATTTGTTAAAGGGTGCTTAACATAAGCTTAATACTTGTAAACGTACTTTGTTAAAGTAAAATTAATGAATGAATACCGGGCGCTGCAGCCCCGGCATTCATCCGCAGAAAAAAAGAAAAAACAAAAAATGAAAAAATCATTATTATTTTTAGCGCTTAGTGCAATTATTTTTGCAACATCCTGCTCAAAAAAAGATGCCGACATCGATCCTCCTGTTGATGGTGGTAATGGTAACGGCAACACCGAAACCACTGTAGATGTTAGCGGCGATATCAGCAGCAACACTACATGGACTGCAGACAAAATTTACACGCTTAAAGGCTTTGTGTATGTAACCAACGGTGCTACACTTACTATCCAGCCAGGTACCATTATCAAAGGTGATAAAGCAAGCAAGGGTACTTTAACTATTACCCGGGGTGCAAAAATCATGGCAGAAGGTACTGCTGATAAACCAATTGTATTTACTTCTTCATTTGCTGCAGGTACACGTGCGCCTGGCGACTGGGGTGGTTTGATCCTTTTAGGTAAAGCGCCTGTTAACGCTGGTGATAACGTTTCAATTGAAGGTGGTTTGGATGCGAAAGGCGATCCGGCTAAATACATTCAATACGGTGGTTCTGATGCTAACGATAATTCAGGTACTTTGAAATATGTACGTGTTGAATATGCTGGTATCCCTTTTTCACCAGATAACGAGATCAACGGTATTACTTTTGGTGGTGTAGGCGCCGGTACAACAATTGATTATGTTGAAGTTTTCCGTTCCGGAGACGACGGATTTGAGTGGTTTGGAGGTACAGTAAACGCGAAACACTTATTAGCTATCGGTAGCGTAGACGACGATTTTGATACTGACAACGGTTTCTCTGGTAAAATCCAGTTCGGTATAGCCCAGCGTTATGTAACTGTTGCTGACGTTTCTGGTTCTAACGGTTTCGAGTCTGATAACGATAAAGATGGTTCAGACAAAACTCCTAAAACATCAGCGGTATTCACAAACATGACCATGATTGGCCCATACGCTGCTGCAAACACTTCTAACGTGAACGCTAACCATCAGCATGCCGCCCAGATACGTCGTAACTCATCTATCAGCATCTTTAACTCAATATTTACAGGTTATGCTGAAGGTATTTACATTGACGATTCAAAAGTTGCTACAGCGGGCGCTACTTCAACTAACTTTACAAATGGTAGCCTTGTTATCAAAAACAACCTGATTTATGGTTGCAACAAAAAAGGTAACGAAGTTAAAGGTGATGATGCTACTCAAAAAGCTAAATTTGAAGCTAAATTAAGGGCTGATAATACATTTGATGCAGCCCAATACGGTACAGCTTTAATAACCGATCCATTTAAATACGCGTCAGATTTTTCTAATCCTGGTACCCCGGTATTCACCTCTATTGGTGCTGCTGCTGCCGGTGCTTTATATACTGATGCAAAACTGAACGATGCATTCTTTGATAAAACAGGTACTTTCCGTGGTGCTGTTGGCGCTACCGACTGGACTACCGGTTGGACTAACCTTGATGCTCAGAAAATGCCATATACTACACCTGGTGCAGTAAAATAAATTAAATAAAGGTTTACATTTAATAGAGCGCTTTGCAATTGCAAAGCGCTTTTTTTATTGTGTTTATCTGTTATAGGGATGCTCGTTTTTTCAATGGAAACCCGTCTGATCAGCCATATTAATCCAGAGCGTTTATTATGTTGATAAATGATTCATCGCTGATAACTCCTACAGGTTCGCCTTTAAATAGTATGGTTATATTACTACCCTGCTTATGTAACTGTAACCGCCCTTTAAAAATAAGTCCATCGGCCGATTTAATGAAACTGTACAACCTGGACGCAGTTTCTTTTCGGCAAGCTTTCTCTACTTCGCCTTCAGCAAGTACAAGGCGTGCTTTTTTGCCATGCTTTTCAGCTTCGAGCCGTAAATTATTGTAAAGATGTATCGAATGCATGTCTATGTGTTGTGAAGCTACTTTAACAATTAATTATCATCAAACCATTTGTCAAAACATTTGTAATTATTTCATCAGTTATAGCAAATGTTACCAATTTATTTTACTATAGGGGAAGATAAGCATATAAAAGTTATTCCGAACACCCAGGCACAGGTAAACGGGCATCCGGTATTAACTTATACTTATAATATTTACCTGCGCAGCGAGCATGAGGATGAGGCTTTAGAGCAGCAGCAGGAAGCAGAACTGCTGCTGGATAAAAAACTCAGCCCCAATTATCTCGGATACATCACGTTTGAAGAGCCGGGCAGAATGTTCTCTTACACACCAGATGGTAAGGACGAGCTTACTGCTACGGAAATAGAAGAAATAATAGAGAATATCAGTCATTACCGCGATCATCCAGGTATGTGGCAACTGGAAGAATAGCATGCAGAATATCTTATTTTTTGGTGACAGCCTTACGGCCGGGTATGGTTTGGCTAATGCAGCAACAGAAGCTTTCCCGGCGCTGATAGGAGAGAAGATGAAAGCTGAAGGTTTGGCTTATCAGGTAATAAATGCAGGTGTAAGCGGCGATACCACTAAAGGCGGCCTTGGCAGATTGGATTACTGGCTGAGTAAACCGATTGATGTATTTGTATTGGAGTTGGGCATAAATGATCTGCGGCATGGTGTCCCCCCGCAAAGCATTACTTTAAATCTGCAGGCAATTATTAATAAAGTGAAAACCAAATATCCGGCTGCAAAAATGGTACTGTTGGGTATGGAGATACCTGAATTTTTTGGCGGGCCACTCGCCGGGGCCTTTAATATGATCTATCCGGCATTGGCTAAAGCTAACGGTATGGCCTTTGTGCCTTTTTTACTAAAAGGGGTTGCAGGCCAAAAACACCTCAACTTATGGGACCGGTTACATCCCTCGGCAGCCGGTTATAAAGTTGTGGCCGAAACGGTTTGGCCAGTTTTAAAAGAAGTATTATAAGATAATCAGGATTATTTTTTTAAGGCAAGTATGGAAAAATCACTTTCTGATTTTTTGATGATATTGCCCAATATTCCTAAACCGGTTATTTCCATTTCAACCAGGTCATTCGGCTGCAGCCATTGCGGTTGATAGCTTGAGTTCTCAAGCAAACCCGTACCGTTAAGTTCCAAAAAGCAGCCCGAACCTACGGTGCCCGAACCTATGACATCGCCGGGCAACACATCACAGCCATAAGCGCAGCGTTCAATTATTTCAGCAAAAGTCCAGTCCATATCAGCCATGTTTCCGTAGCTAACCTGCTTGCCGTTTATCAGACACTTCATTTCCAGGTTATAGGTAGCCCCGGTATGGCCGGACTTAGGCGCAGCTTTATAAGGCTCCAGTTCATCTGGCGTAACCAGCCATGGGCCAATAACTGTCGAGAAATCCTTCCCTTTGGCCGGGCCCAGGTTAAGCAGCATCTCTTCCATTTGCAGGGTCCGCGCGCTCATATCGTTCATAATCATGTACCCTGCAATATAGCTATCGGCATCTGCGGCTTTAATATTACGCCCTTTTTTGTTGAGCACAACGGCCACTTCCAATTCAAAATCCAGTTGTTCAAAATGATCGGGCATACATTCAATTTCGCCCGGGCCCTGTATGGCGTTATGATTGGTAAAGTAAAATATAGGATACTGGTCAAACTCAGGTAGCATATCCACGTTGCGGTTTCTGCGGGCGGTTGCCACATGCTGCCTGAAAGCGTAACCGTCGCGGCATGAGGTTGGATGTGGTACCGGGGCCAGCAATTCATAAAACAGCTCTTCTTTAGCCTGTATATTTCCGTTAACAATATCCTGGTTAACCCGCTTTGCATGTTCCATCAACTCATTGCCACCACATAAAAACTCATTCATATTATCAGGAATAAGTTTATCGCAGGAGTTGAGGTTATATATATGTCCGTTCACATAAACGCCCAGGTGTTCCCGGTCTTCTGTTTTATAGGATACTAATTTCATAGGTATAATGGGTTAGCTTATTTCAAAACTAAACAATTAAAGTGTGGTTTAATATTATGCTTGCATATTAATTAAAAAGGTATTAATTTAGGCTTATGAGCATCCAAAAACATTTTTATTTTTCGATGGGCCTCACCTCCCATGAGCCGGTCGTCCATGTTTAGGGATGCCGTACTTGCTAAAATTGTATTAGCGCAATACTAACACTTTTGTTACCGCTTATCAATTCTTACAGCGGTACTCTTTATTAAGGCCTTTTCCTTTTTGAGCGTCTGAATAAACCAATTATTATCATGCCTATTTATCATACTTTAGGGAGTATCCCGCATAAGCGGCATACCCAATTCCGCAAACCGGATGGTAGTTTATATGCCGAAGAACTGGTATCTACGGAAGGTTTTTCCAGCCTTTATTCGCTGGTTTATCATGCCTACCCGCCAACTATTGTGAAAGAACTGGGCGAGCCGTATTCTGTAGAGCCAAAAATAGCTCGTGAAAAGCATTTGAAGCATACCAGCCTTATTGGCTTTAACATTGCGCCTGCCGACGATTACCTGCAGAGCCGCAAACCGGTACTGGTCAACAGCGATCTGCATATTTCTTTAGCGGCACCGCGCCTTAGCATGACGGATTACTTTTATAAGAACAGCCAGGCTGATGAGGTGATATTTGTACATGTAGGTTCAGGAACTTTAAAAACAGGCTTTGGTAAGATCAGGTTCCAGTATGGCGATTACCTGGTTATTCCGCGTGGTACAATTTACCAGATGGAGTTTGATACCACTGATAACCGCCTGTTCATTGTAGAAAGCTTCAGCCCCATACGGACGCCCAAGCGTTACCGTAACCAGTATGGACAATTAATGGAACATGCCCCGTACTGCGAGCGTGATATTAAACGGCCTACTGACCTGGAAACGCATAATGAAAAAGGCAATTTTAAAATACTGATAAAGAAACAAGGTCTGATCTATCCGTACATCTACGGTACCCATCCGTTTGATTTTATAGGCTGGGATGGGTTTCATTACCCATGGGCCTTTTCCATACATGATTTTGAACCCATAACCGGCCGGGTACATCAGCCGCCTCCGGTACATCAAACTTTTGAAGGACACAACTTTGTAATCTGCTCTTTTGTCCCACGCAAGTTTGATTATCATCCTTTATCTATACCCGCCCCTTACAACCATAGTAATGTGGATAGTGATGAGGTGCTGTACTATGTAGACGGGGATTTTATGAGCCGTAAAAGCGTGGTTAAGGGGCAAATTACCCTGCATCCTGGGGGTATACCACATGGGCCTGCACCTGGTTCTGTCGAAAAATCTATCGGTAAGGAGTTTACAGAAGAACTTGCGGTAATGATAGATCCCTTCCGACCGTTGATGCTCACGGAAGACGCTTTAAAAATAGAAGACGAAAACTACTATAAAAGCTGGATTATGTAACCAAACGTTATGCGGGGAATGAAGCGGTCTTTAAATAGAAGCGGATATAGGTGCCTTAAACCAATTAAATCCTTTAACAATTCAAAAAAATGCAAACACTAACAATAGATACAAAACAACCAACAACAGATTTTTTACCGCTTAACGGTACAGACTATGTGGAGTTTTATGTGGGTAACGCCAAGCAGGCTGCTCATTATTACAAAAGCGCATTTGGCTTTCAGGACCTGGCTTATGCCGGCCCGGAAACCGGCGTGCGCGACCGCGCATCTTATGTGCTGCAGCAAGGCAAGATTCGTATTGTGCTGACTACGCCGCTGCATTCTGATCATCCGATATCAGAACATATTAAAAAACATGGAGACGGTGTTAAAGCGCTTGCTTTATGGGTTGATGATGCATACAGTGCGTTTGAACAAACTACCAGCCGTGGCGCCGAACCATACCTGCGGCCACAAACCATAACCGATGAGTTTGGAGAGGTGCGTACGAGCGGTATAAAACTATACGGAGAAACGGTACACCTTTTTATTGAACGTAAAAATTACAATGGCGCTTTTTTGCCAGGATACGTAGAGATGAAAACGGCTTACAACCCTACAGAAACCGGGCTGCTGTATGTAGACCACTGCGTAGGCAACGTAGGCTGGCATAAAATGAACCAGTGGGTTAATTTTTATGAAGATGTAATGGGTTTCCGTAATATCCTGACTTTTGATGATAAGACAATCTCCACAGAATATTCAGCGCTGATGAGTAAGGTAATGAGTAATGGAAACGGCTATGTTAAGTTCCCGATCAATGAGCCTGCAGAGGGGAAAAAGAAATCACAGATTGAAGAGTACCTGGAATTTTATGAAGGAGAGGGTGTGCAGCATCTGGCACTCGCTACAAATGATATTGTAAAAACCGTTACTGACCTGCAAAGCCGGGGTGTTGAGTTTTTAACCGTCCCCACCACTTATTATGATGATCTGATCAGTAGGGTTGGGCATATAGATGAGGACCTGGAACCGCTAAAAAAGCTTGGTATTTTGGTAGACCGTGATGATGAGGGTTATTTACTGCAGATATTTACCAAACCGGTAGAGGATCGCCCGACATTGTTTTTCGAGATCATTCAGCGTAAAGGGGCAAAATCGTTTGGAGCGGGAAACTTCAAAGCCCTGTTTGAAGCAATTGAGCGCGAACAAGAGCTGCGGGGAAACTTATAACCTTTAAACCGCACAAAGTAAAGTTGCTTTGTGCGGTTATTTTAAAAGATGTAAATTTCTTATTTAAGAGCCTTTTTGTAATACAGTTTTTAATCGAAACATTTAAATGCGGTTAAGGTATACTAATTATGAATACACCGAACCATGAAGCAAAATTTCAGATTATTCCCTTTGCTATAAGCTTACTTATAACCCTGGGTATTGGTATTGTTGCATCCTTATTTACCCGACCTGAGATTGCTGGCTGGTATGCAAACCTTAAAAAGCCATCTTTTACCCCTCCTAAGTGGCTTTTCCCGGTTGCATGGACAATTCTTTATATAATGATAGCAACTGCCGCCTATTTAGTTTGGCGGCTTAGGGATAATAGTGCAGCTTTTAAAACAACAGTTGTAATATACTCGCTGCAATTGTTGCTCAACTTTTCGTGGTCCATTGTGTTTTTTGGTATGCATCATATATTGGCTGCATTGATCATTATCTTATTATTACTTGTTTTAATTATACTTAATATCAACTGGTTTGGCAGGTTTAGCCAAACAGCGGCATTATTACTTTTGCCATATTTATTATGGGTAGGTTTTGCCAGTTTATTAAACCTTAGTATTTATATTTTTAACAAGTAGAAAAGTGTTATTTTTATTGCGCAGTTAAGTTGATTAAACTTATGTGCCTTATGAAAAAAACACTTGTTACCATCTTCTTGCTGTTTTCGGTATTTAGTTTATCTTACGCCGATGCAGTAATTATTAACCAGTTTGTAGTTAAAGAAAATCCGTTTGCTAAAGACGAGATAGCCATAGTAGCGGTTGATACTGCAGGCAATATCAAAGAAGGGATAAGCGGGGTTTTTACTTTTAGTGTTAACGGTTTTACCGAGGCTTTAAAGTTTGATAAAGGCACTGCCTTTTACCGTCATAAAATTGAAAAATCAAGCTTTGTGTATGTGCGCCACAGTAACGATGCAGGCACTCACTCTATCTTGTACTATGTATACCGGCATGATAGTAAGCTTAGCCCAATTAAAATAAGTTGGATGTTACTTGTTGCTATACCTGTTGCCCTGGTGCTGTTAGGCTACATGTTCAAAAGGTTTATAATCATAGCCATAATTATATTTTGCATCTTTCTGTACTTTAACCATAGTAACGGTTTAAGCATACCTACATTTTTTCAAAGTATTATTGATGGACTGAAAGGAATATTTGCCGGAGGGTAAATCAAATAACTTAATAACGGAATGATAGAAGGACTGAAGCAATAATTACTTAGCGTATCAAACAGTTATTAAATCATTAACAGTTGTGTATTTGACCCATTTAATAATTCAGTAACTCACTAATCGAATTTTCACTCATCCAATCCTCACACTTAAAAAGGCAGCCCTATACCAAAATTCAGCTGCATGAAGTTATAGTTTTCGCCGTTGGTTTGTCGGTATTTGTCTTTGAAAGAGCCACCGCCAAACAACTCACCGGCATGTTTAATCAAAACCCATTGATCTGAACCGGTAAACTGAGGGTCTTTGAATTTAAATGCAGCATCAAGCCTGAAGATAAAGAAATTAAGATCAAACCTAAGGCCTGTGCCTATACCAATGGCTGTAGATTGCCACAGATTGCTAAATTTAAACGCTCCGTTAGGGTTTTCTTCCTGTTCATGCAGGCGCCAAACGTTGCCGGCATCCATAAAAAATGCGCCCTTTAGCTTTGCTCCAAAAAAGTCATCCGCGAGTTTATAACGATACTCGGCATTGGCCACCATTTTTATCTCGCCAAACTGGTCGAGGTATTTGAGGCGGTTACGCGTGGTAGTGTCATTGCCGTAAACAGACCGGTTAAATTGCCCCGGGCCCAAAGTGCGGGGCAGCCAGGCGCGCATATCATTGGCACCGCCGGCATAAAAGTTTTTTTCAAAAATCAACTGATCGCTGTTTCCATATGGAATACCGATACCAGGGTTAAAACGGAAGATGAACTGTCGCTCACCACCCAGGCTGCGATACCAGCGATAGTCAAGTTCTGTTTTAACGTATTGCGAAAAGGCATACCCAAATAGTGTGCGCTGGCCAAGCGTATCTTTCGGCGCATTCACCAGTTTACTTATTAAGCTTAGTGTATTGCCACCTATATCAAGGCTACCTCTAAAATAAGTGAAATTTTTGTAAGTATTTAAATCGCGGGCATTTACCTGGTAAGTGTACTGGCTGCCTGATGTAAATGTTGTACGCCCTATGAGGTACACATAAGAGTAACGGTTTTGGCTAAGCAACTCAGCCTTCGCAACCGGATCAATAGTACCGCTGGAAAATTCAATGCTGATAGGGGTAATAGAATGCTGCTTTTTAGGCGTATCAAAAAAGTCGTAGGTTATTGAGTTGATAAAGCTTTTACGCTCCACAAGGCCCTTTTGGTAAAACAACTGCGCGTTGGTTGAAAATGTGGTGTGCGGTACACCAAATTTGGCCAGATTAGGAAAATCAAACGGAAGTATCAGGCGCGGATATATCAAACTTGCGCCTATCCTGAAATCCTGGTTTTGAATACCCGTGCCGTTGCCGGAACCATTATCAAACAAAACGCTCCAGTTAAATTTAATTTGTAGGGCTGCAGCTTGTTTAAATATGTTACGGTTAGTAAAGGTATTACCCAAGTTATATCCATAGCGCCCTCCGCTAAACAAAAACTCAGCCTCTACACGGTCAGTCATTTGTTTAAGCGGAACAATGTCAATTTTTGAATTCAATCGGTTAGTACTATCCGGCAATTTCTCATAAGTAGGGTTAGGAACATTCCTGAAAACATTCAGTTCAGACAGGCGGGATGTAGTCAGCGTTTGCTTATCTATATCATAGATCTCCCCTTTTTTTTGAAAAATATAATCGGTAACAGTGCGTGGCTTAAACCTGCCCGAGTAGTCAACAAACCTAAACTGTGAGTCAACCTGTATGGTATCGGCCTTGCCAGTAGTGCGCCCGTTACTGCGGGCAATAGTAATAAGGGTGTTATTTATTTTATAAACAGGATGCTCTGCCTTGCCCGGAGGGTTGTCAATGATCATCGTCAGATCAACCACACTGCTATTATAGTTGGAGTCGGGCTCGTAAGTAACGTATTGGCGATAAAAGTCAAAATAGCCGTTGCGTTTCATTACCTGGTACAACTGGTCGCGATCATACGCTAAGCTATCAGTATCAAAACGGCTGCCCGGTTTTACATGCGTATACTGCATACGCGTTTTGCGGTATATGTCTCTTACCTTTTCATCATAAATACTGTCCTTAAAGTTCCGGATATGAAATAAGGGGCCTTGTTGTGCGGTGAAAATCAATTCGGCCTTACGCTTTTTAATAACTATTGAATCGGCAACTTTAGCCTTTAAATATCCTTTGTTAATCAAAAAGCGCTCTATTTGTACTCTGGAAAATTCAACCAGGTTGCTGTCGAGCACGGCAGGCGCCTCACCAATGCGCTTTTTGCCATTTTTACTAAAGGTGTAGTAAAATTGCAGGTTAAGCCAGTTATTTGGTTGCTGTTCCTTATCAACGTAATTAACAGCCATATCTGCAAACTCATCATCAACACCCTTTATGGTAATTTTGCGTACAATTGATTGATTATCCTTTAGTCCGCGAGTAACACTGCAGCCTGAAACGATAATCAGCGCTAAAATACTTAATATTGCATGACGGATAGATCCGGGTATGTTATATGCTTTCAAAATCTCAGATCAGTTTACTAAACTCATTACAACATAAAAAGTTTCGCAGAAAACATGGTTTATTTGTTGTAGAAGGATATAAATCGATAATTGAATTTGCCGACTCTGGATATCACATCCAAACCATATATCATACGCCTGATGTAGCCCCAAAATTGCTTAATTTATCCCAAAAAATAAACTCTCAGGAGATTTCTTTAATCGAACTTCAAAAAATCAGTGCACTGAAAAATCCCGCCGATGCTGTTGGTGTCTTAAAATTGCCACATTCCACAGTGTTAGGGTATGCTGCAATTAAAAATAAATTTAGTTTAGTGCTTGATGGTGTGCAGGACCCCGGTAATATGGGTACCATTATCCGTACGGCCGATTGGTTTGGCATCAGCAACATCATTTGTTCTGATGATACGGTTGATGCCTATAACCCCAAAGTGGTGCAGGCTACAATGGGCTCGCTTGCAAGGATAAATGTTAGTTATGTTGATTTAAAGAAATTTATTTTGGCGAGTGGTATCCCTGTGTTTGGTACATTATTAAATGGGCAGAATATTTACACAACTGATTTTGGCACTGAAGGATTAATAGTTATGGGTAACGAGGGTAACGGAATAAGCCCTGATATACAGCAATTAATAACGCAAGCCATCACTGTTCCGCGGGTTGGTAAGGCCGAATCTTTGAACGTTGCCATAGCTACCGCTATATGTTGCGCACAAATAAGTTCAAAAACCTACAAATAAAATTGATTGCCAATAAATAATTACTATTTTTGCAATCCTTAAAAATGGTCGGATGGCCGAGTGGCTAGGCAGAGGTCTGCAAAACCTCCTACAGCGGTTCGAATCCGCTTCCGACCTCAGGGTTTACAAAATATTAAAATAAAAGTCATGGGTGTTACTCGTTTAAAAAGAAAAGATAGAAGAAACAAAACTACTTCTCGTTTAGAAGTTCAGTTTTTGAAGCTGGCTACCAACATTGAATTAGGCAGCCGTTCTGCAGAGAAAAAAGGGAACCAGATCCAGAAAAACAACGAAGCATTAGCTAAAGCTGCTGCAAGTAACTAATTTCTTCTTTTACAAGGATTTTATAAGGCGTTCTGGGTGTCCAGTACGCCTTTTTAGTTTTTTGTTGCTTTACAATAATTTTCCTACCGGAAAGTTCTCCTTATTATAAATCTCTTTCCAGTAATCGCGCACAATTTTAAGATTCGGTACGTTGTACGATTCTTTTACAAGTTCGGCAAAATCAGCTTTTACCTGGCCTTTATTAAGCCTGCCCAAGATAGCGTCGTTGTAAGACGCTACCACCAGTTCAAATACATGAAACCTGGCTTCATCGTCTAAGTCGGCACTCTTGTAATAGTTAATAAACTCAGCTACCCTCGTTGGGTCCGAATTTACAATTCCCCAGTCTTGGGTGTCGCTTGGGTCAAATTCAATCTTTAAAGCTTTACAAACCTTTTTTAACGATTCTTCTACACTCATTATTTCCTTTTCAATATTTCCTTATTAATTCTTTTTATCAACCCCGGCCCCTCGTAAATAAAACCGGTGTAAAGTTGTACAAGGGAGGCACCTGCCTCCAGTTTTTCAATGGCATCTTCGGGAGAATGGATACCGCCTACACCTATGATAGGGAAGGCGCCGCCGGATGCTTTATGCAAATAACGGATAACCGCTGTAGAACGTTTGGTAACGGGCTTGCCGCTTAAACCGCCGGTTTCATCTTTATGTTTTGAGGTAAGCCCTTCGCGGCTAATAGTAGTATTGGTGGCTATAATACCAGCAATGCCGGTTTGCTTTACAATATCCGCTATATCATCAAGCTGCGAATCGGTCAAATCCGGTGCTATCTTCAACAGGATTGGCCTGCTAATGCCGGCTTTATTATTGCGCTGCTGTAAAGTATTTAAGATATTCATCAGTGATTCCTTCTCCTGTAGTTCACGCAGGCCGGGTGTATTTGGCGAACTTACATTAACCACAAAATAATCAACCACATCAAATAAACGGTCGAAGCATTTAATGTAATCGCTTACTGCTTCTTCATTCGGGGTAACTTTATTCTTACCAATATTTCCCCCAATGATCAGTGCCTGCTGACCGGGTTTTAAACTTTTGCGATAGGCGGCTATACGCTGCGCGGCTACATCAACCCCCAGGTTGTTAAAGCCCATGCGGTTGATCAGAGCGCTATCCGCCGGCAGGCGAAACATACGTGGCTTAGGGTTACCGGGCTGTGGCAGAGGTGTAACTGTACCAACCTCAACAAACCCGAAGCCTAAGGCCCCCATTTCAGCGATCATTTCGGCATTTTTGTCAAAGCCGGCTGCCAGGCCTACCGGGTTTTTAAACTTCAATCCAAACACATCACGTTCCAGTTGTTTATCTTCTACAGTCCAGATGGCATTGCTGATTGCAGTGCCGCCCGGGAACTTGTTAAAGCGCTTAAGGTTGCGTGTTACAAAGTAATGCACCTTTTCAGGGTCAAACTTAAACAGTAAGGGTTTGATCAGTTGATACATGCCGCGAAGTTAGTTAATTGAATATCGAACACGAAACTTTGAATATCGAATAACGAAATACATGCACACTTCGATATTCAATTCAACATTCAACAATCGTTATTTGCCATTATTACTTAACCTTTTACCTCTGCCCGCAAAACCGTATCTTTGCCGCCAAATGATCGCTATAAATAACCTTACGTTTGAGATTGGTGCGCGCGCCTTATATGATGAAGCTAACTGGCATATAAAACCAGGCGAAAAAATTGGTTTGATTGGTGCCAACGGTACCGGTAAAACTACCTTATTAAAACTGATAGTTGGCGATTATACGCCTACATCCGGCACCATATCCATGGCTAAGGACCTTACTATGGGTTACCTCAATCAGGACTTGCTTTCGTACTCGTCTGACAAGAACATTGTACATGTGGCCATGGAAGCCTTTGAGCGCCAAAACCAATTACATGACGAAATTGAGAACCTGCTTAAAAAACTGGAAACAGATTATAGCGAAGATCTTTTAAATAAACTGAGCGACAAACAGCACGAGTTTGAATTGCTTGACGGTTATAATATAGAATACAAAGCTCACGAAATTTTAGCGGGTTTGGGCTTCAGCGAGGAAGATTGCCAGCGCAAGCTTAGCACCTTTTCGGGAGGATGGCGTATGCGCGTGATGCTGGCCAAAATACTGTTGCAGGCACCGGATATCCTGCTACTGGATGAGCCTACCAACCACCTGGACTTACCATCTATCCAATGGCTGGAAGATTATCTGAAGTCATTTGAGGGTGCAATCGTTATTGTATCGCACGACAGGTGGTTTTTGGATAAGGTAATCAACCGAACAGTAGAATCGCGCAAGGGTAAGCTCACTGTTTATGCAGGCAACTATTCTTTCTATCTGGAGGAAAAGGCCCTGCGTGAGGATATTCAGCGTGGGGAGTTTAAAAATCAGCAGGCTAAAATACGGCAGGAGGAACGTTTGATCGAGCGTTTTCGCGCCAAGGCATCTAAAGCAAAAATGGCCCAGTCGCGCATTAAAATGCTTGATAAAATGGAGCGTGTTGATGATGTGGACGACGATAACCCTACAGTAAACTTCAGCTTCCGTTTCTCTAAACAGTCGGGCCGCCATGTGGTAACACTGGAGCATATCACCAAAAAATATCCTACAATAGATATCCTGGAAGATGCCGAGGCCGTTATTGAAAAAGGTGATAAAATTGCTTTGATAGGTGCTAACGGCAGGGGTAAATCTACACTGTTGCGCATCATAGCTAATGCCGATAAAGATTATGCTGGCACTGCAACAACTGGGCATAATGTAACAACCACGTTCTTTGCCCAGCACCAATTGGAGTCGTTGCACCTGGAAAACCAGATCATTCAGGAGTTGCAGGCTTTTGCACCAAAACATACTGAAACAGAATTACGCACCATCCTTGGTTCGTTTCTGTTTACCGGCGATGACGTATTCAAGAAGATAAAAGTATTGTCGGGTGGCGAAAAATCACGCGTAGCCCTGGCAAAAGCACTTACCGCTGATGCTAACTTCCTGATCCTGGATGAGCCTACCAACCACCTTGATATGCAATCGGTAAACATCCTGATACAGGCCCTGCAGCAGTATGAAGGCACGCTGATAGTGGTATCGCACGACAGGTACTTCCTTGATAATGTAGCCAATAAAATATGGTTCATAGAAGATCAAAAGATCAAGCAGTATCCGGGTACTTATGTTGAGTACGATGAATGGAACTCTAATCGCAAACTTGCGCCAAAATCAGCGCCCCAGCCTAAGAAAGAAGAGAAAAAGGCCGAGCCGGTAAAGCAACAGCCTACTGAAAATAAATCGCAACAGCTAAAGAAACTTAACCAGGACCTTGGTAAGATGGAAGAGCAAATAGCTGCCCTTGAAAAGGAAGTTAAAGGGATTGAAGCGCAACTGGCTGATAATACCATTTACAACCAATCGGAAAAGGCGCAGCAATTAACCGATACTTATCAGCTTAAAAAACTGGAGTTGCGTGAGCAGCAGGCCCGTTGGGAAGCTTTGGCCGAGCAGATAATGGAGCTGGAAAGATAATGAATAAACAAAATGTCATTGCGAAGGACGAAGCAATCTCAGGAGGTAAATATCATTTAGATATTCTAAAACTGATTGGGAATCGCTTCGTTTCTGTAAATAAATTAAAGGCACTGAAAACTTTGAGTTTTTTAGTGCCTTTTTTGTTGCCGTTTATCAGTGCCTTTGCCCAAACGCCACCTTATCAAAACAATGTTTACCGGCATGAGATCAAAAGCGTTGAGTTTTATAAAACAGAAAAGCCATCATCGTTCCCCATTATCACCTTAGGCAGTAACGAAACGGTTACCCTTGGCTTTGATGATTTGAGTGGCGGCAGCCGTACTTTTAACTATACCCTGCAACATTGCGATGCCAACTGGAACCCATCGCGCCTGTCGCCTGTCGAGTACCTGGAAAGTTTTACAGACGACCGCATAAACGACTATACTTATTCGTCGGCCACATTTCAAAAATATACCCATTACCAAGTTAAACTGCCTAACCGCAATATTATTCCTAAAATATCCGGGAATTATATCCTGAAAGTTTATGAGGATGGCGACCAGTCTAAATTGATACTTACACGTCGTTTATATGTGGTAACACGCAGGGTTTCCGTTGCTGCAAACATTACCTCATCCAACAACGTTTCGTTAAGGCGCACCAATCAAAAGGTAAATTTTACGGTAGATTGCTCCGGTCTGCAAGTGCAAAACCCACGCACCGATGTAAGGGTGTTAATAATGCAGAACGCCCGGCCCGAGACTGCAATTATGAATGCCGTGCCTACTTACATACGCGGCAGCCAGTTAGTTTATAATGATGTAAACATTAATGATTTTGCGGGCCGGAATGAGTTCAGGCATTTTGATTTACGAACACTTAAGCTTAACTCTGAACGGGTAGCAAAAATTTATAAAGATACCGCTAACACAGTAATGCTATTGGGCGACCCCAGTCGTAACCTGCCTGATTATACTTTATTGTATGATAACGATGGTAAATTTTTTATCCTTAACCAGGATGGCAGCGACCCTCGGCGTGATGCCGACTACGCGCACGTTTACTTTAACCTTGCTACCAACAAGAATGCTAATGAAGGAGCCCCATATATTGTAGGCCAGTTTAACGATTGGAAGGTAGATAAGCGAAGCAGGATGCAGTTTGACAGCCGCGGCCGCTGGTATACCGATATACTGCTTAAACAGGGGGTGTATGACTATCAATACGTTTGGGTAAGCAATATCACTAAAAAGCCGGATGATATATTGCTGGAAGGGAATTACTTTGAAACCGAAAATGAATACCAGTTACTGGTTTATTACAGGCAGGTTGGTTCTCGGTATGAGCAGTTGGTAGGATATGGCGAATTGAACAGCGCAAAACAGTGATACGTTGCGCCTAAAGTGTATCTTTGCGGGATGAAAGGAAAATCGCCGAAAGAATCGTACACAGTTATGAATGAGTTGGTATTACCCAATGATACCAATATGATCAACAACTTAATGGGAGGGCGTTTGCTGCACTGGATGGATATAGCCGCGGCCATATCCGCGCAAAAACATTGCAATCGCATTGTGGTGACCGCGTCGGTAGATAATGTATCCTTTCATCACCCGATAAAACTTGGCGACGTAGTTACTATTGAGGCCCGCGTAACACGCGCATTCAATACTTCTGTTGAAGTGAGGATGGACGTTTATGCCGAAAACGTCCCATCGGGCACCAAGGTGAAAAGTAATGATGCTTATTATACGTTTGTGGCTTTAGACGGCGATGGCGCCACTGTTTCAGTTCCGCCACTTATACCGGAAACGCCTGAGGAAACGGAGCTTTTTAATGGCGCCTTACGGCGCAGGCAGCTAAGGCTTATACTTGGTGGTAAAATGAAGCCCGACGATGCTACCGAGCTTAAAGCCTTGTTTTTTGATACCCAAAAGCAATAATTGCAAAACATAGGTATTTAGTTTGTGGTTATTAAGCCATGGATACCCGTATTGAGATCAAGAAAGGCGATATTACCAAACTGCAGGTTGATGCCATTGTAAACGCTGCTAACAGCAGCCTTTTAGGCGGTGGTGGCGTTGATGGGGCAATACACAGGGCAGGCGGCAAGCAAATACTGGATGAGTGTATAGCTATACGCAATAAGCAGGGCGGTTGCCCAACAGGCGAAGCGGTTATTACTACCGGTGGCAAACTGCCGGCACAATACGTAATTCATACGGTTGGCCCGGTGTGGAATGGCGGCAAGCGTAACGAGGCACAACTGCTTGCTAATTGTTATACAAACAGCCTGAAAACGGCTGTGGACAATGGCATAAAAACTATTGCCTTCCCCAACATCAGTACAGGCATCTACCATTTCCCAAAACTCCAGGCTGCTGAAATAGCTGTAACTACAGTTAGTGAGTTTTTGGCAACTAATGAAAGCCTGAAAAAGGTAATTTTCATTTGCTTTGACGATGAAAATTACCGGTTGTATGAAGAGTTATTGCGTTGAAAGCTCTAATATCCTGTCAAATTCCTGGGGTTTAACTGCCATTACGGACAGCCGGCCCTGGCGCACCAGGCCGATATCTTTAAGGCGCTCGTCGGTTTTTATCTGCTCAAGTGTAACCGGCTTTTTAAGACTTTCAACCGGCTCCATATCAACTACTACCCAGTTAGTATCATCAGTTGTCGGGTCCTGGTAAGCTTCTTTTATTACACGGGCTATACCCACAATTTCTTTACCCTCGTTACTATGGTACCACAGCACCAGGTCGCCAACCTGCATACCGCGCAGGTTGTTACGTGCCTGATAGTTACGTACCCCATCCCAAAAAGTATGGCCTTCCTGGTTAAATTTTTCCCAGCTATATTTAAAAGGTTCTGATTTTACTAACCAATGGTTCATTCTTAATTTCGTATTAACAGCGCAAAATAAATAAATATGATCAATAAGTTAAGTGATTATGTAAAGCAAAAATTGTGTATACTTTATGTTAGTTTATAACTAACTTTAATAGTATAATAGCATACATCTTCATAATACCTATAATATGGCGCTGCAGATTAATAACGACGATGCCAGCTTTGACGCCTTGTTTCATAACAATCCTAATCCCATGTGGATTGTAGAAGTGGATACGCTTAAGTTCAGGGAAGTAAATAATGCAGCCGTACAGCACTATGGTTATAGCCGCAGCGAGTTTATAAATGAAATTACACTGGCCAACATCAGGCCTGATTATGAACAGCAGGATATGCTGGAACTAATAAGGCGGATAAAGCATAAGCAAACTGTTAAAAAAGAACTGACCCATGTAAAAAAGGATGGAACTGTTATCTATGTTAACCTTACATCTTACACGGTTGACTACTATGGGGCGCATTGCCGTATGGTGATTATACATGATGTAACCGAGCAAAAGGTTAAAGATATTAAGTTGACCGAGGCCGTAAATCGCATTAACGAAACCTTAGAGAGTATTACTGACGGTTTTATAACGCTTGACAGAACTTTCAGGGTAACGTACTGGAATAAGGAAGCTACGCGCATTTTAAGCACATCTAAAGAAAAGATTCTACATAAACAGCTATGGCAGGTACATCCTTATTACCTGAAATCAGAGGTGTTCAGACAGTTGCATTATTCGCTTAAGCATAAGGATACCGCTAAGTTTGAAGAATTTATACCGCAATTAAATAAATGGATATGCTTTACCATCTATCCCGGTAGCGAAGGCCTGGCCGTGTATTTTCAGGATATGACGCAGCAAAAGCGTGGCGAAGAAGAGCTGAATAAAAAAAATGAAAGCCTTAACCAGATCGCTTATATCAACTCGCATTTAATACGTAAACCGCTGGCAAATATATTAGGAATAATTAACTCAATGGATGAAATAGAGCATAACGAATGTATTGGGCAATCGTTAAAAATGCTGGAGAGAAGTGCACTTGAGCTCGACCATATCATTAAAGATATCAATAACATGGCCGAGCTGAAAAGCAATAATTAATGCAATATCTTGAACATCAGTTCGCGCATTAGCCCACCATGATCGGTGTTAGAGTCTACACCTTTGCTTTTAAGATCATACTCGCGCAGATAACTTATCACCTGGAAAGTTTTAGCAAGCTGATATCCACGTGCAGCTAATTCATAGTCTTTTAAAAAGTAAGGGCTAACGCCCAGCTCTTTTGCCGCGTTTGATTTATCTTTAACGTAGTGATAAGCAAGTACTTTACTGAAGAAATTATTAAGATTACCTAATACCAGTACAATAGGGTTGGCTTTTGGGTTGGCCTCAAAATAATTTACTATCTGGTTTACTTTATAAGCATCTTTCTTTATCAGTGCCGATTGCAGCTCAAAAACGTTATACTCTTTGCTGATGCCGATGTTATCCTGAATATCTTTTAAAGATATCTCGGCACCAGGATTAATGTTAAGCATCAACTTATCCAGCTCATTCGCAATTTTAGAAAGATCATTGCCCAGGTACTCGGCCAGCATGGCGCTTGCCTGCTGGCTGATCTTATATTTTTTATCGTTGATATAACCTTCTATCCAGCCAGGTATCTTGTTATCATATAAACCTGCCGATTCAAAAACGATCCCGTTTCTTTCAATGGCCTTATAGGTTTTTTTACGCTTATCAAACTTGCCATATTTATAACAGAACACCATAATGGTACTTGGCAGCGGGTTTTCAAGATAAGCCAGCACAGGGTTAATGCCTTTTTTATCATCATCATCCCGCCCCCATTTCATATCCTGCGCCTCTTTGATGAGTACCACCTGGTAATCGCTCATCATTGGATAGCGTTTGGCCGCGTTTATAGCCGTCATGATATCGGTATCCTTACCATATAAAACGGTTTGATTAAAACCCCTCTCAGCCTCGGAAAGTATATTGTTTTCAATAAAATTACCTATCAGGTCAATATAGTAAGGCTCATCGCCGTGCAGTAAATACAAAGGCTTAAATTTGCGGTTCTTGAGGTCTTTTATAATATCCGTAGCAGTCATTCGAGTACGTCAAAAATAAAAGTAAAAACCTAAAAGCAGTGTAATGTTGAATAATAAAAAAGGACGATTACCCGAAACATGCTATTGAATTTATAATTTTAGCCTTTTAGTTTGAAAATGCTTCAACCCTTGAATCTTCCGGCCTATCCCTTTAAGCTTACCAATGATAACGGAAAGCTTAGTGTTTTTGATGAGATACGGAAGAAAAGCATTATTTTAACACCAGAAGAATGGGTGCGCCAGCACTTTGTACAATACCTCATCAGGCAAAAGAGCTATCCCAGGGCACTTATTAAGCTGGAGGGCGGCTTAAAACTGCATGGTATGGCCAAACGTACTGATATTGTAGCCTTTGATACCTCTGGCGCTAAAATATTATTGGTTGAGTGTAAGGCACCGTCGGTGAGTATCACCCAGGCGGTATTTGATCAGGCGGCCCGTTATAACATGAAGCATAAGGTTGGGCTTATGGCAGTTACTAATGGGCTGCAGCACTATTATTGCCGTATAGACCATGCAGCAGGCAGTTACCAGTTTTTAGAAGATCTGCCCGTCTATCAGGCTATTTAACGGTGGATGAAACAAGGTTTTGTATCTTTTCCATCAACTCATCGGGCTTAAAGGGTTTGGCCACATAATCATTCATGCCGGCGCTGCTTACCTGTTCACGAATATCGAATAATGCCGATGCCGTTAAGGCTATAATAGGGATATTCGCTTTAGCAGGATCAGGCATCTTACGTATTTCCATTGCTGCGTCAAAGCCATTCATCACTGGCATTTGTAAATCCATCAAGATGATATCAAAATTGCCGTATTGGATAATTTCTACCGCTCTTTCGCCATTCTCGGCTATGGTGGGCACAATTCTCCATTTAGAGAAAAGCTTTTTCATCAGCATAACGTTTACAGGGTTATCTTCGGCTATCAAAATTCTTAGGCCTGAAGCTTCAGGGGCTTCAGATTTAGCAACCTGCACTTTTTCTGTTAGCCCTGCAGCAGGCATTACAGGTTCAACAGGCATTTTCTTTGGCAAAGGAGCCGCCTCTGTAGATACCGGGAACTCCATATTGAATGAAAACTCAGAGCCCTTGCCAACCGCACTGCTTACATGCATCTGCAAATTTTGCAATTCTAACAGGCGCTTAATAATGGCAAGGCCCAGGCCGGTACCGCCATACTGGCGGGTAGTAGTTATAGACTCCTGGGTGAATGGTTCAAATATGCTTTCTAAATTTTCCTTTTTAATACCTATACCGGTATCCTTTACAGAAAAGTTTACCGTTATAGTATTATGCCGATCTTCCAGGCATGTTGCCCTTACCCAAACACTGCCATGCGCCGTGAATTTGATGGCGTTGCTTATAAGGTTGAATATAATCTGTGTTAAGCGTGTAGGGTCGCCAAATACCACTTTTTGTTTTAAAACGCTGTCAACATCAAGTTTAAACAGTAAACCTTTTTCCTCGGCCTTAAGAATTTGCCCGCCACAGATATTGTTCATCAATTCAACCAGGTTGAACTTTATTTTTTCAAAAACCACTTTGCCCGATTCGATCTTGTTAAAATCAAGCACATCATTAACAATAGCTAAAAGGTTGTTGGCCGAAAACTTTAATATTTCAAGATTTTCATGCTGATCAGCCCGAGGGTTATTCATCAGCAGCAGGTTACTCATCCCTATAACCGCATTTAGCGGTGTGCGTATTTCATGAGACATGGTAGATAAAAACTCCGATTGTGCTCTTGAAGATTTTTCGGCTTTTTCTATCGCTTTTTCAAACTTGATATTAAGAGCTTTTTGCTCTTCACCGGTTTCTTTAAGCAGTTTAATATTCTTTAAAAAGGCACTGTAAAAATGACTGTGTAAAAATATGATCAGTATGAAATTGGCAAAAATGGCTATAATGGTTGTTGAGTCATCCGTTCGCTCAGGTTTAAAGTCGATAAAGTAATTATGATCGTACCTCATCACCATAAAGATTAACACCGGCAACAGGTTTAGCAGTGAATAAAACATGCCCCAGTTTTGCCCGAGCATGTAAAAACTGAATACTATGACCAGTATGATCAGTTGAATGGTAATGATATTTACATCCTGTAAAATAACAAAAACGCCGGCCAGGTTTACCAGTGTGCCTAACACAAGCACCATGTGCGATATGGTGCGCCAGTGCGGTTTATAAGTAAGGTATTTGAACAGGGCTATCAGCGATAATAAAACTACCCCGGAGGTAGTGCTCATAACCGGCAGCCCCTGCAGGTATACGCTTAAAAACATAGCGCCTAAACCTACAATAGCCAACAAAAAACCATAATACAGTAAGCGAATGCGAGCCTTGTCTAAAAAGGACACATCTCCTGTAAGTAGTTTATTAATTGATAGGTTAAAAAAATCCACGTGGTAACCGGCAATAAATGAGGTAACTAAAATACTAATTAAAGCTTAATAATAAGCAATAACTACTATTTAGTTAACAGCACGGTAACCTGTTGCAATTAACCTGCCAATCCTTTAAGGTTTTCTTCTACTATTTTAAGTTTCGCTTCAGCATCCGCTTTTTTCTTTTGCTCATTTTCTATGATCTCTGGCTTGGCATTGGCCATAAAGCGTTCGTTACTTAATTTGGCGTTAACGGATTTTAAGAAACCGGCAAGGTAATCACGCTCTTTAGTCAAACGGTCCTTTTCGGCATCAATGTCAATATTTACATTTAAAGTGATGTGAAACTCATCTGTACCGGCAATAAAGCTGGTTGCACCGGTTATTGCCTCAATCACAAAGTCCAGTTCGCTTATATTACCCAAATGCCTGATAATAGGCTCATAGTTGTTGTAATCAATAGATGAGTTAACCTTAACGGCCAGGGGAAGCACTTCTTTGGGTGATAATCCTTTACTGTTTCGGGTATTGCGGATATTGGTGATCAGCTGTTGTATAACCTCTATTTCAAAGATCAGTTGTGTATTTACCGCCCCAATAGTCGGTAGTTGTGCAACAACGCAGCAGTCGGTAGAGCTACGCTCACCAAACAGTTCATCATGCCATAACTCCTCGGTAAGGAACGGCATAAACGGATGAAGCACTTTGAGTATACTGCTAAAGAAATTAACGGTAGCCGTAAAGGTTTCGGCATCAATTTTCTGCTTTTCTACGCCTTGTTGGTAAGCAGGCTTTACCATTTCCAGGTACCAGGCACAGAAATCGTCCCAAACGAGCTTATAAGTGGCCATAAGGGCTTCAGACAGGCGATACTGGCTAAAGTTATCTTCAATTTCGGCCAGGGCCTGGCTAAAGCGGCTTTCAAACCATTCAATAGCTACCTGGTTTTTGGGCTGGATGCTGTTATCAACTTCCCATCCTTTAACCAGTTTAAAGGCGTTCCATATTTTGTTGCCAAAGGCGCTGCCCTGTTCGCAGTACTTTTCATCAAACATTAAATCATTACCGGCAGGTGAGCATAAAAGCATACCCACTCGTACGCCATCGGCGCTGTACTTGTCTATCAGATCAAGAGGATCTGGTGAATTGCCTAACGATTTGGACATTTTACGGCCCAGCTTATCCCTTACAATTCCCGTTAAGTAAACATTGTTAAACGGTTTCTGATCGCGTAGTTCGTGCCCGGCCATGATCATCCTGGCCACCCAGAAAAATAATATTTCGGGTGCAGTAACCAGGTCGTTAGTTGGGTAATAGTAACTGATCTCGGCATTATCCGGGTTGCGCACACCATCAAACACAGATATTGGCCATAAGCCTGAAGAGAACCAGGTATCCAGTACATCTTCATCCTGTGTAAGCTTATCAATGGTTACAGAGGCATCAATCTGTTGAGCCTCAATTAAAGCCTCCTCTTTGGTTTTAGCAACTACGTATTGGCCGTTTGGTAAATAATAGGCAGGTATTTGCTGGCCCCACCACAACTGGCGGCTGATGTTCCAGTCGCGTACGTTTTCCATCCAGTGGCGATAGGTGTTGATAAACTTTTCGGGTATCAGTTTTACATCGCCATTCAATACATATTCCAAAGCCGGCTGTGCAAGCTCTTTCATTTTGCAGAACCACTGCATAGAAAGCTTCGGCTCGATAACGGCGCTTGTCCGTTCAGATACACCTATTTGTGAGGTATAATCTTCAGTTTTTTCCAGTGCGCCTGCTTCTTCAAGCAGTACGGCAATTTTTTTACGTGCTGCAAAGCGGTCTTCACCCACTAATATTTGTGCCTGCTCATTTAATGAGCCATCATCGTTCAAAATATCAATAACAGGCAAATTATGCCGTTGGCCAAGCTCATAGTCGTTAAGGTCATGTGCAGGGGTAACCTTTAAACAGCCGGTACCAAAATCCATGGTAACATAATCATCCAGTATCACCGGTATTTCGCGGTTAACTAAAGGGATATATACTGTTTTGCCATGCAGGTGAGTATAGCGTTCGTCGTTAGGGTTAATACATATCGCCGCATCGGCCATAATGGTTTCAGGGCGGGTAGTAGCGATGGTTAAGTAGTCTTTAGTCGCAAGTTCTGAGTCTGAAGAATTTCCAAGTCCTGCTTCTGACTTTTGACTTACGACTTTATACTTAATATAATAAAGCTTCTGATTTACCTCTTTACGAAGTACCTCTTCATCGCTCACGGCGGTTTTACCCTGTGGGTCCCAGTTGATCATCCTGACACCGCGATAAATAAGGCCCTGTTTATGAAGGTGAACAAAGTAGTCAATAACCGCTTCGCTCATATCCTCATCCATTGTAAATTTGGTACGGTCCCAGTCGCATGATGCGCCAAGTTTTTTTAGCTGGTCCAGTATGATGCCGCCATATTTATCTTTCCAATCGTGGGCATGCTTTAAAAATTCGTCGCGGGTAAGGTCTTTTTTACTGATGCCTTGTTCTTTAAGCATGGCAACAACTTTAGCTTCTGTAGCGATGCTGGCATGGTCTGTACCCGGCACCCAGCAGGCGTTTTTGCCTTTCATGCGGGCGCGCCGTATCAAAACATCCTGTATGGTATTGTTTAACATGTGGCCCATGTGCAACACGCCTGTAACGTTTGGCGGGGGCATAACAATAGTGTACGGCTCACGCCCGTCGGGTACTGAACGGAAAAATTTGTGATCTAACCAATACTGGTACCATTTTTCTTCGGCTTGTTTAGGCGAATATGTTTTAGCAATACTCATAGCCCGCAAAAATAAGTATTTGATGGTAATACCGAACAGTAACTTTCACTTGCCTTTGCTTATCTGGATTTATTTCAAATAATATAGCATAACTACTTAGCAACAATATTTTTACATACAGGCGTTTATATATTATTAAGCACGCAGATAAATGAAAACATTGCCTGTAAATCGCCTTCTGGCAGCTATAATCAGGGTATCGCGGTTATCAATAGTCATCAACTGGTTTAACAGATAAGGCCAAAACACGTCCTGATACTTGCTGCAACCCCTGTTAAATTTTTAACTTTAGCTTTTTACTGATTTAATTATGAAGTTAAAGTTTTCTAATTTAATGCTGATGGGTGCTTTATGCCTCTCTGCTAATGTTTTTGCCTCAGGCGGCGACAAGCCTGTTAAAGCAAAATCTCCAAATGATCCTCCGAAAAAGTTTATTGACCCCGCTAATATGGACCTCTCGGTAAAACCGGGCGACAACTTTTTTGAATATGCCAATGGAAGCTGGATTAAACAAAATGCCATTCCTGCTAAAGAAACACGCTGGGGTAGCTTTAACATTTTAAGACAGGAAAATACCGACAGGTTGTTGAAATTGCTTACCGAGGTTAGCAAAACTACCGGGCAGCCAAAGGGCAGCCTTAAGCAAAGGGTAGGTGACCTGTATGCCAGTGGTATGGATAGCCTCACTATTGAAAAGAAGAGTTATACACCTATTAAAGCTGATCTGGCACGTATTGATAAGATCACCGACTTGAAGGGCGTCATCAATGAAATGATCTATGATAGGGTAAATGGTGTTGGCAGCCCGCTGTTTGGCTTTGGCGTGGGGCAGGATTCCAAGCATGTAGATACCTATATTACGCAGTTAAGGCAAGGGGGGACCAGCCTGCCAGACAGAGACAATTATTTGAAGGATGACGCGCGGTCTAAAAAGATCCAGGAAGCGCTGAAAACCTACATAACCTCATTGTTCACGCTAACCGGCTCAAGTGCTGATGTTGCTTCAAAAAACGCGAATACAGTGTTTGAGTTAGAGAAAACTTTAGCTAAATCGCAAATGAGCCGTGTAGCCATGCGCGACCCTAATGTTACCTACAACAAATTTTCGGTAGCCGATTTCAGCAAAACTACCCCGCATCTTAACTGGGTTAAATTATTGCCCATGTTAAAGGTTAATGGCCAGGATACCGTACTTGTAGGCCAGCCGGCATTTTTTAAGGATATTGATGCATTGTTGGCTTCAACATCTGTTGAAGACTGGAAAACTTATCTGAAATGGAATGTACTGAGGAACTCAGCCTCATCATTAAGCTCTCCATTTGTTAAAGCAAGTTTTGCTTACAGCAGCGCCTTGAGCGGCCAGCAGGTAGAAACACCGCGCAACGAACGCATGAGCGGCTTGGTAGATGGCAGCCTTGGCGAGTTATTGGGCCAGTTATACGTAGAGAAGTATTTTACGCCTGCGGCAAAAAAATACATGATAGATCTGGTGAATAACCTTAAGGTTACCTTGGGCGACCGAATTAAACGCCTTGACTGGATGAGCGATGCTACAAAGGCTAAGGCCCTTGCCAAACTGAACGCTTTTACCGTTAAGATCGGTTATCCGGATAACTGGGAAAAATATGACGGCGTGGTAATTGACCGCAATGATTATGCCGGTAACCTTAAGCGCATTGCTATATGGCGCTACAATTACAATGTTACCCGTTTAGGTAGACCGGTTGACAAGACCCGTTGGGGCATGACGCCGCCAACCGTAAACGCTTACTATAGCCCAACTAATAACGAAATTGCTTTCCCCGCCGGTATATTGCAGTTTCCATTCTTTGATTTTGGGGCGGATGATGCTGTAAACTATGGCGGGATAGGTGCAGTCATAGGACACGAGATGACCCACGGTTTTGACGACCAGGGCCGCCGCTATGATGCCGATGGTACCCTGCGCGATTGGTGGACTAAAGAGGATGCTGAGAAGTTTCAGAGCCGAGCGACACTGGTGGAAAACCAGTATAATGCTTTTACCGTACTGGATACCATGCATGTAAACGGTAAACTGACACTGGGTGAAAACCTGGCTGATTTAGGTGGCTTAAATGTTGCTTATGAAGCTTTCAAGAAAACCAAACAAGGGCAATCAAACACAAAGATCGATGGCTTTACGCCCGACCAGCGTTTCTTTTTATCATGGGCACAGGTTTGGAGAGGCTCGCAGCGCCCGGAAGCCGCCGCGCAACGGATACTGACTGACCCACACTCGCCCGAGCAATTCCGTACCAACGCGCCTGTTACCAATATGGATGCATGGTATGCCGCATTTGAGGTGAAACCGGGAGATAAACTTTACAAAAAACCTGAAGACAGGATCAAGGTTTGGTAATCAACCGCGATCAGCTATTTCATGACGAAGCCCGGCTAATGCCGGGCTTTGTTGTTATATGACCATAATCATATAAGCAGGTGCCTTTCATCAGGATAGTTAATCCTGCCGGCAAATACTTTTGAACCAACTAATAAAATTGTTATGAAAAAGTATTTTATCTTAACCCTGTCCGTTATTCTGTTTTCATCCTTAAGTGTTTTAGCCCAGCATAAAAATGAGTGGGATATCCGTTTGCGCGCCGCTGCGGTAGTGCCGCAGGAAAGCGGAACGGCAGGCGTAATAGGCGGAAAGCCAAGCCTGAGCAATTCTTTTATACCCGAACTGGACTTCACCTATTTCTTTGCCGATAATTTCTCTGCCGAACTGATTTTGGGTACCACGAAGCACAAAGTAAGTACTAAAGCTTCAGATCTGTCGGCCATAGGGGCAAGCTCATCTGCAGATGTTAATCTGGGAAAAGTTTGGCTGTTGCCACCAACGTTGACCTTGCAATATCACCTGCCTGTAGGCAACTTTAAACCTTATGTTGGTGCAGGCGTAAACTACACGATATTTTATAATGCGGATGAAGGCCCTGTAGTGAAAGGCATTGATTATAAAAACAAGTTTTCCTTTGCGGCTCAGTTAGGTTTCGATTATGATATCTCAAAAACCATTTTCATCAATGCTGATGTTAAGAAGTTGTTCCTGCGTACAGATGTAGTTGTAGATGCATCTAACCTTACTCCGGCTGGTAACCCGTCTTTATCACCGGTATTACAAAATATTCCGGCACATGTAAAAATAGACCCCTGGATAATTGCTGTTGGTGTGGGTAAGCGTTTTTAGTTGGTTGTTTGCAACGGCGCTTTGTACAAAGCGCCGTTGTTTTTAAGCCAATT
Organism: Mucilaginibacter litoreus; assembly: GCF_042676805.1. Lineage (NCBI taxonomy): Bacteria > Pseudomonadati > Bacteroidota > Sphingobacteriia > Sphingobacteriales > Sphingobacteriaceae > Mucilaginibacter > Mucilaginibacter litoreus. The sequence continues at coordinate 595,300 of NZ_JBHTHZ010000001.1, read as the reverse complement.
GTAAACAAGTTACCGAACGCATTATGCACTGTATTAAAATCCTATCTTTGCGGCACTGACACATTATGATAATACACCAGTTTTATGATAAAGGGCTGGCACATGCATCTTATGCCATTGTGCGTAGCGGAAAGATGATTGTTATTGACCCGGCGCGTAACCCGCAGCCTTATTATGATTTTGCCGAATTACATGAGGCAAGCATAGTTGGCGTTATAGAGACCCATCCGCACGCCGATTTTGTGAGCGCCCACCTGGAGATACATCAAACCACCGGCGCTACAATTTATGTGAGTAAACTCGCAGGTGCCGAGTACCCGCATGAGGCTTTTGACGATGGGGATGTGATTAAACTGGAAGATATCAGCTTAAAAGCCATCAACACACCCGGCCATTCACCCGATTCTATTTGCATTTTGGTAGAAAATGAAAGCGGTAAGGATTGTGCCATATTTACCGGCGATACGCTTTTTGCCGGGGATGTAGGTCGCCCGGACCTGCGTGAAACAGCAGGAAACATCACAGCTAAAAAAGAAGAACTTGCCAGGCAGATGTACCATTCTACCCGCGAGAAACTGATGACACTGCCGCCAGATGTTACCGTTTACCCCGCGCATGGCCCGGGCTCGTTGTGCGGTAAAAGCATGAGTCCCGATCTGCAAACCACCATAGGCAAAGAACTGCGCGAAAATTACGCGCTGCAGTTGATGGATGAGCTGGCTTTTGTTAAAATCCTAATGGCCGATCAGCCCTTTATGCCTAAATATTTTCGATATGATGTGGAGCTTAACAAGACCGGCGCACCGGCTTATGCCGAAAGTATTGCCAACGTATCAAAACCGGTAGAAGAGATCAGCCTGGATAATGACGCTTTGTTTATTGATATCCGCCCTAAAGAAGATTACCGTAACGGGCATGTAAAACGCTCTATAAACCTGCAGGACGGTGAAAAATTTGAAACATGGCTGGGTTCGGTCGTAGGTCCTGAAGAAGCTTTTTACCTGATTGGTAGCGATACAGAGGCATTGGACATTGCTATAGCTAAAGCCGCCAAAATCGGTTATGAGGGTAACATACGCGCTGCTGTGTTAACGCCGTCTACAGCTGTAGAAAAATCAGCAAAGTTGGATGTTGAAGCGTTTAAAGCCAATCCTCAAAACTATACAATTGTAGATGTACGCAATTGGGGCGAAATAAACTCAGGTAAACTTTTCAATAATGCCCTTACTATACCATTGCCCGAACTAAGGGAGCGGGTGAGCGAAATTCCGACTGATCAACCAATTGTTGTGCATTGCGCGGCAGGTTACCGTTCGGCCGCGGCCGTAGGTATTATCACTTCAGTTGTTGAAGATGTTCCGGTTTATGATCTGAGCGATAACATTAAACACTGGCAGTAAGCGCAAAAACAATTTTCATAATAGTTCATTATCATTTGGATGATAGTGAATTATACCGAACAGGGCTGGGAAATAGTATTACAGCGGTCGCACGGATTACTTGCCGCCCAAATAGCCATTCACTGGCAAAAGGCTTTACGGCCCGAACGCTGGGTGGAAACAATAATAGCCATTGCCGACCATGATGATGCCCAAACAGAATTAGAAGCTGATGATCTGCTTACCGAACAGGGCGGCCCGGTAAACTTTAAAATGAAAAAGTTTGATGCGGAGCATTGTCGCAGGCTGCATGATTTTTCATTATCCAAGAGCCGCTACATTGCTTTGCTTACTTCTATACACATGGCATTCCTGCACTCGGCCGAGGCGGAAAGCAATCCTGCAGCCAAACGTTTTTTAGAGGAGGAGAAAAAACTGCAGGTTAAATGGTTAAAAGAATTAAAAATTACCGCTGAGGAAGCAAATAAGTCTTACGGACTCATGGAATGGTGCGACGCGCTTTCATTGCTGCTTGCACAGCATGACCTGCAACCCGAGCACCGGGTAATTGAAGTAAGCCGCGGGCCGGATGATAAACAATATAAACTAATGACAAAGCCCGATGGCAAGTTGACTATCAACCCCTGGCCATTTGAAGACGATTCTTTTTTACTTTCCCTTGAGTGCAGATTATTAAAACGATTGCAATTCAACTCATGCAGGCAATTCAAAAAAGAATTGCAGCAAGCTATGGTAACAGAAAAAATCTGGCAATTTGAAAGATGAAGGCTTATATACCCAGCACCTGTTTTAACTTGGCGTAGCCAGTTTTGCTGACCGGTATTTTTGCCCCTGATTTAAGTATCGCCAGGTGGCTGTCTTTTTCATAAGGGTCAAGGCGGGTGATTTGCTCAATAGCTACGATGTATGAGCGGTGAACACGTACAAAATGCCTTGGATCCAGCGTCTTTTCGAAAAAGGCCATTGTTTTGTTTTTCAGGAATGCGCCCTCTGATGTCACCACGCTTACATAGTCGTCATCGGCTTGCAGGTATTCTACATCCTGTACGGCTATGATTTTTACTTTGGTGCCTGTTTTAACCACAATACGCTCGTTTTGTGCCGGGGATTGTGCCGCTTCCTCTAACAAGGGATTGGTTTTAGTTACGGGTGTTGGCCCTGCTGGTGCCTGTGCCAGCAGCTTATCAATAGCCTTATGGAAACGCTCTTTACTAAAGGGCTTAAGCAGGTAATCAACCGCATGGGCTTCAAATGCCTTTATAGCATATTCATCAAATGCGGTGGCAAAGATCACCGCAGGTGGCTGGTCAACCAGCTCCAGCATCTCAAAGCCGTTTATCTTGGGCATCTGTACATCCAGAAATATCAGGTCGGGCTGGTGCTGCTGTATGGCTTTTAAGCCTTCAAAGCCATCGCCACATTCCTGTAAAACTTCAATCTGCGGAAAATCGAGTAAATATTCCTGTACAACCATGCGTGCCAAAGGCTCGTCATCAATAATTAAAGCGCTGATCATAACTGCGGTACTTTTATAATGGTTGTAAATATATTATCATTTGCGTGAGTTTCCATCAAATCGTTACGCGCAAATATCAAATATAACCGGCGCTGCACCCCGCTTAAGCCAAAACCGGTGCCTTTACGCGGGCGTGAGGTTTTTGGATCATACGGATTTTGTATCATGATGACCAGGTACTGATCTTCCATTTCGGCCCTTACGCTGATAGTAACCTCATCAGTTGTATCATACAAACCAAATTTTATGGCATTCTCCACCAGTGGTTGTAACAGCAATGACGGGAGATTGGCTTCGCCGCAGGCTTTGTCGCAGCTGATCTCTGTTTGCAGGCGATGGCCAAAGCGTACCTTTTCTATATCAAGGTAAAGATTAAGGTGCGCCAGTTCATCGTTGAGTGGTACCAATAGCTGTTCATCTTTTTTCAGTGTCCCCCTCAAAAAGTCCGATAGTTGATGGATCATCTTCCGGGCAAGCTCTGGCTTAAAACCAATAAGCGCGTTGATAGAGTTAAGGCTGTTGAACAAAAAGTGTGGTTGTAACTGCTGGCGCAGATTATAAAGCTCGGCATCGCGGGCAAGTTTCTCGGCCTCGGTTTTGCGTTGCTCGGTACGTTTATGATCCAGTTGGGTATACCATAAAGCGCTGATCATGGCCATCCACCCAATGGCTAAAAACAAGGTAAAAAACCGGATGATAAGTGATTGCTGCAGAAAGTTAAAGTACACCTGCCCCATGTTAAACAGCGGTAGTATGTAACGGCAGCCTGCAGCGCATGCTATCGCCAATGCAGCGCACCAGATAAAAAGGAATATATAGCTTTCCCTATCTGGCTGATAGTAACGCAAATTGTTATTAATGAGCCAGCAGGCTATAGTAAGCAGTATTGCGCTAAGCACACTATCAACACCTGCTGTTAACCATTCAAAGCCAAAGCTATGAATAATGTACATCTGCAGGGCAGTCCAAACCAACCCACAGGTAGCAAAAGCTCCTATTAATTTTGATTGTGATAATGTAGACGCAGCCAAAGCCTTTTATTTAGTGTTGATTGAATTTAATTTCTTGTACCTAAAAGGGCGCTTTTATGATGAGCCCACTTAATGTAAAGGTCGGGGTCTGGCGCTTCATGTATGTTGTAGTAAAGTTCTGTCCCATCTTTAAGGTCGCTTAAAACATTTAGTTCTGCAACATCAATAAACTGCCATTTAACTGTTTGTTTCTGCACGTTCAGGAAGCTATCCTGGTTAGCGTGCCCAATAAAGCTTGCCTTTTCAAAGGCCTGCTGTTCGGTATCGGCATTTATCAACCTTAATTGCTCATCAAACTGTGCGCTGTGGTCGCCATTGCCACTAATTACCCTGAAAACTAATTTAGCTACATACCAGTTCATGTCGTGCTCCTTTCAATGGTTATCTATAATTATTAATAACTACGGATATCTACCCCAGCAAATAGAGATACACCTTTTAATACCAATACTTTATCGTTATTGATAGGTTTAGTGGTTTTGATACGCCTGTCGTCTACCCCGGCAAAAACCGCTGCCAGATCAGGCACCACATGCCAGTTAGCCGGAACGATCAGTTTAATGCCGCCAAACACCTGTGTAATATCAATCACCACCCGTCCATTAATGTCGGCCTGAGTAAAATCAAGCTCGGCACCACCAAAGATGTTAGTGATATCGCCACCCTGGAAGTTTTTAGAAAGGATGGTTTTATTTACACCGCCAAAAATGGCTGTAGCATCTAAAAAGTCTTCTTGGGATGGCGGAGGAACTGAGCCTGCAGGCTGTACCGGTGGAACATCAGTTGATGAAGTGTTAAAAGTTGCATCGTTGAAGTCTGTTGACTGAGCTTCTGGAGCGGCCTGAAAATCGGTACGGTATTTTTTGTCCCAGTAATTGTTATCAAAAGCTGGTGTTTTATGGCTTTTTTTAGACATGATCCAAAAGCCAAGGGCAATGATGGCTATTGGCCAAACAAAGCTGTCGGCATTATGAATGTTCTCTGTTATCATGAAGATAACGCCCAGACCTATTAATATAATGCCTGATGATTTTTGGTAATTGTTACGGGCTCCAACTACCACGCCCCAGAAAATAAGCCATAGCGGCCAAAGGTCTATAGAGTCTGGAATAAAAAGTATGCCGAATTGTCTTAAAAGCAGGTAAACACCTATGATGAGCAAGACAGCCCCAAACATCACTTTGGTTTTAGGGGTCTTGTTGGGAATATTTATATTGTTGGACATGGTTATCTTAATTTTAATGTTAGCCAAAAGTAATGGAAGATTACAGATTACCAAACCCAACATTGGCAACATCATTAAAGATGTCGGTAAGCGCGGGAGAATTGTCGGTAAAAAATTAGGCGGTGTTACTTACACCGCCGGTTCCTGCTGACTAAGGCAATGGAAACTACCCAGCCCCCAGATAATATCAGTTGAATCGATACCTACAACTTTTCTGTCCGGGAAACAGCCTTGGATGATGTCTAAAGCCTTGTCATCCTGTTTTGAACGATAGGTGGGTACCACCACGGCAGAATTGCCTATGTAAAAATTAGCATAAGATGCAGGCAGGCGCTGATCATCATAGATCACCGGATCTGGCATGGGTAGCTCAATAATGTTAAGCTGTTTGCCGTTTAACAAGCGCATTGTTTTAAGCGTTTGGAGGTTTTCCTGCAGTATATGATAGTTTTCGTCGTTTTTATTCTCTTCAACTACAGTAACCACGGTATCGGTGTTTACAAAACGGGTAATGTCGTCGATGTGGCCGTCCGTATCGTCGCCTACAATACCGTCGCCCAGCCAAAGTATCTGTTTTACGCCGTAGTAGTTTTGGAGGTAGCTTTCAATCTGCTGCTGGTTTAAATGCGGGTTACGGTTTTGATTTAAAAGGCACGCAGTAGTAGTTAAAACGGTACCGGCGCCATTAAAGTCAACCGAACCGCCTTCCATCACAATGCCCGGATGATAAACCGGCAGGTTAAAGCGCTGCGCAATTTTAGTTGGTATTACATCATCAAGATCATACGGAGGGTATTTATCGCCCCAGGCATTATAACCCCAGTCAACAATCACCTTTTTCTTTTCTGCGTAGTTCACCAAAAATGCAGGGCCATGGTCGCGGCACCAGGCATCATTGGTAGGGAACAAAAAGAACTCAACCTTGCTCAGGTCGGCGCCAACAAGCTGTAACTGCTGCTTAGCAAAAGCTTGCATCTGCTCATCAACCACGTTGATACGCACAATCTCGCCCTCGGTAAGTACTTTGATAAACTCGGCATACTTGCCATAAATCATTCCCAGTTTACCAGGCCATGAAGCCTCCTTGTGCGGCCAGCTCAGCCAGGTGGCTGTGTGCTGCGCCCATTCGGCAGGGAAGGTAAACCCTGCTGAAGCAGGTAAGTCAATAGTCGATGGTTGGCTCATGATGCGAGTATATATTATGTCATTGCGAGGAGGTACGACGAAGCAATCTCAGCATACATGATAAGCATGCGTATGAGATTGCTTCGCTATCGCTCGCAATGACATGGGTAATGATATTATTATTAATCGTTATCTAAAAGGCGTTTCGTTATCGGCTGATAGCTGTCAATGCGTCTGTCGCGCAGGAACGGCCAGTGACTTCGGTAGTAGTCGCTTTTATCAGTATCCAGTTCCAACACCTCGATGGCTTCTTCGTGGTGAGGCGCCTGATACATTACCGTCCCAAAGGGATTAGACACAAACGAACCGCCCCAGAAACGTAAACCGGCTTCTTCGCCAGAGCGGTTAACGCTTACCACATGCACACCATTTGCAATAGCGTGTGAGCGCTGTATAGTTTGCCATGCGTTGTATTGCTCTGTGTTGGTGATATCATCCTGGGTAGATGCCCAGCCTATGGCGGTTGGGTAAAACAAAATTTCGGCACCCATTAACCCGGTAATACGGGCAGCTTCGGGATACCACTGGTCCCAGCAGATCAATACACCTATTGTAGCAAATTTGGTTTTGAAAACCTTATAGCCCAGATCGCCCGGGGTAAAGTAAAATTTTTCATAAAAGCCCGGGTCGTCAGGAATATGCATTTTGCGGTACTTACCCAGGTAAGCGCCATCTGCATCTAATACAGCAGTGGTATTATGGTAAACGCCCTGCGCGCGTTTCTCAAACAAAGAGGCGATGATTACAACACCCAGCTCGGCTGCAACGGCCGACAAAGCATCTGTAGACGGGCCGGGGATAGGCTCGGCCAGTTTAAAATTGTCGTAATTCTCAACATCGCAAAAATAAAGTGATGTAAAAAGCTCCTGCAAGCATATAATCTGGGCGCCTTTGGCAGCTGCCTCACGCACTTTGCCTATAGCTTTATCCAGATTTTCCTGCTTATTAGCAGTGCAGCTCATCTGCACTAAACCTACTTTTACCTTACCCATAGCGTTTATAAAATTTGGCGCAAAAGTACGCAATTATTGTGAGGATTACAGCGATTTAAATACCCTGATTTTATTGAATTGATCTTAAAATTACACTCATCTTATATAACAAATCTGCCCTAATACAGTTAAAAAGTAGCTGAACTATAACATCAATTAAAAATGCATAGCTTTGCAACCGCATGAAAGACATTGCAGAAACCGAAGTTGAAGAAACGGAGAAGGCGCTGAAGCCTAAAACCTGGAAAGACACTTTATGGAACGTAACCAAAGTAGTGCTTAAGTTTGCGGTCACCTCGGTGCTTTTGTACTTTGTGTTCCGCAAGGTTGATTTTAATGAGGTAAAGGAACGGCTTATCAATGCCAATTACTGGTGGATGTTTGCCGCTTTACTGTGCTTCTTTTTCTCCATAGTAATATCTTCCTGGCGGCTGTCCAGCTTTTTCAAATCCATTGATCTTAAGCTCGATCCGCGATTTAACTTCAGGCTATACCTGCTTGGCCTTTTCTATAACTTTCTGCTTCCGGGGGGTATTGGGGGCGATGGATACAAGATCTACCTGCTGAACAAAAACTATAAGCTGCCGGCCAAAAAGGTGTTTTGGGCAATTATGTTTGACAGGCTTAGCGGGCTTTGGGCTATTGGGCTCATTATAGTCGCGCTGATATTTCTGATACCGCAGATAGATATACATATTGGTATTCCGTTATCCATATTTATTGGCGGTTCAATCATTTATTACTTTGTTGCCTATAAATTTTTCAGGGAGTATACCCGTCATTTTTTTGCCGCGCATGCCAAGGCAGTTGCGGTGCAGGGTTTACAGGTGCTTGCCATTGTGTGCATTCTGTTAGGGCAAAACTTCACAGGTAAATTTTCACCCTACCTGCTGTCTTTCCTGGTATCAGCCCTGGCAACGGTTATACCTATAAGCATAGGCGGTGCCGGCGTGCGCGAAACCGTTTTTACTTATCTTACCAAATTTTTTCCGATGGAAAAAAGCCTGGCGGTTTTTTTACCAGGCACTTTTTATATCATCTCCATAATGGTTGCCTTGTTGGGCTTGTACTATGTAATACGCCCCAGCCGCTTAGAAGAAGGTTTAAATAAAGGCGATTTTAATTCTGAAAACAAGTTATAAACCGGAATTAGATATTGAAAAATTTTGTTTAACAAAATATTGATTAATAAAATGTTAAACATACCTTGTTATCAGGTATAATGAACCAATATAAATAATTTTACGTTTTGTTATAAACCAACAAACCGTAATGAGCCGATTCAATGATTTTAACAATCCGCAGGTTGCTGCGTTGCCATGCCATTTAAAACAATTTATTGTAGATCAACACTACGAGCATTACACGCCGGTAGATCAGGCTGTGTGGCGGTATGTGATGCGGCAAAATTACAGCTATTTAAAGGATGTAGCCTATTACCCTTACATCCCGGGATTACAGAAGGCCGGCCTCACCATAGAAAAAATACCCGACCTGCAGGAAATGAATGATGCTTTGGGTAAAATAGGTTGGGGAGCTGTAACCGTTGATGGTTTTATACCGCCTGCAGCGTTTATGGAGTACCAGGCATACCGCGTGCTGGTGATAGCGGCAGATATCCGCCAGCTTAATCATATAGAATATACCCCTGCGCCGGATATCATACATGAGTCGGCCGGGCATGCGCCTATAATTGCTGATAAGGATTATCATGAGTACCTAAGCTACTTTGGCTCAATAGGGTCAAAAGCGATGTTTAGTGCAGAAGATTTTGAGCTTTATGAGGCTATACGACAGCTATCTATTTTAAAGGAAATGCCTGATGCAGATGAGGCTGTTATCAAAAAAGCAGAAGATAGGGTTGATTGGCAGCAAGCTAACATGGGTGAGCCATCAGAAATGGCCTTGCTGAGCCGCCTGCACTGGTGGACGGTGGAGTACGGCCTGATAGGTACGCCGGAAGATCCCAAAATTTATGGCGCGGGTTTACTATCGTCTATTGGCGAAAGCGCCAGTTGTATGAAGCCTGATGTAAAAAAGTTACCTTATACGATTGATGCGGTCAACTACCCTTATGATATCACCAAGCCCCAGCCGCAGCTTTTTGTAACGCCAACTTTTCAAAGCCTTATTGATGTATTGGAGCAATTTGCAGATACCATGGCCTTTCGGCGCGGTGGAGTTTATGGGCTGCAAAAGGCTGTAGGCAGTAAAAATGTTTGTACAGCGGTTTATAGTTCCGGTTTGCAGGTTTCAGGCGTATTTACAGGGTTTGAGGGGCATGAAGGCAATGCGGTATTTGTAAAAACCACCGGACCGACCGCGCTGGCTTTTAACAATAAACAGCTTAGCGGGCATGGTAAAGATTATCATAAAGATGGGTTCAGTTCTCCGGTAGGAAGATTAAGAAGCGGTAAAAAAGCATTGGAAGATTATACCAGTGAAGATTTGCAAAATGCTGGCATAGAAGCAGGTAAGCTCGCGCTGCTTGAGTTTGCTTCGGGCATTACTGTATCAGGTGAAGTAAAAAGTATTGCATTAATGGATGATAGGATCCAGCTTATCAGCTTTATAAATTGTACGGTAACAGATAAGCAACAGCATACGCTTTTTGACCCATCCTGGGGCGTTTATGATATGGCAGTGGGTGAACGCATTGTTTCTGTATATTGCGGTGCTGCAGATAAGGACGCGTTTTTAGAAATATCCTTAAAATCAAACACAAATACGCACCATCCCGATTATGATCCTCGTACCAAGGAGTTGCACCAATTGTACCAACAGGTACGTAACCGCAGGCAAAATAAGGGCGACTTTGGTTTTTTAGGTAATGTATGGATGGTGCTCCAAAAACATCACCATGATGATTGGTTGTGTGCGCTGGAAATACTTGAAATATTAGAGCATGAAAACGCTGAACCGGAACTGGCAAAAGAAATAAGGCAGTTTTTGGAAAACAAAGCCGCAAAAGAGCTTCTGTATAAAAAGCTGATAGACGATGGTTTGTACCTTATAAAGCATCCGGTAGAAGAGAAATTGGTGGTTTGATATTTGTTTGCTAATTTAGAGCTATGACAACGCTGATTGTAAAAGTTGATGACGAACGTACAGAATCACTCAAAAGAATACTGAGTGAAATTCCGTATGTGCACGAGGTTGAGGAAGAAAATGAGTCTACTTTTTTTAAAGAGCCATCTACTCAATATGAGCGTATAACTGCTATTTTGGATAAAGCAAAAGGACAAAATTTGTTTAATGAGATTAAAGACCCATCCAAATGGCAACGCGAGATAAGAAAGGAATGGGATCGTGATTTTTGATACGAATGTCCTGATTTATCTTTCAAAATACATTTTATCACCAAAAAGAGTTTTTTTAGAACATGCATCAATTTCGGTTATCACTAAAATTGAAGCGTTAGGCTATGCATTTAAAAATCAAGCAGAGCAACAATTGCTTATTGATTTATGCAATGAACTTAGCATTTTATCATTGTCTGACGACATAGCTGCAACAACAATCGAAATAAGAAAGAATAACCGCATTAAACTTCCTGATGCAATCATTTATGCAACTGCATTGGTTCAAAATCAACCGCTTTTAACTAACAATATTGCCGACTTTAAAGCTCTTGGCGATAAAGTGAAATTGATTGATCCGTTTACTTTATGAACATTATAATAACAGGCGCCAGCAGCGGCGTAGGATTCGAGGCAGTTATCGAATTGACATCTTCCGGAAAACACAAGGTAATAGCTCTGGCACGCTCCCAAGCCAAACTCGAGAAGCTGCTTGAAATATCTAAGAGCCTTAACCCAGATTGTATCCTGTACGCCATAGCGTTTGATATTGTTCATGATGACTATACCGGCTTACAGCAATTCATCGATGCCAATTTGGACGGCAGGGTAGATGTACTGATCAATAATGCAGGCGTTTTAGTTAATAAGCCATTTATGAAGTTACAGGAAATGGACTTTGTAGAGATGCTGCAAAGTAACTACCTGGGCCATGTACGCATTATTCAGAACCTGTTGCAATTTATGATGAGCGGATCACACATTGTTAACATAGGTAGTATGGGCGGTTTCCAGGGAAGCGCTAAATTTCCTGGCTTATCGGCTTACTCAGCAAGTAAAGCGGCATTACATACGCTTACAGAATGCCTTGCGCAGGAGCTGAACGAACAAGGCATAAAAGTAAACTGCCTGGCGCTTGGCTCTGCACAAACAGAAATGCTGGAGGCTGCTTTTCCGGGTTATGAGTCGCCGGTTATGGCCTTTGAAATGGGTAAATACATTGCCGATTTTGCCTTAACTGGTCATAAGTTTTTTAATGGCAGGATACTTCCGGTAGCGCTGACTACGCCTTAAACATCCTTAAATTCCTGGTTTGCTTGTTTTTTAGTACTTAACAGCCCCAGGCTCATGATAACGCTGGTACCCAATATCACCAAAAACAACAAACCGGTTCCAACCTGGGGTATTTTAAGGTCTTCAGGTAAATTGTAAAAGAGCAATACACTTATCAATCCGCGCGGAATAATAACCAACTCTGGCATCAGGCTTCCTTTAAGTACCAGCTTAAGGTATGCAAATCTTACCAGGTAAATCAACATCAGCACAAAAGCGCCGTTTACCAGTGTGGCAATATCCTCCAACTGGTAAATGTTTATACTGAAACCAAATACTATAAAAAAGAACGTACGCATAATAAATGCGCTTTCTGCAGATAGTTGGAATAGTTGTTTAATGTCGTGCCCAAGCGTTGGGTAAATAAACACTTTACGAAACCACGTTATTTTTATCTGGCCGGCATTATTTAAAAATAAGCCTAAGGCTAATACAATTATTAATGAAGACAAGTGGTAAGATTGGCCAATACTGTAAACTAAGATCAGTATGGAGATGATAAGGAAAGATTTGATATGATGTGTTAACCTGCCTATTAAATATAATAGCAACAGGCAGGAGCCACACGCTACCAGCAATATCAATATCAATTCGGCGCCAAGCCTTGCAAATGACGACACATAGATATGTTTATTGCTTATCATGAAATTAAAAAGTACTACTGTGAGTATATCCGAAAAAGAGGACTCGTAAATAATAAATTCTTTTTTGTCTTTACTGATGTGTGATGCCGATGGAATGGCAATGGCGGAGCTTACAACGCAAAACGGAATAGCATTTATAAAGCAATGGTAAATGCTTTGCCCGCTTATATAAACAAAAGCTGCTGTTATAAGGCAGGATGTTAATAATAAAATACAAAGCGCCGAAACGAACGATTTTTTGATGACAGTATTTTTATCTTGGCTATACTTAAGCTCCAGTGCGCCTTCAAACACAATAAGTATTAAACCTAAAGTACCCAGGGCAGGTAATATTTTGCCGAGGTTAATAATTGGTAACTGAAAATAGTCAACACCTAATCGTATACCAATGCCAAGCAATAGCAATAAAATAACAGAAGGGATTTTTGTTTTGCCTGCTATCAGGTCAAACAGGTAACTAAATATTACCAGCCCACTCAAAACGATCAGGGTTGCGTATGTGCTCAAATTAATAGTTTTAAATAGCTTCAGGTGCAACACAAAATACTACTAATTGTTCATATTAAGGTAAACAAGCAGGAGCTAGTGGGTATTTTACAAAACCATGGTAGTAAATGCCGGTTACTTATACATATTTGCATCAAACAAATAATTATGGCACATTTATTTTCGCCTCTTAAAATAAAAAGCATCGAGTTAAAAAACCGGATTGTGGTATCGCCTATGTGCCAATACTCCAGTACGGATGGTTTTGCGAATAACTGGCACTTGGTACACTTAGGAAGTATGGCCATTGGAGGTGCTGCCTTACTGATAACAGAAGCAACGGCGGTATCTCCGGAAGGCCGCATATCATTTGCCGATCTGGGCATCTGGAAGGATGAGCATATTGAAAAACTTAAAGAAATAACCACTTTTATTGAGCAACAGGGCGCTATTCCCGGTATGCAATTGGCCCACGCGGGCCGTAAAGCCAGCCATGCAGAACCCTGGAATGGCGGTAAACAAATACCGCCGGATGATGCAAACGGATGGGATACTGTTGCGCCAAGCGCCGTGCCTTTTAGCGATGCAGAAATAGCACCCCACGAGCTTGATAAAGCCGGCATACATAAAATAATCGCCGATTTTAAAGTCGCTGCTGTAAGGGCTTTAGCGGCAGGTTTTAAAGTTATTGAACTGCATGGTGCGCATGGGTACCTTATCAATCAGTTTTTATCGCCTTTAAGCAATAAACGCACGGATGAATACGGCGGTTCATTTGATAACAGGGTAAGGTTTGCTTTAGAAATAGTTGACGCGGTAAATGAGGTGTGGCCGGATGATCTGCCGTTGTTCGTAAGGATATCTGCGTCTGAATGGATTGAAGGCGGATGGACAGTTGAAGATTCTATAGCTCTGGCCAAATTGCTTAAAGAAAAAGGTGTCGATCTGATAGATTGTTCCAGCGGTGGTAATGTTGCAGGTGTTCGTATACCGCTTAAACCGGGCTACCAGGTGGAGTTTGCTGAAGCCGTTAAGGAGAGCGGTGATATACTTACCGGCGCCGTTGGCCTGATAACAACTGCAAAACAAGCTAACGAAATAATTAAAACCGGCCAGGCAGATGTTGTGTTGCTTGCACGCGAAATGCTGCGCGATACCCATTTCCCGCTGCGTGCAGCACATGAGTTAGGCCATGATATCAATTGGCCTGTACAGTATGAGCGTGCAAAATGGTAATCATATAAAATTATGTGCACAATGATAACCTTCTATTATTTTAGAAATCATACACAACACTTAAATTAGCATAAACTCACAAACCATATAACTATGAAACGTACCGCAAATGCACATTGGAACGGCACTTTACAAGAAGGTAAAGGCGAAATTACAACCCAAAGTACTACTTTAAACAAAACGCAATACTCATTTAAGACCCGTTTTGCCGAAGGAGTTGGCACAAACCCCGAAGAACTTATCGCTGCTGCACATGCAGGATGTTTTACTATGGCGGTTGGCGCCGCACTTACACAGCAGGGCATAACCCCGGGCGATTTAACAACAGATGCCATACTTGACCTGGATATGCAGGCGCTTGAAATTAAAGGCATCCACCTGGAGCTTAAAGCAACCGTTATTGATGGTGTTGACGAAGCAAAATTTACAGAGGTAGCTGAGGGCGCAAAAGCAAATTGCATTGTATCTAAAGCTCTAAGCGTGCCAATTACGCTGAATGTAACATATGCTTAATTAATAAGCACTTAATGATAGACAGCGATGGCCAAACCATCGCTGTTTTAATTTGTAGGTACTTTAAACTTATGTATGTTTAATTCATTACGTTCGCGCTTTTCGCTGACCTTAGCTTTTGCCCTGGTTATTACCGGCTTTTTAATATTCCTGTTTTTTTACATCAAGCATGAGTTTAACACTACACACTCCGAGGTAAATGATGATATTATGGTTTCGCGCATTGTAAGTATGGGTAAACTTGAATTGGTTAAGTATGCGATGAAAGATGTGATAGAGAAAAAGGAACTGCACATGTTACTGCCCGACTCACGCGTGTTGTTTGTGGCGGTAGGCGAGGTGACTGCCTGCATCGACTTAACTAAAGTTAGAAAGGACGATATTTTGCAAAGCGGCGATAGCGTAACTGTTGCACTGCCGCAACCCGAGATATGCTACGTAAAGCTGGATCATCAGCAATCAAAAGTGTATGATGTTTCGGGCGTGTGGTTTGCCAACAAAAGCAAGCAAATGGTAGAGGATGTTTACAAAATTGCCGAGCAAAAAATGCTTGCTTCTGCCAAACAGTTAAATGTTGTTGGTAAGGCCAGGGAAAACGCCCAAACCATATTTAAACCTTTTTTAGAAAGTGTATCTGGTAAAAAAGTAGTAATAACATTTAAATAAGATTTCTTTTAACTAAAGTTTTAATTATATGTAATATATTTAAGGGTCTGTAATCTAATTAATACTATGACCCTTAAAATTACAAAACTATTAACCCTTACTGCCGCCGGCCTTATTGGCTCTTTGTGTGCAGTTGCCCAGCCAAGGCTTCCGGAAGGTTATTTCTGGAAGAAACTTCCCAATGGGCTGGAAGTTGTTGTTATTGAAAACAGCAAAGTACCATTAACTACTATTGAGATTGCTGTAAAGAACGGTGCATATACCGAAGGGCCTGAATTTAGCGGCCTTTCACACTTATTTGAGCACATGTTTTTTAAAGCTAACAAAGATTACCCTACCCAAGAGAAATTCTTAAAGCGTACACAGGAACTTGGCGCTATCTGGAACGGGACAACCAGCGTAGAGCGTGTTAACTATTACTTTACCATTGGCAAGGATAGCTTGGATGCCGGTTTAAAACTGATGAATGCTTCTGTCCGGTTTCCTATCTATCGCGAAGAGGATATGAAAAAGGAACGACCTGTAGTTGACGGCGAATTTCAGCGTAACGAAAGCAGCCCTGGCTTTCAGTTATATTATGCAATTAACGAAAAGCTTTGGGGCGACCTTATCACTCGTAAAATGCCTATTGGTATCCACGAGGTGATCAACTCGGCAACGCCAGAAAAAATGATGGTCATCAAAAACAAATATTACTTTCCTAATAACAGCTTGCTGATCATCTGTGGCGACGTAAAGCATGAAGATGGCTTTAAAAAAGCCGAAGCTATATTTGGCGACTGGCAAAGCAGCGGCTTTAATCCGCATGAAAAATACCCTATACCTGCATTTAAGCCGGTCGAAAAAAATGTCGCTGTAGTAAAGGAAATGTCAATCGCCCGTACTCCAATGATGATGTTCGACTGGCAAGGACCTGCCTACATGACCGATTCAGCATCTACCGTTGCTGCAGACGTTTTCTCAACTATATTGGACCTTAATTCATCTAAATTGCAACAGGCGCTCGTTGATAAAGGCCTGGCTTCATCAGTGGGCTTCAGCTATAATACCAGCCACTATATCGGCCCGGTATCATTATTTGTTATGCCTAACCCTACTAAACTGAAGGAGTGCTATGATGAGATCCAGAACCAGATGAGCCAGTGGGGTAAGCCGGATTATTATACCGATGAGCAACTGGCCGATGCAAAGGCTATCCTGCTGCGTAACCATAGCCGCGAAATGGAAAAGCCATCATCTATACCTTCGCAGTTAAGCTATCAGTGGTGCAGCACTTCGCTTGATTATTATACTGATCTGACCAACAATTATCAAAAGGTAACACGCGCCGATATTGCCAAATTCATTAATACTTATGTAGTAGGCAAGCCAATGGTTTCGGGCATAATTTTAACACCCGAGGCAAGTAAGGCAGCTAATGTAGCGTCGTTTTTTGTAGCTAAAAACTAAAACCTGAATCAAAAATGAAAAAATATATATACCTGCTGCTGCTTGCGGCGGCAACAACAGGCGCTAAACCTGCTTTTGCACAAAAGGAAGCCTACGAAATGATGGTTGATGGCGTAAAAGTGATTGTACAGCCAAGCGGTAACGATATTGTGGAGATACAAACTGTAATAAAGGGGGGCGTGCAAAACTACCCGGCCAATAAACAAGGGATTGAGGCAATGGCCATGACGGCCCTTACCGAGTGTGGTACCCTTAAGCACGATAAGAATAGTTTCAAAAATCAGCTGGATAAAATAAGCGCCGGAGTTTACGGCGGTGCTACAAAAAACTATTCGGTAATAAAGCTTAATTGTATAAAAAGCGACCTGGATGTAGCCTGGCCGCTGTATGTTGAAGCTATTACCATGCCTAAGTTTGATGCAAAGGAGTTTGATCGTATTAAGCAGGACAGGTTGACCGGCTTAAAATCACAAGACTCAAACCCGGACTATGCAATAGACAAATTTGCAGACAGCCTTGCCTTTGCCGGGCGCGATTACGCAAAGAACCCTGCCGGTACACCCCAAACTGTGAAAGCCCTTACTGCCGAAGAAACGAAGAAATATTACGAATCGGTATTAACCAAGTCGCGTTTGTTGGTTGTTGTAGTGGCCGATCTTGACCGTGCAGAAATTGAAACCAAAGTAAAGGGTTTGCTGGGCACAATAAAAAAAGGCGCTCCGTTTGAATTGAAAAAATCTTTTTTTAGAGCCTATAAAAATACTTTCTCTGCAGAAGGCCGCGAGCTGGCTACCAACTATGTTGAAGGTGTGACCAGCGGACCAGCCCCTGGCGCGCCTGATTTTGATGCATTTAACGTTGCTATGCGTATTTTTGCTGATAAGCATTTCCTGGATGTTCGTACAAACAATGGCTTATCATACGCGCCGCAGGCCTGGTTCAGCGTTGGCTCTACTTCGGTAGCCAAGTTTTCTGTTTCAACAACTGAACCTGATAAATATATAGCCGTATTTGATAAACTGGTTGATCGTTTAAAGAAAGATGGGTTTAGCGCTGCTGATGTTGCAGATATGAAAGTTACTTACCTTACCGGGTTTTATTATAAAAATGAAACCAATACCGCTCAGGCGGCATCCATCGTGTCTAACGAAGTTTTGCATAACAACTGGAGGCGCTCTTTAACCCTGGCAGAGGATGTGAAAAAACTTACCCCTAACCAGGTTAGCGATGCTTTCCGCAAGTATATTGGCAACATTGTTTGGGTGTACCAGGGAGATAAGAAAAAAGTTAACCCGATACTATATACCAACGGTACATTGCATAATGCAGATAACCCGGTAACGCATTGATAAGTCAATAGATAGTAGTCGATAGTCCATAGTATTTTTGTTTGTATATCAAACAATTAAGCAAAGGTCCGGAACATTAAGTTCCGGGCCTTTTATTCAATTATCGATTATGATCTATGAACTATCGACTATGAACTAAATACTATCCTCCCTCTTGGGCAATACTGCCCGACGCTTGCGGCGGTTACGCCAGATATCTACCATCTGCTGCGTAGGGATGTTATCACCAAGTAATTTACCCCATGGTTTAAGCGGCTCTATACGGTCGAACACTATTTTGATGACCGCTACAAAAGGGATAGATAAAAACATCCCGGATATTCCCCAAAGCTGATTGCCTAATAATACAACGATAATAGACATTAATGCATTGATCTGAACCTTGGATGATACGATGCGTGGAACCAGAATATTATTATCTATAAACTGTATGACGATGTAGGCAGCTATTACACCCAATTGTGTGGAGTATCCGTCTTTAGTTACTGTGGCCATTAGCACCGGTAAGGCAATCGCTATAATTCCGCCCAGGTATGGTATCAGGTTAAGTATGGCACCAATGCAACCAATAAGTATCCCATATTTAACGCCTAAAAGCACAAGCGCTGTTGAATTCATAGCAGCTACTATGATCATCTCTATCAGCAGTCCTACGATATAGCTTTGTATAGCGGTTTTTGTTTCGCTGAGTACTTCACTTACCTTTTTAGAATTTTCCTCTGCAAACACCTCGTAAAGGAAATTAAGGATCAATGTTTTATAAAATAGCATCAGAAAAATGTAAACCGGTAACAGGAATACAACAGATAATACCCCTAACACGCCGTTAAGTGTCCTGCCAACCACAGCCTGGCTGTTATTCAAAGCGTCTTTAATCATCTGCTCCTGTTTGGTTACCGCTACACCAAAGGTGGTTTGTATCCAATTTTTAAGTTCGGCAGTTATACTTTCAAATTTCTTTTGCAGCATCGGCATAGCATCACCAAACTGTACTATTTGCGTAGACAGGAAGTAAAAAACCAGTGTGACTGCTATAATCATTATCAGCATTGCGATAATAATGGAGAGGAACTTTGGAACGCCTTTACGCTGCAGGCGGTTGCAAAGCGGGTTAAGCAGGATAGCCAAAAAAGCGGCAAATGCCAGCGGCACCAGAATATCCGCCAGTATATTGAGTACATATACAAGCAATATCAAGCCAAATAAAATGGCAGTAGCCTGTATATAAAAAGGTTGGTCTTTAATTTTAATTGACATGCAGATAGCTTACTATATGCACAAGGAGTGTTGACCCAAATTGTTTGTTTAATAAATATTTAGGTGTGTATACCTGCTTCAAGGCTAAATCCAAATTCTGTATATTGGCCTGGCTGGCTCTTAGCCCATATTTTACCATTATATTTTTCTATAAGGTCTTTGCAAAAAATCAGTCCCATACCGGTACCGCTTTCATTCATCGTGCCACTTCGGCTGGTTACTTTTCCTATAAAAAGACTGTTTAATTGATCAGGGCTCATTCCAATGCCATGATCTGTGATACTAAAATTTATTCTGCCATTAACTTTTACTGCGGTGATATCAACACTATTGTCGGGATGTGAAAACTTTATAGCATTTGTCAAAAAATTATGTATAACTATACGTATTGATTTCGGATCTCCCAATACAATATATTCAGGATCTACCTTATTTGTCGCTGTTATACGTTTTCGCTTAAACTGTTCATTAAGTATATAAAGCTCCTCGTTTACTACATCATGCAAACAAAAGCTTTTCGTAGTCTCTTCAATATTATCTACCTGGCTGTTAATCCAAAAAAGAAGGGTATCTAAAAAATCGGATGTGTGCTCAAGTTTACTAAATACAACCGGCACCATTTTTATGAATTCGGCGTGAGATATATCATCATCCATTATTAAAGTAAACGCTCCTCTCAAGGTGCTAAGCGGGGCTCTCAGGTCATGCGCAAGTATGCTTATAAGCCTGTCTTTTAAATGGTTAAGTTCGTTAAGTTTCTCTGTCTGTAGTTCAATTTTTTTATTTCTGTCTTTTAAGAGCGAATTAGCCTTAAGTTGCTTTCGTTTGGCGTTATAATAAAATAACAGCATAAGGCTTATCACTACAATTATAGCAGTATAAATAATACTTGCACGCCGCTGTTGTTGAAGCTTTTTAAATAACTGCGCCTCTTTTTTACTGGCTGCTTGTTGTGCATTTTCAAATTGTAATGCCGTGTTATACGAGGTCAGCTTTTGCAGGCTTTCACTGTGGTTAAGGCTGTCTTTAAGGTTAACAAAGCGTAAATGTGCAGTAAATGCCCTTTGATAATCTTTAAGACCGGCATATGCTTTACTTAATTGTTCAGTGGCATCGGCCTTAAGATTGATGCTTTGTAGGTTACCTGCAGTTTTTAATGCAAGTGTAGCATATTTTAAAGCCTTGAAATATTTCTTTTCAGTGTTGTAAACCAACGCGAGGCCGGTTTGGGCACAAGCCTTATTATATTGAATTTGATTTTGAGTAGCAGATACCAAAGATTTATTCAAATAATAAATAGCCGAATCAATTTGCCCTGTTTGATTATAGTATAAACCAAAATTATAATATATCAGGCTGATCCCCTCCTCATCGCCTAACTGATGATACATAACAGAAGCTTGTTTAAAGTTATCAAAAGCCTGCTTAAGTTTCTTTTGTGCTAAATAAACTTCTCCAATATTCTGATAAATAGTACTGATGCCTTGCTTATCATCAAGCTTCAACCAAAGTTTATTCGCCTTGTTAAAATATTCAATTGCTTTTGAGTAAAGCTCAAGGTGCTGCATAACTACACCAATATTGCAGTAGTTGTCTGCCGCTGCTAATTGGTCATTCAGTTTTATATCAATAAGTAATGATTTAAAATAATGATCAAGCGCATTGTTAAAGTCGCCCATATTATCATAAGTGATACCTATAATAGCGTGGCAATTAGCAATTTCAATCTGATTGTTAAGCCTTTTACGGATATTTAACGCTTTTTGGAAATAAGAGATGGCTTTGGCGTAATTTCCGACAAAATCCTGTACACGGCCAAGTCCCATAAGGGCGTTGCTTATGCCTAAATCTTTTTTGGTTACCTGGTATAAGTTTAGGGCGGCTGTATAATTAAGATTAGCCTCAAGGTACTCACCCTTAAATGAGTGTACATCACCCAGCTGGATATCTGCATCTGCAATACCCGTTTTATAACCCAGTGCTTGTGACGACTTTTTAGCAAGACTGGCAAAATATACAGTACTATCTGGCGCTGACTCGTAGTAACTTTCAGCAAGTTTATTTAAATGGTTTATTGTAGCAGTGTCAGTTGTTTTTAAATTGCCTTTTGATGTAAATATAAGCCGCTTTAAGCTATCCGTTTCCTTAACCAATGGAATAGCCTGCAAGGGAGTTATAAGAAACAAACAAAATACTAATAGTAAAAAAGGCTTCAATTAGGATAAGTATATACAGCCTATAAAGTTATTGATATTAAGATTAACCGGATGAAATTTGAGTAATAATAATTTAATAAAACTGCTACGCCCCCCAAATGGCAGGTGCAGCAGTTTTATAGTTGTTATATTGCTTATAACACATTTTTCCAGCTAACCAGGTTGCCGATAATGCGGTCAAGATCATCAGCGTTTACGCGCTCCTGGGCCATCGTATCTCGGTGGCGTATGGTTACAGTATTATCTTCCAACGTTTGATGGTCAACAGTGATACAGAAAGGAGTACCAATGGCATCCTGACGGCGGTAGCGTTTGCCAATAGCGTCCTTCTCCTCGTACTGCAGGTTGAAATCAAGCTTAAGTTTATCCATTATTTCGCGTGCTTTCTCTGGCAGGCCATCTTTTTTGGTAAGCGGGAAGATGGCGGCTTTAACCGGCGCCAATACAGGGTGCAGGCGCAATACGGTACGGCTATCCTGTTTTTCGTCAGTGCTCAGGTCTTCTTCCTCATAGGCATTGATCAGCGTAAGCAGGAACATCCTGTCTAAACCGATAGAGGTTTCAATAACGTAAGGGATATAGTTTCCAAAAGGCTTGCCTGTTTCCGGGTCAACTTCCGGGTCAAAATACTGCATCTTCTTGCGGGAAAACTTCTCATGCTGGCTCAGGTCAAAATCGGTACGGCTGTGTATACCTTCCACCTCTTTAAATCCAAACGGAAATTCATACTCAATATCATAAGCAGCATCTGCATAGTGGGCCAGCTTGGTATGCTCGTGGTAACGATATTTTTCAGGTGCGGTCCCTAAGGCCAGGTGCCATTTAAGGCGTGTTTCTTTCCATTTATCAAACCATTCTTTTTGCGTGCCGGGGCGTACAAAAAACTGCATTTCCATTTGCTCAAACTCGCGCATGCGGATGATGAACTGACGTGCAATGACTTCGTTACGGAATGCTTTACCAATTTGAGCTATACCAAAAGGGATTTTCATCCTGCCGGATTTTTGCACGTTAAGGTAGTTTACAAATATACCCTGTGCGGTTTCGGGGCGCAGGTAAACCACATCGGCATCATCAGCAACGGCGCCTATTTGCGTGCTGAACATCAGGTTAAACTGGCGAACTTCTGTCCAGTTCGCGGTACCGCTGACAGGGCATTTGATATCATGTTCAATGATGAGCTCCCGTAAACGCGGAAGGTCTTCGGCTTTAAGGGCGTTATCCATCTCTATCTGCAATTCTTCAGCCTCGCTGGTTTTGCCTTCCTCATCGTATTTGGCTATGCGGTCTTCCAGTAGCTGATCTGCACGATAGCGTTTTTTACTGTCTTTATTGTCTATCATCGGGTCGCTGAAGCCGTCTACGTGGCCGCTGGCTTTCCAGATGGTTGGGTGCATAAATATAGCAGAATCAATACCAACAATATTTTCGTTCATCTGCACCATGGCTTTCCACCAGTAGGTTTTGATGTTGTTTTTTAGTTCCGAGCCGTTTTGCCCGTAATCATAAACAGCACTAAGCCCGTCGTAGATCTCGCTTGACGGGAAAACAAAGCCATATTCTTTGGCGTGTGATATTACATTTTTAAATTGTTCGTCGGTGGATTTGCTCATAGTAACAGCAAAGATAGTTTTTAGAGGTGAAAGTCGAAAGTCGGTAGACCGTAAGTCCGGAAGATAAGCTTAAACCGAAAAATTTTTGAAGCCTTTGTTTCTAACTTTCGAACTTCTGACTTCCAGACATCCTACTTAATCAATAACTTTACCGCATGAGCATACAGGTAGAGGGTTTAACCAAGCTATACGGGCACCAAAACGCAGTAAACGGTATCAGTTTTAATACCGGGCAAGGTGTGCTTGGCTTTTTGGGCCCAAATGGTGCAGGCAAAAGCACTACCATGAAAATGCTTACCGGCTTTTTACCACCTACTACAGGCTCCGCTACGGTTTGCGGGTTTGATATTATTAAGCAGCCGCTGGATGTTAAGCGCAGCATTGGTTATTTGCCGGAGAGTAACCCGCTGTATACGGATATGTATGTAAAAGAGGCGCTGGCATTTATAGCGGGCCTACATGGTATACATGAGCCTGTAAAACGAATTGCAGAGGTAATAGAACAAACCGGTTTAGGGCCCGAGCAACATAAAAAGATCGGGCAGCTATCCAAAGGATACCGGCAGCGAGTGGGCTTAGCGCAGGCCATTCTGCATAACCCCGAGGTGCTGATACTTGATGAACCTACATCCGGCCTGGATCCTAATCAGCTTATTGGTATCAGGCAATTGATAACAAACCTTGGCAAATCAAAAACAGTGATATTATCTACGCATATTATGCAAGAGGTTGAAGCGGTTTGCAATCATGTAATAATAATTAACAAGGGCAATATAGTAGCTAACGATTCATTAAATAATCTGCGCTCTGGCAACAATAACCAGTCGCTTGAGCAGATATTTATTGGATTAACCAATAACTAAAAGCATTACTTTATGTTAAGCCCTGTTTGTTTTACAAATAACCGGCTCGCTTACAACAGGTTGTAAATAATTCAAATATCGTGTGTAACGTAAGTATTTATTAACCCGTCTATAAACCCGGATAACAGCGTTGTGTGTACCCGGCGCAATTATCTTAATATTATAATATTTGATATCTGTTAACTCGTTGCCTTACAAGGTATGTGCTCAAATGTTAATATTTTGATATTGATTTATAATATTTTAAATATATATTTGCGGTACTTAACCTTAAACAATTATCACAATGAAAAAAATCGCACTTGTAATGGTGGTGCTCTGTAGTGCAGCGCTTACCACTTTCGCACAAACATCCGACGCAGTCGGCAGATTCAGTATCGGTTTAGAGGCCGGTCTTCCAACAACTTCAGGTTATTCTTTTATCATCGGCGGTTCGCTTAAGTATGAGCATCCAATTCAGGAAGGTTTGTTCCTTACCGGCTCAATTGGTTACTCAAGGGTGAAGATGAAAAGCGTTGATACAGGGCTTAGTGACGAGGATATGGAAGATCTGGAAGACCTTGGCATAGATACTGATGGTCTTGGCGGCGGCTCATTCGGTATTATTCCAATCAAAGTAGGCGCTAAATATTACTTTGCCGAAAAGATTTTTGGTGAGGCACAATTAGGTGCCGGGATCAATACTCAAAGCGGCGGCGGTACGTCATTTATTTACTCTCCGGGTGTAGGTTATAACTTCAGCAACAATTTTGAGGGGGGCTTACGTTACGAAGGATGGTCAAATAATGGCACGCTTGGTCAGCTTGGTGTTCGTTTGGCTTACAAATTCTAATAATAGTTAAGCATTAATTAAGGGGAAAGCCCGCTGAGCAATCAGCGGGTTTTTTGCTTTTCTTTAAATTTGCAAATAACGCACCGCGTTATTTCGGCAAATTGTAATTTTACATTCTTTGACAGCAAAGCCTATAAAGTGATCAGTATTCTAAAAAAAGAAATAGTAACTTATCTCAGTTCGCTGGTAGCGTATATAACCATTGGTGTTTTTTTGTTGGTACTTGGGCTGTTTTTGTGGGTGTTTCCGGATACCAGTATATTAGCTTATGGCTATGCCGGTTTGGAAAGCCTTTTTAGCACCGCTCCGTATCTGTTTATGTTCCTGGTGCCTGCGGTAACCATGCGCTCACTTGCCGAAGAGCGTAAAGATGGTACTTTTGAATTGCTGCTCACCCGCCCCTTAACCAATTTGCAAATTGTTTCAGGTAAATACCTTGCCAGTGTTTTAATAGTACTCTTTGCATTAATCCCTACGTTGGTATATTATTTCAGCATATCAACTTTAGGCACCCCGCAGGGTAATATAGATACCGGCGCTGTAATCGGCTCTTACATAGGCTTATTTTTACTGGGGTCGGTTTTTGCTGCTATTGGTTTGTTTGCTTCATCGGTAAGTAAAACGCAGGTTATTGCATTCACTATAGCTGTTTTTTTGTGTTTCTTTTTTTACACTGGCTTCAATTCGTTAAGCTCAATTCTTTCACTGCAGGCGTTAGGTCTGCAAAACCTGGGGATCACCGAGCATTATGAGTCTATCAGCAGAGGAGTGCTTGATACGCGCGATCTGTTTTACTTTTTAGTTGCAGATGCATTGTTTATCTGGCTCACCCTATATGTTTTGCATAAACAGCAGGGGCGTAAGCTTGCTGGCACTACATTTTTGAGCTCGTTAGGTATTATTTTTTCGTTGCTGGCTGTTACCGTGCTCTCCGGCAAAATTTTTACCCGGTTTGATTTTACAAAAGAGAAGCGTTTCACCATCTCCCCGGTGAGCCGAAGCATTATGCAGGGTTTGCAAAAGCCGGTAACAGTTACCGTGTACCTTGAGGGGGATAACTTTCCTGGAGGGATGAAACGCTTGCAAACCTCTGTAAAAGATTTGCTGGCAGATTTGCAGGCTTATAACGATGAACTGCAATTTAAATTTACCGACCCATTAAAGGGCCTTTCGCAGGAACAGCAAAAGCAACAATATGCAGACCTGGAAGCTAAAGGCATAGAAGCGCAAAATCTCAGTGTAAAAACCGACGACGGCGTATCTCAAAAAATCATTTTTCCCTTTGCGCTGGTTACCTATCAGGGTAAGGATATAGCCGTAAAATTGTTGCAAACCCAAAGCAATATTAACCTTTCGCCCGATGAGGTACTGAACAATTCTATACAAAACCTGGAGTATGCATTTACATCGGCCATAAAAAAAGCAAGCAGTGGGGGTAAGCAGCGCATAGGTTTTACAGAAGGCCATAACGAACTTAACGATCTGCAGCTTAGTGATGCCATGCGCAGTCTTAGCGACGGCTACTTGGTTGGGCGGGTTAACCTGGCTACTATCCCTTTTGACAGCCTTACCAAAATAAGCTTGCTGATAGTACCCAAACCCGATAAGGCCTTTACTGAATTGGAGAAATTCAAGCTCGATCAATACATTATGCGGGGCGGACGAATGCTTTGGGCGATTGACCAGGTAAGCGCCGAGCTTGACAGTCTGCGAGGTAAAGGGGGGCAGCAACTCGCCTTTAATAAACAACTAAATTTGGACGATCAGCTTTTCAGGTACGGTGTACGCATTAATTACGATTTGATCGCTGATATGAATTGCTCCCAAATACCTGTAACCACAGGTGATGCAGGCGGGCAGGCGCAGATACAAATGCTGCCATGGTTGTTTTACCCTGTTTATCTGCCTTTTTCAAAACATCCGGTGGTTAAAAACCTCGATGGCATCAGCAGCCAGTTTGCCAGTAGTATTGATATGCTGAATGTGAAAAATGTAAGGGAAACCGTATTGCTTACTACATCGCCATACAACAAAAAAATAAGCACCCCTTATATGCTCTCGCTGCAGGCCCTGGAGCAGGAGCCCGATCCGCGCGAATTTCAAAGCGCACCTAAAATAACCGGTGTATTGCTGGAGGGTAATTTTACGTCTGACTTTCAAAACCGCCCGGTACCAGAAGGCTTTGATCAGAAAATTAACGTATTGGCGCAAGGAAAACCAACAAAAATGATAGTGCTGAGCGATGGAGATATTTTGCGTAACCAGGTAGGGGCCGATGGGTCGCCGTTCCCGTTAGGGTATGACCGTTATACCCGCCAAAGTTACGGCAATAAAAACCTGCTGCTTAACATGGCCGATTATCTTACAGACGACTCCGGTCTTATATCGCTACGGTCTAAAGAGATACAGATGCGCCTGCTCAACCGTGCGCGCATACGGCAGGAAAAGTTGTTCTGGCAGCTTGTAAATACTATTGTACCTATTGGCATAGTGTTAATATTCGCTATTTTTCAACATTATATCCGTAAGCGAAAGTATGCTCATTAAATTTTATACTTTTGGTAGATAAACGTTAATATATCATGAGATTTATTGTTTCCACATCAACACTGTTAAAGCAGTTACAATCGGTAAGTGGTGCCTTAAGCAACAGCACGGTATTGCCGATACTGGAAAACTTTTTGTTTGAGATTAAAGACGGCAACTTAACCATTTCTGCTACCGACCTGCAAACCAGCATGACTACGTCGCTTGCAGTAGAGGCTAAAGAGAATGGCCGTATTGCAATACCATCGCGCATTTTATTAGATACACTTAAATCGCTGCCAGAGCAACCGGTTGCCTTTTCTGTAGACGACAATACCTTTGCTATTGAAATAAGCGCCGGCGACGGTAAATACAAACTAAGCGGCGAGAACGGCGAGGATTTCCCTAAGATCCCGGTGGTTGAAAATGCGTCATCAGTAAATGTACCGGCGTCTGTTTTAGCCGAGGCTATCAATAAAACCATATTTGCGGTAAGTAATGATGAACTTCGCCCTGCCATGACAGGTGTTTTTTGCCAGTTAACTACGCAGTCGTTAACGTTTGTAGCTACTGATGCGCATAAACTGGTACGTTACCGCCGTAAGGATGCAAGGGCAGAAGGTACTACTTCTTTTATCTTGCCTAAAAAAGCGCTTACACTTTTAAAATCGGCATTACCTTCTGATGATGTAAACGTTTCTGTAGAATATAACAGCACCAGCGCTTTCTTTAAATTTGGAAACATCAACCTGGTTTGCCGTTTAATTGACGAACGTTACCCGGATTACGAAGCTGTAATTCCGAAAGAAAACCCTAATAAATTAGCTATTGACCGCCAGGCGTTTTTGGGTTCGTTAAACCGTGTGGCTATTTATGCCAACAAAACCACCCACCAGGTAAGGTTAAAAATAAGCGGAAGCGAACTGAACATCTCCTCAGAAGATATTGATTTCTCTAATGAAGCTCATGAGCGTTTAAGTTGCCAGTATGAGGGCGACGATCTGGAGATTGGTTTTAACGCACGCTTTTTAATAGAGATGCTTAAAAACCTTAATTGCGAGGAAGTATCACTTGAAATGTCGACCCCTAACCGTGCCGGTTTGTTATTACCACAAGGCGGCGACGAAAATGAAGATATACTGATGCTGGTTATGCCGGTTATGCTTAACAGCTACGCGTAATAGTGAGCGGTGAGTTGTTAGGTGGTGAATAGTGCCTTATGTAACTACTCACCAATCAGCCACTCACTATTTAACCTTTACATAAAAAAGTCCGGCGCATAAAAGCCGGACTTTTTTATGCGCCATATAATATTTGTATCCATATTTGAGTTGTATAGCATCTGCTTACTGATAATGAAGTTTAAAACGTTCGGATTTATTTGCCTGGCTATTATAGCTATATCTTCCTGTAAAAAGGGAGTTGATGGTGTTACTGAGACGCAAACTACAAGTGTTAATTATATTAACACAACCGGCGATACCTTAAACGTATACGCTAACGGAAGCCGCATAAACATTACCAACAGCATTTATCCGCTGGGTTCATCGGGTTACTTAAATACACCGATTGGTGAACAAAATTATCAGGTGAAAAAATACGGTAACCCAAATGTATTGTTCAGTTTGCAGATGCCTTTAAAAGAAGATAATGTATACTCTTTTTATCTTACCGGTAATTCGCCTGACAATGTATTTACTGATGTGGATACCTTGAAAGGAGTGGATACGCTCACGCTTATACGGTTTGTGCATACTTCGCCAAATGCTGGTAACGTAGATGTTTGGGTAGGAGATACCGTTAAATTTAACGGCATGGCTTACAAGTCTACGTCACAATTTATGCATATACGGCCCGGTATTAAACGGATTAGGATTTACAAAGCCGGATGCACCACACAATTGCTTAGTGATGAAACACGTACCCTAATAATTAACAGGGCTTATACTTTATTCACTAAAAGCGGTTTAAGCGCTGATGGCGGGACAACGTCGGGCACGGGGCTGGTTATTAATAAATAATTTTAAACATGGTTAATAAATATCATAACGGCGTATTGTTTTACCTCTTGTTGCTGGTTATGGGAGTGATGATCATCCCGGTGCTGGCATCATGCAGCAAGGATAGTATCAGCTCAAGTGGATTAAATGCAAGGCTGCAGATAGTAAACCTTAGCCCTGATATACAGCCTGTTAATTTATTGGCTAAATATGTAAGGGTAAGCACAAATACATATACTTATCCAAACGCTTCAGGATATTTTTTACTTAATACTGTTAATGTGCCCTTTCAGATAAGAAATGTGCAATCTGCAACAGATCTTAATCCTACCAACCTGGTAACTATAGAAGATACGATTAGGCCACGTGTGCCTTACACTTTATTTATAACCGGTTTAAAAGCAGACAGCAGCCTTACATCGGTATTAACAGTTGATACAGGGGCTATACCCGCGATAGGTCGTGGAAAGGTAAGATTGGTGAATGGTATGCCCGGCAGCTCTGGCCTCAGGATTACATTTAATGATACTGTGGCATTTAAAAATGTGGCATACAAATCTGTTACAGATTATATAGAAGTAACTGCAGGTAGTTATAATATAAATATTACCGCTGCCAACGCCCCTACTACTGTGCTTACGAGTATCCCCAATTATAACATACTTGACGGAAAGCTGTATACCATATATGCCTATGGCCTTTCTAACAGGGCTGATAGTGCCCGTTATGGCTCGGGCATAATACTCAACACGCTGCCCCCAAATACAACATATTAACTGTTGCCTGTCGTAATTATCTTGTTACCTTTGCAAAAACTCATTAATTTTGGAAGTAGTACATAGCCTTATCGACTTTATTCTGCACATTGATAAACACCTGTCGCAGATAATCAGCCAATATCAAAGCTGGACTTACCTCATACTTTTTATTATTATTTTTGCCGAAACAGGCTTTGTGGTAACGCCGTTTTTACCGGGCGATTCACTGTTATTTGCAGCCGGCGCTTTAATAGCCGGAGGTGCTACAGGAATGGATGTTAATTTGCTCTTCATTATATTACTGGTTTCAGCCGTTTTGGGTAATACTGTGAATTATTTGTTGGGTAAATTCCTTGGCGATAAGGTGTTTAAAGAAGAAAACAAAATACTTAAACTAAGCTACTATTTAAAAACCAAAGCTTTTTTTGATAAGCATGGTGGCAAGGCGGTTATCTTTAGCCGTTTTGTACCAATTATACGTACTATAGCTCCTTTTGTAGCCGGGGTAGGGCACATGCCTTTAGGCCGTTATACCTTGTATAACGTTTTAGGAGGGCTATCATGGATAATTATCTTTTTATACGGCGGCTATCTTTTTGGTAATGTACCTATCATACAAAAGAACTTTTCGCTGGTGGCTATCGTGATCATACTTGTATCACTGTTGCCGCCTATATTTGCCTATGTTAAAAGCCGGATGACTAAAAAGGAAGATGTGAATGTTGAGTAAACTTTATCAAAGTTTGCAAGCCTGGAAAGAAAGCCTTTTTTTGTCGCGATGATAGCAGTGTAATTTTTGCCAGCCTGGTAAAACCCGCCACCGTCTCCATTGACTCAAGGTCAACTTCTGTTCAACGCTTTCGGTATAAAAGTCTGTATAAAAAACATTATTAGTTTTTAAATCAACATAAAAATCATAGTTTGTCCTAAACATATCCAAGTTTCCTAAGCCAACTTTAACCCAGTAGTAATGGAAATCTTTATCTGGTTCACGGGCAATCATCATTTTAGGATGAGACTTTACTGCCTGTTGCATGAATTCTTTTACTTCAGGTAATGAAGCGACTTTGTTAATTGCAGCTTTACCTTGACAATAAGTAAATACTGGTATGAAGATGAATGATACAATCAGGAAAGCCACGTATTTCATAAGTGTTGATTTGAATTCTGTATAACTATTTTGCCTGCCTTATATAATGCTTCTTCACGATCTATCTGTTGCTTTTTACCTTTTGGTAATGGCTTTGATATAAGTTTGTTTAAGTCAGGCTGCCCGGCATCTACCCATGCCGAAAACCAAAAACTGCCAACACTAAGCAAAGAAGCGCGCATTTGCCGTTTGACCATACCCCTTAGTAATTTGTGATAGGCTCTGCTGTAAGCCACAGAATATACCTTAACCTTTCGGCTGCCGCGTTGTTCCATGGCATACTTTTGCAATGGCGGGAAAGTTTTGTTCAGCGCTCTTTCTATTCGTAAAACGGTATCAACTTTTTGATAGGAATTGGCACATATCCTGAAAGCTTCAGCTAATGGATTGCTGATATACTTTGCCTTGCCAACGTTATAATTATAGCTATTGCTGAATAGCTCGGGCAGGCGGCTTTCCCATAGGGCATGTACGCCGGTTTGGTTGGTGAGTTGCCCATCATAGTTTTCGGTTAAATGTAAGGGTGTATGTGCATCAGATATATAATGCGCCAGGTTAGCCGAAGTGATCAGAATGCCCGTTGTATCATGCGCTTTAAAAGCTTTTACCAGCCAGTAATAATTGCTGGTGATTGCCCAGGGCACAGTGCCGTACTTGTTTAACGTATCCGACGAGTATTTGGCAGCAGCATCAATCCAGTGTTGCGGCATTGCTTTGAATGGCTGCTTGCCGTAGTGGTCGGCATCAAAAAAGTGATGAGGGATCTCTGATGAGTCAACATACCGCTTCTTGTCGGCGCTTACGGCATGTTCTGTAATGAAATCGATATTTGCCCTGTAAAAGTCCGACATTCCCTTAGGGAGCGTAAAAACAGCCAGCCGGTTGATGCGGTAATGTGCAAAAAATCCCCAGGAAGAGCAAACTACAAGCACAAGCATCCCTGATAAAAGAATGATAAGGCGGCGTTTCATGAGGTAAATATGCTTAAATATTCAGTAAATCTAATCTACGGCATAAAATTTCGGGCTATACTATTGCACAATAAAAATTATGTAACTATATTTGCAGCCTTAAAAATAGAATAACAAGCTACAATGGCAAATCATAAATCATCAATCAAAAGAATCAGGGCAAATGCTGCGAAGCGTCTGCGTAACAGGTATCAGGCTAAAACAACCAGAAACGCTGTTAAAAAATTAAGAAGTGCAACTACTAAAGCTGATGCTACTCCTTTATTGGCTAAAGTGATTTCTATGCTTGATCGTTTAGCTAAAAAGAACGTTATTCACAAAAACAAAGCTTCTAACAATAAATCGAAGCTTACTAAATTTGTTAACGGCTTAAGCTAACAGCTTGATCAATAATATTCATGAAAGGGATAGTGCTTTTGCATTATCCCTTTTTTATTGCGCACGGATTAACTCACGCTATCGCTTATCAAGTCCTCTACTTTGGAAAAAGTTGGGAGAGGCGTTTCCAGAGCCAATTGCATTTTATTCGGATTTTCCAGTATTTTAGGCCCTATAATCCCTAACCAATTGGAGCACTATCAAACCAAAATAAGCATAAAAGCCTGGGCCGAAGAAGACCGCCCGAGAGAGAAATTAAGCGGGCAGGGCAGGCGTGCACTTACGGATGCCGAACTGATTGCCATACTGATAGGCAGCGGCAGCCGTACCGAAACCGCCGTTGAATTAAGCAAGCGCATACTGCATCATTATGATAATGACCTCAACAAGTTGGGCAAAGCCTCTATAAGCGAATTGAGCAGGTTTAAAGGCATAGGCGAAGCCAAAGCTATCTCTATCATAGCCGCCCTTGAAATTGGCCGCAGACGCGGGGATATTGAGGCTAAAGTGCCTGATGAAGTAAAGTGCAGCAAAGACGGCTATAATATTATGCGCCGCCACCTGATGGATCTAAATCACGAGGAGTTCTGGCTGATGCTGATTGGCCGTTCGTCAAAAGTTATCGCCAAGGAACTGGTTAGTAAGGGTGGACTTAGCGGTACCGTGGCCGACCCCAAAATAATCTTTAATATGGCCTTACAGCACCAGGCAAGCGCCATCATAATGGTGCATAACCATCCGTCAGGTAATTTGAAACCAAGCCGGGAAGACCTTACCTTAACAAAAAAAATTGCAGATGCAGGCAGGCTACTGGATATCAACGTGCTTGATCATCTGATCATTACTGATAACGGTTACTTTAGCTTTGGGGATGAGGGCTTGCTTTAAAGGGCATCGTCACGGGGAATTAGGCAGTCCCGATCCTCTTATGTTCACGAACACACAGGTGAACATCGTGAACATAGCTAAATAGCTGATAATAAGAACTCTGAAAATACAGGTGACATAACACTGTCACTGCCAATTTTGAGGAAGGTAACAAACCATTGTCTTCGCGATACGAAGCAAACGCTCAAAAGTTTTTAGTTAGCAATGGCTGTGCTTTATTAATGTCAGTAGATGTTACGTTCTTTTTTCGCAAAAGAAAGTAATCAAAGAAAACTTTGCGACTGCGCAAGCTTGCTTTGAAAGGTAGTGCTTTAGCAGTGTTCGTGCTACCCGCAATCATCTGCCAATGCATTTAAGAATACCATCGTTGGGTTTGTCAGGCTTCTTCGTTAATACCTTAGCTTTAGCCTGCGTGTAAGCCTGTAGATCACCCAAAGCGGCGTTAGGTGCACAAGCCTGG
This sequence comes from Mucilaginibacter litoreus, assembly GCF_042676805.1. NCBI lineage: Bacteria > Pseudomonadati > Bacteroidota > Sphingobacteriia > Sphingobacteriales > Sphingobacteriaceae > Mucilaginibacter > Mucilaginibacter litoreus. The sequence continues at coordinate 561,284 of NZ_JBHTHZ010000001.1, read as the reverse complement.
TATCATCATTAAATGATGCTTCTTTACCCTCCAGTTTACCGCCAATGTACTGCCCTAAAAGTGATAGTACCAATATACCCACACTTACAGCACTCAATTGCGGGCCACCGGCTTTTTCCCATACTTCAAACTGCATGATCAGGTAGCTGAACCCAAACATCAGGAACAGCATGAAATATGATAACAAAGGAGACAATTTAAGGTAATAATAGATAGTGATAGCGATCAGGAACGATGCCCAGTTGAAATAGCCCTGGTAAGCCTTCAAAAAACCTATTTGCGGAAAGGGAATGGCCCAAACCATGCCCAGCAAACCCAATACCATCAGCGGCACGCAGATGTAATGCAGCAGCCTGTTGGCGGGATTTTGATGACTGGCATCAAGCCGTGCAAAATAAACCTCAACAGGGCGAAGTTCTTCTTTTTTGCTTGTGGTTGTATTAAAATGTTTTTTACCCATCAGAAAATAAAAAAGCCCTCCCCGGTTAAGGAGAGGGTTTGGGTGAGGCTCTTAAATTATTTTGCGAACGCTACCGAGCGGGTTTCGCGTATAACGGTAACTTTTATCTGGCCCGGGTAGGTCATTTCAGTTTGTATACGGTTAGATATATCAGCTGCAAGCACTTCACTTTGCGCATCTGATATCTTTTCGCTTTCTACTACAACGCGCAGCTCGCGGCCGGCCTGTATAGCAAAAGTTTTTTCTACACCAGGATACGATAAAGCAAGCTCCTCAAGCTCTTTTAAGCGTTTGATGTAACTTTCTACCACCTCGCGGCGTGCGCCCGGCCTTGCGCCTGAAATAGCGTCGCATACCTGAATGATCGGCGATAGCATCGATGTCATTTCTATCTCGTCGTGGTGTGCGCCAATGGCGTTGCAAACTTCAGGGTGCTCCTTGTATTTCTCTGCAAGCTGCATACCCAAAATGGCGTGTGGCAGCTCAGGGTTATCGTCTGGTACTTTACCAATATCATGTAGTAAGCCCGCACGCTTGGCCAGCTTTACGTTAAGGCCAAGTTCTGCGGCCATAGTAGCGCAAAAGTTAGCCACCTCGCGCGAGTGCTGCAACAGGTTTTGCCCGTATGATGAACGGTAACGCATACGGCCAACCATACGTATCAGTTCAGGGTGAAGCCCATTGATACCCAAATCTATAACAGTACGCTCACCAATCTCAACAATCTCTTCCTCTATCTGCTTTTTGGTTTTGGCAACCACTTCCTCAATACGTGCAGGGTGTATACGGCCGTCTGTCACCAAACGGTGCATGGCTAATCGTGCGATCTCACGCCGTACAGGATCGAAGCCTGAAAGAATAATAGCCTCCGGGGTATCATCTACAATGATCTCTATACCTGTAGCAGCTTCCAGGGCACGTATGTTACGCCCCTCGCGGCCAATTATGCGGCCCTTTATCTCGTCGTTCTCTATATTAAAAATAGATACTGTATTTTCTATAGCTGCCTCTGTAGCAGTACGCTGTATGGTTTGTATAACAATCTTTTTAGCCTCTTTGTTAGCTGTAAGCTTGGCCTCGTCAACAATATCCTTGATCTGGGCCATGGCTTTGCTTCGGGCTTCTTCGCGCAGGTTATCCACCAGTTGGTTTTTAGCTTCTTCCGCCGAAATACCTGCAATGGTTTCCAATTGTGCAATATGCTGACTTTTAAGGTGTTCAACCTCTTCCTGCTTACGGTTTACTACTTCATGCTGGGCTTCCAGTTTTTTACGCAGGCCGTCAATTTCGTTCTCTTTGCGATTTAAATTCTCAAGCTTTTGATTATAGGATTGCTCCTTTTGCTTGATACCGTTTTCGCGCTGATTTAAAGTGTTGTTTTTTGCATTTACTTCCTGCTCGTGCTCGGCCTTTAATTGCAAAAACTTCTCTTTTGCCTCTAACAAACGATTCTTTTTAAGTATTTCGGCGTTATTTTCAGCGTCCTTAAGAATCTTTTTTACTTTAGTTTGGGCTGCTATTTCCTGATCTTTAAATAATTTACGGAGCAGGAAACGCCCTATGACTATTCCCGTCGGGACACCGGCAAGCAGCCCGATGATGATGTATAATACAGTGTTCATTTTTAGGTTATATAATAAAAAAACCGCAACTAATTTTTAAGTGTTCATGTATTGTTAAAACTTCCATTCGGGGATTAATCGGATCACGGCTTACCGTTAAATACACGATCAACGCATGCCTCCATTTTGACCCGGAGATATCGAAGCGTTAAGTTTTTAATAGTGAAACTTAAAATTTAACTGCGGTTAAATCTTAAAATGCTCATTCAGCTAAAAGCTAAAAGGCCAAAACAGAAAGCTATGGATGGCTTTTTGCTTTTAGCTTCGGCTTTTCGCTTATTTTAAAGAACGTTATTGTTTAGAAAAAAAATCGTTCAGCAAATGATCTAACTGATAAACCCGGTCGGCTACCTCGTTATCCTCGGTGCTTACCTTTTTATCTGCTTTTAGTGATGATGTTGCGTAGTGCAGCACACACATTGATAACAGATCCTGCTTATCTCTAACCGCATAATTTTCCTGATATTCCTTTATACGGTCATTGATCAGTTTTGCCGCCCTTCTTATTATTTCCTCTTCTTCCATGTTTACCTTTAAGGGGTAAACTCTGTCAGCAATATTTATTTTTATTGAGATTTCTCCCATTTGAGCTTTTCACTTTCTGTATTACTTTTTAAGCAATACAATACACTTATCTATTTCCTGCACAAAGTCGTTAATTTTTTGCTTAATGTCAACACTTTTTTCATTTGTTTCTGAAAACGACTTAGCCAACTTCAATACACGAAGCTTTTCTTCCAGGTCTTTTGTCTTGTTTGTGCTGGCTTTTAAAGCCACGTTCAAAGCCTCGCTCTCCAGCTTAAGCAGGTCGTTCTCTTCCTGCAAAGCAGCGCAAAGCTCAATCAGCCTTTCCGTTTTTTCTACTACTTTACTTAACTGTTCTGCTACTGAAGGCATTATTTGGTTATTGATTGTGTTGATTGGGTGAATGGGTTTCATCTAACTATTAACTACTCACCCAGTCAACCACTCACTATATTACTTTCTTATCTCGGCTCCTGCTTCTTTGCCTAAATTATAAATAATTTTTTGCATGATGGCGTCTATCGCCTTATCGGTAAGCGTTTTTTCAGTATCCTGCAATATAAAGCTTAGCGCGTATGACTTTTTACCGGCAGGCAGCTTATCACCCTGGTAAACATCAAACACATTTACATCCTTTAACAGCTTCTTATCCGCCCGTGCGGCAATCTGCTTAAGCTGACCGAAAGTAACGGCCGTATCAACCAGCATACTTAAATCGCGGCGTACTGCCGGGAACTTAGATACTTCCTGGTACACGATCACATTTTTACGCACCTGTTTCAACACCAGGTCAAAATCAAAATCGGCATAAAATACCTCTTTGTCCAGGTCCACTTTTTTCAAGGCATTTTTACCTACCTGCCCAAACTTCACCAGTTGCTTGTCATTCAGCATATACTGTAAACCGTAAGCAAGTTTTTTGCAGGTGCTGTCTTCAGTTGCAAAATCGGTTATATTAAGGCGCTGCAAAATGCCATCAACAATAGCCTTGATGTTATAAAACGATACCGGTTGTTGCTTTTGGTTCCATTGTTCATCCGTATTGTTGCCGGTAATAAATATCGAGAAGCGCTGCGTTTCGATGTACTTATCCTCTTTGGTACTGTAAACCTTACCAAATTCATAAAACTTGATGTCGGCGTTCCTGCGGTTCTGGTTATAAGCTATAGCCTCCAGGCCAGAGTACAACAGGGTTTGGCGCATGGCATCCAGGTCGCTGCTCAAAGGGTTTACTATTTTTACGGCTGCATCAGGATTGTCCGAGTAAGCCAGCTTAGTAAGCGAGTTGCCCATGATCTCGTTGAAACCATTAGCGCTAAGCAGATCTGATATGGTATTCTGCACCGTATCCTTCTCCGGCCGTTGGGATGTATTAAGTGATGCACGTATCTGTGTAGGTATCTCAATGTTGTTATAACCGTACAAACGCAGTATCTCCTCAATAACGTCTACCTCGCGGGTTACATCAACCCGGTATGGCGGCACTTTTAGCGACAAGCCTTCTTCGGTCTCATTAACTATGCTGATATCAAGCGATGTCAGTATGCTTTTGATGGTATCGTTACCGATAGCCTTACCAATCAGCCTGTCAATATTTTTATAGGTAACATCAACATCAAAAGGCGCTACCGGGTTGGGGTAATGGTCAAATATCTCTGACGACACCTTGCCACCTGCAACCTGCTGTATCAGCAATGCAGCGCGTTTTAGTGCAAACACGGTCATGTCGGGGTCGGTACCACGCTCAAAACGAAAAGAGGCATCCGTTTTAAGGCCATGCCTTTTTGATGTTTTACGTACGGATACCGAATTGAAATAAGCGCTTTCCAGGAAGATACTTTTTGTAGAAGCTGTTACACCTGATTTTGCCCCGCCAAATACACCGGCGATACACATAGGTTCCTCGGCATTGCATATCATCAGGTCGGCAGCGCTTAGTTTGCGATCTACCTCGTCCAGCGTTTTAAACACGGTGACTTCAGCCACGTTTTTTACAATCACCTTATTACCTGTGATCGCATCGGCGTCAAACGCGTGCAGGGGCTGGCCTAACTCATGTAATACATAGTTGGTAATATCAACCACATTGTTAATGCTGCGCACACCTATTACCGCCAAACGTTCTTTTAACCACTTTGGCGACTCGCCAACCGTTATATCAGTGATGGTTAAACCCGAATATCTTGGCGCAGCATCTTCATTTTCAACCACTACCTGTATAGGGCTATCGTTACTATCAACCTTAAAAGCGCTTACGTCAGGCTTATTAACGGCGAGCTTTAAAAAAGCGGCAACATCACGGGCGGTACCCAGATGGGAGGCCGCATCAGCCCGGTTTGGCGTAAGGCCAATCTCGTACAGATAATCGTCGTTAAGTTCAAAATGCTCCTTTGCCAGCTTACCTACGGGTACATCGGCATCCAGCACCATTATACCCTCGTGGCTATGGCCAAGGCCTATTTCGTCTTCGGCACAGATCATACCTTCAGATACCTCGCCGCGAATTTTTGATTTGTTGATCTTGAAAGGCTCTCCTGTGGTAGGGTGCACCATAGTACCTACTGTTGCTACAACAACCTTTTGGCCTGCTACAACATTGGCGGCACCGCAAACAATCTGCAGGTCCTCGCCGCCGCCCACATCTACCTTTGTAACTTTCAATCTATCGGCATTGGGATGCTGGGTGGTTTCTTTTACGTAGCCAATAACAAGGCCTTCCAGCCCGCCGGGAATAGCCTGAACTTTTTCAAGGCTCTCTACCTCGAGGCCGGTACCTGTAAGTATTTGTGATATCTCCTCTGGAGATTTGTTGGTATCAATAAACTCTTTAAGCCAGTTGTAAGATATTTTCATTGCAACGGCAAAGATATGATTTGAGGGGGAAAGCTGAAAGGAGCTTTGGATTTACGAGGTACGATTTTAGAATTACGATCAAAGAATGAAGCAATCTTTTAACTTGTATGCCTTAGCCTGCTAAAAGATTGCTTCATCCCTTTAAATGATGCGCATATTACTCGTTTTCCTGCGCTTGGTTATCCTCATCAAGGTTAAGCGTGTATGATGGTTCTGCAGCGTCATAGGCCTGGTTAGCCTGAGGTGTTTCGTCAGTTTCGCCGATATCCTCATTGGTATCATCGAACCCGTTACTGTGTAAGTCCTGCTGGCTCATTTGTTCTTCGTTTTCAGTTTGGCCAAGCTGATCATCCTGTTGCAGCATATCATCCTGTTCTTCTGGTGGAGTTATCATTTTAAGTTAGATTTTAGAGTTACGATTTAAGATTATAACATCAGGGTTATAAATGTTGTTTGATTAGCTTCTCAAATTAAGGGCCGATAAGCTCAATGGCTTATGCTTTGATTAACGTTAGTCCGCTCATTGCCGCGGGCGGCTACTTCTTTTGTCTTGATACAAAAGGAAGCAAAAAATCAAGACGAAAAAATCCTACCTCCGCACAGCCTCGCCCATCGGCCCCGGTTTTTCGTCGGCCCAACGCTCTTCAATAATAATTCAGCGTATTAAAAATTAAAGCAAAGCAAGCCTGATGAACCCAACGTCACCCTTCTAAAATGCGGCATTGGCAGATTGCGGGTAGCACTGGCACTGCCATACTACTGCCTTACAAAGCAAGCTGGCGCGGCCGCGAGGTTTCTTTTTCGTTCTTTTTCTTTTCCGGCAAAAGAAAAAGAACATCCACCAACGATGATACAGCACATCCATTCCTAACGGAGCACGAATGTTATCGTTAATGCTTTGGTTAACGTTAGTCCGCTCATTGCCGCGGGGGCTACTTCTTTTGTCTTGATACAAAAGGAAGCAAGACTAAGCGAAGCGTTCTCATGAGCGTAGCGAATAATTCAAGACAAAAAAATCCTACCTCCGCACAGCCTCACCCATCGGCCCCGGTTTTTCGTCGGCCCACCGCTCTTGGATAATAGTTGAGCGTATTAAATTCAAACAAAACAAGCCTGAAGAACCCAACGCCACCTTCCTAAAATGCGGCATTGGCAGATTGCTTCGTTACTCGAAAGGACGTTTCGGGTTATAAGTTCTTACCCAGTTTCTCCAGCATATCCTGCGGAACCTTCTGCAGATCGAGCACCAGGAAACCATCGAGGCAATCGGCGAATTTGGGATCTATGTTAAAGCTGATTATTTTGGCGTTAAGGCCTATATATTGGCGCAGCAATACAGGTATCTTCATGCTATGCGTTTCCACCTCAGATATCAGCGCGTCAAGTCCTTTAAAAGAGTCGCCGGCAGCAAGCAGGGCATCGGTATCAATATTCTCAAAATTAACCTTGAATTTTTTACGCGGCTTAACATATTGGGCCAACTCGTGGTCAAAGTGATTCCTGTTGATATAATCCACTATCAATGATTTGCTGAATTTGGAAAAAGAGTTGCTGATACTCACAGGCCCTATCAGGTAACGGTAGCGGGGGTTATCAATAACATATTTTAAAATACCTTTCCATAACAAAAATAGCGGCAATGGCTTTTGCTGATATTCCTTGCGTATCCAGGAGCGGCCCAGCTCAAGGCTTTTCTTTAAGATAGGGGTAAACTGTTCTTTAAGCTTAAACAGTTCATTAATGTAAAATCCCTTTTTGCCTACGCTGTAAAATATCTCGTCGCCCAGGCCTATGCGGTAGGCGCCTACAATGGCTTTGGCTTCCATATCCCAAATAAATAAGTGGTGATAATATATATCATACTCGTCCAAATCGATCTCCTTGTTGGTGCCTTCGCCCACCTCTCGAAAGGTCAATTCGCGCAGCCGGCCGATCTCGCGTATGATACATGGGATTTTTGAGCTTGGCGTTATAAAAACTTCATAATTTTTTTCTACCCAAACCCGGTAGCTGTCGCGCAGGGGCACAACCTCTTTTTCCAGTCTATCCGCAGGTGTTTGGGGCACTATGGCTGTAGGGAGCTTTTTAATTTTAAAAAGATTGCGTGGATTAAAAAGCCTTTTTTCTTCATCCAGCCCGGCTCCCAAAGCATAAGTTTTAGCGCGCAGATAGTTGAGTATTTTTCCGCTGTTATTATTGTCAGGTATATCAGCAAACTTAATGGGCTTGCCAATGCGCAGCTTAATGGTATGGCCATGTTTGTTAAACAGCTCTGAGGGCAGTTTAGCCGTGCGCAATGTTGGGTGGATAAGGCTAAGCAGATTGAACAACAACCCGTTGTTTCCATGAAAATAGATGGGTACCACCGGCACCTTTGCCTTTGCAATGATTTTACCTACCACGGGGTGCCAAAGGCGATCAGTAATTTCACGTTTCTCTACCTTAAAAGTAGAAACCTCTCCGGCCGGGAATATACCTATAGGCGTTCCGTTTGCCAATAGTTCCAATGTGGTTTTAAGCCCGCTTATGCTTGAGGAATGCTCAACATTTTCAAAAGGGTTTACGGCAATGAAGTAATCGGCCAGGTTAGGTATTTTTTTTAATATGAAGTTGGCCATTAACTTCGCATCGTCCCGGGCCATGGTCAGTATCTTTAACAGCACCATGCCTTCTATGCCTCCGTACGGGTGGTTTGCTATGGCTATGAATGCACCGTCTTTGGGTAGGTTTTTAAGTTCCTGCTCATCAAAATCAATGGTTATTCCGCAGCCCTCAAGTATGGCGTCAACAAACTCGGGGCCCACTTTTGGCTGTGCCTGGGCAAAAAGCTTATTAACCTGATTGATTTTCATTAGTTCCATCAACAGGGAAGCGAGGCCAGGCATTCTTAGCTTATCAAGTTTGGTTGCTTTAGCAAACTCTTCGGTGCTTATTATTTCCATAACTGTGTATAACGTTCACAAATTTACTAAATTAACCCCTTTTTAAATCCATTCTAATTTGAAACCGCAATTAAAAGAGCACCTGGCTATCACAAAAAGAGAATGGAACGGTCTTGTAGTACTGTCGGCACTTATAGCATTAACACTAACGTTGCCCTACCTACATAATTTGGTATACAAGGATGATACAGTAGTTAATATTAACGAATTTAATAAAGCCGTTGCCGAGTTGGAAAAGGCGAATTTGCCAGGTAAAGACATTGCACCGGCCAAGCTTAATAAATTTAACCCTAATACCGCATCAACTGCCGATTGGCAAAAAATGGGATTGACCGCGAAGCAGGCTGCCACAATCAAAAATTATGTATCAAAGGGTGGCAGATTCCGCAAAGCTGAAGATCTGCAGAAAATTTATGGTTTGACAAAGATAGATTATGTACGTTTAGCGCCATTTATGATTATCCCGGATCATAAGCCAGCCGTTGTTGAAGTTATTGAAATCAACACGGCTGATTCTGCTACGCTTACCAGGATACAAGGTGTAGGCCCGGCGTTTGCCAAACGGATTATTTACTACCGGCAAAGGTTAGGTGGCTTTGTTTCAAAAGAGCAATTGAAAGAAGTTTTTGGGCTTGATGAGCTGAAATATGATGAAATCAAAGGCCAGGTTAAGGTAAACCCCAGGCTGATCAGGCGGCTGGATATAAATACCATTACTTTTGATAAGTTAAGGCTAATGCCTTATTTGAACTATAAGCAGGTGAATGCAGTTATTGAATACCGTAACCAGCACGGCAGCTATACCTCTGTTGATGACTTAAAAAATATTGCCATTATAGATGAGCAGATTTTGCGTAAAATTGAACCTTATTTAATTTTTAAATGATAGAGCAGCAGATAAAGACAGTCATTCGTGATATACCGGATTTTCCGAAACCAGGTATCGTATTTAAAGATATCACCCCGATATTGCAAAGCCCCGGGTTATGCGAAAGTATCATAGATGTTTTTATTGCAAGATTGCAAGGTTTACAAATAGATGGTGTAGCCGGTGTAGAAAGCCGGGGTTTTTTATTTGGGTTAACACTGGCCACTAAATTAGGAGTACCGTTTATACCGGTACGCAAAGCTGGGAAGTTGCCACACACAGTAAAACAGAAAATTTATGAGCTTGAATATGGCTCGGCCACAATCGAGATACATACAGATGCTTTTAAACCGGGAGATCATATCCTTATTCATGACGACCTGCTTGCTACAGGGGGCACCGTAACGGCCGCAAGCCAGCTTATACAGGAAATGGGTGGTATCGTGTCCGGGTTTAGCTTTGTAGTAGGATTAAGCTTTTTAAACGGTCGTGAAAAAATATCACCCATAAGCGATAACATTACGGTCCTTGCCAATTATTGACATCAAATTTTTCTCCTCGCGTTGATATTTCATCTTATATTTTTACCCCGGTAAACGCTTAAAAACCCTCTGAACACTAAAATCAGAGGGTTTTTGCGTTATAAAAAATTCGATTGGCTTTATATTGATAGGTTAAGCGGCTGATGTGTTTTAATTTCATCCCCCGGAAAAAGGGTTAGCTCATAGCACGCCGGTCAACCATTTATAAACCTTTTAATAACGCCATGAAACTTAATAGTGCCTTCGCCCTTGCAGTGCTTTTCACCCTCTGCAGCGGATTTTTACATGCTCAAAACGGAGTAAAGCAGGCTGGTAACGTAACTGCTACAACCATAAACGATCAGGAAATAGATATCACTACGCAAAATGCTTTTGTAAAGCTTGCGGTATATAGCCCTAACATTGTAAGGGTGCGTATGGATAAGCAAAAGCTGGCCGACGATTTTTCTTATGCGGTTATAGGTAAACCGGTAAAAACAAAGGTAACTGTAACGCAAAACAATGATGAGATCAATCTTGTCACAGATTCGCTCAAAGTTAACATCAGAAAGAATCCATACCAGGTTACTTTCAGCACGCTAAATGGTGAAGTGATCAATGCAGACGAGCCGGGTTTAACAACCTCGTGGGTCAATGAATCGGTCACTACCTATAAACACATGCAGGATAACGAGCATTTTATAGGATTAGGCGAGAAGACAGGGCCGTTGGACAGAAAAGGCAATGCTTACACCCACTGGAACAGCGATACCTACGCTTATACCACCAATCAGGACCCTATCTACTCTACCATACCTTTTTATATTGGTGTGCATCATAACGTTAACTACGGGATATTTTTTGATAACACCTGGCAAAGCGATTTTAACTTCGGTGCCAGCAATAACCGTTTCTCTTCCTTTGGCGCAAAGGGCGGCGAAATGAATTATTATTTTATTTATCACACGCATATTGCCGATATCATTAAATCATACACCTCCCTTACCGGGTTAATGAAGTTACCGCCCCTGTGGAGCCTGGGTTACCAGCAAAACCGTTATAGTTACTATCCGCAAACAGAGGTGTTCCGGATAGCACAAACCCTGCGCGAAAAAAGAATTCCGGCAGACGGCATCACCCTGGATATCCATTACATGGATAAGTACAAAGTATTTACCTGGGATGCAGACCGCTTCCCGGACCCTGCCGGAATGACCAAAAAACTGGGTGACATGGGCTTTAAAGTAACACTGATAGTTGACCCCGGTATTAAGGTTGAGAAAGGTTACGGTACCTATGAGCGCGGTGTTAAAGATGATATTTTTGCCAAATACCCCGATGGTACATACTATACCGGGCAGGTATGGCCGGGATGGTGCCACTTTCCGGATTTTACAGATCCAAAGGGTAGGGCTTTTTGGGGTAACGAGCTGAAAAAGTACGCGGCCGAAGGTATTAGCGGTATCTGGAATGATATGAATGAGTTTAGCACCTGGGGCCAGAAAGTGCCGGATAATATCCTGTTCAGTTATGAGGGTAAGGGGGCCGCACACCCGCAGGTGCATAACGTTTATGGTTTAGAGATGATACGCGCCAGTTATGAGGGCTACAAGGCCGCGCGTGAAAACAAGCGCCCTTTTATCCTGACCCGCTCCGGCTACGCAGGCCTACAGCGTTATGCTGCCATCTGGACAGGCGATAACCGTGCTGAAAATGACCATATGCTGCTGGGCGTGCGTTTAATGAATAGCCTTGGCCTTAGCGGTGTGCCTTTTGCGGGTATGGATGTTGGGGGCTTTACGGGTGGCGCGTCACCGTCGCTTTATGCACGCTGGATGCAGATAGGTGCCTTTAACCCGTATTTCCGTAACCACTCCGGTATCAACTCAAAAGCATCTGAGCCATGGGCCTATGGCGAAGAGGTAATGGAAATTACCCGTAATTACATTAACCTGCGTTACCGCTTGCTGCCATACATATACTCAAGCTTTTATGAAGCCACACAAACCGGCAGCCCTATAATGCGCTCGCTGGCTATTGATTATACGCATGACGAAAATATTTATAGCGGGCAGTATGATAATCAGTACATGTTCGGTAAAGCTTTCCTGGTATTTCCGTTTGATGGTGTAACCAACTTTGGTAAGTTGTATTTTCCTGCAGGTAAGTGGTATGATTTATATACCGGTGCCGTACAGCAGGGCAACCAAAAAACCGGCATCGACCTGTATACTTCTAAATTGCCGGTATATGTTAAAGAAAGTAGCATAATACCTATGCAATCGCAGATACAAAACACCACAGAAACCCCTGCTGATACTTTGTACCTGCATGTTTATAAAGGAGATGTAAATAATAAATTTGTTTACTACGAAGATGATGGTGCAAGCTTTGATTATGAGAAAGGGGGTTATTACAAACGTACAATTACTTATAATCCCGCAAAAAAAACGATCATCTTAAGTAGTGTAGACGGATCGGCCAAATCAAAATTCAGTAACATTAAACTGATGCTGCATGGTTTCGGCGAAGCAGGCCTAAGTGTCAAAGTAAATAACAAAGCGATGCAGGCTGTAAACGATTTCCAGGCGCTAATGGTGCCCATTTCGCGTTTTGACCCTACGGGATTATCAAACCCTGTAGAAGGTGAAAAAATCAAAAGCCTTGTTTTTAAAAACAGCAGCAGCCAGCTAAGTATAGCTTATTAAGGTTTAAAAATTTTATTGCTGTATACTTAAGCCTGTGTCTTTTTTATAAGATGCAGGCTTTTTTATTAGGTTTTTTATAAAAAACATGGATACGGGTTTAATTCGGCGGATAATTGCTAATATTACGTTCGGGAAAATTGCAGCTCAGGCAGCAATTGTTAACCATCCCCTGTTTAGACCAATTATATGAAACTGTTGTTGCGGGTACTGTTTACACTACTTGTTATTTATCCGGGTATATCACATAGTAACGATACAGACAGTTTATTAGCAGCTTTAAAAAACGAAATTAACCGCAAGCATGTTTATGATAATGCAAAGCAGGCGCGTATCCGTCAGTTAAAAAACAAACAACAGCTTACCCCTGCAAACGATTATACAAAGCAATATGAACTATGTGTTAAGCTGTATGACGAGTACAAGTCTTACCAGTATGATTCGGCCTACGTATATGTTAATAAGCTGAAAGACCTTAGCGTTGTAATGAACGACATGTCCCGGGCTTATTACAGCCAGATTAAGCTTGGGTTTATTTTACTGTCATCCGGAATGTTCAAAGAAACCTTTGACAGTATGCGTATGATTAACCCAAAAGTACTGAACGACTCGATGCGGAAGGAATACTATTTTATTATGTACCGCTGTAACAGCGACCTGGCCAGGTACAATAATGATAGGTATTTTACACCTGACTATATTAAAGCGGGCAATGCGTATATCGACTCGGCTATCAGCCTGACCCAGGCTGGCTCTGTAGAACATATTTATTACACAGGGTTAAAACATATCGGGAATAACGATCTGCAAAAGGGATCTGAAGAGCTTGGTAAGCTTATATCATCAGATGCGCCGGTATCTATGCATTTACGGGCCATGATAACCTGTTCGCTCGGGCAAATATACATCAGCAGCGGCACACAGCGGCAGGGCATAAACCTGCTTATCAATTCGGCTATTGCAGATATTAAATCGTCCACTAAAGAAACCGTAGCCATGTTTACGCTTGCCGAGCAGCTATATAAAACAGGTAATGTTAAAGATGCGTACACATTTATACAAATGGCAAAAGCCGATGCCGACTTTTATGGCGCCAGGCAGCGGAAAATACAAATAGGTGCTATTTTGCCCGCTGTAGCCGCCGAAGAATTGAACCATTCTGAAAAAGAAAAAAATACGATACTCATTTACCTTGCCGCAATAACAGCCCTTGCATCATTGGTTATTATATTTCTGGTAATGATATATAAGCAATTAGGTAAGTTAAAGCATAAGGAACGTATCATCGAAGAAAAAAACATCCAGCTAAAGGATATTAATTACAAACTGGTTGAAGATGCTACCATTAAAGAAGAGTATATCGGCCAGTTTTTCAAGATCATTTCGGGCTATATTTTGAAGCTGGAAAAACTGAAAATGTCTGTAGACACCAAGCTATCTATAAAAAAGTATGATGACATCCGTGTAATGATCAATGAGATCAATATTAAAAAGGAACGTGAAATTTTATACCATAGCTTTGATCATATTTTTTTAAAGATCTTTCCCAATTTCATTTCGGTATTCAACTCACAGTTTGAAGAAAAAGACCAGATATGGCCTCATGAGCACGAGGTGTTAAATACCGATCTTCGGATCTTTGCTTTAATAAGAATGGGTATCAATGATAATGAAACCATTGCTAAGATACTGGAATACTCTGTAAACACTATTTATGTATACAAAATGCGGATAAAAGCAAAAGCGAAAAATCCGGAAATTTTTGAACAAAGAATAATGGATATAAAAGCGGTTGATATAATTGAATAAAATCATTTGACATCACCCTATATTTTTTTAAAAACTATTTAAGATATATTTTTTAGAAAAAAGGGTTAAAAAAGCTTGTAAAGCCTTTATATTTTTAGATAACGATTGATATTTAAGTGTCTGATTTGTAGCTATTTAATATTTATAAAGCTTATATTTTTAAATAAATAAGGCAAAGTAGTAGTTAATGACACTCAAGACATACATATTTGTATAAAGAAAAGGTGTTTTAATAAGTTGATTACTTTTTAGACATTTAATTTTAGCTCCTGATAAGAGCATTATAAACCAATAAAGACCAATATATAGTTAAAATTTTTCCGGAAAGTTGTTCCGGGTGGAGGCTGTAAGTGCGTTACTTATGTGATTTGCAATACAGCTTTGTTATGCGTGTATTTTATAATTTTATACAAGACCTTATATAACCAATTCATCAATTAAACCACAAACTATGCAATTTAAACACTTACTCACCCTATGTTTTTTTGCTTTGGCCTCCCTGTTTGTTCAGCCGGTACTGGCACAGAACAAAGTAATTACAGGTAAGGTAACCGACAAAAAAGACAATTCGCCGCTTGTTGGCGTATCAGTAGGCGCAGCCGGGGGCATTGGTACCCTAACCGGTGCTGACGGTACATTCAGGCTGTCTGTACCGGCAAGCGTTACCAGCCTTAATTTTTCTTACATCGGGTACAATGCCCTAACCGTACCTTTAAATGGCCAAACAACACTTAATGTAAGTTTGCAAACTGCAAGTACCAGTCTTAGCGAAGTTGTTGTGGTAGGTTATGGTACCCAACGGGTTAAGGATGCAACCGGTTCGGTATCATCTTTAAGTTCTAAAGATTTCAACAGAGGGGTTATTGCTACTCCAGACCAGTTGCTACAGGGGCGTATCGCTGGTGTACAGGTAAGCTCGGCAAGTGGCGAACCAGGCGCAGCAGCAACAATTAACATTCGTGGTACCAGTTCTATCAGGGCAGGTACAGATCCGCTTTATGTTATTGATGGTGTGCCATTGGATAACAGTGGTACTTCGGGCGGTTTTGACGCTGGTGCAGGTTCATCAAGCGCACGTAACCCGCTGGCCTTCTTAAACCCTAATGATATCGAAAATATCAGCGTATTAAAAGACGCGTCTTCTCAGGCAATATATGGTTCACGTGGTGCTAATGGTGTAGTTTTAATTACTACCCGTAAAGGCCGCAAGGGTCAGGGCATTCAGTTCACTGCCAACACAAGTGTATCTAATGTAGCCAAACGTTACGATTTGTTAAACCGCGATCAATTCTTAGCCGGTGTAGCTGCTACAGGTGCAGATGCTACTGCAGTAGATGCTGGTGCAAATACTAACTGGCAGGATCAGATTTTCCGTACAGGTATCAGCCAAAGCTATAACGTTGCCTTAGGCGGCGGTACCGATAAATCAAGCTACCGCGCGTCTGTTGGTTATGATAATCAAAATGGTACTATTAAGGAGTCGGGCTTAAAGCGTTTAACCGGCCGTTTAAATGCCAACCAATCGTTATTTAACAATTTCATCAGGCTTGATCTGAACTTCTTGGCATCAAACGTTAAAAACAAATACGCTCAGATAACTAACAACGCAGGTTTTGAGGGTAGCTTGATAGGCGCAACCTTGCAAGCTAACCCTACTTTGCCGGTTTACAATGAAGACGGTAGTTGGAATGCCGGTTTCTCATCATCATACCGTAACCCTGTTGCTTTAATTGAAGGTATCGACGACAGAGATAATATCAATCGTTATTTAACTAATCTTACTGCAACCTTTAACCTGACAAAAAACCTGTCTTACAAGGCTTCAGCCGGATACGACTATTCAAAAGGTGAAAGAAAAACATTCTTTGATCCTAATTTGCCGGGCTATACCGGAAGCTCAGGCTACCGTAACCAGACGATTTCTGCCGTATTAGGTAATGGTCGCGCTATCTATCAGGACCAGAAATTAAAGAACTTCACCATTGAGCACACATTAAACTATGATAAAAAGTGGAGCGACAATAGTCAGTTGACTGCATTGGCAGGTTACTCATACTATAGCTACAGAAACTATGGTGTTAATGATATAGCATGGGGCCTGGTAAATGATAAATATGTAAAAGATATTAATTCTTTTGCAGAGCGCTTGCCATACCCAACCGGTGATAGTACAAAAACTGAATTACAGTCATTCTTTGGGCGTGTATTTTACTCTTTCAAAGACAAATATTTGTTCACAGTTACCGTACGTAGGGACGGTTCATCAAAATTTGGTGCTAATAACAAATACGCTACTTTCCCAGCAGCCTCATTCAAGTGGAAAATAATGAATGAAAGCTTTGCGCCTAAAGGAATTTTCAGTGACCTGAGCCTTCGCTTAAACTGGGGTAAAACCGGTAACCAGGAGTTCCCTGCTTATGCTTCAATAGCAGTTCAGCAGTTACAGTATAACAACTCAACAGTTATTATTAACCCGCCAAGCCCCAATTTAAGATGGGAAACCACAACGGCTTATGGCGCGGGTGTAGACTTCGCTGTACTTGATGGAAGGTTAAGTGGTACAATTGATTACTTTAATAAATCTACCAAAGACCTTCTGTTCTTCCAGGATTATGCGCAACCTGCTGCATTTTCCAGAAGATGGGTTAACCTGCCAGGTATCGTAAAAAATACCGGTGTTGAGCTTGGTTTAAATTTCGAAGCTATCAGAGGTAACAAATTCAACTGGAATGTTGCCTATAACATGACCCTGCTGAAAAACAGAATGACTAAGTTTGGCAACGGTAACGTAATTACCGGTAACATTGATGGCCAGGGTTTATCAGGTGCTTATTCACAGGTTATAACCAACAATCAGCCATTATTCTCATTCAAAGTAGGTACTTACACCGGCCTTGATGAAAACGGTTTCAACAACAACCCTACGGCTATTGATAAAACAGTTATAGTAGGTAGCGCGTTACCAACATTTACAGCTGGTTTAACCAATAATTTTAGCTACGGTAACTGGAATTTAAGCGTGTTCCTAAATGCTCAGACCGGTTTCTATATTTACAACAACACTGCAAACGCTTATTTTCTGAAAGGCAACCTATTAAGCGGTCGTAACGTAACAAGAGAAGTAGCAAACAGCAACGAAAATCCATTAAACTCTGGAGATGTATCAACCCGCTTCCTTGAAAAAGGTGATTTCTTAAGAGTATCTAACGTATCGTTGGGTTATACCTTCAACATGGGCGCTAACAGTGCTATTAAGAGTTTAAGAGTTAGCCTTGCAGGCCAGAACCTTGCCCTTATCACAGGCTACAGCGGTATTGATCCGGAGATCAACACCAATAAAGCCAGAAACGAAGTTCCGTCACGTGGTATAGATTACACAGCTTACCCAAGTGCACGCACATTTACTTTAGGATTAAACGCAGGTTTTTAATAAATAATAATATGAAAAGATTACATATAAAGATCAACATAGCAGCTTGCACCTTACTAGCGGTATCAGCTTTAAGTTGTACCAAGCTTAACGAACAATTATATGGTTCCAAGACTGCATATGATGCTACCAAGCCAGCATCAGCATCAGATTTAAATGGTGTTTACGCGCAGTTGAACGGCCAGACAGATCAAGCTAACACATACGCTTTGCAAGAGCATTCAACAGATGAGATGATGGGGCCAACCCGCGGTACCGACTGGGGCGACTTTGGTACCTGGAGAAAGCTGCATACCCATAGCTGGGATGCTACGCACAACCAGATAAATGATACCTGGGATCAGTTAAATATCGGGGTTTTCCGTGCTACACAGGTTATCAGTACCGCTACTGACAATTCAATAAAAGGACAAGCGAGCTTTTTAAGGGCCTACTTTATGTTCCAGATTGTTGACTTGTACGGCCAGGCGCCTTTCCGCGATCCGGCTTCATCTCCTGATGATCTGCCAAAAGTTTATAACCGTGCTGAAGCAACCGATTTTATTATCCAGGATCTTGAGTTTGCTAAGGCTAACCTTGGTGCATCTGCAAACATAGGCATAGCAAGCAAAGCGGCTGCAGCAGCCCTTTTAGCTAAGGTTTACCTTAACAAAGCTGTTTATACAGCAGCACAGGTTGGTGGGCCGTTTACTTTTGAAAAAGCAGACATGGATAAGGTTATTGAAAACTGTAACATTGTAGAGGCTGCCGGTTATACTATTGAAGGTGCAAATAAGTATTTTCAGGATTTTGCCTGGGACAATACAGAAAAATCAACCGAAAATATATTTGGTATAGCAAACTCTGAAACAAGAGTGGTAGCAAATGCCAACAACCGCTGGAGAATGGGTGCACACTATAACCAGACTCCTGACGGATGGAACGGTTTTACTACTTTAGCTGATTTTTACAAATCATTTGATGAAAAAGACGAACGTCGCGGTATAGCATATCCGGGTTTAACAGAACTGATAGGTATAAGAACCGGTTTTGCAGTTGGTCAGCAAAAAGGGCCTAAAGTAGGTGGTGGTTTGGTTGACTTGAAACAAAGAGGTGGCCAGCCATTGATTTTTACTGAAAACGTAAATCTTAACTTTTCTACTGAAGCTCAAGGTATCAGGGTGTTTAAATACTTTCCAAAACCTGTTCATAATGACAAGGATAACATCTGGAAAACAGACGAAGACCACAACCCTAACGATTATGTAATTTTACGTTATGCGGATGTTGTATTGATGAAAGCAGAAGCTATAATGCGAGGCGGTACAGATCCGGAAGGTGCAACTGCATTATCATTGGTAAACAGCGTGCGAGCTCCTCGTGGCATTGCGCCGCTTACTGCAGTGAACGAAGCTGATATGCTTATGGAACGTGGCCACGAGCTTTATTGGGAAGGTTGGAGAAGAAACGACCTGATCCGTTTCGGTAAGTTTAACGATCCTGTTGATCAGCGCCCTAACGCTTCTGATAAAACACGCACTTTGTATCCGATACCACAACGTGCGGTTGACACCAACCCTAACCTGAAACAAAATCCGGGTTATTAATAAATTAGTTGAAAAGCAATTTCCAATTAGTTATATTTGATTTACAACGTAGCGAAGAAATTCGCTACGTTTGTTTTTTGTGCTTGTGATGCTAAGAAAAAGAACCCTTTTCCCCCTGGTTTTTATTGCTGCCGTTTGTTTATCATGTCATAAAAATGGTGTTGATAACCCGCTGTTTTCTATTCAGCAGAACGATAATCTGGGCATAAATTTTACCAATCAGCTTACCGACCATAAGGAAACAAACATCTTTACCTTTCGTAATTACTATAACGGTGGTGGAGTAGCCATTGGCGATGTTAATAACGATGGCCTTAATGATATATACCTTACGGCCAACCAGGGTAATAATAAGCTCTATATCAACAAAGGTAACTGGAAGTTTGAGGATGTAACTGATAAGGCAGGCGTTAAAGGCACCAAATACTGGAGTACCGGAGTAACTATGGCCGATGTAAACGGCGATGGCTGGCTGGATATTTACGTTTGCCACAGCGGCAATATCATTGATAAAAAAGGGAACGAGCTTTTTATTAATCAACACGACGGCACGTTTAAAGAAGAGGCCGAAAAATATGGCCTGACTGATAAGGGCCTTTCCACCCAGTCGGTATTTTTTGATATGGATAACGATGGTGATCTGGATTGTTTTATCCTCAACAATTCATTCAGGCCTATCGGCTCTTTTGATTTTAGCAAGAACTTACGTGAGGTTGTTGATGACCTGGGTGGTGCGCACCTGTACCGCAACGATGGCGGGCACTTTACCAATATAACCAGGCAGGCAGGAATATTTTCAAGCGATATTGGCTTTGGCTTGGGTGTATCTGTAGCGGATGTGAATAATGATGGATACCCGGACCTTTATGTATCTAACGACTTTTTTGAACGCGATTATCTGTATATCAATCAAAAGAACGGAACTTTTAAAGAGGATGTCCAAAACGAAGCGGGTCATCTTAGCCTGGCCTCAATGGGATCAGATGTAGCTGATATCAACAACGATGGTAATTTGGATATTTTTACTACAGAGATGCTTCCGGAAGGAGATAAACGCCTAAAACGGATAACTTCTTTTGAATCGTTTGATGTGATCAAGCTAAAACAGCATGACGGGTATTATAACCAGTTTATGCAAAACTGCCTGCAGTTAAACAATGGCGACGGTACTTTCTCTGAAATTGCATTTAACGCGGGCGTAAGCGCTACAGACTGGAGCTGGGGCGCCTTATTTTTTGATATGGATAATGATGGGTGGAAAGACATCTTTGTATCAAATGGCATTTATAAGGACCTCACCGATCAGGATTATATCGAATTTTTAGGCAACCGTGAAAATATGGAGAAGATTGCCGAGAAAAGAAATTTTGATTACAAAGACTTTGCTGATAAAATGGTATCAACACCTGTTAGCAGCTATGCTTTTAAAAATAATCGTGACCTTACATTTACCAATAAAGCGCATGAGTATGGCTTAGATCAGCTCTCTTTCAGCAACGGCGCTGCCTACGGCGATCTGGATAATGACGGTGATAACGACCTGGTGGTGAATAATGTAAACATGCCGCTGTTTGTGTATAAAAACAATACCGAAACACTGCATAATAATTATTTGAACCTGCGTTTGCGCGGAGATGGACTTAACCGCTTTGGAGTGGGCGCTACGGTAAAGGTATTTGCACAGGGTACATCAATTTTGCATTACCACCAGCCAACGCGTGGCTTTGAAAGCTGTACTTCGCCTAACCAGATCACCCTGGGTTTAGGCAAAATCAAAAAAATTGATTCCCTGCAGATCATCTGGCCTGGTGGTAAATATCAAACAGTTAAAAACCTGGCCGTTAATAAAACATATACTTATAATGCATCGGCTGCTACAGGTGTATATAAATTTGCTAAACCACCCGTTAAAACTTTGTTTACCGAAACCGAAAAAACGTTGTTTGATTCGGTTCCTAAACATACCGAAGATGGTTTTATCGACTTTGATAATGAGCGTTTAATGCTCCAAATGTTATCTACCGAGAACCCTTATATGGCCAAAGGCGATATCAATAATGATGGCCTTGATGATTTTTACTTTGGCAGCTCAAAAGACAACCCTGCAGCTATCTATGTGCAGCAAAAAAACGGTCGTTTTAAACGTTATGTTCCGCCTGACCTGGAAAGGCAGGTTTATTTGGAAAATGCGGGCGCCGCCTTTGGCGACTTTGACGGCGATGGCGACCAGGACCTGATTATTGGCGTAGGTGGTAATGCAGACGAGGCCGGTACCAATATTTACTATCCCCGCTTTTATGAAAATGACGGAAAAGGTAATCTGCATCGTAATGCTCAAAAAGCAATTCATGCGGCAGTAAATGCATCGGTAATTATGGCTTGCGATTATGATAAGGATGGTGCCTTAGACCTGTTTATAGGTGGCCGCAGTGTGCCGGGTACTTATGCGGTATCGCCAAAATCATACATATTGCATAATGATGGCAAAGGTAATTTCACAGATGTTTCCGCTCGTGTATTGGGCGATATTCACCCCGGTATGGTAACCGCCGCCCAATGGGCGGATATCGATGGCAATGGCTACCCTGATTTAATTATTGCAGGTAACTGGATGGGTATTAAAATCTACAAGAACTATAAAGGTAATTTTACCTATGACCCCCAGTTAGATAAATACAAAGGCTGGTGGAGCAGTTTGCAGGTTGCCGACATCAACGGCGATGGTAAGATGGATATAGTAGCGGGAAACATCGGCCTGAACTCTAAATTCCATGCTACCTCAAAGGAGCCAATGCGGATATATGTGAAAGACTTTGATGGCAATGGTACCAAAGAGTGTATAACATCTGTTTACCGCGAGCATGAGCCCTATGTATTTCATATGAAACCGGATCTGGTAGGGCAGATGCCCATACTAAAAAAACAATACCTGCATTACACCGACTTTGCCGGTAAACGCTTTAACGAGGTATTTATCGACGAAATGCTGCAGGGTGCAGAAGTGCATGAAATGAATTATCTTGCATCAGCCGTATTTATAAACCAGGGTAATGGCACGTTCAATTGCAAGCAATTGCCCTATAACGCCCAGTTGTCGTCGGTAAACACTATAATTTGTGATGACATTGACAACAGCGGCACACCTTACTTAATTTTAGCCGGTAATTTTTATGGCTTTAAGCCCGAGGTAGGCCGGTTAGATGCCAGTTACGGAACAGTATATAAGTATACAAATAACGGGTTCATTTATTATCCGCCTTCAAAAAGCGGTATTAAAATTAGCGGACAGGTGCGCTCATCGGTGGTGTTAAAAAATGCAAATGCACAAAAATACTTCATGTTCGGGTTAAACGACGATAAGCTTAAAGCCTACAAATTACGTTAATAAAATGCCAAAAGCTAAGGTAAAAAAGCAAGGATCGAAGCCATTATTCAGGCAGATTATTATTGTTTGTGCAATAATAGTAATGGGCATAATTATTTATTCGTCTTGCAAGCCTAAAAGAAGTGGCGATGGAATATTTAAACTGCTCAAGGCCAGTCAAACCAACATCGATTTTGTAAATAAAAACTCCCCGACAGATTCTGTTAATATACTTGACTACCTTTACTTTTATAACGGGGCAGGCGTTGCCACAGCCGATTTTAATAACGATGGATTAGAGGATATTTATTTTATATCCAACCAGGGCACTAACAAATTATACCTTAACAAAGGCGGTTTAAAGTTTGAGGATATAACTTCAAAAGCAGGCCTTACTGGTACCGGCAGCTGGAAAACCGGCGTAACCGTAGTTGACATCAACGGCGATGGCTATAAGGACATCTACGTTTGTGTGGTATCTGATTTCAAAACTTTTAAAGGCAAAAATCAGCTTTACATTAATAACGGTGATTTAACTTTCACAGAGTCGGCAGCTAAATATGGGTTGGATTTTGCAGGATTTTCCACCCAGGCATCATTCTTTGATTATGACAAGGATGGGGATCTGGATATGTTTTTGCTTACTTCTTCGGTACACAGCAATGATACTTATGGAGACTCTACACTGCGCTTCAGAAAAAGTCATGATGCCGGCGACCATCTGTTCAGAAACGATAATAATAAATTTGTTGATGTAACTGATGGCTCGGGCATATATTCGGCGCCAATAGGATATGGGCTTGGTGTAAGCGTTGGAGATTTGAACAATGATGGTTGGGATGATATTTATGTAAGCAACGATTTTTTTGAGCAGGACTACTATTACCTTAACCAACACAACGGCACTTTTAAAGAGGAAATGAAAAATGCCTTTGGGCATACCAGCCTTTTCTCTATGGGTAACACGCTCAGCGATGTTAATAAGGACGGTTATCTGGATGTGATCAGCACGGATATGCTTCCGGGTGAAATGAAGGCGCTTAAATCGACAATCAACGATGAACCGCTTGATATTTATAACCAGGAGGTAAGCGCGGGATATTACTATCAGTATTCAAAAAACTGTTTGCAATTGAATGTTGGAAACGGAAAGAAATTCATAGACATAGCACTTTATTCGGGCCTTTCGGCTACAGATTGGACATGGTCGCCACTGGTGCAGGATTTTGATATGGATGGCCGTAAGGACATGTTTTTTTCAAACGGTATCAAAAAGCGTTTGAATGACATGGATTACCTTAAATACCTGGGCGATCCGAATGTGATTAAAGACTTTAAGACCAGTCGTTTTTTTGATAAAGAAAAAATAAACCTGATGCCTGATGGGCACGTTCATAATTACCTGTATCATGGCGGCGATAAGCTTAAATTTAATGATATATCAGCCGGTAATGATATGAATGACCCGTCTATGTCGTCCGGCGCGGTAGCTGTCGACCTTGATAACGACGGCGACCTTGAGCTTATCACAAACAATATGGATGAGCCTGCTTACATCTATCAGAACATGACGATGGAGAACAGCAAGGATAAAAAAAAGTCGTATTTAAATGTTTCTGTCGACTACACAACAGGCAACCGCAATGGTATAGGCACAAAGTTATTTTTGCTCTCCGATAAAGAGGCAGATCACCAGGAAATACAAACCAGCACGGCTTATGCCAGCACCCAGGGCAGCAGTGCTACTTTCACATTTTTACCAGGCGATAAACCTGAAAAATTGTTGGTACTATGGCCGGATAATAGTTACCAGGTCATCAAAAGCTTTTCGCTGAATAAAAAAACAGTAATAAAGTACCACAAAGAAAAAACTCAGGCTGCGGATGATGTAACTGCATTGATTAATGGGTTTATCAGCAACAAAGAACAATTTACATACGCCCCGGTAAAGGCAAGCGTATTGGCCACTGTTGCGCCTTTTGAAACGCCGGATTTTAACTATTATAATCTTATTCCGCATACTTACCAGCCGCATACCCCTGCCGTTGCCGTAGCTGATGTTAACAAAGATGGAATTGAAGATATATATGTTGGCGGAGTAGCCGGAGAAGAAAAATATATATTTGCAGGTAGCAGGCAGGGTACGTTTGCCAAAATCAAGGTGGAAGCTTTTTCGCCTGATAAAGAAATGGCCGATGTGAACGCCACATGGGGGGATGTTAACAACGACGGCCTGCCTGATTTGATTGTGCTGAGCGCAAGTCACCCTTTTATTGAGCCGGAAAACCGTAATCAACCACGCTTATACATCAATAAAGGCGATTTTAAATTTGAGCGTAAAGCACTGCCCAAAATAACGGCATTGCCAGGAAAGGTACTGATGTATGATTTTAATGGCGATGGTTTGCAGGATTTGTTTTTAGCTGGTTCTGTATCATTTAAAGATTATACTGCTGAAGCCGGATCTTTAATGATGTTAAATAGAGGCAACGGTGATTTTTCAATAGCAGGCAATGATGTTTATAAGGAGTTTACCTCAATAAAGCATATCACCGACATATCAGTAGCCGATGCCGATAGCGACGGTTCAGCCGATATAATTCTAAGCGCTGAATGGCAGCCGGTGCAGGTATTTCTCAATAAAAACAAAAAGCTGGTGAAGCTATCGTCGGCAGTGCTGGATAATGAAAAAGGCTGGTGGCAGTCTGCCCTTATAACAGATGCCGATGGCGATGGCAAACCCGACCTGCTTGCAGGCAACTGGGGTTTAAACAATAAATACAACGTTACAGATAAACAACCGCTTTATGCTTATAACAACGATGTTGACAAAGACGGAAAGAACGACCTGATCTTATCTTACTTTGTTGACGGTAAATATTATCCCTTCAGGCCGAAAAACGATCTGGAGCAGGAATTACCTTATCTGAAAAAGGAGTTTTTAAGTTTCCAGAAAATGGCAGACAAAACAACCGACGAGATATTTAAGAATAATATTACCACTAATGGCCGCCTGAAAGCCAATCAGTTCAGCAGTATGTTTATAAGCAATGTATCCGGGGCAAAAGACATTGTAACTTTGCCATATTTATATCAGCAGGCGCCAATAACTCAAATGCTGCCTATAAATAATGC
The DNA here is from genome assembly GCF_042676805.1 of Mucilaginibacter litoreus. Classification (NCBI taxonomy): domain Bacteria; kingdom Pseudomonadati; phylum Bacteroidota; class Sphingobacteriia; order Sphingobacteriales; family Sphingobacteriaceae; genus Mucilaginibacter; species Mucilaginibacter litoreus. The sequence goes on along the minus strand of NZ_JBHTHZ010000001.1, from coordinate 535,464 downwards.
GCAGCACGATATTTTACTGAGCGGTAATTTTTGGGGTGTTGTACCTTATGAAGGTAAGTATGATGCGCTGGGTTTGGTTGCTACACATTACAACAAGCAAACCAAACAGTTTTCGATGCCAGAATACTGGATAAATAGCTTGTTGAATTCGCAGCAGATAACACACCTGTACCCATACAAAACAGCCACTGGTAATAGTTTTATAGCCGCTACCTATAACGGCAAACTGATAATGATTACCCGCTGATTAAAATATAGGCCAATATATATTAGTAACCCATTTTGATGTATCCGGTTGGGTTAAACGATTGGTGATTAGTACCTCATAGGGCATGGCCGGAGATATCAGCCTGTGATCGTTTTGATAGCGCTTTAACTGTTCAAACGCGTTTAAGATAGTGTTTTTGCCGCCTTTTACCTGTACCCCTAAAAGGTTGGCATTTTTAACCAGGTGGTTGATCACCATGTTTTGGCCAGGTTTAATATCCTTGTTAATAGTTATTGCAACCATGGATTCGTAGCCCTTATCAACAGGATTGACATTCAGCATCGGCGAATCTAATTGTATGGCGCCTTCTGCCTTTATCTGCTTCTTCAGATCATTAATTAACCGGTAAATAGGCGCAGGTTTAGGATATTCGGCAGTATTGATGGTGCCAGCCAGTACTATAGGGTTTTTAACCTTTGTCAGCTTAATGGTCATCCCATATACATTGGTATCTGTCTGCATAAATTTTTTAAAGTGTATTAAAATGTTGTCGATATCATTTGAATGCCTGTTCATCGATATAAACTCTTCAATCCGCTTAACAGGGTTAATACTGCTTTGTACCTCGCTTTCCCATATCACTTTACAGGCGCCGTCGCCGCTTATACGATAGGAAGCTTTATCGTTAATCAACAGCTTCTCGTGCTTCACCTGCATGTATATATCAATGTTGGTGTTGTTTTTTAGTTGATAAACCGCATTGTTAAATTCATAGTTATTACTATCGGACCTGTTGGATTTCCCGGGCCACCATTTTGGCCACGCTCTTTTATTAACCAGGAATTTAGCTACGTTTATATCGTTAGCATCAATTTCAATGATATTTGTTTTTTGTATTTTTTGAGGGATAATAAAATAGATGCTGATGAAAGCCAAAAGTAAAATACCCAGAATTATTAAAGCAGGTTTTTTCATGTAAGCAATAGTAATGGTTTATATGGCTGGTTAACCAATCAGGGCGTAAAAGTAACTATTTACGGCATTAAAAATCAAACTTTAAAGTGCTCGTTTAATCAACAAAAAACGCTTATATTTAGCCTGTAAATACAAGAAAGCCAATATAAACCATCCTGCTTATGTGGTTTGGTTTTGTACCAATAATTTAAGCTATGAACCGCGTTCTGTTACGTTTAGCATGTGCAATGTTACTATTTGCATCATGCAAAAATGCCGATTACAAAAAAGTTACTAACGACCCTGAACTTTACCGCGTTACTGTTAAACGGCTTAACGATATCGTCCTTGAAAATAATTTCCCGCCGGTTATTGCATCACGCAATTATGTTTACGCCAATATCGCGGCGTACGAAGTAATTGCCGCCGGCGACTCAAAACATTACCGCTCTTTGGCTGGCCAGATAAAGCACCTGCCTGCCGTCCCTCAGCCCGATAAACAAAAAAATATCGATTTTCAGTTTGCTTCACTATTGTCTTTTTGCCATGTAGGAAATGCCGTTACCTTTCCGGAAGGAAGTATGTCATTGTATGTTGACGAGTTGAAAGAAAAAGCAAAAGCAGCCGGAATGCCGTCAGATGTATTTGAAAACTCGGTGGCCTATGCTGATACTGTTGCCAAGCATATCTTGAAATGGAGCAAGAAAGATAATTACGCGCAAACCCGCTCGGCAAGCAAGTATACTGTAACGCGTACGGATGGCCGCTGGATACCTACACCACCTATGTATGCGCAGGCGCTTGAACCTCACTGGGGCGAAATAAGGCCAATGGTATTAGATTCTGCATCGCAAATACCCGCGCCCGAGCCGCCGCCCTATAACATGACCGATAAAAACAGTGTGTTTTATAAAAGTGTAATGCAGGTGAAAAACATGGTTGACAGCCTTACCAAAGATCAAACCCACATGGCCGATTTTTGGGATGATAACGCATTTAAACTTAATGTAATTGGTCATGCCTCATTCGCTACCAAAAAATTTGGTCCTGCAGGGCACTGGATGAATATTGCAGGCATTGGCTCTAAAATGAACAAGGCAGATTTTAATACAACCGTAGCGGCCTATACTACCGCCTCTATCGCGTTGTTTGATGCTTTTATTAACTGCTGGTATGTAAAATACAAAGCCAATAGTGTAAGGCCGGAAACGGTGATCAATAAATTTATTGATCCTGATTGGAAAACGCACATCCAAACGCCCCCATTCCCCGAGTACATCAGCGGGCATGCGGTAATTTCTGCAGCCGCGGCAGAAACGCTTACCAAAAGCTTTGGCGATAACAAAGCGTATACCGACTCGTCCGAAGCAGAATTTGGCATACCTCCCCGCTCTTTCAAATCTTTTAGGGCTGCCGCCCTGGAAGCCGCCATATCGCGGGTTTATGGTGGTATACATTATAAAATTGCCTGCGACATTGGCAATCAAACCGGCCGCAAAATTGGCGACCTGGTAAACCAGAAATTACAATTAAAAATCAAATAACCCGAGCGTTAATGAGAAATATAGTTGCTTTACTGTTTAGTATTGTTACAGTAACCGGCGCATGGGCGCAAGGCGTTAGCCCCTGGGTGATTAAAGCCGACAAAATAGATCCTAACAACTATTACGGCATTACCGTAGCTAATGGTATGATAGGCATAGTTTCTTCGCCCGAGCCTTTCAAAGTTAAAAATGTAGTATTGGCCGGGGCTTATGACTTGTATGGCCGCGGCCGGGTAAGCAATTTTCTTAACAGCTTCAATTTGCTGAATATGTACCTGGAGGTGGATGGCAGGCGCCTGGATGGTAAAATGGTAAGCAACTACCGCCAGCAACTGGATATGCAGCACGCTGCCATGACCACAACCTTTGACTATGGCGACAAAGCAACTATCAGCTATACTTATTATTCATTAAGGCAGTTGCCATTTACCGTTTTAATGGATGTAACCGTGACTGCAAAGAAGGCCATCAATATTACTGCGGCAAGCGTAATGGAAGCGCCCGATGCTTTAAAGGAGGTACAAAATTACTACAACGAGATAGACAGGCCGCACGTAACCATCAGCCTGCTTACATCAACCGCGAAATCGCCTACCGGGAAACTGCAGCTTTGCGCGTCGACATCTTTTTTATTTAACGAGGAGCATGGCAAAGAGCCACGAGTAATACACGAGATGTGGGACAATAATATGCACCTCATGAAGTTCAGTAAAAGCATTTCAGCAGGGCAAACTTATAAATATGGCGTTACAGGCTCTTCTATCACCTCTGCACATCATGCTGACCCGTTGAACGAGGCCGAGCGCCTTACCATTTTCGCCAAGCTGGAAGGGAAAGACAGGCTAATACAATTCCATAACAAAGCTTGGGATGAGCTTTGGAAAAGTGATATACAAATAGAAGGCGACGCACAGGCGCAGCAGGATGTGCATAGCATGTTGTACCACTTGTATTCATTCTCCCGTGCAGGAACAGCTTTATCCCCATCGCCAATGGGGTTATCGGGATTAGGGTATAATGGACACGTTTTTTGGGATACAGACCTATGGATGTTCCCGGCGATGTTGGTGCTGCACCCCGAGATTGCGAAATCAATGATAGAGTACCGGTATGAGCGTTTGGATAATGCCCGTAAGAACGCTTTTTCGCATGGCTATAAAGGGGCGATGTACCCCTGGGAAAGTGCAGACAGCGGTGTTGAGGAAACCCCTGTTTGGGCGCTAAGTGGCCCGTTTGAACATCATATCAGTGCCGATGTTGCCAATGCTGCCTGGGCTTATTACTGCGTAACGCAGGATAAACAATGGCTGCGCGATAAAGGCTGGCCTATACTCTCAGCCACGGCCGACTTTTGGGCGAGCAGGGTAGAGCGTAACGGACCGGGTCATTATGATATCAAGAATGTTGTTGCTGCTGATGAGTGGGCCGAAAATATTGATAATAATGCCTTTACCAATGCCGCGGCAAAAGCCAATTTAATGAACGCCACTGCAGCGGCCCAATTATTAGGCATGCAGGCCGACACCGATTGGGTGCATGTAGCCAATAACATACCTATACTTAAAATGAGTAACGGTGTTACACAGGAACATGCACAATATAAAGGCGAAGGTATTAAACAAGCAGATGTAAACCTGCTTGCCTATCCGCTTAAAACCATAACCGACCCTGCGCAGATAAAAAAGGATTTGGAATATTACGAAACGCGTGTACCTAACGAAGGCACCCCGGCCATGACACAAGGCGTATTTGCTTTGCTTTACGCACGTTTGGGTAACGGGCAAAAAGCATATCACTGGTTTAAGGATGCCTATGAACCAAATTTAAACCCGCCATTCAGGGTGATTGCCGAAACAAAAGGCGGTACCAATCCATATTTCGCCACAGGCGCAGGTGGTATTTTACAAAGTATGCTGATGGGCTTCGGCGGGCTGGATATTACGCCAACCGGCATTACTCAGATCAAGAGCACGCTTCCGCCCAACTGGAAATCGTTGAAGATAACCGGTGTGGGACTAAATAAAGTCACCTATACTGTAAAATAATAAATGTAGAGACGCGATATCTCATTTCATGCATAAGGTCAGCTTTCAGCTGGTTCAAGCTGAAAGCTTGAACCGTGCCGTGTCACGAGATATACTACGTTAATCTCGCGACAGCAAAGAGATATTTGAATCTTAATTTGCTGGCGCGAGCTTTAAGCTCGTGCCGCATCTAAGGTCTATAAAGGTATGATAGAAGCATATATTGGGGGTTATTTTATCTGACATTAAAATGCAAATTGAACTCGATACATTAAAGAACCTGGCATTTGAGAAACAGTTAACATTTTGCTACTTAATTTGCGAACGACTGCTGCCTAACTATGAGACCTTTTATGAACAGCATAACTGGGGCAATCCGACCTTATTGAAACATGTGGTTGCGTTTATACGTGATCAAATAGGATTGAAATCGGTTGATCATGAAAATGCAAAAAAACTACTTGCAGTGGTAGAAGACATTGCGCCTCACACAGAAGATTTCCCCGACCTGTGGGGTTCAGCCGCTTTGGATACGTGTGTGGCAATTGCCGAATCGCTTGAATTTATAGAAAATGAATCTCCTGACAGAGTAATTGCGGTTTCGACACTTGCTACTGACACGGTTGACATGTTTGTACAGGATGTGATAGACTTGAATTATAACTATCATAACAGGGAAGAATTTGAGTTAGCAATTTCAAATCATCCGCTGATGCAAAAGGAATTAAATCTACAAAAGCAGATCATAAGCTATTTAACACAGGCTTCTGCAATTACCAACGTGGAGATCTATCACTTACTCTCATTGCAGCAAAACAATGATAGCGCGAAATAAATTATCTTAATATCTCCTAAAATGAAATCGACAATACATCTTTTAAATAACGGTAACGTCAATTGCTGGCGCGAGCTTAAGCTCGTGCCACATCTAAGGTCAGCTTCCAGCTGACGCAAGATGAAAGCTTGAATAATGCTATGTCGAGAGATTAGCGCAGCGGATATCTCGGCAGCGATACTGGCTTTTCTATGTAACAAAATAGCTCAATCAATTACTTGTACCCGGCAATTTCATAAATTGCTTTATGAAATACATCTTCCTTCTTTCCTTGCTGTTTTTAGCTGGTTCTGTATCGGCACAAACTACTATAAAGCAAGACGCCGTGGTTAAGCAAATGGTAGATGAGGTGTCTTCCAAAAATATTGAAGCCATTGTACGCAAACTGGTTAGCTTTAAAACACGGCATACCCTTAGTGATACCACAAGCAAAACCGAAGGCATAGGCGCTGCCCGTAACTGGATAAAGGCCGAATATGAAAGATACGCCGCGGCATCTAACGGAAGAATGAAGGTAATATTCGACGAATTTATACAGCCTAAGGGTAGCAGGATTGATAAACCGACACCCATGAAAAATGTACTGGCGATATTAAAAGGTACCGACACGGCAGATAAACGCATTTACATGGTGTCAGGGCATTACGACTCGAGGGTTACTGATGTAATGAATATCAAATCATTCGCGCCGGGTGCTGTAGATGATGCCTCTGGTACGGCCGTATCCATGGAGCTGGCAAGGGTAATGGCCAAACGATCTTTCCCGTCGACAATAATTTTTATGGCCGTTGTAGGCGAGGAGCAGGGGCTATACGGCTCTGCAAACGTAGCCAAACGCGCAAAAGCCGAAGGCTGGCAGATAGACGCCATGCTGAATAACGATATCGTTGGCAACACTTACGCCATGGAAACCGGGCTGAAAGATAACCGCAGCGTGCGTGTATTCAGTGAGGGCGTACCTGCTGCCGAAACAGAGAAGGATGCTGCCATACGCAATGCGGTAGGTGGCGAAAATGATAGCCCTGCACGGGAGCTGGCCCGCTACACCAAAGAAGTTGCCGAACGGTACGTAGATCAACTGGATGTAAAACTGATTTACCGTCGCGACAGGTACCTGCGTGGCGGTGATCATACACCGTTTTCGAAAGAAGGGTATACGGCCATACGTATTACCGAGATGAATGAGGATTTTAACCGCCAGCACCAGGATATACGTACCGAAAATGGTATAAACTACGGCGATCTGCCTGATTTTGCCGATTATAATTATACGCAAAAAGTAGCCCGCATGAACCTTTCTGTATTGGCTAATTTGGCCCTTGCGCCTGCGCAACCACAAAATGTAGGCATCATAACCAGTGGTCTTACTAATAAAACCCAACTAAAATGGGAGGCGCCTAAAACAGGTAAACCGCCGGTTGGCTATTACGTGCTGATGCGCGAAACCATCAGCCCTTACTGGGAAAAGAAATTTTATGTTACCGGCACCAGTGCCGATATCGCGTACTCTAAGGATAACTACCTGTTTGCCGTGCAGTCTGTTGATGCCGATGGCCATGAAAGCCTGCCTGTTTTTCCAAAACCCGCAAGGTAGTTAATGCAAACGCTTATACTGTTTCTGGTACTTGAAACTCGCATTTGGCAGCTTCGTCGGGCTTGCCATCGTAATTGTATTTGTTCATCAGCTTCAATAAAACGCCGTTTGTCCAGCCAAAACCATCCTGTAACGCGTATTCTCCGCCGCCTGCCGTCGCAGTAGGATCAATTACATTGTATTTTTCGAGCAGTTTGCCTGTTTGTTCAAAAACACAAATATTGAGATGTATCCAGCGGTCGGCAATTGCTTTAGCAAGTTCGCTATGGCCGTACTGCTCAAGCCCGGTAACGGCCATGTACTGCAGCGGTGCCCAACCGTTTGGCGCATCCCATTGCTGCCCGCTAAAGTTAAGGCTGGTAAGCAAACCACCCGCCTTTAGAAACTTTTCCTGAAGGCCGTTCGCAATGTGCTTTGCCTGGTCGGCAGTAGCTATTTTAAAATCAAGCGGATACACGGCAGCAAGTGTTTGCACGCCCGATAGTTTTAAAGTTGCCCGATTATAATCGTAAAACCAATTGGTTTTATCATCCCAAAAGTATTTCAATATAGCCTTTTTGCGGATGCCGGCCTTGTCCTGGTACTCATTGCTTTTATCTTCGTCGCCCTTTAAACGGTAACCCCGGGCAATGGATAACTCCATGTAGTACATCAGGCAGTTCAAATCTACCGGCAGGTAATCTGTTGTGCGTGTTTGGCATAATGACATTGAACCATCAAACCACCGGCTGCTAAAGTCCCAGCCCGATGCTGCAGCCGCCCGTATGTTCCTGAAAAAGTCCGGGAGGGATTGTTTAGTGTTTACGGCCTCATCAATATCTTTAATATATGCTTCCTCGCGGGGCTGGTCGCTGCCGTCCCAATACCGGTTCAGTAAGGCGCCGTCTTCCATCCGCGCCACACAGCATGCTGCCTGGTTGGGTTCCAGTTGTTCGCTTCCATCCATCCAGTAGTCGTATTCTTTTTGCAACTGGGGCAGGTATCTTATAAAAACATCCTCGCCATGGCTTTGCGATAATAAGTTGACCATCAGCGCAAAAAAAGGTGGTTGCGAGCGGGTAAGATAATATGAGCGGTTACCATTTGGTATAAAACCGTAAGTGTCTATCAAATAAGCAAAGTTATTCACCATGTTTTCAATAACCTTAAACTGCTTGTCTTCCTGCAGGCCAAGCATGGTGAAATAACTATCCCAGTAGTATATCTCCCTAAATCGCCCGCCGGGTACTATATACGGATGTGGCAGCGCTGCCAGCGAGGACGGTCTGATAACAATATCATGTTTGCGCTGAAGAACGCCCCAAAGTATGTCTATATGTTTGCGGATGCTATTGCCTGAATGGGTATGAAATATGGTATGTGCCTCGGGTACTTCAAAATGATCATGCACAAATGCCTTTAAATCAAAATCAGGACTAATGAAATGCTCGTTATAAGCTTTCATTATTTCATCCGGGCTGTGTTTAGGCGCGCAATCAACAAAGGTCTTATTATCCGGAAATATGTTCGACGACTGTACCGACTCGAACAATCCGGGGAATAGCTGACGTGGTGTTTTTTGTAGTATCTTCACAGTAACCTAACATAGCATAAATGCTGCCATAACGGTTTACAAGTATGCTTTTTTTTAATAAATATAATATATATGACTTACTTTAAACCGGCTTGGTTTAATCGAGGATGATCAGTTCTCGTTATTTTTAAGCTTATCAAGCTTTAAAGCCCGGCGAACCAAAACATATATCAGGTAAACCATAGGCGGGGCAGCAATAACATCAATGGTATAATGTATATGCTGAACCAATAGCAGCGCCATTACAGCAATAGCGCTGATAAAGGCGAGTATCTTATCGTTACGCTTTTCGAGGCATAAAAAAATAAGCACCATAGTTGATGTGTGGCCCGAGAAAAACAGGTCGCGGGTGATGACCACATTGCCATAAAAAACACCTGTAATAGGATCTATCAGATGAATAAGCCCTTTAGGTGGGTCGAGTGAGAAAGTAAGTATGCTTATTATCCGGGCAAGATTAACAAAAATAAGCGACCATACGTAGTTGATATAAATGACCGGATTGTATAACGCGCGCGCCAGTATAAGCAGCCCCATACCCCATATAAGTGCGAAAATAACAATAGATACATCGTACGGAGGTATTTTGGCCAGCAGCCAGTCGTTCAACACAATACCCTGCCTGTTTTGGATATAATTAAAGAAGAACGGCATCCCCGAAAGCATGATGGTGATAATAAATGAGCCTATCAGCAGTTTATCACGCTTTTTGGGCGACTGCAAAGCAGCTACCCATACTTGTTTAACAGATGGTTTACGTTTAGCCGTCACTATATAAATTAAAAGGAGCGCAAAAATACGAAAACCGCTCACATTAAGTAATAGCTAATAAAAGTTAAAATTTTTATGAAATGCAGATGATGTATAATGCTGTTAAGCTTTATATGCTTATTTATCAATTTGATTTAATTTAGAAGTTTTAGTTTCTGAATTTTTAATAAGTAATTTAAAGCGATGGAAAAATCGCAGGAAATATCAGAAAACGGCGCTGCCGGCCAGCAGTTAAAAAAGGTTTTAAAGCCGGTGCACCTTTGGGCAATTGCTGTAGGGCTTGTTATATCCGGCGAATATTTTGGCTGGAACCTGGGCTGGGGGGCGGCAGGTACCATCGGCTTCCTGATCGCTACGTTACTGGTAACCGTAATGTATGTAACCTTTATTTTCAGCTATACAGAATTAACCACATCTATACCCCATGCCGGGGGGGCATTTGCTTATGCATACCGCGCAATGGGGCCCTTTGCAGGGTTGATAGCCGGTTACGCCACCCTGATAGATTTTTTGTTTGCTACCCCTGCTATCGCGTTTTCTTTGGGCGCTTATCTGCACTTTTTGCATCCGCAGATAGGGGTATTGCCTTCAGCTCTTTTTTTTAACGTTGTATTTATTATACTCAATATTTCAGGAGTAAAGGAATCGGCCAACTTCTCTGTATTTATTACCATTTTGGCCGTATTTGAATTGTTGGTTTACATAGGCATTATTGGCCCCTCGTTCAAAATAGACAACTTTACAGCCAACCCAATGCCTTTTGGCTGGAGCGGTGTATTTGCGGGCCTGCCTTTTGCAGTTTGGTTCTACCTGGCTATAGAAGGTGTAGCCATGGTGGCCGAGGAAGTTAAAGATCCTAAAAAGAACATCCCGAGAGGATATATTTCTGCGTTGATAACGCTTGTACTGCTTGCTTTAAGTGTAATGATATTAACAGGCGGCATTACCGACTGGCGCAAGCTTACCAGTATAGATTACCCGCTGCCAGAGGCAATTGGCATAGTATTGGGTAAGGCCAGCGGGTTAACAAAAGTATTTGCCAGCATAGGGCTGTTCGGGCTGATAGCCTCTTTTCATGGTACCATATTGGCATCATCAAGGCAGGTATTTGCCATGGCCAGGGCAGGTTATCTTCCTAAAGGGTTATCAACGGTAAATAAAAAATTCAAAACGCCCCATTGGGCAATCTTAGCAGGCGGGGTTATCAGCTTTATTGCGCTTTTTACAGGTACAACCGGTCAGATAATTATTTTATCGGTATTAGGTGCTGTAGTAATGTATGTAATGGCTATGATAAGCTTGTTTGTGCTGCGTAAAAAAGAGCCGTTAATGCAGCGGCCTTTTCCGGCAATTTTTTATCCGGTGTTTCCGGCGGTAGCCTTGGTTATTGCTGTAGTATGCATGGTGGCCATCGTCTATTACAATTTTACCATTAGCCTCATATTCTTTGCCGGCTTAATACTGGCCGCAGCCATATTTGTAATGTTGGGCAAGCATAAAGTTAAAATAACAAATGATGCGTTGCTTGATGAAACAGCGGGCGGGATAAGTGAGCTTATCTAAAATAATTTTACTACGGGGCAACCATTAGCTATAGTTGTGGCGTAACCATATCAAAAGACACACAAACATTTTGATATGAAAAAGTATTTTTTAGGTATCTCGCTTATCATAGCGATTGTTGTAATTACGTTTGCAGCGTGCTCAAAATCTGGCAGCGATTCTCCCGAACCCCAAAAACCTGATAACCCGGGCAATACTGCCGGCGGCGATGCTACTGTTGAGATTAAAAACTTTGCCTTTTCTCCTGCTACGGTTACTATAAAGGCCGGTAAAAGCGTAACCTGGACCAATGCCGATTCAGCACCGCATACAGCTACTGATGATGGCGGTGCTTTTGACAGCGGAAGCCTGGCAACTTCTGCCACTTACAAGCATGCCTTTACAACGGCAGGCACCTACACTTACCATTGCACTTTTCATAGTAATATGGTTAACGCTAAAGTAGTAGTCACTAATTAGGTTTAGGGTTATATATAAATGCGATCAAACGGCCTCCTGCTAAGGTGGCCGTTTTTTTTAACATAAGCTTAAACAAACCAAAGCTTCATTTAAGCCGATATTTAGCTATCTTAGGCACATAAAACAATTTCGGCATGCCTTACCAGCACATTATCGGCTCTAAGACTTACCGTTTTAACACCTTAAAGGACTTATTGGCCAAAGCCGCGCCTTTTCGTACAGGCGATGCGCTTGCAGGGCTCAGCGCCGAAACCTATGAGGAGCGCGTTGCCGCCCAGATAACTCTTGCCGATGTCCCACTAAAAAACTTTCTGAATGAGGTCATTATTCCATACGAAGAAGATGAGGTTACACGCCTGATCATTGATGGTCATGATGCCGATGGCTTTAAGCAGATAAGCCATTTTACCATAGGCCAGCTGCGCGACTGGCTCTTACTGGAAGAAACTGATACAGCCGTACTTCAAAGCGTTTCATCCGCATTGATGCCCGAGATGCTGGCAGCTGTTTCAAAAATTATGCGTAACCAGGATTTGATTGCCGTTGCAAAAAAATGCCTTGTAGTAACCCGCTTTCGTAATACTATAGGCTTAAGGGGACGTTTCTCTACCCGCTTGCAGCCAAACCACCCAACAGATGATCCGCTTGGCATAGCGGCAAGCATGATCGAAGGTTTGCTTTATGGGGGCGGCGATGCAGTTATTGGTGTAAACCCGGCCACCGATAATCCGGCCGCTGTGTTAAAAGCTTTAACGCTTATAGACAATTTAAGGCAGCAATTCGAGATCCCGGCACAATCATGCGTACTTAGCCATGTTACTACTACCTTGCAGTTGATAAATGAGGGCGCACCTGTAGATCTTTGCTTTCAATCTGTCGCGGGCACTCAAAAAGCCAATACAAGTTTCGGTATCAGCATGAGTTTATTACAGGAAGCTTATGAAGCCACACTTTCACTAAAGAGAGGTACAGTAGGCTGTAATGTGATGTATTTTGAAACCGGACAGGGCAGCGCACTATCTGCAAACGCACATCATGGCGTCGATCAGCAAACATGCGAGGCAAGGGCTTATGCTGTTGCCAAAAAGTTCAGTCCGCTTTTAGTTAACTCAGTGGTAGGGTTTATCGGCCCCGAATATCTGTACGATGGTAAACAGATCATTAGGGCCGCGCTGGAAGACCATTTTTGTGCGAAATTGATGGGCTTGCCCATGGGCATGGATGTATGTTACACTAATCATGCCGAGGCGGATCAGGATGATATGGATAACCTGCTTACCCTGCTTGGCGTTGCCGGTTGTAATTTTATAATGGGCGTACCAGGGAGCGATGATATTATGCTGAACTACCAGTCAACCTCTTTTCATGACGCCTTATATCTACGAAAAGTGCTTGGCTTAAGGCCTTCGCCGGAGTTTGAAGCCTGGCTTATTAAACAGGAGTTATTTAACGAGAACGGCAGCCGCAGGCTGGTAAAAGCGGATAATCTGCTAAAAAAAATGAGCAATGCATGGATAAGCTAAAGTTATTTGATGGTAACGAAGCGCATATTAACAGGCCGGGTGATTTTACACCTGCCCGTATTGGTATAGGCAGCGTAGGTACAGCCATACCTACCGGGCATTCGCTGGCATTTAAGATGGCACATGCGCACGCCCGCGATGCTGTATACGCGGTTATGGACACAGAAAGGCTGGAAGAGGAATTAGCGCAATTTCACCGCCCGGTTTTGCAGTTGCATAGCCGGGCGGCTAACCGGGCCGAATATCTGCAGCGCCCGGATTGGGGCAGGAAACCTGACGAGGCCTCGCTGAACCGGCTTGCAGACCAGATAAGCGGCGGAGATATAGCCATTATCATTGCAGATGGTTTATCGGCCATAGCTATCAATCAAAATGTAATTCCGCTTTTACAATTGCTTGTTCCCAAGGTTATCAATTCAGGCTTAACGCTTTCGCCTGTATGCCTGGTACAGCAGGGTAGGGTAGCCATAGGTGATGATATTGCTTATGAGCTTAATGCAAGGTTATGTATCGTATTTATTGGCGAACGCCCCGGTCTTAGCGCAGCAGACAGTATGGGTGCTTACCTGACCTATAACCCCCGCCCGGGCCTTACGGATGACAGCCGGAATTGCATATCAAATATCCGTTTGGGCGGCTTATCTCTTGCCGCAGCAGCAACAAAAATATTTTACCTTATTCAGGAAGCATTCAGGCATCAGATATCAGGTGTCGCGTTAAAGGATAACGAAGGTTTATTATTGCCCTAATCGGTGTAGTAAACATTTTGACAACTTAAGGTTGTTTGAATATCAAAACCATACCCATAAATTTTAGTTAAAATTAAGTTTGTTTGCATTATAGCAGAGATTGTAAACTATTACTTTTACGATATGAATATCAATCCGATCCCTGATAATGAAATGGAAAGGGTAATTAACCTTTCTGATTACGACCTTGATTATACCAGCTTCCAGGATAGCTTTAAGGACCTGGCTAAATTGGCAGCGAAAGTTGCCGGTACCTCAATATCTCTTGTTAATTTGATCGACTCATTTACACAATGGAGCATAACTAACCATGGGCTGGATATTGAGCAAATGCCGCGCGAGGAGTCGGTTTGCCAGTTTACCATTGCAGGCGACCAGCCGTTTGAAATAAGTGACCTGACCAGCGACGAGCGCTTTAAAGATAAATTTTATGTAACCGGCAACCCGAATGTTAGATATTACTGGGGAGTACCCCTTAAAACCCAGGAAGGCCATAATATAGGTGCTTTATGTGTGCTTGATAAGGATATCAAAACACTATCGCCCGAAAAAGTAGAGTTATTGAAGATCATAGGCAATGAAATTATAAACCGTTTAAATGCTCATAAGTTGATTGGCAGCCTTAAAAATAAGTTAAAGGAAGCCGACGACACCAAGAAAAGAGTTGCACATGATATAAGGGGTCCGCTTGGCGGTATTATTGGCCTTGCCCAGGTAATAAGCGAGCAGGGGCACGAAAATGAAATAGATGAGGTGCTGGAGTTTATCAATCTGATACAACGCAGCGGGCGGTCGTTACTTGAACTTGCTGATGAAATACTAAGTGTTGAAGCGCCAAAACACGAACTGAAGACTGATGAGTTTAACCTTTTGGTTTTAAAAGATAAACTTGAAAAGCTTTATTTGCCGCAAGCCCGTAATAAGAGCATCGACTTTGTTGTAAATACGTCAGTAAATTCGGCTACTATACCTTTTTCTAAAAATAAGCTATTGCAGATAACGGGTAATCTGATTTCAAATGCCATTAAATTTACACCTGCAGGTGGTAAGGTTACAGCAGACCTGAGTTTGAAAATAGAAGAGAGCCACAATACCTTGCAGATCAACATAACAGATACCGGGGTTGGGCTTGATAAGGCAACTATAGACGCTATTTTAAGCGGCAAAGCAAATACAACCGGCGGCACGGCGGGCGAGCAGGGATATGGTTTTGGCCTGGCCCTTGTGAAACACCTGGTCGACTCGTTAAACGGTACCCTGCTTATATATTCACAGCCGGGCAACGGTGCCAATTTTGAAGTAACCTTGCCGCAGCAGAATAAGTAACACTTTTGATAGGCACTTGGTAACGAAGGTTATTTTGATAACTTTGGTTTAACCAATTCATTAATCAAAATAACTTATGGAAAAGCACTACTTAACCAGGCGCAGGTTTATTGGAATAAGCGCTGCAGCTTCTGCCGGTTTGTTGCTGGCATCAAAGGCCTCAGTAGCATCTTCATTTTTCAATAATGCAGATAAACCAAATTCGCTGATCAATGGTGTACAAATAGGGGTAATCACTTACTCGTTTCGTAGTATGCCGGGTACGGTTGAAGATCTGCTTAAATACTGCCTTGAGTGTAATATTAATGCCATAGAGTTGATGGGCGATCCTGCAGAAGCTTACGCTGGTGCTCCTAAACGCGAGGGAAGCCAGGCATGGGCAGAATTTGCGCCTAAGCTGGCCGAATGGCGCGGCTCTGTATCGATGGATAAATTTAAACAACTGCGCAAAATGTTTAACGAGGCGGGCGTAACCATTTATGCATGGAAACCAAATGCGCTTGGCGCCAAAAATACCGATGCCGAGATTGAGTACGCCTTTAATGCCGGCAAAGCGCTTGGCTGCAGCCATGTAACAGTTGAATTGCCGGATGAAGCGCAAACCAAGCGACTGGGTGACCTGGCTGCAAAACATAAAATGATGGTGGGTTACCATGCGCATACACAGGCAACCCCTACTTTGTGGGACACCGCGCTCAGTCAATCAAAATACAATGGCATTAACCTGGATATTGGCCATTACGCATCAGGTACAAGCAGCAGCCCTGTTCCTTTTATTGAAAAATATCATGACCGTATCACCAGTATGCACATTAAAGACCGTAAGTTTCATGACGGGCCTAACGCGCCATGGGGCGAAGGTGATACACCGATAAAAGAAGTACTGCAGTTGATGAAAAAGAACAGGTACAAGTTTCCGGCAACTATAGAGTTAGAGTACAATATACCCGGCGGCTCGGACGCTGTAGCAGAAGTAAAAAAATGCCGGGCTTATGCAGCCGAGGCATTAAAGTAAGAAGTATTTAACACCTGCCTAAAAAAGCAGGTGTTATTTTTTTACAGTTTGTTTAATGCCCCTGCTTTTATACTTTAGTTGCATGAAGAAGATTCTTTACCTGCCTTTTATCGCATTTATTTTAAGCAGTTGCAGTTATACCGTTTATAACATGAACCGTGGGTTGTTGCAAAAACCCAAAAAAGATAGTTACCAGGTTGAATATGTAACCGAGGTGCCTGTGGGTACTACTGCAAAAATAACGTATATGGGCCCCAACAATAAGTTTATAGAGGAAAAATATACCGGCACGCTTAATAAACTATATACCATGCCAGGCGACAAGGAGCTAACTTTTACTGTAGATGTGAAGCTGCCGCAAACTACGCCACAAAGTAAATTGCATACTTATGTCAAGGTAGATGGCGAGACGATTACCGATCAAACGCAAACCGGTAAAAAGGTGCATTTCAGTTTTAAATTTAAACTGCCCTGATGTATAATCAGCTTATTGACCATATACAGCGCCATGTGCAGCTAACGCCCGATGAGCAAACAGTTGTTTGCGACGCGATGGAGTTTAAAAGATTCAAAAAGAAGGAAATCATACTGGAGCCGGGTAAACACTGCAAAGGGGAATACTTTGTTTTAACAGGGCTTTTACGGCAGTATTATGTTAACGCCAAACTGAACGAGCAAATTGTGCAGTTTGCCCTTGAAAGCTGGTGGATTGCCGATCAGGACAGTTTGGCCAATCAGGTGCCGGCAACTACTTATATTCAAACCATCGAAGCCTCTGAAGTACTGTTGCTGCATGCAAAATACAAGGATGCTTTGTTAAAGCAGGTTCCCAAACTGGAAACTTACTTCAGGATAATGATGCAACGTGCCTACGTAGCGGCCCAGCGGCGCATTGGCTTTATCTTCAATCAAACAGATGAAGAGCGCTATCGCTATTTTACCGCCATGTTTCCTGATTTTGTACAGCGTGTGCCCCAATACATGCTGGCCTCTTACCTGGGCTTTACCCCGCAGTTTTTAAGCAGGATAAGAGGAAAGAAGGTGTAAGTAGCAAGTTCCAGGTCTTAAGTCAAAATCTGGAGTTTAATTGTCAGTCTTTGACTTCGGACTTCCGACTAAGAACTTCCGGACTTTTCTTAAACTCAGTTCATTTTTTGAGGGGATGTTTGTATGCAATTTTGTGATATCAAATAAACAAACAACATCATGAAAAGAGTTAATTTATTACAGACCCAACCTGAAGCATACAAAGCAATGGCCGCGCTTGAAGCTTATGTTAACAGCACCGAACTTGCGCCCGTACATAAAGAATTGATCAAGATCCGTACATCACAAATAAACGGCTGTGCCTATTGCCTGGATATGCATAACCGAGACGCCCGCAAATTAGGCGAAACTGAACAACGCCTATACACCATTAGCGCCTGGAGGGATACGCCTTTTTTTGATGAAAAGGAACAGGCCATTTTAGCGCTCACCGAAGAAGCTACCCTGATAAGTAAAGGCGGCGTAAGTGATGACACTTATAACAGGGCTTTAGATGTGTTGGGAGCAAACTATCTGGGGCAAGTGCTTATGGCTATCATCACCATCAACGGCTGGAACCGCATCGCCATAACTACGCACTTGCAGCCTGCATTGCAGAAGTAATATTATTCGCGATTTATCATCAGTCTCATAAATAAAACCGCCTGATATTAATTCAGGCAGTTTTTATTTATACGTGTGTTCCCGAGATTGAACATATAACAAAAGGCGGTCATTGCTGTGTTAAAGGATAGCTGCAGCCGAATACCCGAATTTTAGTTTATGGGTCCGGTTTGTATTAACTTATTATCATAATACAGATTGACACATTGGAAATTCCTTTATATTTGCTGTCTAAAGTTCCCGTAGTTCAATGGATAGAATGGCTGATTCCGGTTCAGCTGATATGAGTTCGAATCTCGTCGGGAACACTTTCAAAGGCTGTATTCGCAGCCTTTTTTGTTTTGAATCATATAAGTTTTCGCCTCACAGTCTTAACGATAGCTACCACTACGTAAGCTTTTAATGAGTGCTTGCAAACTTGGTAGAACTCTTCAACTTCAGTTTTAATACAGTTTTGAGCTTTAACTTGTCTTCGTTCTACAGGTAGGACAGTGAAAGTTAATCATATAAAGATGAAAATATTAGCATTTATCCTTTTAGCTGCATTTGCAAATATAGGCTGGCTGGGAGATTTTAATGCTGCCAAAGCGCAGGCTGCAAAAGAGCATAAGCTCATTTTGATCAATTTTTCCGGATCCGACTGGTGCGGGCCATGTATCCGTTTGCGTAAGGAGATATTGGAAACCCCGGAATTTGATCAGTACGCGACCGAGCACCTTGTATTGGTACGTGCCGATTTTCCGCGTCAAAAGAAAAACCAGTTAGATAAGGCTCAGGTAAAACGAAACGAAGCACTGGCCGATAAGTATAACGCCGATGGAAAATTCCCCTATACATTGTTGGTTGATGAGAATGGCAGGGTATTGAAAGAATGGGACGGCTTCCCTAATGTATCAACCGCAAATTTTATTGCGCAGATAGATCCATTCATCCATGCACAACATTGAAAAACCACTGGATGGGAGGCTTTATCAGTGCAGCTTAAAGTTAATGGGCAACCGTTTCGGCATCAGCGTGGTTGATAATGATGAAAATGCAGCGAACGATCATATAGATGCTGCCGTTGCCGAAATAAGCCGGATTGAAAAGCTACTGACCACTTTTAATGAATATAGCCAAACCCAGGCTATCAACCGGAATGCCGGCATTGCACCTGTTAAGATTGACCAGGAGGTGTTTGACCTGATCAGCCGTTCCTTAAAATTATCAAAACTTACCCAGGGCGCTTTTGATATCACCTATGGTTCTATTGATAAGAGCCTGTGGAACTTTGATGTAAACATGAAGGCTTTGCCGGATACGGAAACCGCCAAAAGCTCGGTTAAGCTGATCAATTATAACAACGTTTTACTGGATGCAGCCAATTGTACCGTTTACTTGAAAGAGAAGGGTATGCGTATTGGTTTCGGCGGAATTGGGAAAGGCTATGCTGCCGACAGGGCTCGTGCGGTTTTGCAGCAGCGGGGTGTAATTAGCGGCATTGTTAACGCTGCAGGTGACCTGGTTACCTGGGGCACACCGCCTAATAGCCGTCAATGGACCATCGGCATTGCAGACCCTGATCAAACCCAATCTCCATTCTCTACTTTAAATATCAGCAACATGGCGGTAGCTACCTCGGGCAATTACGAAAAGTATGCTGTAATAAACGGAAAGAAATATTCGCATACGATAGATCCTAAAACAGGATTACCTGTTACCGGTATCAAAAGCGTAACCATTATATGCCCCAGTGCCGAACTGGCCGATGCGATGGCAACACCGGTTATGGTTATGGGGGTAAAGGTGGGCCTCAACCTTATTGATCAATTGCCACATATGGGCTGCGTTATCATAAATGATAATAACCAGGCCTTCTGTTCAAAAAATATTAACATTAAATAATTACGATGAAATACCCCACTATAAGGACATTGCTCACTGCTTTAGGCCTGGCTTTGATCCTGCCCTCCTGCACGTCTGTTAAGGCTTATCAGAAGAACCGCCTAAATGATACAGAGATGGATCTTACGGCCCGTAAGTCGCAAAAGTTTGAGCAAAGTTTCCAGTTGTACCGCGAAGGCGCATCAGGTGCCAATGGTGGCAAAAGTGGCGGTGGCTGTGGTTGTAACTAATTAAGAGAGCAACATGAGGAAAATGTATTTATGCATCGCCGCTTTGTATTTAGGCATAGTGGTATCGCATGCGCAAACCCGGCCACAAGCTACTTTTAAAGATAGCAGTAATTACGAAGCCCGTAAACTAAAGTTAGACGAAATTAATGTGGTATCGGCGTATTATCATCAGGATGGGAATAACTCTGCCGTTACCGGTGGAATAGGAACCGAAAAGCTCACGGACTTTGCCAATACCTTCGACCTGCAAATGTCTAAGTACGGTGCAAGCGGTAAAAAGCATACCTTTTTATTTGAATTGGGAGTAGACCACTACACCTCAGCCTCTTCCGATAAAATTGACCCTTATACCGTATCCTCCGCTTCCATGCAGGATACCCGTATATACCCGTCGTTCAACTGGACAATGTCAAATGATAAAACCGGAAATGCTTTCGGGCTAACCGGTTCGTATTCGCGGGAATATGATTACCAGTCGTTTGGTGCTGCGATAAACTTAACACGTTTATCCAAAGATAAAAATACCCAATTTGATTTTAAGGCGCAGGCTTTTTTTGATACATGGAAAGTGATTCTGCCTGTTGAATTACGGCCGGCAGATTACGGCTCGGGCTCTGAAAGCGATGACAGGGGTAGCGGTACAATCAATCATAAGCCACGGAACTCCTTTAGTACTTTGTTTTCTTTATCACAGGTAATTAGCACACGGCTGCAGGCCGCCATTATTATTGAGCCTTCGTACCAAAAGGGTTTATTGGCTACACAATATCAGCGGGTATATTTTAACAGCAATTTTGCTACCGGTGTAGGGCCAGCCAACAACATTTTTAATGAGCGGGTAGAAATCTTGCCAGGCAGCCGTTATAAATTGCCTATAGCGGTAAGATTAAATTACTTTCTTGATGATCGGTTCATCATTCGTGCTTTTTACCGTTATTATACAGATAACTGGGGTATCAGGGCAAACACCGCCGAATTGGAAGTGCCCGTAAAACTAACCTCATTTGTATCTGTCAGCCCTTACTACAGGTTTACAGATCAGCAGGGAACACGCTATTTTGCGCCTTACGGGCAGCACAGTCCAGAAGAAAAATATTACACAAGCGATTACGACCTTTCCAGCCTTTCCAGTAATTTCTTTGGTGCTAATATTCGGCTTTCGCCGCCTAAAGGCGTTTTTGGCTGGCAGCATTTCAGTTCGCTCGAAATAAGGGCGGGGCACTATACCAGGTCTAACGGGTTAAACTCCAATATTGTTACCTTAGCTATGAAAATTAAATAATTGGAATATGCACCTTGAGCATCATGTTACCGGCTCAGAAATCATCAGAGATATCGTTATCGGTATGTCTGATGGGTTGACCGTCCCATTCGCGTTGGCAGCGGGATTGAGCGGCGCCATCAGTTCTTCAGGCCTGGTTGTAACCGCTGGTATTGCGGAGATTGTTGCCGGCTCAATAGCTATGGGTTTAGGCGGATACCTGGCCGGTAAAACCGAGGCCGACCATTACCGGTCGGAGTTAAAGCGGGAGTATGAAGAGATAGAGCGTGTGCCTGAGCAGGAGAAAATTGAAGTGAGAGAGGTATTTGCCGGTTTTGGTTTGTCTGAACATTTACAAAACCAGATAGCAGACGAACTGGCAAAGGACAAAAAGCAGTGGGTAGATTTTATGATGCGCTACGAATTAGGGCTTGAAGAGCCAAACCCCAACCGTGCTACCAGAAGTGCGTTTACAATTGGCGTTTCTTATATAATTGGTGGCATTATTCCGCTATCTCCTTACCTTTTCATCAGCAATGCGCAAACTGCATTAGGATATTCATGTATAGTTACGGTGCTTTGCCTGTTTATTTTTGGCTATTTTAAGAGCCGAATGACGGGGCAGCCTGCATTTGCGGGTGCCTTAAAAGTAGTGGTTATTGGTGCTTTGGCTGCCGGGGCGGCATTTACAATGGCTAAACTTATTAACGGTAAATAACTGTTCAGGCTTTACCGCCGTTGATCATGTCTGATACAATGCCAGCGCTGCCTCTTCGTTCTGCCAGGTAAACACCTATGAGGTGTATCACAATAAAGGCGATGATGAAGTACATGCAAAAACCATGTATTTCTTTTACAGTATGGCGGATAGCCTTATACGGTGCCAGTAAGTCCTCAAAAGCCAGAAACAAGCCGGTAATTGCCATTATGATAAGCAGCAAGTAAAATACTGCATAGATTGTTTTAACCGTTAGCTCGTGTTGGTAAAGTTTACGGTTTGCTTTTGTTGCTTTATAATGGTAATAAGCTGCTTTTATTTTGCGTATCAACTTTTGATCTGCCTGCTGGAAAAATTCCATTACCAACCTTAATAATAACAAGCCGGCAAGTGCATAGCCAAAATAAGCGTGTATTTTCCAAACCTGGCCGCTCAGCGTATGGCTAATTGAACCGGCCTGTTTGGCCGAAACAGTAATTCCGCCATGGTTCAACTCATTTTGTACTACTTTCGTAATGTTAATGCGATCAGATAACGTAGAATTAATCAACACCGTGATCAGCGATCCGCAAATAACCAGGGCATTGCCCCAATGCCATAAACGCAACGGCGAAGAGTATTTTTTGGTATGCTGCGGGTTTTGGCGTATAGGCTCGATCAGGGTCATAATCAGAATGCTATTTGAAACCTAAGTTATACAGTAATATTGAAGAAAAACTGAAGCACCTATTTTACTACAGACTATCTTCAAATTTGATGGTTATATTTGATAAAAAGCACCGTTGAAAATCCTGGTAATTGAAGATGAAAAAGGACTGCGTGAAAATATCACGGGTTATTTAAATGTGGACGGTAATATTTGTGAGAGCAGTAACAACCTTTCTGCCGCTACAGATAAACTGGCTAATTACGAGTACGACTGCATCCTGCTGGATATCGGCCTGCCAGATGGGGAAGGTTTTGAAATTTTAGATTATCTGAAGAAACACAATAAAAAAGAATCGGTAATTATCATTTCCGCGCGTAATTCTCTGGATGATAAGATCAATGGGCTGAACTTTGGAGCAGACGATTACCTTACTAAACCCTTTCATCTGGCGGAGATGAAAGCGCGTTTAATGGCAGTTTTCAGAAGAAAGTTAATGAGTACCCATAACCAGTTGACATTTAATGAAATAAGTATAGACCTGATGGCACGCACTGTAGCCGTTAATGAAAATGTGGTTATACTAACCAAAAAGGAATTTGACATGCTTTTATACTTTATAGCCAACAAAGACAGGGTGATTTCTAAGGGCGCAATAGCTGAACACTTGTGGGGTGATGAAATGGATATGCATGATAATTATGAGTTTATTTATACCCATATCAAAAATCTGCGTAAAAAACTTTTAGATGCGAGTTGCCACGATTATCTGCGGTCTGTTTACGGTATAGGCTACAAATTCACCGCTAAATGAAACTGTCTGCACATTATAATAAAGCTGGTATACTAACCAGTTTGATGGTGCTTTTTATAGGGGGAGTGATCTATTACTTTGCAATTCAATATATAGCTGTTAGACAACTGGATAAAAGTCTTACTCAAGCCCTTTATGAAGCCGAAGAGTATGCACGATCAGGCGTATCTCCACAGCAATATGATGAGGATAAAGACCACGTTATTTTCGAAAGTACCGGCCAGGCTGTGTTTGCCAGGCGATACTATGATACGGTCTATTTTAATCTGTATGAAAAAAGGCCAGAGCCGGCAAGGTCTGTACAGGATATCATTAAAGTTAACGGGCAAAATTACCTGGTTACTATTACAAATTCACGTGAAGGCACGCACGAATTGATTGGTGTCATCGGCATTATTACGTTGATATTGATTACCTGCCTTGTGATAAGCCTTTTTGTGATCAACAAATATGTGCTTACCGGTTTATGGCGTCCATTCTTTCAAACGTTGCAACAAGTAAAGATGTTCAATGTATCTGAAGTGCCCCGTTTCGAGATTATTGATAGTAAAGTAGATGAGTTTGCCGAACTTAACCGGGCTATTTATGAAATGGCCGCACGGGTAAAAGAAGATTACCAAAGCCTAAAACAATTTACCGAGAACGCCTCACATGAATTAATGACCCCGCTTGCCGTAGCGACCACCAAATTGGATATCCTGATACAGGACGAATCGTTAAACGCGGTGCAACTGGAACAGATAAATGATATTTATACCTCCATCAGCCGGTCGGCAAGGCTTAACCAATCTCTTTTATTATTGATCAAGTTAGAAAACCAGCTTATCAATGAGCAGGAGTCAATTGATCTTGAAGCCCTGATTTTTCAGAAAATCAGCCAGTTTCAGGAGCTTATGCAGAGTAAGCAACTCAGTTTGCAACATGAACTGGTTTACTGCGAGATCATTGCCAGTAAATATCTTATCGATATCATGCTGAACAACCTTTTAAGCAACGCTATTCGCCATAACCATGCTCATGGTCATATAGTTATTAAGCTTACAAAGGATTATCTGATTATTAAGAACAGCGGCCCACGCGGAAACCTTAATGAACGACAGTTATTTGAGCGGTTCAAAAAAGGGAGCGGATCACAGGGTACCGGCCTGGGTTTGGCCATGGTACGTAAAATTTGTAGCTACTACGGTTATTCAGTCAATTATGAATATGAAATTGACACGCATGTTTTTTCAGTAATGTTCAATTGAAATTTTCAAAATCGTAAACTGTTTTTTGCCTTTAAATTAATGCCACCTTTAATATGCGGTGCCGGTTTGTATTACCGTAAGTACAGCGCGTGGGTCCAGACGTAAGCCAGGTACCTGCTTTATGGTGGCGGGTAAAATTTGTTGTTCCCTTGTTTAAAGTAGGCGCATTACTTTGCAGGTGTAATCTCAGGCGGTATTAATAATCAGCACGTCTAAGGGATTATTAAGCCGATAATTTGAATTTAGGTTTAAGGCATCAAAAACTCTGAGTAACCTGTTTTGCAGGGGCGTCAAGCCGGGTGCTTTTACGGGTGCCGTTAACCGTCATGTGTACAATGTTCAATTGATCGGCATAAAGGCTCTGTAGTAAGGTAACCTGCGCATCAATGCTCTTGGGTGTATTTATTTTTGCCGATTCCAGATAAATATTAACCGCCTCCCTGTTGATCTCGAAACCCAGGTAATTCAAGGGCAGCGCGGCAGTATTAGCTTTTAATTGTAAGTGGCTGTTAATATAGTTTTTTACAAGTACATCCATTGCTTTGTGCATATCCTCTCGGCTTAGATCAACTTTGGTATGAAATTGTTTTTCAAGCGCATCTTCAAAATCATCAGTAAAAATTGTGCATATTACTTCCATTTGTTTGTCGCTGCTGTTAAAGCTTACATCGGTAGTACTGACATGCAAAGGATGGAATACAGGCTTTACAGTAAAAAGGCCGGTAATAATGTAACAATATAATAGAGATTTACTTAAAAAAGCAGTCATAGCGGCTGTACAATTTATTTATAGCTAAAAGCTGTTAAATTTACGCTTTCATTAAATAAATATTATGTCTGATATTGGTTTTTATTTCGGACTGGGATGGAAACACATTATCAGTACCGATGCTTTAGACCATCAATTGTTCATACTCGCGCTTGCATCGGTTTATACACTTAAAAATGTTAAACAGGTGTTGATATTGATAACAGCCTTTACCATTGGCCACTCGCTTACCCTGGCTTTAAGCGTGTTGGATGTGATCAGGTTTCCAGGCAAATGGGTAGAATTTTTAATACCATGCACCATATTTATAACGGCAATAAATAACCTTTGGCGGGTAAATGAAAAAAACGGCGGCGTAAATGTAAATTACTGGCTGGCCCTGTTTTTTGGGTTGATACACGGAATGGGGTTTGCCAACAGTATACGTATCATGTTAGCGCAAGACCAAACCATAGGCTGGGGGCTTTTTGGCTTTAACCTGGGGCTCGAAGCAGGGCAGATTGTAGTAGTTGCCATTGTATTATTACTGGCCTCGCTGTTTAATAATATGCTGCGTGTAACCCGTCGCGATTGGGTGTTTTTTATTTCGGCAGGTGTTTTTGCGTTATCTGTACAAATGGCGCTTGAAAGGTTGCCAAATTAATTTAAATTTGATTTTTAAACCACATATAAATGAAGCGAATTTTTACCAGCTTTCTTCTTTCAGCAAGTATATGTAGTGCGGCCCTGGCACAAAATATACAAAACAATCCGGGCAGTAACCACGGTAACAAGTTTGAGCAGTTAGGCACAATTTTAAGTACGCCCAATGAACAGCGGACTGCGAGCGGCGCCCCAGGTGCTAAATACTGGCAGCAACGTGCCGATTATAACATCAAGTGCGAACTTGATGAAAAAAACCTGAAGCTTACCGGCTCTGAAACAATTACTTACTATAATAACTCGCCAGACCCGTTAACCTATATCTGGCTGCAGTTGGATGAGAACGAGCATAGCAGCATTAATAACTCCGGTTACCAAAGCAGCTCTGGTATGCCTCGGGCCACAACCACCCAAAATGTAGACAGAAATGCTGCCCGTAACGGAGATGCAGATAATGGCCTTGGTGATGTGATAACCCGTCTTACCGATGCAACTGGTAAAAAACTGAGCTATACCATCAACAAAACCATGATGCGTATAGATTTGCCTGCGCCATTAAAACCAGGTGCCCAGTTTGTATTTAATGTTGACTGGAACTATAAAATAACCGACCGTATGACCGTTGGCGGTCGCGGAGGGTATGAGTTTTTCCCGGAGGATGGTAACTACCTGTTCACCATGACACAATGGTACCCTCGTCTTTGCGTTTACAGCGATTTTCAGGGGTGGCAAAACCATCAGTTTACAGGCCGTGGAGAGTTTGCCTTAACCTTTGGTAACTTCCATGTACAAATGACCGTTCCTGCAGACCACGTTGTTGGCGCTACCGGCGAATGTATCAATTACAGCGCTGTGCTGAGCCCTGCAAAGCTGGCCCGCTATACTAAAGCAAAAACATCTGCAACGCCGGTTGAGATTGTTACCCTTGCAGAAGCCAAAGCGGCAGAAAAAGCACCGGCTACCGCTAAAAAAACCTGGGTTTTTCAGGCTAACAATGTTCGCGATTTTGCATGGGGATCATCCCGTAAATTTGTTTGGGATGCGATGGGCGTAAAGGTAGGCGGCCACAATACTATGTGTATGAGTTACTATGGTAAAGAGGCTTATAACCTGTATAGCAAATACTCAACCCGCCTGGTAGCGCATACCATCAAAACTTATTCAGATTTTTCTATCCCTTATCCATACCCTGTTGCACAGTCTGTAGAGGCATCAAACGGTATGGAGTATCCTATGATATGCTTTAACTACGGCCGTACCGAAAAGGACGGGACTTACAGTGAAAGCACTAAAAATGGTATGATCGGCGTAATCATTCATGAAGTTGGCCACAACTTCTTCCCGATGATTGTTAACAGCGACGAACGCCAGTGGACATGGATGGACGAAGGCCTTAACTCGTTTGTTGAATACCTAACCGAAGAGCGTTGGGATAACAAATTCCCAAGCAAAAAAGGAGCGGCCTATACCATTGTTGACTATATGAAATTGCCAAAAAACGAATTGGAGCCAACCATGACCAATTCTGAGAATATAGTTCGCTTTGGCCCTAACGCATACTCTAAACCTGCTACAGCTTTAAACATCCTGCGCGAGACCATTATGGGCCGCAAACTGTTTGATTATGCCTTTAAAGAGTATGCACGCCGCTGGGCATTTAAACATCCCACACCTGCCGACCTTTTCCGTACTATGGAAGATGCCAGTGGTGAGGACCTGGATTGGTTCTGGAGAGGATGGTTCTACGGTACCGACCCTGTTGATATTTCTCTGGACTCTGTTAAATATGCCAAAGCTGACGTTGACGCTAAACTACCTGCAATGAGGCAACGTGGCGCTGCTAAGGTTGCACCACCTGCGGTTAACGATTTTGAGGATATATCTAAAGTACGTAACCGTACTGATAAAAATATCAGGTTTGAAACAGATCTTGATACCGCAACTCATGATTTTTACTGGAAGTATGACAGGGGCATGGTTAAGGTAGATACAGCTAAATTCGAAGCTATGGTTAAAGCTCAGCCGGCACCTGATGCTTATGTAGAGCCATTGAACGATGCCGATAAAGCTAAATATAACAGTAAATATTTTTACGAGTTGAACTTTACCAACAAAGGTGGTTTGGTGATGCCTATTATAGTTGAGTTTACTTTTAAAGACGGAACCAAGTGGGTAGACCGTATACCTGTACAGATATGGAGATTGAATGAGAAGACAGCTTCAAAATTCTATATCCACGATAAGGAAGTAGCTTCTATCAAACTCGACCCAATGCGCGAGACCGCCGATATTGATGAGAGTAACAATTACTGGGGTAAAATGCCCGAACCATCAAAATTCCAACTGTTTAAACAAAAAACAGGCGGGCCGGTGCGTGGCCAGTCAAGTGGTATTAACCCAATGCAGGTTTCAGCCTCTAAATAATTTAAATATAACCCAAATAAAAACGGCCGCAATTGCGGCCGTTTTTATTTGGTACCAGTGAAAAGCTAAAAAATATTTTAAATGCTATCGCAACTGGCATTTATAATGATTTAATTTATATAACTTCAATCTCAACTTACAACAATATTAAATATGAAAAAGGTAACCGGCCTTGGTGGCATTTTTTTTAAATGCGATAACCCGAAAGCAATGAACGAATGGTACGCTAAAAACCTTGGGCTGCCAACCAGCGATTATGGGACAACGTTTGAGTGGAGGGAAGCCGATAATCCGTCGCGAAAAGGATCAACAACCTGGAGCACATTCCCGCAGGATACCAAATACTTTAATCCTTCAACCAAGCCTTTTATGATCAATTACCGTGTGGAAAATCTTTCTGCACTGGTTGATGAGCTTAAAAAAGAAAACGTGACCATTGTTGATGAGATAGCGGATTATGATTATGGCAAATTCATACACGTGCTTGATCCGGAAGGCAACATGATAGAGCTTTGGGAGCCAAAAGAAGAAACGGATACAGAAATGTAGTTTACTGACTCACCCGGTCTTCCCTCCACTAAACCACCCTCTTACCGCACACGCAAAGAGGGTGGAGAGGGGTTATTAAAAAATCCTTCCTTTCAGTACTGGTTATTTCCCAAAGCCATCCGGCTGAAAATCCAGCGAAACGGAATTCATGCAATATCTTTTACCTGTAGGCGGCGGGCCATCGTCAAAAATATGTCCCAGGTGCGAGTCGCAACGGGCGCAAATCACTTCAATACGATCCATCCCTACAGAATGGTCTTGCTTGTACAACACAGCATTTTTGCGTGATGGTTCAAAAAAGCTTGGCCAGCCACAATCACTTGCAAATTTAGCGTCAGAGCGAAATAGCTTGTTACCGCAAACAGCACAGTAATAAGTACCCTTTGCATTGGCATTCCAAAATTTCCCTGTAAAAGGGCGCTCGGTAGCCTGCTCGCGTGCGGTGGCATATAAAGCCGGTGGTAAAATCTTTTTCCACTCTGCATTAGATACATTCAAATGCCGGGTATCTGTATTGGAGTAATATGGATTATTAGCATGGCCTTTATTTGTCTTCAATTGCTGCGAAAATGCCGTAGTAACCGCAAAAATTAAAGAAACAACCAGTGTTATCTTTTTCATTTAGTTTTTATTTTGTTCTTGAATACTTTTTTAAATTTTTCCAGCTCGGGTTGTATTACATATTTACAATAGGGTTGGCTGCCGTTTTGGTTAAAGTAGTTTTGGTGGTAATCTTCGGCCTTATAAAATACCTTGAAGGGTGCCACCTGAGTAACTATTTTGTTTTTGTAGACCTTTTCGGCGTTTAACTTACTGATATAGTAGTCGGCTTTCTGCTTTTGTGTAGCGTTATGATAAAATATGGCCGAGCGGTACTGTGTGCCAACATCATTGCCCTGGCGGTTAAGCTGAGTAGGATCATGGGCCACAAAAAAGGCTTCCAATAGTTCGTCATAGCTAATCACTGCTGGATCGTAGACAATGTTACATGCCTCGGCATGGCCGGTAGTACCTGTGCAAACCAACCTGTAAGACGGGTTGGCGACATTACCGCCCGTAAAGCCGGAAGTAACACTTTTAACACCTTTTAATTGCTGAAATTTGGCTTCGGTACACCAAAAGCAACCGGTAGCAAATGTTGCCGTATCGAGCTTGGCAGGCTTGGTTGATGCTTTTATCCCGGTACCGGCAAATGCCGAAAAAGAAAGAATTACACCTAATATAAACGTTACTGATTTTCTTATCATGATTATTAATATCCTTGATTTATATATAACTAACGAGATTTAGGCCATAAAGAATTTACAAGTTATAACATAATAGGGTTTATGATACTTGGTTGACAAAACATACCAGATAAAAGCAAACTCTATATTGCAAAACTGGTTTTATGATAACACTAAGTTAATACAAATGGAAAATACAAATACACCAGTTTGGTTTATAACCGGATGTTCTACCGGGTTTGGGCGCGAACTGGTTAAACTGCTGTTAGATAAAAATTATAATGTAGTTATCACGGCCCGCGATACAGAAAAGATCAAAGACCTTGCAAAGGGAAATGAAGACAACTCCCTGGTATTGCAACTTGACGTTACAGATAAAGCGCAAGTAGCTGATGCTGTTAAACGGACAGAGGAAAAGTTTGGTAAAATAGATGTACTGGTAAACAACGCAGGCTACGGCTATTTTACCAGTATAGAGGAGGGAGAGGAAGAGAAAATTCGTGCACAGTTTGAAACCAACTTTTTTGGTTTGGTGGCTATGACACAGGCTGTGCTGCCAGGTATGCGCAAAAACCGCAAGGGGCACATTGTTAATTTCTCATCCATTGGCGGGCTGCGCGCTTTTATGGCTACCGGTTTTTATCATGCTACAAAATTTGCTGTTGAGGGACTATCCGAGTCGCTATCGCAGGAAGTGGCGTCTTTAGGTATTAAGGTGCTGATAGTAGAGCCCGGGCCTTTCCGTACCGACTGGGCGGGCCGTTCAACCGCGCGGACAGAGACTCAGTTAGATGATTATAAAGAAACTATTGGCAAACGCATGGCAGCCAGTTTAGAAAGCAGCGGTAAACAGGTTGGCGACCCTGTACGCGGCTCACAGGCTATAATTGATGCCGTAGAATCTGGTGATACAAAACTCAGGTTGCTACTTGGCGAGATGGCTTACAATATGGCCAACGAGAAGCTGGATATGCTTAAGCAAAATTTTGAAGAATATAAGGATTTGACCTTCGGGGCAGACTTCCCGGAAAATGAACGATAAAAGAAAAGCCCCAATCGGGGCTTTTCTTATGTAATATTGAATGATGAATCCCGAATGTAAAATTTTGAAGGGTTTTCTGTTCAATATTTGTAATTAGACGTTCATAATTCGATTTTTAATTATAAAGTTATTAAACATTAAACCTAAAGTGCATAATGTCCCCATCTTCTACCACATAGGTTTTACCTTCTACCCCCATTTTACCGGCTTCTTTAATAGCAGCTTCAGAGCCGTTATACTTAACAAAATCTTCGTATTTAATTACTTCAGCGCGGATAAACCCTTTCTCAAAATCGGTATGGATAACGCCGGCTGCCTGCGGTGCGGTAAAGCCCTGTGTAATGGTCCACGCGCGTACTTCCTGTACACCTGCTGTGAAGTAAGTAGCCAGGTTTAACAATTTGTAAGCGGCTTTAATCAGCTTGTTAACGCCCGATTCGGTCAGGCCTAAATCATCCAGGAACATCTGGCGCTCCTCGTAAGTTTCCAGCTGTGATATTTCCGACTCTATCTGTGCGGAGATGATCAAAACCTCTGCGTTTTCTTCCTTAACCGCCTCACGCACCTTTTCTACATAAGCATTGCCTGTGTTAACAGATGCTTCGTCTACGTTACATACGTACAATACCGGTTTAGCGGTAAGCAGGTACAGGTCGGCTATATATTCTTTATCCTCTTCGGCAACAGGTGCAGTACGTGCCGATTTGCCCGCTAACAGATGGTTTTTATACACGAGTGCAATTTCATAAGCTTTTTTAGCTTCTTTATCACCGCCGGTTTTAGCCATCTTTTCAACCTTCTGTATCTTTTTATCTATCGATTCAAGATCTTTCAGTTGTAATTCGGTGTCGATGATCTCTTTGTCGCGTATCGGGTCTACAGAACCATCAACGTGTATCACGTTATCGTTATCAAAGCAGCGCAGTACGTGGATAATAGCATTTGTAGCACGGATGTTTCCCAGAAACTGGTTACCCAGGCCTTCGCCTTTGCTGGCACCTTTTACCAAACCGGCAATGTCAACAATCTCAATAGTGTTCGGTACAACGTTTTTAGGATTTACTATCTCGGTAAGTTTGGTCAGGCGCTCATCCGGAACGGTAATTACACCTACATTTGGCTCTATAGTACAAAACGGGAAGTTAGCCGCCTGTGCCTTAGCATTTGATAAACAGTTAAAAAGTGTAGACTTGCCTACGTTTGGCAAACCCACTATACCACATTGTAAACCCATGTTTTGCTATTAGTTGATTAAGCTGACTGGAGGGCGGTTGTTATGTTGATATATGAATTTAACCATTCACTCAATCAACTACGCACTCAATCAACCTGTCTTTTTCAAGCCGCAAAGATAACACAAAAAAATCCTTGTAATTTGAAAAAATAAACGACTTTTGCCAGCGGAAAATCCGCACATAAAACAAGTATTAACATGTAAACATTTAGGCTTATGGAAGAGATGGTTGAGCAGATAGAACTATTACTGGAACAGAATGACCC
This sequence comes from Mucilaginibacter litoreus, assembly GCF_042676805.1. NCBI lineage: Bacteria > Pseudomonadati > Bacteroidota > Sphingobacteriia > Sphingobacteriales > Sphingobacteriaceae > Mucilaginibacter > Mucilaginibacter litoreus. The sequence continues at coordinate 502,724 of NZ_JBHTHZ010000001.1, read as the reverse complement.
CAAACAGTTGCAGGAATATTTGAACAACCTGAATATATCGGACGTTGAAGAACTGATAGACGAACTTCCGGAACATGGCCCTTTGTTTTTAGAAACCCTTTCTGTTAACCGTGCCGTAAACGTTTTCAGGATACTTGATTTCCCTACGCAGGAGCGTATTATCAAAAAGCTTTCAGGCCAGCGGGTACGCGAGATAGTAATTGGTTTACCACCCGACGACCGCACATCTTTTTTTAGCGAACTGCATGGCGATGCTGTTAAAACGCTGATACTTCACTTATCACCTGCCGACCGTAAAGAGGCATTGGTGTTATTAGGTTATGAGGAAGACAGCGTAGGCCGTTTGATGACGCCCGATTACGTAACCGTTCGTAAAAGCTGGGATGTGAGCCGGGTACTGTCTCATATTCGCAGGTATGGCAAAAACTCTGAAACCATTGATGTTATTTACGTAATTGGCGACAATGGTGTGTTGCTGGATGATATTCGTATACGAGATATATTACTGGTAGACCCTGATACTAAAGTTAGCCAATTGATGGATGGCCGCCTGATAGCGCTGGATGTTAATGACCCTCAGGAGGAAGCGATAAACGTTTTCAGGATGAATAACCGTACCGCTTTGCCGGTAGTTGATGGCGAAAATATACTACTGGGCATTGTAACAGTAGATGATATACTTTGGTTGGCAAATGAAGAATATACCGAGGACATCCAGAAGATAGGGGGTACCGAGGCTTTAGACGAGCCTTATCTGGATATCAACCTTTTCAGGCTGGTAAAAAAACGTGTAGGCTGGCTGATCATATTATTTTTAGGGGAAATGCTTACTGCAACAGCCATGGGCTTTTTTGAGCATGCTATAGAGAAAGCGGTTGTACTGGCCTTGTTTATACCACTAATTATTTCAAGCGGTGGTAACAGCGGCTCACAGGCGTCAACCCTGATCATACAGGCGATGGCAATGGGAGAAGTAACTATTGCCGATTGGTGGCGGGTAATGCGGCGGGAAATCATATCGGGCCTTATGCTTGGGGTTACACTTGGCATAATCGGTTTTTTGCGGATAGCTGTGTTCAGCATGTTTACTACTATTTATGGTATACACTGGCTGATGGTAGGGATAACCATAGGCATATCATTGGTAGGGGTGGTGCTTTGGGGGTCGCTGGCAGGTTCTATGTTGCCATTAGTGTTAAAAAAGCTGGGGGCCGACCCTGCGGCTTCTTCAGCGCCGTTTGTGGCAACGCTTGTAGATGTTACCGGCCTTATCATTTATTTCAGCGTAGCTATGGTGCTGCTGAAAGATATAATGATTTAAAAAAAATACCCGGCTGATAGGCCGGGTATAAGGTATAATTTAGGTTGTGTATCTGTTTATTAAAAAGAGAAATCTTCATCGGCCTTGGTAGAAATATCAGCGCTTTCTGTTAACTCGTAACGCTTTTCAACCACATCCTGATGCTCTTTTATATAATCCACCGTGTCTTTCAGTCCTTCGGCAAATTTTTCAAAATCCTCTTTGTATAAAAATATTTTGTGTTTAATGAAAACGCCATCCTCCAAACGCTTTTTACTCTCTGTGATAGTCACATAGTAGTCGTTAGATCTGGTAGCCTTAACATCAAAAAAATAAGTTCTCTTCCCGGCCCTAACCTTCTTGGAGTAAACTTCTTCGCGCTCTCTGTTATCAAAATCTCCCATAAAATTGCTGATGTAATAGTTTTGGTGGCATAAATATATATAAAAGTGTTTCAATTGCAAGCATTTATTAGCAATAATTAAACTTTTATTCAAACTTTTACGCGTAATTGTTGTATGTGGTTACATTTGTTGCTCTTCTTCAAGCAGTTGCTTTTCATACAGGTCATAATAAGCGCCCTTCAGATCCATCAGGTTATCATGGGTGCCCTGTTCAATTATTTGGCCCTCATCAAGCACTAAAATCTGATCGGCATTTTTGATAGTAGATATCCTGTGAGAAATTATGATACTGGTTTTTCCATACATAATGCGGCCAAGGTTACTTAATATTTCCTCTTCAGTACGGGTGTCTACTGCCGAAAGGCAGTCGTCAAAAATCAATACCTGTGGTTGTTTCACTATAGCCCTTGCTATGCTTACACGTTGTTTTTGCCCGCCCGATAAGGTTACTCCTCTCTCACCTATAAAGGTATCAAAGCCATTTTCCAGTTCAATGATGTTATTGTAAACCGCGGCATCTTTAGCTGCTTGTTCTACGCGCGGCATATCCAGTACATCGGCGCTGAACGCGATATTGTGTGATATTTTATCAGAAAACAGGAAAACTTCCTGGGGCACAAAACCAATTTGTGAGCGATAATTATCCAGGTTAAGAGATGGAATGGTTTTATCATCAACCAGTATTTGCCCGCCGGTTACATCATACATACGCATAATTAAATTAGCGATGGTTGATTTTCCCGAACCTGTGCGCCCTATGATGGCCAGCATTTCCCCCGGATTAACAGAAAAAGATACATTTTTTAACGCGGTGATACCGGTGTCCGGGTATTTAAAGGTTACGTTCTCAAATGCAATTTTACCATTAACTTTATGGTTTGGTGCAACGGGTGATATGATCTCAGGTTTTTGATGCAAAAACTCGTTAATGCGCTTTTGCGAAGCAGCGGCGCGCTGGATAAGAGATGTTACCCAGCCCAACGATATTACAGGGAAAGCAAGCATATTAAGGTAAACAATAAACTCGGCGATGTTACCTGGTGTAATATTGCCTTTCATAACTTCAACGCCGCCAATATAAAGCGTTATAACGTTGCTGAGCCCTATAAGTAAAAGCATCGACGGAAAAAATACAGCCTGTACCCTGGCCAATGCCATGCTCTGTGTTTTATAATCGTCGCTCTCGTTTGCAAATTTTTTGCGCACAAAGCCCTCGCGCACGTAAGACCTGATTACCCTGATGCCCGAAAAGTTTTCCTGTACAAAACTGGAAAGGCCGGATAAGCGCTGCTGGATCTTTTCGCTCCGGTGTTCAATAATGTTGTTTACATAAAATATGATAAGCGCTAATACCGGCAGTGGTAAAACAGAAAATATAGCCAGCCTTACATTAACGGTTAGCATGGCATATATCACTAAAATAAAAAGTATTACCGTGTTAATGGTATACATAATGCCCGGCCCAAGATACATGCGCACACGGCTTACATCTTCGGTTACGCGGTTCATCAGGTCGCCGGTGTTGTGGCGGCGGTAAAAGGCAAGCGAAAGAAGCTGGTAATGCGCGTAGATCTCATTCTTAAGATCAAACTCGATATGGCGAGACATCAGGATAATAGTTTGCCTCATAAAAAACAGGAACAGGCCGCGCAATAAGGCGAGTACCAAAACTAAAATCCCGAATAATAGTAAGCTTGAGCCAAAAACATCATAGATCATGCTTTGCCTGTTAAAACCTGCAAACAGTTGATAAACACCTATATTTTCGGTAACCAGGTCAAAAGCAACCCTTATAACCTGTGCTGGCAGCACCCCAAAAATGTTGGATATTATTACAAACAATATACCCGGTACTAATCGCCAGCTATATTTGTAAAAAAATTTATTGAGGTAGGCAAGTTCTTTCATGGCAATGCCCAAAAGTACGGTATGCTATATTTAAAAGCAACCATGATTACTCACCCCGGCATCGTTACCTCGGGCCGTCCCTCTTTCCATCCTGCGGAGAGAGGATGCTAATAAAAGGCCTCTCCGTTGGAAAGGATTAGGAGAGCTTTAATTTACATACTTGTCACTATAAAAAAAACACATACTTTTGCAGTGCCGAGTAATTTTACTTCTAATAAATGCCCGTACAACAAACTACCGATAGTATATTTAATCAGCTTGATGCATTTGGGCACCAAAAAGTTGTTTTTTGCGGCGACCCGGACACTGGTTTAAAGGCGATTATCGCTATACATGATACTACGCTTGGGCCGGCTTTTGGCAGTACAAGGATGTGGGCTTACCGCTCGGAGCAGGATGCACTTGAGGATGTTCTGCGGCTTTCTAAAAGCATGACCTATAAGTGTGCTATTGCAGGCCTTAACATGGGGGGCGGTTACTCTGTCATCATCGGCGATTCGCGCCGGGATAAGACGGAAGCCATGATGCGCAAGTTTGGGCGGTATGTAAAAAACCTGAACGGTGAGTTTATTACCTCTGAGGATGTAGGCACTAACCCCAGGGATATGGAGTACATCCGTATGGAAACACAGCATGTTACCGGCATACCTGAAAGCCTTGGCGGCAGCGGCGACCCATCACCCGTGGCAGCAAAGGGCGTGTTTATGGGTATAAAAGCAGCTGTAAAAGAACTTTATGGCAACGATAATATCACCGGACGGTCTGTAATTGTACAAGGGATAGGCCATGTAGGCGAAAACCTGGTGAAACTGCTGCGCGATGAAAACGCAAAGGTTTACATCAGTGATATTAATGACGAGCGCACACGCCAGGTATCAAAAAAATACGGCGCCGAAGCTGTATCCAATAACTCGATATTTGATATTGATGCTGATATTTATTCGCCATGTGCATTAGGTGCTACCATTAATACCGAAACCATTGGGAAGTTAAAATGCGGCATCATCGCCGGATCGGCCAATAACCAGTTGCGTAACGAGCAGGAGCATGGTAAAATGTTGCTGGAGAAAGGCATATTATTTGCGCCGGACTATGTAATTAATGCGGGTGGTATAATCAATTGCTATTCGGAACTGATGGGCTTTAGCAAAAAACGGACATTGCAGCTTACCGAAAATATTTATGAGGCCACACGTAATGTTTTAAAACTTTCTAAGCTCGAAAACATTTCTACTATTGAAGCGGCAAACAAAATTGCCGAAAAACGTATTGCAGATATAAAAAAAGTAAAATCAACCTATTAAAGTAAAATCAACCTATTAAAGTTATCATAACAGTACGCATAAAAAGGGTACTATAATCGTTCTTACAAAATGCTAAACAGAAGGCACCTTAGGGTAAAAGTGTTACAATCGCTTTACGCGTTTCATCAGTCAAATACAAAAGATATTAAATCGCATGAAAAAAACCTGTTAAACAGTATCGATCAGGTTTTTGAAATGTATATATGGATGCTATCGCTCATTAATGAAGTTATAGAGTATACTTCAAGGGATGCAGAAGAAAGGGCCAACAAGCACCGTCCAACGGCAGAAGATCTTAACGTAAATCAAAAAATACTTACTAACAGGTTTTATCTTTCTTTATTAGATAATAAGGATTACCTGAACGGTATAAGAAAATATAAAGTTAACTGGACCTTTGATCCTGAACTGGCCAAATCGCTTTTCAATACCCTGAAAGCTTCTCCTGAATACGCCGAATACCTGGCTAAGACAGATGATACTATCCAGACAGATAAGGATATCATTAAATTCATTTTCAAAAAAGTTATCCTGAAATCGTCATTAGCCGAGCAGGTTTTTGAAGATAAGTTTATTTACTGGCCAACTGATAAAGAGGTCTTGCAGGCGCTTATTGCCAAAACATTTAAAAACTTTTCCTCAGAAAACTTTGCAGAAAATCAACTGGCTGATATAAGTGCCAACTGGGTGGAGGACCGCGAGTTTATTATCAATCTTTTTGAGCAAACCATCAGGTTTGACTCGCAATATCAGGAACTTATTGCCGAAAAGACCCAAAACTGGGAGCCGGACCGTATAGCCATGATGGATACTTTATTAATGAAGATGGCTATTGTAGAATTTGTTAACTTTACATCGATACCGGTCAAAGTTACTATAAACGAATACCTGGAGATCTCGAAGGAGTTTAGTACGCCTAAAAGTAATTCGTTTATTAACGGTATCTTAGATAAGATTTTAGCTGAGCTTAAGGCACAGAATAAAGTACGTAAAACAGGCCGTGGACTAATTGAGTAATCAAATGAAAAATATTTTTTTAAGTGTAATTGCTGCGGGGTTATTATTCAGCGCATGCAACCAATCCAGCCAGGGATCGGCAAAAACAGCCGTTGCCGATACTGCCAGCGTAAGCGCTACTAACGCGCCGGTAATGAAATTTGAAAAAGATACGCATGATTTCGGGAAAATAAAGGAGGGCGAAAAGGTTACTTATGCTTTTAAGTTTACTAATACCGGTAAATCCCCGCTGATAATTAAAGATGCCGTAGCTACCTGCGGATGTACCAAACCCGAATGGCCAAATACACCTATACAGCCCGGTGCCGATGGCGAAATTAAGGTAACGTTTAACAGCGCTGCAAAAATGGGTTTACAGGATAAGCAAATAACCGTTACAGCCAATACCAACCCACCGCAAACAATGGTGCACCTTATTGGCGAAGTAACAACCAAATAATTAATTTAATATAGATGATAGCAACAGTTTTATTACAAGTTGGGGGGCAGGGCTTACAGCCATTGATCATGTTTGGCTTAATTGCCGTAGTGTTTTATTTCTTTATGATTCGTCCGCAGGTTAAAAAGCAAAAGGATCAAAAAAAGTACGTAGAGGAGCTTAAAAAAGGCGATAAAGTAGTTACAACAGCAGGCATACATGGCCGAATATATGAAGTAGCCGAAACTACCTTTTTAATTGAAGTTGAGAATGGCGCGCGTATACGTTTCGATAAATCGGCCGTATCTTTAGAAGCATCAAAAGCATTAAACACGCCTCCTGCTACTACAAAATAAGCAAAAAGCTAAAGGCACATAAGCCAAAAGCTTATGAATAATTATAACAGAGCGAAAACTTAAAGCAGCATAGCTTTATGCTTTTCGCTTTCTGCTTTAAACAAGAGTATGGCAATAATAAAACTATCTGCAATAGAGCGCCGGCGGTTATCGGTTTTTGTAACCTGCCTGATTTTTGCTGCCTTTGCATGGTTGTTTACATCATTGTCTAACACTTATAAATTTTCTGTAAAGCAGGTGGTAACTTTCCGTAACCTACCACAAAAAAGGGCTTTTTATCCGCTTCAGTCTGATACTGTTAATGCTATTGTACAAGGCACCGGCTGGCAAATGATTTTTTCTAAAATGGATTATAGTAAAAAATCAATAAGTATTGACCTCCACACCCTGGAGAGTAAAAACTATGTGGTTATAGGCAGTCAGTTAAAGCAAATAAATGCCCGTAAGGATATTGATCATGAAATAATTGCTGTAAACCCGGATACGCTATATTTTGATTTTAGTAACCGAATTATTAAGAAGGTACCAGTTGAGTTAGTTACTGATATAAAGTATCAAAAACAATTCGCGCAATCTGATGATATTTTGATAAAGCCCCGCTACGTTACGATTAGCGGCCCGGCTGAGATCCTTGCAAAAATCAAAACCTGGAAAACTGACTCAATCCGCGCAGCCGACATTAATACAGATTATAATGGCCGGATAGCTTTACGCCCACCTAAAGAGGGTAATTTAAATATTATACCCAAGGCTGTATCGGTGAATATCCCTATTGATGAATTTACAGAAAAAACGCTGGAAATACCGGTTAAGATCATCAACAACCGTAATTACGACAGGGTAAAGGTTTTTCCGCAAAAGGTAAAGGTGACATTTACTACGTCGTTAAGCAGGTACCCAGAGATAAACGAAGATGATTTTGAGGCCGTGGCAGATCTTGACCTTTGGCGGCAAAACGGTTACAATGCCTTACCCGTAAAGGTAACCCGCCTGCCTTCCTATAGTAAAGTGACTAAAATACAACCCGGTGTAATTGATTTTATTATAAAAAAATAATGTTTAAGATAGGGATAACGGGTAATATAGGTAGCGGTAAAACTACCGTGTGCAAAGTATTTGAGGTGCTTGGTATTCCTGTGTTTTATTCTGATCTGCACGCTAAGCTTGTAATGGTTGAAGATAAAGAATTGGTGGCCGGAATAAAGCAGGCGTTCGGTAACGAGGCGTATGCCGCTGACCAAAGCCTTAACCGAAAGCACATTGCAGATATTGTATTTAATAATCAGCAACAACTTGAAAAATTGAATGCCCTGGTGCATCCCGCGGTTTTCCGCGCGTTTGATAAATGGGTAATTCAACAAAAAAATACGCCTTATGTGCTAAAGGAAACTGCCATATTGTTCGAGAGTGGTTCTTACAAAATGTGCGACCGGAACATACTGGTTTCAGCGCCTTTGGAAAACCGTGTGCAGCGTGTTATGCAGCGCGACGGTGTAACGGCACAAGAGGTAATTAACCGCGATAGCCGCCAGTTGAGTGAGGAAAAAAAGCTGACAATGGCCGATGACGTAATTATAAATGACGATACACAGCTTGTTATTCCGCAGGTGCTAAGGCTGCATAAACTGTATCTTTCTATTGCCGCAGATAAATGATCTTAGACGATTTTATTGCTTTTAATGCCAATGGCCTTTATTGCCGTTATGCCGATTTTTACCTTGATCCTCAGCAACCGGTTACTAATGCCATAATATCCCACGCCCATGCAGACCACGCGGTTAGCGGCAATAAAAATGTGTATGCCACCGAAGCTACGCTTGCTTTTATGCAGCTGCGTTATGCAAAAAATTACGCGAAGATAGCTTACACCATACCCTACAACCAACCTTTCAACATAGGGGATGTACAGCTTAACTTTATACCGGCTGGCCATATGCCCGGGTCGGCACAGGTTCTAATGGAATACAAAGGCATACGTTACCTTTACACCGGTGATTATAAATTACAGCCCGACTATACCTGCGAACCAATAGAGTGGGTAAAGGCGGATGTACTGATAACAGAAAGCACTTTTGCCGACCCTGATACCCAACACCCCGACCCAGTAGAAGAAATAAAAAAGCTGAACGATATAAAGATCAATATTTTACTTGGTGCCTACAGCCTGGGTAAAAGCCAGCGTTTGATCAGTATGATCAACCGGTATGCCCCGCAAAAAACAGTATTGGTTCATCATCGTATTATGCCTGTTAACGCGGTTTATAAAAAGCTGGGATACGATTTGGGCGAGCATCAGGTATATAACCGTAAGCTAATGAAAGAACAAAAAGAGTATGTCTACATTGTTCCACCGTTTACCTTTGACAGCTATTTGCGTGCAACGGGTGTAAAAAGACTTTTTGCATCGGGCTGGGCCAATCTGCAGGCTAATGCCCAGGACACGCTTTTTATATCAGATCATGTGGATTGGAATGATATATTAGAGACCGTAGAACAGGTGCAGCCGCAGCAGATATGGACACTGCACGGTGATGGACGGCACTTGAAAGCTTACTATGATCAACGTATTTTTGTAAAAATATTGAGTTGATGCTGCAGGAAAACGTTGATTATTACATCAATAAAGATGGAAATTTTGTGTTTACAAAAGAGTACCATTTAAAGCGCGGGCATTGCTGTAAAAATAAGTGCCTCCATTGTCCGTGGCATTATGGCAGCTCTAAATCCGCAGAACAATCTGTCAATAAATAGGTTATATTTGCAGTCATTTTCTTTTAGTTATGGGAATAGAGGAAGATATTAAGAGTACCAATTTTGAGGATAATTACCATAAAGCGGTAATTAACCTTGCATATACTTCCGGGTGGATAAATAATTATCTGCGCCCCGAGTTTGAAAAACACAATCTTACTCAACAACAGTTTAACATACTTCGTATTTTACGCGGGCAATTTCCAAAACCGGCTACTGTAAACCTGCTTAAGGAGAGGATGATCGATAAAATGTCTGATGCATCGCGCATTGTTGACCGCCTGGTGCAAAAAGGACTGGTATCGCGCTGTACCAACTCCCGCGACCGGCGCGCGGTAGACATCCGCATCAGTGAGGAAGGCTTAAGCATCCTGAAAAAAATGGATGTTGATTTCAAAACCAGGGATCTGTTTAAACAAAATCTGACTGAAGAAGAAGCAGGGCAACTGAGCGACCTGCTCGACAAAATGCGTGGCCGCTGCATTTCGGATAGCTGCGGTTCAGATGGCTGCGAATAGCTGACTCACCCGGTCATCACTACCGCTCGACCACCCTCGCTTCGCAAGCGAAAAGAGGGTTATTAAAAAAGTTGTTTTTTCATACCCTCTTTGCGCAGCAGAGAGGGTCGACCAGCGAAGCATAGTCGGGGTGAGTAGAATAATTCACAAGCGAAAGAGAATACTAAAAGTCCTCATGAGTTAATCTACACGCTGAATCCATGCACTGTTTTCCTGAATGCTAAGGAAAACAACCATCCAACCAAACTACCGTAAAGGGCGCCAATGGTAACATCTATGGGGAAATGTACCCCAACGTAAACTTGTGCATAGCATATCACTGCTGCCCAAATTAATAATGCAGGTGCAATCCATTTCCCGTATTTATAAAATAAACAGCTTAAAAATACAGCCATTGCAAAATGGTCGGTAGCATGGGTTGACGGAAAACTGTAACCTGTGCCGCACGGAGCGCGGCTTATGTCGGTATTGGCAGTAATAGGATCGCGGCAGGGGCGCAGGCGCTGCACTGCAGGTTTAATGATGCTGGCACTGGTATAATCGGCAAAGCCTGCAGAAAGGGCTAAAAACACAATCAGTATAGCACCATGCTTTTTATACCGCCAGATTATGAATATGATTAAAAAAACATAAAAAGGTATCCAAAACCTGGCATTGCGCATTACCGGCATTACCACATCAAAAACGGCGTTCCCCCATTCGTGATTAATCAGATAGAATAAATGCCGGTCAAGGTTAAGAAAAAAATCATGCATTGGTCTTAGTAATGTAAATGCGCAGATTAACAGGCCAAATATATAGCATTTTTACACCGCTATCTTTTAAATATTCCTATTTTTGCGGCTTAACATCTAAACGTTTTGACACTAATAAAATCAATATCGGGTATCAGGGGGACTATAGGCGGTGCAGCAGGTAATGGCCTTACCCCTTTAGACATTGTTAAGTTCACGTCTGCCTACGGCAGTTGGGCAGTAAAAAGAACAGGTATCAAAAAAATTGTTGTTGGCCGTGATGCGCGTATTTCGGGCAGTATGGTAAACAACCTGGTTATTGGTACCTTGCAGGGCCTGGGTATAGATGTAATTGATCTTGGCCTTTCAACAACCCCAACGGTAGAAGTAGCTGTGCCCGATGAGCAGGCGGCAGGTGGTATCATCCTTACGGCAAGCCATAATCCTAAACAATGGAATGCCCTTAAACTGCTAAATGAAAATGGTGAATTTATAAATGATACGGACGGCAAAGAAGTACTTGATATAGCCGAAAGAAGCGATTTTATTTACGCGGATGTTAACGATTTAGGGAAGCATATACATGATGACAGCTATCTGCAAAAGCATATAGATAAAGTATTAGCATTACCGCTGGTAGATGTTGAAGCCATAAAAAAGGCTGATTTTAAGATTGCTATAGATTGCGTAAACTCTACAGGCGGGATATTTGTACCAGCCTTGCTAAAAGCGCTTGGTGTACAAACCGTACATGAATTATATTGCGAACCTGATGGCCATTTTCCGCACAACCCCGAGCCTTTACCAGAAAATCTGGTAGCGCTGTCAAAGGAAGTGTTAAAAACAAAATCAGATATTGGTATCGCGGTAGACCCGGATGTTGATCGCCTTTGCTTTGTTTGCGAGGATGGCAGCATGTTTGGAGAAGAATATACGCTGGTTGCCGTGGCCGATTATGTACTGAGCAATACCAAAGGCAATACGGTATCTAACCTGTCATCAACCCGTGCCCTGCGCGATGTTACCGAAAAGCAAGGTGCAGAGTATCATGCTGCTGCGGTGGGAGAGGTAAACGTGGTGAACAAAATGAAAGAAGTAAATGCAATTATAGGCGGCGAAGGTAATGGCGGAGTGATCTACCCAGAATTGCATTACGGCCGCGATGCGCTGGTAGGTATCGCTTTATTTCTTACTCATCTGGCAAAGTTTGGCAAATCTGTTTCAGTGCTCAGGGGCTCTTATCCAAATTATTTTATCTCTAAAAATAAAATAACGCTTACACCCGAGATGGATATTGATGGCTTACTGGCAAAGGTTAAGGATAAATATCAAAAACAGCCACATTCAACCATTGATGGGTTAAAAATAGAGTTTGATAAGGAGTGGGTTCACCTGCGCCGGTCAAACACGGAGCCGATTATCCGCATTTATTCTGAAGGGAACTCTGAAACCATTGCGGATAACCTGGCCAACAAGATTATTACAGATATAAAAGAAATATTACAACTTAATTAAGGGGTTAGTACCTTATTGAAGGTATGAATTATTGAATAGGGCATAATCAACACTTTGCGTCTCTTAATAATCCATTAATTCAATAACTCGATAATTTAAAACACTCCTTCAAAATTATTACCATGCGAGTTTATTTTGATAATGCTGCTACTACCGCGCTTGATCCTGAGGTTTTAAAGGAAATGTATAAAGTAATGGAAGGCCAGTATGGCAATCCGTCTTCTATTCATGCACATGGCCGGGAGGTACGCACAGTTATCGAGAAGGCGCGTAAAACAATAGCTAACCTATTGCATACATCGCCTGCAGAGATATTTTTCACAAGCGGCGGTACCGAGGCCGATAATACCGCTATTCGATGCGGAATAATTGACCATAAGCTTACCCATGCCATTACCACGAAATTGGAGCATCATGCTGTATTGCATACCCTGCAAGCCATGGAAAAAGCAGGCTCAATTAAGTTAAGCTATGCAGATGTAGATGATAAGGGCACGGTAGATTACGATCATCTGGAAAAATTACTTCAAAATAACGAACGCAGCTTTGTATCGTTAATGCATGCCAATAATGAGCTGGGTACTATTACCGATCTGGAGCGTGTTGGTGACCTGTGCGAAGCCTATAACGCGCTCTATCACAGCGATACGGTACAAACTGTTGGCCATTACAAGCACGACCTTAGTAAGCTTAAATTACACTTTATGGTTTGCGCAGCGCACAAACTGCACGGGCCAAAAGGAGTGGGCTTTTTGCATATCAATCATAAGGTCAAGATTAACCCCATGATCTATGGAGGCTCTCAGGAGCGTAATATGCGCGGCGGTACGGAAAATGTTTATGGTATTGCCGGTTTAGCAAAAGCGCTTGAGCTGGCGTATGCCGAAATGGATAGTCACCAGGCCTATATTCAGGACATTAAATCGTACATGAAGGCTAAATTAGAGCAGGACATTCCGGGTGTTAAATTCAATGGTAAAACCGACTCCGCAAAAAGCCTGTATACAGTGCTTAATGTATCGTTCCCGGAGATGGAAATGGCCGATATGTTGTTGTTTAACCTGGATATTGCAGGTATCTCTGCATCGGGTGGCAGTGCCTGCAGTTCGGGTACAGATATCGGCTCGCATGTGTTAACAGCCATAGGCGCTAATCCTGACAGGCCTTCTGTTAGATTCTCATTTTCGAAATATAATACCAAAGACGAGGTTGACTACACCGTGGCCAAGCTGCGCGAACTTTGCATGGTAAATGCTTAATTAAAAATATTTCTTTTGCAGAAATTTGGCAAGCATATTGCTACTCTTAGGTTACATCAAAACAAAAACCTATGATAGCTAATAATGAAAATGCCTGGAATAATGATTTGGATCAGAACCAAGGCTACGGATCAAATTCGTTCGGAAGCACCAATACCGGTATAGACGAAAGCAAACTTGATGATACTGAAGGCGGTGGCAACATACCAGGGAGCTACTCCTCTAACGAAGGTTTTAACGGCCCTAATAGTGTAGGTGGCGGCGACAGCGATTTTGCAACGGGTGATGATATTCCTGAAGACGAAGAACTTGCAGACGACGATCTGGATGATGATGAAGAACTTGATGCCGACCTCGAAGAAGATACCGATTTAGACGGTACTGCAAACGGTAGCTATAGCGGCAACCTTGATGCCGGTTACGATGAAAATGAAATACCTGAGGAAGGCGAATCTGATAATGAGGGGACAGGTTACAGTCAACAGGATGAACAAAGCCAGCAACGTGAAGGTGCTGATACATCATTCAGCGAGCAAATTGACGTAACTCCTCCGGAAAGGCATGAATTTCCTTCTGAAGGTGCAGCTACGAAAACAGACTTTGCCAGCCGGGACCTTGGCCGTACAACCGGCCGTATGTTAGGCCACGAGCCGGGTACCGAAGGAATATAATCCTAACATGAAATATTGAACGCTGAATTATGAATGATGAAGTGCAAGTCTCATTCGCAATAGGGTTCATTTAACAAAAAAGCAGCATTTTTAAATGCTGCTTTTTTGTTTTGTATACTCAATATTATAAATCATTTCTCCTCATTAAGTATCGCTGTACCGTTAATGGCTTTTGGTGCTTCACCATAAGGGGCCAGCATTTTAAGGAATGATGAAAGTTTCTCTTTCATTTCGCGGCGGTCTACAATAAAATCAAGGAAACCATGTTCCTGAACAAACTCCGCGGTCTGGAAGCCTTTAGGGAGGTCTTTTTTGATGGTTTCTTTAATTACCCTTGGGCCGGCAAAGCCGATCAGCGCACCCGGTTCGGCAATATTGATATCGCCCAGCATGGCGTATGATGCGGTAACACCACCCGTAGTCGGGTCGGTAAGTAAAGAAATGTACGGTACCTTCGCCTGGCTTAACAACGCCAGTTTGGCCGATGTTTTAGCCATCTGCATCAGCGAGAATGCAGCTTCCATCATGCGCGCCCCGCCAGATTTTGAGATCATCAGAAAAGGCACCTTATGCTCAATGCTATAATCTATAGATCGTGCTATCTTTTCGCCTACCACAGAACCCATTGAGCCACCTATAAAGTTAAAATCCATACAGGCGATAACTATATCAACACCATTCATTTTACCATGAGCGGAGCGTATAGCATCAGTAAGGCCGGTTTTGTTGATTGTTTCCTTAAGCCTGTCACTGTATTTTTTACTGTCTGTGAAATGCAGGGGATCGCCTGAGTGTAAACTGCCAAAAAGCTCGGTAAACTGATTGTCATCAAATAATACCGAGAAGTATTCTTTTGACCCTATACGCAAATGAAAACCGCAGTAGTGGCAAACATATTGATTTTCAACTTGTTCTGAATAATGAAGCGGTTTCTTACAATTGGGGCATTTATTCCATATCCCGTCTGGTGCTTCCTTCTTCTCTTCAGTTGTTGTGATAATGCCTTTACTTTCTCGCTTAAACCAAGCCATATCTTCTAAATATTTCAAAGTACTGCAAAGAAACGAAAAATATTATAACAAGTTTCTAAATGTTAACTATATCTTAACCATCAATTGAAATTTACTGCAAAGATGAGACTGCCAGTATGAAACTTGTTGCTCAGTGTGGTTGATTAAGATTTTCAATGGTTTAAGCTTAAAATTAGATATAATTATTAGCCAAAACGTTAAAATTTTATAACTTCGGGGCCAAACAAATGCTCATGGATTTAAAAAATTATAAAGGTGTTCTGCACGGCGATCAAGTGCAGGAACTATTTGAAGCAGCAAAAAAGCATCAGTTTGCATTGCCTGCGGTCAACGTAATCGGCACAAACTCTATCAATGCTGTAATGGAAACTGCCAAGGCGGTAAATTCTCCTGTTATCATTCAGTTATCAAATGGCGGCGCGCAGTTTTACGCGGGCAAATCGTTAGATAACTCAAAATTACAGGCCTGCATTTTAGGTGCTGTATCTGCCGCCAAACACGTGCATCTGCTGGCAGAGCACTACGGCGTAGCAGTTATATTACATACCGACCATGCTGCAAAAAAATTGCTGCCATGGATAGACGGTTTATTGGAACATGGCGAAAAGTTTTATGCTGAAACCGGCAAACCGTTGTTTTCATCGCACATGCTTGACCTTTCTGAGGAGCCTATCGAAGAAAATATCGAGATATCTGCAAAATACCTGGAGCGCATGTCAAAAATGGACATGACCGTTGAAATTGAGCTTGGTGTAACCGGCGGCGAAGAAGACGGTGTTGATAACTCTGACGTAGACAGCTCTCGTTTATATACCCAGCCTGAAGAAGTGGCTTACGCTTACGAAGAATTATCTAAAGTTAGCCATCGCTTTACTATTGCTGCTGCATTTGGTAACGTGCATGGTGTTTACAAACCAGGTAATGTAAAATTGCAGCCGGTTATATTGCACAACTCTCAGGAGTTCCTGAAAAAGAAACATAACTTGGATGCCGAGAAACCCATCAATTTTGTATTCCACGGCGGTTCAGGTTCCAGCCAGGAGGAAATTCGCGAGGCTATCTCTTACGGCGCCATTAAAATGAATATTGATACCGATATGCAGTGGGCTTTCTGGGAAGGTATTAAAGATTATTACAAGGCGAAAGAAGCTTACCTGCAGGAGCAGATTGGTAACCCTGAGGGTGAAGATTCTCCAAACAAAAAATATTACGACCCACGCGTATGGTTACGCAAAGGCGAAGAAACTTTTGTTAAACGCTTAACTACTGCATTTGGCGATTTAAATTGCCTGGATGTAAATAGCAAGTTGTAAAATATAGCTGTTAAGAGTAAAAAGCGCCGGTGTTTTAAACATTGGCGCTTTTTTTTAGTTGTAACATTTATTAAAATCCGAATCCATGGCTAACTCAAAAAAAAAGAACCTGTTTGAGAAGTTTGCAAACTGGGCCACTATTGCAACCGGAAGCTCAGCTGCATTTATCACTGCTACCAGTGTCATCATTATTTGGGTAGTATCCGGCCCTCTATTTCATTATTCTGATACGTGGCAGCTTGTTATTAATACAGGCACCACTATTGTTACCTTTTTAATGGTTTTCCTGATACAAAAATCCCAGAATAAGGATTCGAAAGCGGTGCATCTGAAACTGAATGAGTTATTGGCATCGCACCAGGGCGCAAGTAACCGTATGGTAAATATTGAAGACCTGACCGAAAAGGAACTTGACCAGTTGAGTAAATTTTATGTAAGATTATCTAAATTAGCCGAGCAGGAAGATGATATCACCTGTACGCATTCCATCGATGCTGCAAATGAAAATCATAACACCAAACAAACAGGCTTCAAGTCAAAAAAGCACTACCAGGATGCCATTAAAAACAGAAATAAAAAAAGTAACTGACCCTGCTGAATTAGAAAAGGTATTTGCCGTAAGACGCGAAGTATTTGTTGGCGAACAAAACTGCCCGCCCGAATTGGAATGGGAGTTTGAAGATGAATCGAACCATTTTTTAGCTACAGTTGACGGCGAGCCTGCCGGTGCGGCACGCTGGCGCAAAACAGATAAAGGTTATAAACTGGAGCGTTTTGCCGTACTTTCAAAATTCAGAGGGCATGGGGTAGCGCAAGCTCTTGTAAAAGCTGTTTTAGCTGATCTTCCTGCAGAAGCAAATTATGTTTACCTGCATGCGCAGATACAAGCAGTTGGTTTGTACGGAAAATTTGGCTTTGAAAAGACTGGCCCTCAGTTTGAAGAAGCCGGTATACAGCACTATAAGATGGTGAAAAGCTGATTTGTGATAAATGTTTTGATAAAATATTATTTTATTTTGATGTTTAAAATCAAAATAATATTTTGGCGAAAACATTAATTCATGAATAGGTTAGATTTTAAAATTGCCCTTCGTACCTTTTTAAAAGCTAAATGGTATAACGTTTTAAACATTACAGGGCTTTCACTTGGCCTGGCAGCATTTATTTTTGTAACACTTTACGTTGACCATGAAACCAGTTACGATACCTGGAACAAAAACTATGACAGGGTTTATTTGGTTGAAAGGGAGCTGCCCAACGGCCCATCGCCTTATACCCCTGCACCTTTAGCTGCTGCAATTAAAAGCCAGTGCCCCGAGGTGGAAGAAACAGGCCGAACCAACACAGCCCTGTTTCAGATTCCTTTTTATACATCGTCCGGTAGGTTTTTAATAAATAAATGGGCCGGTGCCGATTACTCCATTGCCAAGATATTAGGCATTAAGCCCAAAGGTTTCCAACTCAACCCAAACAGCGAAACGCCCACTACACTGCTATCAAAGGAAACCTCCCGTGTGCTTTTTCCTGGCCATAGCACTATCATCAATAAAACGGTTAACATGATGTCCAGATCGGGCATGCCTTTTACAGTAGCTGGGGTAGTAGATGATATACCCGGCAATACCAATTTCAAATTTGACTGTATAGGTTTTTCCGCTGATATCGCCTCGGGAAAAGACCAAAGCTATGCCAGCCGGATATTTCAGACTTATATAATGGTAAAGCCAAATACGGATATCAACCTTCTGTCAAAAAAGATAGACGGAATATATAAAAAAGCAGCGTTGGCCGATACAAGTCAGGCCGCAAGGGAATCGATAAGTCCTTCCACATCAGCTATATATTTAGATCCTTTAAAAAACCTGCACCTAAGGCCACATTATGGCTCGCATGTTAACGACCAGATCATACGTGGCCTGGTTGTGCTTGCTATTATCATACTTATTGTTACCGGTGTTAATTTCACCAATCTGTATATAACCCAGGCCAATAAACGTTCAAAAGAGGTAGGGGTTAAAAAGGTAAACGGGATAAAGAAAAGTAAAATAGCTGTTCAGTTTATGCTGGAGATATTTTTTCAATGCCTTGTTGCTCTGGTTATTTCATTTGTGCTGGTTGTTATCGGCTTGCCTTATTTTAATCAGTTATTAAAGGCGGATCTTTTGATCTCAGGCATCAACTTTACTATAGTAGCGCAAATTATAGGTATGCTTATAACGCTTACTTTATTGGCTGGTTTGTATCCGTCATTAGTTATGGCAGGCTTTAAGCCGGCGGTGGTTTTACGGGGCGATCAGCTTGCAACCGGAGGAAACCTCTCATGGGTAAAAAATTCGCTGATTGTTTTACAGTTTACCTTCGCTATCGTGTTTGTTATCACCCTTGTCGTTATCAACCAGCAAGTTAAATTCATGCGTACCGAAGATGCCGGGTTTACCGCTAAGCAGGTAGTTTATGTAGATAACATTGCCATATTTAACAGTCCAGGTAAGTTTGAGCCTGTACGCAACCGTATAAAGGCCATACCTGGTGTTAAAAATGTAACGGTGGCTACCAATGTTCCGGGTGGCATTAAGCCCGTATCTAACGAATACACTGTGCAAAGCAAAGCGGTTACCATGAACACCATTGGGGTAGATTATGAGTATTTTGAGGCTTTAAATATCGGTGTGCAACAGGGGAGGGTGTTTAACCCATCCTTTTCCACCGACTCTTTAAGTATTGTTGTCAACCAGGCAGCGGCAAAAGCAATTAACCTGAAAAATCCCATCGGCACAACTATTAGCGGTTGCGGCGGTAGATATAAGATAATTGGTGTTACTAATGATGTTAAAGCTTACGGGTTTGAAGAAAACATACAGCCAACCGTTTATGTAATGAACGACCATTGCGGTTTAACTAAATTGCAGATCATGATAAGTGCCGAAAGTAAGGCCATACCAGCCATGCTCAGTACTCTGAACCGACAATGGGGTGATATCAATAAACTTGATGGCGATACTTTTAGCTACCATTTTCTGGATGAGCTTTACGGGCAGCTTTTTGTAAAGCAGGAGCAACTGCAGAGTGTGCTGTTCTTTTTTTCAATGTTAGCGGTGTTTATCGCATCGTTAGGCATCTTTGCTTCGGCTGCTAATACTATACGCATTCGTATGAAGGAAATAGCTATACGGAAAGTATTTGGCGCGATGGGCCGGCAATTGATGATCACCTTAAGCAAGCCATTTTTTTACACTGTAATCATTGCAAATATTATTGCCTGGCCGTTATCTTTTATTATAGCAAATAAGTGGTTAGCAACCTTTGCCTACCGTATACACCTCTCCATATTTCCATTTGTAATGGCACTGGTAATATCATTACTGATAGTAACCGTTACAGTTTGTTTACAGGTTGTAAGAGCGGTAAGGTTTAATCCGGCAGCCAAGTTAAAGGTTTGATATTAACCAAACACTTTGCCTGAAAACTCCATCGCTTCAGTCAGCTTATCCAGGTCAAGGTCAAGCGGTACATTCTGGTGTAACAGAAAAGCCACAAGATTTTCGGTAGCAATGTTACCTGTAAGGTCGTCTTTGGCCATAGGGCAGCCGCCGTACCCTTTAAGGGCAACGTCAAATTTGCTGCAGCCGGCTTCATAGGCTGCAGCGATTTTTTCCTGCCATGTATCTGGTGTAGAGTGCAGGTGAACCCCAAATTCAGTAATATCCGAAAGTTTTTTTAAGACGGGATACAGGCTGCTAATTTGCTCTGGCTGTGCAACACCTATAGTATCTGACAGGGCAATATAGCCAATACCCTCATTAATCATCATTTGTGCCCAATGCAGCACAATCTCCTCACTCCATTTATCTTCATAAGGGTTGCCAAATCCCATTGATAAATAAATTAGCAGATCTTTTTTCCGGGCGGTACATAATTCGTTAATGCGTTTTATCTCATCAAAGGCCTGCTCCATAGTTGTGTTGGTATTACGCAACTGAAAGGTCTCAGACACAGAAAAAGGATAACCGAGGTAACTTATCTCATCAAAAGTTGCGGCTTGCTCTGCGCCCCTGTAATTAGCTGTAATGGCTAAAAGCTTTGAGCGTGTATTATCCATATCAAGCCGGCTTAACACCTCTGCTGTGTCGCGCATCTGCGGGATGGCTTTCGGAGAAACAAAGCTTCCGAAATCTATGGTATCAAAACCAACTTTCAACAGCAGGTTGATATATTCAGCTTTAATATTAGTCGGTACGAAATCATGCAATCCCTGCATGGCATCGCGCGGGCACTCGGTGATTTTGATGTGATCGGTCATTTAGTCTGGCTTAGATATTTGTTCATCTTTTTCAACCAGCTCTTCACGTTTAAAATTACGGATGATCAGCCTGCTGCCTCCATTGTAGGTTACATAGCTTGCTATCCAGTTAATAAATACAATCACCTTATTGCGGCCGCCCATTAAGGATATCAGGTGCACAAACATCCATATCAGCCAGGCAAAAAATCCCTGAAACTTGAGTTTGCCCAAATCTGCAATGGCTTTATTGCGGCCTATAGTAGCTAATGATCCTTTGTCGTTATATTTAAACGGCTCGGGTTGTTCGCCTTTTATAATTTTATAAATGTTTTTACCGGTAGTTTGGCCCATTTGTATGGCTACCTGCGCCACACCCGGATGGCCTTTAGGCGTTTCGGGCGTAATCATGGCTGCCACATCGCCAATGGCAAAAATATTTGATGAACCTACCACACGGCATATATTATCAACTTTAATACGGTTGCCACGTTCAATAACATCTTTTGAAACCCCTTCAGGTACCACGCCCATTACCCCGGCAGACCATATCACATTTTTAGTTTGTATGCTTTTACCGCCTTCAAACTTTATTTGGTTGCCATCATAACTTTCTACCTTTACGCCCAGTAATACCTCTACGCCCATATCTTTCAAATAACCTTCGGCGGCTTTGGAGCCTTCGTCAGAGAACGGGCCCAATACTTTTGGTAAAAAGTCTACCAGGTAAACTTTCATTTCTTCTTTGGCCAGTTCGGGGTAATCCTTATTAAGTACATGGTTGCGCAACTCTGCCAATGCCCCTGCAAGCTCTACACCGGTAGGGCCGGCACCTACCAGTACAAACGACAGGTACGGAACCCTTTCTTCCCTGGAGGGCTTTAAAACGGCTTCCTCAAGGTTTTGTAATACCAGGTAGCGCAGGTTCATGGCTTCTGGTATAGATTTCATCGGCATAGCATAATGCTCAATCTCTTTATTGCCAAAGAAATTGGTTGTAGACCCCGTTGCAATTACCAGGTAATCATAAGCAATATCACCAATAGCTGTATGCACAGTGTTAGTTTCGGCGCTTATACCCAGCACTTCGGTATTACGGAACCGTAAATTCTTCTGCTCGTCGAAATTTTTACGCAGCGAAAAGGCGATTGATTCAGCTTCAAGGCTGCCTGTTGCTACCTGGTATAATAATGGCTGAAAAGTATGATAGTTGTGTTTATCTATAAGAATAATCTCAACAGGTTTATCTTTTAGCTGTTTGGCAACCTGTATGCCGCCAAAGCCGCCGCCTATTATAACTACTGTCGGGAATTTTGATTGATCAGTGCCGTTCATGAAGCAAATATTTTAATTTTAAAAGCCCCTCTGTCTCTTCCTGTAACGGAGAAACTTATAAAGCCCTTCCTTTAGGGAAGGGTGTGGGAGAAGCTTATAGTTGTAAAACAAAAAAGGCTCCAAATGTTCTTTGGAGCCTTTCAAAATAATGTCACAATTTAATTATTTCAGATCTTTCTTTCCAAAGTCGACGATAACCGGCGATGCCACACAAATTGATGAATAAGTACCGAAAAGTACACCAATCAACAATGCGAATGCAAAGCCACGGATAACATCGCCACCAAACAGGAATAATACCACCAGAATTAATACCACGGTAAGGGCGGTAATTATGGTACGGCTTAAGGTACTGTTAATAGCCTCGTTGATAACTACCTGTGGATCGTCTGTTTTTGCGTGATGATGATTAAGAAACTCGCGGATACGGTCAAATACCACAACCGTATCGTTGATGGAATAACCTATTACCGTTAACAGCGCTGCGATGAATGCCTGGTCGATATCCAAAGAGAATGGTAAAACACCTTTGAACAATGAGAAGAACGAAAGCACCAGTAATGAGTCATGCGCTGTTGCAACCATCGCCCCAAGGCTGAATTGCCATTTACGGAAACGGATCAAGATATAAGCCGAGATTACAATGATAGCAATAATGATGGTCCATTTTGCCGAAGATTTAACCTCGTTGGCAACAGTAGCCTCAACCTTTTGGTGGCTAAGGATCTGTTTAGAAGTAATTGTAGTAGCCGGATTAGCAGCTAAAGCCTTAATTAAGGTAGCCTCTACCTTCGCATCAGTGCTCTCTGCATTGTCATTGATCAGGTAGTTGGTAGTAATGCTGATCTTATCAGAGCCGTAAGTTTTTACTTCGGTACCACGGCCAAGCACAGGGTCAACCACGTTATGTACATCTTCGGTAGTAACCGATGGGTTGAATTTCACTACATAGGTACGCCCGCCGCCAAAGTCAACACCGTAGTTAAAACCACGGGTAAACATGGATATTAAACCCGCGATAATGAATATGCCAGAGAAAGCATAGAATTTAAAGCGGTTTTTAACGAACGCATAATTAGCGTTTTTAAAGGTATGTGAGCTCCATGGGCGTGAAAACTTGATATCCCAGCCTTTTTCAAGCATAAACTCAAATATCAACCTTGATATCAGTAATGAGCAGAACAGGGTAGTGATAATACCGATCATTAAGGTTGTTGCGAAACCTTGTATTGGGCCCGAGCCAAATACAAAGAGGATAACACCGGTTAAGAAAGTACTGATGTTAGCATCTAATATAGAAGGCAATGCATGTTTAAAACCATCCACAATTGCTATGCGGATAGATTTGCCTAAGCCAAGCTCTTCGCGCACACGCTCATAAACCAGTACGTTAGCGTCAACAGCTACACCCAACGTTAGTAATATACCGGCGATACCTGGCAGGGTAAGTACGGCGCGTAAACTTACCAATACACCCATCAGGAAGAAAACGTTCACTAATACTGCTATAACTGCAACCGTACCGGCACGGTTATAGTAGGCGATCATGAATATCAAAATCACCACCAAGCCTAAAACACATGATAATAAACCTGCGCTGATAGCTTCCTGGCCTAATGACGGGCCAACAACCGCTTCGCCAATGATACGTGCCGGTGCAGGCAGGCGGCCCGCTTTTAACACGTTGGCCAAGTCTTTGGTATCTTCCTGGCTAAAGTTACCGCCTGATATTGATGATACACCGCCAGAGATCTCATTCTGAACGTTAGGGGCAGAGTAAACATTATCATCAAGCACAATGGCAATAGCTTTTTTGTTAACCCCTGCAGATGCTTCGGCAGTGATGTTTTTCCATTTCTGGGCGCCCTGAGAGTTCATGTACATGGTAACCTCATAGCCACCTTTAACAGGGTCAACATCATCTTTAGCGTTGGTAATAACATCGCCCGAAAGTACGGGGCCGTTTTCGGCACCGCTAAGTTTTATTGCATACAGGTCAAATACTTTTGTATCCTTCTCTGGTTTTACACCCCATAAAAATTTGATGTTTTGAGGCAATACGGCTTTAACATCCGCACTTCGCAGATAGCTGTTTACTTTAGCGGTATCTTTTTGTTGAGCGCGACCTACCACCGGGCCTGGAGCCAACTGAGGCTGGCCATCCGGACCCTGGTATATACCCGGCATCATGATAGCGAATAACGGGTTTGCTGCGGCCTGTGTTTTATTGGTCAGGCTTGCCGAATCTTTATTGGGATTGTTCTTTAATTTGCTTAACAGTGATGCCGCAGAATCTTTTGCGGTAGCAGCTTTAGCTGTAGCTGCAGCCTTTGCTGTATCCGCTTTCGCGGTATCCTTAACTGTTTTGCTTTTTGCAGCCAGTATGCTGTTAATGTTGTTTAACAGGCCGTATACTTCGGTATTGTCAAAAGTTTCATAAAACTCCAGCTTGGCAGTACCAGATAATAATTTACGTACACGCTCAGGCTCTTTTACACCTGGCAGCTCAATCAGTATACGGTTGGTGCTTTTTTGCAGCTGTATGTTTGGCTGGGTTACGCCAAACTGGTCGATACGGGTGTGCAGTACAGTGTATGATTGCTGTACTGCAGTATTAGCCTGATCTTTCAAATAAGCTTCAACATCGCTGTTTGATGAGTTGAACTTTAATTTATCCTGGTTGCTGTTGTTTGCAAAAATAGCGGCCAGCTTTCCATTAGGGTTCAGCTTTTCGTATTCATCAACAAAAAGGGTAATGTAATCTTTTTGCTCGGTTACGCTCCTGGTTTGCGCATTGGCCAAAGCCTGGTTAAATACAACATCTTTATTGTTGTTTGACAAGGCTGTCACCAGTTCGCGCAGGGATATCTGCATGGTAACGTTCATGCCGCCCTTTAAGTCCAGACCCAGGGCAAGCTCCCTGTCAACACAATACTGGTAAGTATGGCCAAGCACCGGGTATACCGGTTGTGTAGAAATAGAATCAAGATACGCTCTTTCTTTTTCGGCATTACCCTTGGCGTATGCTTTCGCATCATTCTCAACTTTACGGGCCACCCACGTAAATGATAGCTGGTATAAACATACCACAGCCAGCAGAATGGCGAAAAATTTAATAACCCCTTTACCTTGCATCGCGAATTATAATATGTATTGAATTAGTTTATAAGCTTTTTTAAATAAGACGGCAAATCTAATAAAATTTCACAAGCATGAAATTTTTAATTGAAACAAAATATTATCTGTTTTTGTTACCGCCGGTTGAGTGTAATGAATGAGTAGGGATAAGGATTTTTTTCGTCTGCATCATGGTATTCACGGCTCACTTCATTCCATCTCTGATAATCTATTTCCGGGAAAAAGGTATCCGCATCAAAATCATGATGAATGATGGTCAGGTAAATCCTGTCGGTAATATCCATTGCCTGGCGGTATATTTCCGCACCGCCACCAATAAATACTTCATCCTCGCCAGCACAGAGGGCCAGGCCTTCGTCTATGGATTTTACAACTTCGCATCCTGGTAAGGATATGTCCTGCCGGGTTACCACAATATTGCGCCTTTTGGGCAAAGGCTTTCCAACAGAGTCAAAAGTTTTTCGACCCATGATGATGGTACGGCCTGATGTTATCTCTTTGAAATGCTTCAGGTCATTCGGCATGTGCCAAAGCAACTGGTTGTTTTTGCCTATCGCGTAATTTTCGGCGATGGCTACTATGATAGAAATTGTCATTGGGTCAAATAATTTTTGAGGCGACCCAATCTTTGATTTGGTCAAATTTAATAGTTCCCATGCTTGCAGATATCGCCATCTCATACTTGTCTTCTTGAGAGGCATTGATGGTAAGGCCAGCTTCGGCTAAAATAATTCGAAGTAAGGCATAAGCTATCCTTTTGTTGCCATCAATAAATGGATGATTGATGATGAGGCTTTCAAATATGGCTGTAGCCTTTTCAACAGCGGTAGGATAAAGATCTTGATTATCGAAAGTCATGTATGGCCTTGCCAGTGCTGCTTGTAATCCGGCCATATCACGGATACCTTTACTACCACCAAATTGTTCAATCAAAATGTTGTGATAGTATTCTACCTCTTTTACATCGATCATTGTGCAAGTCTTTGAAACACCTCTTTGTCCTCCTCAACTATTTTTTGAAAAAGAGCAATGCGTTTAGCCTTGTCAGTAGCAGTCGACTGTAATTCTTTTAAAAGAACTAAAACATCGGGTAGGTTCTCTTCCGGCACCTCGTCAAGCACCTTTTTGATCTCGTCCTTGATTTCTATTACGGTCATAATACCAAATTTACAAACAATCAGCCTAAACCGCAACTACCCCTTTGATGTGCGGATGCGGATCATAGTTTTCCAGGGTAAAATCTTCAAATTTAAAACCGAAGATGTCCTTAACCTCCGGGTTGATCTTCATGGTTGGCAGAGGCCTTGGGTCGCGGCTCAATTGTAGCTCTGCCTGCTCCAGGTGGTTGTTGTAGATATGCGCGTCGCCAAAGGTGTGGATAAAGTCGCCGTAATCCAGGTCGCATACCTGCGCCACCATCATGGTAAGCAAAGCGTATGAAGCAATATTGAATGGTACGCCTAAAAAAATGTCGGCACTACGCTGGTACAACTGGCAGGATAGTTTACCTCTGGTTTCACCTTTTGAAGGGTCGGCTGGCTCAACATAAAACTGGAACAGCGTATGGCAGGGCGGAAGCGCCATCTGGTTAACATCCGCCACGTTCCAGGCCGATACGATCAGCCGGCGCGAATCGGGGTTGTTTTTGATCATGTTTACCAACTGGCTTATCTGGTCGATGTGCTTACCGTCGGGTGTGGGCCAGCTACGCCATTGGTAACCATATACCGGCCCCAGGTTGCCCTCGGCATCGGCCCATTCATCCCAAATGCGCACGCCGTTATCCTTAAGATATTTGATGTTGGTATCTCCGCTCAAAAACCAGATCAGCTCATGGATGATGGATTTGAGGTGCAGCTTTTTTGTTGTAATCAGCGGAAAGCCTTCTTTCAGATCAAAGCGCATCTGGTATCCAAACACGCTAAGGGTCCCTGTCCCGGTGCGGTCATGCTTTTGCGCCCCGGTTTCCATCACGTGTCGCATCAAATCGAGGTACTGTCTCATATTATGGTTGATTGGGTGAGTGGTTGATTAAGTGAGTGGTTTAATGGTACCAATGAACTATTGGACTGATGAACCACTGAACAATTCCACCACAAATAAAAATAAACTAATTTTGGTATCCTATGGTTGTGCAAAAATAGCAACCGTGTTAATCAATTTTCAATGATCGTTTTTCCCAACGCCAAAATAAATATCGGACTTAATATTACCGCCCGTCGCCCCGACGGTTATCATGATCTGGAAACCGTTTTCTACCCGGTGAAAATTTATGATGTGCTGGAAGCTGTAGAGTCAACGGAGTTAAGCTTTGAGGCGAGCGGACTTGGCATACCCGGAAGGGAAGAGGATAACCTTTGCATAAAAGGATATCATTTGCTGAAGCGCGATTTCCCCAACCTGCCTCCGGTAAAAATTCACCTGCATAAAAATATTCCGATAGGAGCAGGGCTTGGAGGAGGCTCTGCCGATGCTGCGTTTTTTATTAAACTAATGAACCAGCAATTTAAGCTTGGGCTTGATGAAGAAGCGATGATGGGCTATGCCCGCAAACTCGGGGCCGACTGTGCTTTCTTTATTAACAACAAGCCGGTGTATGCTTTTGAAAAAGGCGACGAGTTTGAACCGGTAAATTTAGACCTTTCTGCCTATGCTATCGTACTGGTGATGCCTGATGCCCATGTATCAACTGCAGAGGCTTACAGGGGCGTTAAACCAGCTCAGGTTAATGAAACTGTATATGACCTGGTAAAAATGCCTGTAACGGCCTGGAAAAGGCAAATTCGGAATGACTTTGAAGCCCATATATTCAACGATCATCCGGTTATACGTGGCGTAAAAGCCGAACTGTACGAGCGCGGCGCTTTATACGCCAGTATGAGCGGGTCTGGCGCATCGGTGTTTGGTATATTTGAATCAACGCCAATTCTGCAGCATCTTGAGGAAACCTGCCAAGTTTTTTATAATATGTGATGTGGACAGGGAGTGAAGAGTCGGAAGTCGGAAGTCGAGAGTCTGAAGTCAAGATGTAGCTTGCAGTACCGGCATTTTTGTCGATGATATTTTAGAGGCCTTTGCTTTCGGATTCATTGTTCTGCGCTTTTCACTTATTGCATCCCCACTCGTCTACCACTACCTCCGTATTTCCATTTACTACTCTCTACTCACCATT
Organism: Mucilaginibacter litoreus; assembly: GCF_042676805.1. Lineage (NCBI taxonomy): Bacteria > Pseudomonadati > Bacteroidota > Sphingobacteriia > Sphingobacteriales > Sphingobacteriaceae > Mucilaginibacter > Mucilaginibacter litoreus. The sequence goes on along the minus strand of NZ_JBHTHZ010000001.1, from coordinate 474,301 downwards.
CACCACTCAACTAATATAATCCCGATCTTCATCACTTAGTGTATTGGAGTCTTCTTTTCCATGGATGTCGTCGTAATGCTCGCTGATATTATACTTTTTGTTTTTTGGGCGGCCAACCAGTACCCCCAAAATAAAAGCCACAACAGATACGGCAGTTAGCATAGGTACCTTTGATATGTACATGGTGCTGAACAAAACAGTAAATTTTACCTGGTCGGTATTTTGCATGATCACTACTGTAAGCAGTACAACAATAATAAGGGCAATGATATTTTTGATGCTCATGGTTCGTTGCAAATAAAGTTTATACAATATGCAGATTTTATCCTGAATTTGAAACAGACTCGCACTACTGTGCATACTCTATTTGGCATATTAAATTGTGGCCTTTCTGAAATTTGCTACTTACAGAATTGAGACTTTTATCAGTTTGCTATTTAAAGTCGAAGCAGTATGTATCCGTTACTAATTAAAATTTCCACCTTGGGGCGTTGGCTTAAATGCAACAGTAATTTAACAGCCTTACAAATACACGATTTTTTCTGAAGAATTTTCAACCAAAATTGATTCCTGTATACAAGCAGGAGTTACCTAATCAGTTTTTATCAAAGTTGTAATTATAACCTCAATACACTTTAACATCACTTTAATCGAATTTTATTTGATGTAAGTATATATTTAAATAAATAACTAATTTATACTCATTATCAGTTTATTAAATGTAAAAATCACTTATTAAAGATGGTGTTGCTAAAAATATTAGTAATTGGGATGTTATAATAAGTTATTTAATTGATGTATCAAAATAGTTGATCTCAATAAATAATTGATTATTATTTATTTATGTTGATAATATTAATTTAGAATACAGTTGTTAAAGATGAAATAAGATATAATGTAGTTTATTCAGCCCGATTTGGGTTAATTGGAACTTATTACACTAATCTAAAAGTTGATTTTGCCTCTGTTTAAACGAATTGCTAAGGAACGGGAATAATGCCTCAAAAAATTAAAGTGTCTTAAATGGGCTAAAAAGGGCTTTAAATTTAAGCGCGCTTTTCCCCTACCCTGCATTAGTTAGGGCGTAAATTGCAGTGAAAAGTTTAAGAAAAAGGTTAGATGCTCCGGCGCCTGGCCACTTGTTTTTGGGCGACAGGAAACAGGAAAATAGTAGATAAAATAATTGCGGCGCCTATCCAAAAACCAGTAGTCATGGTACTGGTATTTGTGAAAAAAAGGAAAGACATGATGATGCCATAAACTGGCTCCAGGTTGGTTATAAGTGCTACCCTGAAAGCCGAAAGTTCGCGCATAACTGATACGCCGGCTACATAGGCAAGCGATGTACAAACGGTTCCAAGCAGCACCAAGTAACCAATATCAGTTGGTTTAGGCACAATAAAACCAGTGCTTCCTGCAGTTATAAAAAGGTAAATTGTTATCCATATAAACGCTCCTGATAACTCATAAAACGCTATAACAGGTGCTTCATATATTTTAACATGGCGCCCGTTTATGATAGCAAAAAGGCTTGCCAGTACAGCGCTTGCCAACCCGGCTATGATGCCCTTAGTGTATTGTGTTTCAAATTTGAATATTAGAAATATGCCGATAATGATAAAAATACCGCTGATGATCTCCAGTTTAGAGATGCGTTTTTTGTTGATAAGCGGCTCAAAAACCGCTGTAAAAAGTGTGATGGATGAGAGGCAAACCAGCGTTACCGGCACAGTTGAAAGCTTGATGGAAGCGAAAAAAAGTATCCAGTGCCCGCCTACTAACGCGCCGGTAAGGGCGAAATTCAGCATCGTTTTAGGGCTTATCTTAAACGCTTTTTTGCTGAATTTAAAGTATAAAAACAGCGAAACACTCGCAATAAGCACACGGTACCAAACCAAATTTACGGCAGAAATTGATATCAGCTGACCTAAAATTCCGGTAAAACCCCATATAAAAACTGTGAAATGCAGTAGTAAAAGGTTCTTATTTAAGCCGGAATTGTTGGTGTTTTGAAGCATTATTTTGGTGCTTTAACAATAAGGACATACCCCAGAATGCCGAACAAAACGTTAGGGATAAAGACTGAAATAATAGGGCTAAAGCCGCCTTTTATCGAAAAAACAAAGGCAAATTTATTGACCACGATGTACGTAAAACATATAAAAATACCGATGCCCAGGGGTAATCCAACCCCTCCGCGTACCTTTCTGGATGCTATGGCAACGCCTATACAAGTCAGTACAAATGATGATAAAGGCTCTACAAAGCGGCGATATTTTTCAAATTGCATATCTATAACGGCGCCTGTACTGCGTATTTTTTCCTTCTCGATACCCTGGTTTAAAGTGGCTAAAGACATGGCCCCGTAAATATTGCTTACCACATTATCATGGGCTTCAAAGTCTATCGGGCGCATATCCAAAACCGTATCTATAGATGGTATATTCTTTCTGATAGTTTCTTTTAAACCATCTACATACCTAATATATGGGTTGTTAATTATCCAGTGGTTTTTAACCGAATCATACTTGATACTGGTGGCTGTAAGTTTTTCTTTAAGCACATCGCCATCAAATTTTTCCATCATAAACTGGTATCCCGTCTTCATATCAGGGTCGTACGATTGAAGGTAAACATAGGTGTGTTTATCCAATTGAATATGTACCTCACTCTTGGATGGATCATCGTTTGCAAAGAAATTGGCGCTTTCAAAGTCAACTTTTAGCTTGTTTGTATACGGAATAACGTACAAATTCAATAAAAGCGATACCACGAATATTAATGCTGCAGATAGCGTGTAAGGACGCAAAAAACGATAAAAGCTGGCCCTGCTTGTTAAAATGGGAACAATTTCTGTTTGATTGGCCATTTTAGCCGTAAAAAATATCACCGCTAAGAAGTTGATAAGCGGCGATAAAAGCATCAGATAAAAGGGTATAAAACCAGCGTAATACTTAAATATGATATCATTTAAAGATGACTTTTTATTTAAAAAGTTATCCAAATGTTCAGATACATCAAATATAACGGAGATCACCAGGAATATCCCGAGCGTAAACACGAATGTGCCCAGGTATTTCCCCATGATGTACCTATCGATAACAGTGAGATATTTACGAAAAAAAGCCTTCATTTATAGTCTTGTACCTAAGCGGTTCACCATTTTGTTCTTCCAGTCGTAAAACTCTCCGGCGATGATTTTATTGCGTGCCTGGGTTACCAGCCACAAATAAAAGTGCAGGTTATGCAGGGTGGCTATCTGTGCGCCAAGCATTTCGCCGCTATGTATCAAATGGCGCAGGTAAGCTTTGGTATAAACCTTATCGGCAAACAGATCACTGTCTGCTTCAATCGGCGAAAAGTCGTTTTTCCACTTTTCGTTCTTGATATTGATGATGCCATCTTTAGTAAAAAGCATACCGTTGCGCGCGTTACGCGTAGGCATAACGCAATCAAACATATCAATGCCCAGCGCAATGTTTTCAAGTATGTTGACAGGAGTACCTACGCCCATTAAATACCGGGGTTTATGCTGTGGTAATATATCGCAAACCACCTCCGTCATAGCATACATTTCTTCTGCCGGTTCACCTACAGAAAGGCCTCCAATGGCGTTCCCTTCGCGTTCAAAAGAGGCGATAACTTCCGCGGAACGCACCCGCAGATCCTTGTAAACCGACCCCTGAACTATAGGAAAAAGTGTTTGGCTGTAACCATATTTCGGCTCGGTATTATCAAACCTGTCGCAGCAGCGTTTAAGCCAGCGATGGGTCATCTCTATCGAGCGTTTAGCATAGTTATACTCGCATGGATAGGGGGTGCATTCATCAAAAGCCATAATGATATCCGCGCCTATGATGCGCTGAATATCCATCACGTTTTCGGGAGTAAAAAGGTGTTTTGAGCCGTCCACATGAGAGCGGAATGTTACCCCTTCTTCCTTTATCTTGCGTACCTCGGTAAGCGAATACACCTGGTAACCGCCGCTATCGGTAAGTATAGGGCCATCCCAGCCGTTAAATTTATGCAGGCCGCCTGCTTGTTCCAGCGTGCTTAAACCTGGCCTTAAATATAGATGGTAGGTATTGCCTAATATGATCTGCGCCTTAATATCATCTTTAAGCTCACGCTGATGTACAGCTTTTACCGTACCTGCTGTGCCCACAGGCATAAAAATAGGCGTTTGTATTACACCATGGTCGGTAACCAACTCGCCCGCCCGGGCTTTAGAAAGAGGATCTTGTGCTTGTAAAGTGAATTTCATTTATTCTGGCAAAATTACGAAAACCGTTTGTATTGCCCGTTGCTTAATTGCTGCATTGTTAGATTGTTGCGATTGATAGGTATGCAGAATTATACAGCTAATAATCAGCTTAAAAGAATAGTCGGTTTTCTCGGCGATTTTTAACAAATTTGCTGTTTATTATATAGGGTTTGGAAGCTTATATTCAAGAGGCATTATTCATTTTATTTCAGCTTTGTTTTATCGTTCAACTGTATTATCTGTTAGCTAACCACAGCAGGCTTGCAAGTTATAACCCTCGTACCGAGCTGCCGGAGACTAACCTGCCGGTTTCAGTTATTATAAGTGCACGTAACGAGGCTGATAACTTAAGGCAAAACCTGCCTTATATATTGCAGCAAAAATACCCGGATTATGAGGTAGTGGTGGTAAACGATTGTTCTACCGACGGATCTGATGTGATATTGATGGATATTCAAAGCGAATTTCCACACCTTAAAATTGTAACAGTTACCGAGCACGAGCGGTATAAAACCGGCAAAAAATTTGCGCTTACCCTGGGTATAAAAGCAGCAAAAAACAACCATTTTTTATTTACCGATGCCGATTGCAAACCGGCTACCCTGCATTGGGTAACCCGTATGGCCGCTAACTTCAATGCATCAACACAAATTGTATTAGGGTACTCGCCCTATACTAAAACCACTAATTTTCTGAGCCCTTTTATACGTTTTGAAACGCTTAAAACGGCTATTAACTACTTATCTGCAGCACTTATAGGTGACGCTTATATGGGCATAGGACGCAATCTGGCCTACACCAGAAGCCTGTTTTTTGGGGCAAAAGGCTTCGCTTCGCACATGCATGTTATGAGCGGGGATGATGATCTGTTTGTCAACCAAAACGCAAACGCAACAAATACGGCTATAGAGATACACCCGGATACATTTACTTACAGTGACGCGAAAACTACATTAGGCGGTTGGTTCCGGCAAAAGAAGAGGCACATGGGCGTTGGGAAATTGTATAAAAACCAGCATCGGCGCATGCTTAGCCTGGATGCCGTAAGCGGTTTTCTGTTTTATGTTCTGTTTATTTTGTTCATTATTTTAAATTTTGAACCATTATTTGCAGCGGGTGTTCTAATATTCAGGGCGATATTGCAGTTTTTTATCTATCGAAAGATATTTAACAAATTGCAGTGCGGCGATCTGATATGGTGGTTACCCTTTTTAGATATAGTATATTACATATATTTAAATGTGTTTGGATTGATTGGTACCTTTATTAAAACAACGCGATGGAAGTAAATAAGAACTTTACAGAGAACGCTAAAAACGATTTTCATCTTGTTGTGAAAGCAAGGGAGGGCAACCAAAGAGCTTATGCCGACCTGATGCACCGTTACAAGGATTCCATTTATTTTATGGTGCTTAAGATGGTAAATAATAAAGAGGATGCTATGGATCTGACTGTGGAAACCTTTGCCAAAGCATTTGAAAAATTAGATAAATATCAACCTGAATTTGCTTTTAGTACATGGTTATTCAGGGTGGCTACCAATAACTGTATTGATTTTATCCGCAAAAAGAAATTAAATACACAATCTATACACGGAATGCTGGATGATGAGGGTGATGAAAAACCGCTGCAAATAAAGGCAGATTCGCTGAACCCTGAAGAGTCATCCATCAAAAAGCAACAAACTACCGAATTAAAATTACTAATAGAAAGTTTGCCCCCGCGTTACCGTAACCTGATTATTTTACGTTACTTCGATGAACTGTCATATGAAGAAATTGCCCAACAGCTTGATTTACCTTTGGGGACGGTCAAAGCTCAGCTATTTAGGGGCAGGTATTTATTGGGTAACATCATAAACCGTTATAAAAAGGATGACATCTGATATCCTGTTGAAATACTTTCCTGATATTACTGCGCAGCAGCAGGAGCAATTTGGCCGCCTGCAGGAACTTTATACTTTTTGGAACAACCAGATCAATGTGATATCGCGTAAGGATATTGATCTGTTGTATGAGCGCCACGTGCTGCACTCGTTGGGCATAGCCAAAGTAATGCCTTTTTTACCCGGCGAAACAGTACTTGATGTAGGTACAGGCGGGGGCTTTCCCGGCATACCATTGGCTATTATGTTTCCGCAAACACAGTTTCACCTGGTTGATAGCATAGGAAAAAAAGTAAAGGTAGTAACTGAAGTCGCACAGGCCTTAGGGCTTCAAAACCTGCGTGCATCACACTCAAGGGCCGAGGATATCAGGGAGAAATTCGACTTTGTGGTGTCGCGCGCGGTAACCCAGCTTAAAGATTTTTACCCATGGGTAAAGGGAAAATTCAATAAGCAATCAAAAAATAAACTGGCTAACGGGATACTCTATTTAAAAGGAGGGGACTTAACGCAAGAAATTGCCGACGCGGGTTTAGCCGTGCAGCAATTCTACCTCAAGGATTATTTTGATGAGGATTTCTTTGAAACCAAGCAGGTTATCTATGTAAAAGCATAGCGTGTGGTTTAGTTAGTAGAGAAAATAAGCGTTGCCTGTCCTATAAAGTTTTTTTGATTGATAACATCATTAGTTAATGGCTTTGGCGCATAATACTGTGATTCATCACTGTTGGTCAGCATAAAAGTAACTGCCAGTTTATAGGTACCGGGTGCCTTATTAATAGTTTGGCTGTAAGTACTTAAGGCCCGTGCAGCTTCGGCATCGCACGCAGGATCAAATCCTTTATCAACTTTTACACCTGTTACTTTGTGGTCTTTATTTATATCAAGAGATAACAATACATGCCCGTTAACTTTGTTTTGAAAAGCCACAGTGGGATAACGGGTATGTTTTTTCAGGTAAGTAATAAGATCTTTATAAGCGGCATCAAATGGTGGTGGTGGCGGCGGCCTTTTGCTTATCTGGGCTGCTGTTGGTGGCGCAACTGCTGCATTTTTTTTAACAACCGGTGGCGGTGGCGGCGGGATATTCTTTAGACCTTTTTGCTGAGCATCTGTCATCCCCACAATGTTAATTACGCCTATGTAGTTTTCATCTTTAGTAGCAACCGGAGGCGGAAACTTTACATTATTATCTCCAAGCATCATGAAATTAATACCCAGTTTATAATCGCCTGCCGGGGATTTTATTTTGCCTTTAAAGCTTTTTACCGATTGCAATAAGGCTTCATTCAAACCAAGCCCGGCTTTGCCCATTACATTCGCGTTGGTTACATTCCCTCCTTCATCTACATGGAAATTTAATAATGTACCTCCGCTTCGTTTACTTTTAACAGCTTCCGCAGGATATTTTACAGTAGCAGAAAGGTAGTCTACGAACGTTTCAAAAGGCGACTTAACTACAGTCGGCGGCGGTGGTGGAGGCGGAAGGTTACGTTGTTTTTGCTGTACGGATGCAGGGGCGTTTACCTTTTTCAGATACCCTTTCATGTCGTAATTAAAAAACTTGTATCCGTATTTTTCCGCCAGCATTTTGCGCTCGGCATCGGTAGCATCTGTACTGTTATAGGTTTTTTCGTTGCCATTGTTATCTGTAACTGTTACAGTAAAATACTCGGTTTTATCATCTATTAAATAGCCCCTTTCCTGTATGATATTACCGTTTTTTATAATGGCAGGTGGCTTCGTAGCAAACGTAGTATCGGCTTTGAGTGATTCGCGCGGTACAATTTCTATTAGGTAACCATGTTGCTTGGCTTCTGTTTGTTGCTCTTTGGTTAGTGTTGCTACAGTGTACTCTCTCTTAAAACCGTCCTCTTTGTCTACAACCACCTTATCTGATATTCCAGAAATGTTAGCGGCAATATCTGTTAATTTAAGGGTATATTTTGCGCTGTCTGCTTTTGCAGCTACAGGCATTGCCTTTCGTGGAGACAGATCTATTAGCCCGTAATCCTTACTAAACACCAGTGTTGATGCGCCAAGCATCCCCACACAAAGTGGTACTGCTGCCAGGTATTTTAGCCTTGCTAACTTACCCGACCGTTTTTGATTTAACATGATTATTCTCCTTTTTAAAAGATTGTTATTAAAAAATGAATGAGTAACGGAGGCACCTGGCAGTCCATAAGCGCTGCTAAGCAGGAAAGATGAATAAGCCAGCGTGTCATTTTCAAGGGCCGCGGTTTGCTCGTCGGCTATATATTCATGCACCGTTTTCAGGCTTTGCTGAAACATATATACTATAGGACTGAACCAGTTGACCACTTTCAAAATCTCCAGAAACAGGATGTCTACAGAGTGTTTTTGGCGGATATGTACCATTTCATGGGCTATAATGGTATGGGGCTGTTGCAGATCTGTACCTATATACAGGTAATTAAAAAATGAAAAGGCCGTATGGCTTTCAGTCAGCTTAACAAGTTGGTATTCTGAGGTTTCTTGTGATTTACCGGCTTTTGTTAAATTATATAAACGCCATAGCCTGATAACGAAAACAATAAATGCAACTAATACACCGGCGGCATAAATGTATGCCAATATATCATTAAGGGTTATTTGAATAGATGGTGCAGTTTTAGCGGTATGCTGCTCTATGTTTGTGAATGGTACATAAGAGGTACGCACAGAAACCGTTTGTATACTTTGAGCAGGTGCTGATTTTAAGGCACTTACCTGTGTAAGCGGAATTATAAAAGCCAAAATGCATGCTGAGATCAGATACACCCGGCCAAGTGTATAGTGGGTATTGTTATCAAGCAGCAAGCGGTAGCATAAATAAAATACCCCCAGGTATATATTCGCTTCTATAAGGTAATGTAGCCAGCTCATTTTTTTTGCGATTTAAGTTTTTCAATCAGTTCACTTAATTCGTCCAGCTCCTTAACACCAAGCTTTTTTTCATCGGCAATAAAGGATACCAGGCTTTTATAAGAGTTATCAAAGTAGTTGGTCATCAGCTTATCAATGGTATACTTTTTATATTCAGCTTCGCTGATAAGCGGGAAATACACATGTGAATTGCCATAGGCTTTATGATCAATAAACCCTTTGCCTTCTAATACCCGCACTACGGTTGATACGGTATTGTATGCTGGTTTGGGGTCGGGCATTTGCTCCAATATGTCTTTTACTATAGCTTCGTTTAACTGCCATAGTATCTGCATAATCTGTTCCTCGGCTTTGGTGAGTTCCTTGTGTTTCATTGCAAACTATTTTTATAGTTAGGCTAAGGTAAAACTATTTTTATAGTTTGCAAACTATTTTTGTAGTTTTATTTTTTGCTAATAATTTTAGGCTAAAGCGTTATATTGGTGCTCGCTTAAATCTTATGTCGTTACACCATCAAATAGCTTTAACTTTTCTCAAAAAAATTGGTCCTGTGCTGGCAAAATCAATGATTAGCCAGTTTGGGAGCGCCGAGCAGGTATTTAAACTTTCAAAAGATGCGCTGACCAAAGCCAGAGGGGTAGGGGCAAAAACGTTAGTAAGTACTGATTTTGATGAAGCGCTGAAACGGGCGGAACGTGAGCTGGATTTTATTGAGCGCAATAACATAGATGTTATATATTATACGGATGCGCGTTATCCGCGCAAGCTAAAAAGCTGCCACGACTCACCCCTTCTTTTATACTCAAAAGGTAATGCCAATCTTAATAATCAGCGCGTTATCAGCGTTGTTGGCACCCGTAATGCTACCGACTATGGCCGAAACCTATGCAGGCAGTTGATTGAAGAGTTGCAGGAATATAATGTACTCGTAGTTAGCGGCCTGGCTTTAGGTGTAGACACGGCAGCGCACAGGGAAAGCCTGCGGTTAAACATTCCTACCGTTGGCGTATTGGGCCATGGCTTTGACAGGATGTACCCGGCAGGTAACCGCTCGCTGGCCGAAAAGATGCAGCAAAATGGTGGTTTGCTTACCGAGTACCCATCAGAAACGGTGCCTACTAAAGATAATTTTCCGCAGCGCAACCGCATTGTAGCGGGCATGGCAGATGCCACAATAGTTGTTGAGGCAAGTATAAAAGGTGGTGCTTTGATAACGGCCGAGATAGCCAATAGTTATAACCGCGATGTGTTTGCTTTCCCCGGAAGGCTGGGAGATGAATATTCTGAAGGCTGTAACTTCCTCATCCGCAATAACAAGGCTGGATTATTAACCTGTACCGCCGATCTGCCTTATAGCCTGGGGTGGGAAAGGAATTCAGAAGCTAAAGGCATGCCCGATCAGTTGACACTGCCTATAGATCTGTCTGAAGAGGAGCGTAAAGTATTTGAAATAATTCAGTTAAATAAAGCTCCGCTCGCAATAGATGATCTTTCTCTCAGGGCGGATATGCCTGTAAGCCAGTTAGCCATGACACTCCTTGATATGGAATTACAGGGATTTATCCGCTCCCTACCGGGGAAAACCTATGCTATCAATTAATTTTTGGCGTATTGTAATAACTAAGTTTACCGGCGCCCTCATATAGTTCCATCCAGCTTTGTACTTCAAATTCTATTAGTGCTATCGCACAGGTAGGCACATCTTTAATTTCATTACTCAGGTAATAAAGTACCTGGCTTATACCGGGGTTGTGCCCAACCAAAGCAATAAAATCATGCTCATCAGGCAGGTTATAAATCACCTTTAACAGCATGCTTTCGCTTGCATCATATATGTTACTGTTGGTGATAGCCTGTGGTAAGCCCAATGCCTGGCTAAAGACGTTTGCGGTTGAGAGTGTTCGCAATGCAGGGCTTGCTATTAATATCTGCGGTTTAATATGATCAGCATTTAATCTGGAAACCATCAACTCCGCCTGGTGGAAACCTTTATCTGTCAGTGGGCGCTCAAAATCTATGAAGCCGCTTTCGTGGGTGGCTTTGGCATGGCGTATCAGTAGCAGCTTTTTCATGGTTTATAAAAATAAAAAAAGCGGAGCAAATGCCCCGCTTTAGTTGTTAAAAAAACTTAGCATTAAAAAGCATAGCCTACCGAAATGCCAAAGACACGCGTTTTTGTTGATGATGATGATTGGTTTGATATATCTGTTAAACCCAAATCGTAATTAAGATTCAATAATACACCTTGCTTAAATTTATAGCCAATAAGAGCTGTAGCGCCAGCATCAATTCTTTTGTATTGGTCTTCGCCATCACCAAATCCAATATCATCAGATTCACTTTGTCCATTGCTGTTACCTTCAAGTTTTGCTGATAAACCATATCCAAGATACGGACCGGCGCCGATGTAAAACGTACCTGCTACTGAATTAACATTGTAAACAAAGTTTAATGGAAGTTGCAGATAGTTGATTTTTGCCTTAATAGTGATATTGGTTTCGTCAAATTCGCCAGACTCTTTAGCGCCCTTACCCGTGTAAAGTAATGCAGGCTGTACAGACCAATTGCTCCCGGCTTTAAAGTCAACAAAAATACCTGCAGAAAAAGAGGTAAGTGTTCCGGTAGTAATGCTACTGGACGAGGTGTTAGAAGAACTGGTTAACGAAGCAAGGTTTAAACCACCTTTAATTCCCACTGTTGGGGTTTGTGCAAAAGTTGCAGATACTGCGAATGCGCAGCAAATTGAGAGTAAAATTTTTTTCATTGTGCTTTGATTTAGCTTGAGCGGCGAAGGTAAAGAGTTTTTCGGAAGATTAGCTACCTGTTTACAAAATCTGTAATAGGCGCCTCGGGCATATCCCACATACATTTAAAATGCCCGAGCGGGCACTTTTCCAACCCGAATTTAGAACATGGGCGGCAATACAGATCTATCCCCGAAACCAATGACTCTTTTACCATATAGGGTTGAACACCAAGCAGATCAGGTATGGTGCCGCCCCAGATAGATACAATTGGCTTTTTAAAGGCTTCGGCAATATGGGTAAGGCCGGTATCAAAGCCTATAACACTTTTAGCCTGCGAAACTAAAAAAACCGATTCATCCAAAGTGGTTTTGCCGCATGAGTTATATACTTTTTCACCTGCAGCCGCTGCAATTTCATCTCCGTTTGCTGTCACATCGTTGCCGCCCAGTAATACTATAGGTAAATTAATATCACCGCAAATGCTGCTGATTTTTTTATTAGGCATCCGCTTGGTAAAGTGCGTTGCGCCTATTACAAACGCCACATATCCACTTTGGTGCGATGCTGGCAGCAAACTGGCCAGCTGGTGGTTTTCTTTGATATAATAATCAATAGGTTGGCCGTCATTTGTTACCCCTAAAAACTGTACAGCTTTCATGTAACGGTCCACCAGGTGCAATGGCGGTACAAGGTTTTTACGCAACTTTAAACTAAGCCATTTTCTGATAGTCTGTTTGCTGTAGGTAGATGATCTGATGCCTGTCCTTATCTTGATGATAGCCGTACGAAGGTTGTTATGCAGGTCGATGAGGTAATCGTATCGCTCAGATTTAATTTCGGCTATGGTTTCATTCAATATTGGCTTTAACAACAGCAGCTTATCTACATAGGGGTTATTATCATATATATATTTAAAGGCGGGCTTGGTTATAAAGTGTATTTCGGCATCGGGCAGTTGCTTTTTAAGGCAGCGTACCACGGGTGTAGTATAAATTATATCACCCATCGAGCTGAAACGGATAACCAGTACCTTCATGCTATGTGGTTTGCGCCCTTATTTTATTGATGATAGATGTTGATGAATATCCCTCAACCAGGTTGATGGTTTTTACTTCGCCGCCATTGGCCAATACTTCCTTAGCGCCGGCTATCTGGTCAACGGTATAATCGGCTCCCTTAACCAGTATATCTGGCAGCAGGTGCGCTATAAGGTCGCGCGGGGTATCATCTTCAAATAAGATAACCGCATCCACAAAAAACAAGGCTGCCAATAAGGCCGCACGGTTATTTTGGTCGTTCACCGGTCGGCTTTCGCCCTTTAACCGCTTAACAGATGCATCCGTGTTAAGGCCGATGATCAGTTTATCACCTAACTCTGCGGCCTTGGATAGGTAAGTAATATGCCCTAAATGCAGCAGATCAAAAACGCCGTTGGTAAAAACTACCCGCTTATCCTCTTTCTTCCAGTTGGCTATCTGAGTTGTAAGGGCAGGCAGGGATATGATCTTATCAAGCAGTGTTTGTTCAAGATTAGGGCGCATAAAAGGTGTTAAATTAAAATAATTCGTCAACGGCCTTACACAAAATATGGCCTATAAGTATGTGCATTTCCTGTATACGGGCAGTTATGTTTGATGGTACTACAAGGTTTAAATCGCATATCCCATTCATTTTCCCGCCATCCCTGCCGGATAGGCCCAGGGTTTTGCACCCTAACTGGCTTGCCGACTTAAAAGCATTCAATATCCCCTGGCTGTTACCACTGGTGGATATACCAATGAACAGATCGCCTGGTTGCGCCAGCGCCTCAACCTGCCGCGAAAACACATGCTCATAGCCATAATCATTAGCTATTGCGGTAAGCGCGGATGTATCAACCGTTAAAGCAATGCCCGGCAAAGCGCGGCGTTCTTTTACAAAGCGTCCGCTAAGCTCGGCTGCTATATGCTGGGCGTCCGCAGCACTGCCGCCGTTACCGGCTATAAGCACCTTGTTGCCGTTGTTTATGGCATCGGTAATTAGCTTACAGGCATATTCAATATCGCCGGTAAGGGTTTCAATTACCTTTTGTATGGTGTTTTGGTGTTCGTATAATTCTTCAATTACCATTTCAATGTATCGTCAGATGGGCATTGCTGCCTTAATTTATAGTTGTTAACGGATTTCCATATCATGCAGTATCTCATTTACGGTAGTCACTGCACTGCCCGGTTGCCTAATTACGATAGCCGCTGCATGGTTGGCCAGTTCGCACGCTTCTTCTATGTTAAAGCCCTGGGCCATAAAGTAGGCCATGGTGGCTATTACGGTATCACCAGCGCCGGTAACATCAAACACCGAGGTAGCTTTTACCGGCAACAGTTTATAAGCCAGCGGGCTTATAATGGCCATGCCCTGTTCAGATAAGGTAACCACAATATATTCGGCACCAGTCTGTTTCAGTATGATCTGTGCTGCCTGCTGCACTTCTTCAATGCTGCCTATTTTTTCCACTTTGGCGGCCTCGGCAAGTTCTTTACGATTAGGCTTAATGATATACGCCCCTTTGTATTTTAAATAATTTAAGCCTTTGGGGTCAATAATTACTTTTTTACCCTGGGCATTGGCCTCATCAATAAGTTGTTGAGTCAAATCTGGCGAAAATAAGCCTTTATTATAATCTGATAATATAATTACATCAGCCTTTGCAATGTATTGTTTGATATTATCAATAAAGCTTTGTTGAAGATGCGACGGTAGCGGCGTAGCAACTTCACGGTCTACCCGTACGAGTTGATGGCTGCCTGCCATAACACGTGTTTTTATGGTAGTAGGGCGGGAGCTGTCTTTAAATATTCCCTGTGCATTAACGCCTTCATTTTCCAGTACTTCGGTCAGTCTTACCGCGTCTGCATCATCTCCGGTTACACCGCCGAGGGTGATTTCGGCGCCAAGTGCAAGCAGGTTCTGGGCTACATTGGCAGCGCCTCCGGGTGTTATAAATTCGCGGTTCACATTAACTATGGGGACGGGTGCTTCGGGCGATAACCGGTTTGCATCACCTATAATATAATGGTCAATCATCAGATCGCCTATCACCAGGATATTTGGCTTGAGGCCGGCTTGTTGTTTTTCGCGTACTTTTTGTGATAACATAAATGTTACTGGGCGGATATAGGGTTGTTTTTGATTACTGTGTTTTGCAGCGAATTGCTACACCATGGCCGCTTTTTTCTTCTCAAACACCTTTTTTATTTCGTCCAAAGGTAATGCATTTAGGCATTGTTCTTTAGTTATACCACCTTTTCGGGCAATATAGACACCGTATTTCATGTCCTGCAGCCTGCTGGTGCGATGTGCATCGGGGTTGATAGATAACATTACGCCCTTCTCAAGCGCGTAGTGGTGCCATCGCCAGTCGAGGTCGAGCCTAAGCGGATTAGCATTTATCTCGATGACGACATTGTTGGCTGCGCATGCGTCGATCACTTTTTCATAGTCAATTTCGTACCCCCTGCGGCTAAGCAAAAGCCTGCCGGTAGGGTGGCCTAAAATGGTAGTATAAGGGTTTTCAATAGCTTTAATGATACGAGCAGTAGCCTTTTCCTTATCCATTTTAAGGTTGGAGTGTACCGATGCTACTATAAAATCAAACCGCTGAAGTATCTCTTCAGGGTAGTCAAGCGCGCCGTCATTCAAAATATCCGACTCGATGCCTTTGAAAATATGAAAGCCTTCGAGCCTTTTATTCAGGTGGTCAATTTCTTCCTGCTGCTGCAATACCCTTTCAATGCTCAGCCCTTTAGCGTAGAAAGCACTCTTGCTGTGGTCGCAAATGCCCAAATATTGCAGCTTTAATTCGTCGCGGCAGTATAGAGCCATTTCTTCAAGCGTATTTACACCATCGCTCCAGGTACTGTGATTATGCAGTGCGCCTTTCAGGTCGTGGTAGGTAATGAGTGTGGGCAGTTGGTTATTGTTTGCTTTTTGTATGAAGGTAGTGCCTTCGCGCAATTCGGGCTGTATCCAGGTCAGGTTGGCCTTTTCGTAAATAAGTTCTTCACTGGCGGGCGATTCAAGCTCGTTACTGATGCGTTTCATAACTGCATCCACATGCTCTTCGCTGCCGGTATTTATAAACAACTCTTTATAATACTGCGACCTTTGCACACATATAATATCAACCAGTAACCCGCTCTTAAGCTCGCCCGAAACATGGGTGCCGTTGAGGCTTACGTTACTTAAAATATCAGAATTTACCAGCGCGTTATAGGCAATTTGCTGATCTATGCTGCCAATAACGATCACCAGTTCGCTGATCACCTCGCTAAGGCGACGGAATTCCCCGGCAAAATGTTTAAGGGCGTCCGGAAATACCGCGCGGATCTCTTCCATCAGCTCATGCGCTTCTTCCTCTACCTGGGCATACAGGAATTTGCCGTTACCGGCCATCCGGAACTCAATGACTTTTTTTATCTCCTCCTGCGTTTTTAAACCGAAGCCTTTTGCTTCTATCAGTCGGTTTTCATTACAGGCATAATAAAGTTCGCCAAGGTTTTCTATGCCGAGTTCCTTCCATATGATCGCTATTTTTTTTGGGCCGATACCTTTAATGCCCATCATTTCAACAATTCCCTCGGGGGTTTTGGCAATCATATCCTCCAGCTCGGTAATGGTACCTGTTTGCAGTAATTCTATAATTTTTGCTGCTGTACTTTTGCCAATTCCTTCTGTTTTTTCAAGCTCATCCTGTGTCTTACCATCTATATTAAAAGGCAGCTTATCTATTTTGAAAGCCGCGTTAGCTATAGATTTTATCTTAAAAGGATTAACCTCATGCAATTCCATCAACTGCGACAGCAGCCTGAAGGTGCGGGCTATTTGCTTGTTCTCCATAAAGTTTATCAGTCGGTAAAAATAGAAAATTGGCCTTGCTGTACGAAATACATTTATGCTTGAACAGCTAACCTAAACAGATGTTTTAACAGGTAAATACAAAAGCCACCCATAAGGGGTGGCTCCAAAACTTTGTATCACAGGAACTTATTTTATAACCACATCATAAGGCATGCGCATTTGCGGGGTGCGCATCATTTTGGTAACGCCTTTTATCTGTTGATATATACCGTAGTTTTCGCCAAGCTCGGCTTTTACAAAATGCGCTTTTACCTCAGATGTAAGGCCTTCGCCAAATCTGTCGAGGGTGCTTTTTTGCTCCGGGTAGCTTACCAGTTTATAATCTTTTAGTCCGGCTTTCTTAGCGGCCGATCTTACCGCGTCTTTAACATTTCCCAACCTGTCAACCAAGCCTATCTTTAAGGCCTGGGTGCCTGTCCATACCCGGCCCTGGCCAATGCTGTTGATGTATTCCTGGGTTTTGCCACGCCCTTGGGCAACGGCTTTGGTAAAATCGTCGTACCCTCGGTTTACGCTGTTTTGTAAAATTAGCCTTTCTTCAGGCGTTAACGGGCGACTAACATCTCCCAAGTCGGCATACTTACCGGTTTTTACACCATCAAAGGTAACGCCCAGCTTATCATTAAACAGTTTTTGCATGTTAGGCAATACTGCGAAAATGCCTATCGAGCCTGTAATGGTATTGGGTTCGGCTATGATCGAGTCGGCCGCGCAAGCAATATAATACCCGCCAGAAGCGGCAACATCGCCCATGGATACGATAATAGGTTTTACTTTTTTAGTAAGCATCACCTCGCGCCATATCACATCAGACGCCAGCGAACTGCCGCCCGGAGAATTTACCCGCAGCACTACAGCTTTAACTTTATCATCTGTACGTACCTTACGCAGCGCTTTTGATATGGTTTCCGAGCCAATGTTGTTATCGTCCCCCTCACCGCCGGATATTTCGCCCGAGGCGTAAACTATGGCAATGCGGTTTTTGGAGCCCGTTTGTTTGGTGTCACCAGATTCAGGCGTGTTGCTTTTCAGATAAGCATCCATCTCAACCCCGGCCAGGTCATCTTTCTTATCAACACCTGTTCGGTGTTTCAGATCGGCTATGATCTCATCTTTATACTTTAAACCATCAACAAGGCCATATTTAACCGCATCTTCGGGCTGTTGAATACGTGCGGTATTGGCGTAGTTAAATAGCGAATCCTTATTGATATGACGCGCGTTGCTGATACCGGTCAAAAAATGATCGTACATGGAATTGAGGTACGAGGTAACCTGCATACGGTTAGCATCGCTCATTTTGGTGAGTACAAATGGCTCAACAGCGCTTTTATAAGTGCCTACTTTGATTACCTGGGCCTCGATGCCCAGTTTATCAAGCGCCCCTTTTAAAAAGGTAATTTCCGAACTGAAACCCCTGAACTCAAATATACCTTTGGGGTTGATGTAAACTTTATCTGCTACAGATGCCAGATAATAAAAACCCTGTGTATAAATTTCAGAGTAAGCAACCAGGAACTTGCCGGATTTTTTAAAATCTATCAGCGCGTTGCGTATCTCTTCGGTAGTTGCCTGGCCATTCATCATGTAGCTTTCGTCTAAAAAGATACCCTTTATATGGTCGTCGTTTTTAGCTTTTCTGATACTCGCCAGTATATCGTTGAGCCCAAGATCGCGCGGTTTATCCAACCCTAAAAATGGCAGGTTATTTAAAGGATTATTAGGAGTACGTTCGGTTATTGCATAATCAAATTTGATATAAAGTACAGAATTTGAATCGACCTCGATCGTTTTATCGCTGCCCGCAACACCAATAATACCCAGCAAAATCAAAAAACCAACAATAAAAACAAGTGTAATACCAACAACGGTAGCCAATACAAATTTTAAGAATTGTTTCATTAACTATTATAAATCATTTATCTATGCAAACTTAGCAATTGCATGGTATTAAGAGCTAAACCGTTGATATTTGTTACAACATGATTGATGTTTTTTTACTATTAGGAAGTAATCTGGGGGATAGGCAACTGTTTTTGCGAAAGGCAATTAGGCTTATTGAGCGGGATATTGCGCCTGTTATTCAACTATCATCGGTTTATGAAACGCAATCCTGGGGTAAAACAGATCTGCCCGACTACCTTAACCAGGTAGTGTTGCTTCAAACCCGTTTATCCGCGCAACAGGTTTTACAAAAGGTGTTAAGCATCGAAGCAGCGCTTGGAAGGGTGCGCGAGGAAAAATGGGGATCGCGGGTGATTGATATTGATATATTATTTTACGGAGATGAGATCATCAATGAAAAAGATCTGATTGTACCTCATCCGCAATTACACAACCGCAGGTTTACTATTGAGCCGCTTTTTGAGCTTGCACCTGATCTTGCTCACCCACAATTAAATAAATCAATTAAACAGTTAAAAAATGAACTGACTGATAACTTGATAGTGAAAAAATTATATTTTTGATTTATATAAACCAATATAAATGGCCGATTTATTACCTAACCAGGACCTTGACCTTTCTTTTTTGTACGAAATTGCTGATGGCAGCGATGAATTCATAGTAGATTCGATAGGTATGTTTCTTGAACAAACCCCTCAGTTGCTTGAAACCATTACCAACGCTATAAACGCACAGGATTGGGAAACGGCATCTGCCGTATCGCACAAGTTAAAACCCAACCTTGGCTTTTTTGGTATGCCTGTAAGCCAGGCAACCATACAAGAGGTTGAACTGGCCTGCAAAGCAGGCGCGCCAAACCCGGAAGAAGTTATTGAGAAGTTTAACCGGGTAAAAGCTACAGTTACCGCCAACCTGGCCGAGCTAAAAAAAATCAAGACAGAAAAGGAAGCGAATCTGTAATAGAGGTGAAAGCAAAAAGGCTAAAGCTGAAAGTATAAGATAGCCTGAAAATGAGGCAACATCAAACTGATTATAAAAAAAATAAGCAAGCCAATTGGCTTGCTTATTTTTTTTATACGGTAATATTTAAAAGCTTTAGACCTTTAGTCCATCAGCTTTACTCTCTGAGTTTTAGTCTTTCCGCTTACTTAAGCTACTTCTTCCAGTTTAAAGCTGTAGCTTTCCATGATTAGGTTGGCTAATAGGTTTTTGCAGGCTTCATCCACTTTTGCACTTGCGGTAGCTTCGCTGTCGGCCTCAATTTCCAATGAAATGTGCTTGCCTATCCTGATATTTTGTATCTCAGATAATCCAAGGTTTTTCATGCTGCCGGTAACGGCTTTCCCTTGTGGGTCAAGAATCTCTTTTTTCGGCATTACATCAATTTCGGCCAGGTATTTTTTCATTTTTAATTAATATAAATACAGTACATAGCTATTTTTTTGAACCGCTTATTACTGTATCATCAGCAAATTTAAGTTGAATTAATGATAAGGTGATATACATTACTATAACCACCGGAACCGCCGCAAATTTAAAAAATAGTATGAGTATTGCCGAAAACAGCAGTAACAAATAGCGGTAAAAATTTTTATTGAAATCGCGGTTTTTAAATTTTAATGACATCAGCGGAATTTCTGCAACCAGTAATACACACATCACAATAATAAATACCGACAACAGGTAAGGGTTAAGCACATACTTGGCAACCCCGGTGTATTGTATAAGTATTAAAGGTATCGAAGCAATTAATATAGCGTTTGCCGGGGTAGGCAACCCAATAAAACTTTCGGCCTGGCGGGTATCTGTGTTGAATTTGGCCAGCCTTAATGCCGAGAAAACCGGTATAAGAAATGCAATGAAGTTAAGCCACTCACTTACATGCGGTATCTGGGGCGCCTGCAGCATCAGCATATACATAATTGCCGAAGGCAACACACCAAAACTTACCATATCTGCCAACGAATCCAGATCTTTACCGATGCCCGAAAAGGACTGAAGCACACGGGATGCAAAGCCGTCAAAAAAATCAAATATGGCCGCCAGAAAGATGGCATAAGCGGCAAATACTAAGTTATCCTGAAAAGTAAAAACAATCCCGATGCATCCGCTGAACAAGTTTGCGCATGTTATTGCATTCGGAACATGTTTTCTTACCCGTCGACTCATAATATGATGAAGGTATCACAAAATTTACAAAAACGCAAAGGGAGTTATAATTAACCTTATGTTACCTATAACTCCTTTTTGTATGCAAATATTATGAATTCATTGATATTAAGAACTCTTCGTTAGTTTTTGTACCGCGTATCTGCGCCTGCAAAAACTCCATCGATTCTTGCGAGTTCATGTCGGCAAGGTGGTTGCGCAATATCCATATACGCTGCAGGGTATCGCGGTCAAGCAACAGGTCGTCGCGGCGGGTGCTTGATGCGGTTATATCTATAGCAGGGAAAATGCGTTTGTTTGATAGCTTACGATCCAGCTGAAGCTCCATGTTACCGGTACCTTTAAATTCTTCAAAGATCACCTCGTCCATTTTAGAGCCGGTTTCTGTAAGGGCCGTAGCAATAATGGTTAATGAGCCGCCATCCTCAATGTTACGCGCGGCGCCAAAAAAGCGTTTAGGCTTGTGCAATGCATTGGCATCAACACCGCCCGATAATATTTTGCCGGATGCAGGGGCTACAGTATTATAGGCACGGGCCAGGCGGGTTATCGAGTCCAGCAGGATAACTACATCATGGCCGCACTCAACCATGCGTTTTGCTTTTTCCAGTACGATGTTCGCAATTTTTACGTGGCGTTCGGCCGGCTCATCAAATGTTGATGATACTACCTCGGCACGTACGCTGCGTGCCATATCGGTAACCTCCTCCGGGCGCTCATCTATCAACAAGATGATAAGGTAAACCTCGGGGTGGTTTTTAGCTATAGCATTAGCCACATCTTTAAGCAGCATGGTTTTACCCGTTTTTGGCTGCGCTACAATTAACCCGCGCTGCCCTTTTCCAATGGGCGAAAAAAGGTCCATGATACGGGTTGAGTAGTTACCCGGATCGGTAAACAGGCTTAATTTTTCTGACGGGAAAAGTGGTGTAAGGTGGTCAAAAGGTACACGGTCTCGCACCTCGGCAGGTATACGGCCGTTAATGGCCTCAACCCTTACCAGCGGGAAGTATTTTTCACCCTCTTTTGGCGGGCGTATGCTGCCACGCACGGTATCACCGGTTTTTAACCCGAATAATTTAATTTGCGATTGCGAAACATAAATATCATCGGGCGAGGTAAGGTAATTATAATCAGACGAGCGAAGGAAACCGTAACCATCAGGCATAATTTCAAGCACACCCTCGTTTACAATAACGTTATCAAAATCAAGGTTGATAGCAGGTTCCTGTGATTTTTGCTGTTGCTGGTTATTACGGCGGTCAAACTTTTGCGGGCGCGTTTCAGCAACGGGTGCTTCCGGCTGAGCGCTTTGCTGCTCGGTAGGGGCGCTTTGCTCTGCAGCCGGTGCTGCGGCTGTTACTTCTTCTGCTTCTGTTTGTGATTCGTCGGGCTGATCAAATAAATTTGTATCGTCCAAAGGGACTTCAACACGTGGCTCTTTGCTTTTAATTGTGCGTGTACGCTTGCGTGGCTTATCGGTTGACTCGGCTGCCGCGGGGGCGGCCGTTTTTTCTGTATAGTTGTTGTTGGTTATTTGTTGTTGGTTGCGTGCAGTTTCTATCAGGTTTTGCTGCTCAACAATAGCAGTTATCAGCTGTGCTTTTCTGTAGTCGTCGGCTTCTGCAATACCTAAACTTTTGGCAATTTCGCGCAACTCAGATACGAGTTTGTCGTTCAATTCGGTTGTCTCAGACATGTTATGAATTATAGTTCAATTGGAATTATATTGAAAGATTGTTGTGAAACCCTGATTATGCAATATCAAGCCCAGGTAAGTATTAGATAAATAATAACGTGGAGATCAAAATTGTTTCTTTAGTACAAGAAATAAATCAGGAAACGTTGCAATTTTACTGAAAATATATCGAATTGCAAATTTATTAAAAAAAATAAGAGTTGTATATTAATTTTTAGTTTTGCCTACTTACTTAAAATTCCGTTAAATGCTATCGCGAAGCCAGCTGATTGAACAGATAAAGCAAAAAAGAACGTTCCTGTGTATAGGCCTTGACACTGATATTGATAAGATACCGGCCTTTTTGAAAGAATATCCTGATCCGGTTTTTGAATTCAACAAGCGAATAATTGATGCCACCCGCGATCTTTGTATCGCTTATAAGCCCAATGCCGCTTTTTATGAGGCGCGGGGTGTTAAGGGACTTCTGAGCCTGATTGCCACACAGCAATACCTGCCAAAAGATTGCCTGAACATTATTGACGCTAAAAGAGGCGATATAGGGAATACATCAGATAACTATGCCCGTGCTTTTTTTGATCAGCAAAATTCAGGTATGGATTTCGATGCCATAACCGTTACACCATATATGGGTAATGATAGTGTTACGCCTTATTTAAAGTATGATGATAAATGGGTAATTATCTTAGCGCTCACCTCATCTGCAGGCAGCAAAGATTTTCAGTACCTTAACACAGGCGAGGGCTTTTTATATGAAACAGTAATTAAAAAGGCAAACACCTGGGCTGGCGCAGATAGGCTGATGTTTGTAGTGGGCGCTACTAAAAGCACCGAGTTTACCGATATACGCAAACATGCACCGGATAACTTTTTACTGGTACCGGGCGTAGGAGCACAGGGTGGCAGCCTGGAAGATGTTTGTAAATATGGTATGACCAAAGATTGCGGGCTGATCGTCAACTCTTCGCGGGGCATTATTTACGCCAGCAACGGCGAGGATTTTGCCGAAGCCGCACGTGCTGAAGCCCTGAAACTGCAACAACAAATGCAGCAGGAACTGGAGAAAGCGGGAGTTATTTAAGAGAGTCAAGAGTCAAGAGTCAAGAAGCAAGAAGCAAGAAGCATGAGCCAAGAACCAGGAGCCAGGAGTAATCCTGATTCCTGATTCTTTAATCTTGACTCTTGAATCCAAGGTCTTATTTATGCTTCAAGTTTTCCCTCGATAGAATCGTCAAGCGTTTGGCCTATGGCCGAGCCTACCAGTTGTTTAACAAAGGCGATGGCATTGCCGTGTTTATTATCCCAATAGTAGCCCTGGGTTGGAGATACCTTTATAACGGTAATGCGTGGATCGTCTTTACCTTCGGTGAACCAGGTTTTTAAGATAGGCTCCCAAAGTTCATCAATTTTAGCTTTGTCTTTGCTGATCTCTGCCGTACCATAGATATTCAAAAAATCCGAGTGTGCAGAACCCTGAAATAGCAGTTGCACGAATGGGTCGTGGCTTATTTCGTTATTTTTGTGGCTGTCGTCTGCGCTTAAAAACCAAAGGTCACCATTGTCGTCAATTTTTTGCGGCGACATAGGGCGGGTAGAAAAAGGCAGGCCTGTTTTAATGTTGCTGCAGAAAAAGCAGCTTGAGGCGGCTTCTGCCAGTTCCTTCATTTTTTTCCATGCCTCGTTACCTTGCAGGTTCTGAAAGTTATCTTCTGGTTGTTGTTGATTAATGCTATCCATTGTAATATTTCAATAAGTTAAATGATAAGATATTAACCTTGATGAAAATTAATTGTTTGGATAAGAATGCTGTATTAGTAAATTGTTGTCAATATGAGGTGTACGCTTTACTAATGGTTCGACAGGCTCACCATGACACTCTTTGATGTGTCAGTCTGAAGCTTGTCGAAGACTTGTACGCTTTACTAATGGTTCGACAGGCTCACCATGACACTCTTTGATGTGTCAGTCTGANGGAAGGTAAACCCTGCTGAAGCAGGTAAGTCAATAGTCGATGGTTGGCTCATGATGCGAGTATATATTATGTCATTGCGAGGAGGTACGACGAAGCAATCTCAGCAGATATGATAAGCATGCGTATGAGATTGCTTCGCTATCGCTCGCAATGACATGGGTAATGATATTATTATTAATCGTTATCTAAAAGGCGTTTCGTTATCGGCTGATAGCTGTCAATGCGTCTGTCGCGCAGGAACGGCCAGTGACTTCGGTAGTAGTCGCTTTTATCAGTATCCAGTTCCAACACCTCGATGGCTTCTTCGTGGTGAGGCGCCTGATACATTACCGTCCCAAAGGGATTAGACACAAACGAACCGCCCCAGAAACGTAAACCGGCTTCTTCGCCAGAGCGGTTAACGCTTACCACATGCACACCATTTGCAATAGCGTGTGAGCGCTGTATAGTTTGCCATGCGTTGTATTGCTCTGTGTTGGTGATATCATCCTGGGTAGATGCCCAGCCTATGGCGGTTGGGTAAAACAAAATTTCGGCACCCATTAACCCGGTAATACGGGCAGCTTCGGGATACCACTGGTCCCAGCAGATCAATACACCTATTGTAGCAAATTTGGTTTTGAAAACCTTATAGCCCAGATCGCCCGGGGTAAAGTAAAATTTTTCATAAAAGCCCGGGTCGTCAGGAATATGCATTTTGCGGTACTTACCCAGGTAAGCGCCATCTGCATCTAATACAGCAGTGGTATTATGGTAAACGCCCTGCGCGCGTTTCTCAAACAAAGAGGCGATGATTACAACACCCAGCTCGGCTGCAACGGCCGACAAAGCATCTGTAGACGGGCCGGGGATAGGCTCGGCCAGTTTAAAATTGTCGTAATTCTCAACATCGCAAAAATAAAGTGATGTAAAAAGCTCCTGCAAGCATATAATCTGGGCGCCTTTGGCAGCTGCCTCACGCACTTTGCCTATAGCTTTATCCAGATTTTCCTGCTTATTAGCAGTGCAGCTCATCTGCACTAAACCTACTTTTACCTTACCCATAGCGTTTATAAAATTTGGCGCAAAAGTACGCAATTATTGTGAGGATTACAGCGATTTAAATACCCTGATTTTATTGAATTGATCTTAAAATTACACTCATCTTATATAACAAATCTGCCCTAATACAGTTAAAAAGTAGCTGAACTATAACATCAATTAAAAATGCATAGCTTTGCAACCGCATGAAAGACATTGCAGAAACCGAAGTTGAAGAAACGGAGAAGGCGCTGAAGCCTAAAACCTGGAAAGACACTTTATGGAACGTAACCAAAGTAGTGCTTAAGTTTGCGGTCACCTCGGTGCTTTTGTACTTTGTGTTCCGCAAGGTTGATTTTAATGAGGTAAAGGAACGGCTTATCAATGCCAATTACTGGTGGATGTTTGCCGCTTTACTGTGCTTCTTTTTCTCCATAGTAATATCTTCCTGGCGGCTGTCCAGCTTTTTCAAATCCATTGATCTTAAGCTCGATCCGCGATTTAACTTCAGGCTATACCTGCTTGGCCTTTTCTATAACTTTCTGCTTCCGGGGGGTATTGGGGGCGATGGATACAAGATCTACCTGCTGAACAAAAACTATAAGCTGCCGGCCAAAAAGGTGTTTTGGGCAATTATGTTTGACAGGCTTAGCGGGCTTTGGGCTATTGGGCTCATTATAGTCGCGCTGATATTTCTGATACCGCAGATAGATATACATATTGGTATTCCGTTATCCATATTTATTGGCGGTTCAATCATTTATTACTTTGTTGCCTATAAATTTTTCAGGGAGTATACCCGTCATTTTTTTGCCGCGCATGCCAAGGCAGTTGCGGTGCAGGGTTTACAGGTGCTTGCCATTGTGTGCATTCTGTTAGGGCAAAACTTCACAGGTAAATTTTCACCCTACCTGCTGTCTTTCCTGGTATCAGCCCTGGCAACGGTTATACCTATAAGCATAGGCGGTGCCGGCGTGCGCGAAACCGTTTTTACTTATCTTACCAAATTTTTTCCGATGGAAAAAAGCCTGGCGGTTTTTTTACCAGGCACTTTTTATATCATCTCCATAATGGTTGCCTTGTTGGGCTTGTACTATGTAATACGCCCCAGCCGCTTAGAAGAAGGTTTAAATAAAGGCGATTTTAATTCTGAAAACAAGTTATAAACCGGAATTAGATATTGAAAAATTTTGTTTAACAAAATATTGATTAATAAAATGTTAAACATACCTTGTTATCAGGTATAATGAACCAATATAAATAATTTTACGTTTTGTTATAAACCAACAAACCGTAATGAGCCGATTCAATGATTTTAACAATCCGCAGGTTGCTGCGTTGCCATGCCATTTAAAACAATTTATTGTAGATCAACACTACGAGCATTACACGCCGGTAGATCAGGCTGTGTGGCGGTATGTGATGCGGCAAAATTACAGCTATTTAAAGGATGTAGCCTATTACCCTTACATCCCGGGATTACAGAAGGCCGGCCTCACCATAGAAAAAATACCCGACCTGCAGGAAATGAATGATGCTTTGGGTAAAATAGGTTGGGGAGCTGTAACCGTTGATGGTTTTATACCGCCTGCAGCGTTTATGGAGTACCAGGCATACCGCGTGCTGGTGATAGCGGCAGATATCCGCCAGCTTAATCATATAGAATATACCCCTGCGCCGGATATCATACATGAGTCGGCCGGGCATGCGCCTATAATTGCTGATAAGGATTATCATGAGTACCTAAGCTACTTTGGCTCAATAGGGTCAAAAGCGATGTTTAGTGCAGAAGATTTTGAGCTTTATGAGGCTATACGACAGCTATCTATTTTAAAGGAAATGCCTGATGCAGATGAGGCTGTTATCAAAAAAGCAGAAGATAGGGTTGATTGGCAGCAAGCTAACATGGGTGAGCCATCAGAAATGGCCTTGCTGAGCCGCCTGCACTGGTGGACGGTGGAGTACGGCCTGATAGGTACGCCGGAAGATCCCAAAATTTATGGCGCGGGTTTACTATCGTCTATTGGCGAAAGCGCCAGTTGTATGAAGCCTGATGTAAAAAAGTTACCTTATACGATTGATGCGGTCAACTACCCTTATGATATCACCAAGCCCCAGCCGCAGCTTTTTGTAACGCCAACTTTTCAAAGCCTTATTGATGTATTGGAGCAATTTGCAGATACCATGGCCTTTCGGCGCGGTGGAGTTTATGGGCTGCAAAAGGCTGTAGGCAGTAAAAATGTTTGTACAGCGGTTTATAGTTCCGGTTTGCAGGTTTCAGGCGTATTTACAGGGTTTGAGGGGCATGAAGGCAATGCGGTATTTGTAAAAACCACCGGACCGACCGCGCTGGCTTTTAACAATAAACAGCTTAGCGGGCATGGTAAAGATTATCATAAAGATGGGTTCAGTTCTCCGGTAGGAAGATTAAGAAGCGGTAAAAAAGCATTGGAAGATTATACCAGTGAAGATTTGCAAAATGCTGGCATAGAAGCAGGTAAGCTCGCGCTGCTTGAGTTTGCTTCGGGCATTACTGTATCAGGTGAAGTAAAAAGTATTGCATTAATGGATGATAGGATCCAGCTTATCAGCTTTATAAATTGTACGGTAACAGATAAGCAACAGCATACGCTTTTTGACCCATCCTGGGGCGTTTATGATATGGCAGTGGGTGAACGCATTGTTTCTGTATATTGCGGTGCTGCAGATAAGGACGCGTTTTTAGAAATATCCTTAAAATCAAACACAAATACGCACCATCCCGATTATGATCCTCGTACCAAGGAGTTGCACCAATTGTACCAACAGGTACGTAACCGCAGGCAAAATAAGGGCGACTTTGGTTTTTTAGGTAATGTATGGATGGTGCTCCAAAAACATCACCATGATGATTGGTTGTGTGCGCTGGAAATACTTGAAATATTAGAGCATGAAAACGCTGAACCGGAACTGGCAAAAGAAATAAGGCAGTTTTTGGAAAACAAAGCCGCAAAAGAGCTTCTGTATAAAAAGCTGATAGACGATGGTTTGTACCTTATAAAGCATCCGGTAGAAGAGAAATTGGTGGTTTGATATTTGTTTGCTAATTTAGAGCTATGACAACGCTGATTGTAAAAGTTGATGACGAACGTACAGAATCACTCAAAAGAATACTGAGTGAAATTCCGTATGTGCACGAGGTTGAGGAAGAAAATGAGTCTACTTTTTTTAAAGAGCCATCTACTCAATATGAGCGTATAACTGCTATTTTGGATAAAGCAAAAGGACAAAATTTGTTTAATGAGATTAAAGACCCATCCAAATGGCAACGCGAGATAAGAAAGGAATGGGATCGTGATTTTTGATACGAATGTCCTGATTTATCTTTCAAAATACATTTTATCACCAAAAAGAGTTTTTTTAGAACATGCATCAATTTCGGTTATCACTAAAATTGAAGCGTTAGGCTATGCATTTAAAAATCAAGCAGAGCAACAATTGCTTATTGATTTATGCAATGAACTTAGCATTTTATCATTGTCTGACGACATAGCTGCAACAACAATCGAAATAAGAAAGAATAACCGCATTAAACTTCCTGATGCAATCATTTATGCAACTGCATTGGTTCAAAATCAACCGCTTTTAACTAACAATATTGCCGACTTTAAAGCTCTTGGCGATAAAGTGAAATTGATTGATCCGTTTACTTTATGAACATTATAATAACAGGCGCCAGCAGCGGCGTAGGATTCGAGGCAGTTATCGAATTGACATCTTCCGGAAAACACAAGGTAATAGCTCTGGCACGCTCCCAAGCCAAACTCGAGAAGCTGCTTGAAATATCTAAGAGCCTTAACCCAGATTGTATCCTGTACGCCATAGCGTTTGATATTGTTCATGATGACTATACCGGCTTACAGCAATTCATCGATGCCAATTTGGACGGCAGGGTAGATGTACTGATCAATAATGCAGGCGTTTTAGTTAATAAGCCATTTATGAAGTTACAGGAAATGGACTTTGTAGAGATGCTGCAAAGTAACTACCTGGGCCATGTACGCATTATTCAGAACCTGTTGCAATTTATGATGAGCGGATCACACATTGTTAACATAGGTAGTATGGGCGGTTTCCAGGGAAGCGCTAAATTTCCTGGCTTATCGGCTTACTCAGCAAGTAAAGCGGCATTACATACGCTTACAGAATGCCTTGCGCAGGAGCTGAACGAACAAGGCATAAAAGTAAACTGCCTGGCGCTTGGCTCTGCACAAACAGAAATGCTGGAGGCTGCTTTTCCGGGTTATGAGTCGCCGGTTATGGCCTTTGAAATGGGTAAATACATTGCCGATTTTGCCTTAACTGGTCATAAGTTTTTTAATGGCAGGATACTTCCGGTAGCGCTGACTACGCCTTAAACATCCTTAAATTCCTGGTTTGCTTGTTTTTTAGTACTTAACAGCCCCAGGCTCATGATAACGCTGGTACCCAATATCACCAAAAACAACAAACCGGTTCCAACCTGGGGTATTTTAAGGTCTTCAGGTAAATTGTAAAAGAGCAATACACTTATCAATCCGCGCGGAATAATAACCAACTCTGGCATCAGGCTTCCTTTAAGTACCAGCTTAAGGTATGCAAATCTTACCAGGTAAATCAACATCAGCACAAAAGCGCCGTTTACCAGTGTGGCAATATCCTCCAACTGGTAAATGTTTATACTGAAACCAAATACTATAAAAAAGAACGTACGCATAATAAATGCGCTTTCTGCAGATAGTTGGAATAGTTGTTTAATGTCGTGCCCAAGCGTTGGGTAAATAAACACTTTACGAAACCACGTTATTTTTATCTGGCCGGCATTATTTAAAAATAAGCCTAAGGCTAATACAATTATTAATGAAGACAAGTGGTAAGATTGGCCAATACTGTAAACTAAGATCAGTATGGAGATGATAAGGAAAGATTTGATATGATGTGTTAACCTGCCTATTAAATATAATAGCAACAGGCAGGAGCCACACGCTACCAGCAATATCAATATCAATTCGGCGCCAAGCCTTGCAAATGACGACACATAGATATGTTTATTGCTTATCATGAAATTAAAAAGTACTACTGTGAGTATATCCGAAAAAGAGGACTCGTAAATAATAAATTCTTTTTTGTCTTTACTGATGTGTGATGCCGATGGAATGGCAATGGCGGAGCTTACAACGCAAAACGGAATAGCATTTATAAAGCAATGGTAAATGCTTTGCCCGCTTATATAAACAAAAGCTGCTGTTATAAGGCAGGATGTTAATAATAAAATACAAAGCGCCGAAACGAACGATTTTTTGATGACAGTATTTTTATCTTGGCTATACTTAAGCTCCAGTGCGCCTTCAAACACAATAAGTATTAAACCTAAAGTACCCAGGGCAGGTAATATTTTGCCGAGGTTAATAATTGGTAACTGAAAATAGTCAACACCTAATCGTATACCAATGCCAAGCAATAGCAATAAAATAACAGAAGGGATTTTTGTTTTGCCTGCTATCAGGTCAAACAGGTAACTAAATATTACCAGCCCACTCAAAACGATCAGGGTTGCGTATGTGCTCAAATTAATAGTTTTAAATAGCTTCAGGTGCAACACAAAATACTACTAATTGTTCATATTAAGGTAAACAAGCAGGAGCTAGTGGGTATTTTACAAAACCATGGTAGTAAATGCCGGTTACTTATACATATTTGCATCAAACAAATAATTATGGCACATTTATTTTCGCCTCTTAAAATAAAAAGCATCGAGTTAAAAAACCGGATTGTGGTATCGCCTATGTGCCAATACTCCAGTACGGATGGTTTTGCGAATAACTGGCACTTGGTACACTTAGGAAGTATGGCCATTGGAGGTGCTGCCTTACTGATAACAGAAGCAACGGCGGTATCTCCGGAAGGCCGCATATCATTTGCCGATCTGGGCATCTGGAAGGATGAGCATATTGAAAAACTTAAAGAAATAACCACTTTTATTGAGCAACAGGGCGCTATTCCCGGTATGCAATTGGCCCACGCGGGCCGTAAAGCCAGCCATGCAGAACCCTGGAATGGCGGTAAACAAATACCGCCGGATGATGCAAACGGATGGGATACTGTTGCGCCAAGCGCCGTGCCTTTTAGCGATGCAGAAATAGCACCCCACGAGCTTGATAAAGCCGGCATACATAAAATAATCGCCGATTTTAAAGTCGCTGCTGTAAGGGCTTTAGCGGCAGGTTTTAAAGTTATTGAACTGCATGGTGCGCATGGGTACCTTATCAATCAGTTTTTATCGCCTTTAAGCAATAAACGCACGGATGAATACGGCGGTTCATTTGATAACAGGGTAAGGTTTGCTTTAGAAATAGTTGACGCGGTAAATGAGGTGTGGCCGGATGATCTGCCGTTGTTCGTAAGGATATCTGCGTCTGAATGGATTGAAGGCGGATGGACAGTTGAAGATTCTATAGCTCTGGCCAAATTGCTTAAAGAAAAAGGTGTCGATCTGATAGATTGTTCCAGCGGTGGTAATGTTGCAGGTGTTCGTATACCGCTTAAACCGGGCTACCAGGTGGAGTTTGCTGAAGCCGTTAAGGAGAGCGGTGATATACTTACCGGCGCCGTTGGCCTGATAACAACTGCAAAACAAGCTAACGAAATAATTAAAACCGGCCAGGCAGATGTTGTGTTGCTTGCACGCGAAATGCTGCGCGATACCCATTTCCCGCTGCGTGCAGCACATGAGTTAGGCCATGATATCAATTGGCCTGTACAGTATGAGCGTGCAAAATGGTAATCATATAAAATTATGTGCACAATGATAACCTTCTATTATTTTAGAAATCATACACAACACTTAAATTAGCATAAACTCACAAACCATATAACTATGAAACGTACCGCAAATGCACATTGGAACGGCACTTTACAAGAAGGTAAAGGCGAAATTACAACCCAAAGTACTACTTTAAACAAAACGCAATACTCATTTAAGACCCGTTTTGCCGAAGGAGTTGGCACAAACCCCGAAGAACTTATCGCTGCTGCACATGCAGGATGTTTTACTATGGCGGTTGGCGCCGCACTTACACAGCAGGGCATAACCCCGGGCGATTTAACAACAGATGCCATACTTGACCTGGATATGCAGGCGCTTGAAATTAAAGGCATCCACCTGGAGCTTAAAGCAACCGTTATTGATGGTGTTGACGAAGCAAAATTTACAGAGGTAGCTGAGGGCGCAAAAGCAAATTGCATTGTATCTAAAGCTCTAAGCGTGCCAATTACGCTGAATGTAACATATGCTTAATTAATAAGCACTTAATGATAGACAGCGATGGCCAAACCATCGCTGTTTTAATTTGTAGGTACTTTAAACTTATGTATGTTTAATTCATTACGTTCGCGCTTTTCGCTGACCTTAGCTTTTGCCCTGGTTATTACCGGCTTTTTAATATTCCTGTTTTTTTACATCAAGCATGAGTTTAACACTACACACTCCGAGGTAAATGATGATATTATGGTTTCGCGCATTGTAAGTATGGGTAAACTTGAATTGGTTAAGTATGCGATGAAAGATGTGATAGAGAAAAAGGAACTGCACATGTTACTGCCCGACTCACGCGTGTTGTTTGTGGCGGTAGGCGAGGTGACTGCCTGCATCGACTTAACTAAAGTTAGAAAGGACGATATTTTGCAAAGCGGCGATAGCGTAACTGTTGCACTGCCGCAACCCGAGATATGCTACGTAAAGCTGGATCATCAGCAATCAAAAGTGTATGATGTTTCGGGCGTGTGGTTTGCCAACAAAAGCAAGCAAATGGTAGAGGATGTTTACAAAATTGCCGAGCAAAAAATGCTTGCTTCTGCCAAACAGTTAAATGTTGTTGGTAAGGCCAGGGAAAACGCCCAAACCATATTTAAACCTTTTTTAGAAAGTGTATCTGGTAAAAAAGTAGTAATAACATTTAAATAAGATTTCTTTTAACTAAAGTTTTAATTATATGTAATATATTTAAGGGTCTGTAATCTAATTAATACTATGACCCTTAAAATTACAAAACTATTAACCCTTACTGCCGCCGGCCTTATTGGCTCTTTGTGTGCAGTTGCCCAGCCAAGGCTTCCGGAAGGTTATTTCTGGAAGAAACTTCCCAATGGGCTGGAAGTTGTTGTTATTGAAAACAGCAAAGTACCATTAACTACTATTGAGATTGCTGTAAAGAACGGTGCATATACCGAAGGGCCTGAATTTAGCGGCCTTTCACACTTATTTGAGCACATGTTTTTTAAAGCTAACAAAGATTACCCTACCCAAG
Source organism: Mucilaginibacter litoreus (assembly GCF_042676805.1). Taxonomy (NCBI): domain Bacteria; kingdom Pseudomonadati; phylum Bacteroidota; class Sphingobacteriia; order Sphingobacteriales; family Sphingobacteriaceae; genus Mucilaginibacter; species Mucilaginibacter litoreus. The sequence goes on along the minus strand of NZ_JBHTHZ010000001.1, from coordinate 440,531 downwards.
AGAAATTCTTAAAGCGTACACAGGAACTTGGCGCTATCTGGAACGGGACAACCAGCGTAGAGCGTGTTAACTATTACTTTACCATTGGCAAGGATAGCTTGGATGCCGGTTTAAAACTGATGAATGCTTCTGTCCGGTTTCCTATCTATCGCGAAGAGGATATGAAAAAGGAACGACCTGTAGTTGACGGCGAATTTCAGCGTAACGAAAGCAGCCCTGGCTTTCAGTTATATTATGCAATTAACGAAAAGCTTTGGGGCGACCTTATCACTCGTAAAATGCCTATTGGTATCCACGAGGTGATCAACTCGGCAACGCCAGAAAAAATGATGGTCATCAAAAACAAATATTACTTTCCTAATAACAGCTTGCTGATCATCTGTGGCGACGTAAAGCATGAAGATGGCTTTAAAAAAGCCGAAGCTATATTTGGCGACTGGCAAAGCAGCGGCTTTAATCCGCATGAAAAATACCCTATACCTGCATTTAAGCCGGTCGAAAAAAATGTCGCTGTAGTAAAGGAAATGTCAATCGCCCGTACTCCAATGATGATGTTCGACTGGCAAGGACCTGCCTACATGACCGATTCAGCATCTACCGTTGCTGCAGACGTTTTCTCAACTATATTGGACCTTAATTCATCTAAATTGCAACAGGCGCTCGTTGATAAAGGCCTGGCTTCATCAGTGGGCTTCAGCTATAATACCAGCCACTATATCGGCCCGGTATCATTATTTGTTATGCCTAACCCTACTAAACTGAAGGAGTGCTATGATGAGATCCAGAACCAGATGAGCCAGTGGGGTAAGCCGGATTATTATACCGATGAGCAACTGGCCGATGCAAAGGCTATCCTGCTGCGTAACCATAGCCGCGAAATGGAAAAGCCATCATCTATACCTTCGCAGTTAAGCTATCAGTGGTGCAGCACTTCGCTTGATTATTATACTGATCTGACCAACAATTATCAAAAGGTAACACGCGCCGATATTGCCAAATTCATTAATACTTATGTAGTAGGCAAGCCAATGGTTTCGGGCATAATTTTAACACCCGAGGCAAGTAAGGCAGCTAATGTAGCGTCGTTTTTTGTAGCTAAAAACTAAAACCTGAATCAAAAATGAAAAAATATATATACCTGCTGCTGCTTGCGGCGGCAACAACAGGCGCTAAACCTGCTTTTGCACAAAAGGAAGCCTACGAAATGATGGTTGATGGCGTAAAAGTGATTGTACAGCCAAGCGGTAACGATATTGTGGAGATACAAACTGTAATAAAGGGGGGCGTGCAAAACTACCCGGCCAATAAACAAGGGATTGAGGCAATGGCCATGACGGCCCTTACCGAGTGTGGTACCCTTAAGCACGATAAGAATAGTTTCAAAAATCAGCTGGATAAAATAAGCGCCGGAGTTTACGGCGGTGCTACAAAAAACTATTCGGTAATAAAGCTTAATTGTATAAAAAGCGACCTGGATGTAGCCTGGCCGCTGTATGTTGAAGCTATTACCATGCCTAAGTTTGATGCAAAGGAGTTTGATCGTATTAAGCAGGACAGGTTGACCGGCTTAAAATCACAAGACTCAAACCCGGACTATGCAATAGACAAATTTGCAGACAGCCTTGCCTTTGCCGGGCGCGATTACGCAAAGAACCCTGCCGGTACACCCCAAACTGTGAAAGCCCTTACTGCCGAAGAAACGAAGAAATATTACGAATCGGTATTAACCAAGTCGCGTTTGTTGGTTGTTGTAGTGGCCGATCTTGACCGTGCAGAAATTGAAACCAAAGTAAAGGGTTTGCTGGGCACAATAAAAAAAGGCGCTCCGTTTGAATTGAAAAAATCTTTTTTTAGAGCCTATAAAAATACTTTCTCTGCAGAAGGCCGCGAGCTGGCTACCAACTATGTTGAAGGTGTGACCAGCGGACCAGCCCCTGGCGCGCCTGATTTTGATGCATTTAACGTTGCTATGCGTATTTTTGCTGATAAGCATTTCCTGGATGTTCGTACAAACAATGGCTTATCATACGCGCCGCAGGCCTGGTTCAGCGTTGGCTCTACTTCGGTAGCCAAGTTTTCTGTTTCAACAACTGAACCTGATAAATATATAGCCGTATTTGATAAACTGGTTGATCGTTTAAAGAAAGATGGGTTTAGCGCTGCTGATGTTGCAGATATGAAAGTTACTTACCTTACCGGGTTTTATTATAAAAATGAAACCAATACCGCTCAGGCGGCATCCATCGTGTCTAACGAAGTTTTGCATAACAACTGGAGGCGCTCTTTAACCCTGGCAGAGGATGTGAAAAAACTTACCCCTAACCAGGTTAGCGATGCTTTCCGCAAGTATATTGGCAACATTGTTTGGGTGTACCAGGGAGATAAGAAAAAAGTTAACCCGATACTATATACCAACGGTACATTGCATAATGCAGATAACCCGGTAACGCATTGATAAGTCAATAGATAGTAGTCGATAGTCCATAGTATTTTTGTTTGTATATCAAACAATTAAGCAAAGGTCCGGAACATTAAGTTCCGGGCCTTTTATTCAATTATCGATTATGATCTATGAACTATCGACTATGAACTAAATACTATCCTCCCTCTTGGGCAATACTGCCCGACGCTTGCGGCGGTTACGCCAGATATCTACCATCTGCTGCGTAGGGATGTTATCACCAAGTAATTTACCCCATGGTTTAAGCGGCTCTATACGGTCGAACACTATTTTGATGACCGCTACAAAAGGGATAGATAAAAACATCCCGGATATTCCCCAAAGCTGATTGCCTAATAATACAACGATAATAGACATTAATGCATTGATCTGAACCTTGGATGATACGATGCGTGGAACCAGAATATTATTATCTATAAACTGTATGACGATGTAGGCAGCTATTACACCCAATTGTGTGGAGTATCCGTCTTTAGTTACTGTGGCCATTAGCACCGGTAAGGCAATCGCTATAATTCCGCCCAGGTATGGTATCAGGTTAAGTATGGCACCAATGCAACCAATAAGTATCCCATATTTAACGCCTAAAAGCACAAGCGCTGTTGAATTCATAGCAGCTACTATGATCATCTCTATCAGCAGTCCTACGATATAGCTTTGTATAGCGGTTTTTGTTTCGCTGAGTACTTCACTTACCTTTTTAGAATTTTCCTCTGCAAACACCTCGTAAAGGAAATTAAGGATCAATGTTTTATAAAATAGCATCAGAAAAATGTAAACCGGTAACAGGAATACAACAGATAATACCCCTAACACGCCGTTAAGTGTCCTGCCAACCACAGCCTGGCTGTTATTCAAAGCGTCTTTAATCATCTGCTCCTGTTTGGTTACCGCTACACCAAAGGTGGTTTGTATCCAATTTTTAAGTTCGGCAGTTATACTTTCAAATTTCTTTTGCAGCATCGGCATAGCATCACCAAACTGTACTATTTGCGTAGACAGGAAGTAAAAAACCAGTGTGACTGCTATAATCATTATCAGCATTGCGATAATAATGGAGAGGAACTTTGGAACGCCTTTACGCTGCAGGCGGTTGCAAAGCGGGTTAAGCAGGATAGCCAAAAAAGCGGCAAATGCCAGCGGCACCAGAATATCCGCCAGTATATTGAGTACATATACAAGCAATATCAAGCCAAATAAAATGGCAGTAGCCTGTATATAAAAAGGTTGGTCTTTAATTTTAATTGACATGCAGATAGCTTACTATATGCACAAGGAGTGTTGACCCAAATTGTTTGTTTAATAAATATTTAGGTGTGTATACCTGCTTCAAGGCTAAATCCAAATTCTGTATATTGGCCTGGCTGGCTCTTAGCCCATATTTTACCATTATATTTTTCTATAAGGTCTTTGCAAAAAATCAGTCCCATACCGGTACCGCTTTCATTCATCGTGCCACTTCGGCTGGTTACTTTTCCTATAAAAAGACTGTTTAATTGATCAGGGCTCATTCCAATGCCATGATCTGTGATACTAAAATTTATTCTGCCATTAACTTTTACTGCGGTGATATCAACACTATTGTCGGGATGTGAAAACTTTATAGCATTTGTCAAAAAATTATGTATAACTATACGTATTGATTTCGGATCTCCCAATACAATATATTCAGGATCTACCTTATTTGTCGCTGTTATACGTTTTCGCTTAAACTGTTCATTAAGTATATAAAGCTCCTCGTTTACTACATCATGCAAACAAAAGCTTTTCGTAGTCTCTTCAATATTATCTACCTGGCTGTTAATCCAAAAAAGAAGGGTATCTAAAAAATCGGATGTGTGCTCAAGTTTACTAAATACAACCGGCACCATTTTTATGAATTCGGCGTGAGATATATCATCATCCATTATTAAAGTAAACGCTCCTCTCAAGGTGCTAAGCGGGGCTCTCAGGTCATGCGCAAGTATGCTTATAAGCCTGTCTTTTAAATGGTTAAGTTCGTTAAGTTTCTCTGTCTGTAGTTCAATTTTTTTATTTCTGTCTTTTAAGAGCGAATTAGCCTTAAGTTGCTTTCGTTTGGCGTTATAATAAAATAACAGCATAAGGCTTATCACTACAATTATAGCAGTATAAATAATACTTGCACGCCGCTGTTGTTGAAGCTTTTTAAATAACTGCGCCTCTTTTTTACTGGCTGCTTGTTGTGCATTTTCAAATTGTAATGCCGTGTTATACGAGGTCAGCTTTTGCAGGCTTTCACTGTGGTTAAGGCTGTCTTTAAGGTTAACAAAGCGTAAATGTGCAGTAAATGCCCTTTGATAATCTTTAAGACCGGCATATGCTTTACTTAATTGTTCAGTGGCATCGGCCTTAAGATTGATGCTTTGTAGGTTACCTGCAGTTTTTAATGCAAGTGTAGCATATTTTAAAGCCTTGAAATATTTCTTTTCAGTGTTGTAAACCAACGCGAGGCCGGTTTGGGCACAAGCCTTATTATATTGAATTTGATTTTGAGTAGCAGATACCAAAGATTTATTCAAATAATAAATAGCCGAATCAATTTGCCCTGTTTGATTATAGTATAAACCAAAATTATAATATATCAGGCTGATCCCCTCCTCATCGCCTAACTGATGATACATAACAGAAGCTTGTTTAAAGTTATCAAAAGCCTGCTTAAGTTTCTTTTGTGCTAAATAAACTTCTCCAATATTCTGATAAATAGTACTGATGCCTTGCTTATCATCAAGCTTCAACCAAAGTTTATTCGCCTTGTTAAAATATTCAATTGCTTTTGAGTAAAGCTCAAGGTGCTGCATAACTACACCAATATTGCAGTAGTTGTCTGCCGCTGCTAATTGGTCATTCAGTTTTATATCAATAAGTAATGATTTAAAATAATGATCAAGCGCATTGTTAAAGTCGCCCATATTATCATAAGTGATACCTATAATAGCGTGGCAATTAGCAATTTCAATCTGATTGTTAAGCCTTTTACGGATATTTAACGCTTTTTGGAAATAAGAGATGGCTTTGGCGTAATTTCCGACAAAATCCTGTACACGGCCAAGTCCCATAAGGGCGTTGCTTATGCCTAAATCTTTTTTGGTTACCTGGTATAAGTTTAGGGCGGCTGTATAATTAAGATTAGCCTCAAGGTACTCACCCTTAAATGAGTGTACATCACCCAGCTGGATATCTGCATCTGCAATACCCGTTTTATAACCCAGTGCTTGTGACGACTTTTTAGCAAGACTGGCAAAATATACAGTACTATCTGGCGCTGACTCGTAGTAACTTTCAGCAAGTTTATTTAAATGGTTTATTGTAGCAGTGTCAGTTGTTTTTAAATTGCCTTTTGATGTAAATATAAGCCGCTTTAAGCTATCCGTTTCCTTAACCAATGGAATAGCCTGCAAGGGAGTTATAAGAAACAAACAAAATACTAATAGTAAAAAAGGCTTCAATTAGGATAAGTATATACAGCCTATAAAGTTATTGATATTAAGATTAACCGGATGAAATTTGAGTAATAATAATTTAATAAAACTGCTACGCCCCCCAAATGGCAGGTGCAGCAGTTTTATAGTTGTTATATTGCTTATAACACATTTTTCCAGCTAACCAGGTTGCCGATAATGCGGTCAAGATCATCAGCGTTTACGCGCTCCTGGGCCATCGTATCTCGGTGGCGTATGGTTACAGTATTATCTTCCAACGTTTGATGGTCAACAGTGATACAGAAAGGAGTACCAATGGCATCCTGACGGCGGTAGCGTTTGCCAATAGCGTCCTTCTCCTCGTACTGCAGGTTGAAATCAAGCTTAAGTTTATCCATTATTTCGCGTGCTTTCTCTGGCAGGCCATCTTTTTTGGTAAGCGGGAAGATGGCGGCTTTAACCGGCGCCAATACAGGGTGCAGGCGCAATACGGTACGGCTATCCTGTTTTTCGTCAGTGCTCAGGTCTTCTTCCTCATAGGCATTGATCAGCGTAAGCAGGAACATCCTGTCTAAACCGATAGAGGTTTCAATAACGTAAGGGATATAGTTTCCAAAAGGCTTGCCTGTTTCCGGGTCAACTTCCGGGTCAAAATACTGCATCTTCTTGCGGGAAAACTTCTCATGCTGGCTCAGGTCAAAATCGGTACGGCTGTGTATACCTTCCACCTCTTTAAATCCAAACGGAAATTCATACTCAATATCATAAGCAGCATCTGCATAGTGGGCCAGCTTGGTATGCTCGTGGTAACGATATTTTTCAGGTGCGGTCCCTAAGGCCAGGTGCCATTTAAGGCGTGTTTCTTTCCATTTATCAAACCATTCTTTTTGCGTGCCGGGGCGTACAAAAAACTGCATTTCCATTTGCTCAAACTCGCGCATGCGGATGATGAACTGACGTGCAATGACTTCGTTACGGAATGCTTTACCAATTTGAGCTATACCAAAAGGGATTTTCATCCTGCCGGATTTTTGCACGTTAAGGTAGTTTACAAATATACCCTGTGCGGTTTCGGGGCGCAGGTAAACCACATCGGCATCATCAGCAACGGCGCCTATTTGCGTGCTGAACATCAGGTTAAACTGGCGAACTTCTGTCCAGTTCGCGGTACCGCTGACAGGGCATTTGATATCATGTTCAATGATGAGCTCCCGTAAACGCGGAAGGTCTTCGGCTTTAAGGGCGTTATCCATCTCTATCTGCAATTCTTCAGCCTCGCTGGTTTTGCCTTCCTCATCGTATTTGGCTATGCGGTCTTCCAGTAGCTGATCTGCACGATAGCGTTTTTTACTGTCTTTATTGTCTATCATCGGGTCGCTGAAGCCGTCTACGTGGCCGCTGGCTTTCCAGATGGTTGGGTGCATAAATATAGCAGAATCAATACCAACAATATTTTCGTTCATCTGCACCATGGCTTTCCACCAGTAGGTTTTGATGTTGTTTTTTAGTTCCGAGCCGTTTTGCCCGTAATCATAAACAGCACTAAGCCCGTCGTAGATCTCGCTTGACGGGAAAACAAAGCCATATTCTTTGGCGTGTGATATTACATTTTTAAATTGTTCGTCGGTGGATTTGCTCATAGTAACAGCAAAGATAGTTTTTAGAGGTGAAAGTCGAAAGTCGGTAGACCGTAAGTCCGGAAGATAAGCTTAAACCGAAAAATTTTTGAAGCCTTTGTTTCTAACTTTCGAACTTCTGACTTCCAGACATCCTACTTAATCAATAACTTTACCGCATGAGCATACAGGTAGAGGGTTTAACCAAGCTATACGGGCACCAAAACGCAGTAAACGGTATCAGTTTTAATACCGGGCAAGGTGTGCTTGGCTTTTTGGGCCCAAATGGTGCAGGCAAAAGCACTACCATGAAAATGCTTACCGGCTTTTTACCACCTACTACAGGCTCCGCTACGGTTTGCGGGTTTGATATTATTAAGCAGCCGCTGGATGTTAAGCGCAGCATTGGTTATTTGCCGGAGAGTAACCCGCTGTATACGGATATGTATGTAAAAGAGGCGCTGGCATTTATAGCGGGCCTACATGGTATACATGAGCCTGTAAAACGAATTGCAGAGGTAATAGAACAAACCGGTTTAGGGCCCGAGCAACATAAAAAGATCGGGCAGCTATCCAAAGGATACCGGCAGCGAGTGGGCTTAGCGCAGGCCATTCTGCATAACCCCGAGGTGCTGATACTTGATGAACCTACATCCGGCCTGGATCCTAATCAGCTTATTGGTATCAGGCAATTGATAACAAACCTTGGCAAATCAAAAACAGTGATATTATCTACGCATATTATGCAAGAGGTTGAAGCGGTTTGCAATCATGTAATAATAATTAACAAGGGCAATATAGTAGCTAACGATTCATTAAATAATCTGCGCTCTGGCAACAATAACCAGTCGCTTGAGCAGATATTTATTGGATTAACCAATAACTAAAAGCATTACTTTATGTTAAGCCCTGTTTGTTTTACAAATAACCGGCTCGCTTACAACAGGTTGTAAATAATTCAAATATCGTGTGTAACGTAAGTATTTATTAACCCGTCTATAAACCCGGATAACAGCGTTGTGTGTACCCGGCGCAATTATCTTAATATTATAATATTTGATATCTGTTAACTCGTTGCCTTACAAGGTATGTGCTCAAATGTTAATATTTTGATATTGATTTATAATATTTTAAATATATATTTGCGGTACTTAACCTTAAACAATTATCACAATGAAAAAAATCGCACTTGTAATGGTGGTGCTCTGTAGTGCAGCGCTTACCACTTTCGCACAAACATCCGACGCAGTCGGCAGATTCAGTATCGGTTTAGAGGCCGGTCTTCCAACAACTTCAGGTTATTCTTTTATCATCGGCGGTTCGCTTAAGTATGAGCATCCAATTCAGGAAGGTTTGTTCCTTACCGGCTCAATTGGTTACTCAAGGGTGAAGATGAAAAGCGTTGATACAGGGCTTAGTGACGAGGATATGGAAGATCTGGAAGACCTTGGCATAGATACTGATGGTCTTGGCGGCGGCTCATTCGGTATTATTCCAATCAAAGTAGGCGCTAAATATTACTTTGCCGAAAAGATTTTTGGTGAGGCACAATTAGGTGCCGGGATCAATACTCAAAGCGGCGGCGGTACGTCATTTATTTACTCTCCGGGTGTAGGTTATAACTTCAGCAACAATTTTGAGGGGGGCTTACGTTACGAAGGATGGTCAAATAATGGCACGCTTGGTCAGCTTGGTGTTCGTTTGGCTTACAAATTCTAATAATAGTTAAGCATTAATTAAGGGGAAAGCCCGCTGAGCAATCAGCGGGTTTTTTGCTTTTCTTTAAATTTGCAAATAACGCACCGCGTTATTTCGGCAAATTGTAATTTTACATTCTTTGACAGCAAAGCCTATAAAGTGATCAGTATTCTAAAAAAAGAAATAGTAACTTATCTCAGTTCGCTGGTAGCGTATATAACCATTGGTGTTTTTTTGTTGGTACTTGGGCTGTTTTTGTGGGTGTTTCCGGATACCAGTATATTAGCTTATGGCTATGCCGGTTTGGAAAGCCTTTTTAGCACCGCTCCGTATCTGTTTATGTTCCTGGTGCCTGCGGTAACCATGCGCTCACTTGCCGAAGAGCGTAAAGATGGTACTTTTGAATTGCTGCTCACCCGCCCCTTAACCAATTTGCAAATTGTTTCAGGTAAATACCTTGCCAGTGTTTTAATAGTACTCTTTGCATTAATCCCTACGTTGGTATATTATTTCAGCATATCAACTTTAGGCACCCCGCAGGGTAATATAGATACCGGCGCTGTAATCGGCTCTTACATAGGCTTATTTTTACTGGGGTCGGTTTTTGCTGCTATTGGTTTGTTTGCTTCATCGGTAAGTAAAACGCAGGTTATTGCATTCACTATAGCTGTTTTTTTGTGTTTCTTTTTTTACACTGGCTTCAATTCGTTAAGCTCAATTCTTTCACTGCAGGCGTTAGGTCTGCAAAACCTGGGGATCACCGAGCATTATGAGTCTATCAGCAGAGGAGTGCTTGATACGCGCGATCTGTTTTACTTTTTAGTTGCAGATGCATTGTTTATCTGGCTCACCCTATATGTTTTGCATAAACAGCAGGGGCGTAAGCTTGCTGGCACTACATTTTTGAGCTCGTTAGGTATTATTTTTTCGTTGCTGGCTGTTACCGTGCTCTCCGGCAAAATTTTTACCCGGTTTGATTTTACAAAAGAGAAGCGTTTCACCATCTCCCCGGTGAGCCGAAGCATTATGCAGGGTTTGCAAAAGCCGGTAACAGTTACCGTGTACCTTGAGGGGGATAACTTTCCTGGAGGGATGAAACGCTTGCAAACCTCTGTAAAAGATTTGCTGGCAGATTTGCAGGCTTATAACGATGAACTGCAATTTAAATTTACCGACCCATTAAAGGGCCTTTCGCAGGAACAGCAAAAGCAACAATATGCAGACCTGGAAGCTAAAGGCATAGAAGCGCAAAATCTCAGTGTAAAAACCGACGACGGCGTATCTCAAAAAATCATTTTTCCCTTTGCGCTGGTTACCTATCAGGGTAAGGATATAGCCGTAAAATTGTTGCAAACCCAAAGCAATATTAACCTTTCGCCCGATGAGGTACTGAACAATTCTATACAAAACCTGGAGTATGCATTTACATCGGCCATAAAAAAAGCAAGCAGTGGGGGTAAGCAGCGCATAGGTTTTACAGAAGGCCATAACGAACTTAACGATCTGCAGCTTAGTGATGCCATGCGCAGTCTTAGCGACGGCTACTTGGTTGGGCGGGTTAACCTGGCTACTATCCCTTTTGACAGCCTTACCAAAATAAGCTTGCTGATAGTACCCAAACCCGATAAGGCCTTTACTGAATTGGAGAAATTCAAGCTCGATCAATACATTATGCGGGGCGGACGAATGCTTTGGGCGATTGACCAGGTAAGCGCCGAGCTTGACAGTCTGCGAGGTAAAGGGGGGCAGCAACTCGCCTTTAATAAACAACTAAATTTGGACGATCAGCTTTTCAGGTACGGTGTACGCATTAATTACGATTTGATCGCTGATATGAATTGCTCCCAAATACCTGTAACCACAGGTGATGCAGGCGGGCAGGCGCAGATACAAATGCTGCCATGGTTGTTTTACCCTGTTTATCTGCCTTTTTCAAAACATCCGGTGGTTAAAAACCTCGATGGCATCAGCAGCCAGTTTGCCAGTAGTATTGATATGCTGAATGTGAAAAATGTAAGGGAAACCGTATTGCTTACTACATCGCCATACAACAAAAAAATAAGCACCCCTTATATGCTCTCGCTGCAGGCCCTGGAGCAGGAGCCCGATCCGCGCGAATTTCAAAGCGCACCTAAAATAACCGGTGTATTGCTGGAGGGTAATTTTACGTCTGACTTTCAAAACCGCCCGGTACCAGAAGGCTTTGATCAGAAAATTAACGTATTGGCGCAAGGAAAACCAACAAAAATGATAGTGCTGAGCGATGGAGATATTTTGCGTAACCAGGTAGGGGCCGATGGGTCGCCGTTCCCGTTAGGGTATGACCGTTATACCCGCCAAAGTTACGGCAATAAAAACCTGCTGCTTAACATGGCCGATTATCTTACAGACGACTCCGGTCTTATATCGCTACGGTCTAAAGAGATACAGATGCGCCTGCTCAACCGTGCGCGCATACGGCAGGAAAAGTTGTTCTGGCAGCTTGTAAATACTATTGTACCTATTGGCATAGTGTTAATATTCGCTATTTTTCAACATTATATCCGTAAGCGAAAGTATGCTCATTAAATTTTATACTTTTGGTAGATAAACGTTAATATATCATGAGATTTATTGTTTCCACATCAACACTGTTAAAGCAGTTACAATCGGTAAGTGGTGCCTTAAGCAACAGCACGGTATTGCCGATACTGGAAAACTTTTTGTTTGAGATTAAAGACGGCAACTTAACCATTTCTGCTACCGACCTGCAAACCAGCATGACTACGTCGCTTGCAGTAGAGGCTAAAGAGAATGGCCGTATTGCAATACCATCGCGCATTTTATTAGATACACTTAAATCGCTGCCAGAGCAACCGGTTGCCTTTTCTGTAGACGACAATACCTTTGCTATTGAAATAAGCGCCGGCGACGGTAAATACAAACTAAGCGGCGAGAACGGCGAGGATTTCCCTAAGATCCCGGTGGTTGAAAATGCGTCATCAGTAAATGTACCGGCGTCTGTTTTAGCCGAGGCTATCAATAAAACCATATTTGCGGTAAGTAATGATGAACTTCGCCCTGCCATGACAGGTGTTTTTTGCCAGTTAACTACGCAGTCGTTAACGTTTGTAGCTACTGATGCGCATAAACTGGTACGTTACCGCCGTAAGGATGCAAGGGCAGAAGGTACTACTTCTTTTATCTTGCCTAAAAAAGCGCTTACACTTTTAAAATCGGCATTACCTTCTGATGATGTAAACGTTTCTGTAGAATATAACAGCACCAGCGCTTTCTTTAAATTTGGAAACATCAACCTGGTTTGCCGTTTAATTGACGAACGTTACCCGGATTACGAAGCTGTAATTCCGAAAGAAAACCCTAATAAATTAGCTATTGACCGCCAGGCGTTTTTGGGTTCGTTAAACCGTGTGGCTATTTATGCCAACAAAACCACCCACCAGGTAAGGTTAAAAATAAGCGGAAGCGAACTGAACATCTCCTCAGAAGATATTGATTTCTCTAATGAAGCTCATGAGCGTTTAAGTTGCCAGTATGAGGGCGACGATCTGGAGATTGGTTTTAACGCACGCTTTTTAATAGAGATGCTTAAAAACCTTAATTGCGAGGAAGTATCACTTGAAATGTCGACCCCTAACCGTGCCGGTTTGTTATTACCACAAGGCGGCGACGAAAATGAAGATATACTGATGCTGGTTATGCCGGTTATGCTTAACAGCTACGCGTAATAGTGAGCGGTGAGTTGTTAGGTGGTGAATAGTGCCTTATGTAACTACTCACCAATCAGCCACTCACTATTTAACCTTTACATAAAAAAGTCCGGCGCATAAAAGCCGGACTTTTTTATGCGCCATATAATATTTGTATCCATATTTGAGTTGTATAGCATCTGCTTACTGATAATGAAGTTTAAAACGTTCGGATTTATTTGCCTGGCTATTATAGCTATATCTTCCTGTAAAAAGGGAGTTGATGGTGTTACTGAGACGCAAACTACAAGTGTTAATTATATTAACACAACCGGCGATACCTTAAACGTATACGCTAACGGAAGCCGCATAAACATTACCAACAGCATTTATCCGCTGGGTTCATCGGGTTACTTAAATACACCGATTGGTGAACAAAATTATCAGGTGAAAAAATACGGTAACCCAAATGTATTGTTCAGTTTGCAGATGCCTTTAAAAGAAGATAATGTATACTCTTTTTATCTTACCGGTAATTCGCCTGACAATGTATTTACTGATGTGGATACCTTGAAAGGAGTGGATACGCTCACGCTTATACGGTTTGTGCATACTTCGCCAAATGCTGGTAACGTAGATGTTTGGGTAGGAGATACCGTTAAATTTAACGGCATGGCTTACAAGTCTACGTCACAATTTATGCATATACGGCCCGGTATTAAACGGATTAGGATTTACAAAGCCGGATGCACCACACAATTGCTTAGTGATGAAACACGTACCCTAATAATTAACAGGGCTTATACTTTATTCACTAAAAGCGGTTTAAGCGCTGATGGCGGGACAACGTCGGGCACGGGGCTGGTTATTAATAAATAATTTTAAACATGGTTAATAAATATCATAACGGCGTATTGTTTTACCTCTTGTTGCTGGTTATGGGAGTGATGATCATCCCGGTGCTGGCATCATGCAGCAAGGATAGTATCAGCTCAAGTGGATTAAATGCAAGGCTGCAGATAGTAAACCTTAGCCCTGATATACAGCCTGTTAATTTATTGGCTAAATATGTAAGGGTAAGCACAAATACATATACTTATCCAAACGCTTCAGGATATTTTTTACTTAATACTGTTAATGTGCCCTTTCAGATAAGAAATGTGCAATCTGCAACAGATCTTAATCCTACCAACCTGGTAACTATAGAAGATACGATTAGGCCACGTGTGCCTTACACTTTATTTATAACCGGTTTAAAAGCAGACAGCAGCCTTACATCGGTATTAACAGTTGATACAGGGGCTATACCCGCGATAGGTCGTGGAAAGGTAAGATTGGTGAATGGTATGCCCGGCAGCTCTGGCCTCAGGATTACATTTAATGATACTGTGGCATTTAAAAATGTGGCATACAAATCTGTTACAGATTATATAGAAGTAACTGCAGGTAGTTATAATATAAATATTACCGCTGCCAACGCCCCTACTACTGTGCTTACGAGTATCCCCAATTATAACATACTTGACGGAAAGCTGTATACCATATATGCCTATGGCCTTTCTAACAGGGCTGATAGTGCCCGTTATGGCTCGGGCATAATACTCAACACGCTGCCCCCAAATACAACATATTAACTGTTGCCTGTCGTAATTATCTTGTTACCTTTGCAAAAACTCATTAATTTTGGAAGTAGTACATAGCCTTATCGACTTTATTCTGCACATTGATAAACACCTGTCGCAGATAATCAGCCAATATCAAAGCTGGACTTACCTCATACTTTTTATTATTATTTTTGCCGAAACAGGCTTTGTGGTAACGCCGTTTTTACCGGGCGATTCACTGTTATTTGCAGCCGGCGCTTTAATAGCCGGAGGTGCTACAGGAATGGATGTTAATTTGCTCTTCATTATATTACTGGTTTCAGCCGTTTTGGGTAATACTGTGAATTATTTGTTGGGTAAATTCCTTGGCGATAAGGTGTTTAAAGAAGAAAACAAAATACTTAAACTAAGCTACTATTTAAAAACCAAAGCTTTTTTTGATAAGCATGGTGGCAAGGCGGTTATCTTTAGCCGTTTTGTACCAATTATACGTACTATAGCTCCTTTTGTAGCCGGGGTAGGGCACATGCCTTTAGGCCGTTATACCTTGTATAACGTTTTAGGAGGGCTATCATGGATAATTATCTTTTTATACGGCGGCTATCTTTTTGGTAATGTACCTATCATACAAAAGAACTTTTCGCTGGTGGCTATCGTGATCATACTTGTATCACTGTTGCCGCCTATATTTGCCTATGTTAAAAGCCGGATGACTAAAAAGGAAGATGTGAATGTTGAGTAAACTTTATCAAAGTTTGCAAGCCTGGAAAGAAAGCCTTTTTTTGTCGCGATGATAGCAGTGTAATTTTTGCCAGCCTGGTAAAACCCGCCACCGTCTCCATTGACTCAAGGTCAACTTCTGTTCAACGCTTTCGGTATAAAAGTCTGTATAAAAAACATTATTAGTTTTTAAATCAACATAAAAATCATAGTTTGTCCTAAACATATCCAAGTTTCCTAAGCCAACTTTAACCCAGTAGTAATGGAAATCTTTATCTGGTTCACGGGCAATCATCATTTTAGGATGAGACTTTACTGCCTGTTGCATGAATTCTTTTACTTCAGGTAATGAAGCGACTTTGTTAATTGCAGCTTTACCTTGACAATAAGTAAATACTGGTATGAAGATGAATGATACAATCAGGAAAGCCACGTATTTCATAAGTGTTGATTTGAATTCTGTATAACTATTTTGCCTGCCTTATATAATGCTTCTTCACGATCTATCTGTTGCTTTTTACCTTTTGGTAATGGCTTTGATATAAGTTTGTTTAAGTCAGGCTGCCCGGCATCTACCCATGCCGAAAACCAAAAACTGCCAACACTAAGCAAAGAAGCGCGCATTTGCCGTTTGACCATACCCCTTAGTAATTTGTGATAGGCTCTGCTGTAAGCCACAGAATATACCTTAACCTTTCGGCTGCCGCGTTGTTCCATGGCATACTTTTGCAATGGCGGGAAAGTTTTGTTCAGCGCTCTTTCTATTCGTAAAACGGTATCAACTTTTTGATAGGAATTGGCACATATCCTGAAAGCTTCAGCTAATGGATTGCTGATATACTTTGCCTTGCCAACGTTATAATTATAGCTATTGCTGAATAGCTCGGGCAGGCGGCTTTCCCATAGGGCATGTACGCCGGTTTGGTTGGTGAGTTGCCCATCATAGTTTTCGGTTAAATGTAAGGGTGTATGTGCATCAGATATATAATGCGCCAGGTTAGCCGAAGTGATCAGAATGCCCGTTGTATCATGCGCTTTAAAAGCTTTTACCAGCCAGTAATAATTGCTGGTGATTGCCCAGGGCACAGTGCCGTACTTGTTTAACGTATCCGACGAGTATTTGGCAGCAGCATCAATCCAGTGTTGCGGCATTGCTTTGAATGGCTGCTTGCCGTAGTGGTCGGCATCAAAAAAGTGATGAGGGATCTCTGATGAGTCAACATACCGCTTCTTGTCGGCGCTTACGGCATGTTCTGTAATGAAATCGATATTTGCCCTGTAAAAGTCCGACATTCCCTTAGGGAGCGTAAAAACAGCCAGCCGGTTGATGCGGTAATGTGCAAAAAATCCCCAGGAAGAGCAAACTACAAGCACAAGCATCCCTGATAAAAGAATGATAAGGCGGCGTTTCATGAGGTAAATATGCTTAAATATTCAGTAAATCTAATCTACGGCATAAAATTTCGGGCTATACTATTGCACAATAAAAATTATGTAACTATATTTGCAGCCTTAAAAATAGAATAACAAGCTACAATGGCAAATCATAAATCATCAATCAAAAGAATCAGGGCAAATGCTGCGAAGCGTCTGCGTAACAGGTATCAGGCTAAAACAACCAGAAACGCTGTTAAAAAATTAAGAAGTGCAACTACTAAAGCTGATGCTACTCCTTTATTGGCTAAAGTGATTTCTATGCTTGATCGTTTAGCTAAAAAGAACGTTATTCACAAAAACAAAGCTTCTAACAATAAATCGAAGCTTACTAAATTTGTTAACGGCTTAAGCTAACAGCTTGATCAATAATATTCATGAAAGGGATAGTGCTTTTGCATTATCCCTTTTTTATTGCGCACGGATTAACTCACGCTATCGCTTATCAAGTCCTCTACTTTGGAAAAAGTTGGGAGAGGCGTTTCCAGAGCCAATTGCATTTTATTCGGATTTTCCAGTATTTTAGGCCCTATAATCCCTAACCAATTGGAGCACTATCAAACCAAAATAAGCATAAAAGCCTGGGCCGAAGAAGACCGCCCGAGAGAGAAATTAAGCGGGCAGGGCAGGCGTGCACTTACGGATGCCGAACTGATTGCCATACTGATAGGCAGCGGCAGCCGTACCGAAACCGCCGTTGAATTAAGCAAGCGCATACTGCATCATTATGATAATGACCTCAACAAGTTGGGCAAAGCCTCTATAAGCGAATTGAGCAGGTTTAAAGGCATAGGCGAAGCCAAAGCTATCTCTATCATAGCCGCCCTTGAAATTGGCCGCAGACGCGGGGATATTGAGGCTAAAGTGCCTGATGAAGTAAAGTGCAGCAAAGACGGCTATAATATTATGCGCCGCCACCTGATGGATCTAAATCACGAGGAGTTCTGGCTGATGCTGATTGGCCGTTCGTCAAAAGTTATCGCCAAGGAACTGGTTAGTAAGGGTGGACTTAGCGGTACCGTGGCCGACCCCAAAATAATCTTTAATATGGCCTTACAGCACCAGGCAAGCGCCATCATAATGGTGCATAACCATCCGTCAGGTAATTTGAAACCAAGCCGGGAAGACCTTACCTTAACAAAAAAAATTGCAGATGCAGGCAGGCTACTGGATATCAACGTGCTTGATCATCTGATCATTACTGATAACGGTTACTTTAGCTTTGGGGATGAGGGCTTGCTTTAAAGGGCATCGTCACGGGGAATTAGGCAGTCCCGATCCTCTTATGTTCACGAACACACAGGTGAACATCGTGAACATAGCTAAATAGCTGATAATAAGAACTCTGAAAATACAGGTGACATAACACTGTCACTGCCAATTTTGAGGAAGGTAACAAACCATTGTCTTCGCGATACGAAGCAAACGCTCAAAAGTTTTTAGTTAGCAATGGCTGTGCTTTATTAATGTCAGTAGATGTTACGTTCTTTTTTCGCAAAAGAAAGTAATCAAAGAAAACTTTGCGACTGCGCAAGCTTGCTTTGAAAGGTAGTGCTTTAGCAGTGTTCGTGCTACCCGCAATCATCTGCCAATGCATTTAAGAATACCATCGTTGGGTTTGTCAGGCTTCTTCGTTAATACCTTAGCTTTAGCCTGCGTGTAAGCCTGTAGATCACCCAAAGCGGCGTTAGGTGCACAAGCCTGGTATCATCATTAAATGATGCTTCTTTACCCTCCAGTTTACCGCCAATGTACTGCCCTAAAAGTGATAGTACCAATATACCCACACTTACAGCACTCAATTGCGGGCCACCGGCTTTTTCCCATACTTCAAACTGCATGATCAGGTAGCTGAACCCAAACATCAGGAACAGCATGAAATATGATAACAAAGGAGACAATTTAAGGTAATAATAGATAGTGATAGCGATCAGGAACGATGCCCAGTTGAAATAGCCCTGGTAAGCCTTCAAAAAACCTATTTGCGGAAAGGGAATGGCCCAAACCATGCCCAGCAAACCCAATACCATCAGCGGCACGCAGATGTAATGCAGCAGCCTGTTGGCGGGATTTTGATGACTGGCATCAAGCCGTGCAAAATAAACCTCAACAGGGCGAAGTTCTTCTTTTTTGCTTGTGGTTGTATTAAAATGTTTTTTACCCATCAGAAAATAAAAAAGCCCTCCCCGGTTAAGGAGAGGGTTTGGGTGAGGCTCTTAAATTATTTTGCGAACGCTACCGAGCGGGTTTCGCGTATAACGGTAACTTTTATCTGGCCCGGGTAGGTCATTTCAGTTTGTATACGGTTAGATATATCAGCTGCAAGCACTTCACTTTGCGCATCTGATATCTTTTCGCTTTCTACTACAACGCGCAGCTCGCGGCCGGCCTGTATAGCAAAAGTTTTTTCTACACCAGGATACGATAAAGCAAGCTCCTCAAGCTCTTTTAAGCGTTTGATGTAACTTTCTACCACCTCGCGGCGTGCGCCCGGCCTTGCGCCTGAAATAGCGTCGCATACCTGAATGATCGGCGATAGCATCGATGTCATTTCTATCTCGTCGTGGTGTGCGCCAATGGCGTTGCAAACTTCAGGGTGCTCCTTGTATTTCTCTGCAAGCTGCATACCCAAAATGGCGTGTGGCAGCTCAGGGTTATCGTCTGGTACTTTACCAATATCATGTAGTAAGCCCGCACGCTTGGCCAGCTTTACGTTAAGGCCAAGTTCTGCGGCCATAGTAGCGCAAAAGTTAGCCACCTCGCGCGAGTGCTGCAACAGGTTTTGCCCGTATGATGAACGGTAACGCATACGGCCAACCATACGTATCAGTTCAGGGTGAAGCCCATTGATACCCAAATCTATAACAGTACGCTCACCAATCTCAACAATCTCTTCCTCTATCTGCTTTTTGGTTTTGGCAACCACTTCCTCAATACGTGCAGGGTGTATACGGCCGTCTGTCACCAAACGGTGCATGGCTAATCGTGCGATCTCACGCCGTACAGGATCGAAGCCTGAAAGAATAATAGCCTCCGGGGTATCATCTACAATGATCTCTATACCTGTAGCAGCTTCCAGGGCACGTATGTTACGCCCCTCGCGGCCAATTATGCGGCCCTTTATCTCGTCGTTCTCTATATTAAAAATAGATACTGTATTTTCTATAGCTGCCTCTGTAGCAGTACGCTGTATGGTTTGTATAACAATCTTTTTAGCCTCTTTGTTAGCTGTAAGCTTGGCCTCGTCAACAATATCCTTGATCTGGGCCATGGCTTTGCTTCGGGCTTCTTCGCGCAGGTTATCCACCAGTTGGTTTTTAGCTTCTTCCGCCGAAATACCTGCAATGGTTTCCAATTGTGCAATATGCTGACTTTTAAGGTGTTCAACCTCTTCCTGCTTACGGTTTACTACTTCATGCTGGGCTTCCAGTTTTTTACGCAGGCCGTCAATTTCGTTCTCTTTGCGATTTAAATTCTCAAGCTTTTGATTATAGGATTGCTCCTTTTGCTTGATACCGTTTTCGCGCTGATTTAAAGTGTTGTTTTTTGCATTTACTTCCTGCTCGTGCTCGGCCTTTAATTGCAAAAACTTCTCTTTTGCCTCTAACAAACGATTCTTTTTAAGTATTTCGGCGTTATTTTCAGCGTCCTTAAGAATCTTTTTTACTTTAGTTTGGGCTGCTATTTCCTGATCTTTAAATAATTTACGGAGCAGGAAACGCCCTATGACTATTCCCGTCGGGACACCGGCAAGCAGCCCGATGATGATGTATAATACAGTGTTCATTTTTAGGTTATATAATAAAAAAACCGCAACTAATTTTTAAGTGTTCATGTATTGTTAAAACTTCCATTCGGGGATTAATCGGATCACGGCTTACCGTTAAATACACGATCAACGCATGCCTCCATTTTGACCCGGAGATATCGAAGCGTTAAGTTTTTAATAGTGAAACTTAAAATTTAACTGCGGTTAAATCTTAAAATGCTCATTCAGCTAAAAGCTAAAAGGCCAAAACAGAAAGCTATGGATGGCTTTTTGCTTTTAGCTTCGGCTTTTCGCTTATTTTAAAGAACGTTATTGTTTAGAAAAAAAATCGTTCAGCAAATGATCTAACTGATAAACCCGGTCGGCTACCTCGTTATCCTCGGTGCTTACCTTTTTATCTGCTTTTAGTGATGATGTTGCGTAGTGCAGCACACACATTGATAACAGATCCTGCTTATCTCTAACCGCATAATTTTCCTGATATTCCTTTATACGGTCATTGATCAGTTTTGCCGCCCTTCTTATTATTTCCTCTTCTTCCATGTTTACCTTTAAGGGGTAAACTCTGTCAGCAATATTTATTTTTATTGAGATTTCTCCCATTTGAGCTTTTCACTTTCTGTATTACTTTTTAAGCAATACAATACACTTATCTATTTCCTGCACAAAGTCGTTAATTTTTTGCTTAATGTCAACACTTTTTTCATTTGTTTCTGAAAACGACTTAGCCAACTTCAATACACGAAGCTTTTCTTCCAGGTCTTTTGTCTTGTTTGTGCTGGCTTTTAAAGCCACGTTCAAAGCCTCGCTCTCCAGCTTAAGCAGGTCGTTCTCTTCCTGCAAAGCAGCGCAAAGCTCAATCAGCCTTTCCGTTTTTTCTACTACTTTACTTAACTGTTCTGCTACTGAAGGCATTATTTGGTTATTGATTGTGTTGATTGGGTGAATGGGTTTCATCTAACTATTAACTACTCACCCAGTCAACCACTCACTATATTACTTTCTTATCTCGGCTCCTGCTTCTTTGCCTAAATTATAAATAATTTTTTGCATGATGGCGTCTATCGCCTTATCGGTAAGCGTTTTTTCAGTATCCTGCAATATAAAGCTTAGCGCGTATGACTTTTTACCGGCAGGCAGCTTATCACCCTGGTAAACATCAAACACATTTACATCCTTTAACAGCTTCTTATCCGCCCGTGCGGCAATCTGCTTAAGCTGACCGAAAGTAACGGCCGTATCAACCAGCATACTTAAATCGCGGCGTACTGCCGGGAACTTAGATACTTCCTGGTACACGATCACATTTTTACGCACCTGTTTCAACACCAGGTCAAAATCAAAATCGGCATAAAATACCTCTTTGTCCAGGTCCACTTTTTTCAAGGCATTTTTACCTACCTGCCCAAACTTCACCAGTTGCTTGTCATTCAGCATATACTGTAAACCGTAAGCAAGTTTTTTGCAGGTGCTGTCTTCAGTTGCAAAATCGGTTATATTAAGGCGCTGCAAAATGCCATCAACAATAGCCTTGATGTTATAAAACGATACCGGTTGTTGCTTTTGGTTCCATTGTTCATCCGTATTGTTGCCGGTAATAAATATCGAGAAGCGCTGCGTTTCGATGTACTTATCCTCTTTGGTACTGTAAACCTTACCAAATTCATAAAACTTGATGTCGGCGTTCCTGCGGTTCTGGTTATAAGCTATAGCCTCCAGGCCAGAGTACAACAGGGTTTGGCGCATGGCATCCAGGTCGCTGCTCAAAGGGTTTACTATTTTTACGGCTGCATCAGGATTGTCCGAGTAAGCCAGCTTAGTAAGCGAGTTGCCCATGATCTCGTTGAAACCATTAGCGCTAAGCAGATCTGATATGGTATTCTGCACCGTATCCTTCTCCGGCCGTTGGGATGTATTAAGTGATGCACGTATCTGTGTAGGTATCTCAATGTTGTTATAACCGTACAAACGCAGTATCTCCTCAATAACGTCTACCTCGCGGGTTACATCAACCCGGTATGGCGGCACTTTTAGCGACAAGCCTTCTTCGGTCTCATTAACTATGCTGATATCAAGCGATGTCAGTATGCTTTTGATGGTATCGTTACCGATAGCCTTACCAATCAGCCTGTCAATATTTTTATAGGTAACATCAACATCAAAAGGCGCTACCGGGTTGGGGTAATGGTCAAATATCTCTGACGACACCTTGCCACCTGCAACCTGCTGTATCAGCAATGCAGCGCGTTTTAGTGCAAACACGGTCATGTCGGGGTCGGTACCACGCTCAAAACGAAAAGAGGCATCCGTTTTAAGGCCATGCCTTTTTGATGTTTTACGTACGGATACCGAATTGAAATAAGCGCTTTCCAGGAAGATACTTTTTGTAGAAGCTGTTACACCTGATTTTGCCCCGCCAAATACACCGGCGATACACATAGGTTCCTCGGCATTGCATATCATCAGGTCGGCAGCGCTTAGTTTGCGATCTACCTCGTCCAGCGTTTTAAACACGGTGACTTCAGCCACGTTTTTTACAATCACCTTATTACCTGTGATCGCATCGGCGTCAAACGCGTGCAGGGGCTGGCCTAACTCATGTAATACATAGTTGGTAATATCAACCACATTGTTAATGCTGCGCACACCTATTACCGCCAAACGTTCTTTTAACCACTTTGGCGACTCGCCAACCGTTATATCAGTGATGGTTAAACCCGAATATCTTGGCGCAGCATCTTCATTTTCAACCACTACCTGTATAGGGCTATCGTTACTATCAACCTTAAAAGCGCTTACGTCAGGCTTATTAACGGCGAGCTTTAAAAAAGCGGCAACATCACGGGCGGTACCCAGATGGGAGGCCGCATCAGCCCGGTTTGGCGTAAGGCCAATCTCGTACAGATAATCGTCGTTAAGTTCAAAATGCTCCTTTGCCAGCTTACCTACGGGTACATCGGCATCCAGCACCATTATACCCTCGTGGCTATGGCCAAGGCCTATTTCGTCTTCGGCACAGATCATACCTTCAGATACCTCGCCGCGAATTTTTGATTTGTTGATCTTGAAAGGCTCTCCTGTGGTAGGGTGCACCATAGTACCTACTGTTGCTACAA
This sequence comes from Mucilaginibacter litoreus, assembly GCF_042676805.1. NCBI lineage: Bacteria > Pseudomonadati > Bacteroidota > Sphingobacteriia > Sphingobacteriales > Sphingobacteriaceae > Mucilaginibacter > Mucilaginibacter litoreus. The sequence continues at coordinate 416,984 of NZ_JBHTHZ010000001.1, read as the reverse complement.
CAACCTTTTGGCCTGCTACAACATTGGCGGCACCGCAAACAATCTGCAGGTCCTCGCCGCCGCCCACATCTACCTTTGTAACTTTCAATCTATCGGCATTGGGATGCTGGGTGGTTTCTTTTACGTAGCCAATAACAAGGCCTTCCAGCCCGCCGGGAATAGCCTGAACTTTTTCAAGGCTCTCTACCTCGAGGCCGGTACCTGTAAGTATTTGTGATATCTCCTCTGGAGATTTGTTGGTATCAATAAACTCTTTAAGCCAGTTGTAAGATATTTTCATTGCAACGGCAAAGATATGATTTGAGGGGGAAAGCTGAAAGGAGCTTTGGATTTACGAGGTACGATTTTAGAATTACGATCAAAGAATGAAGCAATCTTTTAACTTGTATGCCTTAGCCTGCTAAAAGATTGCTTCATCCCTTTAAATGATGCGCATATTACTCGTTTTCCTGCGCTTGGTTATCCTCATCAAGGTTAAGCGTGTATGATGGTTCTGCAGCGTCATAGGCCTGGTTAGCCTGAGGTGTTTCGTCAGTTTCGCCGATATCCTCATTGGTATCATCGAACCCGTTACTGTGTAAGTCCTGCTGGCTCATTTGTTCTTCGTTTTCAGTTTGGCCAAGCTGATCATCCTGTTGCAGCATATCATCCTGTTCTTCTGGTGGAGTTATCATTTTAAGTTAGATTTTAGAGTTACGATTTAAGATTATAACATCAGGGTTATAAATGTTGTTTGATTAGCTTCTCAAATTAAGGGCCGATAAGCTCAATGGCTTATGCTTTGATTAACGTTAGTCCGCTCATTGCCGCGGGCGGCTACTTCTTTTGTCTTGATACAAAAGGAAGCAAAAAATCAAGACGAAAAAATCCTACCTCCGCACAGCCTCGCCCATCGGCCCCGGTTTTTCGTCGGCCCAACGCTCTTCAATAATAATTCAGCGTATTAAAAATTAAAGCAAAGCAAGCCTGATGAACCCAACGTCACCCTTCTAAAATGCGGCATTGGCAGATTGCGGGTAGCACTGGCACTGCCATACTACTGCCTTACAAAGCAAGCTGGCGCGGCCGCGAGGTTTCTTTTTCGTTCTTTTTCTTTTCCGGCAAAAGAAAAAGAACATCCACCAACGATGATACAGCACATCCATTCCTAACGGAGCACGAATGTTATCGTTAATGCTTTGGTTAACGTTAGTCCGCTCATTGCCGCGGGGGCTACTTCTTTTGTCTTGATACAAAAGGAAGCAAGACTAAGCGAAGCGTTCTCATGAGCGTAGCGAATAATTCAAGACAAAAAAATCCTACCTCCGCACAGCCTCACCCATCGGCCCCGGTTTTTCGTCGGCCCACCGCTCTTGGATAATAGTTGAGCGTATTAAATTCAAACAAAACAAGCCTGAAGAACCCAACGCCACCTTCCTAAAATGCGGCATTGGCAGATTGCTTCGTTACTCGAAAGGACGTTTCGGGTTATAAGTTCTTACCCAGTTTCTCCAGCATATCCTGCGGAACCTTCTGCAGATCGAGCACCAGGAAACCATCGAGGCAATCGGCGAATTTGGGATCTATGTTAAAGCTGATTATTTTGGCGTTAAGGCCTATATATTGGCGCAGCAATACAGGTATCTTCATGCTATGCGTTTCCACCTCAGATATCAGCGCGTCAAGTCCTTTAAAAGAGTCGCCGGCAGCAAGCAGGGCATCGGTATCAATATTCTCAAAATTAACCTTGAATTTTTTACGCGGCTTAACATATTGGGCCAACTCGTGGTCAAAGTGATTCCTGTTGATATAATCCACTATCAATGATTTGCTGAATTTGGAAAAAGAGTTGCTGATACTCACAGGCCCTATCAGGTAACGGTAGCGGGGGTTATCAATAACATATTTTAAAATACCTTTCCATAACAAAAATAGCGGCAATGGCTTTTGCTGATATTCCTTGCGTATCCAGGAGCGGCCCAGCTCAAGGCTTTTCTTTAAGATAGGGGTAAACTGTTCTTTAAGCTTAAACAGTTCATTAATGTAAAATCCCTTTTTGCCTACGCTGTAAAATATCTCGTCGCCCAGGCCTATGCGGTAGGCGCCTACAATGGCTTTGGCTTCCATATCCCAAATAAATAAGTGGTGATAATATATATCATACTCGTCCAAATCGATCTCCTTGTTGGTGCCTTCGCCCACCTCTCGAAAGGTCAATTCGCGCAGCCGGCCGATCTCGCGTATGATACATGGGATTTTTGAGCTTGGCGTTATAAAAACTTCATAATTTTTTTCTACCCAAACCCGGTAGCTGTCGCGCAGGGGCACAACCTCTTTTTCCAGTCTATCCGCAGGTGTTTGGGGCACTATGGCTGTAGGGAGCTTTTTAATTTTAAAAAGATTGCGTGGATTAAAAAGCCTTTTTTCTTCATCCAGCCCGGCTCCCAAAGCATAAGTTTTAGCGCGCAGATAGTTGAGTATTTTTCCGCTGTTATTATTGTCAGGTATATCAGCAAACTTAATGGGCTTGCCAATGCGCAGCTTAATGGTATGGCCATGTTTGTTAAACAGCTCTGAGGGCAGTTTAGCCGTGCGCAATGTTGGGTGGATAAGGCTAAGCAGATTGAACAACAACCCGTTGTTTCCATGAAAATAGATGGGTACCACCGGCACCTTTGCCTTTGCAATGATTTTACCTACCACGGGGTGCCAAAGGCGATCAGTAATTTCACGTTTCTCTACCTTAAAAGTAGAAACCTCTCCGGCCGGGAATATACCTATAGGCGTTCCGTTTGCCAATAGTTCCAATGTGGTTTTAAGCCCGCTTATGCTTGAGGAATGCTCAACATTTTCAAAAGGGTTTACGGCAATGAAGTAATCGGCCAGGTTAGGTATTTTTTTTAATATGAAGTTGGCCATTAACTTCGCATCGTCCCGGGCCATGGTCAGTATCTTTAACAGCACCATGCCTTCTATGCCTCCGTACGGGTGGTTTGCTATGGCTATGAATGCACCGTCTTTGGGTAGGTTTTTAAGTTCCTGCTCATCAAAATCAATGGTTATTCCGCAGCCCTCAAGTATGGCGTCAACAAACTCGGGGCCCACTTTTGGCTGTGCCTGGGCAAAAAGCTTATTAACCTGATTGATTTTCATTAGTTCCATCAACAGGGAAGCGAGGCCAGGCATTCTTAGCTTATCAAGTTTGGTTGCTTTAGCAAACTCTTCGGTGCTTATTATTTCCATAACTGTGTATAACGTTCACAAATTTACTAAATTAACCCCTTTTTAAATCCATTCTAATTTGAAACCGCAATTAAAAGAGCACCTGGCTATCACAAAAAGAGAATGGAACGGTCTTGTAGTACTGTCGGCACTTATAGCATTAACACTAACGTTGCCCTACCTACATAATTTGGTATACAAGGATGATACAGTAGTTAATATTAACGAATTTAATAAAGCCGTTGCCGAGTTGGAAAAGGCGAATTTGCCAGGTAAAGACATTGCACCGGCCAAGCTTAATAAATTTAACCCTAATACCGCATCAACTGCCGATTGGCAAAAAATGGGATTGACCGCGAAGCAGGCTGCCACAATCAAAAATTATGTATCAAAGGGTGGCAGATTCCGCAAAGCTGAAGATCTGCAGAAAATTTATGGTTTGACAAAGATAGATTATGTACGTTTAGCGCCATTTATGATTATCCCGGATCATAAGCCAGCCGTTGTTGAAGTTATTGAAATCAACACGGCTGATTCTGCTACGCTTACCAGGATACAAGGTGTAGGCCCGGCGTTTGCCAAACGGATTATTTACTACCGGCAAAGGTTAGGTGGCTTTGTTTCAAAAGAGCAATTGAAAGAAGTTTTTGGGCTTGATGAGCTGAAATATGATGAAATCAAAGGCCAGGTTAAGGTAAACCCCAGGCTGATCAGGCGGCTGGATATAAATACCATTACTTTTGATAAGTTAAGGCTAATGCCTTATTTGAACTATAAGCAGGTGAATGCAGTTATTGAATACCGTAACCAGCACGGCAGCTATACCTCTGTTGATGACTTAAAAAATATTGCCATTATAGATGAGCAGATTTTGCGTAAAATTGAACCTTATTTAATTTTTAAATGATAGAGCAGCAGATAAAGACAGTCATTCGTGATATACCGGATTTTCCGAAACCAGGTATCGTATTTAAAGATATCACCCCGATATTGCAAAGCCCCGGGTTATGCGAAAGTATCATAGATGTTTTTATTGCAAGATTGCAAGGTTTACAAATAGATGGTGTAGCCGGTGTAGAAAGCCGGGGTTTTTTATTTGGGTTAACACTGGCCACTAAATTAGGAGTACCGTTTATACCGGTACGCAAAGCTGGGAAGTTGCCACACACAGTAAAACAGAAAATTTATGAGCTTGAATATGGCTCGGCCACAATCGAGATACATACAGATGCTTTTAAACCGGGAGATCATATCCTTATTCATGACGACCTGCTTGCTACAGGGGGCACCGTAACGGCCGCAAGCCAGCTTATACAGGAAATGGGTGGTATCGTGTCCGGGTTTAGCTTTGTAGTAGGATTAAGCTTTTTAAACGGTCGTGAAAAAATATCACCCATAAGCGATAACATTACGGTCCTTGCCAATTATTGACATCAAATTTTTCTCCTCGCGTTGATATTTCATCTTATATTTTTACCCCGGTAAACGCTTAAAAACCCTCTGAACACTAAAATCAGAGGGTTTTTGCGTTATAAAAAATTCGATTGGCTTTATATTGATAGGTTAAGCGGCTGATGTGTTTTAATTTCATCCCCCGGAAAAAGGGTTAGCTCATAGCACGCCGGTCAACCATTTATAAACCTTTTAATAACGCCATGAAACTTAATAGTGCCTTCGCCCTTGCAGTGCTTTTCACCCTCTGCAGCGGATTTTTACATGCTCAAAACGGAGTAAAGCAGGCTGGTAACGTAACTGCTACAACCATAAACGATCAGGAAATAGATATCACTACGCAAAATGCTTTTGTAAAGCTTGCGGTATATAGCCCTAACATTGTAAGGGTGCGTATGGATAAGCAAAAGCTGGCCGACGATTTTTCTTATGCGGTTATAGGTAAACCGGTAAAAACAAAGGTAACTGTAACGCAAAACAATGATGAGATCAATCTTGTCACAGATTCGCTCAAAGTTAACATCAGAAAGAATCCATACCAGGTTACTTTCAGCACGCTAAATGGTGAAGTGATCAATGCAGACGAGCCGGGTTTAACAACCTCGTGGGTCAATGAATCGGTCACTACCTATAAACACATGCAGGATAACGAGCATTTTATAGGATTAGGCGAGAAGACAGGGCCGTTGGACAGAAAAGGCAATGCTTACACCCACTGGAACAGCGATACCTACGCTTATACCACCAATCAGGACCCTATCTACTCTACCATACCTTTTTATATTGGTGTGCATCATAACGTTAACTACGGGATATTTTTTGATAACACCTGGCAAAGCGATTTTAACTTCGGTGCCAGCAATAACCGTTTCTCTTCCTTTGGCGCAAAGGGCGGCGAAATGAATTATTATTTTATTTATCACACGCATATTGCCGATATCATTAAATCATACACCTCCCTTACCGGGTTAATGAAGTTACCGCCCCTGTGGAGCCTGGGTTACCAGCAAAACCGTTATAGTTACTATCCGCAAACAGAGGTGTTCCGGATAGCACAAACCCTGCGCGAAAAAAGAATTCCGGCAGACGGCATCACCCTGGATATCCATTACATGGATAAGTACAAAGTATTTACCTGGGATGCAGACCGCTTCCCGGACCCTGCCGGAATGACCAAAAAACTGGGTGACATGGGCTTTAAAGTAACACTGATAGTTGACCCCGGTATTAAGGTTGAGAAAGGTTACGGTACCTATGAGCGCGGTGTTAAAGATGATATTTTTGCCAAATACCCCGATGGTACATACTATACCGGGCAGGTATGGCCGGGATGGTGCCACTTTCCGGATTTTACAGATCCAAAGGGTAGGGCTTTTTGGGGTAACGAGCTGAAAAAGTACGCGGCCGAAGGTATTAGCGGTATCTGGAATGATATGAATGAGTTTAGCACCTGGGGCCAGAAAGTGCCGGATAATATCCTGTTCAGTTATGAGGGTAAGGGGGCCGCACACCCGCAGGTGCATAACGTTTATGGTTTAGAGATGATACGCGCCAGTTATGAGGGCTACAAGGCCGCGCGTGAAAACAAGCGCCCTTTTATCCTGACCCGCTCCGGCTACGCAGGCCTACAGCGTTATGCTGCCATCTGGACAGGCGATAACCGTGCTGAAAATGACCATATGCTGCTGGGCGTGCGTTTAATGAATAGCCTTGGCCTTAGCGGTGTGCCTTTTGCGGGTATGGATGTTGGGGGCTTTACGGGTGGCGCGTCACCGTCGCTTTATGCACGCTGGATGCAGATAGGTGCCTTTAACCCGTATTTCCGTAACCACTCCGGTATCAACTCAAAAGCATCTGAGCCATGGGCCTATGGCGAAGAGGTAATGGAAATTACCCGTAATTACATTAACCTGCGTTACCGCTTGCTGCCATACATATACTCAAGCTTTTATGAAGCCACACAAACCGGCAGCCCTATAATGCGCTCGCTGGCTATTGATTATACGCATGACGAAAATATTTATAGCGGGCAGTATGATAATCAGTACATGTTCGGTAAAGCTTTCCTGGTATTTCCGTTTGATGGTGTAACCAACTTTGGTAAGTTGTATTTTCCTGCAGGTAAGTGGTATGATTTATATACCGGTGCCGTACAGCAGGGCAACCAAAAAACCGGCATCGACCTGTATACTTCTAAATTGCCGGTATATGTTAAAGAAAGTAGCATAATACCTATGCAATCGCAGATACAAAACACCACAGAAACCCCTGCTGATACTTTGTACCTGCATGTTTATAAAGGAGATGTAAATAATAAATTTGTTTACTACGAAGATGATGGTGCAAGCTTTGATTATGAGAAAGGGGGTTATTACAAACGTACAATTACTTATAATCCCGCAAAAAAAACGATCATCTTAAGTAGTGTAGACGGATCGGCCAAATCAAAATTCAGTAACATTAAACTGATGCTGCATGGTTTCGGCGAAGCAGGCCTAAGTGTCAAAGTAAATAACAAAGCGATGCAGGCTGTAAACGATTTCCAGGCGCTAATGGTGCCCATTTCGCGTTTTGACCCTACGGGATTATCAAACCCTGTAGAAGGTGAAAAAATCAAAAGCCTTGTTTTTAAAAACAGCAGCAGCCAGCTAAGTATAGCTTATTAAGGTTTAAAAATTTTATTGCTGTATACTTAAGCCTGTGTCTTTTTTATAAGATGCAGGCTTTTTTATTAGGTTTTTTATAAAAAACATGGATACGGGTTTAATTCGGCGGATAATTGCTAATATTACGTTCGGGAAAATTGCAGCTCAGGCAGCAATTGTTAACCATCCCCTGTTTAGACCAATTATATGAAACTGTTGTTGCGGGTACTGTTTACACTACTTGTTATTTATCCGGGTATATCACATAGTAACGATACAGACAGTTTATTAGCAGCTTTAAAAAACGAAATTAACCGCAAGCATGTTTATGATAATGCAAAGCAGGCGCGTATCCGTCAGTTAAAAAACAAACAACAGCTTACCCCTGCAAACGATTATACAAAGCAATATGAACTATGTGTTAAGCTGTATGACGAGTACAAGTCTTACCAGTATGATTCGGCCTACGTATATGTTAATAAGCTGAAAGACCTTAGCGTTGTAATGAACGACATGTCCCGGGCTTATTACAGCCAGATTAAGCTTGGGTTTATTTTACTGTCATCCGGAATGTTCAAAGAAACCTTTGACAGTATGCGTATGATTAACCCAAAAGTACTGAACGACTCGATGCGGAAGGAATACTATTTTATTATGTACCGCTGTAACAGCGACCTGGCCAGGTACAATAATGATAGGTATTTTACACCTGACTATATTAAAGCGGGCAATGCGTATATCGACTCGGCTATCAGCCTGACCCAGGCTGGCTCTGTAGAACATATTTATTACACAGGGTTAAAACATATCGGGAATAACGATCTGCAAAAGGGATCTGAAGAGCTTGGTAAGCTTATATCATCAGATGCGCCGGTATCTATGCATTTACGGGCCATGATAACCTGTTCGCTCGGGCAAATATACATCAGCAGCGGCACACAGCGGCAGGGCATAAACCTGCTTATCAATTCGGCTATTGCAGATATTAAATCGTCCACTAAAGAAACCGTAGCCATGTTTACGCTTGCCGAGCAGCTATATAAAACAGGTAATGTTAAAGATGCGTACACATTTATACAAATGGCAAAAGCCGATGCCGACTTTTATGGCGCCAGGCAGCGGAAAATACAAATAGGTGCTATTTTGCCCGCTGTAGCCGCCGAAGAATTGAACCATTCTGAAAAAGAAAAAAATACGATACTCATTTACCTTGCCGCAATAACAGCCCTTGCATCATTGGTTATTATATTTCTGGTAATGATATATAAGCAATTAGGTAAGTTAAAGCATAAGGAACGTATCATCGAAGAAAAAAACATCCAGCTAAAGGATATTAATTACAAACTGGTTGAAGATGCTACCATTAAAGAAGAGTATATCGGCCAGTTTTTCAAGATCATTTCGGGCTATATTTTGAAGCTGGAAAAACTGAAAATGTCTGTAGACACCAAGCTATCTATAAAAAAGTATGATGACATCCGTGTAATGATCAATGAGATCAATATTAAAAAGGAACGTGAAATTTTATACCATAGCTTTGATCATATTTTTTTAAAGATCTTTCCCAATTTCATTTCGGTATTCAACTCACAGTTTGAAGAAAAAGACCAGATATGGCCTCATGAGCACGAGGTGTTAAATACCGATCTTCGGATCTTTGCTTTAATAAGAATGGGTATCAATGATAATGAAACCATTGCTAAGATACTGGAATACTCTGTAAACACTATTTATGTATACAAAATGCGGATAAAAGCAAAAGCGAAAAATCCGGAAATTTTTGAACAAAGAATAATGGATATAAAAGCGGTTGATATAATTGAATAAAATCATTTGACATCACCCTATATTTTTTTAAAAACTATTTAAGATATATTTTTTAGAAAAAAGGGTTAAAAAAGCTTGTAAAGCCTTTATATTTTTAGATAACGATTGATATTTAAGTGTCTGATTTGTAGCTATTTAATATTTATAAAGCTTATATTTTTAAATAAATAAGGCAAAGTAGTAGTTAATGACACTCAAGACATACATATTTGTATAAAGAAAAGGTGTTTTAATAAGTTGATTACTTTTTAGACATTTAATTTTAGCTCCTGATAAGAGCATTATAAACCAATAAAGACCAATATATAGTTAAAATTTTTCCGGAAAGTTGTTCCGGGTGGAGGCTGTAAGTGCGTTACTTATGTGATTTGCAATACAGCTTTGTTATGCGTGTATTTTATAATTTTATACAAGACCTTATATAACCAATTCATCAATTAAACCACAAACTATGCAATTTAAACACTTACTCACCCTATGTTTTTTTGCTTTGGCCTCCCTGTTTGTTCAGCCGGTACTGGCACAGAACAAAGTAATTACAGGTAAGGTAACCGACAAAAAAGACAATTCGCCGCTTGTTGGCGTATCAGTAGGCGCAGCCGGGGGCATTGGTACCCTAACCGGTGCTGACGGTACATTCAGGCTGTCTGTACCGGCAAGCGTTACCAGCCTTAATTTTTCTTACATCGGGTACAATGCCCTAACCGTACCTTTAAATGGCCAAACAACACTTAATGTAAGTTTGCAAACTGCAAGTACCAGTCTTAGCGAAGTTGTTGTGGTAGGTTATGGTACCCAACGGGTTAAGGATGCAACCGGTTCGGTATCATCTTTAAGTTCTAAAGATTTCAACAGAGGGGTTATTGCTACTCCAGACCAGTTGCTACAGGGGCGTATCGCTGGTGTACAGGTAAGCTCGGCAAGTGGCGAACCAGGCGCAGCAGCAACAATTAACATTCGTGGTACCAGTTCTATCAGGGCAGGTACAGATCCGCTTTATGTTATTGATGGTGTGCCATTGGATAACAGTGGTACTTCGGGCGGTTTTGACGCTGGTGCAGGTTCATCAAGCGCACGTAACCCGCTGGCCTTCTTAAACCCTAATGATATCGAAAATATCAGCGTATTAAAAGACGCGTCTTCTCAGGCAATATATGGTTCACGTGGTGCTAATGGTGTAGTTTTAATTACTACCCGTAAAGGCCGCAAGGGTCAGGGCATTCAGTTCACTGCCAACACAAGTGTATCTAATGTAGCCAAACGTTACGATTTGTTAAACCGCGATCAATTCTTAGCCGGTGTAGCTGCTACAGGTGCAGATGCTACTGCAGTAGATGCTGGTGCAAATACTAACTGGCAGGATCAGATTTTCCGTACAGGTATCAGCCAAAGCTATAACGTTGCCTTAGGCGGCGGTACCGATAAATCAAGCTACCGCGCGTCTGTTGGTTATGATAATCAAAATGGTACTATTAAGGAGTCGGGCTTAAAGCGTTTAACCGGCCGTTTAAATGCCAACCAATCGTTATTTAACAATTTCATCAGGCTTGATCTGAACTTCTTGGCATCAAACGTTAAAAACAAATACGCTCAGATAACTAACAACGCAGGTTTTGAGGGTAGCTTGATAGGCGCAACCTTGCAAGCTAACCCTACTTTGCCGGTTTACAATGAAGACGGTAGTTGGAATGCCGGTTTCTCATCATCATACCGTAACCCTGTTGCTTTAATTGAAGGTATCGACGACAGAGATAATATCAATCGTTATTTAACTAATCTTACTGCAACCTTTAACCTGACAAAAAACCTGTCTTACAAGGCTTCAGCCGGATACGACTATTCAAAAGGTGAAAGAAAAACATTCTTTGATCCTAATTTGCCGGGCTATACCGGAAGCTCAGGCTACCGTAACCAGACGATTTCTGCCGTATTAGGTAATGGTCGCGCTATCTATCAGGACCAGAAATTAAAGAACTTCACCATTGAGCACACATTAAACTATGATAAAAAGTGGAGCGACAATAGTCAGTTGACTGCATTGGCAGGTTACTCATACTATAGCTACAGAAACTATGGTGTTAATGATATAGCATGGGGCCTGGTAAATGATAAATATGTAAAAGATATTAATTCTTTTGCAGAGCGCTTGCCATACCCAACCGGTGATAGTACAAAAACTGAATTACAGTCATTCTTTGGGCGTGTATTTTACTCTTTCAAAGACAAATATTTGTTCACAGTTACCGTACGTAGGGACGGTTCATCAAAATTTGGTGCTAATAACAAATACGCTACTTTCCCAGCAGCCTCATTCAAGTGGAAAATAATGAATGAAAGCTTTGCGCCTAAAGGAATTTTCAGTGACCTGAGCCTTCGCTTAAACTGGGGTAAAACCGGTAACCAGGAGTTCCCTGCTTATGCTTCAATAGCAGTTCAGCAGTTACAGTATAACAACTCAACAGTTATTATTAACCCGCCAAGCCCCAATTTAAGATGGGAAACCACAACGGCTTATGGCGCGGGTGTAGACTTCGCTGTACTTGATGGAAGGTTAAGTGGTACAATTGATTACTTTAATAAATCTACCAAAGACCTTCTGTTCTTCCAGGATTATGCGCAACCTGCTGCATTTTCCAGAAGATGGGTTAACCTGCCAGGTATCGTAAAAAATACCGGTGTTGAGCTTGGTTTAAATTTCGAAGCTATCAGAGGTAACAAATTCAACTGGAATGTTGCCTATAACATGACCCTGCTGAAAAACAGAATGACTAAGTTTGGCAACGGTAACGTAATTACCGGTAACATTGATGGCCAGGGTTTATCAGGTGCTTATTCACAGGTTATAACCAACAATCAGCCATTATTCTCATTCAAAGTAGGTACTTACACCGGCCTTGATGAAAACGGTTTCAACAACAACCCTACGGCTATTGATAAAACAGTTATAGTAGGTAGCGCGTTACCAACATTTACAGCTGGTTTAACCAATAATTTTAGCTACGGTAACTGGAATTTAAGCGTGTTCCTAAATGCTCAGACCGGTTTCTATATTTACAACAACACTGCAAACGCTTATTTTCTGAAAGGCAACCTATTAAGCGGTCGTAACGTAACAAGAGAAGTAGCAAACAGCAACGAAAATCCATTAAACTCTGGAGATGTATCAACCCGCTTCCTTGAAAAAGGTGATTTCTTAAGAGTATCTAACGTATCGTTGGGTTATACCTTCAACATGGGCGCTAACAGTGCTATTAAGAGTTTAAGAGTTAGCCTTGCAGGCCAGAACCTTGCCCTTATCACAGGCTACAGCGGTATTGATCCGGAGATCAACACCAATAAAGCCAGAAACGAAGTTCCGTCACGTGGTATAGATTACACAGCTTACCCAAGTGCACGCACATTTACTTTAGGATTAAACGCAGGTTTTTAATAAATAATAATATGAAAAGATTACATATAAAGATCAACATAGCAGCTTGCACCTTACTAGCGGTATCAGCTTTAAGTTGTACCAAGCTTAACGAACAATTATATGGTTCCAAGACTGCATATGATGCTACCAAGCCAGCATCAGCATCAGATTTAAATGGTGTTTACGCGCAGTTGAACGGCCAGACAGATCAAGCTAACACATACGCTTTGCAAGAGCATTCAACAGATGAGATGATGGGGCCAACCCGCGGTACCGACTGGGGCGACTTTGGTACCTGGAGAAAGCTGCATACCCATAGCTGGGATGCTACGCACAACCAGATAAATGATACCTGGGATCAGTTAAATATCGGGGTTTTCCGTGCTACACAGGTTATCAGTACCGCTACTGACAATTCAATAAAAGGACAAGCGAGCTTTTTAAGGGCCTACTTTATGTTCCAGATTGTTGACTTGTACGGCCAGGCGCCTTTCCGCGATCCGGCTTCATCTCCTGATGATCTGCCAAAAGTTTATAACCGTGCTGAAGCAACCGATTTTATTATCCAGGATCTTGAGTTTGCTAAGGCTAACCTTGGTGCATCTGCAAACATAGGCATAGCAAGCAAAGCGGCTGCAGCAGCCCTTTTAGCTAAGGTTTACCTTAACAAAGCTGTTTATACAGCAGCACAGGTTGGTGGGCCGTTTACTTTTGAAAAAGCAGACATGGATAAGGTTATTGAAAACTGTAACATTGTAGAGGCTGCCGGTTATACTATTGAAGGTGCAAATAAGTATTTTCAGGATTTTGCCTGGGACAATACAGAAAAATCAACCGAAAATATATTTGGTATAGCAAACTCTGAAACAAGAGTGGTAGCAAATGCCAACAACCGCTGGAGAATGGGTGCACACTATAACCAGACTCCTGACGGATGGAACGGTTTTACTACTTTAGCTGATTTTTACAAATCATTTGATGAAAAAGACGAACGTCGCGGTATAGCATATCCGGGTTTAACAGAACTGATAGGTATAAGAACCGGTTTTGCAGTTGGTCAGCAAAAAGGGCCTAAAGTAGGTGGTGGTTTGGTTGACTTGAAACAAAGAGGTGGCCAGCCATTGATTTTTACTGAAAACGTAAATCTTAACTTTTCTACTGAAGCTCAAGGTATCAGGGTGTTTAAATACTTTCCAAAACCTGTTCATAATGACAAGGATAACATCTGGAAAACAGACGAAGACCACAACCCTAACGATTATGTAATTTTACGTTATGCGGATGTTGTATTGATGAAAGCAGAAGCTATAATGCGAGGCGGTACAGATCCGGAAGGTGCAACTGCATTATCATTGGTAAACAGCGTGCGAGCTCCTCGTGGCATTGCGCCGCTTACTGCAGTGAACGAAGCTGATATGCTTATGGAACGTGGCCACGAGCTTTATTGGGAAGGTTGGAGAAGAAACGACCTGATCCGTTTCGGTAAGTTTAACGATCCTGTTGATCAGCGCCCTAACGCTTCTGATAAAACACGCACTTTGTATCCGATACCACAACGTGCGGTTGACACCAACCCTAACCTGAAACAAAATCCGGGTTATTAATAAATTAGTTGAAAAGCAATTTCCAATTAGTTATATTTGATTTACAACGTAGCGAAGAAATTCGCTACGTTTGTTTTTTGTGCTTGTGATGCTAAGAAAAAGAACCCTTTTCCCCCTGGTTTTTATTGCTGCCGTTTGTTTATCATGTCATAAAAATGGTGTTGATAACCCGCTGTTTTCTATTCAGCAGAACGATAATCTGGGCATAAATTTTACCAATCAGCTTACCGACCATAAGGAAACAAACATCTTTACCTTTCGTAATTACTATAACGGTGGTGGAGTAGCCATTGGCGATGTTAATAACGATGGCCTTAATGATATATACCTTACGGCCAACCAGGGTAATAATAAGCTCTATATCAACAAAGGTAACTGGAAGTTTGAGGATGTAACTGATAAGGCAGGCGTTAAAGGCACCAAATACTGGAGTACCGGAGTAACTATGGCCGATGTAAACGGCGATGGCTGGCTGGATATTTACGTTTGCCACAGCGGCAATATCATTGATAAAAAAGGGAACGAGCTTTTTATTAATCAACACGACGGCACGTTTAAAGAAGAGGCCGAAAAATATGGCCTGACTGATAAGGGCCTTTCCACCCAGTCGGTATTTTTTGATATGGATAACGATGGTGATCTGGATTGTTTTATCCTCAACAATTCATTCAGGCCTATCGGCTCTTTTGATTTTAGCAAGAACTTACGTGAGGTTGTTGATGACCTGGGTGGTGCGCACCTGTACCGCAACGATGGCGGGCACTTTACCAATATAACCAGGCAGGCAGGAATATTTTCAAGCGATATTGGCTTTGGCTTGGGTGTATCTGTAGCGGATGTGAATAATGATGGATACCCGGACCTTTATGTATCTAACGACTTTTTTGAACGCGATTATCTGTATATCAATCAAAAGAACGGAACTTTTAAAGAGGATGTCCAAAACGAAGCGGGTCATCTTAGCCTGGCCTCAATGGGATCAGATGTAGCTGATATCAACAACGATGGTAATTTGGATATTTTTACTACAGAGATGCTTCCGGAAGGAGATAAACGCCTAAAACGGATAACTTCTTTTGAATCGTTTGATGTGATCAAGCTAAAACAGCATGACGGGTATTATAACCAGTTTATGCAAAACTGCCTGCAGTTAAACAATGGCGACGGTACTTTCTCTGAAATTGCATTTAACGCGGGCGTAAGCGCTACAGACTGGAGCTGGGGCGCCTTATTTTTTGATATGGATAATGATGGGTGGAAAGACATCTTTGTATCAAATGGCATTTATAAGGACCTCACCGATCAGGATTATATCGAATTTTTAGGCAACCGTGAAAATATGGAGAAGATTGCCGAGAAAAGAAATTTTGATTACAAAGACTTTGCTGATAAAATGGTATCAACACCTGTTAGCAGCTATGCTTTTAAAAATAATCGTGACCTTACATTTACCAATAAAGCGCATGAGTATGGCTTAGATCAGCTCTCTTTCAGCAACGGCGCTGCCTACGGCGATCTGGATAATGACGGTGATAACGACCTGGTGGTGAATAATGTAAACATGCCGCTGTTTGTGTATAAAAACAATACCGAAACACTGCATAATAATTATTTGAACCTGCGTTTGCGCGGAGATGGACTTAACCGCTTTGGAGTGGGCGCTACGGTAAAGGTATTTGCACAGGGTACATCAATTTTGCATTACCACCAGCCAACGCGTGGCTTTGAAAGCTGTACTTCGCCTAACCAGATCACCCTGGGTTTAGGCAAAATCAAAAAAATTGATTCCCTGCAGATCATCTGGCCTGGTGGTAAATATCAAACAGTTAAAAACCTGGCCGTTAATAAAACATATACTTATAATGCATCGGCTGCTACAGGTGTATATAAATTTGCTAAACCACCCGTTAAAACTTTGTTTACCGAAACCGAAAAAACGTTGTTTGATTCGGTTCCTAAACATACCGAAGATGGTTTTATCGACTTTGATAATGAGCGTTTAATGCTCCAAATGTTATCTACCGAGAACCCTTATATGGCCAAAGGCGATATCAATAATGATGGCCTTGATGATTTTTACTTTGGCAGCTCAAAAGACAACCCTGCAGCTATCTATGTGCAGCAAAAAAACGGTCGTTTTAAACGTTATGTTCCGCCTGACCTGGAAAGGCAGGTTTATTTGGAAAATGCGGGCGCCGCCTTTGGCGACTTTGACGGCGATGGCGACCAGGACCTGATTATTGGCGTAGGTGGTAATGCAGACGAGGCCGGTACCAATATTTACTATCCCCGCTTTTATGAAAATGACGGAAAAGGTAATCTGCATCGTAATGCTCAAAAAGCAATTCATGCGGCAGTAAATGCATCGGTAATTATGGCTTGCGATTATGATAAGGATGGTGCCTTAGACCTGTTTATAGGTGGCCGCAGTGTGCCGGGTACTTATGCGGTATCGCCAAAATCATACATATTGCATAATGATGGCAAAGGTAATTTCACAGATGTTTCCGCTCGTGTATTGGGCGATATTCACCCCGGTATGGTAACCGCCGCCCAATGGGCGGATATCGATGGCAATGGCTACCCTGATTTAATTATTGCAGGTAACTGGATGGGTATTAAAATCTACAAGAACTATAAAGGTAATTTTACCTATGACCCCCAGTTAGATAAATACAAAGGCTGGTGGAGCAGTTTGCAGGTTGCCGACATCAACGGCGATGGTAAGATGGATATAGTAGCGGGAAACATCGGCCTGAACTCTAAATTCCATGCTACCTCAAAGGAGCCAATGCGGATATATGTGAAAGACTTTGATGGCAATGGTACCAAAGAGTGTATAACATCTGTTTACCGCGAGCATGAGCCCTATGTATTTCATATGAAACCGGATCTGGTAGGGCAGATGCCCATACTAAAAAAACAATACCTGCATTACACCGACTTTGCCGGTAAACGCTTTAACGAGGTATTTATCGACGAAATGCTGCAGGGTGCAGAAGTGCATGAAATGAATTATCTTGCATCAGCCGTATTTATAAACCAGGGTAATGGCACGTTCAATTGCAAGCAATTGCCCTATAACGCCCAGTTGTCGTCGGTAAACACTATAATTTGTGATGACATTGACAACAGCGGCACACCTTACTTAATTTTAGCCGGTAATTTTTATGGCTTTAAGCCCGAGGTAGGCCGGTTAGATGCCAGTTACGGAACAGTATATAAGTATACAAATAACGGGTTCATTTATTATCCGCCTTCAAAAAGCGGTATTAAAATTAGCGGACAGGTGCGCTCATCGGTGGTGTTAAAAAATGCAAATGCACAAAAATACTTCATGTTCGGGTTAAACGACGATAAGCTTAAAGCCTACAAATTACGTTAATAAAATGCCAAAAGCTAAGGTAAAAAAGCAAGGATCGAAGCCATTATTCAGGCAGATTATTATTGTTTGTGCAATAATAGTAATGGGCATAATTATTTATTCGTCTTGCAAGCCTAAAAGAAGTGGCGATGGAATATTTAAACTGCTCAAGGCCAGTCAAACCAACATCGATTTTGTAAATAAAAACTCCCCGACAGATTCTGTTAATATACTTGACTACCTTTACTTTTATAACGGGGCAGGCGTTGCCACAGCCGATTTTAATAACGATGGATTAGAGGATATTTATTTTATATCCAACCAGGGCACTAACAAATTATACCTTAACAAAGGCGGTTTAAAGTTTGAGGATATAACTTCAAAAGCAGGCCTTACTGGTACCGGCAGCTGGAAAACCGGCGTAACCGTAGTTGACATCAACGGCGATGGCTATAAGGACATCTACGTTTGTGTGGTATCTGATTTCAAAACTTTTAAAGGCAAAAATCAGCTTTACATTAATAACGGTGATTTAACTTTCACAGAGTCGGCAGCTAAATATGGGTTGGATTTTGCAGGATTTTCCACCCAGGCATCATTCTTTGATTATGACAAGGATGGGGATCTGGATATGTTTTTGCTTACTTCTTCGGTACACAGCAATGATACTTATGGAGACTCTACACTGCGCTTCAGAAAAAGTCATGATGCCGGCGACCATCTGTTCAGAAACGATAATAATAAATTTGTTGATGTAACTGATGGCTCGGGCATATATTCGGCGCCAATAGGATATGGGCTTGGTGTAAGCGTTGGAGATTTGAACAATGATGGTTGGGATGATATTTATGTAAGCAACGATTTTTTTGAGCAGGACTACTATTACCTTAACCAACACAACGGCACTTTTAAAGAGGAAATGAAAAATGCCTTTGGGCATACCAGCCTTTTCTCTATGGGTAACACGCTCAGCGATGTTAATAAGGACGGTTATCTGGATGTGATCAGCACGGATATGCTTCCGGGTGAAATGAAGGCGCTTAAATCGACAATCAACGATGAACCGCTTGATATTTATAACCAGGAGGTAAGCGCGGGATATTACTATCAGTATTCAAAAAACTGTTTGCAATTGAATGTTGGAAACGGAAAGAAATTCATAGACATAGCACTTTATTCGGGCCTTTCGGCTACAGATTGGACATGGTCGCCACTGGTGCAGGATTTTGATATGGATGGCCGTAAGGACATGTTTTTTTCAAACGGTATCAAAAAGCGTTTGAATGACATGGATTACCTTAAATACCTGGGCGATCCGAATGTGATTAAAGACTTTAAGACCAGTCGTTTTTTTGATAAAGAAAAAATAAACCTGATGCCTGATGGGCACGTTCATAATTACCTGTATCATGGCGGCGATAAGCTTAAATTTAATGATATATCAGCCGGTAATGATATGAATGACCCGTCTATGTCGTCCGGCGCGGTAGCTGTCGACCTTGATAACGACGGCGACCTTGAGCTTATCACAAACAATATGGATGAGCCTGCTTACATCTATCAGAACATGACGATGGAGAACAGCAAGGATAAAAAAAAGTCGTATTTAAATGTTTCTGTCGACTACACAACAGGCAACCGCAATGGTATAGGCACAAAGTTATTTTTGCTCTCCGATAAAGAGGCAGATCACCAGGAAATACAAACCAGCACGGCTTATGCCAGCACCCAGGGCAGCAGTGCTACTTTCACATTTTTACCAGGCGATAAACCTGAAAAATTGTTGGTACTATGGCCGGATAATAGTTACCAGGTCATCAAAAGCTTTTCGCTGAATAAAAAAACAGTAATAAAGTACCACAAAGAAAAAACTCAGGCTGCGGATGATGTAACTGCATTGATTAATGGGTTTATCAGCAACAAAGAACAATTTACATACGCCCCGGTAAAGGCAAGCGTATTGGCCACTGTTGCGCCTTTTGAAACGCCGGATTTTAACTATTATAATCTTATTCCGCATACTTACCAGCCGCATACCCCTGCCGTTGCCGTAGCTGATGTTAACAAAGATGGAATTGAAGATATATATGTTGGCGGAGTAGCCGGAGAAGAAAAATATATATTTGCAGGTAGCAGGCAGGGTACGTTTGCCAAAATCAAGGTGGAAGCTTTTTCGCCTGATAAAGAAATGGCCGATGTGAACGCCACATGGGGGGATGTTAACAACGACGGCCTGCCTGATTTGATTGTGCTGAGCGCAAGTCACCCTTTTATTGAGCCGGAAAACCGTAATCAACCACGCTTATACATCAATAAAGGCGATTTTAAATTTGAGCGTAAAGCACTGCCCAAAATAACGGCATTGCCAGGAAAGGTACTGATGTATGATTTTAATGGCGATGGTTTGCAGGATTTGTTTTTAGCTGGTTCTGTATCATTTAAAGATTATACTGCTGAAGCCGGATCTTTAATGATGTTAAATAGAGGCAACGGTGATTTTTCAATAGCAGGCAATGATGTTTATAAGGAGTTTACCTCAATAAAGCATATCACCGACATATCAGTAGCCGATGCCGATAGCGACGGTTCAGCCGATATAATTCTAAGCGCTGAATGGCAGCCGGTGCAGGTATTTCTCAATAAAAACAAAAAGCTGGTGAAGCTATCGTCGGCAGTGCTGGATAATGAAAAAGGCTGGTGGCAGTCTGCCCTTATAACAGATGCCGATGGCGATGGCAAACCCGACCTGCTTGCAGGCAACTGGGGTTTAAACAATAAATACAACGTTACAGATAAACAACCGCTTTATGCTTATAACAACGATGTTGACAAAGACGGAAAGAACGACCTGATCTTATCTTACTTTGTTGACGGTAAATATTATCCCTTCAGGCCGAAAAACGATCTGGAGCAGGAATTACCTTATCTGAAAAAGGAGTTTTTAAGTTTCCAGAAAATGGCAGACAAAACAACCGACGAGATATTTAAGAATAATATTACCACTAATGGCCGCCTGAAAGCCAATCAGTTCAGCAGTATGTTTATAAGCAATGTATCCGGGGCAAAAGACATTGTAACTTTGCCATATTTATATCAGCAGGCGCCAATAACTCAAATGCTGCCTATAAATAATGCGCAGCACGATATTTTACTGAGCGGTAATTTTTGGGGTGTTGTACCTTATGAAGGTAAGTATGATGCGCTGGGTTTGGTTGCTACACATTACAACAAGCAAACCAAACAGTTTTCGATGCCAGAATACTGGATAAATAGCTTGTTGAATTCGCAGCAGATAACACACCTGTACCCATACAAAACAGCCACTGGTAATAGTTTTATAGCCGCTACCTATAACGGCAAACTGATAATGATTACCCGCTGATTAAAATATAGGCCAATATATATTAGTAACCCATTTTGATGTATCCGGTTGGGTTAAACGATTGGTGATTAGTACCTCATAGGGCATGGCCGGAGATATCAGCCTGTGATCGTTTTGATAGCGCTTTAACTGTTCAAACGCGTTTAAGATAGTGTTTTTGCCGCCTTTTACCTGTACCCCTAAAAGGTTGGCATTTTTAACCAGGTGGTTGATCACCATGTTTTGGCCAGGTTTAATATCCTTGTTAATAGTTATTGCAACCATGGATTCGTAGCCCTTATCAACAGGATTGACATTCAGCATCGGCGAATCTAATTGTATGGCGCCTTCTGCCTTTATCTGCTTCTTCAGATCATTAATTAACCGGTAAATAGGCGCAGGTTTAGGATATTCGGCAGTATTGATGGTGCCAGCCAGTACTATAGGGTTTTTAACCTTTGTCAGCTTAATGGTCATCCCATATACATTGGTATCTGTCTGCATAAATTTTTTAAAGTGTATTAAAATGTTGTCGATATCATTTGAATGCCTGTTCATCGATATAAACTCTTCAATCCGCTTAACAGGGTTAATACTGCTTTGTACCTCGCTTTCCCATATCACTTTACAGGCGCCGTCGCCGCTTATACGATAGGAAGCTTTATCGTTAATCAACAGCTTCTCGTGCTTCACCTGCATGTATATATCAATGTTGGTGTTGTTTTTTAGTTGATAAACCGCATTGTTAAATTCATAGTTATTACTATCGGACCTGTTGGATTTCCCGGGCCACCATTTTGGCCACGCTCTTTTATTAACCAGGAATTTAGCTACGTTTATATCGTTAGCATCAATTTCAATGATATTTGTTTTTTGTATTTTTTGAGGGATAATAAAATAGATGCTGATGAAAGCCAAAAGTAAAATACCCAGAATTATTAAAGCAGGTTTTTTCATGTAAGCAATAGTAATGGTTTATATGGCTGGTTAACCAATCAGGGCGTAAAAGTAACTATTTACGGCATTAAAAATCAAACTTTAAAGTGCTCGTTTAATCAACAAAAAACGCTTATATTTAGCCTGTAAATACAAGAAAGCCAATATAAACCATCCTGCTTATGTGGTTTGGTTTTGTACCAATAATTTAAGCTATGAACCGCGTTCTGTTACGTTTAGCATGTGCAATGTTACTATTTGCATCATGCAAAAATGCCGATTACAAAAAAGTTACTAACGACCCTGAACTTTACCGCGTTACTGTTAAACGGCTTAACGATATCGTCCTTGAAAATAATTTCCCGCCGGTTATTGCATCACGCAATTATGTTTACGCCAATATCGCGGCGTACGAAGTAATTGCCGCCGGCGACTCAAAACATTACCGCTCTTTGGCTGGCCAGATAAAGCACCTGCCTGCCGTCCCTCAGCCCGATAAACAAAAAAATATCGATTTTCAGTTTGCTTCACTATTGTCTTTTTGCCATGTAGGAAATGCCGTTACCTTTCCGGAAGGAAGTATGTCATTGTATGTTGACGAGTTGAAAGAAAAAGCAAAAGCAGCCGGAATGCCGTCAGATGTATTTGAAAACTCGGTGGCCTATGCTGATACTGTTGCCAAGCATATCTTGAAATGGAGCAAGAAAGATAATTACGCGCAAACCCGCTCGGCAAGCAAGTATACTGTAACGCGTACGGATGGCCGCTGGATACCTACACCACCTATGTATGCGCAGGCGCTTGAACCTCACTGGGGCGAAATAAGGCCAATGGTATTAGATTCTGCATCGCAAATACCCGCGCCCGAGCCGCCGCCCTATAACATGACCGATAAAAACAGTGTGTTTTATAAAAGTGTAATGCAGGTGAAAAACATGGTTGACAGCCTTACCAAAGATCAAACCCACATGGCCGATTTTTGGGATGATAACGCATTTAAACTTAATGTAATTGGTCATGCCTCATTCGCTACCAAAAAATTTGGTCCTGCAGGGCACTGGATGAATATTGCAGGCATTGGCTCTAAAATGAACAAGGCAGATTTTAATACAACCGTAGCGGCCTATACTACCGCCTCTATCGCGTTGTTTGATGCTTTTATTAACTGCTGGTATGTAAAATACAAAGCCAATAGTGTAAGGCCGGAAACGGTGATCAATAAATTTATTGATCCTGATTGGAAAACGCACATCCAAACGCCCCCATTCCCCGAGTACATCAGCGGGCATGCGGTAATTTCTGCAGCCGCGGCAGAAACGCTTACCAAAAGCTTTGGCGATAACAAAGCGTATACCGACTCGTCCGAAGCAGAATTTGGCATACCTCCCCGCTCTTTCAAATCTTTTAGGGCTGCCGCCCTGGAAGCCGCCATATCGCGGGTTTATGGTGGTATACATTATAAAATTGCCTGCGACATTGGCAATCAAACCGGCCGCAAAATTGGCGACCTGGTAAACCAGAAATTACAATTAAAAATCAAATAACCCGAGCGTTAATGAGAAATATAGTTGCTTTACTGTTTAGTATTGTTACAGTAACCGGCGCATGGGCGCAAGGCGTTAGCCCCTGGGTGATTAAAGCCGACAAAATAGATCCTAACAACTATTACGGCATTACCGTAGCTAATGGTATGATAGGCATAGTTTCTTCGCCCGAGCCTTTCAAAGTTAAAAATGTAGTATTGGCCGGGGCTTATGACTTGTATGGCCGCGGCCGGGTAAGCAATTTTCTTAACAGCTTCAATTTGCTGAATATGTACCTGGAGGTGGATGGCAGGCGCCTGGATGGTAAAATGGTAAGCAACTACCGCCAGCAACTGGATATGCAGCACGCTGCCATGACCACAACCTTTGACTATGGCGACAAAGCAACTATCAGCTATACTTATTATTCATTAAGGCAGTTGCCATTTACCGTTTTAATGGATGTAACCGTGACTGCAAAGAAGGCCATCAATATTACTGCGGCAAGCGTAATGGAAGCGCCCGATGCTTTAAAGGAGGTACAAAATTACTACAACGAGATAGACAGGCCGCACGTAACCATCAGCCTGCTTACATCAACCGCGAAATCGCCTACCGGGAAACTGCAGCTTTGCGCGTCGACATCTTTTTTATTTAACGAGGAGCATGGCAAAGAGCCACGAGTAATACACGAGATGTGGGACAATAATATGCACCTCATGAAGTTCAGTAAAAGCATTTCAGCAGGGCAAACTTATAAATATGGCGTTACAGGCTCTTCTATCACCTCTGCACATCATGCTGACCCGTTGAACGAGGCCGAGCGCCTTACCATTTTCGCCAAGCTGGAAGGGAAAGACAGGCTAATACAATTCCATAACAAAGCTTGGGATGAGCTTTGGAAAAGTGATATACAAATAGAAGGCGACGCACAGGCGCAGCAGGATGTGCATAGCATGTTGTACCACTTGTATTCATTCTCCCGTGCAGGAACAGCTTTATCCCCATCGCCAATGGGGTTATCGGGATTAGGGTATAATGGACACGTTTTTTGGGATACAGACCTATGGATGTTCCCGGCGATGTTGGTGCTGCACCCCGAGATTGCGAAATCAATGATAGAGTACCGGTATGAGCGTTTGGATAATGCCCGTAAGAACGCTTTTTCGCATGGCTATAAAGGGGCGATGTACCCCTGGGAAAGTGCAGACAGCGGTGTTGAGGAAACCCCTGTTTGGGCGCTAAGTGGCCCGTTTGAACATCATATCAGTGCCGATGTTGCCAATGCTGCCTGGGCTTATTACTGCGTAACGCAGGATAAACAATGGCTGCGCGATAAAGGCTGGCCTATACTCTCAGCCACGGCCGACTTTTGGGCGAGCAGGGTAGAGCGTAACGGACCGGGTCATTATGATATCAAGAATGTTGTTGCTGCTGATGAGTGGGCCGAAAATATTGATAATAATGCCTTTACCAATGCCGCGGCAAAAGCCAATTTAATGAACGCCACTGCAGCGGCCCAATTATTAGGCATGCAGGCCGACACCGATTGGGTGCATGTAGCCAATAACATACCTATACTTAAAATGAGTAACGGTGTTACACAGGAACATGCACAATATAAAGGCGAAGGTATTAAACAAGCAGATGTAAACCTGCTTGCCTATCCGCTTAAAACCATAACCGACCCTGCGCAGATAAAAAAGGATTTGGAATATTACGAAACGCGTGTACCTAACGAAGGCACCCCGGCCATGACACAAGGCGTATTTGCTTTGCTTTACGCACGTTTGGGTAACGGGCAAAAAGCATATCACTGGTTTAAGGATGCCTATGAACCAAATTTAAACCCGCCATTCAGGGTGATTGCCGAAACAAAAGGCGGTACCAATCCATATTTCGCCACAGGCGCAGGTGGTATTTTACAAAGTATGCTGATGGGCTTCGGCGGGCTGGATATTACGCCAACCGGCATTACTCAGATCAAGAGCACGCTTCCGCCCAACTGGAAATCGTTGAAGATAACCGGTGTGGGACTAAATAAAGTCACCTATACTGTAAAATAATAAATGTAGAGACGCGATATCTCATTTCATGCATAAGGTCAGCTTTCAGCTGGTTCAAGCTGAAAGCTTGAACCGTGCCGTGTCACGAGATATACTACGTTAATCTCGCGACAGCAAAGAGATATTTGAATCTTAATTTGCTGGCGCGAGCTTTAAGCTCGTGCCGCATCTAAGGTCTATAAAGGTATGATAGAAGCATATATTGGGGGTTATTTTATCTGACATTAAAATGCAAATTGAACTCGATACATTAAAGAACCTGGCATTTGAGAAACAGTTAACATTTTGCTACTTAATTTGCGAACGACTGCTGCCTAACTATGAGACCTTTTATGAACAGCATAACTGGGGCAATCCGACCTTATTGAAACATGTGGTTGCGTTTATACGTGATCAAATAGGATTGAAATCGGTTGATCATGAAAATGCAAAAAAACTACTTGCAGTGGTAGAAGACATTGCGCCTCACACAGAAGATTTCCCCGACCTGTGGGGTTCAGCCGCTTTGGATACGTGTGTGGCAATTGCCGAATCGCTTGAATTTATAGAAAATGAATCTCCTGACAGAGTAATTGCGGTTTCGACACTTGCTACTGACACGGTTGACATGTTTGTACAGGATGTGATAGACTTGAATTATAACTATCATAACAGGGAAGAATTTGAGTTAGCAATTTCAAATCATCCGCTGATGCAAAAGGAATTAAATCTACAAAAGCAGATCATAAGCTATTTAACACAGGCTTCTGCAATTACCAACGTGGAGATCTATCACTTACTCTCATTGCAGCAAAACAATGATAGCGCGAAATAAATTATCTTAATATCTCCTAAAATGAAATCGACAATACATCTTTTAAATAACGGTAACGTCAATTGCTGGCGCGAGCTTAAGCTCGTGCCACATCTAAGGTCAGCTTCCAGCTGACGCAAGATGAAAGCTTGAATAATGCTATGTCGAGAGATTAGCGCAGCGGATATCTCGGCAGCGATACTGGCTTTTCTATGTAACAAAATAGCTCAATCAATTACTTGTACCCGGCAATTTCATAAATTGCTTTATGAAATACATCTTCCTTCTTTCCTTGCTGTTTTTAGCTGGTTCTGTATCGGCACAAACTACTATAAAGCAAGACGCCGTGGTTAAGCAAATGGTAGATGAGGTGTCTTCCAAAAATATTGAAGCCATTGTACGCAAACTGGTTAGCTTTAAAACACGGCATACCCTTAGTGATACCACAAGCAAAACCGAAGGCATAGGCGCTGCCCGTAACTGGATAAAGGCCGAATATGAAAGATACGCCGCGGCATCTAACGGAAGAATGAAGGTAATATTCGACGAATTTATACAGCCTAAGGGTAGCAGGATTGATAAACCGACACCCATGAAAAATGTACTGGCGATATTAAAAGGTACCGACACGGCAGATAAACGCATTTACATGGTGTCAGGGCATTACGACTCGAGGGTTACTGATGTAATGAATATCAAATCATTCGCGCCGGGTGCTGTAGATGATGCCTCTGGTACGGCCGTATCCATGGAGCTGGCAAGGGTAATGGCCAAACGATCTTTCCCGTCGACAATAATTTTTATGGCCGTTGTAGGCGAGGAGCAGGGGCTATACGGCTCTGCAAACGTAGCCAAACGCGCAAAAGCCGAAGGCTGGCAGATAGACGCCATGCTGAATAACGATATCGTTGGCAACACTTACGCCATGGAAACCGGGCTGAAAGATAACCGCAGCGTGCGTGTATTCAGTGAGGGCGTACCTGCTGCCGAAACAGAGAAGGATGCTGCCATACGCAATGCGGTAGGTGGCGAAAATGATAGCCCTGCACGGGAGCTGGCCCGCTACACCAAAGAAGTTGCCGAACGGTACGTAGATCAACTGGATGTAAAACTGATTTACCGTCGCGACAGGTACCTGCGTGGCGGTGATCATACACCGTTTTCGAAAGAAGGGTATACGGCCATACGTATTACCGAGATGAATGAGGATTTTAACCGCCAGCACCAGGATATACGTACCGAAAATGGTATAAACTACGGCGATCTGCCTGATTTTGCCGATTATAATTATACGCAAAAAGTAGCCCGCATGAACCTTTCTGTATTGGCTAATTTGGCCCTTGCGCCTGCGCAACCACAAAATGTAGGCATCATAACCAGTGGTCTTACTAATAAAACCCAACTAAAATGGGAGGCGCCTAAAACAGGTAAACCGCCGGTTGGCTATTACGTGCTGATGCGCGAAACCATCAGCCCTTACTGGGAAAAGAAATTTTATGTTACCGGCACCAGTGCCGATATCGCGTACTCTAAGGATAACTACCTGTTTGCCGTGCAGTCTGTTGATGCCGATGGCCATGAAAGCCTGCCTGTTTTTCCAAAACCCGCAAGGTAGTTAATGCAAACGCTTATACTGTTTCTGGTACTTGAAACTCGCATTTGGCAGCTTCGTCGGGCTTGCCATCGTAATTGTATTTGTTCATCAGCTTCAATAAAACGCCGTTTGTCCAGCCAAAACCATCCTGTAACGCGTATTCTCCGCCGCCTGCCGTCGCAGTAGGATCAATTACATTGTATTTTTCGAGCAGTTTGCCTGTTTGTTCAAAAACACAAATATTGAGATGTATCCAGCGGTCGGCAATTGCTTTAGCAAGTTCGCTATGGCCGTACTGCTCAAGCCCGGTAACGGCCATGTACTGCAGCGGTGCCCAACCGTTTGGCGCATCCCATTGCTGCCCGCTAAAGTTAAGGCTGGTAAGCAAACCACCCGCCTTTAGAAACTTTTCCTGAAGGCCGTTCGCAATGTGCTTTGCCTGGTCGGCAGTAGCTATTTTAAAATCAAGCGGATACACGGCAGCAAGTGTTTGCACGCCCGATAGTTTTAAAGTTGCCCGATTATAATCGTAAAACCAATTGGTTTTATCATCCCAAAAGTATTTCAATATAGCCTTTTTGCGGATGCCGGCCTTGTCCTGGTACTCATTGCTTTTATCTTCGTCGCCCTTTAAACGGTAACCCCGGGCAATGGATAACTCCATGTAGTACATCAGGCAGTTCAAATCTACCGGCAGGTAATCTGTTGTGCGTGTTTGGCATAATGACATTGAACCATCAAACCACCGGCTGCTAAAGTCCCAGCCCGATGCTGCAGCCGCCCGTATGTTCCTGAAAAAGTCCGGGAGGGATTGTTTAGTGTTTACGGCCTCATCAATATCTTTAATATATGCTTCCTCGCGGGGCTGGTCGCTGCCGTCCCAATACCGGTTCAGTAAGGCGCCGTCTTCCATCCGCGCCACACAGCATGCTGCCTGGTTGGGTTCCAGTTGTTCGCTTCCATCCATCCAGTAGTCGTATTCTTTTTGCAACTGGGGCAGGTATCTTATAAAAACATCCTCGCCATGGCTTTGCGATAATAAGTTGACCATCAGCGCAAAAAAAGGTGGTTGCGAGCGGGTAAGATAATATGAGCGGTTACCATTTGGTATAAAACCGTAAGTGTCTATCAAATAAGCAAAGTTATTCACCATGTTTTCAATAACCTTAAACTGCTTGTCTTCCTGCAGGCCAAGCATGGTGAAATAACTATCCCAGTAGTATATCTCCCTAAATCGCCCGCCGGGTACTATATACGGATGTGGCAGCGCTGCCAGCGAGGACGGTCTGATAACAATATCATGTTTGCGCTGAAGAACGCCCCAAAGTATGTCTATATGTTTGCGGATGCTATTGCCTGAATGGGTATGAAATATGGTATGTGCCTCGGGTACTTCAAAATGATCATGCACAAATGCCTTTAAATCAAAATCAGGACTAATGAAATGCTCGTTATAAGCTTTCATTATTTCATCCGGGCTGTGTTTAGGCGCGCAATCAACAAAGGTCTTATTATCCGGAAATATGTTCGACGACTGTACCGACTCGAACAATCCGGGGAATAGCTGACGTGGTGTTTTTTGTAGTATCTTCACAGTAACCTAACATAGCATAAATGCTGCCATAACGGTTTACAAGTATGCTTTTTTTTAATAAATATAATATATATGACTTACTTTAAACCGGCTTGGTTTAATCGAGGATGATCAGTTCTCGTTATTTTTAAGCTTATCAAGCTTTAAAGCCCGGCGAACCAAAACATATATCAGGTAAACCATAGGCGGGGCAGCAATAACATCAATGGTATAATGTATATGCTGAACCAATAGCAGCGCCATTACAGCAATAGCGCTGATAAAGGCGAGTATCTTATCGTTACGCTTTTCGAGGCATAAAAAAATAAGCACCATAGTTGATGTGTGGCCCGAGAAAAACAGGTCGCGGGTGATGACCACATTGCCATAAAAAACACCTGTAATAGGATCTATCAGATGAATAAGCCCTTTAGGTGGGTCGAGTGAGAAAGTAAGTATGCTTATTATCCGGGCAAGATTAACAAAAATAAGCGACCATACGTAGTTGATATAAATGACCGGATTGTATAACGCGCGCGCCAGTATAAGCAGCCCCATACCCCATATAAGTGCGAAAATAACAATAGATACATCGTACGGAGGTATTTTGGCCAGCAGCCAGTCGTTCAACACAATACCCTGCCTGTTTTGGATATAATTAAAGAAGAACGGCATCCCCGAAAGCATGATGGTGATAATAAATGAGCCTATCAGCAGTTTATCACGCTTTTTGGGCGACTGCAAAGCAGCTACCCATACTTGTTTAACAGATGGTTTACGTTTAGCCGTCACTATATAAATTAAAAGGAGCGCAAAAATACGAAAACCGCTCACATTAAGTAATAGCTAATAAAAGTTAAAATTTTTATGAAATGCAGATGATGTATAATGCTGTTAAGCTTTATATGCTTATTTATCAATTTGATTTAATTTAGAAGTTTTAGTTTCTGAATTTTTAATAAGTAATTTAAAGCGATGGAAAAATCGCAGGAAATATCAGAAAACGGCGCTGCCGGCCAGCAGTTAAAAAAGGTTTTAAAGCCGGTGCACCTTTGGGCAATTGCTGTAGGGCTTGTTATATCCGGCGAATATTTTGGCTGGAACCTGGGCTGGGGGGCGGCAGGTACCATCGGCTTCCTGATCGCTACGTTACTGGTAACCGTAATGTATGTAACCTTTATTTTCAGCTATACAGAATTAACCACATCTATACCCCATGCCGGGGGGGCATTTGCTTATGCATACCGCGCAATGGGGCCCTTTGCAGGGTTGATAGCCGGTTACGCCACCCTGATAGATTTTTTGTTTGCTACCCCTGCTATCGCGTTTTCTTTGGGCGCTTATCTGCACTTTTTGCATCCGCAGATAGGGGTATTGCCTTCAGCTCTTTTTTTTAACGTTGTATTTATTATACTCAATATTTCAGGAGTAAAGGAATCGGCCAACTTCTCTGTATTTATTACCATTTTGGCCGTATTTGAATTGTTGGTTTACATAGGCATTATTGGCCCCTCGTTCAAAATAGACAACTTTACAGCCAACCCAATGCCTTTTGGCTGGAGCGGTGTATTTGCGGGCCTGCCTTTTGCAGTTTGGTTCTACCTGGCTATAGAAGGTGTAGCCATGGTGGCCGAGGAAGTTAAAGATCCTAAAAAGAACATCCCGAGAGGATATATTTCTGCGTTGATAACGCTTGTACTGCTTGCTTTAAGTGTAATGATATTAACAGGCGGCATTACCGACTGGCGCAAGCTTACCAGTATAGATTACCCGCTGCCAGAGGCAATTGGCATAGTATTGGGTAAGGCCAGCGGGTTAACAAAAGTATTTGCCAGCATAGGGCTGTTCGGGCTGATAGCCTCTTTTCATGGTACCATATTGGCATCATCAAGGCAGGTATTTGCCATGGCCAGGGCAGGTTATCTTCCTAAAGGGTTATCAACGGTAAATAAAAAATTCAAAACGCCCCATTGGGCAATCTTAGCAGGCGGGGTTATCAGCTTTATTGCGCTTTTTACAGGTACAACCGGTCAGATAATTATTTTATCGGTATTAGGTGCTGTAGTAATGTATGTAATGGCTATGATAAGCTTGTTTGTGCTGCGTAAAAAAGAGCCGTTAATGCAGCGGCCTTTTCCGGCAATTTTTTATCCGGTGTTTCCGGCGGTAGCCTTGGTTATTGCTGTAGTATGCATGGTGGCCATCGTCTATTACAATTTTACCATTAGCCTCATATTCTTTGCCGGCTTAATACTGGCCGCAGCCATATTTGTAATGTTGGGCAAGCATAAAGTTAAAATAACAAATGATGCGTTGCTTGATGAAACAGCGGGCGGGATAAGTGAGCTTATCTAAAATAATTTTACTACGGGGCAACCATTAGCTATAGTTGTGGCGTAACCATATCAAAAGACACACAAACATTTTGATATGAAAAAGTATTTTTTAGGTATCTCGCTTATCATAGCGATTGTTGTAATTACGTTTGCAGCGTGCTCAAAATCTGGCAGCGATTCTCCCGAACCCCAAAAACCTGATAACCCGGGCAATACTGCCGGCGGCGATGCTACTGTTGAGATTAAAAACTTTGCCTTTTCTCCTGCTACGGTTACTATAAAGGCCGGTAAAAGCGTAACCTGGACCAATGCCGATTCAGCACCGCATACAGCTACTGATGATGGCGGTGCTTTTGACAGCGGAAGCCTGGCAACTTCTGCCACTTACAAGCATGCCTTTACAACGGCAGGCACCTACACTTACCATTGCACTTTTCATAGTAATATGGTTAACGCTAAAGTAGTAGTCACTAATTAGGTTTAGGGTTATATATAAATGCGATCAAACGGCCTCCTGCTAAGGTGGCCGTTTTTTTTAACATAAGCTTAAACAAACCAAAGCTTCATTTAAGCCGATATTTAGCTATCTTAGGCACATAAAACAATTTCGGCATGCCTTACCAGCACATTATCGGCTCTAAGACTTACCGTTTTAACACCTTAAAGGACTTATTGGCCAAAGCCGCGCCTTTTCGTACAGGCGATGCGCTTGCAGGGCTCAGCGCCGAAACCTATGAGGAGCGCGTTGCCGCCCAGATAACTCTTGCCGATGTCCCACTAAAAAACTTTCTGAATGAGGTCATTATTCCATACGAAGAAGATGAGGTTACACGCCTGATCATTGATGGTCATGATGCCGATGGCTTTAAGCAGATAAGCCATTTTACCATAGGCCAGCTGCGCGACTGGCTCTTACTGGAAGAAACTGATACAGCCGTACTTCAAAGCGTTTCATCCGCATTGATGCCCGAGATGCTGGCAGCTGTTTCAAAAATTATGCGTAACCAGGATTTGATTGCCGTTGCAAAAAAATGCCTTGTAGTAACCCGCTTTCGTAATACTATAGGCTTAAGGGGACGTTTCTCTACCCGCTTGCAGCCAAACCACCCAACAGATGATCCGCTTGGCATAGCGGCAAGCATGATCGAAGGTTTGCTTTATGGGGGCGGCGATGCAGTTATTGGTGTAAACCCGGCCACCGATAATCCGGCCGCTGTGTTAAAAGCTTTAACGCTTATAGACAATTTAAGGCAGCAATTCGAGATCCCGGCACAATCATGCGTACTTAGCCATGTTACTACTACCTTGCAGTTGATAAATGAGGGCGCACCTGTAGATCTTTGCTTTCAATCTGTCGCGGGCACTCAAAAAGCCAATACAAGTTTCGGTATCAGCATGAGTTTATTACAGGAAGCTTATGAAGCCACACTTTCACTAAAGAGAGGTACAGTAGGCTGTAATGTGATGTATTTTGAAACCGGACAGGGCAGCGCACTATCTGCAAACGCACATCATGGCGTCGATCAGCAAACATGCGAGGCAAGGGCTTATGCTGTTGCCAAAAAGTTCAGTCCGCTTTTAGTTAACTCAGTGGTAGGGTTTATCGGCCCCGAATATCTGTACGATGGTAAACAGATCATTAGGGCCGCGCTGGAAGACCATTTTTGTGCGAAATTGATGGGCTTGCCCATGGGCATGGATGTATGTTACACTAATCATGCCGAGGCGGATCAGGATGATATGGATAACCTGCTTACCCTGCTTGGCGTTGCCGGTTGTAATTTTATAATGGGCGTACCAGGGAGCGATGATATTATGCTGAACTACCAGTCAACCTCTTTTCATGACGCCTTATATCTACGAAAAGTGCTTGGCTTAAGGCCTTCGCCGGAGTTTGAAGCCTGGCTTATTAAACAGGAGTTATTTAACGAGAACGGCAGCCGCAGGCTGGTAAAAGCGGATAATCTGCTAAAAAAAATGAGCAATGCATGGATAAGCTAAAGTTATTTGATGGTAACGAAGCGCATATTAACAGGCCGGGTGATTTTACACCTGCCCGTATTGGTATAGGCAGCGTAGGTACAGCCATACCTACCGGGCATTCGCTGGCATTTAAGATGGCACATGCGCACGCCCGCGATGCTGTATACGCGGTTATGGACACAGAAAGGCTGGAAGAGGAATTAGCGCAATTTCACCGCCCGGTTTTGCAGTTGCATAGCCGGGCGGCTAACCGGGCCGAATATCTGCAGCGCCCGGATTGGGGCAGGAAACCTGACGAGGCCTCGCTGAACCGGCTTGCAGACCAGATAAGCGGCGGAGATATAGCCATTATCATTGCAGATGGTTTATCGGCCATAGCTATCAATCAAAATGTAATTCCGCTTTTACAATTGCTTGTTCCCAAGGTTATCAATTCAGGCTTAACGCTTTCGCCTGTATGCCTGGTACAGCAGGGTAGGGTAGCCATAGGTGATGATATTGCTTATGAGCTTAATGCAAGGTTATGTATCGTATTTATTGGCGAACGCCCCGGTCTTAGCGCAGCAGACAGTATGGGTGCTTACCTGACCTATAACCCCCGCCCGGGCCTTACGGATGACAGCCGGAATTGCATATCAAATATCCGTTTGGGCGGCTTATCTCTTGCCGCAGCAGCAACAAAAATATTTTACCTTATTCAGGAAGCATTCAGGCATCAGATATCAGGTGTCGCGTTAAAGGATAACGAAGGTTTATTATTGCCCTAATCGGTGTAGTAAACATTTTGACAACTTAAGGTTGTTTGAATATCAAAACCATACCCATAAATTTTAGTTAAAATTAAGTTTGTTTGCATTATAGCAGAGATTGTAAACTATTACTTTTACGATATGAATATCAATCCGATCCCTGATAATGAAATGGAAAGGGTAATTAACCTTTCTGATTACGACCTTGATTATACCAGCTTCCAGGATAGCTTTAAGGACCTGGCTAAATTGGCAGCGAAAGTTGCCGGTACCTCAATATCTCTTGTTAATTTGATCGACTCATTTACACAATGGAGCATAACTAACCATGGGCTGGATATTGAGCAAATGCCGCGCGAGGAGTCGGTTTGCCAGTTTACCATTGCAGGCGACCAGCCGTTTGAAATAAGTGACCTGACCAGCGACGAGCGCTTTAAAGATAAATTTTATGTAACCGGCAACCCGAATGTTAGATATTACTGGGGAGTACCCCTTAAAACCCAGGAAGGCCATAATATAGGTGCTTTATGTGTGCTTGATAAGGATATCAAAACACTATCGCCCGAAAAAGTAGAGTTATTGAAGATCATAGGCAATGAAATTATAAACCGTTTAAATGCTCATAAGTTGATTGGCAGCCTTAAAAATAAGTTAAAGGAAGCCGACGACACCAAGAAAAGAGTTGCACATGATATAAGGGGTCCGCTTGGCGGTATTATTGGCCTTGCCCAGGTAATAAGCGAGCAGGGGCACGAAAATGAAATAGATGAGGTGCTGGAGTTTATCAATCTGATACAACGCAGCGGGCGGTCGTTACTTGAACTTGCTGATGAAATACTAAGTGTTGAAGCGCCAAAACACGAACTGAAGACTGATGAGTTTAACCTTTTGGTTTTAAAAGATAAACTTGAAAAGCTTTATTTGCCGCAAGCCCGTAATAAGAGCATCGACTTTGTTGTAAATACGTCAGTAAATTCGGCTACTATACCTTTTTCTAAAAATAAGCTATTGCAGATAACGGGTAATCTGATTTCAAATGCCATTAAATTTACACCTGCAGGTGGTAAGGTTACAGCAGACCTGAGTTTGAAAATAGAAGAGAGCCACAATACCTTGCAGATCAACATAACAGATACCGGGGTTGGGCTTGATAAGGCAACTATAGACGCTATTTTAAGCGGCAAAGCAAATACAACCGGCGGCACGGCGGGCGAGCAGGGATATGGTTTTGGCCTGGCCCTTGTGAAACACCTGGTCGACTCGTTAAACGGTACCCTGCTTATATATTCACAGCCGGGCAACGGTGCCAATTTTGAAGTAACCTTGCCGCAGCAGAATAAGTAACACTTTTGATAGGCACTTGGTAACGAAGGTTATTTTGATAACTTTGGTTTAACCAATTCATTAATCAAAATAACTTATGGAAAAGCACTACTTAACCAGGCGCAGGTTTATTGGAATAAGCGCTGCAGCTTCTGCCGGTTTGTTGCTGGCATCAAAGGCCTCAGTAGCATCTTCATTTTTCAATAATGCAGATAAACCAAATTCGCTGATCAATGGTGTACAAATAGGGGTAATCACTTACTCGTTTCGTAGTATGCCGGGTACGGTTGAAGATCTGCTTAAATACTGCCTTGAGTGTAATATTAATGCCATAGAGTTGATGGGCGATCCTGCAGAAGCTTACGCTGGTGCTCCTAAACGCGAGGGAAGCCAGGCATGGGCAGAATTTGCGCCTAAGCTGGCCGAATGGCGCGGCTCTGTATCGATGGATAAATTTAAACAACTGCGCAAAATGTTTAACGAGGCGGGCGTAACCATTTATGCATGGAAACCAAATGCGCTTGGCGCCAAAAATACCGATGCCGAGATTGAGTACGCCTTTAATGCCGGCAAAGCGCTTGGCTGCAGCCATGTAACAGTTGAATTGCCGGATGAAGCGCAAACCAAGCGACTGGGTGACCTGGCTGCAAAACATAAAATGATGGTGGGTTACCATGCGCATACACAGGCAACCCCTACTTTGTGGGACACCGCGCTCAGTCAATCAAAATACAATGGCATTAACCTGGATATTGGCCATTACGCATCAGGTACAAGCAGCAGCCCTGTTCCTTTTATTGAAAAATATCATGACCGTATCACCAGTATGCACATTAAAGACCGTAAGTTTCATGACGGGCCTAACGCGCCATGGGGCGAAGGTGATACACCGATAAAAGAAGTACTGCAGTTGATGAAAAAGAACAGGTACAAGTTTCCGGCAACTATAGAGTTAGAGTACAATATACCCGGCGGCTCGGACGCTGTAGCAGAAGTAAAAAAATGCCGGGCTTATGCAGCCGAGGCATTAAAGTAAGAAGTATTTAACACCTGCCTAAAAAAGCAGGTGTTATTTTTTTACAGTTTGTTTAATGCCCCTGCTTTTATACTTTAGTTGCATGAAGAAGATTCTTTACCTGCCTTTTATCGCATTTATTTTAAGCAGTTGCAGTTATACCGTTTATAACATGAACCGTGGGTTGTTGCAAAAACCCAAAAAAGATAGTTACCAGGTTGAATATGTAACCGAGGTGCCTGTGGGTACTACTGCAAAAATAACGTATATGGGCCCCAACAATAAGTTTATAGAGGAAAAATATACCGGCACGCTTAATAAACTATATACCATGCCAGGCGACAAGGAGCTAACTTTTACTGTAGATGTGAAGCTGCCGCAAACTACGCCACAAAGTAAATTGCATACTTATGTCAAGGTAGATGGCGAGACGATTACCGATCAAACGCAAACCGGTAAAAAGGTGCATTTCAGTTTTAAATTTAAACTGCCCTGATGTATAATCAGCTTATTGACCATATACAGCGCCATGTGCAGCTAACGCCCGATGAGCAAACAGTTGTTTGCGACGCGATGGAGTTTAAAAGATTCAAAAAGAAGGAAATCATACTGGAGCCGGGTAAACACTGCAAAGGGGAATACTTTGTTTTAACAGGGCTTTTACGGCAGTATTATGTTAACGCCAAACTGAACGAGCAAATTGTGCAGTTTGCCCTTGAAAGCTGGTGGATTGCCGATCAGGACAGTTTGGCCAATCAGGTGCCGGCAACTACTTATATTCAAACCATCGAAGCCTCTGAAGTACTGTTGCTGCATGCAAAATACAAGGATGCTTTGTTAAAGCAGGTTCCCAAACTGGAAACTTACTTCAGGATAATGATGCAACGTGCCTACGTAGCGGCCCAGCGGCGCATTGGCTTTATCTTCAATCAAACAGATGAAGAGCGCTATCGCTATTTTACCGCCATGTTTCCTGATTTTGTACAGCGTGTGCCCCAATACATGCTGGCCTCTTACCTGGGCTTTACCCCGCAGTTTTTAAGCAGGATAAGAGGAAAGAAGGTGTAAGTAGCAAGTTCCAGGTCTTAAGTCAAAATCTGGAGTTTAATTGTCAGTCTTTGACTTCGGACTTCCGACTAAGAACTTCCGGACTTTTCTTAAACTCAGTTCATTTTTTGAGGGGATGTTTGTATGCAATTTTGTGATATCAAATAAACAAACAACATCATGAAAAGAGTTAATTTATTACAGACCCAACCTGAAGCATACAAAGCAATGGCCGCGCTTGAAGCTTATGTTAACAGCACCGAACTTGCGCCCGTACATAAAGAATTGATCAAGATCCGTACATCACAAATAAACGGCTGTGCCTATTGCCTGGATATGCATAACCGAGACGCCCGCAAATTAGGCGAAACTGAACAACGCCTATACACCATTAGCGCCTGGAGGGATACGCCTTTTTTTGATGAAAAGGAACAGGCCATTTTAGCGCTCACCGAAGAAGCTACCCTGATAAGTAAAGGCGGCGTAAGTGATGACACTTATAACAGGGCTTTAGATGTGTTGGGAGCAAACTATCTGGGGCAAGTGCTTATGGCTATCATCACCATCAACGGCTGGAACCGCATCGCCATAACTACGCACTTGCAGCCTGCATTGCAGAAGTAATATTATTCGCGATTTATCATCAGTCTCATAAATAAAACCGCCTGATATTAATTCAGGCAGTTTTTATTTATACGTGTGTTCCCGAGATTGAACATATAACAAAAGGCGGTCATTGCTGTGTTAAAGGATAGCTGCAGCCGAATACCCGAATTTTAGTTTATGGGTCCGGTTTGTATTAACTTATTATCATAATACAGATTGACACATTGGAAATTCCTTTATATTTGCTGTCTAAAGTTCCCGTAGTTCAATGGATAGAATGGCTGATTCCGGTTCAGCTGATATGAGTTCGAATCTCGTCGGGAACACTTTCAAAGGCTGTATTCGCAGCCTTTTTTGTTTTGAATCATATAAGTTTTCGCCTCACAGTCTTAACGATAGCTACCACTACGTAAGCTTTTAATGAGTGCTTGCAAACTTGGTAGAACTCTTCAACTTCAGTTTTAATACAGTTTTGAGCTTTAACTTGTCTTCGTTCTACAGGTAGGACAGTGAAAGTTAATCATATAAAGATGAAAATATTAGCATTTATCCTTTTAGCTGCATTTGCAAATATAGGCTGGCTGGGAGATTTTAATGCTGCCAAAGCGCAGGCTGCAAAAGAGCATAAGCTCATTTTGATCAATTTTTCCGGATCCGACTGGTGCGGGCCATGTATCCGTTTGCGTAAGGAGATATTGGAAACCCCGGAATTTGATCAGTACGCGACCGAGCACCTTGTATTGGTACGTGCCGATTTTCCGCGTCAAAAGAAAAACCAGTTAGATAAGGCTCAGGTAAAACGAAACGAAGCACTGGCCGATAAGTATAACGCCGATGGAAAATTCCCCTATACATTGTTGGTTGATGAGAATGGCAGGGTATTGAAAGAATGGGACGGCTTCCCTAATGTATCAACCGCAAATTTTATTGCGCAGATAGATCCATTCATCCATGCACAACATTGAAAAACCACTGGATGGGAGGCTTTATCAGTGCAGCTTAAAGTTAATGGGCAACCGTTTCGGCATCAGCGTGGTTGATAATGATGAAAATGCAGCGAACGATCATATAGATGCTGCCGTTGCCGAAATAAGCCGGATTGAAAAGCTACTGACCACTTTTAATGAATATAGCCAAACCCAGGCTATCAACCGGAATGCCGGCATTGCACCTGTTAAGATTGACCAGGAGGTGTTTGACCTGATCAGCCGTTCCTTAAAATTATCAAAACTTACCCAGGGCGCTTTTGATATCACCTATGGTTCTATTGATAAGAGCCTGTGGAACTTTGATGTAAACATGAAGGCTTTGCCGGATACGGAAACCGCCAAAAGCTCGGTTAAGCTGATCAATTATAACAACGTTTTACTGGATGCAGCCAATTGTACCGTTTACTTGAAAGAGAAGGGTATGCGTATTGGTTTCGGCGGAATTGGGAAAGGCTATGCTGCCGACAGGGCTCGTGCGGTTTTGCAGCAGCGGGGTGTAATTAGCGGCATTGTTAACGCTGCAGGTGACCTGGTTACCTGGGGCACACCGCCTAATAGCCGTCAATGGACCATCGGCATTGCAGACCCTGATCAAACCCAATCTCCATTCTCTACTTTAAATATCAGCAACATGGCGGTAGCTACCTCGGGCAATTACGAAAAGTATGCTGTAATAAACGGAAAGAAATATTCGCATACGATAGATCCTAAAACAGGATTACCTGTTACCGGTATCAAAAGCGTAACCATTATATGCCCCAGTGCCGAACTGGCCGATGCGATGGCAACACCGGTTATGGTTATGGGGGTAAAGGTGGGCCTCAACCTTATTGATCAATTGCCACATATGGGCTGCGTTATCATAAATGATAATAACCAGGCCTTCTGTTCAAAAAATATTAACATTAAATAATTACGATGAAATACCCCACTATAAGGACATTGCTCACTGCTTTAGGCCTGGCTTTGATCCTGCCCTCCTGCACGTCTGTTAAGGCTTATCAGAAGAACCGCCTAAATGATACAGAGATGGATCTTACGGCCCGTAAGTCGCAAAAGTTTGAGCAAAGTTTCCAGTTGTACCGCGAAGGCGCATCAGGTGCCAATGGTGGCAAAAGTGGCGGTGGCTGTGGTTGTAACTAATTAAGAGAGCAACATGAGGAAAATGTATTTATGCATCGCCGCTTTGTATTTAGGCATAGTGGTATCGCATGCGCAAACCCGGCCACAAGCTACTTTTAAAGATAGCAGTAATTACGAAGCCCGTAAACTAAAGTTAGACGAAATTAATGTGGTATCGGCGTATTATCATCAGGATGGGAATAACTCTGCCGTTACCGGTGGAATAGGAACCGAAAAGCTCACGGACTTTGCCAATACCTTCGACCTGCAAATGTCTAAGTACGGTGCAAGCGGTAAAAAGCATACCTTTTTATTTGAATTGGGAGTAGACCACTACACCTCAGCCTCTTCCGATAAAATTGACCCTTATACCGTATCCTCCGCTTCCATGCAGGATACCCGTATATACCCGTCGTTCAACTGGACAATGTCAAATGATAAAACCGGAAATGCTTTCGGGCTAACCGGTTCGTATTCGCGGGAATATGATTACCAGTCGTTTGGTGCTGCGATAAACTTAACACGTTTATCCAAAGATAAAAATACCCAATTTGATTTTAAGGCGCAGGCTTTTTTTGATACATGGAAAGTGATTCTGCCTGTTGAATTACGGCCGGCAGATTACGGCTCGGGCTCTGAAAGCGATGACAGGGGTAGCGGTACAATCAATCATAAGCCACGGAACTCCTTTAGTACTTTGTTTTCTTTATCACAGGTAATTAGCACACGGCTGCAGGCCGCCATTATTATTGAGCCTTCGTACCAAAAGGGTTTATTGGCTACACAATATCAGCGGGTATATTTTAACAGCAATTTTGCTACCGGTGTAGGGCCAGCCAACAACATTTTTAATGAGCGGGTAGAAATCTTGCCAGGCAGCCGTTATAAATTGCCTATAGCGGTAAGATTAAATTACTTTCTTGATGATCGGTTCATCATTCGTGCTTTTTACCGTTATTATACAGATAACTGGGGTATCAGGGCAAACACCGCCGAATTGGAAGTGCCCGTAAAACTAACCTCATTTGTATCTGTCAGCCCTTACTACAGGTTTACAGATCAGCAGGGAACACGCTATTTTGCGCCTTACGGGCAGCACAGTCCAGAAGAAAAATATTACACAAGCGATTACGACCTTTCCAGCCTTTCCAGTAATTTCTTTGGTGCTAATATTCGGCTTTCGCCGCCTAAAGGCGTTTTTGGCTGGCAGCATTTCAGTTCGCTCGAAATAAGGGCGGGGCACTATACCAGGTCTAACGGGTTAAACTCCAATATTGTTACCTTAGCTATGAAAATTAAATAATTGGAATATGCACCTTGAGCATCATGTTACCGGCTCAGAAATCATCAGAGATATCGTTATCGGTATGTCTGATGGGTTGACCGTCCCATTCGCGTTGGCAGCGGGATTGAGCGGCGCCATCAGTTCTTCAGGCCTGGTTGTAACCGCTGGTATTGCGGAGATTGTTGCCGGCTCAATAGCTATGGGTTTAGGCGGATACCTGGCCGGTAAAACCGAGGCCGACCATTACCGGTCGGAGTTAAAGCGGGAGTATGAAGAGATAGAGCGTGTGCCTGAGCAGGAGAAAATTGAAGTGAGAGAGGTATTTGCCGGTTTTGGTTTGTCTGAACATTTACAAAACCAGATAGCAGACGAACTGGCAAAGGACAAAAAGCAGTGGGTAGATTTTATGATGCGCTACGAATTAGGGCTTGAAGAGCCAAACCCCAACCGTGCTACCAGAAGTGCGTTTACAATTGGCGTTTCTTATATAATTGGTGGCATTATTCCGCTATCTCCTTACCTTTTCATCAGCAATGCGCAAACTGCATTAGGATATTCATGTATAGTTACGGTGCTTTGCCTGTTTATTTTTGGCTATTTTAAGAGCCGAATGACGGGGCAGCCTGCATTTGCGGGTGCCTTAAAAGTAGTGGTTATTGGTGCTTTGGCTGCCGGGGCGGCATTTACAATGGCTAAACTTATTAACGGTAAATAACTGTTCAGGCTTTACCGCCGTTGATCATGTCTGATACAATGCCAGCGCTGCCTCTTCGTTCTGCCAGGTAAACACCTATGAGGTGTATCACAATAAAGGCGATGATGAAGTACATGCAAAAACCATGTATTTCTTTTACAGTATGGCGGATAGCCTTATACGGTGCCAGTAAGTCCTCAAAAGCCAGAAACAAGCCGGTAATTGCCATTATGATAAGCAGCAAGTAAAATACTGCATAGATTGTTTTAACCGTTAGCTCGTGTTGGTAAAGTTTACGGTTTGCTTTTGTTGCTTTATAATGGTAATAAGCTGCTTTTATTTTGCGTATCAACTTTTGATCTGCCTGCTGGAAAAATTCCATTACCAACCTTAATAATAACAAGCCGGCAAGTGCATAGCCAAAATAAGCGTGTATTTTCCAAACCTGGCCGCTCAGCGTATGGCTAATTGAACCGGCCTGTTTGGCCGAAACAGTAATTCCGCCATGGTTCAACTCATTTTGTACTACTTTCGTAATGTTAATGCGATCAGATAACGTAGAATTAATCAACACCGTGATCAGCGATCCGCAAATAACCAGGGCATTGCCCCAATGCCATAAACGCAACGGCGAAGAGTATTTTTTGGTATGCTGCGGGTTTTGGCGTATAGGCTCGATCAGGGTCATAATCAGAATGCTATTTGAAACCTAAGTTATACAGTAATATTGAAGAAAAACTGAAGCACCTATTTTACTACAGACTATCTTCAAATTTGATGGTTATATTTGATAAAAAGCACCGTTGAAAATCCTGGTAATTGAAGATGAAAAAGGACTGCGTGAAAATATCACGGGTTATTTAAATGTGGACGGTAATATTTGTGAGAGCAGTAACAACCTTTCTGCCGCTACAGATAAACTGGCTAATTACGAGTACGACTGCATCCTGCTGGATATCGGCCTGCCAGATGGGGAAGGTTTTGAAATTTTAGATTATCTGAAGAAACACAATAAAAAAGAATCGGTAATTATCATTTCCGCGCGTAATTCTCTGGATGATAAGATCAATGGGCTGAACTTTGGAGCAGACGATTACCTTACTAAACCCTTTCATCTGGCGGAGATGAAAGCGCGTTTAATGGCAGTTTTCAGAAGAAAGTTAATGAGTACCCATAACCAGTTGACATTTAATGAAATAAGTATAGACCTGATGGCACGCACTGTAGCCGTTAATGAAAATGTGGTTATACTAACCAAAAAGGAATTTGACATGCTTTTATACTTTATAGCCAACAAAGACAGGGTGATTTCTAAGGGCGCAATAGCTGAACACTTGTGGGGTGATGAAATGGATATGCATGATAATTATGAGTTTATTTATACCCATATCAAAAATCTGCGTAAAAAACTTTTAGATGCGAGTTGCCACGATTATCTGCGGTCTGTTTACGGTATAGGCTACAAATTCACCGCTAAATGAAACTGTCTGCACATTATAATAAAGCTGGTATACTAACCAGTTTGATGGTGCTTTTTATAGGGGGAGTGATCTATTACTTTGCAATTCAATATATAGCTGTTAGACAACTGGATAAAAGTCTTACTCAAGCCCTTTATGAAGCCGAAGAGTATGCACGATCAGGCGTATCTCCACAGCAATATGATGAGGATAAAGACCACGTTATTTTCGAAAGTACCGGCCAGGCTGTGTTTGCCAGGCGATACTATGATACGGTCTATTTTAATCTGTATGAAAAAAGGCCAGAGCCGGCAAGGTCTGTACAGGATATCATTAAAGTTAACGGGCAAAATTACCTGGTTACTATTACAAATTCACGTGAAGGCACGCACGAATTGATTGGTGTCATCGGCATTATTACGTTGATATTGATTACCTGCCTTGTGATAAGCCTTTTTGT
This sequence comes from Mucilaginibacter litoreus, assembly GCF_042676805.1. Taxonomy (NCBI): domain Bacteria; kingdom Pseudomonadati; phylum Bacteroidota; class Sphingobacteriia; order Sphingobacteriales; family Sphingobacteriaceae; genus Mucilaginibacter; species Mucilaginibacter litoreus. The sequence goes on along the minus strand of NZ_JBHTHZ010000001.1, from coordinate 372,564 downwards.
GATCAACAAATATGTGCTTACCGGTTTATGGCGTCCATTCTTTCAAACGTTGCAACAAGTAAAGATGTTCAATGTATCTGAAGTGCCCCGTTTCGAGATTATTGATAGTAAAGTAGATGAGTTTGCCGAACTTAACCGGGCTATTTATGAAATGGCCGCACGGGTAAAAGAAGATTACCAAAGCCTAAAACAATTTACCGAGAACGCCTCACATGAATTAATGACCCCGCTTGCCGTAGCGACCACCAAATTGGATATCCTGATACAGGACGAATCGTTAAACGCGGTGCAACTGGAACAGATAAATGATATTTATACCTCCATCAGCCGGTCGGCAAGGCTTAACCAATCTCTTTTATTATTGATCAAGTTAGAAAACCAGCTTATCAATGAGCAGGAGTCAATTGATCTTGAAGCCCTGATTTTTCAGAAAATCAGCCAGTTTCAGGAGCTTATGCAGAGTAAGCAACTCAGTTTGCAACATGAACTGGTTTACTGCGAGATCATTGCCAGTAAATATCTTATCGATATCATGCTGAACAACCTTTTAAGCAACGCTATTCGCCATAACCATGCTCATGGTCATATAGTTATTAAGCTTACAAAGGATTATCTGATTATTAAGAACAGCGGCCCACGCGGAAACCTTAATGAACGACAGTTATTTGAGCGGTTCAAAAAAGGGAGCGGATCACAGGGTACCGGCCTGGGTTTGGCCATGGTACGTAAAATTTGTAGCTACTACGGTTATTCAGTCAATTATGAATATGAAATTGACACGCATGTTTTTTCAGTAATGTTCAATTGAAATTTTCAAAATCGTAAACTGTTTTTTGCCTTTAAATTAATGCCACCTTTAATATGCGGTGCCGGTTTGTATTACCGTAAGTACAGCGCGTGGGTCCAGACGTAAGCCAGGTACCTGCTTTATGGTGGCGGGTAAAATTTGTTGTTCCCTTGTTTAAAGTAGGCGCATTACTTTGCAGGTGTAATCTCAGGCGGTATTAATAATCAGCACGTCTAAGGGATTATTAAGCCGATAATTTGAATTTAGGTTTAAGGCATCAAAAACTCTGAGTAACCTGTTTTGCAGGGGCGTCAAGCCGGGTGCTTTTACGGGTGCCGTTAACCGTCATGTGTACAATGTTCAATTGATCGGCATAAAGGCTCTGTAGTAAGGTAACCTGCGCATCAATGCTCTTGGGTGTATTTATTTTTGCCGATTCCAGATAAATATTAACCGCCTCCCTGTTGATCTCGAAACCCAGGTAATTCAAGGGCAGCGCGGCAGTATTAGCTTTTAATTGTAAGTGGCTGTTAATATAGTTTTTTACAAGTACATCCATTGCTTTGTGCATATCCTCTCGGCTTAGATCAACTTTGGTATGAAATTGTTTTTCAAGCGCATCTTCAAAATCATCAGTAAAAATTGTGCATATTACTTCCATTTGTTTGTCGCTGCTGTTAAAGCTTACATCGGTAGTACTGACATGCAAAGGATGGAATACAGGCTTTACAGTAAAAAGGCCGGTAATAATGTAACAATATAATAGAGATTTACTTAAAAAAGCAGTCATAGCGGCTGTACAATTTATTTATAGCTAAAAGCTGTTAAATTTACGCTTTCATTAAATAAATATTATGTCTGATATTGGTTTTTATTTCGGACTGGGATGGAAACACATTATCAGTACCGATGCTTTAGACCATCAATTGTTCATACTCGCGCTTGCATCGGTTTATACACTTAAAAATGTTAAACAGGTGTTGATATTGATAACAGCCTTTACCATTGGCCACTCGCTTACCCTGGCTTTAAGCGTGTTGGATGTGATCAGGTTTCCAGGCAAATGGGTAGAATTTTTAATACCATGCACCATATTTATAACGGCAATAAATAACCTTTGGCGGGTAAATGAAAAAAACGGCGGCGTAAATGTAAATTACTGGCTGGCCCTGTTTTTTGGGTTGATACACGGAATGGGGTTTGCCAACAGTATACGTATCATGTTAGCGCAAGACCAAACCATAGGCTGGGGGCTTTTTGGCTTTAACCTGGGGCTCGAAGCAGGGCAGATTGTAGTAGTTGCCATTGTATTATTACTGGCCTCGCTGTTTAATAATATGCTGCGTGTAACCCGTCGCGATTGGGTGTTTTTTATTTCGGCAGGTGTTTTTGCGTTATCTGTACAAATGGCGCTTGAAAGGTTGCCAAATTAATTTAAATTTGATTTTTAAACCACATATAAATGAAGCGAATTTTTACCAGCTTTCTTCTTTCAGCAAGTATATGTAGTGCGGCCCTGGCACAAAATATACAAAACAATCCGGGCAGTAACCACGGTAACAAGTTTGAGCAGTTAGGCACAATTTTAAGTACGCCCAATGAACAGCGGACTGCGAGCGGCGCCCCAGGTGCTAAATACTGGCAGCAACGTGCCGATTATAACATCAAGTGCGAACTTGATGAAAAAAACCTGAAGCTTACCGGCTCTGAAACAATTACTTACTATAATAACTCGCCAGACCCGTTAACCTATATCTGGCTGCAGTTGGATGAGAACGAGCATAGCAGCATTAATAACTCCGGTTACCAAAGCAGCTCTGGTATGCCTCGGGCCACAACCACCCAAAATGTAGACAGAAATGCTGCCCGTAACGGAGATGCAGATAATGGCCTTGGTGATGTGATAACCCGTCTTACCGATGCAACTGGTAAAAAACTGAGCTATACCATCAACAAAACCATGATGCGTATAGATTTGCCTGCGCCATTAAAACCAGGTGCCCAGTTTGTATTTAATGTTGACTGGAACTATAAAATAACCGACCGTATGACCGTTGGCGGTCGCGGAGGGTATGAGTTTTTCCCGGAGGATGGTAACTACCTGTTCACCATGACACAATGGTACCCTCGTCTTTGCGTTTACAGCGATTTTCAGGGGTGGCAAAACCATCAGTTTACAGGCCGTGGAGAGTTTGCCTTAACCTTTGGTAACTTCCATGTACAAATGACCGTTCCTGCAGACCACGTTGTTGGCGCTACCGGCGAATGTATCAATTACAGCGCTGTGCTGAGCCCTGCAAAGCTGGCCCGCTATACTAAAGCAAAAACATCTGCAACGCCGGTTGAGATTGTTACCCTTGCAGAAGCCAAAGCGGCAGAAAAAGCACCGGCTACCGCTAAAAAAACCTGGGTTTTTCAGGCTAACAATGTTCGCGATTTTGCATGGGGATCATCCCGTAAATTTGTTTGGGATGCGATGGGCGTAAAGGTAGGCGGCCACAATACTATGTGTATGAGTTACTATGGTAAAGAGGCTTATAACCTGTATAGCAAATACTCAACCCGCCTGGTAGCGCATACCATCAAAACTTATTCAGATTTTTCTATCCCTTATCCATACCCTGTTGCACAGTCTGTAGAGGCATCAAACGGTATGGAGTATCCTATGATATGCTTTAACTACGGCCGTACCGAAAAGGACGGGACTTACAGTGAAAGCACTAAAAATGGTATGATCGGCGTAATCATTCATGAAGTTGGCCACAACTTCTTCCCGATGATTGTTAACAGCGACGAACGCCAGTGGACATGGATGGACGAAGGCCTTAACTCGTTTGTTGAATACCTAACCGAAGAGCGTTGGGATAACAAATTCCCAAGCAAAAAAGGAGCGGCCTATACCATTGTTGACTATATGAAATTGCCAAAAAACGAATTGGAGCCAACCATGACCAATTCTGAGAATATAGTTCGCTTTGGCCCTAACGCATACTCTAAACCTGCTACAGCTTTAAACATCCTGCGCGAGACCATTATGGGCCGCAAACTGTTTGATTATGCCTTTAAAGAGTATGCACGCCGCTGGGCATTTAAACATCCCACACCTGCCGACCTTTTCCGTACTATGGAAGATGCCAGTGGTGAGGACCTGGATTGGTTCTGGAGAGGATGGTTCTACGGTACCGACCCTGTTGATATTTCTCTGGACTCTGTTAAATATGCCAAAGCTGACGTTGACGCTAAACTACCTGCAATGAGGCAACGTGGCGCTGCTAAGGTTGCACCACCTGCGGTTAACGATTTTGAGGATATATCTAAAGTACGTAACCGTACTGATAAAAATATCAGGTTTGAAACAGATCTTGATACCGCAACTCATGATTTTTACTGGAAGTATGACAGGGGCATGGTTAAGGTAGATACAGCTAAATTCGAAGCTATGGTTAAAGCTCAGCCGGCACCTGATGCTTATGTAGAGCCATTGAACGATGCCGATAAAGCTAAATATAACAGTAAATATTTTTACGAGTTGAACTTTACCAACAAAGGTGGTTTGGTGATGCCTATTATAGTTGAGTTTACTTTTAAAGACGGAACCAAGTGGGTAGACCGTATACCTGTACAGATATGGAGATTGAATGAGAAGACAGCTTCAAAATTCTATATCCACGATAAGGAAGTAGCTTCTATCAAACTCGACCCAATGCGCGAGACCGCCGATATTGATGAGAGTAACAATTACTGGGGTAAAATGCCCGAACCATCAAAATTCCAACTGTTTAAACAAAAAACAGGCGGGCCGGTGCGTGGCCAGTCAAGTGGTATTAACCCAATGCAGGTTTCAGCCTCTAAATAATTTAAATATAACCCAAATAAAAACGGCCGCAATTGCGGCCGTTTTTATTTGGTACCAGTGAAAAGCTAAAAAATATTTTAAATGCTATCGCAACTGGCATTTATAATGATTTAATTTATATAACTTCAATCTCAACTTACAACAATATTAAATATGAAAAAGGTAACCGGCCTTGGTGGCATTTTTTTTAAATGCGATAACCCGAAAGCAATGAACGAATGGTACGCTAAAAACCTTGGGCTGCCAACCAGCGATTATGGGACAACGTTTGAGTGGAGGGAAGCCGATAATCCGTCGCGAAAAGGATCAACAACCTGGAGCACATTCCCGCAGGATACCAAATACTTTAATCCTTCAACCAAGCCTTTTATGATCAATTACCGTGTGGAAAATCTTTCTGCACTGGTTGATGAGCTTAAAAAAGAAAACGTGACCATTGTTGATGAGATAGCGGATTATGATTATGGCAAATTCATACACGTGCTTGATCCGGAAGGCAACATGATAGAGCTTTGGGAGCCAAAAGAAGAAACGGATACAGAAATGTAGTTTACTGACTCACCCGGTCTTCCCTCCACTAAACCACCCTCTTACCGCACACGCAAAGAGGGTGGAGAGGGGTTATTAAAAAATCCTTCCTTTCAGTACTGGTTATTTCCCAAAGCCATCCGGCTGAAAATCCAGCGAAACGGAATTCATGCAATATCTTTTACCTGTAGGCGGCGGGCCATCGTCAAAAATATGTCCCAGGTGCGAGTCGCAACGGGCGCAAATCACTTCAATACGATCCATCCCTACAGAATGGTCTTGCTTGTACAACACAGCATTTTTGCGTGATGGTTCAAAAAAGCTTGGCCAGCCACAATCACTTGCAAATTTAGCGTCAGAGCGAAATAGCTTGTTACCGCAAACAGCACAGTAATAAGTACCCTTTGCATTGGCATTCCAAAATTTCCCTGTAAAAGGGCGCTCGGTAGCCTGCTCGCGTGCGGTGGCATATAAAGCCGGTGGTAAAATCTTTTTCCACTCTGCATTAGATACATTCAAATGCCGGGTATCTGTATTGGAGTAATATGGATTATTAGCATGGCCTTTATTTGTCTTCAATTGCTGCGAAAATGCCGTAGTAACCGCAAAAATTAAAGAAACAACCAGTGTTATCTTTTTCATTTAGTTTTTATTTTGTTCTTGAATACTTTTTTAAATTTTTCCAGCTCGGGTTGTATTACATATTTACAATAGGGTTGGCTGCCGTTTTGGTTAAAGTAGTTTTGGTGGTAATCTTCGGCCTTATAAAATACCTTGAAGGGTGCCACCTGAGTAACTATTTTGTTTTTGTAGACCTTTTCGGCGTTTAACTTACTGATATAGTAGTCGGCTTTCTGCTTTTGTGTAGCGTTATGATAAAATATGGCCGAGCGGTACTGTGTGCCAACATCATTGCCCTGGCGGTTAAGCTGAGTAGGATCATGGGCCACAAAAAAGGCTTCCAATAGTTCGTCATAGCTAATCACTGCTGGATCGTAGACAATGTTACATGCCTCGGCATGGCCGGTAGTACCTGTGCAAACCAACCTGTAAGACGGGTTGGCGACATTACCGCCCGTAAAGCCGGAAGTAACACTTTTAACACCTTTTAATTGCTGAAATTTGGCTTCGGTACACCAAAAGCAACCGGTAGCAAATGTTGCCGTATCGAGCTTGGCAGGCTTGGTTGATGCTTTTATCCCGGTACCGGCAAATGCCGAAAAAGAAAGAATTACACCTAATATAAACGTTACTGATTTTCTTATCATGATTATTAATATCCTTGATTTATATATAACTAACGAGATTTAGGCCATAAAGAATTTACAAGTTATAACATAATAGGGTTTATGATACTTGGTTGACAAAACATACCAGATAAAAGCAAACTCTATATTGCAAAACTGGTTTTATGATAACACTAAGTTAATACAAATGGAAAATACAAATACACCAGTTTGGTTTATAACCGGATGTTCTACCGGGTTTGGGCGCGAACTGGTTAAACTGCTGTTAGATAAAAATTATAATGTAGTTATCACGGCCCGCGATACAGAAAAGATCAAAGACCTTGCAAAGGGAAATGAAGACAACTCCCTGGTATTGCAACTTGACGTTACAGATAAAGCGCAAGTAGCTGATGCTGTTAAACGGACAGAGGAAAAGTTTGGTAAAATAGATGTACTGGTAAACAACGCAGGCTACGGCTATTTTACCAGTATAGAGGAGGGAGAGGAAGAGAAAATTCGTGCACAGTTTGAAACCAACTTTTTTGGTTTGGTGGCTATGACACAGGCTGTGCTGCCAGGTATGCGCAAAAACCGCAAGGGGCACATTGTTAATTTCTCATCCATTGGCGGGCTGCGCGCTTTTATGGCTACCGGTTTTTATCATGCTACAAAATTTGCTGTTGAGGGACTATCCGAGTCGCTATCGCAGGAAGTGGCGTCTTTAGGTATTAAGGTGCTGATAGTAGAGCCCGGGCCTTTCCGTACCGACTGGGCGGGCCGTTCAACCGCGCGGACAGAGACTCAGTTAGATGATTATAAAGAAACTATTGGCAAACGCATGGCAGCCAGTTTAGAAAGCAGCGGTAAACAGGTTGGCGACCCTGTACGCGGCTCACAGGCTATAATTGATGCCGTAGAATCTGGTGATACAAAACTCAGGTTGCTACTTGGCGAGATGGCTTACAATATGGCCAACGAGAAGCTGGATATGCTTAAGCAAAATTTTGAAGAATATAAGGATTTGACCTTCGGGGCAGACTTCCCGGAAAATGAACGATAAAAGAAAAGCCCCAATCGGGGCTTTTCTTATGTAATATTGAATGATGAATCCCGAATGTAAAATTTTGAAGGGTTTTCTGTTCAATATTTGTAATTAGACGTTCATAATTCGATTTTTAATTATAAAGTTATTAAACATTAAACCTAAAGTGCATAATGTCCCCATCTTCTACCACATAGGTTTTACCTTCTACCCCCATTTTACCGGCTTCTTTAATAGCAGCTTCAGAGCCGTTATACTTAACAAAATCTTCGTATTTAATTACTTCAGCGCGGATAAACCCTTTCTCAAAATCGGTATGGATAACGCCGGCTGCCTGCGGTGCGGTAAAGCCCTGTGTAATGGTCCACGCGCGTACTTCCTGTACACCTGCTGTGAAGTAAGTAGCCAGGTTTAACAATTTGTAAGCGGCTTTAATCAGCTTGTTAACGCCCGATTCGGTCAGGCCTAAATCATCCAGGAACATCTGGCGCTCCTCGTAAGTTTCCAGCTGTGATATTTCCGACTCTATCTGTGCGGAGATGATCAAAACCTCTGCGTTTTCTTCCTTAACCGCCTCACGCACCTTTTCTACATAAGCATTGCCTGTGTTAACAGATGCTTCGTCTACGTTACATACGTACAATACCGGTTTAGCGGTAAGCAGGTACAGGTCGGCTATATATTCTTTATCCTCTTCGGCAACAGGTGCAGTACGTGCCGATTTGCCCGCTAACAGATGGTTTTTATACACGAGTGCAATTTCATAAGCTTTTTTAGCTTCTTTATCACCGCCGGTTTTAGCCATCTTTTCAACCTTCTGTATCTTTTTATCTATCGATTCAAGATCTTTCAGTTGTAATTCGGTGTCGATGATCTCTTTGTCGCGTATCGGGTCTACAGAACCATCAACGTGTATCACGTTATCGTTATCAAAGCAGCGCAGTACGTGGATAATAGCATTTGTAGCACGGATGTTTCCCAGAAACTGGTTACCCAGGCCTTCGCCTTTGCTGGCACCTTTTACCAAACCGGCAATGTCAACAATCTCAATAGTGTTCGGTACAACGTTTTTAGGATTTACTATCTCGGTAAGTTTGGTCAGGCGCTCATCCGGAACGGTAATTACACCTACATTTGGCTCTATAGTACAAAACGGGAAGTTAGCCGCCTGTGCCTTAGCATTTGATAAACAGTTAAAAAGTGTAGACTTGCCTACGTTTGGCAAACCCACTATACCACATTGTAAACCCATGTTTTGCTATTAGTTGATTAAGCTGACTGGAGGGCGGTTGTTATGTTGATATATGAATTTAACCATTCACTCAATCAACTACGCACTCAATCAACCTGTCTTTTTCAAGCCGCAAAGATAACACAAAAAAATCCTTGTAATTTGAAAAAATAAACGACTTTTGCCAGCGGAAAATCCGCACATAAAACAAGTATTAACATGTAAACATTTAGGCTTATGGAAGAGATGGTTGAGCAGATAGAACTATTACTGGAACAGAATGACCCCAAACAGTTGCAGGAATATTTGAACAACCTGAATATATCGGACGTTGAAGAACTGATAGACGAACTTCCGGAACATGGCCCTTTGTTTTTAGAAACCCTTTCTGTTAACCGTGCCGTAAACGTTTTCAGGATACTTGATTTCCCTACGCAGGAGCGTATTATCAAAAAGCTTTCAGGCCAGCGGGTACGCGAGATAGTAATTGGTTTACCACCCGACGACCGCACATCTTTTTTTAGCGAACTGCATGGCGATGCTGTTAAAACGCTGATACTTCACTTATCACCTGCCGACCGTAAAGAGGCATTGGTGTTATTAGGTTATGAGGAAGACAGCGTAGGCCGTTTGATGACGCCCGATTACGTAACCGTTCGTAAAAGCTGGGATGTGAGCCGGGTACTGTCTCATATTCGCAGGTATGGCAAAAACTCTGAAACCATTGATGTTATTTACGTAATTGGCGACAATGGTGTGTTGCTGGATGATATTCGTATACGAGATATATTACTGGTAGACCCTGATACTAAAGTTAGCCAATTGATGGATGGCCGCCTGATAGCGCTGGATGTTAATGACCCTCAGGAGGAAGCGATAAACGTTTTCAGGATGAATAACCGTACCGCTTTGCCGGTAGTTGATGGCGAAAATATACTACTGGGCATTGTAACAGTAGATGATATACTTTGGTTGGCAAATGAAGAATATACCGAGGACATCCAGAAGATAGGGGGTACCGAGGCTTTAGACGAGCCTTATCTGGATATCAACCTTTTCAGGCTGGTAAAAAAACGTGTAGGCTGGCTGATCATATTATTTTTAGGGGAAATGCTTACTGCAACAGCCATGGGCTTTTTTGAGCATGCTATAGAGAAAGCGGTTGTACTGGCCTTGTTTATACCACTAATTATTTCAAGCGGTGGTAACAGCGGCTCACAGGCGTCAACCCTGATCATACAGGCGATGGCAATGGGAGAAGTAACTATTGCCGATTGGTGGCGGGTAATGCGGCGGGAAATCATATCGGGCCTTATGCTTGGGGTTACACTTGGCATAATCGGTTTTTTGCGGATAGCTGTGTTCAGCATGTTTACTACTATTTATGGTATACACTGGCTGATGGTAGGGATAACCATAGGCATATCATTGGTAGGGGTGGTGCTTTGGGGGTCGCTGGCAGGTTCTATGTTGCCATTAGTGTTAAAAAAGCTGGGGGCCGACCCTGCGGCTTCTTCAGCGCCGTTTGTGGCAACGCTTGTAGATGTTACCGGCCTTATCATTTATTTCAGCGTAGCTATGGTGCTGCTGAAAGATATAATGATTTAAAAAAAATACCCGGCTGATAGGCCGGGTATAAGGTATAATTTAGGTTGTGTATCTGTTTATTAAAAAGAGAAATCTTCATCGGCCTTGGTAGAAATATCAGCGCTTTCTGTTAACTCGTAACGCTTTTCAACCACATCCTGATGCTCTTTTATATAATCCACCGTGTCTTTCAGTCCTTCGGCAAATTTTTCAAAATCCTCTTTGTATAAAAATATTTTGTGTTTAATGAAAACGCCATCCTCCAAACGCTTTTTACTCTCTGTGATAGTCACATAGTAGTCGTTAGATCTGGTAGCCTTAACATCAAAAAAATAAGTTCTCTTCCCGGCCCTAACCTTCTTGGAGTAAACTTCTTCGCGCTCTCTGTTATCAAAATCTCCCATAAAATTGCTGATGTAATAGTTTTGGTGGCATAAATATATATAAAAGTGTTTCAATTGCAAGCATTTATTAGCAATAATTAAACTTTTATTCAAACTTTTACGCGTAATTGTTGTATGTGGTTACATTTGTTGCTCTTCTTCAAGCAGTTGCTTTTCATACAGGTCATAATAAGCGCCCTTCAGATCCATCAGGTTATCATGGGTGCCCTGTTCAATTATTTGGCCCTCATCAAGCACTAAAATCTGATCGGCATTTTTGATAGTAGATATCCTGTGAGAAATTATGATACTGGTTTTTCCATACATAATGCGGCCAAGGTTACTTAATATTTCCTCTTCAGTACGGGTGTCTACTGCCGAAAGGCAGTCGTCAAAAATCAATACCTGTGGTTGTTTCACTATAGCCCTTGCTATGCTTACACGTTGTTTTTGCCCGCCCGATAAGGTTACTCCTCTCTCACCTATAAAGGTATCAAAGCCATTTTCCAGTTCAATGATGTTATTGTAAACCGCGGCATCTTTAGCTGCTTGTTCTACGCGCGGCATATCCAGTACATCGGCGCTGAACGCGATATTGTGTGATATTTTATCAGAAAACAGGAAAACTTCCTGGGGCACAAAACCAATTTGTGAGCGATAATTATCCAGGTTAAGAGATGGAATGGTTTTATCATCAACCAGTATTTGCCCGCCGGTTACATCATACATACGCATAATTAAATTAGCGATGGTTGATTTTCCCGAACCTGTGCGCCCTATGATGGCCAGCATTTCCCCCGGATTAACAGAAAAAGATACATTTTTTAACGCGGTGATACCGGTGTCCGGGTATTTAAAGGTTACGTTCTCAAATGCAATTTTACCATTAACTTTATGGTTTGGTGCAACGGGTGATATGATCTCAGGTTTTTGATGCAAAAACTCGTTAATGCGCTTTTGCGAAGCAGCGGCGCGCTGGATAAGAGATGTTACCCAGCCCAACGATATTACAGGGAAAGCAAGCATATTAAGGTAAACAATAAACTCGGCGATGTTACCTGGTGTAATATTGCCTTTCATAACTTCAACGCCGCCAATATAAAGCGTTATAACGTTGCTGAGCCCTATAAGTAAAAGCATCGACGGAAAAAATACAGCCTGTACCCTGGCCAATGCCATGCTCTGTGTTTTATAATCGTCGCTCTCGTTTGCAAATTTTTTGCGCACAAAGCCCTCGCGCACGTAAGACCTGATTACCCTGATGCCCGAAAAGTTTTCCTGTACAAAACTGGAAAGGCCGGATAAGCGCTGCTGGATCTTTTCGCTCCGGTGTTCAATAATGTTGTTTACATAAAATATGATAAGCGCTAATACCGGCAGTGGTAAAACAGAAAATATAGCCAGCCTTACATTAACGGTTAGCATGGCATATATCACTAAAATAAAAAGTATTACCGTGTTAATGGTATACATAATGCCCGGCCCAAGATACATGCGCACACGGCTTACATCTTCGGTTACGCGGTTCATCAGGTCGCCGGTGTTGTGGCGGCGGTAAAAGGCAAGCGAAAGAAGCTGGTAATGCGCGTAGATCTCATTCTTAAGATCAAACTCGATATGGCGAGACATCAGGATAATAGTTTGCCTCATAAAAAACAGGAACAGGCCGCGCAATAAGGCGAGTACCAAAACTAAAATCCCGAATAATAGTAAGCTTGAGCCAAAAACATCATAGATCATGCTTTGCCTGTTAAAACCTGCAAACAGTTGATAAACACCTATATTTTCGGTAACCAGGTCAAAAGCAACCCTTATAACCTGTGCTGGCAGCACCCCAAAAATGTTGGATATTATTACAAACAATATACCCGGTACTAATCGCCAGCTATATTTGTAAAAAAATTTATTGAGGTAGGCAAGTTCTTTCATGGCAATGCCCAAAAGTACGGTATGCTATATTTAAAAGCAACCATGATTACTCACCCCGGCATCGTTACCTCGGGCCGTCCCTCTTTCCATCCTGCGGAGAGAGGATGCTAATAAAAGGCCTCTCCGTTGGAAAGGATTAGGAGAGCTTTAATTTACATACTTGTCACTATAAAAAAAACACATACTTTTGCAGTGCCGAGTAATTTTACTTCTAATAAATGCCCGTACAACAAACTACCGATAGTATATTTAATCAGCTTGATGCATTTGGGCACCAAAAAGTTGTTTTTTGCGGCGACCCGGACACTGGTTTAAAGGCGATTATCGCTATACATGATACTACGCTTGGGCCGGCTTTTGGCAGTACAAGGATGTGGGCTTACCGCTCGGAGCAGGATGCACTTGAGGATGTTCTGCGGCTTTCTAAAAGCATGACCTATAAGTGTGCTATTGCAGGCCTTAACATGGGGGGCGGTTACTCTGTCATCATCGGCGATTCGCGCCGGGATAAGACGGAAGCCATGATGCGCAAGTTTGGGCGGTATGTAAAAAACCTGAACGGTGAGTTTATTACCTCTGAGGATGTAGGCACTAACCCCAGGGATATGGAGTACATCCGTATGGAAACACAGCATGTTACCGGCATACCTGAAAGCCTTGGCGGCAGCGGCGACCCATCACCCGTGGCAGCAAAGGGCGTGTTTATGGGTATAAAAGCAGCTGTAAAAGAACTTTATGGCAACGATAATATCACCGGACGGTCTGTAATTGTACAAGGGATAGGCCATGTAGGCGAAAACCTGGTGAAACTGCTGCGCGATGAAAACGCAAAGGTTTACATCAGTGATATTAATGACGAGCGCACACGCCAGGTATCAAAAAAATACGGCGCCGAAGCTGTATCCAATAACTCGATATTTGATATTGATGCTGATATTTATTCGCCATGTGCATTAGGTGCTACCATTAATACCGAAACCATTGGGAAGTTAAAATGCGGCATCATCGCCGGATCGGCCAATAACCAGTTGCGTAACGAGCAGGAGCATGGTAAAATGTTGCTGGAGAAAGGCATATTATTTGCGCCGGACTATGTAATTAATGCGGGTGGTATAATCAATTGCTATTCGGAACTGATGGGCTTTAGCAAAAAACGGACATTGCAGCTTACCGAAAATATTTATGAGGCCACACGTAATGTTTTAAAACTTTCTAAGCTCGAAAACATTTCTACTATTGAAGCGGCAAACAAAATTGCCGAAAAACGTATTGCAGATATAAAAAAAGTAAAATCAACCTATTAAAGTAAAATCAACCTATTAAAGTTATCATAACAGTACGCATAAAAAGGGTACTATAATCGTTCTTACAAAATGCTAAACAGAAGGCACCTTAGGGTAAAAGTGTTACAATCGCTTTACGCGTTTCATCAGTCAAATACAAAAGATATTAAATCGCATGAAAAAAACCTGTTAAACAGTATCGATCAGGTTTTTGAAATGTATATATGGATGCTATCGCTCATTAATGAAGTTATAGAGTATACTTCAAGGGATGCAGAAGAAAGGGCCAACAAGCACCGTCCAACGGCAGAAGATCTTAACGTAAATCAAAAAATACTTACTAACAGGTTTTATCTTTCTTTATTAGATAATAAGGATTACCTGAACGGTATAAGAAAATATAAAGTTAACTGGACCTTTGATCCTGAACTGGCCAAATCGCTTTTCAATACCCTGAAAGCTTCTCCTGAATACGCCGAATACCTGGCTAAGACAGATGATACTATCCAGACAGATAAGGATATCATTAAATTCATTTTCAAAAAAGTTATCCTGAAATCGTCATTAGCCGAGCAGGTTTTTGAAGATAAGTTTATTTACTGGCCAACTGATAAAGAGGTCTTGCAGGCGCTTATTGCCAAAACATTTAAAAACTTTTCCTCAGAAAACTTTGCAGAAAATCAACTGGCTGATATAAGTGCCAACTGGGTGGAGGACCGCGAGTTTATTATCAATCTTTTTGAGCAAACCATCAGGTTTGACTCGCAATATCAGGAACTTATTGCCGAAAAGACCCAAAACTGGGAGCCGGACCGTATAGCCATGATGGATACTTTATTAATGAAGATGGCTATTGTAGAATTTGTTAACTTTACATCGATACCGGTCAAAGTTACTATAAACGAATACCTGGAGATCTCGAAGGAGTTTAGTACGCCTAAAAGTAATTCGTTTATTAACGGTATCTTAGATAAGATTTTAGCTGAGCTTAAGGCACAGAATAAAGTACGTAAAACAGGCCGTGGACTAATTGAGTAATCAAATGAAAAATATTTTTTTAAGTGTAATTGCTGCGGGGTTATTATTCAGCGCATGCAACCAATCCAGCCAGGGATCGGCAAAAACAGCCGTTGCCGATACTGCCAGCGTAAGCGCTACTAACGCGCCGGTAATGAAATTTGAAAAAGATACGCATGATTTCGGGAAAATAAAGGAGGGCGAAAAGGTTACTTATGCTTTTAAGTTTACTAATACCGGTAAATCCCCGCTGATAATTAAAGATGCCGTAGCTACCTGCGGATGTACCAAACCCGAATGGCCAAATACACCTATACAGCCCGGTGCCGATGGCGAAATTAAGGTAACGTTTAACAGCGCTGCAAAAATGGGTTTACAGGATAAGCAAATAACCGTTACAGCCAATACCAACCCACCGCAAACAATGGTGCACCTTATTGGCGAAGTAACAACCAAATAATTAATTTAATATAGATGATAGCAACAGTTTTATTACAAGTTGGGGGGCAGGGCTTACAGCCATTGATCATGTTTGGCTTAATTGCCGTAGTGTTTTATTTCTTTATGATTCGTCCGCAGGTTAAAAAGCAAAAGGATCAAAAAAAGTACGTAGAGGAGCTTAAAAAAGGCGATAAAGTAGTTACAACAGCAGGCATACATGGCCGAATATATGAAGTAGCCGAAACTACCTTTTTAATTGAAGTTGAGAATGGCGCGCGTATACGTTTCGATAAATCGGCCGTATCTTTAGAAGCATCAAAAGCATTAAACACGCCTCCTGCTACTACAAAATAAGCAAAAAGCTAAAGGCACATAAGCCAAAAGCTTATGAATAATTATAACAGAGCGAAAACTTAAAGCAGCATAGCTTTATGCTTTTCGCTTTCTGCTTTAAACAAGAGTATGGCAATAATAAAACTATCTGCAATAGAGCGCCGGCGGTTATCGGTTTTTGTAACCTGCCTGATTTTTGCTGCCTTTGCATGGTTGTTTACATCATTGTCTAACACTTATAAATTTTCTGTAAAGCAGGTGGTAACTTTCCGTAACCTACCACAAAAAAGGGCTTTTTATCCGCTTCAGTCTGATACTGTTAATGCTATTGTACAAGGCACCGGCTGGCAAATGATTTTTTCTAAAATGGATTATAGTAAAAAATCAATAAGTATTGACCTCCACACCCTGGAGAGTAAAAACTATGTGGTTATAGGCAGTCAGTTAAAGCAAATAAATGCCCGTAAGGATATTGATCATGAAATAATTGCTGTAAACCCGGATACGCTATATTTTGATTTTAGTAACCGAATTATTAAGAAGGTACCAGTTGAGTTAGTTACTGATAT
The DNA here is from genome assembly GCF_042676805.1 of Mucilaginibacter litoreus. NCBI lineage: Bacteria > Pseudomonadati > Bacteroidota > Sphingobacteriia > Sphingobacteriales > Sphingobacteriaceae > Mucilaginibacter > Mucilaginibacter litoreus. The sequence goes on along the minus strand of NZ_JBHTHZ010000001.1, from coordinate 356,349 downwards.
AAAGTATCAAAAACAATTCGCGCAATCTGATGATATTTTGATAAAGCCCCGCTACGTTACGATTAGCGGCCCGGCTGAGATCCTTGCAAAAATCAAAACCTGGAAAACTGACTCAATCCGCGCAGCCGACATTAATACAGATTATAATGGCCGGATAGCTTTACGCCCACCTAAAGAGGGTAATTTAAATATTATACCCAAGGCTGTATCGGTGAATATCCCTATTGATGAATTTACAGAAAAAACGCTGGAAATACCGGTTAAGATCATCAACAACCGTAATTACGACAGGGTAAAGGTTTTTCCGCAAAAGGTAAAGGTGACATTTACTACGTCGTTAAGCAGGTACCCAGAGATAAACGAAGATGATTTTGAGGCCGTGGCAGATCTTGACCTTTGGCGGCAAAACGGTTACAATGCCTTACCCGTAAAGGTAACCCGCCTGCCTTCCTATAGTAAAGTGACTAAAATACAACCCGGTGTAATTGATTTTATTATAAAAAAATAATGTTTAAGATAGGGATAACGGGTAATATAGGTAGCGGTAAAACTACCGTGTGCAAAGTATTTGAGGTGCTTGGTATTCCTGTGTTTTATTCTGATCTGCACGCTAAGCTTGTAATGGTTGAAGATAAAGAATTGGTGGCCGGAATAAAGCAGGCGTTCGGTAACGAGGCGTATGCCGCTGACCAAAGCCTTAACCGAAAGCACATTGCAGATATTGTATTTAATAATCAGCAACAACTTGAAAAATTGAATGCCCTGGTGCATCCCGCGGTTTTCCGCGCGTTTGATAAATGGGTAATTCAACAAAAAAATACGCCTTATGTGCTAAAGGAAACTGCCATATTGTTCGAGAGTGGTTCTTACAAAATGTGCGACCGGAACATACTGGTTTCAGCGCCTTTGGAAAACCGTGTGCAGCGTGTTATGCAGCGCGACGGTGTAACGGCACAAGAGGTAATTAACCGCGATAGCCGCCAGTTGAGTGAGGAAAAAAAGCTGACAATGGCCGATGACGTAATTATAAATGACGATACACAGCTTGTTATTCCGCAGGTGCTAAGGCTGCATAAACTGTATCTTTCTATTGCCGCAGATAAATGATCTTAGACGATTTTATTGCTTTTAATGCCAATGGCCTTTATTGCCGTTATGCCGATTTTTACCTTGATCCTCAGCAACCGGTTACTAATGCCATAATATCCCACGCCCATGCAGACCACGCGGTTAGCGGCAATAAAAATGTGTATGCCACCGAAGCTACGCTTGCTTTTATGCAGCTGCGTTATGCAAAAAATTACGCGAAGATAGCTTACACCATACCCTACAACCAACCTTTCAACATAGGGGATGTACAGCTTAACTTTATACCGGCTGGCCATATGCCCGGGTCGGCACAGGTTCTAATGGAATACAAAGGCATACGTTACCTTTACACCGGTGATTATAAATTACAGCCCGACTATACCTGCGAACCAATAGAGTGGGTAAAGGCGGATGTACTGATAACAGAAAGCACTTTTGCCGACCCTGATACCCAACACCCCGACCCAGTAGAAGAAATAAAAAAGCTGAACGATATAAAGATCAATATTTTACTTGGTGCCTACAGCCTGGGTAAAAGCCAGCGTTTGATCAGTATGATCAACCGGTATGCCCCGCAAAAAACAGTATTGGTTCATCATCGTATTATGCCTGTTAACGCGGTTTATAAAAAGCTGGGATACGATTTGGGCGAGCATCAGGTATATAACCGTAAGCTAATGAAAGAACAAAAAGAGTATGTCTACATTGTTCCACCGTTTACCTTTGACAGCTATTTGCGTGCAACGGGTGTAAAAAGACTTTTTGCATCGGGCTGGGCCAATCTGCAGGCTAATGCCCAGGACACGCTTTTTATATCAGATCATGTGGATTGGAATGATATATTAGAGACCGTAGAACAGGTGCAGCCGCAGCAGATATGGACACTGCACGGTGATGGACGGCACTTGAAAGCTTACTATGATCAACGTATTTTTGTAAAAATATTGAGTTGATGCTGCAGGAAAACGTTGATTATTACATCAATAAAGATGGAAATTTTGTGTTTACAAAAGAGTACCATTTAAAGCGCGGGCATTGCTGTAAAAATAAGTGCCTCCATTGTCCGTGGCATTATGGCAGCTCTAAATCCGCAGAACAATCTGTCAATAAATAGGTTATATTTGCAGTCATTTTCTTTTAGTTATGGGAATAGAGGAAGATATTAAGAGTACCAATTTTGAGGATAATTACCATAAAGCGGTAATTAACCTTGCATATACTTCCGGGTGGATAAATAATTATCTGCGCCCCGAGTTTGAAAAACACAATCTTACTCAACAACAGTTTAACATACTTCGTATTTTACGCGGGCAATTTCCAAAACCGGCTACTGTAAACCTGCTTAAGGAGAGGATGATCGATAAAATGTCTGATGCATCGCGCATTGTTGACCGCCTGGTGCAAAAAGGACTGGTATCGCGCTGTACCAACTCCCGCGACCGGCGCGCGGTAGACATCCGCATCAGTGAGGAAGGCTTAAGCATCCTGAAAAAAATGGATGTTGATTTCAAAACCAGGGATCTGTTTAAACAAAATCTGACTGAAGAAGAAGCAGGGCAACTGAGCGACCTGCTCGACAAAATGCGTGGCCGCTGCATTTCGGATAGCTGCGGTTCAGATGGCTGCGAATAGCTGACTCACCCGGTCATCACTACCGCTCGACCACCCTCGCTTCGCAAGCGAAAAGAGGGTTATTAAAAAAGTTGTTTTTTCATACCCTCTTTGCGCAGCAGAGAGGGTCGACCAGCGAAGCATAGTCGGGGTGAGTAGAATAATTCACAAGCGAAAGAGAATACTAAAAGTCCTCATGAGTTAATCTACACGCTGAATCCATGCACTGTTTTCCTGAATGCTAAGGAAAACAACCATCCAACCAAACTACCGTAAAGGGCGCCAATGGTAACATCTATGGGGAAATGTACCCCAACGTAAACTTGTGCATAGCATATCACTGCTGCCCAAATTAATAATGCAGGTGCAATCCATTTCCCGTATTTATAAAATAAACAGCTTAAAAATACAGCCATTGCAAAATGGTCGGTAGCATGGGTTGACGGAAAACTGTAACCTGTGCCGCACGGAGCGCGGCTTATGTCGGTATTGGCAGTAATAGGATCGCGGCAGGGGCGCAGGCGCTGCACTGCAGGTTTAATGATGCTGGCACTGGTATAATCGGCAAAGCCTGCAGAAAGGGCTAAAAACACAATCAGTATAGCACCATGCTTTTTATACCGCCAGATTATGAATATGATTAAAAAAACATAAAAAGGTATCCAAAACCTGGCATTGCGCATTACCGGCATTACCACATCAAAAACGGCGTTCCCCCATTCGTGATTAATCAGATAGAATAAATGCCGGTCAAGGTTAAGAAAAAAATCATGCATTGGTCTTAGTAATGTAAATGCGCAGATTAACAGGCCAAATATATAGCATTTTTACACCGCTATCTTTTAAATATTCCTATTTTTGCGGCTTAACATCTAAACGTTTTGACACTAATAAAATCAATATCGGGTATCAGGGGGACTATAGGCGGTGCAGCAGGTAATGGCCTTACCCCTTTAGACATTGTTAAGTTCACGTCTGCCTACGGCAGTTGGGCAGTAAAAAGAACAGGTATCAAAAAAATTGTTGTTGGCCGTGATGCGCGTATTTCGGGCAGTATGGTAAACAACCTGGTTATTGGTACCTTGCAGGGCCTGGGTATAGATGTAATTGATCTTGGCCTTTCAACAACCCCAACGGTAGAAGTAGCTGTGCCCGATGAGCAGGCGGCAGGTGGTATCATCCTTACGGCAAGCCATAATCCTAAACAATGGAATGCCCTTAAACTGCTAAATGAAAATGGTGAATTTATAAATGATACGGACGGCAAAGAAGTACTTGATATAGCCGAAAGAAGCGATTTTATTTACGCGGATGTTAACGATTTAGGGAAGCATATACATGATGACAGCTATCTGCAAAAGCATATAGATAAAGTATTAGCATTACCGCTGGTAGATGTTGAAGCCATAAAAAAGGCTGATTTTAAGATTGCTATAGATTGCGTAAACTCTACAGGCGGGATATTTGTACCAGCCTTGCTAAAAGCGCTTGGTGTACAAACCGTACATGAATTATATTGCGAACCTGATGGCCATTTTCCGCACAACCCCGAGCCTTTACCAGAAAATCTGGTAGCGCTGTCAAAGGAAGTGTTAAAAACAAAATCAGATATTGGTATCGCGGTAGACCCGGATGTTGATCGCCTTTGCTTTGTTTGCGAGGATGGCAGCATGTTTGGAGAAGAATATACGCTGGTTGCCGTGGCCGATTATGTACTGAGCAATACCAAAGGCAATACGGTATCTAACCTGTCATCAACCCGTGCCCTGCGCGATGTTACCGAAAAGCAAGGTGCAGAGTATCATGCTGCTGCGGTGGGAGAGGTAAACGTGGTGAACAAAATGAAAGAAGTAAATGCAATTATAGGCGGCGAAGGTAATGGCGGAGTGATCTACCCAGAATTGCATTACGGCCGCGATGCGCTGGTAGGTATCGCTTTATTTCTTACTCATCTGGCAAAGTTTGGCAAATCTGTTTCAGTGCTCAGGGGCTCTTATCCAAATTATTTTATCTCTAAAAATAAAATAACGCTTACACCCGAGATGGATATTGATGGCTTACTGGCAAAGGTTAAGGATAAATATCAAAAACAGCCACATTCAACCATTGATGGGTTAAAAATAGAGTTTGATAAGGAGTGGGTTCACCTGCGCCGGTCAAACACGGAGCCGATTATCCGCATTTATTCTGAAGGGAACTCTGAAACCATTGCGGATAACCTGGCCAACAAGATTATTACAGATATAAAAGAAATATTACAACTTAATTAAGGGGTTAGTACCTTATTGAAGGTATGAATTATTGAATAGGGCATAATCAACACTTTGCGTCTCTTAATAATCCATTAATTCAATAACTCGATAATTTAAAACACTCCTTCAAAATTATTACCATGCGAGTTTATTTTGATAATGCTGCTACTACCGCGCTTGATCCTGAGGTTTTAAAGGAAATGTATAAAGTAATGGAAGGCCAGTATGGCAATCCGTCTTCTATTCATGCACATGGCCGGGAGGTACGCACAGTTATCGAGAAGGCGCGTAAAACAATAGCTAACCTATTGCATACATCGCCTGCAGAGATATTTTTCACAAGCGGCGGTACCGAGGCCGATAATACCGCTATTCGATGCGGAATAATTGACCATAAGCTTACCCATGCCATTACCACGAAATTGGAGCATCATGCTGTATTGCATACCCTGCAAGCCATGGAAAAAGCAGGCTCAATTAAGTTAAGCTATGCAGATGTAGATGATAAGGGCACGGTAGATTACGATCATCTGGAAAAATTACTTCAAAATAACGAACGCAGCTTTGTATCGTTAATGCATGCCAATAATGAGCTGGGTACTATTACCGATCTGGAGCGTGTTGGTGACCTGTGCGAAGCCTATAACGCGCTCTATCACAGCGATACGGTACAAACTGTTGGCCATTACAAGCACGACCTTAGTAAGCTTAAATTACACTTTATGGTTTGCGCAGCGCACAAACTGCACGGGCCAAAAGGAGTGGGCTTTTTGCATATCAATCATAAGGTCAAGATTAACCCCATGATCTATGGAGGCTCTCAGGAGCGTAATATGCGCGGCGGTACGGAAAATGTTTATGGTATTGCCGGTTTAGCAAAAGCGCTTGAGCTGGCGTATGCCGAAATGGATAGTCACCAGGCCTATATTCAGGACATTAAATCGTACATGAAGGCTAAATTAGAGCAGGACATTCCGGGTGTTAAATTCAATGGTAAAACCGACTCCGCAAAAAGCCTGTATACAGTGCTTAATGTATCGTTCCCGGAGATGGAAATGGCCGATATGTTGTTGTTTAACCTGGATATTGCAGGTATCTCTGCATCGGGTGGCAGTGCCTGCAGTTCGGGTACAGATATCGGCTCGCATGTGTTAACAGCCATAGGCGCTAATCCTGACAGGCCTTCTGTTAGATTCTCATTTTCGAAATATAATACCAAAGACGAGGTTGACTACACCGTGGCCAAGCTGCGCGAACTTTGCATGGTAAATGCTTAATTAAAAATATTTCTTTTGCAGAAATTTGGCAAGCATATTGCTACTCTTAGGTTACATCAAAACAAAAACCTATGATAGCTAATAATGAAAATGCCTGGAATAATGATTTGGATCAGAACCAAGGCTACGGATCAAATTCGTTCGGAAGCACCAATACCGGTATAGACGAAAGCAAACTTGATGATACTGAAGGCGGTGGCAACATACCAGGGAGCTACTCCTCTAACGAAGGTTTTAACGGCCCTAATAGTGTAGGTGGCGGCGACAGCGATTTTGCAACGGGTGATGATATTCCTGAAGACGAAGAACTTGCAGACGACGATCTGGATGATGATGAAGAACTTGATGCCGACCTCGAAGAAGATACCGATTTAGACGGTACTGCAAACGGTAGCTATAGCGGCAACCTTGATGCCGGTTACGATGAAAATGAAATACCTGAGGAAGGCGAATCTGATAATGAGGGGACAGGTTACAGTCAACAGGATGAACAAAGCCAGCAACGTGAAGGTGCTGATACATCATTCAGCGAGCAAATTGACGTAACTCCTCCGGAAAGGCATGAATTTCCTTCTGAAGGTGCAGCTACGAAAACAGACTTTGCCAGCCGGGACCTTGGCCGTACAACCGGCCGTATGTTAGGCCACGAGCCGGGTACCGAAGGAATATAATCCTAACATGAAATATTGAACGCTGAATTATGAATGATGAAGTGCAAGTCTCATTCGCAATAGGGTTCATTTAACAAAAAAGCAGCATTTTTAAATGCTGCTTTTTTGTTTTGTATACTCAATATTATAAATCATTTCTCCTCATTAAGTATCGCTGTACCGTTAATGGCTTTTGGTGCTTCACCATAAGGGGCCAGCATTTTAAGGAATGATGAAAGTTTCTCTTTCATTTCGCGGCGGTCTACAATAAAATCAAGGAAACCATGTTCCTGAACAAACTCCGCGGTCTGGAAGCCTTTAGGGAGGTCTTTTTTGATGGTTTCTTTAATTACCCTTGGGCCGGCAAAGCCGATCAGCGCACCCGGTTCGGCAATATTGATATCGCCCAGCATGGCGTATGATGCGGTAACACCACCCGTAGTCGGGTCGGTAAGTAAAGAAATGTACGGTACCTTCGCCTGGCTTAACAACGCCAGTTTGGCCGATGTTTTAGCCATCTGCATCAGCGAGAATGCAGCTTCCATCATGCGCGCCCCGCCAGATTTTGAGATCATCAGAAAAGGCACCTTATGCTCAATGCTATAATCTATAGATCGTGCTATCTTTTCGCCTACCACAGAACCCATTGAGCCACCTATAAAGTTAAAATCCATACAGGCGATAACTATATCAACACCATTCATTTTACCATGAGCGGAGCGTATAGCATCAGTAAGGCCGGTTTTGTTGATTGTTTCCTTAAGCCTGTCACTGTATTTTTTACTGTCTGTGAAATGCAGGGGATCGCCTGAGTGTAAACTGCCAAAAAGCTCGGTAAACTGATTGTCATCAAATAATACCGAGAAGTATTCTTTTGACCCTATACGCAAATGAAAACCGCAGTAGTGGCAAACATATTGATTTTCAACTTGTTCTGAATAATGAAGCGGTTTCTTACAATTGGGGCATTTATTCCATATCCCGTCTGGTGCTTCCTTCTTCTCTTCAGTTGTTGTGATAATGCCTTTACTTTCTCGCTTAAACCAAGCCATATCTTCTAAATATTTCAAAGTACTGCAAAGAAACGAAAAATATTATAACAAGTTTCTAAATGTTAACTATATCTTAACCATCAATTGAAATTTACTGCAAAGATGAGACTGCCAGTATGAAACTTGTTGCTCAGTGTGGTTGATTAAGATTTTCAATGGTTTAAGCTTAAAATTAGATATAATTATTAGCCAAAACGTTAAAATTTTATAACTTCGGGGCCAAACAAATGCTCATGGATTTAAAAAATTATAAAGGTGTTCTGCACGGCGATCAAGTGCAGGAACTATTTGAAGCAGCAAAAAAGCATCAGTTTGCATTGCCTGCGGTCAACGTAATCGGCACAAACTCTATCAATGCTGTAATGGAAACTGCCAAGGCGGTAAATTCTCCTGTTATCATTCAGTTATCAAATGGCGGCGCGCAGTTTTACGCGGGCAAATCGTTAGATAACTCAAAATTACAGGCCTGCATTTTAGGTGCTGTATCTGCCGCCAAACACGTGCATCTGCTGGCAGAGCACTACGGCGTAGCAGTTATATTACATACCGACCATGCTGCAAAAAAATTGCTGCCATGGATAGACGGTTTATTGGAACATGGCGAAAAGTTTTATGCTGAAACCGGCAAACCGTTGTTTTCATCGCACATGCTTGACCTTTCTGAGGAGCCTATCGAAGAAAATATCGAGATATCTGCAAAATACCTGGAGCGCATGTCAAAAATGGACATGACCGTTGAAATTGAGCTTGGTGTAACCGGCGGCGAAGAAGACGGTGTTGATAACTCTGACGTAGACAGCTCTCGTTTATATACCCAGCCTGAAGAAGTGGCTTACGCTTACGAAGAATTATCTAAAGTTAGCCATCGCTTTACTATTGCTGCTGCATTTGGTAACGTGCATGGTGTTTACAAACCAGGTAATGTAAAATTGCAGCCGGTTATATTGCACAACTCTCAGGAGTTCCTGAAAAAGAAACATAACTTGGATGCCGAGAAACCCATCAATTTTGTATTCCACGGCGGTTCAGGTTCCAGCCAGGAGGAAATTCGCGAGGCTATCTCTTACGGCGCCATTAAAATGAATATTGATACCGATATGCAGTGGGCTTTCTGGGAAGGTATTAAAGATTATTACAAGGCGAAAGAAGCTTACCTGCAGGAGCAGATTGGTAACCCTGAGGGTGAAGATTCTCCAAACAAAAAATATTACGACCCACGCGTATGGTTACGCAAAGGCGAAGAAACTTTTGTTAAACGCTTAACTACTGCATTTGGCGATTTAAATTGCCTGGATGTAAATAGCAAGTTGTAAAATATAGCTGTTAAGAGTAAAAAGCGCCGGTGTTTTAAACATTGGCGCTTTTTTTTAGTTGTAACATTTATTAAAATCCGAATCCATGGCTAACTCAAAAAAAAAGAACCTGTTTGAGAAGTTTGCAAACTGGGCCACTATTGCAACCGGAAGCTCAGCTGCATTTATCACTGCTACCAGTGTCATCATTATTTGGGTAGTATCCGGCCCTCTATTTCATTATTCTGATACGTGGCAGCTTGTTATTAATACAGGCACCACTATTGTTACCTTTTTAATGGTTTTCCTGATACAAAAATCCCAGAATAAGGATTCGAAAGCGGTGCATCTGAAACTGAATGAGTTATTGGCATCGCACCAGGGCGCAAGTAACCGTATGGTAAATATTGAAGACCTGACCGAAAAGGAACTTGACCAGTTGAGTAAATTTTATGTAAGATTATCTAAATTAGCCGAGCAGGAAGATGATATCACCTGTACGCATTCCATCGATGCTGCAAATGAAAATCATAACACCAAACAAACAGGCTTCAAGTCAAAAAAGCACTACCAGGATGCCATTAAAAACAGAAATAAAAAAAGTAACTGACCCTGCTGAATTAGAAAAGGTATTTGCCGTAAGACGCGAAGTATTTGTTGGCGAACAAAACTGCCCGCCCGAATTGGAATGGGAGTTTGAAGATGAATCGAACCATTTTTTAGCTACAGTTGACGGCGAGCCTGCCGGTGCGGCACGCTGGCGCAAAACAGATAAAGGTTATAAACTGGAGCGTTTTGCCGTACTTTCAAAATTCAGAGGGCATGGGGTAGCGCAAGCTCTTGTAAAAGCTGTTTTAGCTGATCTTCCTGCAGAAGCAAATTATGTTTACCTGCATGCGCAGATACAAGCAGTTGGTTTGTACGGAAAATTTGGCTTTGAAAAGACTGGCCCTCAGTTTGAAGAAGCCGGTATACAGCACTATAAGATGGTGAAAAGCTGATTTGTGATAAATGTTTTGATAAAATATTATTTTATTTTGATGTTTAAAATCAAAATAATATTTTGGCGAAAACATTAATTCATGAATAGGTTAGATTTTAAAATTGCCCTTCGTACCTTTTTAAAAGCTAAATGGTATAACGTTTTAAACATTACAGGGCTTTCACTTGGCCTGGCAGCATTTATTTTTGTAACACTTTACGTTGACCATGAAACCAGTTACGATACCTGGAACAAAAACTATGACAGGGTTTATTTGGTTGAAAGGGAGCTGCCCAACGGCCCATCGCCTTATACCCCTGCACCTTTAGCTGCTGCAATTAAAAGCCAGTGCCCCGAGGTGGAAGAAACAGGCCGAACCAACACAGCCCTGTTTCAGATTCCTTTTTATACATCGTCCGGTAGGTTTTTAATAAATAAATGGGCCGGTGCCGATTACTCCATTGCCAAGATATTAGGCATTAAGCCCAAAGGTTTCCAACTCAACCCAAACAGCGAAACGCCCACTACACTGCTATCAAAGGAAACCTCCCGTGTGCTTTTTCCTGGCCATAGCACTATCATCAATAAAACGGTTAACATGATGTCCAGATCGGGCATGCCTTTTACAGTAGCTGGGGTAGTAGATGATATACCCGGCAATACCAATTTCAAATTTGACTGTATAGGTTTTTCCGCTGATATCGCCTCGGGAAAAGACCAAAGCTATGCCAGCCGGATATTTCAGACTTATATAATGGTAAAGCCAAATACGGATATCAACCTTCTGTCAAAAAAGATAGACGGAATATATAAAAAAGCAGCGTTGGCCGATACAAGTCAGGCCGCAAGGGAATCGATAAGTCCTTCCACATCAGCTATATATTTAGATCCTTTAAAAAACCTGCACCTAAGGCCACATTATGGCTCGCATGTTAACGACCAGATCATACGTGGCCTGGTTGTGCTTGCTATTATCATACTTATTGTTACCGGTGTTAATTTCACCAATCTGTATATAACCCAGGCCAATAAACGTTCAAAAGAGGTAGGGGTTAAAAAGGTAAACGGGATAAAGAAAAGTAAAATAGCTGTTCAGTTTATGCTGGAGATATTTTTTCAATGCCTTGTTGCTCTGGTTATTTCATTTGTGCTGGTTGTTATCGGCTTGCCTTATTTTAATCAGTTATTAAAGGCGGATCTTTTGATCTCAGGCATCAACTTTACTATAGTAGCGCAAATTATAGGTATGCTTATAACGCTTACTTTATTGGCTGGTTTGTATCCGTCATTAGTTATGGCAGGCTTTAAGCCGGCGGTGGTTTTACGGGGCGATCAGCTTGCAACCGGAGGAAACCTCTCATGGGTAAAAAATTCGCTGATTGTTTTACAGTTTACCTTCGCTATCGTGTTTGTTATCACCCTTGTCGTTATCAACCAGCAAGTTAAATTCATGCGTACCGAAGATGCCGGGTTTACCGCTAAGCAGGTAGTTTATGTAGATAACATTGCCATATTTAACAGTCCAGGTAAGTTTGAGCCTGTACGCAACCGTATAAAGGCCATACCTGGTGTTAAAAATGTAACGGTGGCTACCAATGTTCCGGGTGGCATTAAGCCCGTATCTAACGAATACACTGTGCAAAGCAAAGCGGTTACCATGAACACCATTGGGGTAGATTATGAGTATTTTGAGGCTTTAAATATCGGTGTGCAACAGGGGAGGGTGTTTAACCCATCCTTTTCCACCGACTCTTTAAGTATTGTTGTCAACCAGGCAGCGGCAAAAGCAATTAACCTGAAAAATCCCATCGGCACAACTATTAGCGGTTGCGGCGGTAGATATAAGATAATTGGTGTTACTAATGATGTTAAAGCTTACGGGTTTGAAGAAAACATACAGCCAACCGTTTATGTAATGAACGACCATTGCGGTTTAACTAAATTGCAGATCATGATAAGTGCCGAAAGTAAGGCCATACCAGCCATGCTCAGTACTCTGAACCGACAATGGGGTGATATCAATAAACTTGATGGCGATACTTTTAGCTACCATTTTCTGGATGAGCTTTACGGGCAGCTTTTTGTAAAGCAGGAGCAACTGCAGAGTGTGCTGTTCTTTTTTTCAATGTTAGCGGTGTTTATCGCATCGTTAGGCATCTTTGCTTCGGCTGCTAATACTATACGCATTCGTATGAAGGAAATAGCTATACGGAAAGTATTTGGCGCGATGGGCCGGCAATTGATGATCACCTTAAGCAAGCCATTTTTTTACACTGTAATCATTGCAAATATTATTGCCTGGCCGTTATCTTTTATTATAGCAAATAAGTGGTTAGCAACCTTTGCCTACCGTATACACCTCTCCATATTTCCATTTGTAATGGCACTGGTAATATCATTACTGATAGTAACCGTTACAGTTTGTTTACAGGTTGTAAGAGCGGTAAGGTTTAATCCGGCAGCCAAGTTAAAGGTTTGATATTAACCAAACACTTTGCCTGAAAACTCCATCGCTTCAGTCAGCTTATCCAGGTCAAGGTCAAGCGGTACATTCTGGTGTAACAGAAAAGCCACAAGATTTTCGGTAGCAATGTTACCTGTAAGGTCGTCTTTGGCCATAGGGCAGCCGCCGTACCCTTTAAGGGCAACGTCAAATTTGCTGCAGCCGGCTTCATAGGCTGCAGCGATTTTTTCCTGCCATGTATCTGGTGTAGAGTGCAGGTGAACCCCAAATTCAGTAATATCCGAAAGTTTTTTTAAGACGGGATACAGGCTGCTAATTTGCTCTGGCTGTGCAACACCTATAGTATCTGACAGGGCAATATAGCCAATACCCTCATTAATCATCATTTGTGCCCAATGCAGCACAATCTCCTCACTCCATTTATCTTCATAAGGGTTGCCAAATCCCATTGATAAATAAATTAGCAGATCTTTTTTCCGGGCGGTACATAATTCGTTAATGCGTTTTATCTCATCAAAGGCCTGCTCCATAGTTGTGTTGGTATTACGCAACTGAAAGGTCTCAGACACAGAAAAAGGATAACCGAGGTAACTTATCTCATCAAAAGTTGCGGCTTGCTCTGCGCCCCTGTAATTAGCTGTAATGGCTAAAAGCTTTGAGCGTGTATTATCCATATCAAGCCGGCTTAACACCTCTGCTGTGTCGCGCATCTGCGGGATGGCTTTCGGAGAAACAAAGCTTCCGAAATCTATGGTATCAAAACCAACTTTCAACAGCAGGTTGATATATTCAGCTTTAATATTAGTCGGTACGAAATCATGCAATCCCTGCATGGCATCGCGCGGGCACTCGGTGATTTTGATGTGATCGGTCATTTAGTCTGGCTTAGATATTTGTTCATCTTTTTCAACCAGCTCTTCACGTTTAAAATTACGGATGATCAGCCTGCTGCCTCCATTGTAGGTTACATAGCTTGCTATCCAGTTAATAAATACAATCACCTTATTGCGGCCGCCCATTAAGGATATCAGGTGCACAAACATCCATATCAGCCAGGCAAAAAATCCCTGAAACTTGAGTTTGCCCAAATCTGCAATGGCTTTATTGCGGCCTATAGTAGCTAATGATCCTTTGTCGTTATATTTAAACGGCTCGGGTTGTTCGCCTTTTATAATTTTATAAATGTTTTTACCGGTAGTTTGGCCCATTTGTATGGCTACCTGCGCCACACCCGGATGGCCTTTAGGCGTTTCGGGCGTAATCATGGCTGCCACATCGCCAATGGCAAAAATATTTGATGAACCTACCACACGGCATATATTATCAACTTTAATACGGTTGCCACGTTCAATAACATCTTTTGAAACCCCTTCAGGTACCACGCCCATTACCCCGGCAGACCATATCACATTTTTAGTTTGTATGCTTTTACCGCCTTCAAACTTTATTTGGTTGCCATCATAACTTTCTACCTTTACGCCCAGTAATACCTCTACGCCCATATCTTTCAAATAACCTTCGGCGGCTTTGGAGCCTTCGTCAGAGAACGGGCCCAATACTTTTGGTAAAAAGTCTACCAGGTAAACTTTCATTTCTTCTTTGGCCAGTTCGGGGTAATCCTTATTAAGTACATGGTTGCGCAACTCTGCCAATGCCCCTGCAAGCTCTACACCGGTAGGGCCGGCACCTACCAGTACAAACGACAGGTACGGAACCCTTTCTTCCCTGGAGGGCTTTAAAACGGCTTCCTCAAGGTTTTGTAATACCAGGTAGCGCAGGTTCATGGCTTCTGGTATAGATTTCATCGGCATAGCATAATGCTCAATCTCTTTATTGCCAAAGAAATTGGTTGTAGACCCCGTTGCAATTACCAGGTAATCATAAGCAATATCACCAATAGCTGTATGCACAGTGTTAGTTTCGGCGCTTATACCCAGCACTTCGGTATTACGGAACCGTAAATTCTTCTGCTCGTCGAAATTTTTACGCAGCGAAAAGGCGATTGATTCAGCTTCAAGGCTGCCTGTTGCTACCTGGTATAATAATGGCTGAAAAGTATGATAGTTGTGTTTATCTATAAGAATAATCTCAACAGGTTTATCTTTTAGCTGTTTGGCAACCTGTATGCCGCCAAAGCCGCCGCCTATTATAACTACTGTCGGGAATTTTGATTGATCAGTGCCGTTCATGAAGCAAATATTTTAATTTTAAAAGCCCCTCTGTCTCTTCCTGTAACGGAGAAACTTATAAAGCCCTTCCTTTAGGGAAGGGTGTGGGAGAAGCTTATAGTTGTAAAACAAAAAAGGCTCCAAATGTTCTTTGGAGCCTTTCAAAATAATGTCACAATTTAATTATTTCAGATCTTTCTTTCCAAAGTCGACGATAACCGGCGATGCCACACAAATTGATGAATAAGTACCGAAAAGTACACCAATCAACAATGCGAATGCAAAGCCACGGATAACATCGCCACCAAACAGGAATAATACCACCAGAATTAATACCACGGTAAGGGCGGTAATTATGGTACGGCTTAAGGTACTGTTAATAGCCTCGTTGATAACTACCTGTGGATCGTCTGTTTTTGCGTGATGATGATTAAGAAACTCGCGGATACGGTCAAATACCACAACCGTATCGTTGATGGAATAACCTATTACCGTTAACAGCGCTGCGATGAATGCCTGGTCGATATCCAAAGAGAATGGTAAAACACCTTTGAACAATGAGAAGAACGAAAGCACCAGTAATGAGTCATGCGCTGTTGCAACCATCGCCCCAAGGCTGAATTGCCATTTACGGAAACGGATCAAGATATAAGCCGAGATTACAATGATAGCAATAATGATGGTCCATTTTGCCGAAGATTTAACCTCGTTGGCAACAGTAGCCTCAACCTTTTGGTGGCTAAGGATCTGTTTAGAAGTAATTGTAGTAGCCGGATTAGCAGCTAAAGCCTTAATTAAGGTAGCCTCTACCTTCGCATCAGTGCTCTCTGCATTGTCATTGATCAGGTAGTTGGTAGTAATGCTGATCTTATCAGAGCCGTAAGTTTTTACTTCGGTACCACGGCCAAGCACAGGGTCAACCACGTTATGTACATCTTCGGTAGTAACCGATGGGTTGAATTTCACTACATAGGTACGCCCGCCGCCAAAGTCAACACCGTAGTTAAAACCACGGGTAAACATGGATATTAAACCCGCGATAATGAATATGCCAGAGAAAGCATAGAATTTAAAGCGGTTTTTAACGAACGCATAATTAGCGTTTTTAAAGGTATGTGAGCTCCATGGGCGTGAAAACTTGATATCCCAGCCTTTTTCAAGCATAAACTCAAATATCAACCTTGATATCAGTAATGAGCAGAACAGGGTAGTGATAATACCGATCATTAAGGTTGTTGCGAAACCTTGTATTGGGCCCGAGCCAAATACAAAGAGGATAACACCGGTTAAGAAAGTACTGATGTTAGCATCTAATATAGAAGGCAATGCATGTTTAAAACCATCCACAATTGCTATGCGGATAGATTTGCCTAAGCCAAGCTCTTCGCGCACACGCTCATAAACCAGTACGTTAGCGTCAACAGCTACACCCAACGTTAGTAATATACCGGCGATACCTGGCAGGGTAAGTACGGCGCGTAAACTTACCAATACACCCATCAGGAAGAAAACGTTCACTAATACTGCTATAACTGCAACCGTACCGGCACGGTTATAGTAGGCGATCATGAATATCAAAATCACCACCAAGCCTAAAACACATGATAATAAACCTGCGCTGATAGCTTCCTGGCCTAATGACGGGCCAACAACCGCTTCGCCAATGATACGTGCCGGTGCAGGCAGGCGGCCCGCTTTTAACACGTTGGCCAAGTCTTTGGTATCTTCCTGGCTAAAGTTACCGCCTGATATTGATGATACACCGCCAGAGATCTCATTCTGAACGTTAGGGGCAGAGTAAACATTATCATCAAGCACAATGGCAATAGCTTTTTTGTTAACCCCTGCAGATGCTTCGGCAGTGATGTTTTTCCATTTCTGGGCGCCCTGAGAGTTCATGTACATGGTAACCTCATAGCCACCTTTAACAGGGTCAACATCATCTTTAGCGTTGGTAATAACATCGCCCGAAAGTACGGGGCCGTTTTCGGCACCGCTAAGTTTTATTGCATACAGGTCAAATACTTTTGTATCCTTCTCTGGTTTTACACCCCATAAAAATTTGATGTTTTGAGGCAATACGGCTTTAACATCCGCACTTCGCAGATAGCTGTTTACTTTAGCGGTATCTTTTTGTTGAGCGCGACCTACCACCGGGCCTGGAGCCAACTGAGGCTGGCCATCCGGACCCTGGTATATACCCGGCATCATGATAGCGAATAACGGGTTTGCTGCGGCCTGTGTTTTATTGGTCAGGCTTGCCGAATCTTTATTGGGATTGTTCTTTAATTTGCTTAACAGTGATGCCGCAGAATCTTTTGCGGTAGCAGCTTTAGCTGTAGCTGCAGCCTTTGCTGTATCCGCTTTCGCGGTATCCTTAACTGTTTTGCTTTTTGCAGCCAGTATGCTGTTAATGTTGTTTAACAGGCCGTATACTTCGGTATTGTCAAAAGTTTCATAAAACTCCAGCTTGGCAGTACCAGATAATAATTTACGTACACGCTCAGGCTCTTTTACACCTGGCAGCTCAATCAGTATACGGTTGGTGCTTTTTTGCAGCTGTATGTTTGGCTGGGTTACGCCAAACTGGTCGATACGGGTGTGCAGTACAGTGTATGATTGCTGTACTGCAGTATTAGCCTGATCTTTCAAATAAGCTTCAACATCGCTGTTTGATGAGTTGAACTTTAATTTATCCTGGTTGCTGTTGTTTGCAAAAATAGCGGCCAGCTTTCCATTAGGGTTCAGCTTTTCGTATTCATCAACAAAAAGGGTAATGTAATCTTTTTGCTCGGTTACGCTCCTGGTTTGCGCATTGGCCAAAGCCTGGTTAAATACAACATCTTTATTGTTGTTTGACAAGGCTGTCACCAGTTCGCGCAGGGATATCTGCATGGTAACGTTCATGCCGCCCTTTAAGTCCAGACCCAGGGCAAGCTCCCTGTCAACACAATACTGGTAAGTATGGCCAAGCACCGGGTATACCGGTTGTGTAGAAATAGAATCAAGATACGCTCTTTCTTTTTCGGCATTACCCTTGGCGTATGCTTTCGCATCATTCTCAACTTTACGGGCCACCCACGTAAATGATAGCTGGTATAAACATACCACAGCCAGCAGAATGGCGAAAAATTTAATAACCCCTTTACCTTGCATCGCGAATTATAATATGTATTGAATTAGTTTATAAGCTTTTTTAAATAAGACGGCAAATCTAATAAAATTTCACAAGCATGAAATTTTTAATTGAAACAAAATATTATCTGTTTTTGTTACCGCCGGTTGAGTGTAATGAATGAGTAGGGATAAGGATTTTTTTCGTCTGCATCATGGTATTCACGGCTCACTTCATTCCATCTCTGATAATCTATTTCCGGGAAAAAGGTATCCGCATCAAAATCATGATGAATGATGGTCAGGTAAATCCTGTCGGTAATATCCATTGCCTGGCGGTATATTTCCGCACCGCCACCAATAAATACTTCATCCTCGCCAGCACAGAGGGCCAGGCCTTCGTCTATGGATTTTACAACTTCGCATCCTGGTAAGGATATGTCCTGCCGGGTTACCACAATATTGCGCCTTTTGGGCAAAGGCTTTCCAACAGAGTCAAAAGTTTTTCGACCCATGATGATGGTACGGCCTGATGTTATCTCTTTGAAATGCTTCAGGTCATTCGGCATGTGCCAAAGCAACTGGTTGTTTTTGCCTATCGCGTAATTTTCGGCGATGGCTACTATGATAGAAATTGTCATTGGGTCAAATAATTTTTGAGGCGACCCAATCTTTGATTTGGTCAAATTTAATAGTTCCCATGCTTGCAGATATCGCCATCTCATACTTGTCTTCTTGAGAGGCATTGATGGTAAGGCCAGCTTCGGCTAAAATAATTCGAAGTAAGGCATAAGCTATCCTTTTGTTGCCATCAATAAATGGATGATTGATGATGAGGCTTTCAAATATGGCTGTAGCCTTTTCAACAGCGGTAGGATAAAGATCTTGATTATCGAAAGTCATGTATGGCCTTGCCAGTGCTGCTTGTAATCCGGCCATATCACGGATACCTTTACTACCACCAAATTGTTCAATCAAAATGTTGTGATAGTATTCTACCTCTTTTACATCGATCATTGTGCAAGTCTTTGAAACACCTCTTTGTCCTCCTCAACTATTTTTTGAAAAAGAGCAATGCGTTTAGCCTTGTCAGTAGCAGTCGACTGTAATTCTTTTAAAAGAACTAAAACATCGGGTAGGTTCTCTTCCGGCACCTCGTCAAGCACCTTTTTGATCTCGTCCTTGATTTCTATTACGGTCATAATACCAAATTTACAAACAATCAGCCTAAACCGCAACTACCCCTTTGATGTGCGGATGCGGATCATAGTTTTCCAGGGTAAAATCTTCAAATTTAAAACCGAAGATGTCCTTAACCTCCGGGTTGATCTTCATGGTTGGCAGAGGCCTTGGGTCGCGGCTCAATTGTAGCTCTGCCTGCTCCAGGTGGTTGTTGTAGATATGCGCGTCGCCAAAGGTGTGGATAAAGTCGCCGTAATCCAGGTCGCATACCTGCGCCACCATCATGGTAAGCAAAGCGTATGAAGCAATATTGAATGGTACGCCTAAAAAAATGTCGGCACTACGCTGGTACAACTGGCAGGATAGTTTACCTCTGGTTTCACCTTTTGAAGGGTCGGCTGGCTCAACATAAAACTGGAACAGCGTATGGCAGGGCGGAAGCGCCATCTGGTTAACATCCGCCACGTTCCAGGCCGATACGATCAGCCGGCGCGAATCGGGGTTGTTTTTGATCATGTTTACCAACTGGCTTATCTGGTCGATGTGCTTACCGTCGGGTGTGGGCCAGCTACGCCATTGGTAACCATATACCGGCCCCAGGTTGCCCTCGGCATCGGCCCATTCATCCCAAATGCGCACGCCGTTATCCTTAAGATATTTGATGTTGGTATCTCCGCTCAAAAACCAGATCAGCTCATGGATGATGGATTTGAGGTGCAGCTTTTTTGTTGTAATCAGCGGAAAGCCTTCTTTCAGATCAAAGCGCATCTGGTATCCAAACACGCTAAGGGTCCCTGTCCCGGTGCGGTCATGCTTTTGCGCCCCGGTTTCCATCACGTGTCGCATCAAATCGAGGTACTGTCTCATATTATGGTTGATTGGGTGAGTGGTTGATTAAGTGAGTGGTTTAATGGTACCAATGAACTATTGGACTGATGAACCACTGAACAATTCCACCACAAATAAAAATAAACTAATTTTGGTATCCTATGGTTGTGCAAAAATAGCAACCGTGTTAATCAATTTTCAATGATCGTTTTTCCCAACGCCAAAATAAATATCGGACTTAATATTACCGCCCGTCGCCCCGACGGTTATCATGATCTGGAAACCGTTTTCTACCCGGTGAAAATTTATGATGTGCTGGAAGCTGTAGAGTCAACGGAGTTAAGCTTTGAGGCGAGCGGACTTGGCATACCCGGAAGGGAAGAGGATAACCTTTGCATAAAAGGATATCATTTGCTGAAGCGCGATTTCCCCAACCTGCCTCCGGTAAAAATTCACCTGCATAAAAATATTCCGATAGGAGCAGGGCTTGGAGGAGGCTCTGCCGATGCTGCGTTTTTTATTAAACTAATGAACCAGCAATTTAAGCTTGGGCTTGATGAAGAAGCGATGATGGGCTATGCCCGCAAACTCGGGGCCGACTGTGCTTTCTTTATTAACAACAAGCCGGTGTATGCTTTTGAAAAAGGCGACGAGTTTGAACCGGTAAATTTAGACCTTTCTGCCTATGCTATCGTACTGGTGATGCCTGATGCCCATGTATCAACTGCAGAGGCTTACAGGGGCGTTAAACCAGCTCAGGTTAATGAAACTGTATATGACCTGGTAAAAATGCCTGTAACGGCCTGGAAAAGGCAAATTCGGAATGACTTTGAAGCCCATATATTCAACGATCATCCGGTTATACGTGGCGTAAAAGCCGAACTGTACGAGCGCGGCGCTTTATACGCCAGTATGAGCGGGTCTGGCGCATCGGTGTTTGGTATATTTGAATCAACGCCAATTCTGCAGCATCTTGAGGAAACCTGCCAAGTTTTTTATAATATGTGATGTGGACAGGGAGTGAAGAGTCGGAAGTCGGAAGTCGAGAGTCTGAAGTCAAGATGTAGCTTGCAGTACCGGCATTTTTGTCGATGATATTTTAGAGGCCTTTGCTTTCGGATTCATTGTTCTGCGCTTTTCACTTATTGCATCCCCACTCGTCTACCACTACCTCCGTATTTCCATTTACTACTCTCTACTCACCATTCACCACTCAACTAATATAATCCCGATCTTCATCACTTAGTGTATTGGAGTCTTCTTTTCCATGGATGTCGTCGTAATGCTCGCTGATATTATACTTTTTGTTTTTTGGGCGGCCAACCAGTACCCCCAAAATAAAAGCCACAACAGATACGGCAGTTAGCATAGGTACCTTTGATATGTACATGGTGCTGAACAAAACAGTAAATTTTACCTGGTCGGTATTTTGCATGATCACTACTGTAAGCAGTACAACAATAATAAGGGCAATGATATTTTTGATGCTCATGGTTCGTTGCAAATAAAGTTTATACAATATGCAGATTTTATCCTGAATTTGAAACAGACTCGCACTACTGTGCATACTCTATTTGGCATATTAAATTGTGGCCTTTCTGAAATTTGCTACTTACAGAATTGAGACTTTTATCAGTTTGCTATTTAAAGTCGAAGCAGTATGTATCCGTTACTAATTAAAATTTCCACCTTGGGGCGTTGGCTTAAATGCAACAGTAATTTAACAGCCTTACAAATACACGATTTTTTCTGAAGAATTTTCAACCAAAATTGATTCCTGTATACAAGCAGGAGTTACCTAATCAGTTTTTATCAAAGTTGTAATTATAACCTCAATACACTTTAACATCACTTTAATCGAATTTTATTTGATGTAAGTATATATTTAAATAAATAACTAATTTATACTCATTATCAGTTTATTAAATGTAAAAATCACTTATTAAAGATGGTGTTGCTAAAAATATTAGTAATTGGGATGTTATAATAAGTTATTTAATTGATGTATCAAAATAGTTGATCTCAATAAATAATTGATTATTATTTATTTATGTTGATAATATTAATTTAGAATACAGTTGTTAAAGATGAAATAAGATATAATGTAGTTTATTCAGCCCGATTTGGGTTAATTGGAACTTATTACACTAATCTAAAAGTTGATTTTGCCTCTGTTTAAACGAATTGCTAAGGAACGGGAATAATGCCTCAAAAAATTAAAGTGTCTTAAATGGGCTAAAAAGGGCTTTAAATTTAAGCGCGCTTTTCCCCTACCCTGCATTAGTTAGGGCGTAAATTGCAGTGAAAAGTTTAAGAAAAAGGTTAGATGCTCCGGCGCCTGGCCACTTGTTTTTGGGCGACAGGAAACAGGAAAATAGTAGATAAAATAATTGCGGCGCCTATCCAAAAACCAGTAGTCATGGTACTGGTATTTGTGAAAAAAAGGAAAGACATGATGATGCCATAAACTGGCTCCAGGTTGGTTATAAGTGCTACCCTGAAAGCCGAAAGTTCGCGCATAACTGATACGCCGGCTACATAGGCAAGCGATGTACAAACGGTTCCAAGCAGCACCAAGTAACCAATATCAGTTGGTTTAGGCACAATAAAACCAGTGCTTCCTGCAGTTATAAAAAGGTAAATTGTTATCCATATAAACGCTCCTGATAACTCATAAAACGCTATAACAGGTGCTTCATATATTTTAACATGGCGCCCGTTTATGATAGCAAAAAGGCTTGCCAGTACAGCGCTTGCCAACCCGGCTATGATGCCCTTAGTGTATTGTGTTTCAAATTTGAATATTAGAAATATGCCGATAATGATAAAAATACCGCTGATGATCTCCAGTTTAGAGATGCGTTTTTTGTTGATAAGCGGCTCAAAAACCGCTGTAAAAAGTGTGATGGATGAGAGGCAAACCAGCGTTACCGGCACAGTTGAAAGCTTGATGGAAGCGAAAAAAAGTATCCAGTGCCCGCCTACTAACGCGCCGGTAAGGGCGAAATTCAGCATCGTTTTAGGGCTTATCTTAAACGCTTTTTTGCTGAATTTAAAGTATAAAAACAGCGAAACACTCGCAATAAGCACACGGTACCAAACCAAATTTACGGCAGAAATTGATATCAGCTGACCTAAAATTCCGGTAAAACCCCATATAAAAACTGTGAAATGCAGTAGTAAAAGGTTCTTATTTAAGCCGGAATTGTTGGTGTTTTGAAGCATTATTTTGGTGCTTTAACAATAAGGACATACCCCAGAATGCCGAACAAAACGTTAGGGATAAAGACTGAAATAATAGGGCTAAAGCCGCCTTTTATCGAAAAAACAAAGGCAAATTTATTGACCACGATGTACGTAAAACATATAAAAATACCGATGCCCAGGGGTAATCCAACCCCTCCGCGTACCTTTCTGGATGCTATGGCAACGCCTATACAAGTCAGTACAAATGATGATAAAGGCTCTACAAAGCGGCGATATTTTTCAAATTGCATATCTATAACGGCGCCTGTACTGCGTATTTTTTCCTTCTCGATACCCTGGTTTAAAGTGGCTAAAGACATGGCCCCGTAAATATTGCTTACCACATTATCATGGGCTTCAAAGTCTATCGGGCGCATATCCAAAACCGTATCTATAGATGGTATATTCTTTCTGATAGTTTCTTTTAAACCATCTACATACCTAATATATGGGTTGTTAATTATCCAGTGGTTTTTAACCGAATCATACTTGATACTGGTGGCTGTAAGTTTTTCTTTAAGCACATCGCCATCAAATTTTTCCATCATAAACTGGTATCCCGTCTTCATATCAGGGTCGTACGATTGAAGGTAAACATAGGTGTGTTTATCCAATTGAATATGTACCTCACTCTTGGATGGATCATCGTTTGCAAAGAAATTGGCGCTTTCAAAGTCAACTTTTAGCTTGTTTGTATACGGAATAACGTACAAATTCAATAAAAGCGATACCACGAATATTAATGCTGCAGATAGCGTGTAAGGACGCAAAAAACGATAAAAGCTGGCCCTGCTTGTTAAAATGGGAACAATTTCTGTTTGATTGGCCATTTTAGCCGTAAAAAATATCACCGCTAAGAAGTTGATAAGCGGCGATAAAAGCATCAGATAAAAGGGTATAAAACCAGCGTAATACTTAAATATGATATCATTTAAAGATGACTTTTTATTTAAAAAGTTATCCAAATGTTCAGATACATCAAATATAACGGAGATCACCAGGAATATCCCGAGCGTAAACACGAATGTGCCCAGGTATTTCCCCATGATGTACCTATCGATAACAGTGAGATATTTACGAAAAAAAGCCTTCATTTATAGTCTTGTACCTAAGCGGTTCACCATTTTGTTCTTCCAGTCGTAAAACTCTCCGGCGATGATTTTATTGCGTGCCTGGGTTACCAGCCACAAATAAAAGTGCAGGTTATGCAGGGTGGCTATCTGTGCGCCAAGCATTTCGCCGCTATGTATCAAATGGCGCAGGTAAGCTTTGGTATAAACCTTATCGGCAAACAGATCACTGTCTGCTTCAATCGGCGAAAAGTCGTTTTTCCACTTTTCGTTCTTGATATTGATGATGCCATCTTTAGTAAAAAGCATACCGTTGCGCGCGTTACGCGTAGGCATAACGCAATCAAACATATCAATGCCCAGCGCAATGTTTTCAAGTATGTTGACAGGAGTACCTACGCCCATTAAATACCGGGGTTTATGCTGTGGTAATATATCGCAAACCACCTCCGTCATAGCATACATTTCTTCTGCCGGTTCACCTACAGAAAGGCCTCCAATGGCGTTCCCTTCGCGTTCAAAAGAGGCGATAACTTCCGCGGAACGCACCCGCAGATCCTTGTAAACCGACCCCTGAACTATAGGAAAAAGTGTTTGGCTGTAACCATATTTCGGCTCGGTATTATCAAACCTGTCGCAGCAGCGTTTAAGCCAGCGATGGGTCATCTCTATCGAGCGTTTAGCATAGTTATACTCGCATGGATAGGGGGTGCATTCATCAAAAGCCATAATGATATCCGCGCCTATGATGCGCTGAATATCCATCACGTTTTCGGGAGTAAAAAGGTGTTTTGAGCCGTCCACATGAGAGCGGAATGTTACCCCTTCTTCCTTTATCTTGCGTACCTCGGTAAGCGAATACACCTGGTAACCGCCGCTATCGGTAAGTATAGGGCCATCCCAGCCGTTAAATTTATGCAGGCCGCCTGCTTGTTCCAGCGTGCTTAAACCTGGCCTTAAATATAGATGGTAGGTATTGCCTAATATGATCTGCGCCTTAATATCATCTTTAAGCTCACGCTGATGTACAGCTTTTACCGTACCTGCTGTGCCCACAGGCATAAAAATAGGCGTTTGTATTACACCATGGTCGGTAACCAACTCGCCCGCCCGGGCTTTAGAAAGAGGATCTTGTGCTTGTAAAGTGAATTTCATTTATTCTGGCAAAATTACGAAAACCGTTTGTATTGCCCGTTGCTTAATTGCTGCATTGTTAGATTGTTGCGATTGATAGGTATGCAGAATTATACAGCTAATAATCAGCTTAAAAGAATAGTCGGTTTTCTCGGCGATTTTTAACAAATTTGCTGTTTATTATATAGGGTTTGGAAGCTTATATTCAAGAGGCATTATTCATTTTATTTCAGCTTTGTTTTATCGTTCAACTGTATTATCTGTTAGCTAACCACAGCAGGCTTGCAAGTTATAACCCTCGTACCGAGCTGCCGGAGACTAACCTGCCGGTTTCAGTTATTATAAGTGCACGTAACGAGGCTGATAACTTAAGGCAAAACCTGCCTTATATATTGCAGCAAAAATACCCGGATTATGAGGTAGTGGTGGTAAACGATTGTTCTACCGACGGATCTGATGTGATATTGATGGATATTCAAAGCGAATTTCCACACCTTAAAATTGTAACAGTTACCGAGCACGAGCGGTATAAAACCGGCAAAAAATTTGCGCTTACCCTGGGTATAAAAGCAGCAAAAAACAACCATTTTTTATTTACCGATGCCGATTGCAAACCGGCTACCCTGCATTGGGTAACCCGTATGGCCGCTAACTTCAATGCATCAACACAAATTGTATTAGGGTACTCGCCCTATACTAAAACCACTAATTTTCTGAGCCCTTTTATACGTTTTGAAACGCTTAAAACGGCTATTAACTACTTATCTGCAGCACTTATAGGTGACGCTTATATGGGCATAGGACGCAATCTGGCCTACACCAGAAGCCTGTTTTTTGGGGCAAAAGGCTTCGCTTCGCACATGCATGTTATGAGCGGGGATGATGATCTGTTTGTCAACCAAAACGCAAACGCAACAAATACGGCTATAGAGATACACCCGGATACATTTACTTACAGTGACGCGAAAACTACATTAGGCGGTTGGTTCCGGCAAAAGAAGAGGCACATGGGCGTTGGGAAATTGTATAAAAACCAGCATCGGCGCATGCTTAGCCTGGATGCCGTAAGCGGTTTTCTGTTTTATGTTCTGTTTATTTTGTTCATTATTTTAAATTTTGAACCATTATTTGCAGCGGGTGTTCTAATATTCAGGGCGATATTGCAGTTTTTTATCTATCGAAAGATATTTAACAAATTGCAGTGCGGCGATCTGATATGGTGGTTACCCTTTTTAGATATAGTATATTACATATATTTAAATGTGTTTGGATTGATTGGTACCTTTATTAAAACAACGCGATGGAAGTAAATAAGAACTTTACAGAGAACGCTAAAAACGATTTTCATCTTGTTGTGAAAGCAAGGGAGGGCAACCAAAGAGCTTATGCCGACCTGATGCACCGTTACAAGGATTCCATTTATTTTATGGTGCTTAAGATGGTAAATAATAAAGAGGATGCTATGGATCTGACTGTGGAAACCTTTGCCAAAGCATTTGAAAAATTAGATAAATATCAACCTGAATTTGCTTTTAGTACATGGTTATTCAGGGTGGCTACCAATAACTGTATTGATTTTATCCGCAAAAAGAAATTAAATACACAATCTATACACGGAATGCTGGATGATGAGGGTGATGAAAAACCGCTGCAAATAAAGGCAGATTCGCTGAACCCTGAAGAGTCATCCATCAAAAAGCAACAAACTACCGAATTAAAATTACTAATAGAAAGTTTGCCCCCGCGTTACCGTAACCTGATTATTTTACGTTACTTCGATGAACTGTCATATGAAGAAATTGCCCAACAGCTTGATTTACCTTTGGGGACGGTCAAAGCTCAGCTATTTAGGGGCAGGTATTTATTGGGTAACATCATAAACCGTTATAAAAAGGATGACATCTGATATCCTGTTGAAATACTTTCCTGATATTACTGCGCAGCAGCAGGAGCAATTTGGCCGCCTGCAGGAACTTTATACTTTTTGGAACAACCAGATCAATGTGATATCGCGTAAGGATATTGATCTGTTGTATGAGCGCCACGTGCTGCACTCGTTGGGCATAGCCAAAGTAATGCCTTTTTTACCCGGCGAAACAGTACTTGATGTAGGTACAGGCGGGGGCTTTCCCGGCATACCATTGGCTATTATGTTTCCGCAAACACAGTTTCACCTGGTTGATAGCATAGGAAAAAAAGTAAAGGTAGTAACTGAAGTCGCACAGGCCTTAGGGCTTCAAAACCTGCGTGCATCACACTCAAGGGCCGAGGATATCAGGGAGAAATTCGACTTTGTGGTGTCGCGCGCGGTAACCCAGCTTAAAGATTTTTACCCATGGGTAAAGGGAAAATTCAATAAGCAATCAAAAAATAAACTGGCTAACGGGATACTCTATTTAAAAGGAGGGGACTTAACGCAAGAAATTGCCGACGCGGGTTTAGCCGTGCAGCAATTCTACCTCAAGGATTATTTTGATGAGGATTTCTTTGAAACCAAGCAGGTTATCTATGTAAAAGCATAGCGTGTGGTTTAGTTAGTAGAGAAAATAAGCGTTGCCTGTCCTATAAAGTTTTTTTGATTGATAACATCATTAGTTAATGGCTTTGGCGCATAATACTGTGATTCATCACTGTTGGTCAGCATAAAAGTAACTGCCAGTTTATAGGTACCGGGTGCCTTATTAATAGTTTGGCTGTAAGTACTTAAGGCCCGTGCAGCTTCGGCATCGCACGCAGGATCAAATCCTTTATCAACTTTTACACCTGTTACTTTGTGGTCTTTATTTATATCAAGAGATAACAATACATGCCCGTTAACTTTGTTTTGAAAAGCCACAGTGGGATAACGGGTATGTTTTTTCAGGTAAGTAATAAGATCTTTATAAGCGGCATCAAATGGTGGTGGTGGCGGCGGCCTTTTGCTTATCTGGGCTGCTGTTGGTGGCGCAACTGCTGCATTTTTTTTAACAACCGGTGGCGGTGGCGGCGGGATATTCTTTAGACCTTTTTGCTGAGCATCTGTCATCCCCACAATGTTAATTACGCCTATGTAGTTTTCATCTTTAGTAGCAACCGGAGGCGGAAACTTTACATTATTATCTCCAAGCATCATGAAATTAATACCCAGTTTATAATCGCCTGCCGGGGATTTTATTTTGCCTTTAAAGCTTTTTACCGATTGCAATAAGGCTTCATTCAAACCAAGCCCGGCTTTGCCCATTACATTCGCGTTGGTTACATTCCCTCCTTCATCTACATGGAAATTTAATAATGTACCTCCGCTTCGTTTACTTTTAACAGCTTCCGCAGGATATTTTACAGTAGCAGAAAGGTAGTCTACGAACGTTTCAAAAGGCGACTTAACTACAGTCGGCGGCGGTGGTGGAGGCGGAAGGTTACGTTGTTTTTGCTGTACGGATGCAGGGGCGTTTACCTTTTTCAGATACCCTTTCATGTCGTAATTAAAAAACTTGTATCCGTATTTTTCCGCCAGCATTTTGCGCTCGGCATCGGTAGCATCTGTACTGTTATAGGTTTTTTCGTTGCCATTGTTATCTGTAACTGTTACAGTAAAATACTCGGTTTTATCATCTATTAAATAGCCCCTTTCCTGTATGATATTACCGTTTTTTATAATGGCAGGTGGCTTCGTAGCAAACGTAGTATCGGCTTTGAGTGATTCGCGCGGTACAATTTCTATTAGGTAACCATGTTGCTTGGCTTCTGTTTGTTGCTCTTTGGTTAGTGTTGCTACAGTGTACTCTCTCTTAAAACCGTCCTCTTTGTCTACAACCACCTTATCTGATATTCCAGAAATGTTAGCGGCAATATCTGTTAATTTAAGGGTATATTTTGCGCTGTCTGCTTTTGCAGCTACAGGCATTGCCTTTCGTGGAGACAGATCTATTAGCCCGTAATCCTTACTAAACACCAGTGTTGATGCGCCAAGCATCCCCACACAAAGTGGTACTGCTGCCAGGTATTTTAGCCTTGCTAACTTACCCGACCGTTTTTGATTTAACATGATTATTCTCCTTTTTAAAAGATTGTTATTAAAAAATGAATGAGTAACGGAGGCACCTGGCAGTCCATAAGCGCTGCTAAGCAGGAAAGATGAATAAGCCAGCGTGTCATTTTCAAGGGCCGCGGTTTGCTCGTCGGCTATATATTCATGCACCGTTTTCAGGCTTTGCTGAAACATATATACTATAGGACTGAACCAGTTGACCACTTTCAAAATCTCCAGAAACAGGATGTCTACAGAGTGTTTTTGGCGGATATGTACCATTTCATGGGCTATAATGGTATGGGGCTGTTGCAGATCTGTACCTATATACAGGTAATTAAAAAATGAAAAGGCCGTATGGCTTTCAGTCAGCTTAACAAGTTGGTATTCTGAGGTTTCTTGTGATTTACCGGCTTTTGTTAAATTATATAAACGCCATAGCCTGATAACGAAAACAATAAATGCAACTAATACACCGGCGGCATAAATGTATGCCAATATATCATTAAGGGTTATTTGAATAGATGGTGCAGTTTTAGCGGTATGCTGCTCTATGTTTGTGAATGGTACATAAGAGGTACGCACAGAAACCGTTTGTATACTTTGAGCAGGTGCTGATTTTAAGGCACTTACCTGTGTAAGCGGAATTATAAAAGCCAAAATGCATGCTGAGATCAGATACACCCGGCCAAGTGTATAGTGGGTATTGTTATCAAGCAGCAAGCGGTAGCATAAATAAAATACCCCCAGGTATATATTCGCTTCTATAAGGTAATGTAGCCAGCTCATTTTTTTTGCGATTTAAGTTTTTCAATCAGTTCACTTAATTCGTCCAGCTCCTTAACACCAAGCTTTTTTTCATCGGCAATAAAGGATACCAGGCTTTTATAAGAGTTATCAAAGTAGTTGGTCATCAGCTTATCAATGGTATACTTTTTATATTCAGCTTCGCTGATAAGCGGGAAATACACATGTGAATTGCCATAGGCTTTATGATCAATAAACCCTTTGCCTTCTAATACCCGCACTACGGTTGATACGGTATTGTATGCTGGTTTGGGGTCGGGCATTTGCTCCAATATGTCTTTTACTATAGCTTCGTTTAACTGCCATAGTATCTGCATAATCTGTTCCTCGGCTTTGGTGAGTTCCTTGTGTTTCATTGCAAACTATTTTTATAGTTAGGCTAAGGTAAAACTATTTTTATAGTTTGCAAACTATTTTTGTAGTTTTATTTTTTGCTAATAATTTTAGGCTAAAGCGTTATATTGGTGCTCGCTTAAATCTTATGTCGTTACACCATCAAATAGCTTTAACTTTTCTCAAAAAAATTGGTCCTGTGCTGGCAAAATCAATGATTAGCCAGTTTGGGAGCGCCGAGCAGGTATTTAAACTTTCAAAAGATGCGCTGACCAAAGCCAGAGGGGTAGGGGCAAAAACGTTAGTAAGTACTGATTTTGATGAAGCGCTGAAACGGGCGGAACGTGAGCTGGATTTTATTGAGCGCAATAACATAGATGTTATATATTATACGGATGCGCGTTATCCGCGCAAGCTAAAAAGCTGCCACGACTCACCCCTTCTTTTATACTCAAAAGGTAATGCCAATCTTAATAATCAGCGCGTTATCAGCGTTGTTGGCACCCGTAATGCTACCGACTATGGCCGAAACCTATGCAGGCAGTTGATTGAAGAGTTGCAGGAATATAATGTACTCGTAGTTAGCGGCCTGGCTTTAGGTGTAGACACGGCAGCGCACAGGGAAAGCCTGCGGTTAAACATTCCTACCGTTGGCGTATTGGGCCATGGCTTTGACAGGATGTACCCGGCAGGTAACCGCTCGCTGGCCGAAAAGATGCAGCAAAATGGTGGTTTGCTTACCGAGTACCCATCAGAAACGGTGCCTACTAAAGATAATTTTCCGCAGCGCAACCGCATTGTAGCGGGCATGGCAGATGCCACAATAGTTGTTGAGGCAAGTATAAAAGGTGGTGCTTTGATAACGGCCGAGATAGCCAATAGTTATAACCGCGATGTGTTTGCTTTCCCCGGAAGGCTGGGAGATGAATATTCTGAAGGCTGTAACTTCCTCATCCGCAATAACAAGGCTGGATTATTAACCTGTACCGCCGATCTGCCTTATAGCCTGGGGTGGGAAAGGAATTCAGAAGCTAAAGGCATGCCCGATCAGTTGACACTGCCTATAGATCTGTCTGAAGAGGAGCGTAAAGTATTTGAAATAATTCAGTTAAATAAAGCTCCGCTCGCAATAGATGATCTTTCTCTCAGGGCGGATATGCCTGTAAGCCAGTTAGCCATGACACTCCTTGATATGGAATTACAGGGATTTATCCGCTCCCTACCGGGGAAAACCTATGCTATCAATTAATTTTTGGCGTATTGTAATAACTAAGTTTACCGGCGCCCTCATATAGTTCCATCCAGCTTTGTACTTCAAATTCTATTAGTGCTATCGCACAGGTAGGCACATCTTTAATTTCATTACTCAGGTAATAAAGTACCTGGCTTATACCGGGGTTGTGCCCAACCAAAGCAATAAAATCATGCTCATCAGGCAGGTTATAAATCACCTTTAACAGCATGCTTTCGCTTGCATCATATATGTTACTGTTGGTGATAGCCTGTGGTAAGCCCAATGCCTGGCTAAAGACGTTTGCGGTTGAGAGTGTTCGCAATGCAGGGCTTGCTATTAATATCTGCGGTTTAATATGATCAGCATTTAATCTGGAAACCATCAACTCCGCCTGGTGGAAACCTTTATCTGTCAGTGGGCGCTCAAAATCTATGAAGCCGCTT
Source organism: Mucilaginibacter litoreus (assembly GCF_042676805.1). Taxonomy (NCBI): domain Bacteria; kingdom Pseudomonadati; phylum Bacteroidota; class Sphingobacteriia; order Sphingobacteriales; family Sphingobacteriaceae; genus Mucilaginibacter; species Mucilaginibacter litoreus. The sequence continues at coordinate 324,115 of NZ_JBHTHZ010000001.1, read as the reverse complement.
TCGTGGGTGGCTTTGGCATGGCGTATCAGTAGCAGCTTTTTCATGGTTTATAAAAATAAAAAAAGCGGAGCAAATGCCCCGCTTTAGTTGTTAAAAAAACTTAGCATTAAAAAGCATAGCCTACCGAAATGCCAAAGACACGCGTTTTTGTTGATGATGATGATTGGTTTGATATATCTGTTAAACCCAAATCGTAATTAAGATTCAATAATACACCTTGCTTAAATTTATAGCCAATAAGAGCTGTAGCGCCAGCATCAATTCTTTTGTATTGGTCTTCGCCATCACCAAATCCAATATCATCAGATTCACTTTGTCCATTGCTGTTACCTTCAAGTTTTGCTGATAAACCATATCCAAGATACGGACCGGCGCCGATGTAAAACGTACCTGCTACTGAATTAACATTGTAAACAAAGTTTAATGGAAGTTGCAGATAGTTGATTTTTGCCTTAATAGTGATATTGGTTTCGTCAAATTCGCCAGACTCTTTAGCGCCCTTACCCGTGTAAAGTAATGCAGGCTGTACAGACCAATTGCTCCCGGCTTTAAAGTCAACAAAAATACCTGCAGAAAAAGAGGTAAGTGTTCCGGTAGTAATGCTACTGGACGAGGTGTTAGAAGAACTGGTTAACGAAGCAAGGTTTAAACCACCTTTAATTCCCACTGTTGGGGTTTGTGCAAAAGTTGCAGATACTGCGAATGCGCAGCAAATTGAGAGTAAAATTTTTTTCATTGTGCTTTGATTTAGCTTGAGCGGCGAAGGTAAAGAGTTTTTCGGAAGATTAGCTACCTGTTTACAAAATCTGTAATAGGCGCCTCGGGCATATCCCACATACATTTAAAATGCCCGAGCGGGCACTTTTCCAACCCGAATTTAGAACATGGGCGGCAATACAGATCTATCCCCGAAACCAATGACTCTTTTACCATATAGGGTTGAACACCAAGCAGATCAGGTATGGTGCCGCCCCAGATAGATACAATTGGCTTTTTAAAGGCTTCGGCAATATGGGTAAGGCCGGTATCAAAGCCTATAACACTTTTAGCCTGCGAAACTAAAAAAACCGATTCATCCAAAGTGGTTTTGCCGCATGAGTTATATACTTTTTCACCTGCAGCCGCTGCAATTTCATCTCCGTTTGCTGTCACATCGTTGCCGCCCAGTAATACTATAGGTAAATTAATATCACCGCAAATGCTGCTGATTTTTTTATTAGGCATCCGCTTGGTAAAGTGCGTTGCGCCTATTACAAACGCCACATATCCACTTTGGTGCGATGCTGGCAGCAAACTGGCCAGCTGGTGGTTTTCTTTGATATAATAATCAATAGGTTGGCCGTCATTTGTTACCCCTAAAAACTGTACAGCTTTCATGTAACGGTCCACCAGGTGCAATGGCGGTACAAGGTTTTTACGCAACTTTAAACTAAGCCATTTTCTGATAGTCTGTTTGCTGTAGGTAGATGATCTGATGCCTGTCCTTATCTTGATGATAGCCGTACGAAGGTTGTTATGCAGGTCGATGAGGTAATCGTATCGCTCAGATTTAATTTCGGCTATGGTTTCATTCAATATTGGCTTTAACAACAGCAGCTTATCTACATAGGGGTTATTATCATATATATATTTAAAGGCGGGCTTGGTTATAAAGTGTATTTCGGCATCGGGCAGTTGCTTTTTAAGGCAGCGTACCACGGGTGTAGTATAAATTATATCACCCATCGAGCTGAAACGGATAACCAGTACCTTCATGCTATGTGGTTTGCGCCCTTATTTTATTGATGATAGATGTTGATGAATATCCCTCAACCAGGTTGATGGTTTTTACTTCGCCGCCATTGGCCAATACTTCCTTAGCGCCGGCTATCTGGTCAACGGTATAATCGGCTCCCTTAACCAGTATATCTGGCAGCAGGTGCGCTATAAGGTCGCGCGGGGTATCATCTTCAAATAAGATAACCGCATCCACAAAAAACAAGGCTGCCAATAAGGCCGCACGGTTATTTTGGTCGTTCACCGGTCGGCTTTCGCCCTTTAACCGCTTAACAGATGCATCCGTGTTAAGGCCGATGATCAGTTTATCACCTAACTCTGCGGCCTTGGATAGGTAAGTAATATGCCCTAAATGCAGCAGATCAAAAACGCCGTTGGTAAAAACTACCCGCTTATCCTCTTTCTTCCAGTTGGCTATCTGAGTTGTAAGGGCAGGCAGGGATATGATCTTATCAAGCAGTGTTTGTTCAAGATTAGGGCGCATAAAAGGTGTTAAATTAAAATAATTCGTCAACGGCCTTACACAAAATATGGCCTATAAGTATGTGCATTTCCTGTATACGGGCAGTTATGTTTGATGGTACTACAAGGTTTAAATCGCATATCCCATTCATTTTCCCGCCATCCCTGCCGGATAGGCCCAGGGTTTTGCACCCTAACTGGCTTGCCGACTTAAAAGCATTCAATATCCCCTGGCTGTTACCACTGGTGGATATACCAATGAACAGATCGCCTGGTTGCGCCAGCGCCTCAACCTGCCGCGAAAACACATGCTCATAGCCATAATCATTAGCTATTGCGGTAAGCGCGGATGTATCAACCGTTAAAGCAATGCCCGGCAAAGCGCGGCGTTCTTTTACAAAGCGTCCGCTAAGCTCGGCTGCTATATGCTGGGCGTCCGCAGCACTGCCGCCGTTACCGGCTATAAGCACCTTGTTGCCGTTGTTTATGGCATCGGTAATTAGCTTACAGGCATATTCAATATCGCCGGTAAGGGTTTCAATTACCTTTTGTATGGTGTTTTGGTGTTCGTATAATTCTTCAATTACCATTTCAATGTATCGTCAGATGGGCATTGCTGCCTTAATTTATAGTTGTTAACGGATTTCCATATCATGCAGTATCTCATTTACGGTAGTCACTGCACTGCCCGGTTGCCTAATTACGATAGCCGCTGCATGGTTGGCCAGTTCGCACGCTTCTTCTATGTTAAAGCCCTGGGCCATAAAGTAGGCCATGGTGGCTATTACGGTATCACCAGCGCCGGTAACATCAAACACCGAGGTAGCTTTTACCGGCAACAGTTTATAAGCCAGCGGGCTTATAATGGCCATGCCCTGTTCAGATAAGGTAACCACAATATATTCGGCACCAGTCTGTTTCAGTATGATCTGTGCTGCCTGCTGCACTTCTTCAATGCTGCCTATTTTTTCCACTTTGGCGGCCTCGGCAAGTTCTTTACGATTAGGCTTAATGATATACGCCCCTTTGTATTTTAAATAATTTAAGCCTTTGGGGTCAATAATTACTTTTTTACCCTGGGCATTGGCCTCATCAATAAGTTGTTGAGTCAAATCTGGCGAAAATAAGCCTTTATTATAATCTGATAATATAATTACATCAGCCTTTGCAATGTATTGTTTGATATTATCAATAAAGCTTTGTTGAAGATGCGACGGTAGCGGCGTAGCAACTTCACGGTCTACCCGTACGAGTTGATGGCTGCCTGCCATAACACGTGTTTTTATGGTAGTAGGGCGGGAGCTGTCTTTAAATATTCCCTGTGCATTAACGCCTTCATTTTCCAGTACTTCGGTCAGTCTTACCGCGTCTGCATCATCTCCGGTTACACCGCCGAGGGTGATTTCGGCGCCAAGTGCAAGCAGGTTCTGGGCTACATTGGCAGCGCCTCCGGGTGTTATAAATTCGCGGTTCACATTAACTATGGGGACGGGTGCTTCGGGCGATAACCGGTTTGCATCACCTATAATATAATGGTCAATCATCAGATCGCCTATCACCAGGATATTTGGCTTGAGGCCGGCTTGTTGTTTTTCGCGTACTTTTTGTGATAACATAAATGTTACTGGGCGGATATAGGGTTGTTTTTGATTACTGTGTTTTGCAGCGAATTGCTACACCATGGCCGCTTTTTTCTTCTCAAACACCTTTTTTATTTCGTCCAAAGGTAATGCATTTAGGCATTGTTCTTTAGTTATACCACCTTTTCGGGCAATATAGACACCGTATTTCATGTCCTGCAGCCTGCTGGTGCGATGTGCATCGGGGTTGATAGATAACATTACGCCCTTCTCAAGCGCGTAGTGGTGCCATCGCCAGTCGAGGTCGAGCCTAAGCGGATTAGCATTTATCTCGATGACGACATTGTTGGCTGCGCATGCGTCGATCACTTTTTCATAGTCAATTTCGTACCCCCTGCGGCTAAGCAAAAGCCTGCCGGTAGGGTGGCCTAAAATGGTAGTATAAGGGTTTTCAATAGCTTTAATGATACGAGCAGTAGCCTTTTCCTTATCCATTTTAAGGTTGGAGTGTACCGATGCTACTATAAAATCAAACCGCTGAAGTATCTCTTCAGGGTAGTCAAGCGCGCCGTCATTCAAAATATCCGACTCGATGCCTTTGAAAATATGAAAGCCTTCGAGCCTTTTATTCAGGTGGTCAATTTCTTCCTGCTGCTGCAATACCCTTTCAATGCTCAGCCCTTTAGCGTAGAAAGCACTCTTGCTGTGGTCGCAAATGCCCAAATATTGCAGCTTTAATTCGTCGCGGCAGTATAGAGCCATTTCTTCAAGCGTATTTACACCATCGCTCCAGGTACTGTGATTATGCAGTGCGCCTTTCAGGTCGTGGTAGGTAATGAGTGTGGGCAGTTGGTTATTGTTTGCTTTTTGTATGAAGGTAGTGCCTTCGCGCAATTCGGGCTGTATCCAGGTCAGGTTGGCCTTTTCGTAAATAAGTTCTTCACTGGCGGGCGATTCAAGCTCGTTACTGATGCGTTTCATAACTGCATCCACATGCTCTTCGCTGCCGGTATTTATAAACAACTCTTTATAATACTGCGACCTTTGCACACATATAATATCAACCAGTAACCCGCTCTTAAGCTCGCCCGAAACATGGGTGCCGTTGAGGCTTACGTTACTTAAAATATCAGAATTTACCAGCGCGTTATAGGCAATTTGCTGATCTATGCTGCCAATAACGATCACCAGTTCGCTGATCACCTCGCTAAGGCGACGGAATTCCCCGGCAAAATGTTTAAGGGCGTCCGGAAATACCGCGCGGATCTCTTCCATCAGCTCATGCGCTTCTTCCTCTACCTGGGCATACAGGAATTTGCCGTTACCGGCCATCCGGAACTCAATGACTTTTTTTATCTCCTCCTGCGTTTTTAAACCGAAGCCTTTTGCTTCTATCAGTCGGTTTTCATTACAGGCATAATAAAGTTCGCCAAGGTTTTCTATGCCGAGTTCCTTCCATATGATCGCTATTTTTTTTGGGCCGATACCTTTAATGCCCATCATTTCAACAATTCCCTCGGGGGTTTTGGCAATCATATCCTCCAGCTCGGTAATGGTACCTGTTTGCAGTAATTCTATAATTTTTGCTGCTGTACTTTTGCCAATTCCTTCTGTTTTTTCAAGCTCATCCTGTGTCTTACCATCTATATTAAAAGGCAGCTTATCTATTTTGAAAGCCGCGTTAGCTATAGATTTTATCTTAAAAGGATTAACCTCATGCAATTCCATCAACTGCGACAGCAGCCTGAAGGTGCGGGCTATTTGCTTGTTCTCCATAAAGTTTATCAGTCGGTAAAAATAGAAAATTGGCCTTGCTGTACGAAATACATTTATGCTTGAACAGCTAACCTAAACAGATGTTTTAACAGGTAAATACAAAAGCCACCCATAAGGGGTGGCTCCAAAACTTTGTATCACAGGAACTTATTTTATAACCACATCATAAGGCATGCGCATTTGCGGGGTGCGCATCATTTTGGTAACGCCTTTTATCTGTTGATATATACCGTAGTTTTCGCCAAGCTCGGCTTTTACAAAATGCGCTTTTACCTCAGATGTAAGGCCTTCGCCAAATCTGTCGAGGGTGCTTTTTTGCTCCGGGTAGCTTACCAGTTTATAATCTTTTAGTCCGGCTTTCTTAGCGGCCGATCTTACCGCGTCTTTAACATTTCCCAACCTGTCAACCAAGCCTATCTTTAAGGCCTGGGTGCCTGTCCATACCCGGCCCTGGCCAATGCTGTTGATGTATTCCTGGGTTTTGCCACGCCCTTGGGCAACGGCTTTGGTAAAATCGTCGTACCCTCGGTTTACGCTGTTTTGTAAAATTAGCCTTTCTTCAGGCGTTAACGGGCGACTAACATCTCCCAAGTCGGCATACTTACCGGTTTTTACACCATCAAAGGTAACGCCCAGCTTATCATTAAACAGTTTTTGCATGTTAGGCAATACTGCGAAAATGCCTATCGAGCCTGTAATGGTATTGGGTTCGGCTATGATCGAGTCGGCCGCGCAAGCAATATAATACCCGCCAGAAGCGGCAACATCGCCCATGGATACGATAATAGGTTTTACTTTTTTAGTAAGCATCACCTCGCGCCATATCACATCAGACGCCAGCGAACTGCCGCCCGGAGAATTTACCCGCAGCACTACAGCTTTAACTTTATCATCTGTACGTACCTTACGCAGCGCTTTTGATATGGTTTCCGAGCCAATGTTGTTATCGTCCCCCTCACCGCCGGATATTTCGCCCGAGGCGTAAACTATGGCAATGCGGTTTTTGGAGCCCGTTTGTTTGGTGTCACCAGATTCAGGCGTGTTGCTTTTCAGATAAGCATCCATCTCAACCCCGGCCAGGTCATCTTTCTTATCAACACCTGTTCGGTGTTTCAGATCGGCTATGATCTCATCTTTATACTTTAAACCATCAACAAGGCCATATTTAACCGCATCTTCGGGCTGTTGAATACGTGCGGTATTGGCGTAGTTAAATAGCGAATCCTTATTGATATGACGCGCGTTGCTGATACCGGTCAAAAAATGATCGTACATGGAATTGAGGTACGAGGTAACCTGCATACGGTTAGCATCGCTCATTTTGGTGAGTACAAATGGCTCAACAGCGCTTTTATAAGTGCCTACTTTGATTACCTGGGCCTCGATGCCCAGTTTATCAAGCGCCCCTTTTAAAAAGGTAATTTCCGAACTGAAACCCCTGAACTCAAATATACCTTTGGGGTTGATGTAAACTTTATCTGCTACAGATGCCAGATAATAAAAACCCTGTGTATAAATTTCAGAGTAAGCAACCAGGAACTTGCCGGATTTTTTAAAATCTATCAGCGCGTTGCGTATCTCTTCGGTAGTTGCCTGGCCATTCATCATGTAGCTTTCGTCTAAAAAGATACCCTTTATATGGTCGTCGTTTTTAGCTTTTCTGATACTCGCCAGTATATCGTTGAGCCCAAGATCGCGCGGTTTATCCAACCCTAAAAATGGCAGGTTATTTAAAGGATTATTAGGAGTACGTTCGGTTATTGCATAATCAAATTTGATATAAAGTACAGAATTTGAATCGACCTCGATCGTTTTATCGCTGCCCGCAACACCAATAATACCCAGCAAAATCAAAAAACCAACAATAAAAACAAGTGTAATACCAACAACGGTAGCCAATACAAATTTTAAGAATTGTTTCATTAACTATTATAAATCATTTATCTATGCAAACTTAGCAATTGCATGGTATTAAGAGCTAAACCGTTGATATTTGTTACAACATGATTGATGTTTTTTTACTATTAGGAAGTAATCTGGGGGATAGGCAACTGTTTTTGCGAAAGGCAATTAGGCTTATTGAGCGGGATATTGCGCCTGTTATTCAACTATCATCGGTTTATGAAACGCAATCCTGGGGTAAAACAGATCTGCCCGACTACCTTAACCAGGTAGTGTTGCTTCAAACCCGTTTATCCGCGCAACAGGTTTTACAAAAGGTGTTAAGCATCGAAGCAGCGCTTGGAAGGGTGCGCGAGGAAAAATGGGGATCGCGGGTGATTGATATTGATATATTATTTTACGGAGATGAGATCATCAATGAAAAAGATCTGATTGTACCTCATCCGCAATTACACAACCGCAGGTTTACTATTGAGCCGCTTTTTGAGCTTGCACCTGATCTTGCTCACCCACAATTAAATAAATCAATTAAACAGTTAAAAAATGAACTGACTGATAACTTGATAGTGAAAAAATTATATTTTTGATTTATATAAACCAATATAAATGGCCGATTTATTACCTAACCAGGACCTTGACCTTTCTTTTTTGTACGAAATTGCTGATGGCAGCGATGAATTCATAGTAGATTCGATAGGTATGTTTCTTGAACAAACCCCTCAGTTGCTTGAAACCATTACCAACGCTATAAACGCACAGGATTGGGAAACGGCATCTGCCGTATCGCACAAGTTAAAACCCAACCTTGGCTTTTTTGGTATGCCTGTAAGCCAGGCAACCATACAAGAGGTTGAACTGGCCTGCAAAGCAGGCGCGCCAAACCCGGAAGAAGTTATTGAGAAGTTTAACCGGGTAAAAGCTACAGTTACCGCCAACCTGGCCGAGCTAAAAAAAATCAAGACAGAAAAGGAAGCGAATCTGTAATAGAGGTGAAAGCAAAAAGGCTAAAGCTGAAAGTATAAGATAGCCTGAAAATGAGGCAACATCAAACTGATTATAAAAAAAATAAGCAAGCCAATTGGCTTGCTTATTTTTTTTATACGGTAATATTTAAAAGCTTTAGACCTTTAGTCCATCAGCTTTACTCTCTGAGTTTTAGTCTTTCCGCTTACTTAAGCTACTTCTTCCAGTTTAAAGCTGTAGCTTTCCATGATTAGGTTGGCTAATAGGTTTTTGCAGGCTTCATCCACTTTTGCACTTGCGGTAGCTTCGCTGTCGGCCTCAATTTCCAATGAAATGTGCTTGCCTATCCTGATATTTTGTATCTCAGATAATCCAAGGTTTTTCATGCTGCCGGTAACGGCTTTCCCTTGTGGGTCAAGAATCTCTTTTTTCGGCATTACATCAATTTCGGCCAGGTATTTTTTCATTTTTAATTAATATAAATACAGTACATAGCTATTTTTTTGAACCGCTTATTACTGTATCATCAGCAAATTTAAGTTGAATTAATGATAAGGTGATATACATTACTATAACCACCGGAACCGCCGCAAATTTAAAAAATAGTATGAGTATTGCCGAAAACAGCAGTAACAAATAGCGGTAAAAATTTTTATTGAAATCGCGGTTTTTAAATTTTAATGACATCAGCGGAATTTCTGCAACCAGTAATACACACATCACAATAATAAATACCGACAACAGGTAAGGGTTAAGCACATACTTGGCAACCCCGGTGTATTGTATAAGTATTAAAGGTATCGAAGCAATTAATATAGCGTTTGCCGGGGTAGGCAACCCAATAAAACTTTCGGCCTGGCGGGTATCTGTGTTGAATTTGGCCAGCCTTAATGCCGAGAAAACCGGTATAAGAAATGCAATGAAGTTAAGCCACTCACTTACATGCGGTATCTGGGGCGCCTGCAGCATCAGCATATACATAATTGCCGAAGGCAACACACCAAAACTTACCATATCTGCCAACGAATCCAGATCTTTACCGATGCCCGAAAAGGACTGAAGCACACGGGATGCAAAGCCGTCAAAAAAATCAAATATGGCCGCCAGAAAGATGGCATAAGCGGCAAATACTAAGTTATCCTGAAAAGTAAAAACAATCCCGATGCATCCGCTGAACAAGTTTGCGCATGTTATTGCATTCGGAACATGTTTTCTTACCCGTCGACTCATAATATGATGAAGGTATCACAAAATTTACAAAAACGCAAAGGGAGTTATAATTAACCTTATGTTACCTATAACTCCTTTTTGTATGCAAATATTATGAATTCATTGATATTAAGAACTCTTCGTTAGTTTTTGTACCGCGTATCTGCGCCTGCAAAAACTCCATCGATTCTTGCGAGTTCATGTCGGCAAGGTGGTTGCGCAATATCCATATACGCTGCAGGGTATCGCGGTCAAGCAACAGGTCGTCGCGGCGGGTGCTTGATGCGGTTATATCTATAGCAGGGAAAATGCGTTTGTTTGATAGCTTACGATCCAGCTGAAGCTCCATGTTACCGGTACCTTTAAATTCTTCAAAGATCACCTCGTCCATTTTAGAGCCGGTTTCTGTAAGGGCCGTAGCAATAATGGTTAATGAGCCGCCATCCTCAATGTTACGCGCGGCGCCAAAAAAGCGTTTAGGCTTGTGCAATGCATTGGCATCAACACCGCCCGATAATATTTTGCCGGATGCAGGGGCTACAGTATTATAGGCACGGGCCAGGCGGGTTATCGAGTCCAGCAGGATAACTACATCATGGCCGCACTCAACCATGCGTTTTGCTTTTTCCAGTACGATGTTCGCAATTTTTACGTGGCGTTCGGCCGGCTCATCAAATGTTGATGATACTACCTCGGCACGTACGCTGCGTGCCATATCGGTAACCTCCTCCGGGCGCTCATCTATCAACAAGATGATAAGGTAAACCTCGGGGTGGTTTTTAGCTATAGCATTAGCCACATCTTTAAGCAGCATGGTTTTACCCGTTTTTGGCTGCGCTACAATTAACCCGCGCTGCCCTTTTCCAATGGGCGAAAAAAGGTCCATGATACGGGTTGAGTAGTTACCCGGATCGGTAAACAGGCTTAATTTTTCTGACGGGAAAAGTGGTGTAAGGTGGTCAAAAGGTACACGGTCTCGCACCTCGGCAGGTATACGGCCGTTAATGGCCTCAACCCTTACCAGCGGGAAGTATTTTTCACCCTCTTTTGGCGGGCGTATGCTGCCACGCACGGTATCACCGGTTTTTAACCCGAATAATTTAATTTGCGATTGCGAAACATAAATATCATCGGGCGAGGTAAGGTAATTATAATCAGACGAGCGAAGGAAACCGTAACCATCAGGCATAATTTCAAGCACACCCTCGTTTACAATAACGTTATCAAAATCAAGGTTGATAGCAGGTTCCTGTGATTTTTGCTGTTGCTGGTTATTACGGCGGTCAAACTTTTGCGGGCGCGTTTCAGCAACGGGTGCTTCCGGCTGAGCGCTTTGCTGCTCGGTAGGGGCGCTTTGCTCTGCAGCCGGTGCTGCGGCTGTTACTTCTTCTGCTTCTGTTTGTGATTCGTCGGGCTGATCAAATAAATTTGTATCGTCCAAAGGGACTTCAACACGTGGCTCTTTGCTTTTAATTGTGCGTGTACGCTTGCGTGGCTTATCGGTTGACTCGGCTGCCGCGGGGGCGGCCGTTTTTTCTGTATAGTTGTTGTTGGTTATTTGTTGTTGGTTGCGTGCAGTTTCTATCAGGTTTTGCTGCTCAACAATAGCAGTTATCAGCTGTGCTTTTCTGTAGTCGTCGGCTTCTGCAATACCTAAACTTTTGGCAATTTCGCGCAACTCAGATACGAGTTTGTCGTTCAATTCGGTTGTCTCAGACATGTTATGAATTATAGTTCAATTGGAATTATATTGAAAGATTGTTGTGAAACCCTGATTATGCAATATCAAGCCCAGGTAAGTATTAGATAAATAATAACGTGGAGATCAAAATTGTTTCTTTAGTACAAGAAATAAATCAGGAAACGTTGCAATTTTACTGAAAATATATCGAATTGCAAATTTATTAAAAAAAATAAGAGTTGTATATTAATTTTTAGTTTTGCCTACTTACTTAAAATTCCGTTAAATGCTATCGCGAAGCCAGCTGATTGAACAGATAAAGCAAAAAAGAACGTTCCTGTGTATAGGCCTTGACACTGATATTGATAAGATACCGGCCTTTTTGAAAGAATATCCTGATCCGGTTTTTGAATTCAACAAGCGAATAATTGATGCCACCCGCGATCTTTGTATCGCTTATAAGCCCAATGCCGCTTTTTATGAGGCGCGGGGTGTTAAGGGACTTCTGAGCCTGATTGCCACACAGCAATACCTGCCAAAAGATTGCCTGAACATTATTGACGCTAAAAGAGGCGATATAGGGAATACATCAGATAACTATGCCCGTGCTTTTTTTGATCAGCAAAATTCAGGTATGGATTTCGATGCCATAACCGTTACACCATATATGGGTAATGATAGTGTTACGCCTTATTTAAAGTATGATGATAAATGGGTAATTATCTTAGCGCTCACCTCATCTGCAGGCAGCAAAGATTTTCAGTACCTTAACACAGGCGAGGGCTTTTTATATGAAACAGTAATTAAAAAGGCAAACACCTGGGCTGGCGCAGATAGGCTGATGTTTGTAGTGGGCGCTACTAAAAGCACCGAGTTTACCGATATACGCAAACATGCACCGGATAACTTTTTACTGGTACCGGGCGTAGGAGCACAGGGTGGCAGCCTGGAAGATGTTTGTAAATATGGTATGACCAAAGATTGCGGGCTGATCGTCAACTCTTCGCGGGGCATTATTTACGCCAGCAACGGCGAGGATTTTGCCGAAGCCGCACGTGCTGAAGCCCTGAAACTGCAACAACAAATGCAGCAGGAACTGGAGAAAGCGGGAGTTATTTAAGAGAGTCAAGAGTCAAGAGTCAAGAAGCAAGAAGCAAGAAGCATGAGCCAAGAACCAGGAGCCAGGAGTAATCCTGATTCCTGATTCTTTAATCTTGACTCTTGAATCCAAGGTCTTATTTATGCTTCAAGTTTTCCCTCGATAGAATCGTCAAGCGTTTGGCCTATGGCCGAGCCTACCAGTTGTTTAACAAAGGCGATGGCATTGCCGTGTTTATTATCCCAATAGTAGCCCTGGGTTGGAGATACCTTTATAACGGTAATGCGTGGATCGTCTTTACCTTCGGTGAACCAGGTTTTTAAGATAGGCTCCCAAAGTTCATCAATTTTAGCTTTGTCTTTGCTGATCTCTGCCGTACCATAGATATTCAAAAAATCCGAGTGTGCAGAACCCTGAAATAGCAGTTGCACGAATGGGTCGTGGCTTATTTCGTTATTTTTGTGGCTGTCGTCTGCGCTTAAAAACCAAAGGTCACCATTGTCGTCAATTTTTTGCGGCGACATAGGGCGGGTAGAAAAAGGCAGGCCTGTTTTAATGTTGCTGCAGAAAAAGCAGCTTGAGGCGGCTTCTGCCAGTTCCTTCATTTTTTTCCATGCCTCGTTACCTTGCAGGTTCTGAAAGTTATCTTCTGGTTGTTGTTGATTAATGCTATCCATTGTAATATTTCAATAAGTTAAATGATAAGATATTAACCTTGATGAAAATTAATTGTTTGGATAAGAATGCTGTATTAGTAAATTGTTGTCAATATGAGGTGTACGCTTTACTAATGGTTCGACAGGCTCACCATGACACTCTTTGATGTGTCAGTCTGAA
>NZ_JBHTHZ010000001.1:0-310818 GCF_042676805.1 Mucilaginibacter litoreus | reverse complement strand
AGCTTGTCGAAGACTTGTACGCTTACTAATGGTTCGACAGGCTCACCATGACACTCTTTGATGTGTCAGTCTGAGCTTGTCGAAGACTTGTACGCTTACTAATGGTTCGACAAGCTTCCTATAGCATATAGGTAATTTAATTCCCCTCCCTGGAGGGGTTAGGGGCGGGTTCTTTCTGCTTTAGTAAGTACCCTTTTGCTTTAAACCTATGATGACAGTGTTATGTCACCAATATTTTTAAGTGCCTCATTATTAACTATTAGCGAGTGTTCACGATGTTCACTTGTGTGTTCGTGAACACCGTATCTTATTACCCTATGCAAACATTACTTTGCGGTGCGGATACCGCTCCGCATATCCGGCTACAATATTGCGGATATAATCGTTGCCTGGGTAGGGGGTAAGGTAATTTTTAAGCGCCTGGATATTATCGGCGTTATAGTAATGCGAAATATAGCCCATGCCATAAAAACGGCCTTTTTCTATCAGTATGCAACTGTGCTCGTCGCCTGTACGGCCCTCATCGCGTATGGCAAAGGTTGGCAGGCTTTGCTTCAACTCGTGTAAAGCATTCATTACTTTGTTGTTATAAACATCAGACGACTCGTTACCCTCACAGGCGCATTGGCCAACATTAGCACCGCTGCAAGGCTGATCATTCTTTTGAATAAAACACAGTTTTGGGCAAAGGCCGAATGTTTCAATCAGGTTGTTCAGCAGGTTGTGGCCCTCCAGTAGTGAATTGCAGGCGTAAACGGATGGCATGTGCTTGCGGTGCTTATCCACTGCCAGGCGCATGTACCCACGCTGGTCCTCGTACATATAAATGCCATAGGTGTTTTCAAAGCGCTTTAACGAGCGGTTGTATTTTGGCCACAAGCGTTTTATTTCAACCGCTTCCAGTACAAAAGCAATTAGCTCGGTACCGCACACCTGGTGACTGATGTGGTGGATGTTTTTTAAAAACTCCTGCCGCTGCAGGTTAGGGTTATTGCCGGTAAAATGGCTGCAAACACGTTTGCGTATATTCTTGGCCTTCCCCACATACACCACCTTACCTTTTTGATCGTGAAAGTAATAAACGCCAGGGTTGGATGGCAGCGCGTCTATATCAGCCTTAGGCAGGTTAGGTGGCAAAACCTGCTCCTTACTGTTTTGTTTAAGCGCCTTGGCTATGTGGTTTTCAGTGTCTTTATTCAGCAGAATAGAAAAAAGCTGCGCTGTTGCCTCCGCATCGCCCATGGCGCGGTGCCTTGCGTTGTTGGGTATGCTTAAATGACTGCACAGCTTACCAAGGCTGTATGACATTAAGCCCGGCATAATTTTACGCCCTAATCTTACGGTACAAAGCTTGTTGAGATTAATTTCATATCCTGCGGCGTTAAGATGGTATTTGAGGAATGAATAATCGAAGTTGACGTTGTGTGCCACAAATATCTGCCCTTTAAGCAGGTGAAAAATCTCATGGGCAACGTCTTCAAACAGAGGCGCATTTTGCACCATCTCGTTTGTTATCCCGGTTAAGGCCCGTATGTAAACAGGTATTTCGCGTTGCGGGTTGACTAGCGTTTCAAACCGGCGGATGACTTTTTTACCATCATGTATGCATATGGCAATTTCCGTTATGCCATTCGCGCTGGCATGTCCTCCTGTCGTTTCAATATCTACAATCGCATACATGGTAATAACAAATGTAAATATTAATTGCTAATAATTTTAGTTAAATTTTAAAAAGTTAGGAAGTCTGAAAGTCCGAAGTCCGAAGATGCAACACAAGGTTTTTGTTTTAGTGTGTATATAGCAAAGCCCGGTAGCATTTGGTTACCGGGCTTTACTATTATATCTGTTATCTTTCGGACTTTTGACTTCCGACTTAAGACTATTTCCCTTTCTTAGCCTGTACCTGTTGTTGCTGACGCATCATTTCTTCCAGGCGGGCGCTGAACCCTGTTTTTTTCTTTTTAGGATCTTCAGGTTTCTTTTTATTTTCCTGTATCTGGGCATGTATCTTCTTATCATCAACCATGAATTTAATTAAGTATTGCTGTAAGAAAGTGAACATGTTCGCCAGGAAGTAGTAATAATTCAAACCGGCAGGGTAGCTGTTCAAGGTAGCAAAAAAGATAAACGGTGTGATATAACCGATATACTTCATTTGTCCTGTAGCACCTGATATCTGGTTGTTGAAATAGGTGTAGATCAATGTAGAAATCGTCATCAGTAAACACATTGCGCTAATGTGGTTACCTATGATTGGAATAGTAGTTGAAAATTTGATCACATCATCGTAGGTCGACAGATCATGCATCCACAAAAAGTTTTGTCCGCGCAGTTCAAACAAACTTGGGAAAAAGCGGAAGAATGCAATTACAATAGGCATTTGCAGCAGCAAAGGCAAACAGCCGCCCAACGGGTTAACACCGGCTTTTTTGTAAAGCTTCAGGTATTCCTGCTGTAACAGGGTAGGATTATCCTCGCCAACCTTTGCCTTAATTTCATCCATCTCCGGCTTTATCACACGCATCTTGGCCATAGACAGGTAAGACTTGTAAGTAAGCGGAGATAGAACCAGCTTCAACAGTACAGTAAGCGCAAGAATAATAAGGCCATAATTCCAGTTGAACTGTTTTAAAAAGTTAAACACTGGTAATACGGCAAACTGGTTAATGTACTTAAGTGGCCCCCAACCTAAATTGATGATCTTTTGCAGGTCATAGCCCTGTGCTTTTAAAGTATTGAACTGATTTGGACCAAAGTAAAACTCCAGCGGGATGGCGCCGCTTGCATCGCGGTTAAGCTGCAGGTTGGCCTTCATCTGTTTTACATCGGTGGTGTCGTTAACGTCTGTAACCACAGCAAGATCAGATTTGGCTATGCCATCTTTAGAGATCAACACGTTTGAAAAGAAGTGCTGTTTGAATGCAACCCACTGTAACTTTTTATCGCTGATTGCTTTCTGGTCGTCTTTAGTTTCTGCTAAATAGTCAACGTCGCCTTCGGTGTTTTTAAAGTAAACGGTAGAGTATTGACGCTCCTGTTTCAGATCTTTTTCCTGCTTATTCAGGCTGGCTGTCCAGTTAAGGTTGTAAGCATTACTGTTAGCTACTACCTGGTCTAAACCTGTTGAACGTATTGTTAAGCCTACTTTAAAACCGGTACCTTTTAAACTGTATATGTAATCGATATACTGAGTAGGACTGTAGCTTAAACGCATGGTTACGGAAGACGAGTCCTGGCCTGCAACCTTTAAAGCGGTAGTACTTGGCGTAAAATAAAGATCATTGGTATTGATATTTTTATCGCCCGCCCTAAAATTTAAGCCAAACGCGTTATTATCACCATCAAACAGTATCAGCGGTTTTTTGGTATAGGTTAAATAGTTTTTAAGTTCGGCAGAATATACACGGCCGCCTTTTGTACTTAGTTTAAGGCGTACATCGGCGTTCTCTAACGTAACAAATTGTTGTGTGCCAACAGTTGCTGCGCCAAAAGGTGATTTTAAAACGGCCGAATCAACTGCGGCAGTTTTGGTTGCGGTATCTGCCTTGGCCGCTGCAGGGGCTTTGACAAGTCCTTTTTTTATTGAATCGCGGTGAACATTTAGTTGTTCTTGTTTAAGATCAGCCTCAGACGGTTTCATTAGAAACACACCAACCGCCATTATGATCATGATCAGGAATAATCCTGTAAATGTATTTTTATCCATTATTGTTTATCGTACTGTACTAATTCTTGCGGGCATAAGCCAGCGAAGCGGCGACAAAGTTAATAAAAAGTGGGTGCGGATTAGCAACTGTTGATTTTAATTCGGGGTGAAACTGCGCGCCTACAAAATATGGGTGGTTTTTAAGCTCCACAATTTCAACCAAACCATTATCGGGGTTAATGCCAGACGGAACCAAACCTGCAGCTTCATACTCTTTTAAATACTGGTTGTTAAACTCGTAACGATGCCTGTGGCGCTCGCTGATGTGCGTTTTACCATAAGCTGCCGCAGCTTTGCTGCCTTTTTTAAGGTCGCAGGAATAAGCGCCAAGGCGCATGGTACCACCTTTATTTACAATGTTTTTTTGATCCTCCATCATATCTATTACCGGGTTTGGCGTTGCAGGGCTCATTTCTGTACTGCTTGCATCTTTATAATTCAGCACATTTCGGCCAAACTCTACCACCGCGCATTGCATGCCCAGGCATATACCAAAGAAAGGGATGTTGTTTTCGCGCACATAACGTATCGCTTCTATTTTTCCTTCAAAACCACGTTCGCCAAAACCAGGGGCAACCAGCACCCCGTGCAGTCCGCGCAGTTTTTCAATTGCATTTTCAGGTGTTAAACCTTCTGATGGTATGTATTGTACACGTACTTTGCACTCATTTTTAGCGCCGGCATGTACAAACGCCTCTATGATGGATTTGTAAGCGTCCGGCAATTCAACATATTTACCTACCAGGCCAATCTTAACATCAGAAGTAGGGTTTTTTAAGCGGCCCAGAAAATCTTTCCAGTTTTCCAGGTCGGGCTCATTTTTATGTGATAGTTTTAACTTGCTTAATACGGTCTGGTCCAGTTTTTCCTTTAACATTAGCAGCGGCACATCATAAATGGTTTGTGCATCCATTGATTCGATTACCGCATTGATGTTTACGTTACAAAAAAGCGCAATTTTTTTCCGGATATCCGCATTAATGTGGTGCTCTGTACGGCAAACCAGTATATCGGGCTGTATACCATACTCTAAAAGCATTTTTACAGAGTGCTGTGTTGGTTTGGTTTTCAACTCGCCTGCAGCTGCCAGGAAGGGGATAAGCGTTAGGTGGATAACCAGCGCGTTATTAGGGCCAGCTTCCCACTTAAACTGCCTTACGGCTTCTACAAACGGCAGCGACTCGATATCGCCCACGGTGCCACCAATTTCCGTAATAACGATATCATATTCACCGCTTTCGCCCAAAATGCGGAAGTTGCGTTTAATCTCGTCAGTAATATGAGGTACTACCTGTACGGTTTTACCTAAAAAAGCACCCTCACGCTCACGGTTAATTACATTTTGATAAATACGGCCGGTAGTGATGTTATTGGCCTGAGATGTTGGTGTATTCAGGAAACGCTCATAGTGCCCAAGGTCAAGATCAGTTTCAGCGCCATCCTCGGTAACGTAGCATTCGCCATGTTCATAAGGGTTTAGGGTACCCGGGTCGATATTTATATAAGGATCGAATTTCTGGATAGTTACGCGATAGCCTCGCGCCTGAAGAAGTTTAGCTAATGAGGCCGAAATAATGCCTTTTCCCAACGATGAGGTTACACCACCCGTAACAAAAATGTATTTAGTCATGATTCTTTTTGAAAATCAAACGGCAGTTTTAAACGGCTGCCAATTGTTTGTGTACGGGATACAAAAGTAAGAAAATTTGCGGGCTTTGCAGGGTGTATTTTATAATTGTTAAAAGCTGGTGAAAGTGAAGGGGTTGGGGTATTTATAGATCTTATGCGTACTTGGGAAACAAAGCAAATCATTAGTGGCTTAATTATTACTACTTAATTTTGGGAAGTACATTAAATAATCTTCAGGTTCTTCGTTAGGAATGGATGTGCTTTATCATCATTGGTGGATGTTCTTTTTCTTTTGCCGTAAAAGAAAAAGAACGAAAAAGAAACCTCGCGGCTGCGCCAGCTTGCTTTGAAAGGTAGTGCTGTTGCAGTGCCTGTACTACCCGCAATCTGCCAATGCCGCATTTTAGGAAGATGACGTTGGGTTTGTCAGTCTCGTTATTATTTTATTTTCCTACGCTGAATTACTATTGAAGAGCGGTGGGCCGACGAAAAACCGTGGCCGATGGGCGAGGTTGTGCGGAGGTAGGATTTTTTCGTCTTGATTTTTTGCTTCCTTTTGTATCAAGACAAAAGAAGTAGCCCCCGCGGCAATGAGCGGACTGGCGTTAACCAAAGCATTAACGCTCAAAACTACTATGAGTTCTCCGTTAGGAATGGTTGTGCAGTATGATAGTTGGTGGATGTTCTTTTTCTTTTGCCGGAAAAGAAAAAGAACGAAAAAGAAACCTCGCGGCTGCGCCAGCTTGCTTTGTAAGTTAGTGCTGTTGCAGTGCCTTTACTACCCGCAATCTGCCAATGCCGCATTGATGACGGTGGCGTTGGGTTCGTCAGACTATTTGTAACACATCATTGCGAGGAGGTACGACGAAGCAGTCTCCAGATAACCTTTAGGTATTCATAAACAAAACCATTCCTAACGAAGGAGCAATCGGAGAACATCAATGTTGACTGAACGGTCAGCAGTTAATTACAATCCTTCTATCCAACCGGTCACTCCATCATTATCCACAAGCATATACTTGCCATAAATACCTAATAAGCTTACTCTCTGGCCGGCTTCCAATGTTTTCTTACTTGGTGCATTGATGCTATCAGGCGCGTTAAAAAGTGGCTTTGGAGATTTTACTACGATATTCCGGATGTTACCGGCTTCAGTAACGTATTTACTGTTTACAAAACCCGTTTGCCCATCGGGAAGGGTTGCCTTATACCATCCGTCAGTTGCCGCGCTTACTACTAAAGGCGTGTTTATGGCAAGCGTTTGTACCGCGAAGCCTTTTTCTGATGGCAGGTTGTATAACCTGCTGCTTTTGGATGTTGTACGTACCGTTGTATTTAAATATTTAAGAGGCGCCATAACGGATGCGGGCTGCCGGTTATCCACCTGTACAAAAGCCAACGGGTCAATAGCGCCGCTGCCGGTATAAATGCCAAAATGCAGGTGCGATGGTGTTGTGCGTGCATTGCCGGTATTTCCCACCAAACCTAATGTATCACCTGTTATTACATTTTGCCCAGGCTGCACAGTTTGCACATCAAGATGGGCATAGTACAAAGTGTAATCTTCGTTTTGCGGGCGCATAAATACTACATTGCCACCCAGGTTGTTCGTGGTTACGCCAGTTACGGTACCATTAGCCGCAGCAATGGCTGGCGTGCGTTTAGGCGCGAAAATATCAATCCCCTCGTGCTTGCGACTGCCTTCGTCGCGGCCATCGCCCCAGAAGCTACCAATATGCGGCTTGCCTGATGCGGATACAGGAAAGCTTAATGATGGCCCTGCTGTAATGGTCAGAGTATATTCACCGGCGCGAAGCAGCTCGGGCTGCAGGCGCAATATATATTTGCCGGTTTGTTTGATCTCTGTTTCAAAAGATGCCCCTGATGTATCTGCTGATGAAAGAAGTTTAAGATTAGCAGACGATTCCTCCCGGAACAGGTCAATATAAATATCAAAATTAATGGCGGGTTTTTTAGTAAGGCTTACTCTGATCTTCTGTCCTCGCCTGGCATCAAAACGTAGGGCAGTACTGCCAACTTTCTCATCGGCAAAGTAGCCTGTTTCTTTGTATGGAATCTTAACATTCAACGGATTGCTGGTAGTTCTTTCAGCCTCCTGCAGCCACGCGCTGCCCATGGCTGTCTGTCCAAAACCGTTATCTTTTAAGCGTTGCGCGTAGGCATCATGCGGAGATAGTTTTTTAAATAGCGCCAGCGGACCCTTGTTTTTACTGCAGGCAGAGAGAGTTAAGCAGTATATTACGAAAAGAAGGGTCTTGCATTGCTGAAGCATATTGGTCCCGTTTGTATTGAAAACCAATATGCTGTTATGAAAGTTTTAAATAGTTGTTGGATGATTTTTATTGTATTGTTTAACTAATGAAAGGATTTGATCAAATGTGAACTTATTATCATATAGATATTTCTCATAAACCTCAGAGTCATCTTTAAACATTTCACCAAGTTTGTTTTTACGCACGTCTCGTGACTTGCCACCTAAAGTATTGAACTTTAATTTGTAAACGGTGTCTGTTCCTTTTGAAAAATACCAAATCTTTTCAGTGTACCAGCCATTTTGGATACGCTCCTCATATATAGTAATGGCACCTTTTAATTTCGTATAATAGTATTCACGCTTTTTTTTCCCTTCGGGATATACAGCTCTTACAAGATAATTGTTCTTTGTATCCAGATATTCAATAATTTCATCAGAATCTATTTTTTTTCCAGGGTCGTTATCGTTTAGGCGATATTTTGTAGACCAAAATGTGGAAAATACTTTACAATGGATTGTATCACCTTTAGTTGTGATCACATAATCTTGTGCTTTAACATTTGCTGCACACAATACAGCAGCAATAGCCAACAGGCCTTTTAGGTTTAAGTTCATTATAGTAAATTAATAAGGTTTCAGGTGTAGAACGTACTAAAACAACCCATTGATCTCGCGTTCTATCAGGTTGATGATAGTGCCCATATCTTCCGGGTTATTGGCAAAGTCAAGGTTATCCTTGTCAAGCACCAGCAGCTTGCCTAATTTATAGTTCTTTATCCACTTATCATACTTCTCATTTAGTTTAGAGAGGTAATCTATGCGGATCCCTATTTCATACTCGCGGCCGCGACGCTGTATGTTATTTACCAAAGTAGGTACCGAGGCCTTAAGGTACACCAGCAGGTCGGGAGGTTTGATGAATTCGGTAATGTTATCAAACATGCTCTGGTAATTTTCATAGTCGCGGGTAGTCATCAGGCCCATATCATGCAGGTTCTCGGCAAAGATGTAGGCATCCTCGTAAATGGTGCGGTCCTGTATAATGTTACGGCCGCTCTTTTGTATTTCGATGATCTGGCGGTAGCGGCTGTTCAGGAAATAGATCTGCAGATTAAAGCTCCAGCGTTTCATCTCGCTGTAGAAGTCTTCAAGGTAAGGGTTGTTGTCAACCGCCTCAAAAAGCGGGTCCCAACCATAGTTTTTTGCGAGCATTTCTGTCAAAGTGGTTTTGCCCGCACCAATATTTCCTACAATAGCTATGTGCATATATAATCTGAATCAGAATTTTCCGAATTTACAGAATTAAGCGAATTTTAAAATACCTGTTGAGATTTTGAAAATTCTAAAATTCTGTAAATTCTGATTCCGACAATCTTAGAATTTCCTGAAACCAATGATCTCCCTTACTTCCCTGATGGTTTTGGCCGCGCTTTCACGTGCTTTATCCGCGCCCTGTTGGGCTACCTTTCTTAAATAGTCAGCATCGTTGGCTATATCGTTAATGCGCTCGCGGATGGGCGCGGTGGCGATGATCATATCTTCTGCCAGCTGCTTTTTCAAGTCACCGTAACGTATAGCGCAGGTGTTGTACAGGTTATCAAAGTGTGCAAGTGTATCTGCAGACGATACCACTTTCATCAAGTCGAAAAGGTTTTGGATTTCCTGTGGTTTTGTCTGATTTTCAGTCGTCGGGCCACTATCCGTAACCGCACGCATTACCTTTTTGCGGATGGCTTCAGGAGTATCAGCTAAATATATAGCGTTGCCTTCGCCTTCGCTTTTTCCCATTTTGCCTTTACCATCCAGTCCGGGGATCTTTACCAGACTCTCACCGAATGTAAATGCGTAAGGCTCGGGGAAGTATTCATGATTGTACAAACGGTTAAAGCGGTTACCAAAAGTGCGGGCCATTTCCAGGTGTTGTTCCTGGTCCTTACCAACAGGTACTTTAGTGGCTTTGTGAATGATAATATCAGCCGCCATTAGCACAGGGTAAGTCAATAAACCTGCATTAACATTATCGGGATTGGCGCGCACTTTATCTTTAAAAGAGGTGGCGCGTTCCAGTTCGCCCAAGTAAGCGTTCATGTTGAGGTACAGGTAAAGCTCGGCAATTTCAGGCAGGTCGCTTTGTACATAAATGGTCGCCTTATCCGGGTCGATGCCCGCAGCAAGGTACTCCACCAGAACCTGCTTTACATTGGCATGTAAATTAGCCGGGGTGGGGTGAGTGGTTAACGAGTGCAGATCCGCGATAAAAAAATAGCAGTTATATTCGCTCTGCATTTTTACGAAGTTTTGTATAGCTCCGTAATAGTTTCCTAAATGCAGGTTCCCGGTAGATCTGATACCACTAACAACAGTTTCCATATAAAGGGCGAAAGTAAGTATTTTTTATATTTTTGGGGTCGATGAAAATGATATTGAAGAAAGTGCACCTATACCTTTACCAGGGCAGCGTGGCACTTTTTTACTTTTTATTATGGCCCTTTTTATATTACTATTCGCGTAAGCCGGAGCGGTATAAGAACATGAACGCCGTGAGGCGCGTATGGGGTTTGCTTAGCTCGGGTACAGTAGGCATCACTTATCGTTATCATTTTGAGGAACCCATCGACTGGAACCGTACTTATATTATTGCACCCAACCATACCTCAAACCTGGATATTACGGCAATGAGCCTGCTTGTGAAAAGCAACTTTTGTTTTATGGGCAAACAGGAACTGGTTGACGGACTGGTGACCGGTATCTTTTTTCGCTCGGTAGATATACCGGTGAACCGAGAAAGCAAAATAGGCTCATTCAAGGCCTTTAAGCAAGCTATGGAGAGGCTTGAGAAAGGAACGTCTGTAGTGATTTTTCCGGAAGCTACCATTCCTGATCATTATCCACCGCAATTGCACCAGTTTAAAAATGGCCCTTTCCGGATGGCCATCGAACATAAAATACCTGTCATACCCGTAACATCACCAAACACCTGGAAAATTTTATGGGACGACGGTAAAAAGTTTGGCAGTAAACCGGGCGTATGTGATATATTTGTACATAAGCCTATTGAAACGGCCCATTTAACAATTGATGATGCCGATACCTTGCGCGACGAGGTTTTCGATATAATCAATACTAAACTCAACAAACCATGAATATTGACGAGCAAACCGTTGATAAGATAGCCCACCTTGCTCGCCTTGAACTCTCCGCCGACGAGAAGCAGGCCATGATAAAGGATATGAACAAGATATTAGGTTTTATGGATAAACTTAATGAGGTTGATACCACCGGCGTTGAACCACTTGTTTATATGACCGCCCAGGTAAACAACCTGCGCGATGATGTGGTAAAACAGGATATTACAACCGAAGAGGCGCTTAAAAATGCCCCGCTGCACGATGATAGCCACTTTTTGGTAGCAAAGGTGATTTCTAAATAACGTAAGGACTAAAGATCAAAGACTGAAGAAAATTGTAATTCTGATCCTTTCTCTTTTGTCCTTTCATCTTTTATCCTAAAAACTGTAACATTTTATACATCCTTATTGTCAAACCAGCAAAAAGACGGATGAAGCAGAAACTTGCCCAGGGCGAACCACTTATTACCATTAAAGATATTGGCCGTAAATACGTTATTGGGTCGGAGGTTATCCACGCCATTAAATCGGTTTCATTAACTATTGATAAGGGTGAGTTTGTAGCGTTGATGGGCCCATCGGGTTCGGGCAAGTCGACACTGATGAACATCCTGGGGTGTTTGGATACCCCAACCAAAGGCCAGTACATTTTAAACGGTATTGATGTTAGCCACATGAGCGATAACGACCTTGCCGAGGTGCGAAACTCCGAAATTGGCTTCGTATTCCAGACATTTAATCTTTTGCCACGTAACAGCGCGTTAGACAATGTAGCCTTGCCTTTGGTTTACGCCGGGATAAGCAAAGAGAAACGCAACGAGCGTGCAAAGGCTGCTTTAGAAAACGTTGGCCTTGGCCATCGTATTGACCACCGGCCTAATGAGCTTTCGGGCGGGCAGCGGCAGCGCGTGGCTGTTGCCAGGGCGTTGATCAACAATCCGTCTATCATACTTGCTGATGAGCCTACCGGTAACCTGGATACCAAAACATCCATAGAAATTATGGGCCTGCTGGAGGATATTCATGCCAAAGGCAACACCATTATTTTAGTTACGCACGAGGAAGATATTGCTATGCATGCCCACCGCATTGTGCGCATGCGCGACGGTTTGGTTGAAAACGATTACATCAACGAAAATATCCAAACCGTAAGCAGGAGAGAGCCCGAGGTAAAGGAAGGTATTGATCTAACCAAATAGATATTCTATGCCTTTGAAAATAAACAAAAGCAACTATAATACTTACAAGAAAGTATATGAAGTTCTTTGGCAATATAAGTTGGAGGCATATAAAAGAGAAGCCGATTCTCTACATGTTAATCTTAACCTTGAATCACCTGTAAAAGTGTTAGATGAGTGGGAAAATGAAGGTAAAGTCATAGTTCTGAAAGGTTTAAAATTAGGTTTGTCAGACATATTATTTGAGTTAAGTTTAATCCAGGACATGCAGTCGCTTGGAATATTAGATAATAAGTTAAAGTCACTTAGCTTACCTGGCTTTTTTGACCTTTATGCCGAAGTAAAAAACACTGTTCAGGTAGTATTAAAAAGGAAAACCATAAAGTCTTATACTGAATATTACACAGTTTCTGAGCTGCTATCTGATACTACTGCAAATCTTCCATCAAAAGACCTCAGCATATTGAATGATGCAATCTCTGGATTTGAGGCAAAGCATATAACCAGCTCACAAAATATCGGCAAATAGTGGAAACCTTACAAACCGGGCGTTTTTACGGTCAAACCAGCCAAACCCTTCAGTTTGATTTTGCTACCATAACTGATACCGAATACACACATGATCGGGTTGACTGGCACTACCACGAGAATGCTTACTTCACTTTTATTTTACAAGGCAACGTAATTGAAGGTAACCGGAAAGAAGTTTATAACTGTTCTGCCGGAAGCCTGCTTTTTCACAACTGGCATGACGCCCATTACAATATCAAACCCAAAGGCTACACACGCGGTTTTCATGTGGAATTGCATGAACACTGGTTCAAAAATACAGGCTTAAATTTTAGTAACCTTCAGGGCAGTTTTGCTGTTGCCGACCCCAAATCACACTTGTTGTTCTACAATTTGTTCCGAGAATCTAAAGGAAGAGATGGCATGTCGTCTGCCCCGATAGAAGCTTTACTCTTACAAGCGCTGGCAGATATTTCTGCACCAGAAAAGTATAAGGTAAAACAGAAACCGCTTTGGGCAGAAAAATTAAAACAGGTTTTGCATGACGATATTTCGCAGAAGTTTACCCTGCAACAGCTTGCTGAAATTGCCGATGTGCATCCGGTACATTTATCGCGCGACTTCCCAAAATATTTTAACACTAATTTTGGGGATTATGTAAGGGCCTTGCGTATTGAAAAAGCCTTTACGCTGATGCACGACACGAAGTTGAGCTTAACAGAAATTGCCCTTTCATGCGGCTTTGCCGACCAAAGCCATTTTCTTCGCTGCTTTAAGCAATTCAACAATTGTAAGCCTTCCCTATATCGCCAATTGTTATTTTCATAGCACGTTAAATATGTTCTATTTTACCTTGAAAGGTTTATGCAACTTTGTGAAAACAGTTTAGCCCATGAGGATAATCAAACCTGCGTATTTGCTTCTTACACTTATAACTACACACAGCCTTTTTGCCCAGGTTGCCAATATTGTTCGGCCCGATAGCATAACTTCGCCTTTGCAAAAGGCTAATATAGGGCGTATTGTGTTTTTAACAGATACTATCCCTTTGGCTAAAACTACTGAAGCGGATTTTTTAAAAGAGATCACTTTAGGCCCTCAAAGCAATTTAAGCATGTGTGCTTTTATGGCTAACTCACTCACTAACTACCAGCATCAATTAGCGCCCGATTTAACTATAGAGCAGCTTAACCAGGGTAATTATCAGTTTACTTTTTATGTAGATGGTAAACAGATTTACCAGGAAAATCTGCACAAAGGAGCCGGTTATGCACGCAATAAAAATGGGCGAACAGTTTTAACGGTTAAGCTTTTAAGCACTCTGCACGAGGATATGTGGTCGAGGTACATGTTCAGCCGTTTCATGCTGCGCGGAGGCGAGGAAGCGCTGACAACAGGCGCGCATACACTTAAGATAGAATTACGGCCTTACGTAAGCATACCCGAGTTGAAGGTTGGCGATTTAATAGCCCAGGGAGAGATAAAAGTTGTTATACCTATTATTGATGTAAAGGATAAAACCATCCAGACTATTAAACCTAACAGCGGCTGGCCGGTATCAACAGATACGTACAATAAGCAACTGATTACTGACCTGAACGAAAAGATCCTGCAAAATAAATTCAAAAATATCAGTGGTATTGTTGTCATTAAAAACGGGAAGTTATTAATTGAAGAATACTTCAACGGAAGTGGCCGGGATACCCTGCATGATCCGCGTTCGGTCGGCAAAACGTTTGCATCCGCTACGATGGGTATTGCTATACATGATGGCTATATCAAGTCGGAACTGCAAACGCTTAGTGAATTTTACGACCTGAAGAAATATGACCATTATTCACCCAAAAAAGACAGCATCACACTTAAAAGCCTGCTTACCATGAGCTCTGTTTTTGATGCTAACGATAATGACGATAACTCGCCCGGTAACGAAAATAATATGTACCCAACTACCAACTGGGTTAAGTTTGCCATCGATCTGAAGGTAGATAGCAACAAAGAACCATACAAAAGCTGGAATTATTTTACCGCCGGGATAGTAGTACTGGGCGACATCTTAAACCAAAAAGTACCCGGGGGGCTTGAGAGATACGCCGACACCAAACTGTTTAAACCTTTAGGTATAACAAACTACAAATGGCAGTATACGCCGCAAAACGTACCTAATACAGCTGGCGGAATACGCTTAAGGGCGATTGACTTTGCCAGGTTTGGGCAACTCTATAAAAATAAAGGCATTTGGAATGGCAAGCAGGTGATACCACAAAGTTGGGTCGAAAAATCGTTCACCAGATACATGGCCTTACCTGCCGATGTTGTTGGCCCGGGCTACTATGGTTACCTGTTCTGGAATAAAACTTACCAGGTAAACAATAAAACTTACGAAACATGGTACTGCACAGGCAATGGCGGCAACAAAATATTTGTATTTAAAGATGCGCCACTGGTAGTTGTAATAACCTCAACTGCATATAATGAAGGCTATGCCCATCCGCAGGTTGATAAAATGATGCAGGAGTATATATTGCCGGCGATAGTAGATTAGCTAACACTTTAACTCAGCAAGTTTTGCAACGAAATCAGCCAGGTAAAGTGTGTTTTCGGGTGTTACAGGCTTATGGTTGCCGATGATAAGGGTATGTTCAAATATCTCAATCACAAAATCACTTTTTTTGATGGACATTACCGCGTCCCTGAACTCCTTAGTCATAGCTGTTTCGGCCTTTTGACGATCGTCCGTTAAAACGTAAAAACGTTTGCTGAACGGTTTGTCATCCCTGATATCGAACTCTATGGGGAATATAACTTCGCGTATCTTGTCCACAATCGTTTCTGTGCGGATGATAATACGGCCAAAGTTGCGCTTTAAATAGGCCAATGCCCATGGCTGGAAAGAGGCCGCACTGCTTTTTTCCTGCTGGTTAATAGAATGTGTATTTATATCTGTATCTAAAAGCAATATATAACTATCGCCGCATGGGTTTTTGATGGCAAAAGTATCGCGCAGGTTCACTGCTTTATGATGGTTCAATACCTCAAATTGCTCCAGTTTAAAATCTATCTTACCTGGTACCTCTATCCTGAAACGGTTTCTGAGTCTTTGACAGGTGGTATCATAGGGGTATTTGCCAATATCGGGAAGGCCGGTGGCATCAACTGATAAGGAGTTCATGGTACTAAGATAGTACAACCATTTATTTATTACAACCTAAATGTTTAACTATTGGATAAGGCCGAATTGTTTAAAATGATGGGTGAAGTGCTTGTTGTGCCACAACACCCATTCATGGTAATCCATCATGCCGAAGCCGCCGTGTAATACCATTATGCCCGGGTTAGCCCGGTAGTAGGCATGGAAAGTTTCCAGTTCAGCAAGTAACTGTTGCTCCGCGGTTTCCAGATCAGGGTAGGTGAGCTCATCAGGTAATTGTGCAAGTACCACATTCCGGGGGATGGGTTCATTGGTGTACACCCAACGTTGTTTTTGTTCCTCAAAATCTGCGGGCAGGCCGGTATCAACAGGTGTTTTTACACCATTGGTATATTGTACCTGGTCAATCATGTGCTCAAGCATCTGCCGGGCGCTCATGCTGCCCCAAAGAGGATGGGTATCAGCTTGCAGTGATAGTAATATATCTTTGATCCCCTCAGTATTGCAAATATCCACCTGTAGCATTTTTATCAATATTTATAAGGCTCCATTTTACCGCAGCTGCAAGCGCAGTTAGGGTCGGTAATGCCCAATTTTTTCAAAAAGAACTGGTAAAAGCCAATACGGTCTTTCATACTGTAATTGTCTTCCCCTTTATTACATTCCAATTCGCCGTTAACAATGTTAATGGTCATGCCGAAACCAGGTGTACGTCCTTTGGCCTTATCGCTCTCTTTAGGCTGCCATTTGCCAATCATTACATCATGTGCCGAGGGCTTGTGTGTTTCCGGCGTCATCCAAAAATAAATAGCCGTTTTAAATGATACTACCGGGTCGGTTTCCACAAGGCCCGGATTGTTCAGCAAAACCTTTTTATCGCCAAATATACAGTCGGACGCATAGCCATAATTGCCATTATAACTGATTTGCATAGGGCCGCGGCCATAGTACTTTTGCCCGGCCACCGGCGAGTACTCGTCGCTGTCGCTTATATAGTTGATATTGGTATTGTCTTCATGCAAAAGCATAAGGCCATCGGTATAACTTTCATTTTGGCCGTGCCGGGTTTCATGGGCTATTTGCGCGAAGAACGCTGCCAGCTCGCGTTTATTGGTGGTAGCGTCGCTTTCGGTGCAAAAGCCGCCGTAATCAACCATATAAGTGCTGTCGGGTTTTTGTTTGGCCCATTCTTCGTTCCAGTCCCCATCCTGGCGCACTGTGGTGGCCTTGCCGGTGCGTTTGTCTGTACGGATGAACTGGTATACCGAAACCGCCCTGCGTGTTACCTGCACCTTTATTTGGGCCAGCTCATCAACCGCTTTTATAAAAGCTGCATAAGTGTAAAACTTGTTGCGCTCAGGAAAAAGCTCATTAAACTGCGTTTCGCTTAAAAACTTACTGAAAGAGGCGGGTTTTGCCGCAGTGGCAGTAGCTACACTGTCGGTATTCTTTTTTGAACCGGTATTGCTGCAGTTAAAGCTTAAAAGCGATGTTGTAAATAAACTTATGGTAACAAACCGTGCTGATGAGATGATAAATTTCATGATGGCTGTACAGAATTTATTTGAACAAAACACAAAGCAGATGTTTAAGTTTAAACTTTGTAAATATGCATATTAAAACGCCATCACGAATATTTAATTGCTTATGAAAATATATACCAAAACCGGTGATAAAGGTTACACATCCCTGATAGGCGGCACACGTGTGCCTAAATATCATCTGCGGATAGAAAGTTATGGTACGGTAGACGAGTTGAACTCCTATATAGGCCTTATTCGCGATCAGGGAATTGACCAGCATGATAAGAATATACTGAAAGAAATACAGGACAGGCTTTTTACAATAGGATCATCTTTAGCTGCAGACCCTGAAAAATCAAAAATGGTTATTCCTGATCTTCATGCTACAGACATTGAGTTGCTGGAAAGGGAGATGGACAGGATGAATGAAACGTTGCCAGAGCTTCGTCATTTTATATTACCAGGCGGCAGCAATGCTATTTCTTTTTGCCATATTGCCCGTTGTGTTTGCCGCCGCGCTGAGCGTTTATGTGTGCATCTGGGCGAAGAAAGCACGGTTGACGAGAAAGTGAAAATTTATTTGAACCGGCTCAGCGATTACTTGTTTACATTGGCGCGTGCCATAGCTTACGAATATAAAGTTGCTGAAAATCAGTGGATACCGCGTGTTTAAAAATTTTACAAAAAAATATTGAAAATCAATTTAAAAATATTATACTTTTGCGAAAATCTAAACATTATACTATTTACCATTTAATATAAAAACATGTATTGGACACTTGAATTAGCATCACACCTGGAAGATGCTCCCTGGCCTGCCACAAAAGATGAGTTAATTGACTATGCCATACGTTCTGGTGCACCCGTAGAGGTTATTGAAAACCTGCAGGCGCTTGAAGATGATGGCGAACCTTATGAAAATATTGAAGAGATATGGCCTGATTACCCTACAAAAGATGATTTCTTTTTCAACGAAGACGAATATTAAAAAAATATTATTATAATAGTTAAGCCGCTGATAATCAGCGGCTTTTTTTATACATAGGTAATTTGGAATGATTTTGGTATTTGGTTTTTTTAGTTAATATCTACTTAAACAAAAACATATCAAAAAAAATGAGAGGCTTATTGTACATTATTGCCGTAATTCTTGTAATAGGATGGGCATTTGGATTTTTCTACGCAGATGCCGGTGGCGTAATTCATATTTTATTGGTGATAGCAATTATTGCTTTACTATTAGGCATTATCAGACGAGCCTGATAATTTAATAGGCCCGATCGAGGCCTTTTACATTCTTAAAACCTTTTGGTTTAAAGCTGGTTTAATATATATCAACAAAAACTTTAACAACTAAATACACATTACCATGAGAAGCTTATTGTACATTATCGCAGTTATTCTGGTTATAGGGTGGATCTTCGGATTCTTTGTTAACCACGCAGGAGGATTGATACACATTTTATTAGTGATAGCTGTTATCGCCCTTTTATTAGGTGTGATAAGACGAGCCTGATATTTTGTGACGTAATATTTAAGCCATTAGCTATTGCTGATGGCTTTTTTGTTTAATACGGCTTCTGCAATAGCCATGTCTTCAGGAAAGGTGATCTTAATGTTACTATGGCTTCCTTCTATCAGGTGTATTTTTACACCGCTTCGTTCAACAACAGATGCATCATCAGTAAAACTTTCAACATAGCCCTGCTCATAAGCTTTTTTAAGCAAAGCCGATTGAAATGTTTGCGGCGTTTGTACCAGGTAAATGTTTTCCCTGTCAAGGCATGATGTCAGTTCGCCGTTTAACTGCCTTACCGAGTCGCGGCTTTTTACGGCGGCAACAGCGGAGCCGTTTTTGGCGGCCTGTTCATAACTTTCATCAATTACGCTAAGCGGCGTAAGCGGCCGAACGGCATCATGCACGGCTATCAGGGCATTATCCTCAGTAATGCTATCCACAGCATTTTTCACAGAATGGAAGCGTGTTTGGCCGCCTGCTACTACAGTATGAGGTATTTTAAAGTTGTATTTGTGGCAAAGTTCTTTCCAAAGATCATGATAGCCAGGGTTGAGCGCTAGTATAATTTGCGGCGATGTTTTGCTTTGGTGGAATACCCTTATGGTATGCATCATAACAGGCTCCCCGCAAAGCTCAATAAACTGCTTAGGCAATGCCGACTGCATACGACTGCCCGAGCCACCGGCAACAATGATGGCGTAGGTATTAGATTTTAGATGTGAGATTTTAGATGTGAGATTTAACATGTATCTGGTATTTCTGTCGTGCTGAACTTGTTTCAGCATCTCAACAGCAAATTTAAATTTGCTATGAGATTCCGAAAAGATTTCGGGATGACTCGTTTGACCTCAAAGCTATAAAACAAAAATGAGATATGAGTTTAGCTCATATCTCAAATATCTGGTTGGCAAGGATAGCAGAATTGTTACTACGCACCGCTTACCATCTATCACTCACTAATTAAATAATCAGCATAGCATCGCCGTAGCTGTAGAAACGGTATTTTTCTTTTACCGCTACTTCATAAGCATGCATTACGTGCTCGTAACCGCCAAACGCGCATATCATCATCAACAAAGTCGACTCTGGTGTATGGAAGTTAGTAATCATGCTATTGGCAATGCTAAAATCATACGGCGGGAAAATGAACTTGCTGGTCCAGTCGTTAGCCGCTTTAAGTGTTTTGTTGGCAGAAACTGCCGACTCAATAGTACGCATTGAAGTAGTGCCAACAGCACAAACCCTTTTTTTATGCTCAATAGCACGGTTTACAATATCAGCCTGACTTTGCTCGATAATGAATTGCTCAGAATCCATCTTATGCTTGGTCAGGTCTTCAACCTCAACCGGGCGAAAGGTACCCAGGCCAACATGCAAGGTAACTTCGGCAAACTCTACTCCTTTAAGCTCAAGGCGTTTCATTAATTCACGGCTAAAGTGCAAACCTGCGGTAGGGGCGGCAACAGCGCCTTCGTTTTTAGCAAAAATAGTTTGGTAACGCTCTTTATCTTCGGCAGTTGCTTTACGTTTGATGTATTTAGGCAGCGGTGTTTCACCCAGGATCTCCACGTTACGGCGAAACTCCTCGTCGGTACCGTCAAACAAAAAGCGGATGGTACGGCCACGTGATGTGGTATTATCCACAACCTCGGCAATCAGCAGGTCGTCATCGCCAAAATAAAGTTTGTTGCCTACGCGTATTTTACGGGCAGGGTCAACCAAAACATCCCAAAGGCGTAATTCTTTGTTCAGTTCGCGCAACAAAAATACCTCAATTGTAGCGCCGGTTTTTTCCTTGTTGCCATACATACGTGCCGGAAATACTTTGGTGTTATTCAGGATCATTACATCCTGATCATCAAAGTAATCCAAAACATCCTTAAAAATCTTATGCTCAATTTTTCCTGAATCACGGTGTAAAACCATTAAACGCGATTCGTCGCGCTTATCTGCCGGTGTGTGGGCAACTAATGATTCAGGTAAATTGAATTTAAACTGGGATAATTTCATGCTTGTATATACGAATTTTCAGGGCGCAAATGTATAAATTTTTTCATAAATTATGCGCCATTTTTTGATTAAGGTTTAAATTGAAAAATACTGTAACTTAAATGCTTTAACACAGTCTAACAAATACTGTTTTAATCAGGGCAACAATTATAGTAACCATATACTGTATGATTATACTCAAACTCATTCGTGAAAGTTTTTTATTCGCTTACGACGCGTTAAGGCAAAATAAGCTGCGCACACTACTTTCATTATTAGGTGTTACCATCGGTATATTCACTATAATTGCCGTATTCTCTGCTGTGGATACGCTGCGCAACAATCTTCAAAAAAGTGTAAATAAGTTAGGCAGCAACAGTATTTATATACAAAAGTGGCCCTGGGTTGGCGAGGACAACTTTCCGTGGTGGAAGTATATGCAGCGGCCGGTACCCAAACTTCGCGATTTTGACCAATTGGCCCGCCGCAGCCAGACGGCCAAAGCCATTTCTTATGAAATAAGTATTGATAACCGTACCGTAAAGTATGGAAGTAACACAGTAGAAGGTGCACAAATAGACGCCGTATCGCATGACCATGACAAGACCTGGAACTTTGATTTTCAGGATGGGCGCTATTTTACGGAGATCGAATCGCGCACGGGTGCGCCGGTAACTATTATAGGTGCAGATATTGCCTCCAACCTGTTTCCGGATGGAAATGCTATTGGTAAGGAGATAAAAATAATGGGCAGGAACGTTACCATTATAGGCGTATTTGCCAAAGAGGGAAAAGATATGCTGGGTATTACCAGCGATAACGAAATATTACTGCCTTTAAACTTTGCTAAAAATTTAATTGACGTTCAGAACGAGAAATATAACCCACAGATCATTGTGCGCGGGCACGATAATTTGAGCGACGAAGAAGTGGAAAGCGAAGTGCGCGGTATTATGCGGTCTATACACAGTATCAGGCCCGGTGGCGAGGATGATTTTTCTTTAAATAAATCAACCATCCTGACAAACCAGTTAGACCAGCTTTTTGGTGTGGTAAACATTGCGGGATTGATCATAGGTGGTTTTTCTGTACTGGTAGGTGGTTTTGGTATAGCCAATATCATGTTCGTATCGGTAAAAGAACGTACCAATATCATAGGTATTCAAAAATCCCTTGGGGCTAAAAACTACTTTATATTACTGCAGTTTTTGATAGAAGCTGTTGCCTTGTGCCTTATGGGAGGGCTCATTGGCCTGTTTTTGGTTTATTTAGGCACTTTTGCGGTAAAGGCAGTTGCTGATATACAGGTAGTAGTTGATGCCGGTAATGTTATACGCGCTTTAACTATTTCAGTCGCCATCGGCATGATATCAGGCATTGTACCAGCTTACTTTGCATCTAAGCTGGACCCGGTAGAGGCTATCCGAACAAATTAACAATTAGCTGCGCTTAAAGGAGAGATTTTTACTCAGGCAAAGAGCTGGTGTTTGTGTTCAACTTGCAATATTTTGATATCTTTTCAAAAAGAACCTCCGGTACAAACGGTTTAGTCAGATAATCGCACATACCTGCTTCATAAGCCTTGGTGTGGGTTTCTGGCATGGCATCAGCGGTAAAAGCTATAACCGGCACATCCGGATAACGTTGCTTTATTAATGCCGTTGCTTCAAAGCCATCCATAACCGGCATTTGCAGGTCCATTATAATCAAGTCATAGCCGTTGTTGGCAATCGTCATTTCCAATGCTATCCTGCCGTTTATAGCTTCAGATACTTTTGCATCCCACTTTTTCAGAAACTTGGATGCGATCATCAAATTCATTTTATTATCATCCACTACAAGTACGCTTATACCGGCAAGGCTTTGAGGCAATATAGCGGCAACACTGGCATTAACATTTTTTTCACTCTGCAATACCTGGGTGGCTATAGCAAACCGAATAGTAAAGGTAAATTTTGTGCCTTCCCCTAAATTGCTGGCAACATCAATACTGCTTTGGTAAAGTTCAATTAAACGACGGGTTATGGCTAAACCTAACCCGGTACCCCCATATTCATGGGTAATGGTTTGTGGCCCCTGTATAAACGGATCAAACACCAGGGTAAGGTTTTCAGGCGCAATGCCTATGCCGGTATCGGTTACTGTAAACCTGATAGAAACATCACCGGTATTTTGCTTATGTTCATTTTCCAAAGCTATTGTAACCTTGCCTTTATGCGTAAATTTAACTGCATTACTTACCAGGTTAAACAGTATCTGGCTTAGGCGTATATGGTCGCCCATCAAAAATTCCGGAATATCATTATCTATGAACAGCTCTATCGCCAGGTCTTTTTCGGTAGCTTTAGCATAAAATAACTGCCTGATGTTTTGAGTAAGCTGATAAATGTTAAACGGCGCATGGCTTAGCTGCAGCTTGCCGGCCTCTATCTTATTATAATCTAAAATATCATTTATTATAGCCAGCAAGTTATCGCTGCTGAATTTTAGCGTATTAAGGTACTCTAACTGTTCGGGTTTGGGGTTTTCCTGTAAAAGCAAATTAGTAGTGCCTATTACAGCGTTCATGGGTGTTCGTATCTCATGACTCATGATAGATAAAAACTCCGACTTAAAGTGCGACGAACGCTCTGCCTGTTCTTTTGCTGTAATCAGTTCCTGCCTTACCTTTTGCTGTACAGTAATATCTTCCCCAATGCTGGTAGTTTCTTTGATATTGCCACGCTCGTCATAACTTACCGTGTTTTGCCAGCTGATTATCCTTAGATCGCCGTTACGGCAAATAACAGGATTGGTGTAATGTGCCTTTACCTGGTTACCGGTAAACCATTGGGTAATTATCTGTCTGTGGTCATCCGTAACAAAGTTTTGCATCCAGTTCATCCCCATCATTTCACTTTGGGTATAACCAAGTAAGTTAGCCAGGTATTTATTGCAAAAAATTACTTTTCCGCTGGCATCTAACGATACTGCAGCCAGCTTAATGGTTTCCAGTACACGGCGGTACTTGTTTTCTGTACGATGTTGTTCAATTTCGGCCTGCTTTCGCTGGGTAATATCCTGCAGCGTACCAATGATCTTACGAATGCTGCCATCTTGGCGGTACATTAATTTACCGGTTATAACGTTGATGTACTTAATATTGCCTTTTGGAGTAACTATGCGGTATTCAAAGCTTTCGCCGCTAACGTTACCATTGCCGAAAAGCTGCCTGGCAATATACTTGTCATCGGGGTGGATGTACTGGAGCAGGAGCCTCCCGAATCGAGATTTTGAAGCCCGGCTGATGTCTATCTCATGTATGGAGTTCACTTCATGGCTCCATGCAAGCACGTTAGTGGCGCTGTCCCACTTCCAGTTTCCTATTTTGGCAATTGTTTGTGCCTCTAAAAGCTCGGCCTGGCTAACCTTAACCGCCTTTTCGGCCAGTTTTGATTCAGTGATATCCTGAATTATACCAACAACACGTTTAATATTACCATCGGCATCATACAGCAGATCGCCACGCAGAATCTTTAAATATCTTAAATTACCCTTAGGGGTAATTAACTTGTGATGGATACTGTTTTTATCAGTAAAATAGATATTGGTTAAATAGCCTGAAACAGCATCCCGGTCGTTGGGGTGAACAAGGCTAAGATAATATTCAAACCTCGTAAGGCCATTGGGTATTTCATTAACCTCCAATATATGATACAGGCTTTCAGACCAGTAATTTTCCTTACTATATTCGTCATACCACCAATTGCCTGTTTTGGCTATATGCTGGGCCTGCAGTAATAAGGACTCATTTTCTATCAAAGCATTGGCATACCGTTTTTGCTCGGTAATATCGGTAACTGCCACAGATATGCGTTTGGTATAATTGCCATTAACATCAAGCACAGGTGATGCCTTGGCTACAAACCAACCAGCTTCGCCATAAATTGAAGAAAACTCAATACTGTGAGGTTTTTTATGTTGAATCACATAATTGTATGCTTCCAGAAAGGGCCGGGCTTTATCCGGGCCTATAGCTTCGGTAAGTGTTTTGTTTAAAAATTGCTCCCGGTTTAAATAAGCAGGCGTTTGAGGGCCAAACCATGCATTTATACAGGTTTGGTTTTCATCAAACTCAAAAATAGTATCGTTTACTGAACTGATAAGCGCATGCAGTTGCTGCTGGCTTTCTTTTAGTTTTCTTGATTTTGTTAATAACGATTCATTTAACTCAATAACGTTGCTTACCGCCTTTTTAAATTGTGCCTTGTAAGCCATAACAGCTAAAAAAGACATGTAAGCTATCAGATCGAAAACACCAATAAGTATAATGAGGGCTGTAAATGTTATATTAAGCTTTGGCGCAAAACTGTACGCGGCCACTACGGCAATAAAATTGAATATGCTGATGCCAATAAATTCAATGCGTTGCTTGCAAAACAAGGTAAGCGCAATGAAAATGGTAATAGAACTAAAAAGATAAACGTTTGCAAAACCATTAGTACCTAAAAGCAGGTAGTTGTTGATGAACATGAACGATGCTATGGTGACATAGATCATGCTTTTAAAGATCGCCTTATTTTTGCTGTAAGAAAACGCAAGGGTTACCAGGCAAAGCCCGCTGTTTATTCCGCGTAACCAAAAAGGATCGTAACTGTTATTATAGCATAAATAGTGTAACGCCGGGCTTGCAACCAACAGCCCTACCAGCACAAGCCGGTATATAGTAATGTCATTTTCAATGGAAACAAGAACCCGGTTTTTGAAAGACATGCAGCTAAGGTAATTTTTTTAATAAAGCCAAACAAAATTGAGAAAACAGAATATTGTTTAAAGATAATTTTACAAAGAGTAAATGTATCTTGAGAGCTAATAATACGCAGATTTAATTACATTTGTTGCAAATACTATATTTCCTATGTCTGAAACAGCACAATTAAAAATTGGTGATAAAACGTATGATCTTCCTGTAATAGAGGGTACTGAGGGCGAGAAAGCCATTGATATTTCTAAACTGCGCGATCAGAGCGGTTATGTAACGCTTGATGTAGGATATAAAAATACAGGTGCTACTAAAAGCGCCATTACTTTTTTAGATGGCGAAAAAGGCATATTGAAATACAGGGGTTACCCGATAGAGCAACTGGCCGAGCAATCCACCTTTATTGAGGTTGCATACCTGCTGATATATGGCAACCTGCCTACCGAAGAAGAGCTCAAAGGCTTTGAATACGAAATAAGTCATCATACCCTTGTGCATGAGGATATGAAAAAATTTTTTGACGGCTTTCCATCAGGGTCGCACCCAATGGGGCAGCTGTCATCATTGATAGGTGCGCTTGCTGCGTTTAACCCGGCTTCATTAAAACAAGGCCTTACTGCGGATGAGGTTAACCTCGAGATCATTAAGCTCATTGCCAAGATGAGTACCATTGTATCATGGATATATAAAAAATCCCTGGGGCATCCGGTTATCTATCCGCGTAATAAATATGATTACGTAACCAACTTTATGCATATGACGTTTGGCCAGCGTACCGAAGAGGTTGAGATAGACCCGGTAGTGGTAAGCGCCATGAACAAGTTACTGATACTGCATGCCGATCATGAGCAAAACTGTTCAACCTCTACTGTGCGTATTGTAGGTTCGTCAGACGCTAACCTGTACGCTTCCATATCTGCAGGGATCTCGGCACTTTGGGGCCCGCTGCATGGCGGTGCCAACCAGGCTGTGGTAGAGATGCTGCAAAAAATTAAAGAAGATGGGGGCGATGTAGATAAGTGGGTTGCCAAGGCAAAAGACAAGAACGATTCGTTTAGGTTGATGGGTTTTGGACACCGTGTGTATAAAAATTTCGATCCGCGTGCCAGGATCATCAAAAAGGCATGCGACGACATACTGGAGAAATTAGGGGTGAAGGATGAAACGCTTGATATTGCCAAAAAGCTGGAAGAAGTGGCATTGAACGACCCTTACTTTGTTGAGCGTAAACTTTATCCAAATGTAGATTTTTACTCAGGCATCATTTACACTGCTTTAGGTTTCCCAACAGAAATGTTTACCGTTTTATTTGCACTTGGCCGCCTGCCGGGATGGATTGCCCAGTGGAAGGAAATGAAAGCAAATAAAGAGCCTATTGGCCGCCCGCGCCAGATATATGTAGGCGAAAAGGACAGAGACTACGTAAACATTAAAACCAGATAAAACTTTTTATATTTAGTAAAAGCCCGCTTGCCGGGCTTTTTTTGTAAGGCATGACCACGCGCGAAATACTTAAGCAATACTGGGGGCACGATAATTTCAGGCCGATGCAGGAGGAGATTATATCCTCTGTTCTGCAAGGCCATGATACCCTGGCTTTGCTGCCTACCGGCGGGGGTAAATCGGTATGTTTCCAGGTGCCGGCCATGGCTAAAGAGGGGATATGTATCGTTGTATCGCCGTTGATAGCCCTGATGAAAGATCAGGTTGAAAACCTTACAGCTAAAGGCATTCCTGCAATTGCCATCATTTCGGGCATGGGTAAACGGGAGGTGGATATAGCGCTGGATAACTGTATTTACGGCCCGGTGAAGTTTTTGTACCTCTCGCCCGAGCGCCTGCTTTCTGAGTTGGTGCGCGAGCGCATTAAATACATGAACGTTAACCTGTTTGCGGTTGACGAGGCGCATTGTATCTCACAGTGGGGGTATGATTTCAGGCCGCCATATCTGCAGATCGCCGCTCTGCGCGAGTTGCATCCTGCTGTGCCGGTACTTGCGCTTACCGCTACGGCCACCGCCGAAGTAAAGGAGGATATACAGCAAAAGCTGGCTTTTAAAGATGCTTCGGTTTTTCAAAAAAGCTTTGAGCGGAAGAATTTGAGTTATGTTGTTCAGCATACGGAAGACAAGCTGCGCAAAATGCTGGATATAGCCCATGGTATACCGGGTAGCGGCATTGTATATGTGCGCAGTCGTAAAGAAACCTTTGAAATAGCTAAATTTTATCAGCAAAACCATGTTAAGGCAGACTATTACCATGCCGGGCTATCCGCCGACGAACGATCTGAAAAGCAGGAAGCCTGGAAAAACAACCGCAGCCGTATCATTGTAGCAACCAATGCCTTTGGGATGGGTATTGATAAACCGGATGTACGTTTTGTTATTCATAAAGACATGCCAGACAGCCTGGAAGCTTACTACCAGGAAGCAGGCAGGGGGGGGCGCGACGAGCAAAAGGCTTTTGCCGTGCTATTGTTTAACCCTACCGATAAACTGAGGCAGCAAAAAAGGTTCTTGCAGAATTTTCCATCGGTAGAGGAGATCAAGAAGATATATCATCATCTGGGCAACTACTGCCAACTGGCGTATGAGGCCGGCGAAGGCGTAAGCTTTGACCTCGACCTGGGTGAGTTTTGTACCCGATTTGAGTTGGACGCTATCAAGACGCTCAATGCCCTTAAGTTCCTAGAGCAGGATGGTTATGTATCGTTCACAGAAAGTGTGTTTTTACCATCGCGGTTCAGGTTTGAGGTGCTGAACGAGGAGCTATACAACTTTCAGATACAAAACCCCGGTTGGGACCCATTTGTTAAAACCCTTCTGCGTTCTTACGGAGGGTCCTTTGAAAATTATGTGCGCATAAAAGAGTTTGATGTTGCCCGCCGTACGGGTATGAGCGTACAGCAGGTAATTACCGGCTTACAGCAGTTGCAGCAGTTTAACTTGCTGAGCTATCTGCCACAGACGGATCAACCGCAAATTACCTGGATAAAACCCCGGCAGCATGCAGGCAATCTGTATGTCAACAAAGCATATATAGCGCAACGCCAGGCAACCTATAAAAAGAAGTTGGAAGCGGTATTTGCCTATGCCGAGGCAAAGCATTGCCGCAGCCAGATGCTGTTAAGTTATTTCGACGAGGAGAATTCTCCTAAATGTGGTGTTTGCGATGTTTGCCTGGAAGAGCGCCGAGAGAAACGCGCCAGCGAAATTATTGACGATATCACTAATGAAATAGTACAGCTGCTCAGCACCGGGACCTTTACTATCAATGAACTGATACCCGCCCTGAAAATAGGTAACGAGAAAGAGAAGATCCAAACCATCCGCCTGTTGCTTGATGCCGGGAAGCTAAAAACCGACGGCGAAAATTACTATCTGTAAACGCCCGGCCCTCCTGTCTCCAATTTCCTTAAAAATATATTCTGATTTCACCGACATAAATTGCGTGTTCACCGAGTGAATTGCCCTGTACATCTAATTGCGGGTAAACTGCTGTAACGTTTTCAAAGTGGGCTCGTCTTATGAGTGTAATTAACAACAAGAAATAATTAAAACACTCACAATCAAAATATTAAACCATGAAAGCGAAATTTTTAACCATAGCAACTGTAGTAACTTTAGCCTTAGGTTCAGTATCATCAGTTTACGCAACAGACAAAAGCATCAAGAACGAAGATGCCAGCACAGTACTGACAAACGTTAGCAAAATTAACAAGATTGAATTGCACGGTAACGTTGAATTATACGTATCTGATGGTAGCGCAGACCAGGTAAAGGTTTATAACAAATACTATTCAGAAAATGCATTGGTACAAAACCAGGACGGTGTGTTACGCATATCATCATACACCGATAAGAAACTGGTGGTTTGGGTAACTGCTAATGACCTGCGCGCTATCACGGCCAATGATAACTCTACCGTAAAATCATTCGGTAACCTTTCTAAAATTGATATTGATGTAACGCTTAACAACAATGCATCGGCCAACCTTACACTGGATGCATACAAAGCAAACATTAAAGTTAACGACCGTGCCAAAGCTAACATAAGTGGTATAATAGATCAGTACAGCTTAACCCAGGATCAGTCGGCTACTGTTAACCAGACCAACCTGGCTGCCGCAAATACAAGCAAAACAGTAACTACCAAATTTGTAAAGGCTAATGATCAGGAATTAGCCATCCTGTAAAGCAATACTTTTAAAGTTCAATATATATAAATCGAAGCCATCCGTCAATCACGGATGGCTTTTTTTGTTGACTCACCCGGTCATCGCTCCGCTCGGTCACCCTCTCTTCGCAAGCGAAAGTGAGTTATTAAAAGTCCTGTCCTCGGAGAGGATTTAGGAGAGGTAATTATGTCGGCAAAGTCGACAGGGGCATAGCAAAATAGAATTCCTTCACCCTCTTTGCGCAGCAGAGAGGGTCGACCAGCGCAGCGTAGTCGGGGTGAGTCACTGCCCTGACCTTAAAACTCCCGCCTCATTTCACCGCTCATTTTACCGCTTTTACCGACATAAAACCGTACTGTGTCTAAAATACACTATGTGGCTGTAACGTTTTGCGCTGCTGCTCGTCATATTGATGTATTTAACGATATAAAAACATAACACATATTATTCATAATCAAAATATTAATAAAATGAAAACAAGAATTTTAACCATGGTAGCCTTAATGATTATGGCAGTGGTAACCACAAAAAACACTTATGCAAATGTTACTGATAATGGTAACGACGAAGCCACCGTTTTGACAAATGTTAGCCGCATCAATAAGATCGAGATCCGCGGCAATGTTGAGCTGTATGTATCAGACGGCGAAAGCGACAAAGTGAAAGTTTATAACAAATACTACTCAGAAAGCGCTTTGGTACAAAGCCAGAATGGTGTACTGCGCATTTCATCATACAACGACCAGAAATTGGTAGTTTGGGTTACAGCAGCAGACCTTCGTGCAATTGCCGCTTATGATAACGCCGAAGTAAAATCATTCGGTAAATTATCAAAAATTGAATTGGATGTTAATCTTTACGATGCCGCAACTGTTACCCTGAACTTAGACGCTTACAAAGCCAATGTAACCGTTAACGATGATGCTAAAGCTAATTTAGCGGGCAGGGTAAATGATATCAATCTGGAGTACGCCCAGCCTGCCAACATTAACAACAGCAGCCTTATGGCAGTAAATGTTGTTAAAAAACAGGTACCTGTTAACACCGTGGCTAAAGCAAATATCAAAGAAGCAAAAACTTTATAATCATACACAACCTTAAATCTTATCCATATACTCAAGCCGTCGAAGAAAAAAACATTTGACGGCTTTTTGATTTTTAATGTAACTTCATTGCGTAAAGCGTTGTCAAACCTTAAACCAAAACCCTTTAAATATGAAAAAGCACCACATAAACATAATCTTAGTTATAGCTATCGCATCAGTAACCGTGTTAACCTCCTGCCGCAGGTTCAGATGTAAAAAGGGATCGGGCGATATCAAGAGCGAAACACATAAAGTTGGCGACTTCACCAAGCTGGATATAGCCGGTGGTTTTAAGGTAACGCTTAAACAGGATAGCTCGCAAAATGTAGTGATAACCGCCGACGATAATTTATTACAATATATCTTAACCGACGTAAACGGTGGCACGCTA
Source organism: Mucilaginibacter litoreus (assembly GCF_042676805.1). Classification (NCBI taxonomy): domain Bacteria; kingdom Pseudomonadati; phylum Bacteroidota; class Sphingobacteriia; order Sphingobacteriales; family Sphingobacteriaceae; genus Mucilaginibacter; species Mucilaginibacter litoreus. The sequence goes on along the minus strand of NZ_JBHTHZ010000001.1, from coordinate 279,817 downwards.
AGAATAAAAAATAAACGTAACATTTGCGGCAGTCGCGAAATTACGCTGGTAATAGGTGTGCGTAACCTCAATGAGATTGAAGCTTCTGGTGGTATAGAGCTTAAAACTGATGGGCGTTTAAATGTTAAAGATTTACACTTTGATCTTTCAGGCGCTACCAAAGTAGATATGGATTTAAGCGCGGCCAATGTAAGTACTGAAGGCAGCGGCGCTACCGAGATAGCCTTAAGAGGACAAGCCGCTTCACATGACCTGCATTTAAGCGGATCAGGCAAGGTAAATGCGCTTGATTTTGTAGTAGGCAGGTATAACATTGAAACATCTGGGGCAAGCGAGTGTAAGGTGAATGTTTTAAATGAACTAAGCGTACATACCACCGGTGCCTCAGACATACAGTATCGTGGTAACCCGGGCACTGTAAACAGCGAAAAAACCGGGGCATCAACCCTTAAAAAAATTGATTAAGGTTTTTATACAAAATTGTAACATATGGCGGCACACTTCCGTCATATGTTATATATTAAGTATCTTAACCTTATCATGAAAAAGTTTAAAAAATGGGCGGCATATATAGCCGTTGTCATAGTTCTTGTAATTGTAGCGGCAATAGCTTATGTCGCGTTAGCATTGCCAAATGTTGGCGAGGCGCCAAACCTTAAAGTAGCTATAACCCCACAGCGTTTAGAGCGCGGCAAATACCTGGCAAATTACGTAGCTGTTTGTATTGATTGCCATTCTTCGCGTAAATGGAACGAATTTGCAGGCCCTATAGATACTAACCACATAGGGGCAGGGGGAGAAAAGTTTGATAGCCGCGTTAGTTTTCCGGGCGAAGTATTTGTGCCCAACATCACCCCTTTTAATTTAAAAAACTGGACCGATGGTGAAATTTATCGCGCTATTACCACCGGTGTAAAAAAAGATGGCTCGGCCATATTCCCAATTATGCCATGGCAGTCTTACTCAAAAATGGATCCTGAAGATGTTTACAGCATCATTGCTTACCTGCGTACCTTAACGCCACATGAAGCGGTTTATCCAAAACGGAAGTTAAACTTTCCGCTTAATTTGCTGGTAAACACAATGCCGCAAAAGGCCCAGCCGGGTAAAGTGCCCGCTTTAAAAGATACGCTGAAATATGGCGCTTACCTCGTACAAACCGCTGCCTGCAGGGATTGCCATACCAAGGCCGATAAAGGCAAACCCATACCCGGTATGGAGCTTGCAGGCGGAAACGAGTATAATTTAGGGGAGATGGGCGTATTGCAATCTGCCAATATAACGCCCGATATTACGGGGATAAAATCATGGAGTAAGGAACAGTTTATAGCCCGTTTTAAACAGTTTGATAGCAGCAGGGCAAAGGCAACCCCTGTTAAGACCGGAGAATTTCAAACTATTATGCCATGGTGGAGATATAGCGGCATGAGCGAAAGCGATTTAAGTGCTATTTACACCTATTTGCGCACTGTTAAACCTGTAAAGAACAAGGTTATTAAATTTAGAGCGCCCGAAAAGGCAAAAGGCTGATAATTCTAAAAATAAATTCATACTTTTGCGCCTCAAATTTTGTATAGCGGCAATCAAAGCGGCTATGCAGCAGAGGATTAACAAATACGCTATAAGATGAATATATCACAGGAAAAGACAGACAACCTGAATGCAATTGTAAAGATCAATCTTAGCCCGGCAGATTATCAGCCAAAGGTTGAGAAAGCAATAAAGGAACAGGCAAAAAAAGCAAAATTACCAGGTTTTCGCCCGGGTATGGTTCCACCGGCGCACATCAAAAAAATGTACGGTAAAAACATTCTGGTTGATGAGATCAATACCCTGTTATCAGATAGCCTGAATAAATATATTGAGGATGAAAAGCTTGAAGTATTGGGCCAGCCATTGCCAAAGCTTGAGGACGATACTAAAGAATATAATTGGGATTTTAACGATGAATTTGAGTTTGCTTACGAGTTAGGCCTTGCTCCGGATTTTACAGTTGATTTTTCTTCGGCCGATACTTTAACCCAGTATGTAATTAAAGTTGATGACGAGACCCTTGCATCGCGCATCAAAAATATCCGTCGCGCGTATGGCAAAATGACAAACCCTGACGTATCGGCAGACGACGACGTACTTTATTCAGAATTAGTGCAGCTTTCTCCGGATGGTTCTGTTTTTGAAGGAGGCATTAGCAACACTACGTCGGTTCGTTTGGACCAGGTAAAAGATGAAGAGATCAAGAAATCTTTGATCGGTCTGAAAAAAGGCGATGTGGTAACGCTTGACGTCCAAAAAGCTTTTGATAACGATGCGGCTAAAGTTGCGGGTTTATTGAAAATTGAAGAAAGTGAAGCAGCTGATCTAAAATCAAACTTCCAGTTAACGGTTAAAAATGTAAACCGCCTGGACGAAGCAGATTTGAATCAGGAGTTCTTTGATAAATTATTTGGTGAAGGAGTTGTTACAACCGAAGAAGGTTTCCGTGAAAAAATCACCGAGGAACTGGAGACAATGATGTTACAGGATAGCGAACGCAAATTGCAAAACGATATCTATAACTATACATTGGATAAAGTACAGTTTGAATTGCCTGATGAGTTTTTGAAACGCTGGTTAAAAGCCACTAACGAAAAACTATCTGACGAGGAACTGGAAGGCGGTTATAACGACTTTGCTAAAAACCTTAAATGGACGCTTATTGCTAATAAAGTAATTGTTGATAACAAAATAGAGATCAAATACGATGAAGTATTTGCTTATGCTAAACAAAGCCTGAATAACCAGTTCAGGATGTATAGCCAGCAATCTTTAAGCGAAGAGCAACTGGGCCAGTACACAGTTCAATATCTGCAGGACAAAGAGAACGCCAACAAGATATTTGAAGAAGTTAAGGCCGTTAAGGTTTTTGATTATATTAAAAGTGTTATTACGCTTGATAAAAAAGAGATTCTGTTTACCGAGTTTAATACGATGGCCGACTAATCACTTTAAAAAATATATTTTCACCAAAAGCATTTGCCAACAGCAAATGCTTTTGTGTTATATAGCCCTGCCCGGCGGGTTTTGAAAATGCAGGCGAGGCTTTTTTTACTTTTTCCAAACTTTATGATAGTAAATCTATTCAACTAAAAACTATATTTATCCCGCACCTGAAAAGAATAAACAACACATACCATGAGTAGTAATATTGATAAAAATGAATTTCGTAAATATGCTGTAAAGCACCACCGCATAAACAGCCTGTATGTAGATAAATTTATTGCCGGTGTAGACAGGGCCAAACTGCCTACCGGTATGACTCCTTATATCATCGAAGAGCGCCCGATGAATATCGCCCAGATGGACGTTTTCTCGCGTTTGATGATGGACCGTATCATCTTTCTTGGCGATGCCATTTATGATCAGAATGCCAACATTATCCAGGCACAGCTATTGTTCCTGCAATCGGCAGATAGTAAAAGAGATATACAAATTTATATCAACTCACCCGGCGGTTCGGTATACGCGGGTTTAGGTATTTATGATACCATGCAGTTTATATCTAACGATGTTGCCACCATCTGTACAGGTATGGCCGCTTCAATGGGTGCGGTTTTACTGGTAGCAGGTACAAAAGGCAAACGTGCTGCATTGCCACACTCACGGGTTATGATCCACCAGCCATCGGGCGGTGCGCAGGGCCAGCAATCTGATATCGAGATCACTTATCACGAGATCACTAAGCTTAAAAAAGAGCTTTATCAGATTATTGCTGACCATAGCGGAACCGATTACCAGAAAGTTTGGGACGCATCAGACCGCGACCACTGGATGATAGCCGAAGAAGCCAAGGAGTTTGGTATGATAGATGAAATATTAAGGGCAAATACCAGCAAATAATTTAAACAATTGGCCGCCAAAAGCCTTTAACAGTCTGAGGCTTTTGTTATCAGCGGCCAATTGGTTAATTTTGATAAAATCACATTACAATGAATAAGAACAGCAAGGAGATCAGATGCTCATTTTGTGGCGCAGGTAAGCAGGATTCCCTGATGCTGATAGCCGGGTTAGATGCGCATATATGCGATAAGTGCGTTGACCAGGCGAATGAGATTTTAGCCGAAGAGCTTAAGGTGCGTAAAGTTAAAGCTTCACCTGCGGTACCTTCTGTGCTGAAACCTTCAGAAATCAAAACCCACCTCGATCAGTATATTATCGGCCAGGATGATGCTAAGAAAGTATTATCTGTAGCGGTTTATAACCACTATAAGCGCCTTAACCAGCGGGTGGATAAAGATGAGGTGGAGATAGAAAAATCAAACATCATTATGGTTGGTGAAACCGGTACAGGCAAAACCCTGCTGGCTAAAACACTTGCCAAAATATTAAATGTGCCTTTTTGTATTTGCGATGCCACCGTACTTACAGAAGCCGGCTACGTTGGCGAGGATGTAGAGAGCATACTTACCCGCTTATTGCAGGCTGCCGATTATGATGTTAATGCTGCTGAACGGGGCATTGTTTATATTGATGAAGTTGATAAAATAGCCCGTAAAAGCGATAACGCTTCTATTACGCGCGATGTGAGCGGCGAAGGCGTTCAGCAGGCTTTGCTTAAGATATTAGAAGGTACCATGGTAAATGTACCACCACAAGGTGGCCGTAAACACCCGGACCAAAAAATGATCACGGTGAATACCAGCAATATCCTGTTTATTTGCGGTGGCGCATTTGATAGTATCGAAAAGAAAATAGCAAACCGCCTGCGTACCCAAACCGTGGGGTATAAGTTTAAACATGATGCCGGCGAGGTGGACCTGAAAAACCTGTATAAATACATTACACCGCAGGACCTGAAATCATTTGGGCTGATACCTGAGTTGATAGGCCGTTTGCCTGTGCTTACCTATTTAAACCCGCTTGACAGGGATGCATTGCATAATATCCTCACAGAACCCAAAAATTCATTACTTAAGCAATATACCAAGTTGTTTGAGTATGAAGGGGTGAAACTTGAGTTTGCCACCGAGGTGCTTGATTTCATAGTTGATAAAGCTATGGAATTTAAATTGGGTGCACGTGGCCTCCGCTCAATTTGCGAAGCCATCATGATTGATGCCATGTTTGAATTCCCGTCTAAAAAGGATGTTAAGCGTTTAACAGTAACGCTTGACTATGCAAGAGAGAAATTTGAAAAGAGCGACCTCAAAAAGTTAAAGGTAGCTTAACAACAATATCACGGCAAATTACTATATTTGCCTATCTCAAAAAAACAGCACCCTGGCAAAACGCCGGGGTTTGCTGTATAAAAAGGTTTGGTTTTAACCTCGCATCCGCCCGGATGCCTTAACAAATACTAATATGAACGAAGAATTAGATATCAAAAAAAACGAGACCACCCCGGTCGTAAAAAAATCAAAAGAAGTAACATCGCCCGTAAAAAGCGGACTGAAAACCAAAGAAGCTATTGTGGCTAACTGGCTGCCGCGCTATACCGGCCGCACATTGGATGCATTTGGCGAATACATTATTTTAACCAATTTTTCGAAATACCTGCAGCTTTTTTCTGACTGGCATAATAACGCCCCGGTGATGGGAGTGGATAAGCCCATGCAAAGCGTAACGGCCGATGGCATCACTATTATCAATTTTGGTATGGGCAGCCCTGTTGCGGCTACAGTAATGGATTTACTTACTGCGGTAAAACCTAAAGCGGTTATATTTTTGGGTAAATGCGGGGGGCTGAAAAAGAAAAATAAAGTAGGCGACCTGATATTGCCCATAGCCGCTATACGCGGCGAAGGTACATCAAACGATTACCTGCCGGCAGAAGTGCCCGCATTGCCTTCATTTGCCCTGCAAAAGGCCATATCAACCACCATACGCGATCATTCCCGCGATTACTGGACAGGAACCTGCTACACCACCAACCGCCGGGTTTGGGAACATGATAAAGAGTTTAAAAAATACCTGAAGGAGTTGCGCGCCATGGCCATTGATATGGAAACGGCAACCATATTTACTACCGGCTTTGCCAACAAAATACCTACTGGCGCGTTGCTGTTAGTGTCAGACCAGCCGATGATACCAGAAGGTGTTAAAACCGCAGAGAGCGACTCGACCGTAACTGAGCAATATGTGGAAACGCATTTAAAGGTAGGTATAGAATCGCTGAAACAATTAATAAACGGCGGGCTTACAGTTAAGCACCTTAAGTTTTAATTGAACGCTTGATCGATCTGATCAATTAATGTGTTTTTATTTGACAGTAATTCTGACAATCCTTGGATTCTTAAAATTCGGGTTCTGGCAGAATATTTACTAATTTTGAGCCCTGTCCATTAAGTATACAGAATAAGTAGACGATAAAATTATGTGGTATAACAATATACTTGAAACCATTGGCAATACGCCGCTGGTAAAACTTAATAAAGTAGTTAAAGACATTCCCGCGACGGTATTGGCCAAAATAGAGACCACCAATCCAGGCAACTCCATTAAGGACCGTATGGCCCTTAAAATGATAGAGGATGCCGAAAAAAGCGGTAAGCTTAAACCGGGAGGTACCATTATAGAAGGCACATCCGGCAACACGGGCATGGGTTTGGCTATTGCCGCTGTTATTAAGGGTTACAAGTGTATTTTTACCAGTACTGATAAACAGTCAAAGGAAAAATTTGATGCTTTGCGTGCCTTTGGTGCCGAGGTTATTGTTTGCCCTACTAACGTAGAGCCCGAAGATCCGCGCTCGTATTATTCGGTTTCATCGCGCCTGGAAAGGGAAGTGCCTAACTCATGGAAACCTAACCAGTATGATAATCTATCCAACTCGCAGGCAAACTACGAGCAAACCGGGCCCGAGATCTGGGAGCAAACAGAAGGCAAGATCACACACCTGGTTGTTGGCGTGGGTACAGGCGGCACTATCTCAGGTTCAGCCCGCTACCTGAAAGAAAAGAATCCGAATATCCAGATCCTGGGTGTTGATACTTATGGCTCTGTGTTTAAAAAGTATAAGGAAACCGGCATTTTTGATAAAAATGAGATCTATCCTTATATCACGGAAGGCATTGGCGAGGATTTTTTACCACAGAACGTCAATTTTAATTTGATCGATTATTTTGAAAAGGTTACTGATAAAGATGCTGCCCTAATGACACGTGAAATAGCACGTAAGGAAGGTATTTTTGCAGGTAACTCAACGGGCGCTGCTGTGGCCGGGGCTTTACAAATGAAAGACCGCTTTAAAGAAGGCGATGTGGTTGTAATCATCTTCCCTGACCATGGTACTCGTTACCTGGGTAAAATGTATAATGACGACTGGCTGCGCGACCGTGGTTTCCTTAAAGACGAAAAACTGACTGCCCGCGATATCATCAGCAAGAAAGAAAGCCAGGAAATTATTACTATCGACTGTGAGAAGACTGTTCTGGAAGCTATAAATGTTATTAAATCTCTTAACATCAGCCAGATACCTGTTACTCAAAAAGGTATGGTGATAGGCAAGATAACTGAGAGCGATATTTTAGATTCGCTGATGGAAAACCCGGCTATAAAATCTCAGCCGGTGCAGAGCATTACCACCGCACCTTTCCCTTTTGTTGACCTGAATACCTCTATTGATAAGATATCCGGAATGATCAATAAGGACAACATCGCTGTTTTAGTGGAAGATGAGCAGGGTAAGATAGAGATCATCACTCAGTATGATATCATCAATGCCATATCTGCCTGATAGGATAAAAGAGTAAAGACGAAAAGATAAATGAGATATATAGAGACGCGATCCTTCGCGTCTCTTTTGTTTTAATGGTTACCATAAAAATACCATACCATACATCTGCACATCTGAAATCTGCACATCTACATTACCATTTCTTAAATATTACGAACACGGCAAGCACTATTAGCGAGAAGCCAACCAGGTGGTTCCAGCCGAGCTTTTCGGTTTTAAAGAATAAGATGGTGAACAGCATAAAGATGGTAAGCGTTATGGCTTCCTGTATAGTTTTAAGCTGAACAAGTGAAAATGGCCCGCCATCCTCTTTAAAACCGGCTTTGTTTGCCGGCACCTGAAACAGGTACTCAAAAAATGCCAACCCCCAGCTGATAAGTATTACGGAAAATAAGCCCAGGTTTTTACCCCAGCTAAACTCCTTGAATTTTAAATGACCATACCAGGCAAACGTCATAAAGGTGTTTGATATGGTAAGAAAGAGTATGGTTTTTAGTCCCCGCATTATTGTAAACGTTTTTTTGCTAATTCTGCCTGATAGATCTCGTTAAGTTTTGGCGACGGATTGGTAAGCAGGTAAATGCGTGTGCCCCGTTCCCGGGCCAGGGGCGTAGTAACTTCTCCTTTTTGTGTGTAAGTTTCCACTACATGGCTCAGCCTGCGCTCAACGTTGTCATCGTCATCCACGTATATAATATATTTTGCACTCAGCGTATCTGCTGCCCAAAGCTGAAAACTGCTGTTAAGCGATACCACATCCGGCAAGCCATATTTGTGGCGGTAATGATGCAGGGCACCGGCTTCTCCATAATTATCGGCATATAGCTGGGTGTTTTTTTGCTGCTCGGGCGTAAGGCTGTTATACACGTCAGCCGCTTTTTTTGCCATTTCCTCCCAGCCCAGCATGTCTGCATAATCCTGTGTTAGAGGATGCTGTTTTTGATCTTCCCAGGTAACTGCAAACCGTAAAAAGGAATACTTTTCGGTAGCATGTTTTATAAATGTGGTAGTATGCTGTAATGAAAATATAGGCAATACTAATGGCAATATTAAAATGTTGGGCAGTATTACCACCATTAAAGCAATAGGCCTTAAAATATAAGCCTGTCTTTTAATAATGCGCTCAAATGCGTATCCGCCTGCAGCAAACAGCATAGGGTATGCGCCAAATATGTAATAGGTTTTGCCATGCATCTCCAGCAGGAACAGGAAAATTAAAATGTAGGCGATGGCCATAAACCTGAACCTGCGTACCCTGAAAGATATGAACAGGCTGATAAAGCCCGTAAACCAAACCAAAAAAGCAGGGCCGTTCACCAGTAACTGTCCTTCAATAAAATCGGCTGGCTTTACATAATCCAACTGGGTTTCGCGGAGCTCTTTCATGTGCGTAAGTACCGGCAAATGGTGTACAAACTGCCATATCAGGTTGGGAAGGAAGATAACAATACCAACAAGAGCTGCATATATAACATGCCTGTTAAAAAGCAATTTGCGCTCTTTGCTGATCAGTATACCAACAACAAGCGAGCCGGTAAAAAATATCATGCTGTATTTGGTAAGCATGCCAAAACCAACGGCAGCGCCCAGCCAGTAAAGGTATCTTACGTTGGCAGTGTTTAAATATTTAATAAACAGCCAAACGGTCAGCACCCACCATAACTGATCAAACACTACAGGCTGAAACAGGTACCCGCTTGCAGCAAACGCAGGAGAGAAAATGAGCGATAAACATGCAACTGTAATAGCGAACCGTTTACCACCAAGCTCAACGGTAATTAGCCCGGCAAGCCAGATGATAAGCGCCCCGGCCAGTGTAGAAAATATGCGGGCTGCGAATACCGAATGGCCAAATACACTTAACGTTATTTTTGCAAGCAAGCCAATAAGGGGCGGAACCTCTTTATAGCCCCAGTCCAGGTGATCGCCTAACACAAGATGCAGCAACTCATCGCGGTGGAAGCCAAAATTGCTGATGGCAAATGCGTTGAGAATAATCTTGACAGCAACAAAGATCAGGATAAAAGTAGCGTAAGACGGTCTCCGATTTTTGTAAGGCATACAGGTTTTAGTCTGGACGCCATAAAGCTATAAAAAATGGATAAAAGAGAAAGGACAAAAGATTAAAGACCTGCATCCTCAATCCTTTGTCCTTAATCTTTTGATCTTTTATCTTTTATACGCGTTTAATTTCCGCGCCCAAAGCTCTAAGGCGCTCATCAATGTGTTGATAACCCCGCTCAATTTGCTCAATATTATAAATGGTAGACTGGCCCTGAGCGGACAATGCGGCAATCAGTAATGATACACCCGCGCGGATGTCTGGCGATGTCATGGAAATACCGCGTAATTGTACCCGTTTATCCAAACCGATAACCGTTGCGCGGTGCGGATCGCACAGGATGATATTTGCCCCCATATCCAGCAATTTATCTACAAAGAACAAACGGCTCTCAAACATTTTTTGGTGAATAAGCACCGAGCCCTTTGCCTGGGTAGCCACAACCAGTACAATGCTCAGCAGGTCTGGCGTAAAGCCCGGCCATGGCGCGTCTGCTACGGTAAGCAGCGAGCCATCTATAAAAGTATCGATCTCGTAATGGTCTTGCGACGGAATATAAATATCATCACCACGACGCTCTAACTTGATACCCAAACGTTTAAATACGTCTGGTATCATGCCCAACTCGTCGTAGTGTACATCCTTAATGGTAATTTCAGAACCTGTCATGGCGGCCATACCAATGAAAGAGCCAATCTCTATCATATCAGGCAGCATACGGTGCTCGGTACCGCCTAAGTGGGTTACACCTTCAATAGTTAACAGGTTTGAGCCAATGCCGCTTATTTTTGCGCCCATGCGGTTAAGCATTTTGCAAAGCTGCTGCAAATAAGGCTCGCAGGCGGCGTTGTAAATAGTAGTTGTGCCTTTTGCCAGTACTGCCGCCATTACAATATTGGCTGTACCGGTTACAGATGCTTCATCAAGCAGAATATAAGTGCCTTGCAGGTTAGATGCGTCTACATTATAAAAGCCGTTTTCGGGGTTATAATCAAAACGTGCGCCTAATTTTTCAAAGCCTAAGAAGTGCGTATCCAGCCTGCGGCGCCCAATTTTATCGCCACCTGGTTTTGGTATCGATGCTTTACCGAAGCGTGCCAGCAGCGGGCCAACTATCATGATAGAACCGCGTAAGCCACCGCCTTTTGTTTTAAAGGCATCAGAGCTAAAAAAGTTCTGGTCTATCTCCTTAGCTTCAAAAATACAGGTATCGCGCGATACGCGGTTTACTTCAACTCCCATATCGGCTAATAGATCGATCAGCTTATTTACATCCTGTATATCAGGAATGTTGCTGATGGTCATTTTTTCGCCGGTTAATAAAACGGCTGATATAATTTGAAGGGCCTCGTTTTTTGCTCCCTGGGGGATAATCTCTCCCTTAAGTTTCTTACCACCCTGTATTTCAAATGCGTTTCTCATAATTGTGTCAGTTCATTGCAAATGATGGATAGATGCTGGCAATAATCCTGCCTGTTGATCTCCATCTGCAAAAATTAAATAAATAAGCTAAAAATCAGATGTGCTTTAAGCACAGCATATCATCATCAGAAAACTTAATTAATATTTTTTAGATCCCCCGTTATTGCGGTTACGATTATTTTGGTTTTGGTTGTTACGCTGGTTGTTCTGATTATTATTGCGGCCGCGGTTGTTCTGGTTGTTATTATTGCGGCCGCGGTTGTTCTGGTTGTTATTGTTATTATTAGTGCGAAACTCAACCCGGTTTAGGTTTACATTTTCCTCCAGTTTCAGTTCACCGTTAGAAAGGTGCAACAAGTCTGAAAGAATGATCTCATCAGCAACAGAGTCTTTATTCCATTGTACATAAGCCATCTTCATGAAGTTGGCAATAGCCTGCACCATGTGGCGCTTACGTTCAGGTTCATCAATGCTCTTTGCTTTCTCTATCATCAGCTCGATAGTTTTGCCATAATGGCGATATTTGATACGCTGATAAGGGTACTTTAAAGGCTCGGGCTTGATGTGTATAGCCTCCTCGGTAGGCTTTGGGTACGGAGAGTCTACATCCAGCTGGAAGCCTGAAATGATATGAAGGTGATCCCAAAGTTTATGTTTAAAGTCGGCTACATCGCGCAGGTGCGGGTTTAAAAAGCCCATCAGGTCTATAACTACCTGTGCGTATTTGTTGCGTTCTTCTTTGGTGGGCAGGGCAACAATGTATTTAACCATGTTTTGCACATTGCGGCCGTATTCTGTAAGTAAAAGTTTGCTCCTGGTTGAGTTATAATCAAACGGACCAGGCAAGTTTGTTAATGCCATGTATATTATTATAAATAAGTTCGTGAAATTGTTTTCAGTTCATGATCAGTTTCGCTGTGATGGATTGGGAAACCGGAGAACTAAAATGGAATATTTTGTAGTAACGCAAATATAAGGTAAATGTGTTAATGTACAAAAATTGTTATACCTGGGTTAATCCTTATTTTTAGCAAACAAAAGCATAACAATGTTAGCAATCACTTCAATTGATATTTATCGTTTCAGCATTCCGATGGAACCTTTCACCATCGCTACGGGTACAATGGACTATGCACAGAATGTTTTTATACGCGTACATACCAACGGAGGCTTTTATGGCGTTGGCGAATGCTCGGCCTTCCCGGCAATTGTTGGTGAAACACAGGATACCTGCCTAATAATGGCTAAAGAGTTTGCCAAACTTTGGAAGGGCCGTGATGCTTTGGATATTAATGGCCGTTTACAACAATTGCACAGCTTTACAGCAGGTAATACCACCATTAAAAGTGCATTTGATATGGCGCTGTATGATATTGCTGCCAAAAATGCCGGTTTGCCTTTGTATAAATTTCTGGGTGGCGAAAAGCGCGAGGTAGAAAGTGATATAACCATAGGCATCGGCTCTCCCGAAAAAATGGCCGGGCAGGCAATAGCATTCAAACTGTCGGGTGCTGATATTTTAAAAGTGAAACTTGGCAAAGGGGCCGAAACGGATGTAGAGCGTATAAAGCAAATACGCCAGGCTGTTGGCCCTGATATAAAGATCAGGGTAGATGCTAACCAGGGCTGGAGTTTTGATGAAGCGGTGTTTGCCTTGCAGGCCATCGGCGCTTACGATATCGAATTTTGTGAGCAACCTATGCGCACCTGGTTTAATGACCGCCTGCCGGAACTGATGAAACTATCGCCGGTGAAAATTATGGCCGATGAAAGCGTATATGATCACCATGATGCACGTATGCAGATAGAAAGTGGATCCTGCCATTATATCAATATTAAGATGGCCAAATCGGGCGGTATACATGAAGCTAAGAAGATACATGATACAGCAGCCGAAAGAGGGATTGCCTGTATGATGGGCGGTATGCTGGAGAGCCGTATTGCCTTAAGCAGTAAGCTGCATTTTGTTTATGCCAGCCCTAACATCAGGTATTATGACATGGATACCTGCATGCTTGGCCACCTGGCCGACCCATGCATTGGTGGCGTAACTTATGATGGTTACAAATTAAATATAAATGATGAACCTGGTATAGGCGCTGATGCAGACGAAGCATTTTTAAAGAGTTGCGAAAAGTTTGTAGTTTAATGCTATCAGCACAAATGCTAAATAAAGAAGCCCGTAAATTTTACAGGCTTCTTATTATTCTCTTATTTAAAGAGTCCTAAATCTGCTCGTCCAGCTACTACTTTTAGGATGTTTTGCATCACTGTTGCTTTTTGCCGGTTTCTCTGTTTTAGGTTGGCGTAATTGGTTGTCAGTTGCGCTCCTCACCTTTCCATCTGCTTCTGTTTTCATGAGAGTAAAGATTATTTTACTCATTTAAGCATCCATAAGGTCATTTTGTTTGTCAAAGGGTTGTAAACTATGTCAACCATATAGCCAGAACTCGAATTAAAAGAATTTATGGAATTAACAGAACAAATTTCCTAAATTATTCAAATTTGAGTTCAGACAATTGAATAATACAACTGTGTTCCCTAATTTCTTTGAATTCTTTAAATTCGAGTTCAGACAACTTACTTACTTAACTCAGCAAAGTATTTATGAAATAACGGGATGGTTTCTATTCCTTTATAGTAATTAAATATATCATACTTTTCGTTTGGCGAATGCAGGGCATCGCTATCTAACCCAAAACCCATTAAAACGGTTTTTAAGCCAAGCTCGGCTTCAAATAAGGCTACTATTGGTATGCTGCCACCACCGCGCGTTGGGATAGGCTGTTTACCAAACGACTCCGCAATGGCTTTTTGAGCTGCTTTGTAAGCAATGCTATCGGTAGGGGTAACCACCGGCTCGCCGCCATGATGAGGAGTAACCTTTACCTTAACGTAGGGGGGCGCGATGTTCAAAAAATGATGGGTAAACAGTTGGGTAATTTTGTCGGTAGTTTGGTTAGGTACCAGGCGCATCGAAATCTTAGCGCTTGCCTTTGATGGCAGAACAGTTTTAGCCCCCTCGCCGGTATAACCGCCCCAAATTCCGTTTACCTCAAGGGTAGGGCGGGTGCCGGTGCGCTCAAAGGTGGTATAACCTTTTTCGCCCCATAGCTCATTTACATCAAGGTCTTTTTTATATTCTTCTTCATTGTAAGGCGCAGCGTTAAGTTCCCGGCGCTCCTGTTCAGTCAACTCAATAACATCGTCATAAAACCCGGGGATGGTGATACGGTTATTGTCATCATGAAACGATGCGATCATTTTGGCTAATATGGTAGCCGGGTTAGCCACCGCACCGCCGTAAACACCGGAGTGCAGGTCGCGGTTAGGGCCGGTAACTTCTACTTCAAGGTATGAAAGGCCCCGCAGGCCCGTTTCCAGTGAGGGATGTTCCATGCTGATCATAGAGGTGTCTGAAATCAGCACCACATCGGCCTTTAGGCGTTCTTTGTTCGCTTTAACAAATATCGACAGGTTGTTTGAACCTACCTCTTCCTCGCCTTCAATCATGAATTTAATGTTGCAGGGCAATCCGTCGGTTCGCATCATCAGCTCAAAAGCTTTAACATGCATATAAAACTGGCCCTTATCATCGCAGGCGCCACGGGCATAAATCTTACCATCACGAACGGTGGGCTCGAAGGGAGGTGTATGCCAAAGTTCCAGCGGATCGGGCGGCTGCACATCATAATGGCCGTAAACCAATACGGTTGGCAGGCTGGCATCAATTATCTTTTCGCCGTAAACAATTGGGTAGCCGGCAGTTTGGCACACTTCCACATTTTCGGCACCGGCATCAGTCAGTTTCTTAGCCACATATTCGGCAGCGTTTAAAACATCAGGCGCATATTTCGGGTCGGCGCTTACAGATGGGAAACGCAGCAGTTCAAAAAGCTCGTCTAACAGGCGTTGTTTGTTGTTTTCTATATATTGCTTTATAACTTGCATAGGCTATATGTTTTAGGCAAATATAATGTTTACTTTGAAGAGGATATCCTAACGTTTATTTCTTATACACAGTGTCCGTCTGAGCCTGTCGAAGACTCTTGAAGCGAATAATGGTTCGACAGGCTCACCATGACAAGTAAAAGCTCACCCTAACAAATAGGTGTCCGTCTGAGCTTGTCGAAGACTCTCCAAGCGAATAGTAGTTCGACAAGCTCACCATGACAGGTAAAAGCTCACCTTAACAAATAGGTGTCCGTTTGATCCCGTCGAAGACCTTATAAAGCGAATAATCGTTCGACAGGGTTTTTCGACTGTCTGGATAAAGAAAAAGCCTTTTGGAGATTACTTTGTACCTCTCAATGATGTGGTGGTTTTAAACTAAAGTTGTTAGTAGTGACATTCCTTTGCCACCTTAAATTACATACCTCTGATTATCATATATTTATAAGTGTTCACGATGTTCACTTGTGTGTTCGTGAACAACTTGAAATAATTATCCGGTAAAGCGTAGTAAGATCAGAGAAGTGTATTACTCTGCTACCTTTTCAACTACCACCGCGGTTCCGTAAGCCAGTACCTCTGTAATGCCCTGCATTACTTCGTTGGCATCATAACGCATGCTGATGATAGCATTGGCGCCAAGGGCCTGTGCATGTTGTATCAGCAGGTGATAAGCCTCCTCGCGGGCGTTTTCGCAAAGCTCTACATAAACAGAAAGCCGGCCTCCAAAAAGCGATTGCAAACCGCCGGCAAAATTGCCTACTACGCTGCGGCTGCGTACGGTTATGCCGCGTACCACGCCAAGGTGTTTAACAATTTTGTAGCCATCTAAACCGGTGCTGGTAGTAATCAATGAAGTATCCATTTGAGTTATTTTTATAGTTAGATATTATTTAAAGAAAAATGTTACCGGTAATAAAAGTAGCAGATTAATGTAGATTTGCGACGATTCAATAAATATAATTATGCGCATAACCATTATTGGCTCGGGCAATGTTGCTACCCACTTATCTGCAGCATTAAAAAATGCAGGGCACCGCATAGTGCAGGTATACAGCCGCGATATGCATAACGCTACTTTGCTGGCTTACCATGTAGGGGCTGAAGCTATTGATGATCTTAGAGATATCAACCCGCAAACCGACCTGTTTATTATTGCCGTTAAAGATGATGCGATTATAGAAACTGCTGCCCATTTGGCCGCCTATAGTAAGCTAATTGCGCATACCTCAGGCGCTGTTGATTTGGAACAACTATTGAACATTACTCCATTAGCCGGTGTATTTTATCCGCTGCAAACTTTTAGCAAAACAAAGGAAGTTGACTTTCGTGAAGTACCTATGTGCATCGAGGGTGCCGATGAGGATATTGTTAAAACGTTGGAGGCGCTTGCCCGTGATGTCAGCAACAGCGTTTACCGGATATCGTCCGCGCAGCGTAAAGTGCTGCATTTGTCGGCTGTGTTTGCCTGCAATTTTGTTAATCACCTGTATGGTATTGGTGAGCAGTTATTAAAGGATAGCGAAATGGATTTTGATTTGCTACGGCCATTAATAAAGGAAACCGCAGATAAAGCCATGCTGAACTCACCCTACACAGTGCAAACCGGTCCGGCTGTTCGTAATGATAAAAATACTATGGGTACGCATTTGCAATTGCTTAAAGCACAGCCGCATTTACAGCGGATATATGAGATGCTAAGTCAGGATATTATCAAAAACCACAACAAGGGTAACGGGGATAAGTAATTTTGTTACTTTTGCCCAAATGAATATTTTTAAAGTAAAGATTAACTTTGAGGAAGCCGACCACGAAAGCGTGGAACTGCCAATTGCCGAGGGTGAATCTGTATTGGATGTTTGCCTGGAAAATGGCATAGAGCTGCAGCATAACTGTGGTGGTGTATGCGGTTGCAGTACCTGCCATATCTATGTTAATAAAGGAATGGATAACATACAGGAAATATCTGATAAGGAAGAAGACTTTATTGACCGTGCAGTTAATCCACGCATTAACTCCCGGCTGGGTTGCCAGTGTGTGATTATAGATGGCGATATTGAAGTTACCTTGCCCGATCAATCCGGCTTTATGGGCCATTAATCAACCAGATATATATAATCTACGATACAAAAATGACAAACGATAAATTCGAGCTGCCAATACATTGGAATGATTACGAGGACATTGCCATGGGGCTTTATGAAAAGTTTGGTGATGCGTTTGGCGAATCTCAAATATACCGTATCCGCTTTACCGACCTGCTTGAGTGGGTACTTACCCTGCCTAACTTTGCGGGTACACGCGAAGAATCTAACGAAGGCCACCTGGAGCAGATACAATCTGCATGGGTATACGAGTGGCGCGATAACCAGTAGTTTAAGTTGCAGTTGGCTGTTAGTAGTTAATCCTACTAATAACTAATTACCAATGAACAAATAAACCAGATAGATGGAATCCTTTTTAACCAAGCTTAAAGATATTACCACCTTTATTTTTGATGTGGATGGCGTACTTACCGACGGAACCGTGTTTGTGACCGAGACAGGAGTGCAAAGCCGTGCTTTCAACATCAAAGACGGTTATGCGCTGCAACTGGCGGTTAAAAGCGGTTATAATGTGGCAGCTATCTCAGGCAGCCGTTCTAAAAGCGCGTTGTTCCGTTTAAACAGCTTGGGGATTACCGACGTTTATTTAGGCGCCCATACAAAATCTGAAAGATTTAAGCTTTATATAGAAGAGAAAAATATCCACCCATCAACCATTTTATATATGGCTGATGATATACCTGATCTGGCTGCCATGAAGCTGGTAGGCATGCCGGTTTGCCCTGCAGATGCTGCTGAAGAAATAAAAGCGATTTGCAGCTACATTTCACCTATACCTGGCGGCCGCGGTTGTGTGCGCGAGGTAATAGAAAAGGTGATGAAGGTACAAGGCACCTGGATGAACGAGCAGGCGTATAGCTGGTAGTTTTTTTAGACTATGGTCGATAATAACAGACCATAGTAAAGTGAACTTTTATCGCCATGGACTATCGTCTATGGACTATTGACTAACCAATGAAAAACTTTCCTCAGATCATTCTTGCATCGAAATCGCCGCGCAGGCAGGAACTATTAAAGTTGATGGATGTTGACTTTAAAGTGGTTTTAAAGGATGTTGACGAATCCTATCCAGAAGGGTTAACACCGGCCGAGATTGCAGTTTACATCGCATTAAAAAAAGCGGAAGCATTTGACGAGGACATTACTGATGAAATTGTACTTACCGCAGATACAATTGTAGCCATTGACGGGTTGATCTTAGGAAAACCAGAATCGCGTGAACATGCTATTGAAATGTTGCAGCGCCTGTCGGGTAAGGTGCACGAGGTTTATACGGGGGTATGCCTGTTTTACAAAGGCCAATACAATAAATTTTACGACCGTTCGGAGGTATTCTTTCGCAAACTTACTGATGAAGAGATCACCAGTTATGTAGACGAATATCAACCTTTTGATAAGGCAGGCTCATACGGCATACAGCAACGTGTCGGCCTGATTGGAATAGAGCGTATCAACGGCTCCTATACCAATGTGGTGGGCCTGCCGACTGAAAAAGTCTATCAGCAGTTAAAAAAGGTGGTTAATCTTAAATAAAATAGCGAAGAACAGAACGACGCCTTCTTAAAATGATCCATTCCTAATGGAGAAATAACTTGGACAAGCTTAAACATACAAATTGTCCATTACCTTCTCATAGAATAGGTTAAATGCCATTACAATTTCTTACTATTATTTTTCCTGTTTACATCCGGTAAAGCATTATCCGGATCGATAGTAACACTTTCAACCTCTTTTGTAAGTGGAATGGTATAGTTTGTTACTTTATTTTGCAGCCAGGTCTCAACCGGGAAGTAGGTGCGTTGCTTGCTTCCATCATTCAATTTCAATTCAACAGTAAACGGCATAGCCATCATTTCTTTATTGGCAATGGTTAGCTTTATACCTTTTTTGCCATCAATGTATTTTGCATCAATAAGCGCAATATCCAATTTATAATTGTTGTAGAACCAAGCGTTCCAGAACCAGTTAAGGTCCTCGCCAGCGCCGTTTTCCATTGCGCGGAAAAAGTCTTCCGGCTGAGGGTGTTTATAAGCCCATTTTTGAATATAGTTTTTAAATGCATAGTCAAACCTATCCTTGCCTAAAATCTGCTCACGCAGCAGCACCAGGCCAAATGCCGGTTTAAAGTAAGTTAATGGATGGCGATACTTTTCGGGAATGGCATCAGGCTGTGTCATGATGCTGGGCGAGTTCGGATCGATGATGTGTTCAATAATCTCATCTGCAGGGTTGCCGCCGCCTGGCGCGTATTCGCCATCACGTTTGGGGGCATACTCGCCATTATTAAACTCATCCGATGCATAGATATCTATAAAAGTGTTAAACCCTTCATCCATCCAGGCAAAACGACGCTCATCGCTGCCTACTATCATCGGGAACCAGTTATGGCCAATTTCATGGGCTGTAACCCAATACAGCTCTTTTCCTTTATCATTTATGCCATCGAATACAATACCCGGGTATTCCATACCGCCCGCTATACCTGCCTCATTGATGGCGGTTGGCCAAGGATATACAAACCATTTTTCGGAAAAGTATTCCATCGACTTCTTCAAATATTCAGTAGCGCGTCCCCAGGCATCGTTACCCTGGCTTTCCACTGGATATACAGACATGGCCATTGATTTTTTACCTCCCGGCAAGTTTACCCTTGCAGCATCCCAAATGTATGCCTTTGAAGCGCCAAAAGCCACATCCCGAGTGTTCAGCATTTTGTAATGCCAGGTTAAGGTGCCCTTATTTACCGGTCGGGATTTTGGGTCGTTTATTTCAGCTGCACTGCGTATCATTACAGTTTTATCGCTGTTACGCGCAGCTGCAAGGCGGGTTATTTGCGCGGCAGTAAGCACTTCTTTCGGGTTTAGCAGATCGCCGGGACCGGCCACTATCATGTCCCAGGGAGCAGTTACACTATAATCAATATCGCCATACTCGCAGTAAAATTCTCCGCTGCCAAGAAATGGTGCCGTTGCCCAGCCGCGACTGTCATCGTAAACGCACATTCTGGGGAAGAACTGCGCTATTTCATATATCTTACCGTTCCTGGTATCCACATAATCTGTACGCCCGCCAAAATTTCCGGGAATGGTGTAATGATATTTAATGATTAAGTTGATAACCCCTTTTCCAAGTGCCTGCGCCAATCGTACCTGCATGCGGGTGTCTGTGATTTTGTAATTGGCTTTTATATGTTGATTGCCGGTAACAACCTCCACCGATTCAATTTCGTAACCACTGGTATGCTGAGCGGCCTGCATGCCGGTTACAAAGTTGGAGCGCGCGTCTTTTTTATAAGTATTCTGATCTAACTGCAACCAAAGGTATTGCAGTGCATCCGGGCTGTTGTTGGTGTAAGTGATGTTAGCTGTACCGCTAAGCGTTTTGCTAACTGTATCTAATATTACATTTAGTTTGTAATCTGCCCGGTTTTGCCAGTATTTAGGCCCGGGTTCGCCGTTAGCAGCATGAAACTCATTACCCTTATATTTATAAGGCAGCGCCGAAAATAGCACCGATGGCTCATAATTAGTTGTTATAGTATCGTTTTGATTTTTTTGAGCCTGTGCAAAGCATGCAGAGAGGATTAATATAGCGCCGCTGAAAAGCTTTTTCATGTAATTAGGATATTAAAGGCAATATACAAATGATAATGATGATTAAATATGTCTTAAGCCATTAGTCCGGCCATAACACCTTCTTTCAATGACCATGTTGACATCCGTACATCTGGCAGGCCAAGCTTTTGCATGATATAAATGGTAAGTAAGCTTGCGGTCACTATCATATCAACCCTTACCGGGATAATGGCTCTTTTCGCTTTACGTTGCGCATGTGATGATTTGGCCAGCCATTCTATAACGTTCAGCAAGTTATCCGTATCAAAATCATAAACCTGCGTTTGCTGCACATCAAACGCACGACTGTTATCGGTCTCAATCATTTCGGCGAAACTTTCAAATGAGCCTGATGACCCCACCAGTAAGGTAGGTTTATATTGTAAAGCCGCCCGAAACAGATCGGTTAACTTCCCATTTAAAAAGCCGGTCATTTCTTTGATAGAGGGTAGTGCGATCGGGTCTTTGCGATGGAACTTATCCATCAGTCGGGCAGCGCCTATTTCAAAGCTTTGTTTCCAAAATATATTGCTTTCATTACCAATAATAAACTCTACGCTGCCACCGCCAATATCCATAATAAGGCATGTTTCTTTGCTAAGCGCACCGCTGGCTTTTATACCATCGTAAATATATTCCGCTTCCTGGTCGCCATTAATAAGATCGATACTGATGCCGGCCTTTTGCTGTACTTCATTTATAAAATCCTGCCTATTGGCGGCATTACGCACTGCCGAGGTAGCAACAGCTTTAATTGCGGTTACTTCATATTCATCTATAAGTGCTTTAAACCGTTGCATGGCAGCAATGCCGCGTTCAAGTGCCGCGGGCTGGATAATGCCTCTGCTAATGCCGCCTTCTCCCAATTTAACAGCCTCTGTTCGCCTCAATATTGGTGTAAAGCCTTCGGCGTATTGTTTTGCTATCAGTAAATGAAATGTGTTGGTACCCAAGTCCATTACTGCAGCTCGCTTTTGGTTTTCCATAGGCCGCTAAAATAAAAAATCCCTGGCAGAGTTACCTGCGCAAGGATTGCAATCATGATGAGGTTAAGAAATTACTCTTTATAAAAGAACCATTTGGCCAGTTCTTTAAAGCTGGCTTTTTTTCCGTACATCAATACGCCAACACGATAAATGCGGGCAGCTACATAGGTAGTGAACAGAAAACCTGCCACCATTAGCGCCATTGATAAAGCGAGCTGCCAGCCGGGAACACCGCCAAACGGAATGCGCACCATCATGGCTACCGGGGCTGTAAAAGGTATCATGGAGAGCCATACGGCCAGCGGACTATCAGGCGCGCGGAATAAAACCGATACGGATAGCAGGTAAGTAAAAAGCAGGGGCAAGGTTATCGGGAACATAAACTGCTGTGTTTCCGTCTCGCTATCAACCGCCGAACCTACTGCTGCAAATAAAGCACTGTAAAGCAGGTATCCGGTAATAAAGTAAAACAGGAAACAAGCCAGTATTTGCCCTACAGGTATAGTTTGTAAGGTTGTTAATACACCGCTCATGAAACTACCCGGCCCGGCCGAGGTTTGGCCCGCAATCTTAGTTGCTATTACCGATAGTATGATCCAGGCAGAAAATTGTGTCAGGCCAACAAGCCCTACACCGATGATCTTGCCAAGCATCAGTTGAAACGGCTTAACAGATGAAATTATTACCTCTATGATGCGGCTGGTTTTTTCCTCTATAACACCACGCATAACCTGTGCACCATAAATAAACAGCGCCATATAAATAAATATGGCGCAAGCTATACCTATACCCATAGACGCACCTATATTGGCATCTTTGGTACCGGTTTCGGTTACTTCCATGGCGTTTACAGATACCCTGTTCCTTTTTGCCTGGTTCAATACCGCTGTATCAATGTGGTTGGCCAGCATGGTATTGGCAGAGGCAATATCATTCATCTGGCTTTCCACCTCATTGGTCAGGGTGAATGATGGTTTCTTTTTCGATAAAAGCTGTACAGGTTTTTGTGTATAATCCTTTGATATCACCAATATTGAAAGATCTTCATTGTCTTTCAATTCGCCCTTCAGTTTATCAAGGCTTTCTGTAGCGGCTTTAAAGCTGATGTTATTAGCCGGTTTAAGTTTATCGGTAAATTGCCTGCTTTCATCAATAACCTTTACTGTTTGTGGTTTGCTTAGCTGCTCGCTGTCCTTAGCTACATATGCAATCAGGCTCGTCATGCCTAATATCAGTAATGGTACAACAAATATCATTATAATAAACGCTTTTTTGCGCACCCGGGTAATATACTCACGTTGTATGATTAGTAATATTTTTTTCATATTAAGCTATATGCTTTACTTTCTCAATAAATATCTCATTCATGGTCGGGATGACTTCCTGCAACATGTTAATTCGCGTTTTGGGCAATAAATAATGCAGGATATCATTTGCAGATGCCCCGTTCAGCTTAATCTTAATCACATGGATGTCGTCCTCATTATTGGTTTCGCTGATGATCCGAAAAGGCTGACTGCCATCGAAAAACAGCTTTTCACCGTTGTATTCAACCAGGTAAGTTTCTGCTTTATATGAGTTACGGATGTGTTTTACCCGGCCATCCAAAATTTTATGCGATTTATGTATTAAAGCTATCGAGTCGCAAAGTTCTTCAACCGATTCCATACGGTGGGTAGAGAAAAGTATGGTAGCACCTTTGCGGTTTAACTCCAGTATCTCATTTTTTATCAGGTCGGCATTTACAGGATCAAATCCACTAAAAGGTTCATCAAGAATGATCAGGTCCGGCTCATGCAATACAGTGGCTACAAACTGCGCCTTTTGTTGCATACCTTTTGATAATTCCTCAATCTTTTTCTTCCACCAGGTTTCCATTCCCAATTTTTCGAACCAAAATCTCAATCGTTTAGATGCCTCTGCCCGTGT
The DNA here is from genome assembly GCF_042676805.1 of Mucilaginibacter litoreus. Taxonomy (NCBI): domain Bacteria; kingdom Pseudomonadati; phylum Bacteroidota; class Sphingobacteriia; order Sphingobacteriales; family Sphingobacteriaceae; genus Mucilaginibacter; species Mucilaginibacter litoreus. The sequence continues at coordinate 256,037 of NZ_JBHTHZ010000001.1, read as the reverse complement.
AAGGCCTTTTAGCCTTGCCAGATAGATCATCTGTTCACCAATTTCCATTTTCTTATAAAGGCCGCGTTCTTCGGGCAAGTAACCAATTCGTTCAATATGCGATTGATTAAGGCGTTCACCTTTAAAATATACTTCACCAGAGTCTGGCGCTGTAATTTGGTTGATGATACGGATCAGGGAGGTTTTACCGGCGCCATTTGGTCCTAAAAGTCCGAATATTTTACCGCTTTCAACTTCCAGGCTTACATCGTCCAATGCACGGTGACCTGCATATTGTTTAACAATGCTGTGTATACTTAGCATGATGAGTGAGTGTGTATTTTTTTATGTTAGATGATTTAACCTAAACATTGTTACAGTAAATGCGTTATACCGTTGACATTATAGTGACATATTGTATAATTATGAAAGCTTTTAAAAATGTTGTGAGTTGTAAATATTTTTCATTTGCTGACATAAATTTTACAAAATATCTACATATTTGTCGCGGTAAGTATTATTTAACTACTTATTAATAAGGAGTTATGATATTGAACTATTTTTTTAATCAATCTATTACTTTATGAAAAAACTATTTTTATTATTTGCGACAGCTTTTCTTTACTTTGGTAACACGGCAAAAGCACAAACAGGCCAAACTTCAGCTGGCTTAACTGTTGATTTTGGTGATGGTGCAACACTGGTTGGTCCCGCTATCAGGCACAATTTTACAGCGAACGGCGTAGGGCAGGCAGAATTAACCTTTGGTGGCGATCAAACTTATGTTGGCGCATTCTACCAATATCAGGACAGGATACGTAATGCTGGTGGCCTTAACTGGTATTTAGGTGTAGGCCCACAATTAGGTTTTGGTAGCGGCAGCACTGACTTCTATATCAGGCCAATGGCTGGTTTAGATTATAAATTAGATAACACACCAATTGATCTGTCTTTCGACTGGCGCCCCGCATTTTATGTAGGTGACAACTCTAACTTCACAGCAGCCAGGTTTGGCTTAGGTTTCCGATTTGTGTTTTAATTAAATAACAACATACTGTTAAAACGGCCGCTGCATCAATTACAGCGGCCGTTTTTTGTTTTCATTATAAACTAAAAAGCCCGGAATCAGAAAATAATTCCAGGCTTTCAATAGCTTTCGCCTTTAGCTTACTTTAAAAGCTTATTCAAAATATTCCTTCATCCGCTCAAAAAAGCTTTTTTCGTTTTTGCCGGGGTTGGGTTTAAAGTTTGGTGAGCTCTGCAGTTTTTCCAGCAACTCGCGCTCTTCGCGGCTTAAAGCCTTTGGTGTCCATATGTTAATGTGGATCAACTGGTCGCCACGGTGGTATGAGTTCACTTCAGGTACGCCTTTACCTTTCAAACGTAATATTTTACCACCCTGTGTGCCTGGGTCTATCTTAATTTTGGCTTTACCATCAATGGTAGGCACTTCAATACTGGTACCTAATGCTGCGTCAATAAAGCTTACATGCAGATCGTAAATAACATTATTACCATCGCGTTTAAGTGTTTCGTGAGGTACTTCCTCTATCAGGATGATCAAATCTCCGGGGACGCCGCCGCGAGGGGCCGCGTTACCTTTGCCGCTCATGCTCAACTGCATGCCCTCGCTTACACCGGCAGGTACATTTATAGTAATGGTTTCTTCCCCGCGCACTACACCTTCGCCATGGCAAACATTACATTTGGAAGTAACTACAGATCCTTCACCGTTACAGGTAGGGCAGGTGCTGGTTGTTTGCATTTGGCCCAAAATGGTATTGGTTACCCTGCGTACCGAGCCCGCGCCACCGCAGGTTTTACAGGTTTGGAAAGATGACTTATCTTTTGCCCCGCTACCATCGCAGGTTTTACAAAGTATCTGTTTGTTAACTTTTATTTTCTTTTCGGCGCCGTTGGCTATTTCTTCAAGCGTCAAGCGCACTTTTATGCGCAGGTTGCTGCCACGTACCACACGCCTGCCGCCACCCTGACGGCCGCCACCGCCAAAAAAGCCTTCAAACGGGCTGCCCCCGCCAAAAATATCGCCAAACTGACTGAATATATCGTCCATATTCATGCTGCCGCCATAGCCGCCACCAGTGGCAGATTGCGCGTTAGCCGCATGGCCAAATTGGTTGTAACGCTGGCGTTTTTCGGGGTTGCTCAGCACTTCATAAGCTTCGGCTGCTTCCTTAAATTTTTCTTCAGCCTCTTTATCGCCCTGGTTTTTGTCCGGGTGATATTTAATAGCCATTTTACGATATGCCTTTTTTATCTCATCAGCATCCGCACCCCTGCTTACACCAAGCACATCGTAATAATCTCTTTTAGCCATTTTTATCTGTTAATTATTGAGGGATTGAATTAGTGGATAACACCAAGGATCCCGCTTAATGTATTAATTCATTTTATACCAATCAGCAAAGGGCATTCACTCATTCAATAAGTCACAATCCTTTACTGATTATAGTTACGCACCTACGATAACTTTTGCAAAGCGTATAACTTTGTCATTCAGCTCATATCCTTTCTCCATTTCGTCAATCACCAAGCCTTTTTGCTCGTCGGCCGGAACCGGGACACTGGTAATTGCTTCATGCAGATCGGCATCAAAAGGTTTCCCTATAGATTGCATTTCTTTAAGGCCCTTTTGTGTAAGTGTGTTTTTTAGCTTATTCTGAATAAGCTCAACACCTTCTTTAACTGATGATACCTCTGTGGCTTTATCCATAGCGCGTAGGGCACGCTCAAAATCGTCAAGCACTGGTAACAAGGCTACAATTATATCTTTGCCCTCTGTTTTACGTGCTTCTTCACGCTCTTTGATAGTGCGCCTTCTGAAGTTGTCAAACTCGGCATACAGCCTTAAATATTTGTCGTTAGCCTGGGCTAATTCATCTTTAAGTTTATCCTCTGCAGAAGGTTCGTTATTGTCTGCCGGCTGTTGATTACCGTCAACCTGTCCATTTTCATTTGTCACTTCAGCAGCTTTTTCTGGCGTTTCTGAATTTTCTTTATTCTTTTTCTTTAGCATATCATTGAAATTCATAGCATATAGGGCTAATCAAGTATCCTGCCATTGCGGTAATACCGACAAGCTGGCAGTAGCATTAAATATTTCGGAAAAAAATGGCAGTTATAAACAGTTGGCAGTTATCAGATTTTGGTTATATTAATATGTATCAAAACTGCAAACTTCAATCTGCTAACTAATTAAGCAATCTGTACATCTTCAAGAACACGGCCATTTTCGCACTTGATAATACGCGATGGGAAAGTGCGGATGATGTGGTAATCATGCGTGGCTACCACAACGGCGGTACCGCTCTGGCTGATCTGTTTCAGCAAAAGTACAATCTCTTCAGATGTATCCGGGTCAAGGTTTCCGGTGGGCTCATCAGCTAAAATAATCTCAGGATTGTTAAGCAATGCACGCGCAATAACCACACGTTGTTGCTCGCCACCTGAAAGTTCATGCGGCATTTTCTTTAATTTAGAGCGTAACCCCACTTTCTCAAGTACATCCAGTATACGGTCGGTGATCAGTTTTTTGTCTGTCCAGCCGGTGGCGCGCATTACAAACAGCAGATTTTGCTCAACAGATCTATCGGTAAGTAATTGAAAATCCTGAAAAACTATACCCAGTTTGCGGCGCAGGTATGGAATATCCTTGTTGGCCAGCTTGCTAAGTTCGTATCCGCAGGCATGGCCTGTACCGGTAGCAATATTCAAATCACCATAAATAACTTTCAGCAAGCTGCTTTTTCCTGAACCGGTCTGGCCTATCAGCCACACAAAGTCGCCTTTGTCAATATGCAGATTAACGTTACTTAGCACAAGGTGCTTTTGCTGAAAAATATCTACGTTATTTAACTTTATAATAGAGTTTCCGATCATCTTAATTACAGCTCTAATTTTAATATTTTACCAAAGGGAAGGTTTTTAATAACCTCCATGATGTAATCATATTTATCAGCAAGACCTATTTTATCCAAAGATTTTTCGGGCCTGTCTACCCTAAAGTAAGCAAGCAGGGTAAACTTGTCATCCCTGAGCTGAACATAATCCGGTATCTTGGCAACGCCTTTTACTTTAATGATATACATTTCGTAAGCTTAAAGCTTTAGATTTCAAATTTATCTTTTTTTAAATTAAGCTCAGCTAAAAAGCTTAAAAAGCTTTGGTCTTTCAGCATTTTGCTAAGTGCGATAAGAATTGCATCGTATCAATTCTATCCGCGTAATCCCATAATTGTGGATGCTGGCTCTGCCCAAAGCCTACAACCTGGTTTTGTATGTCAATTTGTGCTGTGGTAACCACACATTGTAGCTTTTCAGCCTGCTGTCGTAAAATCTGTTGTGCTTCTTGCATATTGATATAAGTATCGTAATATAGTACCGCAAGGGGAGAGGCCAGTTTCTCATCCCTTTTAAGCATCAAAAAGCCGTTATCTAAATGCTCATCCCTGTTAACCAGGTATATAGACTTATTATAATCGTAGTTGTTATTATACTTATGATGATTAATGACTGGGGCAAAGCTTTCAATAGCTTGAAAGAACTTATCAAAGTTATAATTTGCCGGTACCAGCAGTTTTGAAACATTGCGGCAGCCCAAACCAAAATAATCAAAAATATCATGTCCCAAAGCCGCCAGTTCGGACTGGCTTTCGTTACCTGTTAGTAGTGCTATGCTGTTACGGTTTTTGCGTATAATGTTTGGCACTTTACCAAAATAATACTCAAAATAGCGGGATGTATTATTGCTGCCAGTGGCTATAATGGCTTCAAACCCTTCCAGCCGCTCTACAAAACTAAATTGAGAGGCGTAGCTGCTGTTGATTTCTACCAGTTTTCCCAATACATATTTAATAAGGCGTGCATCCTGCGATGATGATTTTATAAGCGCATGGTTACCTGTTATCAGTACACAAAGCACATCATGAAAACCAACAAGTGGTATATTACCAGCCAACACCAACCCAATCCTTTTATTTCCCTTATTTGATATAGGATAATTATTCAGCCACTTTTCTAAATCGGCAGGGTTGAGCATCTGTCCAATGGCATTAACAGCTTCAGATACACTTTCTGGAGTAAACCAGGCATTGTAATGGCGTTCTGTTTGGATGATGTTTATTAACTCCGCATCAGGAGAAACCAAATTCCTGCCCAGTTCAGAAAACGCGTTTACAGTATCGGTAATATTAATTTTTGACATATATATGTAAAGGATTTAAACCCTTAAGAGCTTTTTTTGTTATATTTGCAAGCTCAAAATTTGGGCAAAGGTAAACTAAGTACTTAAGAATTTTTAAATAATATGGCGATTATAATCACCGATGAATGCATTAACTGCGGGGCCTGTGAACCAGAGTGCCCTAATAATGCAATATATGATGCAGGTGCGGCATGGCGCTTTAGCGATGGTACATCATTAAAAGGTGTAATTGATTTTGGCGATGGTAATACTTTAAATGCCGAAGAAGCGCAGGCTGCCTTGTCTGATGATATTTATTATATAGTACCTGATAAATGTACCGAGTGTGTTGGTTTTCATGATGAGCCACAGTGCGCGGCAGTTTGCCCTGTTGACTGCTGTGTTGATGATGAGGATGTACGCGAAACAGAAGAAGAGCTGCATGCTAAAAAGGACTGGCTGCACGCTAACGGTTAACTTAAAAAAACTTTATAGCAAAGGGGAGTGCATTAGTGTACTCCCCTTTTTTATGACACAACATTATTGGCAATTGTGCGTATTAATGTTGAACCTTAAATTATGGAATACGGAATTTGTAACCTGGCAATAGTACCATTGCGTGCCGAACCGAACGACCGTGCAGAAATGGTTTCGCAGATACTTTTTGGCGAGGCTTTTGAAATTTTGGAATGGAAGGAAAAATGGGTACAGGTTCGTACCGCCACTGATAATTATACGGGGTGGATTGATAGGCTTCAGTTTATTATGCTGGGCCACCTGGCTTATAAAAATCTTGTGCAATCACCGCCGCCATTAACTTATCGTGCGGTTACCCAGGCATGGCGCATGACTGATAACACCGTTATTTATTTACCCGTTGGGAGTTCGCTTGCGTTTTTAAAGGGAACAACCAGCTACATTGGTAACCAAAAATTTGAGATAATTGGTGAGATTGGGGAAACCGGCAGCCTGCTGAACATTGCAATGTCTTATATAAACAGCCCGTATCTGTGGGGCGGGCGCACGCATTTTGGCATTGATTGCTCCGGTTTTACCCAAGCGGTTTTTAAATTGAAAGGTTTGCAGTTAAAACGGGATGCCTGGCAGCAGGCAGAAATGGGAACAACAGTTGATTCTGTATTGAAATGCAAGGCCGGGGATCTTGCCTTTTTTGATAATGCCGAAGGGCGCATTACTCACGTAGGTATTATACTGGGTAATGGGCAAATTATTCATGCATCCGGCAAAGTAAAAATTGATAAGTTGGATACCCAGGGAATTTTTTCGGAAGACTTAAACCGCTATACACATAAGCTAAAGCTTATTAAGCGTTATTTTTGAAGAAAATTTTTCGGTTCTTTATTTCTGTTGATCAGGCTGGTACCAAACGCGGCTGCGCCTACAATTAGCACCCATACCCAGGTATCAAGCGGGCACTCGGTAGCATAAGGGTCGTCACCACCGCATGGCAAATCATCTATTTGTGCAAAAACCGTAAATGGCAGTATTAAAAGTATCAACGCCAATATTGTTAATAGCGATGTTTTGTTAATTATTCTTTTCATATTCATTTTATCTGTCTGGTCTAATAATCGCTTGATATGGTAATGCTTATAGTTTCTTTATAAACTTGGTACGGCCTATAAATTCTCCGTTTATGTTGCTAAGCTCAAAAATGTACGCTCCTGGTTTCAGTTGGCCTACATATTGTGTCATGTTCCCGTTATTCATGGTTTTTTGCATGACCATTATGCCGCTATAATCGTAGATTGTTGCTGTGTAATTATTTTGCTTTTGAGATGCACTTAACTGCACCCGGATCGACTCGGTCGCTGGGTTGGGGTAAACGCTTAAAACCTTATCTGTTAAACCGGATTGCAAATTCAGGGTGAAGGGCGCAGATAGTGTAACATTATTATTAATATCGTTTTGTTTTAACCTATAGGTGTTTTCACCTTGTGAAGGGTATTTGTCAATAAAGCTATAAAGCGTGCTGCCATCGCTTTGCCGGTTATAAATAGCGGCGTATTCGCCCTGTAGCTTTTGCAGTTCAAAACCTGTATAATCACCTTCATTATATACTTTCCAGCTTACCTTTATCCCTTCTTTAACCTTTTGTGCCGAAAATGATATCAATTGATAGGGAGGGAGCGGCTTTTGCCTTATAATAAGCCTGAACCTGTTTTCGCCATAAGATGAGGTATCGCTTCTGGTGATCCTGAAGCTATAGGTATTGTGCGCCCGCATCTCTAACGAGTCATGATTAAAATTATCCTTGAGCCATATATCGTAAGCTTGATTAATATGTCTGATGTCCTCTATCTTTAGCCGGTAAATACCATTTGCAGCGGCATTTACATACAATTTTATATTTGCGCCTTTTGTATAGTCCGGCAGGTGATTAATGGCTGTACGTACACCATCTGCGCTGAAGCTGGACATATATACCTGTGATGTTGCGCCATCCAAATCGCGGGCATCTTCATCGTCGTAATTTGCAGAGGTATTTTCGTTAAAATATATGCCGCAATAGTCGTTAACCAGGCTATCACGCTCCAGCTTTATGTAAAAGCCGGTTATAGGCGCATTTTCCACTGGTATTCCCATTAATAAGGCAGGAGCAGTAAGTTGCTGTGTGGGCGCTTTTTGCGACTCGTGAAACATTAATGAGCCATTTGCCGCTCTTGCCTTTACAATAAATCCTTGTCCGCTTACTACATACCGGCTTGCATTAGGGTCTGATGAGCCGTTACGGTTATAAGCAATATATTTTTGCCCGGGGTTTACATTATACAATTCATAAACCGTGTTGGTTATACTTGCCGTATTATCGGAGATAACTTTATCCAGATCTAAGGTTGAAGCGTATGGATTACCTATCATGTTGTATCCAGCCAGCGTACCTAAAGAGCTTTGGTATGATAGTTTGTTAACAGTAGTACCTGTTGCACCGGCAGGTGTATACCACAAGTTTACAGGTATATCGCCTTGATTAAGTCGACCGGTTGCAGTGATAACAGTATTTTCAGGACCGGAGGTAAATGGCGGAACTGTTTTAGAAGCAGGGTTACTTATATTACCTACAAAGTAAAAAATATAGCCGTTACCTACAGGCACCTGTATGCTACCTGTGTCAAAAACATTTACTGTATTATTATTGATAGCAAGTATACCCTTATGCCGCCCCGAATTGAATGTTGTGTTGCTTAGCGCAACATCCTCGCGGTACAAATAAATAGTAGGATTGTTGGTTGTTACAGTAAAACCACTACCCGGCCCGCCTGTTAATGCGCTTTTGCCTATATAATCTAAACCAAAATAATTTGTGCCGTTATAGTTAACCGGTGATGAAAGCATGCGATAACCCCGGGCGGTGTAGACGCTGGAAACCTTTGTATTGCCGCCCGACAGGTAGCGTTGTACATCCAAGTTATTGGTAATGCTGCAGCCTGACGGTATAGACGCAACGGCTGCTGATGATGTTGCGTCAGATAGAAGTGTAAGTTTACCGTTAGCGTTGAATGTGGTATTTGCCAACAAAGTAATTATACCTGTTGATGCTATACTGAAATTACCTGCCGAAAGCGTTTTTGTATACCCGTTAGTAAAGGTTACATTTTTAAAAACAACGCCATTTAATCCGTCGGATCCGTTATCTGTAATGGTTTGATTATTGGTGCCCTGGAAAGAAACCGTTGGATTAAGCGTTACGGCGTCTATCTTTCCATCCGATGAATCCCAGTTGCCGGATACAGAAAGGGTACCACTTTGTATATTTTTAGTTCCGGTATTTGAAAATTTTAAATTTTGGTAACTTGATGGCTGCACACCAAACCGGCCTTGGCTGGATGTATAAACGGTTTGGGGCACCGATGCATTGTATATTACAGTGCTTTGATATACGGTAGCGTTTGGGTCCGGATTATAAAAATCCACTCCACCAGCACCATTGGCGTCAAATGTAAAGGGTGTGGCTCCATTAAGATATAGTGTTGCGGCAGATGTTTTAGCAGTAATAAAAAACTCGGCTAAATTTTGCAGGCTGCCGTTATTTACATAGCTACTATTGGTAGTAACAATAGAGTTACCTATGGTCATGGTACCTCCATCTAAATAAAATAATGCGTTGGCCACATTATAGGCTACAATTGGTATTACAATAATCAGATTGGCGCTGGCGCTCGTAGAATTTAGCCTTAAGTTATTTGTTACGTTTAAATTGGTAACAGATGAAGTTAACAGTGTAGTATAAGTTTGAGAGTAAAGGCCGAGAGCGGGAGTAGGTGGAGCTGTTACATCTCCCGACCAGAAGTTAGCACAGGATACTGTACCGCTGCCCTGCAAAATATTGCTTATGTTACCTCCTAAGTTGTTATGCTTTTGAGTAAAATCGCCACTTATGGTGAGTTTACCATTAACAGTTAGTGTTACAGCGTACCTGGTACCTAAAGTAACCGAAGCGCATTTAGCCTCGTAACCGTTATTAACCTGAGGTTGAAAAGTAAAAGCGGTTGTTGAATTACCTATAAATACATTATCTAATTGACCAGGAGGGATAGTTGGGGTGGTTGATCCTATACGCCAGTTGCCGGCTACGCTCCAGTCATTGCTAATATTGCCTCGCCAGTTATAGGTGGACTGGGCAAAACAACTTAATGAAAAAAGCGCAAATAATAAAAAAGCAAACAGTATCTTATTCAGCATAGCCACCAACAAAACCCAAAATTCAGGGTTATGCGGGTTTTCTACGAAGAGGCTACAGTTAAGTTATAGTTAACGATAATGATGAACAAAATGAACGAATGCTATTTTAAAGAAATAAAAATTAATAAAGGTTAAATTAAGTTTGTAGATGCTCAAATACTTAAATCCCAAATTATTACTGTTTTATCATCGCTGGTGGATAATAGCAGGTCTTCGCTCCAGGCAAGTTTGTTAACAGATAGTAAATGGCCGGCATAACCCTTTTCACGGCTGAGTATTTTATATAGTTTAAAATCATCGGCACCCCATATCTTGATGCTTTTATCCATGCTGGCAGTAGCAAAATAAGGCCGGGTTGGATGAAACAGAATATGATTAACAGCAAACATATGGGCGGGTATGTTTTTGATAAGCGAATAGCTTTTTACATCCCATATTTTTAACTGTGCATCCCGGGAGCCGGAAATGAGATATTGACCGTTTGGTGAGTATTGTAAGGAGAATACAGCCATTGTATGGCCGATAAGTGCTTTTACAGGGCTATAGTCGTTAAGGTCATAAACCATGACCTTGTTATCCCGACAGCCAAACGCAACTTTTTCCTGCAAGGGGTCTATTGCTATACACCGTATTGTATCATGAGATACCTGAATGGTATGCAGCAATTCTAAAGTACTCAGGTTCCATACAGACACTGAACTATCTTCAGAAGCAACAAGCAATTCGCCCTTTTTTGATGACGACTTAATATCGAAAACAGGCTTGATATGCTTCCGCAGCCGGTGAGTTATTTTTTGCTCGATGAAATTATATACCAATACTTCGCCACTACGCAGCCCGGCAAACAGTAACGGGTAGCCTTCAGGGCAATGAATAGCATAGATAGATGTAGGAACCGGAAACATTACTTTAATGAAAGTATTGTCTTTTAGGCTCCACTCCACCAATCCCTTATCATTGCCACCAGTAAACAATATACCGGGCTTTTGAGAAAGCTCCAGACTAAATATAGGATTACTGTGGCCGGTAAGTTCTGCTTTTTTTTGTGCTTGCATTTTAAACAATGGTAGATAGACCATAGATAATAGCCCGGGCCAAATATGGACTACTAACTATTGACTCACTTATGTCTTCCTTCTAAATTTTTAGCTATTTGGCCCAAAGTAAGCCCTTTTTCGCGAAGCAAAACCAATAAGTGAAAAACCAGGTCTGATGCTTCGTTGATAAGGTCGGTTTCGGTTTCGGCAAGGGCGGCTATTACTGTTTCCACGCCTTCCTCACCAACCTTTTGCGCTATTTTGTTAAGCCCTTTATTGCGCAACTTATTTACATATGATCCTTCAACCGGGTTAGCATACCTATCTGTAATGATGTTTTCTAACTCATTAATGAAATTATGGTTGTATTCCGTTTGAAAGCAACTACGAGAACCGGTGTGGCAGGTAGGGCCGTCAGCTTTTACTTTTATCAGCAAGGTATCGTTATCACAGTCGATATGCATACTTTTAACATGCAGGAAGTTCTGGCTGGTTTCACCTTTTGTCCACAGCCTGTTTTTTGAGCGTGAAAAAAAGGTAACTCTATTTTCCCGGATAGTTTTATCGAATGCTTCCTGGTTCATGTAACCCAGCATCAGTACTTCCAGAGTCTGTTCATCTTGTATGATAACCGGCACCAGGCCGTTTGTTTTGTCAAAGTCAATGTTCATTTTTGCATTCAAAATTATGTCATTGCGAGGTTCGTAGCAATCTTATGCAGCCATGCATGCCCCTTTTGCTATGAAGAGATGCTCGTCATATCTCCTCACAATGACATGACGGGGTTTTATTATTCCCTCACTTCTATATTCTTTTCTTTCAGGATCGATTTTAAGTCTGGTATCAGTATTTCGCCATAATGAAAAACCGAAGCGGCCAGCGCTGCGTCTACATTACTTTTTCGAAATACATCTATAAAATGTTCGACAGCGCCAGCTCCACCAGAGGCAATTACCGGTATGTTGACCGCATCATTTACTTGTTTCAGCAATCCGTTATCAAAACCTGCCTTTGTACCGTCATGATCCATTGAGGTTAGCAATATTTCTCCGGCACCGCGGCTTTCTGCTTCCAGTATCCAGTTCAGGGTTTCTTTATCAGTAGGCAGGCGACCACCGTTAAGGTGAACAACATTTTTATCACCCATAACCCTTGTATCTACCGCTACGATAACAAATTGAACCCCGAATGCCTTAGCCAGTTCATCAATTAAAGCAGGGTTACGTACGGCTGCTGAGTTAATGGATATTTTATCAGCACCTGCGTTTAGCAGTGCATCAGCGTCTGCAATTTCATTGATTCCACCACCAATTGTAAATGGGATATTGATTTGCCTGGCAACAGCTTTAACCAGTTCAACCATGGTTTTACGGCGTTCTACAGTAGCGGTGATATCTAAAAATACCAGCTCATCTGCACCTTGCTGAGAATAATTCCAGGCGAGCTCAACCGGGTCGCCGGCATCACGAAGGTCTACAAAATTTACACCTTTAACGGTGCGCCCATCTTTAACATCAAGGCAGGGAATAATGCGTTTAGCTAACATAGTTATTAAAGCGTCATTGCGAGATATGAAGCAATCTCTTTATGATCTACAAAATTACTTAGCGTTCAAAATTGCTTGGTACCCCGCAATAACATATTGGTATGGAGCAGGAGGTTAGATAGATATCAAACTCTCCAGGTTCCAGTTTTTGATTTCTTCTATACTGATATGGTTTTCGTAAATGGCTTTACCTACTACGCAGGCTTCCACTTTTATTTTGCTGAGCTCTTCAATATCTTTCATTGAGCTTACTCCGCCCGATGCAATCAGTTTAATGAACGGCGAATGATCCAGCAACTTACTGTAAAGCTCAACGCCGGCACCACCCAGTTTACCATCTTTGTTAATATCAGTACATAAAAAGCGAAAGAAACCTAAACGCAGGCACTTATCCACATAATCCATTAACTTAATAGGTGAACTTTCCATCCATCCGGAGTATTTTATGACTTCATCCAGTACATCAATAGCAACAACCACCTGGTCGCTGCATTTATCCTTACCGCATATCTCCTTACTAAGTTCTTCTAAAAAAGTAGGATTAGTGATGGCCTGTGTGCCTACAATAACGCGTGAAACACCCGCGTTGATCAGCTCTTTTACTTTATCAATGCTACGTATGCCGCCTCCGTATTGTACCCGCATATCGGTTTTACGTATAACGTCAAACAAATATTGCTGGTTGCTAAAGTCGTTTTTTGCACCGTTAAGATCAATTATATGGATGAAATTGGTACCATTGCTTTGGTACCTTTCAATCATTTCCTCAAGGGTAACATCATATTCTGTAACCTGCGAGTAATCACCCTCGCGTAAGCGCACCACTTTTTTATTAAGAATATCGATAGCAGGAATAATGTACATGTTTTTAAATATTTGCAAAGTTTTTTAATAATGTTTCGCCATAAGTACCAGATTTTTCGGGGTGAAACTGCACTCCGAAAAAATTTTCCTGCCAAATTGATGCCGAAAATTTATTGATATAATTTGTTGAAGCTAAAGTATATAACGTATCGTATTCAATAAAGTATGAATGTACAAAGTAAAAGTGCGATCCGTTAGGAATATTTTCAAATAAAGGGTTTGCTTTTTCAGTAAACGCCTGGTTCCAGCCGGTATGTGGTACTTTAAAGTCAGTATCCCCTTTAAATTTTAAGGTTTTAACCGGAAATATGTTCAACATGTTGGCATCACCCTCTTCGCTGTATGCTGTCATGAGTTGCATACCTACACAAATACCCAGCGTTGGTTTCTTTGAAGCCTTAATAGCAGGCACCAGGCCGCTTTGCTGTAGTTTGCTCATGGCTGCACCTGCATGCCCTACACCCGGAATGATATAACGGTCAAACTTTTCAATATCTGCCTCGGTATTTACCATTCCATAGGCAATGCCCAGCCTGTCTAATGCTGCTGTTAGCGAAAAGATGTTGCCGGCGCCGTATCGTATTATACCTATCATAGTTTTTAGAGTCGAGAGTCAAGATAAAAGAATCAGGAAGCTTTTGCCTTGTCTCTTAATTCTTATCTTTTTTACATACTTTTTTAAAATTGAGAATTAAGATGCAAGAATCAGGAAGTGTTAATCTTGCCTCTTGATTCTTAACTATTGTATCTCTATAAAACTCCTTTTGTGCTTGGTAAAACCATTTTATCCGCATCGCGCTTTACGGCCATTTTTATGGCTTTTGCAAAGGCTTTAAATATTGCTTCTATTTTATGATGCTCGTTCTGTCCCTCAGCTTTGATATTCAGGTTACATTTGGCTGCATCGCTAAATGATTTGAAGAAGTGATAAAACATTTCTGTAGGCACGTCGCCTACTTTTTCGCGTTTAAAATCGGCCTCCCAAACAATCCAGTTGCGCCCGCCAAAATCTATGGCTGCCTGTGCAAGGCAATCATCCATTGGCAGGCAAAAGCCATAACGTTCTATACCCATTTTATTGCCCAAAGCTGCGGCAAAAATCTCGCCAAGTGCAATGCCGGTATCTTCTACAGTATGGTGTTCATCAATATGCAGATCGCCTTTTGCTTCAATTACAAGGTCGATACCGCCGTGGCGGGCGATCTGATCCAGCATGTGATCAAAGAAATGCAATCCTGTACTAATTTTAGCATCGCCTTTACCATCAAGGTTCAGCTTAATGTATATATCAGTTTCCTTGGTGTTGCGGCGATGTTCAACAACGCGCTGGCCAAGTTTTAAAAATTCATAAATATCCTTCCAGCTGGTGGTTTCTAAAGCTACAACCTCGTCCAGTCCTTCGTCATCCTGTGCATTAAACTCACTGTTACCAAGTCCTGTGCTGTTATTTAACCAGATGCCTTTAGCACCAAGGTTTCGCGCCAGCAAAATGTCGTTTTTGCGGTCGCCTATAGTATAAGAGTTGGCCAGATCGTATTTAGTTGCATCAAGATATTTGCCAAGAAGCCCGGTAGCCGGTTTACGGGTAGGGGCGTTGTCTCTGGCAAAAGTGCGGTCTATCACCTGTTCGGCAAAGTGCACGCCTTCATTTGCAAAGGTTTTAATGATAAGATTATGTACCGGCCAAAAAGTATCCTCCGGGAATGAAGCCGTCCCCAAGCCATCCTGGTTAGTCACCATTACCAGCTCATAATCCAGTTCGGCAGCTATACGTGGTAAATATTGCAGGCAACCCGGGTAAAAGATCAGCTTATCGAATGAGTCGATCTGCTCATCGGCCGGTTCTTTAATAAGTGTACCATCGCGGTCAATAAAAAGTACTTTTTGCAGCTTGCTCATTATTTAAATTGCTGTAATGTGTTGATCAGTTCTTCATTTTCCTGCGGTGTGCCAATTGTAATACGCAGACAGCCCTCGCAAAGTTCAACTTTTGACCTGTCGCGAACGATAATGCCGTGTTGAACAAGATATTCGTAAATACTTTTGGCATTGGTTGTCTTTACCAGAATAAAGTTGGCATCGGACGGGTAAATATCCTGTACGAAATCCATGTGCTTTAAGGAAAGCACCAGCTTATCACGCTGCTGCAGGGTTTCTTTAATCCAAACGTTCACCTGATCTATATTGTCCAGGGCCTGCAATGCAAGTGTTTGTGACGCTTCGTTAATGTTATACGGCGGTTTGACCTTGTTCATCACCTCAATAATTTCCTCGCTGGCGAAGGCCATGCCTACACGTAAACCTGCCAGACCCCAGGCTTTTGACAGTGTTTGCAGCACTACAAGGTTGGCGTATTCTGTAAGCTCCTGTATAAAAGTTTTCTGGCGACTGTAATTAATATATGCCTCATCAACCACTACAATACCGCTAAAGTTAGCGAGCAGCGTTTCTATATCGTCGCGGTTAATTGAGTTTCCCGTAGGGTTGTTTGGCGAACAGATAAAGATGAGTTTGGTGTTCTCGTCAATAGCTTCGGCAATGCCTTCCAGATTCAGTTGATAATCCTGGGTTAATAAAACCCGTTTGATCTGCACATCATTGATGTTGGCCGATACCTCGTACATACCGTAAGTGGGAGGTACAATAATTACATTATCAACACCGGGGTTACAAAAACTGCGGAACAGAATATCGATTGCCTCATCGCTACCGTTACCTAAAAAAATATTACGGGCAGGGACACCTTTTATCTGGCTCAGGCGCATTTTAACCTGGTACTGCATAGGATCAGGGTAGCGGTTGTAGGCCTGTACCAGCGGCGAACCAAAGGCATTTTCATTAGCATCCAAAAATACACTGGCCTCTCCCTGAAATTCATCACGCGCGGACGAATAAGGGGTCAGGTTTTTGATGTTTGTTCTTAGTATTTTATTTATATCGAACATGTTGTTATTCTCTTGTTAGTTATGTAATTGCGAGGAGAGCAGTCACTCGGCAATCTCATAGGACAAATGGATATGCTGAGATTGCCGCGCTATCGGTCGCAAAGTCACATCTTTATCTTTCTAATTACATCCTCACACTCACCGCGTTTCTGTGCGCGTGAAGCCCTTCCAGGTCGGCCAGCGTTTCAACTGCAGGGCCGATATTTTTTATACCTTCCTCACTCAAATGCTGAAAGGTTATCTTTTTTACAAACGAATCTACCGACACACCAGAATATGCCCTTGCATAACTGCTTGTCGGCAGCGTATGATTGGTACCTGAGGCGTAGTCACCGGCGCTTTCCGGTGTAAGGTTACCCAGGAAAACAGAACCGGCGTTAACAATCTGCCCGGTTATTTGCTGCCATTTTTCTGTTGCCAGTATCAAGTGCTCCGGGGCATACTGGTTGCTAAAGTTCATAGCTTCATCAAGGTTGTCAGTAATAACAATGTACGAATTATCGATAGTTTGTTTTGCAATTTCTGCACGGGGCAATACCTGCAATTGTTTTTCAAGTTCGGCAAGGGTCTGCTGCGCGATGCTTTCGGAAGTACAAACCAATATCGCCTGGCTATCAATACCGTGTTCCGCCTGTGCCAGCAGGTCGGCAGCTACAAAAGCGGGATTGGCCGTATCATCGGCAATGACCAATACTTCCGACGGGCCGGCAGGCATATCGATTGCTGTTGTAGTGGTTGATTGTATAATGGTTTTTGCCTTGGTTACAAACTGGTTTCCAGGGCCGAATATCTTATCGACCTTGGTTATACTTTCCGTACCATAGGCCATAGCTGCAACAGCCTGAGAGCCACCTGCCAGGTAAACCCTGTCGATGTTCAGCATCAAAGCCACGTAAGCTATAAAGGCATTTACCTTACCATTTTTTTGCGGGGGCGAGCAAACTACAATTTCTTTGCACCCGGCAATACGTGCGGGTATGCCCAGCATCAGGAACGTTGACGGTAAAACGGCTGTACCACCCGGGATGTACAATCCAACCTTTTCTATAGGCCGTAACTCGCGCCAGCAGGTTACACCGGGCATTGTTTCAACTCTGTCTTCAGCCTTTAGTTGCGACTGGTGAAACTTGTAAATATTATTATAAGCAATCTGTAAAGCAGCTTTTTGCTCGGTAGATACAGTAGCCGCAATTTCTTCAAGTTCTGCTTTATCCAGATAGAGCTTTTTCAGCAATACTTTATCAAACTGGTGAGCATAATCATACAAAGCACGATCGCCATGCTGTTTTACATTACCTATTACGTCTTCTACCAGTGTACGTATCTCATTCGCCGGATCAATATTGCGTTGAACCAGGGTTTGGATATCCTGCTTGTTTAAATCGCTGTAATTGTATGTTTTCATTTTTAGCCTCACCCCAACCCCCCTCCAAAGGAAAGGGACTTTTTAAAAGCCTTACTCAAAATCCTCTCCATTGAAGAGGATTTAGGAGAGGCCTAACTAAAGTATTATCTTTTCTATCGGCATTACTACTATGCCCTGTGCGCCGGCCTGCTTTAACTGACTAATGCGGTCCCAAAAATCGCGCTCGGGTATTACGGTGTGTACCGCAACCCAATCACCTTCTGCCAATGGCACTACCGATGGGCTTTTTACACCCGGTAATAACGCGGTAATGGCCGGCAGGTTCTTGCGCTCCACATTTAATACCACATATTTGGTTTCTTTTGCGCGCAGAACAGATTGTATGCGCTGGATCAGTTCCTGTACCAGGTCTTCATTCTCGCTACCCTTGCGGCCAATCAAAACCGCCTCGCTGCTCATTACATCTGCAAAAGGTTTTAAGCCATTGCTTTTTAAAGTACCACCGGTTGATACCAGGTCGCAAATGGCATCGCTTAAACCCAGGCCGGGAGAAATCTCTACCGAACCTGATATGGTGCGTATATCTGAAGTTATACCTTTCTCCTTTAAAAACTTTCCTAAAATTACAGGATAAGTAGTGGCAATGGAGCGGCCGTTAAGCTGCTGCAGATCATCAATTGTATTATTATTAGGTACGGCAATTTTTAATGAGCATTTGCCGAAACCTAATTTCTGCAGGTAACTTACTTCTACTTCGGTTTCCTGTATTACGTTTTCGCCCACTATGCCCAGGTCGGCAATGCCATCCTGTACATATTCGGGAATATCATCATCACGAAGAAAAAGTATTTCTAACGGAAAGTTGGAAACCGGAGATATCAGCGAGCTCTTATAGTTTTCGAAGTTAAGGCCGCAATTTTTTAATAATTCAACGGATTTTTCGTTGAGCCGACCCGATTTTTGGATCGCTATTTTTAATGTTTTCACAAATTGGAGTTTTAGTAACTATATAAACGGAGGTTGTTATTTCGCGTAGAAACATACATTATCTTTTCACCACAGAGTGGTGATGGTGCAGATGCAGATGATGTAGTTTATACTTTTCCATTTTTTTGTATAGTACCGCTGGTAAGTGCTGCAAATATAGCCACTCAATTATTAAATCAAAATTTCAAGGTTAATAAATTATTAAAAATATAATGGGCGTACTTAATTTTTATGAATATGTTAAAATGTATAAGTGCTTATATAAATGTTAGAACTCGAATTATAAGAATTTGTTGAATTTATCGAATTATAAAGCAAATTCATTCTGTCACTTCAATAAATTCTTATAATTCGAGTTCAGACAATTTTTAATTCGAGTTCAGATTATATTCGTAAATCCCACCCTCATCACCAAATTCCTTGATAGGTTTAAGTTGTTTATGGGATTTGATATCTGTGAGATTGATCAGCTCCCGGTTCTCGAGGTTTTTAAACCAAATGAGATAGAAATGTTTTTTCTGATAAAACTTCTCAACATCCTTTTTAAAAAATTTATGCGGTACCAGGTATGATGACATTCCCGAGAAAAAGTAAACCGCCTCATGCGCATCCGAGTAGATAGTGACCTTTGGTTTAAAAATGCTTTTATCCATAGTCTTTAGATAGTTTGCCATTTCCGATTCCATCCAGTCGTTATCTGTGTAACCCGGGTTGCCATATTCATCGGCTATCAAGTCATTGTAACGCGTTTTATCTACCAGGAAGATCTTTGTGATGTACCCTAACATAGCAGCAATAAACAATGCAGCTATTGCTACGCGCACGCGCCGGTTGTTAACCCGCTTAAGCACAAGCAGTGCCCAGCTTGAATATCCCCATAAGGCTGGTATGTACATGGGCGATAGTAAACGTGGATTAATGCGTTCATATCTTGAAAAGGTAGAAGATAATACAATAAATAACCCATAAACCAGGGCAAATGTTATAGCAATGTTTTCAAAGCTGCTTAGCCTGCGGCGATAAAAATTGTAAACAAGCGCAATGATAAATCCAGCGAGGATAATGACAGCTAAAGGAGTTGCCAGAAAGTATTGATTTGGCGTAAAGCCCAGCCAGTCGCAAAACACCGTGCCAAAGTAATACAGGTTTTTATGGAAAGGTGTTATGGATGGTTCCCGGGGGCCTGTCACCGTACCCGTGTGCAGCGCATTGAACCACAGGTTGGCTACGAGTAATGATATCGAAATAAACCCGTAAATAAGTATGTGGCCAATTTTTTTGCGGACAGGCAACGACCTGTCCAGCAGCAGCAATAAGCCTCCTGTACCAACAATGGTTACAGCAGCATAACGTGTTATACAGGCTACAGCGCCAATTATGGCAGCAAATACCAGCCATTTAACGGTATGCTGAAGCATGTACTGCCTGAAGATGATCATGAAAAGCAGTACCTCCAGTATAAACAAGGTTTCAGACCACAGGTAGGTGTAAACCTGTAACAAGCCCGGGTTAAGTATAATCGCAATCAGAATAAGCCATTTATATATATGGGACGTTGGTTCAAAGCGCGATATGATCCATCCGCTGCAAAAAATAAGTGAGGCAAACATTAGGGCATCCAGCCACCATCCAAACAGGGTAGGGTCTATCCGGGTAATAAAGCTGATGATACCTAAAAATGTAGGGTAAAATACCGGGAAATCAACAATGGGGGCATGATTAAAGGTATGCAGATTACCGTGTGCTACAAAGTTGCGGGCAGCGCTGGTATACATAATGGAGTCGGGCGAGATGCCTACGCCATTATAACTGCAGAATAAATAAATAGCGAAAAACGCTAAGACCGAAAAAAATAGCGTGTCGTAGTTTTTTATTTTATTCCAAAATGCCATTAACGTTTACTGCATATAAACAAAGTAGCGCTAAAATGTTTGAGCTATGTTAATCAATCAAATCTAAAACAGTACTTATTGGCTGGTCGCTATTAATTAATATACCCTTTACACCAGCGGCTGTACCTGCTATAACATCGCGCTCCCTGTCACCTATAAAGTAGGACTTCGATGGGTCGATGTTATATTTTTCAATGCCTTGTAACAGCAATCCGGGCTTAGGTTTGCGGCAATCGCAGTCGCCGGTAAAATTAGGGTGATGCGGGCAGTAAAAAAAATCTTTTAGTTCTACACCATGCTCCTGATAAACCTGTTTAAGATGGCTATGCATTTTAGCAAGTTCATCCTCGGTATACCAGCCTTTGGCCAGGCCGCCCTGATTGGTGGCCACAATAAGCAGATAGCCTCTGTCCTGTAGTTCTTTTAACGCGCTAAAATTATCCAGTACATGGAAATCCTCAAATCGGCAAACGTAATCGCCCATCTCCTGGTTCAAAACGCCATCCCGGTCTAAAAACACTGCTTTATTCTTTTCTGCCATATAATAAGGTATAAACTCAATTTTTTGCAAATGTAGAATTATTGATGTATTTGCTATGTGTGCATATCATATCGTTGTTTAAAATTACCAAATTCATATATAAAGTATATGATTATTGTCGACATAATAAATTTATTGTATAAAATGATGATTGTTTTAGAAAATTTAAAAAAATTAAGGCGCTTCTTATAAAAAAATGGTAATTTTAGTAACTTCGTTATTACGCTAATTATAAACCATTAGTAAAAGATATGGATCAAAGTGAATGCAACCAGCAGGGCCTTTACAGGCCCGAATTTGAGCACGACTCTTGCGGGACAGGTTTTATAACTCATATAAACGGCCATAAATCGCACAGCATTGTTAGTGATGCCTTAACTATGCTTGAAAATATGGAGCACCGTGGGGCTTGCGGCTGCGACCCTGAAAGCGGTGATGGTGCAGGTATACTGATACAACTTCCGCATGAATTTTTAATGGAGGAATGTTCTGAGTTAGAGATTAGTTTGCCGGAGCCGGGAGAGTACGGTGTGGGTATGATGTTTTTGCCTAAGGACCCATCGTTAAAAAAGGCTTGCCGAAAAATTATTGCTGCTGCTGTTGAGAAGCTTGGCTTTGATACACTTGGATATCGTAAGTTAAATGTGGATTCGTCTGTTATTGGCGAAACCGCACGCCAGGCCGAGCCGGATTGTGAGCAGATTTTTGTAGCCCGCCCCCGTAATATTACTAACATAGACGATTTTGAGCGCAAATTATATGTACTGCGCAGATACATCAATAAAACAGTACTGGAAACAGTACCTGCAGCCAGCGAATATTTTTATTTTACATCGTTTTCCTGCAAAACTATCATTTACAAAGGGCAGGTAACAACTTACCAGTTGCGTAAGTATTTTTCAGACCTGGCCGATCCGCGCGTTACATCGGGTTTGGCGTTGATACACTCACGCTTTTCAACCAACACCTTTCCATCTTGGAAACTGGCACAGCCGTTCCGCCTTATCGCCCATAACGGCGAGATCAATACACTTACCGGTAACCTTAACTGGTTTTACTCGGGCGTTAAGTCATTTGCATCGGCCTATTTCACTAACGAGGAAATGGAAATGCTGTTGCCCGTTATAGATAATAATCAATCCGACTCTGCCTGTCTGGATAATATAATCGAGGTATTGCTTCATACCGGCCGCTCATTGCCGCATGTAATGATGATGCTGATACCTGAGGCATGGGATGGTAACGAGCAGATGGACCCGATCAAAAAGGCCTTTTATGAGTACCACGCCACTTTAATGGAGCCATGGGATGGGCCGGCAGCTATCAGCTTTACCGATGGGAAACTGGTAGGTGCGGTGCTTGACCGTAACGGACTACGCCCTTTGCGTTTTGTTATTACCAATGATGGCCGCGTTATCGCCGCTTCAGAAGCCGGTACTTTAAAGTTAGATGAAAGTACCATTGTGAGAAAAGGCCGCCTGCAGCCGGGTAAAATGCTGTTGATAGATACCGAAAAAGGTAAGATCATCACTGACGAAGAAATTAAACGCGAAATATCAGGCCAGCAGCCTTATGGCACCTGGCTGGATAATTATAAGATCCGTTTAGGCAGCCTGCCCGAGCCCCGCTTGTCATTCGCCAGCCTTAGCGCCGATGCGGTTTACCGTTATCAGCAGGTGTTTGGCTACAGCCGCGAGGATATCGACACCATTATTAAGCCAATGGCTTTGGATGGTAAAGAGCCTGTTGGCTCTATGGGTACTGATGTTCCGCTTGCCATATTATCCGACAAGCCACAGCACCTTTCAAGTTACTTTAAGCAATTTTTTGCCCAGGTAACCAACCCGCCGATAGACCCTATCCGCGAGCGCCTGGTAATGAGTCTGGCTACCTTTATTGGTAACAATGGCAACCTGTTGGATGAAGATAAAATGCATTGCCATTGTGTGGTGCTTAACCATCCGATATTGAAGAACCATCAGCTGGAAAAACTGCGTTCTATTGATACCGGTATGTTCCATGCTAAAACGCTGCAAACCTATTATAATGCGGACGGCAATCCGGGCTCTATGGAAAAAGGTATAGCAAGGCTATGCCGCTATGCCGAGGATGCCGTAGATGATGGTTTTGAAGTATTGATATTAAGCGACCGGGCTATCGACTCGGAACACGCGCCAATACCAATGTTGCTGGCTGTTTCTGCAGTGCATCATCACCTGATCAAAAAAGGCCGCCGCGGCGCGGTAGGTATTGTTGCTGAAACCGGCGATGTTTGGGAAGTACACCACTTTGCTACTTTACTGGCATTTGGTGCAACAGCTATTAACCCATACCTGGCGCTTTCAACCATAGAGACGCTTTACAACCAGGGACATCTGGAAACCAGCCTTGATCTTAAATCGCTTTACAAAAACTATGTAAAATCGGTTAATGATGGATTGCTGAAGATTTTTTCTAAAATGGGAATTTCAACGCTGCAGTCGTACCACGGTTCGCAGGTTTTTGAGATCTTAGGTCTTAACAAAGATGTGGTTGACCGTTACTTTACCGGTGCTGTTACCCGTATTGAAGGCCTTGGGCTTGATGAAATTGCAAAAGAATCGCTTTGCAAGCATAAAACAGGCTTTAACAGCCCGAAAACTGATAGTCATTTATTGCCTGAGGGCGGTATTTACCAGTGGAAACGCCGCGGCGAAGCCCACTTGTTCAACCCAACTACCGTGCACCTGCTGCAACATGCTACTCGCAGCAATAGTTACCAGGTATATAAAAATTACGCGGCCGCTGTAAATGAGCAAACCGAAAAACATTATACGATACGAGGCTTGCTTGATTTTGCACATCACCGCGAATCAATAAGCATTGACGAGGTGGAACCTGCAGAAAACATCATGAAGCGCTTTGCTACAGGCGCCATGTCGTTTGGTTCTATTTCTCATGAGGCGCACAGCACTATGGCTATCGCCATGAACCGCATTGGTGGTAAAAGTAATACCGGTGAAGGTGGTGAGGATGAAATGCGCTATGATAAGCTACCTAACGGCGATTCTATGCGTTCGGCCATTAAACAGGTAGCCTCCGCACGCTTTGGCGTTACATCACATTATCTGACCAATGCCGACGAACTTCAGATAAAAATGGCACAAGGTGCCAAACCAGGTGAAGGCGGACAATTGCCGGGTCATAAGGTTGATGAGTGGATCGCCAAAACACGTCACTCAACGCCAGGAGTTGGTTTGATATCGCCACCACCACACCACGATATTTATTCAATAGAGGATTTAGCCCAGCTAATCTTCGACCTTAAAAATGCTAATCGTGCCGCACGTATCAACGTTAAACTGGTTTCAAAAGCCGGTGTGGGTACTATTGCAGCAGGTGTTGCCAAGGCACATGCCGATGTGATCCTGATTGCCGGTTATGATGGGGGTACAGGTGCATCACCAATCAGCTCTATCAAACACGCTGGTTTACCGTGGGAACTTGGCTTAGCCGAAGCACACCAGACACTTGTACGTAACAAACTGCGCAGCCGTGTAGTATTACAAACGGATGGTCAGCTAAAAACCGGTCGCGATTTGGCTATTGCTACCTTAATGGGCGCCGAAGAATGGGGCGTTGCCACAGCAGCCCTTGTAGCCGGTGGATGTATCATGATGCGCAAATGCCATCTGAATACCTGCCCGGTAGGTGTGGCTACTCAGGACCCTGAACTAAGGAAATTATTCAGTGGTAAGCCCGATCATATTGTTAACCTGTTCCGCTTTATGGCAGAGGAGTTACGCGAGATAATGGCCGAGTTGGGTTTCCGTACCATTAACGAAATGGTGGGCCGTGTGCAGTTCCTGAAGGTGAAAGACGGTATAAAAAGCTGGAAAGCAAAAACCATTAATCTTTCTGCCATATTACATCCTGTAACTACAGCTAAAGGCAGCACGCTGTACAATAGCGAGAAACAGGATCATGGCATGGATGCTATACTGGATTGGCAACTGCTTGAGCACGCAAAACCTGCGCTGGAAGATAAAACGCCGGTATTCGGTACCTTTGAGGTGAAGAATGTAGACCGTACAATCGGGACATTGCTATCAAACGAAATATCAAAGGTATACGGATCTGCCGGATTACCGGATAATACTATTAATTACAAGTTTAAAGGCTCGGCAGGGCAAAGCTTTGGCGCTTTTAATACCAAAGGCGTTTCTTTTGAACTGGAAGGCGAAGCAAACGACTATGTTGGTAAAGGCTTATCTGGTGCCCAGTTGGCTATCTATCCGGCTGCTAACGCAACCTTCAAACCTGAAAACAACATTATTATAGGCAACGTTGCCCTTTATGGAGCAACCAGTGGAGAGCTCTTTGTAAGGGGTATGGCCGGCGAGCGTTTTGCTGTGCGTAACTCTGGCGCTACCACAGTTGTAGAAGGTATTGGCGACCATGGTTGCGAATACATGACCGGTGGCCGCGCTTTAATTCTGGGTGAAACGGGCCGCAACTTTGCTGCTGGTATGAGCGGCGGTATTGCATGGATTTATAATCCTAATGGTACGTTTGCTGATAACTGCAATACCGAGATGGTTGACCTTGACCCGCTTAGCGTTAAAGACGAGGAACAGATCAAAGCGTTGCTTAAAAAGCATATCAGCTTAACCGGAAGCAAAGTAGCTGAAGACATCCTAAAAAACTGGAGCAAAGCTTCAACCCAGTTTGTTAAAGTATTCCCTAAAGAGTACAAGAAAGTGTTACAGAAATTAGAATATCAAACCGTTAGCTAAATTATAATGGGAAAAGTTACAGGATTTCAGGAATATAACAGGGAGCTTCCCGCAAAAACACCCGTTGCCGAAAGGGTAAAAAATTATAATGAGTTTGTTGGTTTGTATTCTGATGAAAAGTTAAACCAGCAATCGGCGCGCTGCATGAATTGCGGCATACCATTTTGCCATAACGGATGCCCGCTTGGTAATGTTATACCCGAGTTTAACGATGCTGTGTATCGTAAAAGCTGGGACGAAGCATACTATATTTTATCATCTACCAATAACTTTCCTGAATTTACCGGCAGGATATGCCCGGCACCCTGCGAGTCGGCATGTGTATTAGGCATTAACAAGCCACCGGTTACTATAGAGGAAATAGAAAAGCACATCATAGAGATTGCTTATTCAAAAAACATGGTTAAGCCGGTTGCCCCGTTAATCAAAACAGGCAAAAAGGTGGCAGTAGTAGGCTCTGGTCCGGCAGGTTTAGCTGCTGCCGCACAATTAAGCAAGGCAGGCCATAACGTTACAGTTTACGAACGGGACGATCGCCCGGGTGGCTTGTTGCGCTATGGAATACCTGATTTCAAACTGGAAAAATGGGTGATAGACCGCCGTATCCAGATTATGGAAGAGGATGGCGTTGAATTTAAATGCAATGTTGAGGTAGGTAAAGACATTGCCGCCGACGAGATTGTGCGCAACTATCATGCAGTAGTATTAGCAGGCGGATCTACCATACCACGTAATCTGCCTATCCCCGGCCGCGACCTTAAAGGTGTGCACTTTGCCATGGACTTCCTGAAACAGCAAAATAAACGCGTAAGCAGCATCGCTTTTAATACAGAAGAGATAACAGCAGCAGGCAAAGATGTTGTTGTAATTGGCGGTGGCGATACAGGCAGCGATTGTGTAGGTACATCTAACCGCCAGGGCGCTCGTTCGGTTAAACAATTTGAAGTGATGATACAACCGCCATCTGAGCGTACCGCGCACATGCCATGGCCAACTTACCCGATGGTATTGAAAACCACTAGCTCGCACGAGGAAGGTGTTGAACGTTTTTGGGGCATAAATACTAAAGAGTTTATCGGCGATGAAAACGGCGAACTGAAAGCCCTTAAAGTAACTGATGTTACCTGGGAAATAGACGCTATGGGCCGCCCGGTTAAGTTTACCGAGGTAGAAGGAAGCGAACGCGAGATATCTTGCCAGCGCGTATTTTTAGCTATGGGCTTTGTTAATCCTCAGTTTGAGGGTGCTTTGCAGCAACTTGGTGTAGAACTTGACGAGCGTAAAAATGTGAAAGCGAAAGAAGGTGTTTATCGTACAAACGTAAGCAAAGTATTTGCTGCGGGTGATATGCGCCGTGGACAGTCGCTGGTGGTATGGGCTATATCAGAAGGCCGTGAGGCCGCCCGCAAGGTTGACGAGTTTTTAATGGGACACTCAACACTGGAAAGCAAAGATGCCGTAAACCAGTTTGACCAGGTGTTTTACCAACAGGTTTAATTTTATTTATATAACTTGCCAGTTATAGTTAACCGTTCATAAATCCAAACCCTTGCCTTTAAAATGGTAAGGGTTTTTTGTTTGCTGAATAAAACCTTGTTTTTGAATGAGGAGAAACCTTGTGGATAACGCATTGCGGCAAATCAGGGTTTCTCACCACCGTTTCGAAATGACAGATTAAGATTAAAATGCCTTTGAAATGTTCAATTTCAAATTCATTTTGAACGGGTTACGAGTGATCTTATCAGATCAATTCCCGGCTTACTTATCAGAAGGATTCTTTTTACCTGCTAACAGCATCTCAATCATTTTATTTAGGCGTGTAGCACGGGTTTGTTCCTGTTTGGCGCTTAATATCCATACCACATACTCTTTACGATGTGACCAGGCCAGCTTTTCATAGTTGGCCATAGCTGCAGGCTCGGCGGCTAAAGCTTCATGCAAATAGGGCGGGAGTGTTATCTGCTTTTTATCAGGATCGATGTATGCCGAATAATCGTTCTGCTTAATGGCTTCCTTGCTACTGTCTGATTTTTTTACCAGATGTTCCGGTTTAAAGCGAAGGGCCGTCCACACGCTGTTAATTGCTGCAGAAGCTACCGGCCGCAAGCCATATTCGGCTGGTTTATCCCAGCTGCTCATCATTTCCAGATCGGTATCTATGCCTGAGTTTTTCTTTGGATATATCACCCATAGCACGGTTTCATCGGCCAGTGCTGGTTTCAGCTCAGCTAAGGCAGCACTTAATTGGCTACTATTTTTTACAAATGCCTGTATACCATTCACCTTGCCTTCCAGCGAAAAAGAAAGCTGTATATTACCGGGCAGCGGCTCAAGTGCTGCAAGGTAATCTTCAGGTGCATTCATTATCAACCAATTTTGGCCGGCTTTCATCTGTAGTTTTTTGGAGAGGGGGCTGGGCGTGGTCATAACTGTATAGATGTTTAGTACAACGCAAATTAAAAAACAATTTACAAAATGTGCTATAAGCCGCTATCTATTAACCATGAACAATTTTTGAATAAAAGTCCCACAAAACTATCCCGGCAGATACTACAATATTGAATGAGTGTTTGGTACCAAATTGTGGTATCTCAATACAGGTGTCAACCTGCTGCATAACTTCGTCGCTTACGCCATTGACTTCGTTCCCAAATATCAATGCATACTTTTCGCCGGCTGTAGGAGTGAAGGTGTTGAGCATGGTACTGCTTTCAGCTTGTTCAATGGCTATTATTTTATAGCCCTCTGCACGTAAATGATCAACAGCAAGTAACGGTGTTTCAAAATACTGCCAATTGACAGAACTTGTAGCACCCAGGGCTGTTTTTTCAATTTCGCGATGCGGCGGCTGGGCAGTAATACCACATAAGCATACCTGCTCAACCGCAAACCCGTCGGATGTGCGGAAAATGGACCCAACGTTGTGCATGCTGCGCACATTATCTAACACAACAGCAACAGGAAGCTTTTCCTGCGCTTTAAATTCTTCTACACTGGCACGGTTTAATTCGTCGAGCTTTAACTTACGCATAGCGGCTTTATTAAGCCGCAAAATTACGATTTTACAGGCTCATTCAACACACCTACGCCATCGCCAATAAGTGAGCTGTATACAGAAGGCGCATAACCTACCTTATCCGTATAATAGGCCGTTACGTCCTGGCTAAATTTATCAAAGGCATTACCTTTAACCAAAGCAATGGCGCAACCGCCAAAACCGGCACCCGTCATGCGTGCTCCCGCCACATCAGTATTGGTTTTTGCATACTCCACAACCGCGTCCAGTTCTTTTCCACTCACTTCGTACAGATCGCGCAACGAATCATGTGAGGCATACATTAACTGGCCAAATTCAGCCAGGTTATTTTCGCTAAGCGCTTTTGCAGCAAGTTTAACACGGTCGTTTTCCTCAATAACATGCTGCGCACGTTGTTGCACAATGCTATCGGTAATCAGGTGCTTGTGCTGATTGAATGTTTGGGTATCTATATCACACAAAAACTTTATATCAAGCTCCTGCTGTAATGCAGCAAGTGCTGTCTGGCATTCCTGCACGCGCTCGTTATATTTAGATTCGGCCAGTTTACGTGGTTTGTTGGTGTTGATGATAGCCAAAACATAATCCCCAAGATTACTATCTACCGCCTCATAATCAAGTGTGTTGCAATCCAGTTTCAGCGCTTTATTCTTTTCGCCAAAAGCTACTGCAAACTGGTCCATTATACCACAGCTTACTCCAATAAACTTATTCTCGACGTTTTGGGATAGCTTTACCAAACTAAGTTTGTCATAACCACCGTTGAACAGATCATTCAGAGCATATGAGGTGACAACCTCGATGGATGCTGATGATGAAAGCCCTGAGCCAATAGGGATGTCGCCGTAAAACAGCATATCAAGCCCTTGTAATTCTTTACCTTCGTTCTCAAAATAAGAAATTACTCCCAAAGGATAGTTATACCATACTTCGCCGCTTTTTTTGTGTTCATCGTTAAGCGAAACTTCAGCTTCTTCGTTAAAGTTTAAACTTTTGAACCTGAAAACACCATCCTTATTAGGTGCAACAAGTAAGAAAGTGCCAAAGGTTATAGCGCATGGCATAACCAGGCCACCATTATAGTCGATATGCTCACCTATTAAATTTACGCGCCCGGGTGAAAAATAAGCGGCCGTTGCCCGAGTATTATATTTGTTTAAGAATTCTTGCTGAAGGTTGGCTTTCATAAGATGGTTATAAAAAACAAATATTGTAAAATATACAGTTATTATTATGCCTGTTATTAAAAAATAATTAAAGTAAGTTTGGCAACCGAACACAAATGTATTTATTTGTTGTTTTGACCATAAAACGAGTGTTATGGACCAATATCTTATTACCGCATACGATTATACCGACGAAGGCGCTTTTGAACGCCGCATGAATGTACGCCCTCATCATTTAGACGGCGCAAAGGACCTTAAAGCCAAAGGCAATTATGTATTAGGCGGCGCCATGCTTGATGAAGAGGGGAAAATGATAGGCTCTGTTATGATACTGCAGTTTGAAAGCGAGGAGCAATTGGAAGCCTGGAAGCAAAGCGAGCCTTACATCACTCAGAAAATATGGGAAACAGTTGATGTAAAGCCCTTTAAAGTTGCAGCAGTATAATTAACTAAACAAATGATTCATACTCCCAATACCCTTGTGCATTGCGTATGTAGTGGGCGGTATATTGCTTACCATCGGTTTTAAATTCAAATGCAAAATGTTGGGTAGTTGGGTCGTCGGGTAAAAATTGCTCCACAATACTTTCAGCAACCAGCTTTATTCTCTCTGCTTCTGTAGGCTCATTTGGTTTGGTATTGAGGCCAGCTCTGTAATCTGTAAATGATTGGTATTTAAAAGCTGTATCATGCATTTCACGGCCTGCATTAAAAGCTGCTTCTTCAGTTTGCAGGCGGTACTCCTC
Source organism: Mucilaginibacter litoreus (assembly GCF_042676805.1). Classification (NCBI taxonomy): domain Bacteria; kingdom Pseudomonadati; phylum Bacteroidota; class Sphingobacteriia; order Sphingobacteriales; family Sphingobacteriaceae; genus Mucilaginibacter; species Mucilaginibacter litoreus. The sequence goes on along the minus strand of NZ_JBHTHZ010000001.1, from coordinate 225,250 downwards.
CATGGCCTTTAATAGTCCATCAGCTGTAATTTCAGGCTGTCCATCGGCACCATGTGAGTAGTAATCATTCAGTATCTGTTCTTTAGTTTTCATTAAACAAAGTTACCGATAAAAAAAGGATGCCAGTAAGACATCCTTTTTAAATGTTAAGCTACAGGCGGCGATATGCTATCTAATTCGTCTGTATCGTCGGTGTCTAATAAAATATCTTTGGCCTTCATATTTTCTTCAAGGTGAGCTACGCTTGAAGTGCCCGGTATCAGCAATATATTTTTTGAATGGTTTAATAACCATTTCAATGCAACCTGATGAACCGTTGCGCCATGTTTGTCAGCAACTTTTCGTAAAATCTCCTGACTGGTGACATTACCCGCATTTAAAGGAAACCAAGGTATGAACGCGATATCATTATCTTCACAATAATTTAAAGCACCTTCCCATTTTCTGTTGTCAACGCTGTACATATTCTGTACCGATACTACTTCAAAGTAATCCTGCGCTTTTTTAATGTCGTCAATACCAACTTCAGAGAGGCCAATATGCACTATTTTGCCTTCCTGCTGCATCTGTCGTAAAAACTCAAAGCTTTCTTCAGCAGGTACGTTAGGGTCTATTCGGTGTAACTGATAAAGCTGAATCTGATCAAGCTTAAGGCGCTTAAGGCTCCCTTCAAGAGCTTCTTTAAGGTGATTAGGGCTGGCATTAACAGGCCATTGATCAGGCCCTGTTCGCAGCAAACCGCCTTTGGTACCAATTACCAAACCGGCTGGATAGGGGTAAAGCGCTTCGGCAATAAGTTCCTCAGATATATGAGGGCCATAGCTATCGGCAGTGTCAATAAAATTTACACCAAGTTCAACAGCGCGTTTTAATACGCGTATGGCTTCGTCTTTGTCCTTGGGCGGGCCCCATATACCTTTACCGGTTATTCGCATTGCGCCATAACCTAAACGGTTAATGGTAACATCGCCTCCCAAATTATATGTAGCAGGAAATTGATTGATTGTGTTACTCATAAAATTCTGATTATACTTAATAACATTAAGCAAATGCTAATGTTCGCGCATCAATTCATAAAAGTGTCATAAAGGGTGATGTATTTTCGGCTTTTATCAACAAACGATAAAAAAGATACATTTAAGCATACATAAAATATGCGCGTAAGTTATTATTTAACAGTGTAACGTACAACGTAGCGGCCAAGGTTGCCTTCGGTATCAAAACCTTCTATAGTGGCACGATAGGTGCCTCTGCCGTCTGCGTTGAAAAATTCTACAGAAGTTAAGCCGGTTTTATCTGTTTTTACCTTTGGGTTCCAGTAAATGGTGCTTCGTAAATCGCCGCCAAAACTTCCGCCTTGCTTTAAGGCATCATACTTAGGTGAGTAAAATTCGCGTGTTTTAGCGTAGCCAATGGCATTAAAATTAAGGATGTTACCTTTTGGTAGCATATCCTGCAGTTGGGCAAGTGTGATTTTTTGGCCTTCTACTTTTTTGGTAATGATTGATATAATACCATCTGATTGATAATTTTTGTTGATACTGCTCAAACCATCTGTTTTAAAAACCTCAATTGTTTCTACATCTCTACCAGCAATACTGTTAAGGAACGAATAATCAATTGGTTTTCCATTTAAAAAAATCTGTATTGGTAAACGATTGGGATTGGAAATGTTCTTTGAAAAGTACAGGTTATTATCTTCTGAGGTTACGCCAAGCAACGTGCCGATAATGCAGGTATATAGATTAGGGCAATCTTTAAAAATTTCCCCCTTTATTTGCTGATCAGCCATCATTGGTAATCCGGTTAAAGCGCTGTAGTCTGAATGACTGGGCTTTTTAGCTAACGAGGTAGACTTAATAACCACCTCTTTAAGTGTATGAGTGTTATCATATTGCCGTTTACTGTTGGCAAGCAGGTCCTTAAAAGCGCTGTCAATATTACTTACTTTATCAAGCGCGTTAATGTTAGGAGTAGCGGGCTGGTACGGTTCGCCGTTTACAGATACTACCAGGTTTTTGCTGTTTACGTTGCCACGGGCGTTTAGTACTATTTCGGCCGAGTCTGGAAAGCTCAATTTTGAAAATTTAAAATTACCCACCATATCTGTAACAGTTTCGGCATAAAAGTTTTTTGAAGGTATTTGCAGGCGCAGATTACCTTTAGATATAGGCATCCCAGTGTTATTTCGGAGCATACCAGTTATTTGCAAGCCTTCCTGCTCGGGCATTAAAGGTGTTTGTGGTAATCTGTCTAAAATAATGTTACGGTAAGAAATGCGACGATAGCCCTGCGTGAGCATCAATATGTCAAGATCATCAACGGCGGTTGTGTTTTTACTTAAAAAATAATAGTTGGGTTTTTCTATATACCCTTTTATATCTGATGTAAGCAACAGATGTGACAAAATTGTAGTTTCATCGTTTTCATCTGAAGGTACCTTAGTTTCGTCAATCACAGCTACAGAAAAGTTGCCGGCTACAGGCAAGGTTTTGTTTTTTGCCGAAACAGAAAGCTTTACTTTTTGCCTTGTGGTGTATACTTTTTTATCAGGCGTTAAGGCGATATTTAGCATGTCATTATGCTGTATGAAAACTATACGTTCTGCTAGCGGGACACCTCTTTCTGATAACAAGGTTAATTGTAAGATGCCGGTTGGAAATTTACTTTTAGGGATGCCGGCACTGTATGTCAGATTATCTAAAGTTGTTTGCGCTGCAAAATAAACAGCGCCACCGTTTTGAGCAATAATGTAGTAACTTTTACCCTGGTTCACCTTAAAGTACGACTCGTTGGCCGACAATTTTATATTTAAATTATCAGGATCATTATTATAAACTCCCAAAGCTATACCTGCCGGTCTGATACGTGGTAAATCATAGGTGCCAGATGTGCCGTTGGCGAAAGTAATATTTGCCTTATAGGTTTTTCCATCTTCGGGCTGAATAGCAAATACGCCCATGCCTAAATGCTGCGACTTTAAATCAGCTACCACTGCCCCGGTGTTATCTACAACAGTACCTTTAATATCAATACCCATTCCATCCGCGCCTATCGCTTTAAAAGCCACACGGGAGCGAATGCCAAGTGTAAGTTCTCCACCTTCAGGAAAAAACTGAACATCACGCTGTTCTGCAGCTGCTTTAAGCGGAAAGCGATCAAGCTTTTGTTTCCTTTCTCCAAGGTCAAGTATGGTTGTTAACATGCCTTTTTGAAGTTGCGAAGATGTGGCATCGGCAAGAGAAATGTTAACCATGCCATTAGCATCTGTATTGCTTTTACCTTTTGCAATCTCATCGCCGTTGGGGTTATAAATTGTCCAGCTTATCTTTTTATTGGCAACCGCTGCTCCTCCTGTTTGCTTATATGTGATAACCGCATTTGATTTTCCTGCGGATGCAGGGTTAAAGGAAATTGATGCATTTACCCCATCCTGTATAGCATTGCCTATGGCTATATTTTTATTGTAGAAGTAATCAGCATCAAAATTCTGCATCCATTTGGTATAAGCCCTTAAATGATAATTCCCTTGCTTATACTGGTTCGGCTGTAAAATAATACTCCCATTTGCTACACCATTTATAACAGGGAGCTTTAAAAGGTTTACTATAGAATCCTGATTGTTGGCAATATCTACATAAACTATATTGCTTAAAACGGTTGGTTGATGCTTATCTATAGTTACATACGCTTTAAACCAAATAGTATCTCCGGCAGTATAATATGGTTTATCGAGGTGTAAATAAACTTTTTCTATGGGATAAGCATTTATATATTGCGCAGCTTTTGTAACTATCGTTTTTAAGCCAATGGTATCTCTTTGGGCAAAAACAGAGTAGGTGGAAGATATAAAAAGCAGTAATAATAATAACAGTTTTTTAGAACTCATATCAGTCAATAGTAGTGGCGCAGAACAGTAGCATGGCTAAGATAAACAATTAGCTGCACTGCGAGCAATTCGTTAGGGATTTTAACATTAAACAACGTTGCATAAAGCTTTACAAAGTACCTCTTAAACGAGGTTTTAATAAAACTATTATTGTAACTTATAAGCTACAAAAATAAATGGCTACAGAAATTGAAAGAAAATTTTTAGTTGATAAAGATAAGTGGAAAAGCGTTTTAAAACCAGTGGGCGAATTTTATAAGCAGGGGTACATTTTTAATGAAAAGCGGTGTACGGTTAGGGTAAGGCTTACAAGCAATGCTGCTTTCATAACGCTTAAAGGCCCAACTGCAGGAATAAGCAGGAGTGAATACGAATACCAGATACCTATGCCAGAGGCAAATGAAATGCTTGAACTTTTTGCCGCGTCATCTATTGAAAAAACACGGTATAAGATTGAGTATGCAGGCCATATGTGGGAAGTTGATGTTTTTGACGGAGAAAATAATGGTTTGATAGTGGCCGAAATTGAGCTGCAACATGAGCATGAACAATTTGAAAAACCGGATTGGGCAGGAGAGGATGTAAGCAAAGATTTACGCTATTCAAACGGAAGTTTATCGGTTACTCCGTATGCTCAATGGAGATAAGGGCAAAAAGGCCGGCTTTTTTGAGCCAGCCTTTAATCTAATTTTGCAAATTTATTCCCAACCGGTGCCTTTTTTGGCATTGCCATTTTTGATATGTTCTTCGGCAGTGGCTTTGCCCATTATAGCAGCCATTTTATTGCCTTCGCTATCTTTACCTGTAGCAATGTACCTGCCAGATTTTACGTCAATAACCGGATTGATCATTGGTACATTTTTAGTCTTTGTTTTTACTGAATAGGCGGTAATTGCGCCTTCCTTTTTTGCTGCCATGTTTTAGTTTTTTAAAGTTTTCTGTAAGTAAACTGTATAAATTATTTTTTGTTTACAGCTAAAACGCGTTTTTTACGTGCTATAACTGCATCTTTACAATAATGCAGGCAATATATATAATTATACTTAACTAACAAATTTTGCCTTGCCCTGCTGATGATAGTGTTGATTTAACCTAAGTAGTACCTTTGGCGTAACAGATGATAAAGAATCTGAACTTTTTGAGCGCGCAATTGTTTAATAATTGCTCAATAAACATCAAATTATGAAACGATACATTATAATATTTGCTTTTGCTATGGCATCATGCGCGGGCAACGGTAATAAAGGAACCGATACCACAATGGTTAGCCCACAACATACTTCTGATACGGCTGCGTTAAATGCTCCCGCCCAGAACATGGAATATTGCTTTATACACACTGAAGGCACCAGCAACCAGGATACAACAGCCGTGCACTTAAAGTTTAATGCAAATAATGTGACTGGCGAGATGAAGTGGATACCAAAAGAAAAGGACGCAAGGAAAGGGACATTATCTGGAACTATAAAGGGCGATATTATAAAGGCAGTATGGGCCTTTATGCAAGAGGGAACTAAAGATAGTATTGCAGTTGAATTTAAACTCTCTGCCCAGCAACTTGCGCAAAAGCCTTATAAAGTAGATACTAATACAGGCAGGCAGTTAACAGACGAAAGTGCAGAGTATAGTGTTATTTATAAGCTTGACAACTGCAGCCAATTTAAAACTCCTGGTACGCCTTCTTTGTAACCCCATGACTTTGCTGCCTGGCATATTCCTGCCGGGCAGTTTGTTTAAGTGATTCTTAGTCTGCAGTGCCAATGTCCTTTTTAGTATCTGCAGTGCCTATATCTTTCTTGGTATCCGCGGTACCAATGTCTTTTTTGGTATCGGCTGTACCTATATCCTTTTTAGTATCAGCGGTGCCAATATCTTTTTTAGTGACTGTCGCGTTTGCTGCTGAGAATAAACCGGTTGATAAAACTAATGCTGCTGCTATGATGAATTTTTTCATGTCTGTATGTGTTAAAATGTTGTTGATGTTCTTATGATCGGGTTTGATTATGTGATTAGTCTGCAGTGCCAATGTCTTTTTTAGTGTCTGCAGTGCCGATATCTTTCTTTGTATCTGCGGTACCAATGTCTTTTTTGGTATCGGCAGTACCTATATCCTTTTTAGTATCGGCGGTGCCGATATCTTTTTTAGTGCCTGTTGCGTTTGCTGCTGAAAATAAACCGGTTGATAAAATTAATGCTGCTATGATGAATTTTTTCATGTCTGTATGTGTTAAAAGTTGTTGATCTTATTTATGGTCAGGATTGATTGTGTGATTAGTCTGCAGTGCCAATGTCTTTTTTAGTATCTGCAGTGCCGATATCTTTCTTGGTATCTGCGGTACCAATGTCTTTTTTGGTATCGGCAGTACCTATATCCTTTTTAGTATCAGCGGTGCCGATATCTTTTTTAGTGCCTGTTGCGTTTGCTGCTGAGAATAAACCGGTTGATAAAACTAATGCTGCTGCTATGATGAATTTTTTCATGTCTGTATGTGTTAAAATATTGTTGATCTTATTTATTGTCGGGATTGATTATGTGATTAGTCTGCAGTGCCAATGTCTTTTTTAGTATCTGCAGTGCCGATATCTTTCTTGGTATCTGCGGTACCAATGTCTTTTTTGGTATCAGCTGTACCTATATCCTTTTTAGTATCGGCGGTGCCAATATCTTTTTTAGTGCCTGTTGCGTTTGCTGCTGAAAATAAACCGGTTGATAAAACTAATGCTGCTGCTATGATGAATTTTTTCATGATCTGTATGTGTTTAAAATATTGTTAGTAAGATTTAATAATAATGTGTTAGTCGGCTGTGCCAATATCTTTTTTAGTTGCTTTATGTGTATTGTCAAAATCAGTGGTTACAACAGGGGTGTTGTCTTTGCTCTCAGTAACAGAAGTTGCAATAGCAGTGTCGCGGTGCATAATGACGTTAGCTGATAGGATGCCTGTTGATAAAACTAATGCTGCTGCTATAAGGGCTTTTTTCATGGTATTTATTTTGAATAGTCGTTTGGTTGGCAATTAATTATAAATGAGATCCTCAATCGGCAGTACCTATATCTTTTTTTGTGGATACAGTGCTGTGTTCAAACCTGGCAGTTGGTTTCACATCTGCTTCTTTGGTACATGATGGTAAAATGCCTGATGTTAATATTAGTGCTGCTGCGATAATTATCTTTTTCATATTACTACTATCTTTAGAGATTGCTGGTTGCAGGTTTCGCCCGCATTTCCAATGTTATTTGTTGTAAACAGTAATTTGGCTTGTACGTGCTATCATAATGATTAATTCATCTAAACAAATTAATCAGCAGTTCCAATATCTTTCGGTATGCCAACAGTTGTTTTTAAAAGCACGTTTACACTTGTACGCGTACTGCTATTTCTTACGCACGATGTTAAAAGAAGACCGCTTAATAACAACATGGATGCAATTATGTATTTTCTCATATTTAGATGGTTGAATTATTTAGTTGGCTTGTAAATAACTATTTAAGCCAATTAACTTCGTTCTAATAATTGTTATTAAAAATTAATTTTTTTTGTTTCAAAATAAATTGATGCACAAAATAATACACAAAATATTTCTCATAATACTTTGATTGTCAATGTATTACAATGCAAATATAAATATGTTTTTTAATTTTCAAGTAAATTATTAAAAAAAACTGTTTATTAATTCTTTAATTTTATCTGGTAAAATTTGTTTACAATTATTTTTTAACTTTCGCCCGCCATAACCGTATAGAGCTCTGATGAATAAAGTTTTTATCCTATTAATCTTTTTTTTGGTTACCGCCGTATACGCAAAGGGTAATGCTGAAGTTTCTGTACAGGATACCAATGAGGTGATTGCTTTAAACAAACAAGCTTATGACAACCGGTTAACCAGCCCTGAGCAAACTATAGCCGATGCTACCAAAGCATTGAATTTAGCTGTTAAACTTAATTATCAAAGTGGTATTGCAGAAGCATACAGGGTGCGGGGTATTGGCAATTATTACCTTAACCAGGCCGGCGCATCTATAAATGATTATTCTAATGCCCTGGCAATTTTCGAAAAATTAAATGATTTGCGAAGTGAGGCTAAAGTCAATAATAACATAGGCAACCTATATCTGGATAATAATAATACAAAGGCTTTAGAGTACTTTAAAAAATCTTTAGCCATTACAGAGAAGCTTAAGGATCAGGGATTAATGGCTTCTTTGTATATGAATATTGGTAATGTTTATTATCGTAAAAACAGCTTTAACCAGGCGCTAAGTTATTACAATAAAAGCGATGTTATTTTTGCCAAACTTAAAGATTCTGCTAACCTGGTTCAGTGTCTTCAAAACAGGGGGGTGATATATTATAATCTTGGTCAATATGATAAAGCGGAAAAACTTTTGCTCGCGGCAAACCGGTCTGGCAAACAGCAGGATCTAAATAAACCTGTAGCCAGTACCAATCTTACATTAGCCGCATTATATGTAAGGCAAGGTAAATTTGATCAGGCTGAAAAGATTGTTCAGGAAGGAGAGGCCTATGCCCGGGCGTTAAAAGACGAAAAGCTGACCACTGATTACAATTATACCATATACCAGTTAGAAACCAAGCGTAAAAATTACGAACAGGCTCTGCATTATCTTCAGCTGATATTTACGCAGGATAGTTTAATCCACAGCTCCAATGAATCAACTCAGATCTATTTAATACAGGAGCAGTTTAAACAAGAGGCTAAACAAAAAAATACCGAGCTGTTGCTCATTGGCCAGCAAAATGACCGTATTAAATTTTGGGCAGTAACGGTTGTTGCTGGCCTGCTGCTTGTGGTTGTTGCATTGCTGGTAAATAATGTAAAGCGCAAAGCGGCTACTAACAGTACCCTTACCGAACTTAATGCAGAAGTATCCAGGCAAAAAGATAACCTTGACAGGGTTAACCATCACCTGGAAGAAATAATAGATGAGCGGACCAAAGATCTGCAGCTAAAAAATAAAAAGCTTTCAGATTACTCATCATACCTTTCACATCAGATAAGGGGGCCCATAGCCACCTTACGCGGTTTAATGAACCTTGAAAAGGAAGGCCTCGTTGATGAAAAAGAATGCATTACCATGATGGATAAATGCGTTTCAGATATCGACCAGAAAATAATTGAAATGAGTGATATGCTTAATGACGGTAGCAAAACCGTAATTAATTAACCAGGATAACTGCTGTGTATCTGCGCCTCACAAAGGCCCAGATATATACAATATCTGGATATCATTTGTAAGATAAGTAACTGCCTGTGCCTTTTATATCCTTCTGTTTCAAAAGCTAATGTTTGGTTACCCGCTGTTACAAAAAAACGCATCTCACCGTCTCTTTGTTTCATCCGGGATTTAAACAGATCAAAAGCTTTCACTTTTAAATTGCTTTTGCGGTCATGAATGATGTCATTTCTTTGCTCGTCGGTATTTGAAATGGATATCATGTAGTTAGACATAGGTAATATTTTTATGATAACACAGGTATCACAATTATAAAACCAAAATGAAATAACATGCAACAAAAGGCAATTAATTGGTGGCAAAACCACTCAATTAACTAATTATAATACATAAATTAATTAATTTATTATAATTATTTCTTTACAAGCAATAAAACTAATTTATTTCTGATTAATATCAGAACAAGCTGTTGTTTTTTTTGAACAGTTTTAGTTTTTAACTGATAGAATTTTTTTTGCTTAAAAGCTCTTCGTATAAAAGGATAACCTTTCTTTGGAGATTAGTAATCTCGGTTTCGCGGTCAAGCAGCTTTTTTTGTATGATGTTGAAGCTTTCATCCTGTACAGCGGGTTCTTCGGTGTACTCAAGTGAAAGAAGGTTTACAACGCTTACTTCAAAAATATTTGCAATCTGTTCAAGTCTCGATAAATTGATATCAGTTACGCCGGTTTCGATTTTTGAAAAAGCCGGAATAGAGATGCCTAAACGGTTAGCTACATCTTCCTGGCTCCAGCCGTGTTCATGGCGAAGGGTACGTATGTTTTTACCTGCCGATTTATTCGTTTTTTTCTTTATAGATTCGCTCATCATGTACATAATAATAGTTAATTAAGGAAAAAGGATGTTAACTATTAACCAATACCAATGCCATTTGTAAAATGTGCCTTAACATGCCCTAATTAACACTCGGTTAATTATCTACCTTATAACATGTGGAATTAGTTCCACATATCTGTTGTATTTTTTACTTACTTAGTTACCGGTTATTATACTAAGCTTTGCAAATTTCAGGAGCAGTTGTTTCTGGCCAATCTCTTTAAAGAAAATTGTTGCTTTAATATCAGGTTTGTTGCCTTCAAGGCTTATTACCTTGCCAAAACCAAAACGTTCATGTTCTACTTCCATACCTACTTGGATGTTAGAAGTGTCGGAAGGTTTAAAGCCGGGCGATGGTATATGCGCCTTGGCAAGTATGGATGTTGTTTTTACAGGTGCTGCAGGGGCAGGTTTAGGTTTCGAAAAGGCATCGGGCTTGCGGCTCCAGGCAGCTCTTTCATCCTGGTAGGATGCACTTGCTGCAGGTGCTGGTTTAGCCGTAAAATCCAGCTCCAGGTATTTAGCGTCTATCTCGTCAAGAAAACGGCTTGGCTCGCAGCTTATCAAAGTGCCAAATTTAAAGCGCGATGTTGCATAGCTGATGGTAAGTTTATATTCGGCCCGTGTAATGGCCACATAAAACAAGCGGCGTTCTTCCTCCAGGTCGCTGCGTGAGTTGAGCGACATTTGCGATGGAAATAAATTTTCCTCAAGACCAACAATGTGCACCTGCGGAAATTCCAGCCCTTTTGATGAGTGGATGGTCATGAGCGATACCGTATCGGCATTTTTATCTTTGTCGTTGTCGTCATTGGTTAATAAAGCAACATCCTGCATGAAAATATCAAGCCCTCTTTCCTCAATATCCTCTCGTTCCGAAAACTCTTTTATACCATTTAGCAGCTCTTGTATGTTTTCGTAGCGGTTAAGCCCTTCAACAGATTTATCTTCATACAAGTCTTTAAGTAAGCCTGAGTGCTGGGCAATATGTAAGGCGGCTTCATAAGCGTTCAGGTTTTTGGTGATAACCTGAAAACTTTGTATCATGGTTGCAAATGCAGTTAACGATGCAGGCGCCTTTTCTACATAACGGGGTGCCTGTAATATGATCTCGAAAGGTGTCAGCTGGTTCTTATCCGCAGCAACAATAACCCTGTCTACCGTGGTATCCCCAATTCCCCGTTTCGGATAATTAATTACGCGTTTCAGTGCTTCCTCATCATTAGGATTAAAAGTAAGCCGGAAATAAGCTATCAGGTCCTTTATTTCCTTACGCTGGTAAAAAGATAATCCACCATATATTTTGTACGGAATATTGAGTTTTCGCAGCGCCTCTTCCATAGAGCGCGATTGCGCGTTGGTGCGATATAAAATGGCAAAATCAGTCCATTTAAGGCCTTTGGTTGTACGCTGATGCATAATGGCATCGGCCACCATTTTTCCTTCCTCATTATCGCTGAAGGCACGCATTACTTTTATCTTATCACCACTTTCCTTTTCAGAGAATACGTTCTTTTTTAACTGGTCTTTATTATTAGCAATAATGCTGTTCGCAACGTTTACAATATTCTGGGTTGAACGGTAGTTCTGTTCCAGCTTGAAAACTTTCAAGTCAGGATAATCCTTCTCGAAGTTTAAGATGTTTTGAATGTTGGCCCCACGAAAGGCATAAATACTTTGTGCATCATCGCCCACCACACAGATATTTTCGTTTACAGCGGCAAGGCGTTTAACTATCAGGTATTGCGAAAAGTTGGTATCCTGATACTCATCCACCATCAGGTATTTAAACTTATGCTGATATTTGTTCAGCACATCCGGGTGGTTCTTTAGTAACTCGTTTGTTTTAAATAGCAGGTCGTCAAAGTCCATCGCCCCGGCCCGGAAACAGCGGTTTGCATAGGTTTCATATATTTTACCCAGCATACCGCGGCCGCTGCTAAAATCGTCAGCTTGTATCTGGTCGTTATTCTGATATTCCTGCCAGCCAACAAGGTTGTTTTTTGCGGCAGATATACGGTTGTAAACAAAATTTTGATTGTACAGCTTGTCATCCAGGCTCATCTCTTTTAAAATGGCACGTATAACGCTTTTGCTGTCGTCGGTATCGTATATGGTAAAATTGTTAGGGTAGCCTATCTTATCTGCTTCCACACGGAGTATTTTGGCAAACACCGAGTGAAAGGTTCCCATCCATATATTTTTGGCTTCGGGGCCAACAAGGTGATTAATGCGCTCGCGCATTTCCTTTGCAGCCTTGTTGGTAAAGGTAAGTACAAGTATATTAAACGAGTCGACCCCACTGCGTATAAGGTGTGCAACGCGGTAAGTAATCACACGAGTTTTGCCAGATCCTGCACCTGCAATGATCATTACCGGGCCTTGTATTTGCTTAACTGCGGCTTTCTGTTCGGGATTTAACCCCTCTAAATAATCCAAATCCTGTTCCTCTTTTCTGTGTTTGCGAAATTAACACTTTGGGTCGTAAAGCTAAATAAGTTAATAAAGCAAATTTTCAACGCTACTGCTATTGTAACGTTGTTAGCCTATGCCTAAAACTTAAGGCTATAATTTATGTTAATTATTCCATGACAATAGGTGATGAGATGATGAAGGTACTTAATAAAACTTATGCACCTATGAGTTTTATAGAAACTACTTTTAAGCGCTATGATATTGCTTTTAAAACCGACGATGCCGGGAGGCCAATTTTGTTATTTATAGGCAAAGCTAATGAAACCGGGCGTATAAAAGGCGAACGTTTTGCACGCCGGTTAGTGCTTGATGATAGCGGTAACATTGTAAAAGACCATTGGGATAATAAAGGAAAACAAACTGATACTTATGCCTTCTGAAATTGTTATACGTTGCAGTAAACTCCTTATTGAAAAAAAGTTGACTATGGCCTTTGCCGAAAGTGCTACGGCAGGCAGGCTATCGGCTGAGTTTTCATTAGTGCCTCATTGTGGTGCCATGCTTAAAGGTGGGGTTGTATGTTATGACGCCTGCATCAAGCAGGATATATTAATGGTTCCCGAAGAACTTGTTGCACAGTATACTCCTGAGTCGGCCGAGGTATCCAAGGCAATAGCCGAGGGGCTTGCTAAATTTATGCAGGCCGATGTACTGATCGGAGTAACCGGCCTGACTATGCCCGGGGGCAGTGAAACTGCCGAAAAGCCTGTAGGTACAATGTTTATTCATGCTATTATCAACGGCCGGCACCTGCCCGTGCGCGAAGTATATCAAGGGCGTCCGGAAGACATTGTGCTGCAGACGGTTGACAGGGTTGCGCAGTTATTGATTAATGAAATAAACCGCTGACAAATGGAAAGTATAACAGCTATAATAGAAAGCCCTAAAGGAAGCGGGCATAAGTTTGATTACGAACCCGCTCTTAAATGTTTTAAACTTAAAAAAATATTACCCGCCGGTATGGTGTTTCCATTTGATTTTGGTTTTATACAAGACACAAAGGGCGGTGATGGAGATCCGCTGGATGTGATAGCTATATCCGAGATAACCACTTTTCCGGGTTGTTGCATGGATTGCAGGGTTATTGGCGTTATAAAAGCCAGGCAAACCGAGCGCAATGGCGAAACTATGCGTAACGACCGCTTTTTGGTAGTGCCAGAAGTTTCGCATTTATATAAGGAGATAACTTCAATTGAGCAATTACCGGATATTATAATAGAGGAATTGCAGAGCTTTTTCAAAAATTATAATGAACAGGCAGGCAAAAAGTTCGAAGTTATCGAAAGTGCAGGCGCAAAAGACGCTTACAACCTGATAAAAAATCACACTTCCTGACAAAGCAATAACAAATCTAAATGTAATTATGTTGCATTTATAATTATATTTGCAGCATGATGCCAACCAGGAAGGCCTTGAATTTAGATAATATCGGAATGACAGCCTCTACGCTTTGTGCTATTCATTGCGCTGCTGTTCCGGTTTTTTTTACCAGCCTACCTTTGCTGGGCCTTGGTTTTTTGGCTAACCCATGGGTGGAGTGGATCATGATCATATTTGCACTAGTCATCGGGATATGGTCAATAGGCAATTCCTATTTTAAAGAACACCATAAAATTTTGCCTTTAGCTATTTTAATAGCCGGTTTTATAACTATCATTGCCGGGCACCTTTTTACAAAAGGATGGTTTGAGGCTGTTATAGTACCCTTAGGTGGAATATTGATAGCCTCGGCACATTTTTTTAATTACAAATATGCCGGTGCTTGTAATTCTGGTAACCGTTTTCTTCACCTAAAGCATTCGCACAAACACATTAACTTATAAATGCTTAACCTTATTTTATATAGATTTGTATAAAATGGCACACGCAAAAAATAACTTTCGTTTTGAAGACCTGCTGGATAAACACCATTTAAAAAAAACCGGTGCAAGGCTGCGTGTACTTTCAATGATGCATTCAAAAAACACAGCCACCTCTCAGCCAGATCTGGAAACATTGATGAGCGATATAGATAGAGTTACTCTGTACCGTATATTAAATGTTTTTGAAGAAAAAGGGATTATACACAAAGTGTTTGACCTTAACGGAACAGCCAATTATGCCATCTGTCATGCTGATTGTGCGGAAAACCACCATCATGACGAGCACCTGCATTTTAATTGTACAGCATGTAAAAATGTTTATTGTTTGAACGACCTAAACATGCCGCGCCTCACAGTCCCTTCCGGTTTTAGGGCAGACGCATTTACTATATATGCATCCGGCTTATGCCCCAAATGCAATAAAAAAAGCGATAAAGCAAATTAGTATTGCAACAAAATTGCAGTATCGATGTTAATTAATCTTTTAGCAGCTTTTTGTATCATACCAAATAATAGCTGGGCATTGAATTGCGTTTGCACCTTAATGCCCGTGTAAATAAATTTGTACCCTAATCAAATAATGTATTTAAAAAAAAATAAGCTGATTCTTACAATCGTTGTAATGTTCAGTTCTTTGTTCTGCAGTTCCTTTATACAAGCTCAGGATACGCTTAAAAACACTGGTTATAAAATAAAAACTGTAATAATAGATGCAGGCCATGGGGGTAAGGATGGTGGAGCGCACGGATCTTTTTCCTATGAAAAGAATGTGACTTTAGCTATAGCCAAAAAATTAGATGCTGCAATTCATGCCCAATTGCCCGATCTGGCAACGGTAATGACCCGTACCGATGATACATTTATTGAGCTTCGCCGCCGCTCAGCTATTGCTAACCAGGCAAAAGGTAATCTGTTCATTTCCATTCATTGTAATTCATCTGCAGAAGGAAATGCTTATCGCGCACACAAACAAAGCGGTGTAATGGTGCTGGTTTATGGGTTGCATCGTTTAAGAGAACAGCAGGAAGCCATGCGCGAAAACGCATCTATCCTTATTGAAAAAGATTATAAGCAAAATTACCAGGCCCTCGACGAAACTGACCCGGCAAACGCAATAATACTCGATGCTTTCACCAAGAAATATCGTAAGCAAAGCGTTTTGTTTGGTGATTATTTAATGAAGGAGTTTACGGAAACAGACGGCAGGCTATCGTTAGGTGTTCGTGAGCAAGGGGTATATGTACTGGCCAATAGCGCTATGCCATCTGTGTTGGTTGAAACCGGTTTTATTAATAATCCAGACGAGGAAGAATATCTTAATTCTGACGAAGGGCAGCAAGCCATCGTTCAGTCTATCATCCGCTCTATACAGGCATACCGTTCTGTTTTAGCGGCACATTGAGTAAGTATTTACAGAAAACCGTTAAAAAGGTATATTTTTAGCCGATGGATATTTTACATACCCTTTTAGGGGATGATATAAAAGCAGGGTTGCTGATTATACTTAACCTGATTGTTATTGAAAGCTTACTGTCTGTTGATAACGCTGCTGTGTTAGCAACAATGGTGCTTGATCTTCCTGCTAAAGACCGCAAGCGTGCTCTGCGTTATGGTATTATCGGCGCTTATGTGTTAAGAGGTGTATGCCTTTTACTTGCAACTGAGCTGGTAAAAATATGGTGGTTAAAGCCCGTAGGTGGCTTATATCTGCTATATCTGTGTATCCATCATTTTCTGGCGAAGCGCAATCAGCATGACGATGAAAAGATCGATAAAAAACATAACTGGTTCTACCGGTCCACCAAAGGCATATTAGGCCCTTTTTGGGCCACGGTAGTGCTGGTAGAATTAATGGATCTGGCCTTTTCTATTGATAACGTTTTTGCAGCAGTAGCATTTACAGATCATATATTCTTGATTTATACAGGTGTGTTTATAGGTATACTGGCTATGCGTTTTGTTGCCCAGGGCTTTGTAAAGCTAATGGAGAAATTCGCTTTTTTAGAGGTAGCTGCCTTTATTGTTATAGGAGTTTTGGGTTTAAAGCTGACCTCGTCTGTATACGGGCATTTTTACAAAACAAATTTCGCTGAATTTTTAGATAGCGAAAAAGTAGATCTGTTTATTTCTTTATTTACTGTAGCTGTTTTCTTAGTGCCAACATTAACGTCACTTATATTTAACGTGCCGGCAAAGCATGAGCAGCCATCTAAAGGATCAAAAAAATGAAATTGATAGCATCTGTTTTCGGCATCGGTTACATCAAAGGCGGTGGCACTATAGCAGCTATTGTTACCTGCCCGTTTATATACTTTGCCTGGCAACAACCCTGGGCTATAAATCCCGTCTACCTGCTTGTAATCACTCTGCTGATTACAATGCTGGGCGTTTATGCAGGCAACAAGGTTGAGCCTTTCTGGGGTAAAGACAGCTACCGCGTGGTGATAGATGAAGTGGCAGGTATGTTGTTTTCCATATTATTTATCCCAACAAACTTATATTACCTGCTTGGAGGCTTAGTGCTGTTTCGTTTTTTTGATATTGTTAAGCCGCTCGGCGTGCGTAAAATGGAGGTATTTAAAGGCGGTGTTGGTGTAATGGCCGATGATGTACTGGCAGGTATCTATGCTAATATTGTTCTTCAGGTAATTGTGCATTTTGTTAAAATTTAACCGGTGCATATCAATCGTGCGCATAAATGGTTACTTTAGGTTTTAATTTAAACCATAAGTGTAGACATGTATTTTTTTACCTTCCTCGCAATTTTCTTACTCTTCCACAGGCTCCGAAAATCGCTCAAATTTTCTCCAATTTATGGCCAATGGAATATCCCGCTGAATGTAGCGGCATGGGTAACCGTAGGTTTGGCTTTTGTGTTGGATGATGTTTTTCCAAGCGATGAAGTGGAAGGAATAGCAGCGGCTTTGCTGCTGATGGGAATCATTGAGTATTTTAAAAAGAACGAAGATTTTAAGTCGTTCGATGTTATGCTGAATGCCCACTATCCGCTGGTTATAGCAGCAGTATTGGCCGATACTACAGAACTTATCAATGAAAAATTTTACGATCGGTATAATAACTTTTTTGAAAGTGCTCAGTTGGCCGCTTTCGCATGGATCTTTATCAGGATAGCGACATCTAAAAAACAGCAAAGCGAGTTAAAGCGTATTAACGAAAGAAAAGAAGAATTGGAAATATTGGTTGCAGAGCGCACCACAGAAATCACGAAGCAGCGTAACGAATTACAGGAAACCGTAAAAGAACTTAAGGCTACGCAGGCACAGCTTATCCAGCAGGAAAAGCTTGCTTCGCTGGGTGAATTAACCGCGGGTATTGCCCATGAGATACAGAACCCGCTAAACTTTGTGAATAATTTTTCTGAAGTAAGCATGGAGCTTATTGAAGAGATGGAGGAGGAAATAGCAAAGGGTGATATAGAAGAAGCGCAGGCAATTGCCGGTGATATTAAACAAAACCTGGAAAAGATACGTCACCATGGCAAACGTGCAGACGGTATAGTGAAAGGCATGCTGCAGCACAGCCGTGCCAGCAGCAATGTTAAAGAACCGACTAATTTGAATACCATTGCAGATGAGTATTTCAGGCTGGCTTACCATGGGTTGCGGGCTAAAGATAAATCTTTTAACGCCGAATTAGTATCCAACCTGGACCCCGCTTTGCCTATGATCAGCATGGTTTCGCAGGATGTAGGGCGGGTGTTGCTTAACCTGTTCACCAATGCATTTTATTCGGTGCATCAAAAACAAAAAACTGCAGGTGCGGATTTTAAGCCACTTGTGGAAGTTTCAACGAAGCTTATACCGCCTTCGCTCAAGTACACCGGAGGTGCCGAAATTGTAGTGCGCGATAATGGTACAGGTATTCCTGATGCTATAAAGGATAAAATTATGCAGCCTTTCTTCACTACCAAGCCTGCAGGCGAAGGCACCGGATTAGGCTTATCGCTTAGTTATGATATTATTGTGAAAACACACAAGGGTACAATTAATATTAACAGTAAAGAGGGGGAGGGAGCAGAGTTTATCATCACTTTGCCCATACACTAAGTTTCTGATTGCCTTATGCGATAAACAGGTTTTTTCTATATTTAAACACCCTTATGAAAATATTAGTAGTAGACGACGAAGAAGATGTACAGCCGCTGTTTTTACAGCGTTTTCGAAAAGAAATAAAAAACCATGAGATAGAGCTGGACTTTGCCCGTTCCGGCGAAGATGCGTTAGATTATCTAAAAGAGAAACATTCTGAAGTGGTATTGATATTATCAGATATTAATATGCCCGGCATGAGCGGACTGGAACTGCTTACGCATATACGCCACGATTTTGAAACCCCGCCACCACCGCCGGTAGTAATGATGATAACGGCCTACGGCGATGAAGAAAATTACAAACAGGCCATGGCCCGGGGTGCAGATGATTTTTTGACCAAACCGCTTGATTTTAACTTATTGAAAGAAAAATTAAAAACCATCAGCGAATAATGGCTAAGATACTGGTTGTAGATGATGAGGCGGACCTGGAAATACTGGTTAAACAGAAGTTTCGCCGCAAAATAAGAGAGAACGAATACGAGTTTATATTTGCACAAAATGGTGCAGAAGCGCTTGAACGCATCAAAGAAAACCCCGATCTGGATATAATCCTGTCAGATATTAATATGCCTGTTATGGATGGCCTAACGCTACTTTCGCGCTTACCTGAGGCCAATCCAACTGTTAAGGCCGTTGTGGTATCGGCTTATGGGGATATGCAGAACATACGAACAGCCATGAACCGCGGCGCTTTTGATTTTATAATGAAGCCAGTTGATTTTGACGACCTGGATGTGACCATGCAAAAAACCATTGGCCATGTGCGGCAACTACAGGAAACGTTACGCGCTATAAAGGAAAACAACATCCTTAAAATGTATGTGGATGAGAACGTTCTGAATTTCATGACCCACAAAGAAGCTGAGGTGAGTTTGATGAAAAATGAGGTGCTCGAGGCTACGGTAATGTTTGTTGATGTGTGTGGTTTCACCGCTATTACAGAGCATGTTGCGGCCAATACGGTAGTAAACCTGCTTAACGGTTTGTTTGATAAAATAGTAAAAGAAATTATTGCGCAGGGTGGCCACGTTGATAAATTTATGGGCGACGCTATTATGGCCGTATTCAGAGGGGATTATCATTTAGACAGGGCGATTGATACGGCGCTTGCTGTTAAGCAGCAGTTAGCCAACGAACCCGAAATTGATGCCGGTAATGGAAAGACTTTTAAACCCCAGATATCTGTTGGTATCAACTCTGGCGAAATGGTATCCGGCAATATAGGTTCAGCTTCATTACGTCGTTTAGATTATACGGTAATAGGCGATTCTGTTAATCTGGCACAGCGCCTGCAATCCGTAGCAAAGGCCGGGCAAATTATTATAGCAGAACACGTTTATCAAAAGGTAAAGGAATCTTTCCATTGCCAGCAAAACGGTGAATTCACGCTCAAAAACAAGGCTAAACCCGTTAACACCTACGAAGTACTGGAATAGTGTTAAGTCTTTAGTCTTTAGTTTGTTGTTTTAAGTCTTACTTAAGTATACAGTCTCAAGTTAGTAACATTAATATAGGCTTCTGAGCTTTAAGCCAATTTTACTCGGCGTTAACTTATACACCGTTTGACTTTTGACTTTAAACTTAACTCAATGTCTTGCCCTGCGCTTTAGTACGCCACCAGCGGCTTCTTTAATGATGCTGGTAAAAATGAATGCTTTGGGATCTATCTCATGCACAAGGTCTTTCAGCCGGCGTAATTCCAGGCGGGTAACAACAGTAAATACAATATCAACCGGATGGCTTACATCAAAGCTGTCTTTTAAAAAGCCGCGTTCGCCTTTGTAAATTGTGATGCCCCGGCCCAACTGCATGACCAGCATTTCTTTTATCCTTTGGTTTTGGCCGGATATAATAGTAACACCGGTATACTCTTCCAAACCTTCAATTACGAAGTTAATCATTCGCGACGCGGTATAATAGGTCAGGATAGAGTAAAACGAAGTAGGCAATCCAAGTTTAATAGCAGCTATCAGGAAGATTATGATGTTGATGCCCAAAATAATCTCGCTGATGGTAAAGCTGATGCGTTTGCCGGTATAAAGCGCCAATACCTCTATACCATCCAGCGCGCAGCCACCGCGAATAGCCAGCCCAATACCAGTGCCCATAAAAACGCCGCCGAAAATAGATACCAACAATTTATCAGATGTGATCTTTTCCGGGTATGGGATATAAAGCAGGCATAGTGCCAGGCCTATTATGGCAAGTGAAGTACGTACAGCAAAAGTTTTATTTACCTGAAACGCACCCATTATAATAAACGGGATGTTAGCAAGTATAATTACATAAGCAATATTAAAATGGTACAACTCATGTATCAGCAGTGAAATGCCGGTTACGCCCCCATCAAAAAAAGCATTAGGTACCAAAAAACTTTTTAACGCAAACCCGCACACCAGTATGCCGGCAACGGTATAAAGGGTGTCTGTCACGATAGATCTGAAAGTAGGCGTTGTACTCATTTAAGTGAAAAAGTTTTGTTTTGTAAAGCTCTTAAATTTTCTTGTTTTTTTGGCTCTCTGTTTTCAACAGCGGTTTTGGTAAAATAATGATGGGTTTTCAGGAAATCTACTTGTAATTTATTCCAATCATCTATAGTACCTATTGAGCCAAGCGCTTTCATTTCCTCAAATAGCCTGTTACCGGTGGTAATAAAATCGGTGCGGCCAAGGTAATCCAGGTCGGCATCACAAATAATTTGTTCCGGTAAGGTTTTAGGTTGCTGCGGCAGTTGCGTTGCCATAATGATGCTGCAAACGGCATCAATTTCTGCTGCCGTGTAGCCAAAGTCTACCAGAGCTTCTCGGGCAATCGCACAGGATGCTTTTTCATGTTCCGAAATTTGTTTTAAATAACCACTATCATGATATAATGCGGCAATCAATAATAGTCGGGTGGTTTCCCCGTCAATATATTCCTGTATTGCAATAGCTTCTGCAGAGTGATAAACATCAAGCGTATGATCAATATTATGATAGTGGAAATGACCCGGTAGCTCATACCTCAATCTCGTCAATATGTATTTACCCTCCGGGCTATCAATCATAAAACAGTTTAAGTTGCTAATATAAAAACCATCGTTTAAATACATTGTATGGCGAAACACTTTTCTGAAAATTGGAAAAGCATGATATAAACAGCGTCAATTTGTCACCGCTGTGTCTCAGTGTAGGTAGAACGTCATATAACATCAAATAATCCCTATAGCGCCTTTTAAGCAGTAAATTTGGTGAACCCTGGCCATAAAAATCAAGGATTTATGAGTGTTAAGAAATTATCAGATATTAAATATTCCGTATTAGACCTGGCCACTGTTGTGCAGGGCGGTACGCCTGCCGATAGCTTTAAACGAAGCCTTGAGGTAGCACAGTTGGCCGAAAAAAACGGGTATACCCGCTATTGGTTTGCCGAGCATCATAACATGGTAAGTGTTGCCAGCTCGGCTACTTCAGTTTTAATTGGTTATGTAGCCGGTGGTACTTCCAAAATCAGGGTTGGCTCTGGTGGTATTATGCTACCTAATCATGCGCCGCTGGTAGTTGCCGAACAATTTGGTACGCTCGAGTCGCTTTACCCTGGCCGTATTGATCTTGGGTTAGGGCGTGCCCCGGGTACTGATCAGCTCACAGCTTTGGCTATCCGCGGTGAAAACTTCAACGCAGTGCATAATTTTCCAAAGGATATAATCAGGCTGCAAACCTATTTTTCGGCAGAGAATGCCGGCAGTAAGGTAAGGGCTATCCCCGGCGAAGGGTTAGATATCCCGATATGGATATTAGGGTCAAGCACGGATAGCGCCAAGGTTGCTGCAGCTATGGGGTTACCCTATGCCTTTGCAAGCCATTTTGCGCCGACTTACTTTATGGAGGCTATTAAGATATATCGTGATAACTTCAGGCCGTCTGCACAATTAAAAGAGCCTTATGTAATGGCCTGTGTAAACGTAGTGGCTGCAGATAGCGATTATGAAGCTGAATACCTGGCTACATCTGTAAAGCAGCTGTTTATAGGCGTAGTTACGGGTAAACGTCAGCTATTGCCTCCGCCGGTCAAAAGCATGGATAATATATGGAGTATTTATGAGGAAGAAGCCGTTATGCAAATGCTGGCCTACTCATTTATCGGCAGTGGCGAAACGGTAAAAAACAAGCTGACAAGCTTTATTGAGCAAACAGGTGTAAACGAGATCATGACTACCTCGCATATCTATGATCATCAGTCGCGCATGTATTCTTTAAAACTTTTTGCAGAGATTATTAAAAGCGCTGCTTATGCGCCCTTAAACCAATAGAATTAAGTAATTTATGTGGCCCGCCATCATAAGTGATGTCGGGCTTTTTTGTGGATATTTGTCAAATTCTTAATAAAAAGCTGCAACAAAGTGAGGGTTTTAACTGTACATTAGTCATTAAAAATGGTGTTTAAACCAAACTGCACTATTATTAGCCGATGAGTAAAGTATTTACAATAACTGAGGGGCTCGAGAACTTAGGGGCCATGAGCACCGGCGGCCAGGGTTCGGTATATAAAGGCCGGCGCATGGGGCCTGTTTTAACGGCCATTAAGCTAATGCCAACACCTATACTTAACGAGAGTGAGGATGATAGGAACTACCGTAACTTTCTTAACGAGGTAACTAAACTGCAGCAGGTAAATAAGGAGCCTAACCCTAATGTTGTCAAAATTTTAAGCTATGGGCTTACAGATAGCGGCTCGTTTCCTTTTATAGAAATGGAGTATATTGAAGGGCCAGACCTTTGCGAACTGCTACGCGACCCTCACGACAATGTATTTATGTTAAAAGAGGCTATACGCGTGGCCGACCAGCTTGCCAATGCCCTGGCCCATTGCCACAGGGTAGGCGTAAAGCATGGAGATATTAAAAGCAACAACGTTAAGTATAATGTGCGTACCGGTAATTATGTATTGCTTGACTTTGGCCTGGCTGTAATGACCGAAGAACAACGCCGCACAAGCATACGGCATGCGGGTGCGGCAGAATTTATGGCACCAGAGCAGCACGAAGGTAAAATGCTTACCGAGACAGATATCTATAGTTATGGTATTATACTCTACGAGTTACTGACAGGCCAGGTACCTTTCCCGCTGCATGGCAATAATGATGCGGGGCGAAACGCCGTTATGCTTGCCCATATTGAACAGCCCGTGCCTGATTTGCTTAATGCACGCAGGGCAGCAATGCCACACACCTGGTCTGATGAGAAAAAGGCCCAGGAAATGCAGGTGCCGCAATGGTTGTTGCAGGTAATTAAAAAGTGTTTACAAAAAGACCCGGCCAACAGGTTCAGAAACGGTATTGAGTTGCACGATGCTATTATTCGTGGAAGCCTTGCAGCTGCAGAAAGTCACGATTTTAATGGCGGGTTAAGCAATGCCGCATTACGCAGCGAGAACGAGCGTCTTCATAACCTGCTGTTGCAGTATCAGCAAACCGGGCCGCCGCCCCAGGTTGAACAAGCCGAAACTACAGAAGACACGTCGCGTATATCGCTATCCAAGCCATATTATTATACCTTAATCACTTTGCTGTTGTTATTTATGGGGTTTTCGGTCTACTCTACACTTTTAAAAAGGCAGGGGCCATCAAAAGTGGTCAACCAGGATTCATTACAAAATAAAGCAGATACCGGTAGCCAGGTAGATTACGGCTCTAAATATCCCGAAAATACACCCGGTGATAATGCCATTGATCCGGATACGGTACAACAAAGGGTTCCAAAAGATACGGTGACCGTTAAAAAGCCGGTTGTTATACCAACCAAGCCGGTCACAGATAGCATACCTGCAACACAAACTGATACAACAACACAACCCGATCAATAAAACATCTGTGTATTTTCAATGTTTAAAATACACAAAAAACATTTATCGCGAAGACATACTTTAATGGCATCAACACCAAATTTTTGGCAACGTATAGGTTTACAGGATTGGTTTTTAACAAACGAGTCAACCGAAAAGGCAAAGGCCAAAGCGCTTACACCAGATACGGTTTATAGTTATATCGTTGAGAAATTCAGGGACTCGATAAAGGATCTTTCCTTTGCCGACAGAGTAGTATTTTACCATGAATTTATAATTAGCTTCAATCCGGATGATTACAAGGAGTTTGTTGCGGATAAACAAGGAATTTTTGGATTGATAGTACAGGAGACAGTCAAAAAGTTTTATGAGATACTTAAAGAATACCGCGATTCGGGAAAAACAGTAAAGCCCTCCGGTTCAAAATGGGTTTTCAGGCTGGTATCTCATCCCGATTATGCGCGTGGCGATAAAGGCTTTATAGGTAAATTACTGCCTGATAACAATCAGAAAGAGCAAAACCTGCGTGTAACGTTTATTCCAAGACAAACAGGTATCGCTCAAACTTTTGATGTAAGCCAGGATGTACTCAAAGGCTTTAACTATTACAGTGAAGGTTACTTTGAAATACCTTATGAAGATAACCTGCAGGCCGATGAAGGAAAGGCCGTACAACCGTTGAAAGATAGCATCGCCAGGCTGGAAACTATTATTCCCGATCAGCAGTTTGCTGGTAAAAAGGTAGAATACCTGATAAAGGATGATGACATTATCGTATCCGGCAGTGACGAAACCAGAGAAGATTCAAACATATTCACTATTCCGTCTGAATGGGTAAATACGCCGCATTTGCAGATCCGTTTTAATAAATCTGACGGTAAGTTTTACCTGGCATCATTTGGTGAGATGACCACCCTGAACGAAGAGCGTGTGGAACGCAGCGATATCAATTCACCCAAATGGATAGAGTTGCCTGTAAACTCGCGTATGCTACTTAATGGTATTATAGGATTAAATCTGTTTAAAGGTTAACAACATGTCGCAAATATTATCGATAGGTTTATTAGTGATTGGAGGTTGCCTGCTGGTAACTCATTTTATTGATATCAAAAGATCGGGAAAACGCAATGGCTGATAACTATTTTGGACATACCGATACCGGCAGGGTACGCAATAATAACGAGGACACTTTTATAGCGCGTAACATCGGCCGCAGTAACACGGTGCTTGCCGCTGTGATTGATGGCGTTGGCGGCTATAACGGAGGCGAAGTTGCCGCGGCTATAGCGCATGATGTTTTTATTGAGCATTTACAAACCCTGCCCTCAGAACCTTTGAGCACAATGGCCGACGCCTTCAGGATAGCCAGCAGGAAGATAACTGAAAAAAAAGCAGGCGATACAGATCTGGACAGTATGGCTTGTGTGGCTACCATGGCCCTGGCTGATATTGATAACAACCGCTTTTACTATGCGCATGTAGGGGATACCCGCTTGTATCTGCTGCGGGATGGTTCGCTGGTAAAGATATCAAAAGACCACTCTTTTGTTGGTTTTCTGGAAGATAGCGGCCGGCTGACGGAAGACGCAGCCATGAACCACCCCAAGCGAAATGAAATAAATAAAGCGCTTGGCTTTACCCAGCAAATAGATACTGACGAGAGCTTTATAGAAACCGGCGAATCGCCGTTTTTACCGGGCGACTTACTTTTGCTGTGCAGCGACGGACTGACCGATATGGTTGACCGTAATGGCATATTGGGTATACTTAATCAGGACCTGACTTTACAACAAAAAGCCACCGCCCTTATTGCCGCTGCAAATAATAACGGTGGTAACGATAATGTGACCGTTGTACTGGTTGAAAATAACAAAGCCCGCCAACAGCCGCAGGCCACTATGCCGGTAAGCAATCAGCAGAAAGCTTCAGCCAGCAGTACTATTAAGGATGCTGAGGATGCAACTATAGCACAACAATTTCAATCAAAAAAATCAAAAAACATGAGCAATAACAGAAGCAACGCTTTAACAATTGTTTTAGGTTTGCTTTGCCTTTTGTTTTTAGGGACCACCGTTTGGCTGTTTATGAAACAGCAGGGTGGAGGCAAGGCAGCATTGCCTTTGACAGATACAACACAAAAATTAAGGAATGATAACGAAGTAAAGTTGCAGGATGCCATAGATGCTTTTAAAGGCGATACCCTGGTTCTGGTTGACACCGCGTTTAAACAACCTGTAATTTTAAGCGATACGCTGCATATAGACCAGGATACGCTGTATATAAAAGCAAAAGGTAATTTTGTATTGCAGCCGGATACTGCCTATCGTGGCCCCGGTTTATCTTTTGGGCCCGAAAGCCGTGTGATTGTGCTCGAAAATATTAAATTCAACGGGTTCGCTGTTGCTATTAATAAACAAGATAATGCATTATCGTTACGGAACGTACAATTTAACAACTGCCGTTTGCCTGTACAAGGTAGTTATATATTACCTTCTGATAAGAATATATCTGTTGATTTTCCTTTGATAAGCCAACATACAGAGCAAACCGTTAAAACTAAATCTACTACTAAGCCTAATGGAAGCAGATAAGGTACAATCATCAGGCAGGTGGATAGAGCGAATATTTCTGGTGCTGATAACAGCATTATTTCTATGCCTTTTCTTCAGGCTTTACAATGTATTGCAAACGCGCTTTGCCGATGTGGACAGGCGCCTGCAGGATGGCACTATGATTAACCTCAATGCCGGCGATCCTTCAGGGCAACTAAGAAGACTTCTTACAAAAGGTTATTATTTTGAGGATAAAAAAGATATCGACCTGATCACTCAAACCGTTGCAAACGCATCAAATAGTGCTGAAATAGCCGGACAGATAGACAATATTGGTGAACTAAACAAGCGGCGTTACTTTATAGTTGCTGATGAAGCCTTTGAAAAAGGAGGAAAATCGTTTAAGAACAGGGTAGAAGCGTCGCGTTCGCTGTTAGGATATACCGGCAACGACTCGTTATTATTTTCAAGCGAAAGGCAAAATCCTGTTAATGTACCCCAAGCCACTGATTTGGCAATGGGAGAGTACTCTTTAAGCGTGAACATTGCTGATAACAAGCAACCTGTTGCAGGCGTATTGATAAGACTGCAAATGGTGCTGCCACAAGACAGCATTTATAACGACGAAGAAATTGAGGGTGTAAAAAAGGTAATAGAAAAGGGCAATGGCTACCAAAGGGTATTTGTACCGGACAGTGCAGGTAAACGTCACCTGCAGCAACTTATTGCCTATAGCCGGACAAATGGACAGGGTGCAGCACGCTTTAATAACCTGCCTGCAGCTACCGCCTTTAAAGTGTTACCGCTGCAGCCAGGGTATCAATTTGGTACATCACAAGGGGTGCAGCAGTTGGATGAAGATGTTAGTTTTAAATTCAACCGTCAGCCGCATACCATCCGGCTGTTTTCAACACGCGATTTCAATATCCTAAAAAAGGAAAAGTCACTAATTATTCGCACACCTGCCGATTTTAATCATTGGTTTTACATTATTGTCGGCAGCTTTTTAGGCGCGTTTTTGCTAACTCACATTGTCTTGTCAATCGGCTTTAAAGAAGCTGACCAGTTGATATTGCCGGTAGTGATGATCTTGACGGGCCTTTCTTTTCTGACGCTATTAAGTCTGCAGGATCCGCTGCGCGACCGCTTTTTGGCTAAAGATATGCTGATGTATCTGGGCATTGGTTTAGCCGCTATGCTGCTGATGCTGTTTTTAAAATTGCGCCGCTTTAACACCGACTCATGGGTTTACCGGATGGTGATATTTAAAAATAACCGCGGTGCAGCAAACGGATGGCCGTGGGTCGCTCTGGCAGCAGGCCTATTAGCCATGACTATTCAATTTGGTACCGGTCCGGAGGGTAGCGGCGTTAAAGTAAACCTATTTGGCTTTCAGCCGAGCGAGATAGTAAAATATCTGATTATTCTGTTTTTGGCAGGCTTTTTTTCCGCGAATGAAAAGCTGATCAGTGAGTATACCAGTTGGAACAAACGATGGTCATTCTTTTCGTTCGCACTCATCGCTATATTATTAACGCTGTTACTGTTCCTTTTATTAGGCGATTTAGGCCCCGCAATGGTTGTGTGCTTTACATTTATTGTATTGTTCTCATTTTCGCGTGGCGATTTTATGTTTATGGCCGGAGCAGTAGTATTGTATGTGCTGGTAAGCTGGTTTGTAAATAACGTTTGGCTATCTGCGTTAATAACTGCTGCCGTTGTCGCACTGGTAATGCTGTTTAAGCGTCGTTCATTAAGCGAGTCGGCAGTTATGGTATTGGTGATTATGGCTGCCTTTGTCACTATTGACCAAATACCTTATTTAGGTAAACTGTTTCCGGGGCCGGTGCAGCGATTGGTGGATCGCAAGGCTATTTGGCAAGATGCCTGGAACAACGAAGTATACGGCGGCGACCAGGTAGCTAATGGTCTTTGGGCTATGTCTGGCGGTGGCCTGTCTGGCCAGGGAGTAGGCGAGGGCTTTTCCAAAACCATCCCCGAGGCACATACCGACATGATCTTACCCTCCATGGGCGAAGAGTTTGGCTGGACAGGCATGACCTGTATTTTCATTCTATTTTTGCTTTATCTGCATCGTTCCATCATCATAGGCCGGCGAACGGGGGCACCATTTCTGTTTTATTTATGTGCGGGCATTGGCGTATCAACATTTGTACAGTTCCTGTTGATAGCAGGTGGCTCTACGGGAGCATTACCACTTTCTGGCGTTTCATTGCCATTTCAAAGCTATGGCGGCTCATCGCTGGTGGCCAACCTGTTTGCTTCGGGCTTTTTGTTGTCCGTATCAAGAGTAAAGGGTACACCGGTGCAAATGAATTATATATCTCGCCAGCAGGATAAGAATCTGGTGCCTGCACTCATGGCTGCTTTGGCCGGGGTAGTACTGTTGTCATTCAGTGTTTCGCGCTACTCTTTCAACAACAAAAAATGGGTGGTAAAGCCTTCGCTGGTTGCAGACAGGAGCGGGGCCAGGATGTTTAGTTATAACCCGCGCATATCCATCCTCATGAATAAACTGGAGGCGGGTAACCTTTACGACAGGGATGGCGTGCTACTGGCTACCAGCGACCCTAACCTCGTAAAAAAACAACACCGCAAGTTGGTGCTTGCAGGTGCTATTAGCTATAATATTGATTCGGCCATGCACAAAAGACTGGACAGATACTACCCGTTTGATGAACAGATGTTCTTTTGGACAGGCGATGCCAATACCGGCGTGTTCAACGGAAGCCCGAACGGTTACTTTGCAGAATATGAACATGCGGCAGAGTTGCGCGGCTTTAAAATGCCAACCGAGAAATACAATGTTACTGCTCACCGGTACCGTGAGGACAGGTTCCTGGCGCAGGGTGTAAAAGAAATGGCCGTTGTAAAGCGCGATTACAGCGAGATAGCGCCACTACTAATTGCTGGCATTAATAGCAAAGAGGTAGAAGCCTTCAAAAAGCGCAACCGCGATGTAAAATTAACAATGGATGCTCAACTGCAAACCGAGATACAAAACTCAATTGCGCAGGACACCTCGCTTTTGGATAACCGTGTATCGGTTGTAATAATGGAATCAAACACCGGTGATGTGCTGACCTCTGCGGTGTACCCGCTGCCGCCTGTGCACGACTGGGAAAAACTTACCATGACTTACCCCGACCAAAATCAACTGGCGGGTTGGATGACCACGCAAGACCTTGGTTTTACCCTGGCAACACAACCTGGTTCAACTGCAAAGCTTGCTACTTCAATTGCCTCGTTCAATAAACTGGGCCTTGCTGCGGCAAACCGTAAATTTTACGTTTCAAGCGCAGAACGGATCCGTACCAAAGGATTGGAGCCAGACGAAACAGGATTAATCACCCTGGAACGAGCAGTTGCCAAATCAAATAACGTTTATTTTATTAAACTGGCTAACGAAGAGCATCTTCAGGAAGAGATGGCGACAGTGTACCTTAAAACCGGTATGTTTTTGCATGGTGTGGGCGGTTACTACTATAACAGAGGAAAAGAAAACGCCGCCCAGGAAGAAAAATGGCGTGAATTATGGCGCAAAACCGAGTTTAAAACCAAGCCAAGATACAATCCTAATAACATCCGTAAAACCAGGGCCAAGGGTATATCGGGCATGGCCTGGGGCCAGGGCGAGCTGATAGCTACACCAGGTGCTGTTGCACGTATGGCTGCAGGTATAGCCAATGGCGGGGTAATACCGCAAAACAGGTACGTATTGAAAGTAAGCGATTCTACTACTGCCATAGGCAACGGAATAAAATTGACAAACGATGTAAAATATGCCGAACTGATGCGGCGTTACATGATAGAACAAAGTGCGCCAAAAGAGTGGACACTTGGCCTTGCTGTTGCCGGTAAAACGGGTACCCCGGAGCGTATATGGAAAGGCCAGCAAATTAATGACGGTTGGTATGTTTTTTTTGCGCCTAAGGCAAATGGCCCGGGTAATATGGTGGTTTGTGTGCGTATCGAATCAACCAAAGGATCTTCAGATGCCGTTAAGCTGGCTGGTAAACATGTTATTCCGTTTTTAAAGGAAAAAGGTTACATTAAAAGCATTACCGAAAAAACAACTCTGTAAAGCAAGGGTTAACAAATTAATTAAATTCTTTATAAATATTAGTACGAGCCGCCAATGTTTGATTTTTTTAGAGATAAAGCCAACCGACCAACCGACGTAAAAGGCATACGTTATGAGTTGCTCCAGTTTATTAAACACGAATTGCAAAGGGCTGAAGGGGGCGAAGGCGGCAATATACGTGGGCTTACACTCTACCTAAATACATCTGCTGCTGATAAGCCTTTGTATGAGGCGGCGGTATATATGGAAAGCCCGGAAATATTTAAAGATGAAGTACAACGTATTGCAGATGATTACGCGGTAAATTTGCCCCAGGCATGGCAACTGGATGTGGTTTTTGACTTGGCCTTTCCTGATGAAGCAGTTAAAGCAGACAAGGTAGATGCGGCATTTTTTATTAAAACAGCAAGTAATTTCATCAGGCAATCGGCATCGGCTTATATACGTGTTTTGAATGGAGAAACAGATCAGCAGGAATATCATATACAATCAGGTAAGGATAAAATAAATATTGGCCGCGATAAAAAAGCACAGGGCGATAATGGTTTTTTCCGTACCAATCACATCGCTTTCCCAAGTGATAGTACAAACGAGGGCAACAAATATGTAAGCCGCCAACACGCGCATATCGAGTGGAGCGATGAAGCAGGGAGATTTTATATTTATGCCGATGAAGGTGGCATCCCGCCGCGCAACAAGATCAAAATACGTTCAGAAAAAAGTGATGATATTATAAAGTTAAGTTCTACACACATCGGGCATCAGTTACAGGAAGGCGATCAGATTATCCTGGGTGAGTCTGCAGTATTGGAGTTTAGCTATCAGCAACAATAAATGAGTAAAGTTTTTACCATAACCGAGGGTTTAGAAAATCTGGGCGCATTACGAACGGGCGGGCAGGGGTCTGTTTATAAAGGCCGCAGGATGGGGCCAATGCTTACTGCAGTAAAGCTGTTGCCCACACCAATATACGCCGAAAGCGAAGAGGATAAAAACTACCTTAATTTCAGAAATGAAGTTGTCAAACTGCGAAAGGTAAATGAAGAACCTAACCCTAATGTTGTAAAGATTTTAAGTTCAGGCATCACAGAAAGCGGTTCGCTTCCCTACATCGAGATGGAGTATATCGATGGGCCCGACCTGTGCGACCTGCTACAGCAGCCGAATGACAAAGTATTTACTTTGAAAGAAGTGATTCGACTGGCCTACCAATTGGCCGGGGCACTTGCCCATTGCCATAAAGTTGGCGTAAAGCATGGCGACATTAAAAGCAATAATGTAAAATATAATGCAGGGACAGGTAATTACATTCTGATAGATTTCGGGCTTGCCGTACTTACTGATGAGGAGCGACGCACAAGTATCCGTCATGCAGGTGCGATAGAATTTATGGCGCCCGAGCAACATGATGGCCTAATGCTGCCCCAATCGGACGTGTATAGTTATGGCATTATTTTATATGAAATGCTTACCGGCAACGTACCTTTCCCACTTACTGGCAATGGCGAAACGGCACGTAACAACGTAAGGCTGGCACATATCGAATCG
This sequence comes from Mucilaginibacter litoreus, assembly GCF_042676805.1. NCBI lineage: Bacteria > Pseudomonadati > Bacteroidota > Sphingobacteriia > Sphingobacteriales > Sphingobacteriaceae > Mucilaginibacter > Mucilaginibacter litoreus. Next base: position 192,809 of record NZ_JBHTHZ010000001.1, on the reverse strand, counting down.
CCGGTACCTGATTTGCGTATCGCAAGGGCTAACGCTATGCCTGCCAACTGGAACAATGAGAAGCGCGAGCAGGAAATGCAAGTGCCACATTGGTTGTTAGCTGTGATTAATAAATGCCTTCAGAAACGCCCGGAAAACCGGTACCCGAGCGGAGTTGAATTATACGAGGATATTGTAAGCAATAGTTTTGCGGCAGATACTAAAGTAAATAACGCTGCTTTGCTGGCAGAAAATGAAAGGCTGCAAACGCTTGTTGATAAACTTGAGAAAAGTGAAGCTGAAAAAAACAAAGAGCTAACAGCATTTCAAAACCTTACTCAACAAACTGCCGCCTACTATGATCCTCAAAAAGGCATGTATGTGCGCCCCAAATCTTTAATGCTGATATCAAGGGGTACATTCACCACCGTTGTAATTGCAGCATTAGTGTTTATGGCTTTGTTTTCATATTCTTTTTTTTGTAAAAAGTCTGCACCTGAAAGTATTGTACCAGTATATGTAAAGCCGGCAGATTTTATGAAACCGCCTTTTATGGGCAGGGCTTACAATTATGATAGCGTTATCAAAGCTCAACAAGCCGCAATTTTAAAGAAAAAAGCTGCCCTGAAACCTAAAAAGGCCGCTACAGTAGCTCCTGCTAAAGGAAAGCAGGAAGAGAAAGCTAAAAAGAAAAAGCGTAAAAAGTTTCTGGGGATATTTTAAGTAGTTTAGCATAAACTATTACATCCAGAATGAAAACCCTCTTTTATATTTTGGTTTTGGCCTTTTCAGGCCTTAATTGTTATAGCCAAATATCTTCGCAATTTCATGTACTGGCATTATATGAAAATGGCGGACACCATCTGGAGTATTCAAAAAGGGCAATAGTATGGCTGGATAGCCTTGCAAAAGAAAGAAATTTCAGTATTGATTACCTGCAAAACACCGACAGCATTGATTCGGCTTTCCTATCAAACTACCAGTTGTTCATCCAGCTTGATTATCCTCCTTACGGTTGGAAAGATAAAGCAGTAAAAGCGTTTGAGCAATATATCAACGAAGGGCGTGGTGGCTGGATTGGCTTTCATCATGCAACTTTATTAGGCGAGTTTGATGGTTATCCAATATGGAACTGGTTTTGGCAGTTTATGGGCCAGATAAAATTTAAAAATTATATTGCCACTTTTGCCGATGCCAGTGTGAAAACCGAAGACAGGATGCATCCTGTAATGAAAGGTATACCTAAGGATTTCAAGATAAAAAAGGAAGAGTGGTATACTTATGATAAAAGTCCCCGAAAAAATGTGCATGTTTTAGCATCTGTAAGAGAAGCTACCTACCATCCGCACAGTAATATCAAAATGGGAGATCATCCTGTAGTATGGACAAATCCTGATTATAAAGCACGTAATGTTTACATCTTTATGGGGCATTCTCCAGACCTGTTTAATAACCCCATATATACCAAACTATTTGCCAATGCCATTTTTTGGGCGGCAGGTAAGTAACATTATTGTGCCACAGAGGTATTTATGCTCTTAAACAAGGTTGTTGCCGCATGGCCATCAGTATTGCTGTAATTGCCATTTATAAGGCTCTGGCCGGTAACACCAGGATTATTACCATGGCCCAGTGGCCAACTGCCCGTAGTGTTTGATATACTTATACCTGCAAGCATAGCCGCATTTAAAGAAAAATCTGTACAATTATTTTTATTCAGGTGGTACTGAACATCGCCATATTTTTTAGTGAGGGTAAGTATTTTATCAAATTTCTTTTTCGAAATAAATTTGCCTATTACCTCGTCCCAGGCATGCCCTCCATCGTTTTTTAACTGAGATGAACTGGACGGAAACCACGGCGTTCCGGAAAATAAATGATCCTTTTTAGGGTAAAAGCCGAACGAGCAGGATACATAAGTAGAATCAGTATTATACTTTATCAATGTAATGTAAGCATGCCCGGTATTGCTTAAAACAAATATTTTGCGTTTACCCGGTACCGGCTGCTTAATATGAAAAAGCAATGCATAAGCAATGGCAGTTTTGCCATCATTAAAGGTACCGGCTATATGTTCATAAGTAGTACGTTCTGATTTTTCGTTTTTTACCTGCTGGCTTTGTATGAATGTAAGAGAATCATCCTTTGTTGTTATCGGAAGATCGTAGTTAAAATCATCGTAGGTATTATAAGTACTATCTGTAGCATTAACATGAGCGTTTTTTTTACCGTTCTGCAGTGTTTTAAAAAAACATTTCATGGCAAGCGGATATAACTTTAACCTTGCAAATAAATTGGCAAACTTAAACAGCGTTTTATTTTTCGATTCGTTGCTTTGTGTCTGATTTCCAAGCTCCAGTTGTTTAAGATATTCCATCAACTGCTTTCTTTCTTCGGTTTTTGAAAGATTCGTTGCCACCGTTTTTTGTAATTCCAGTTCGTCTTCCTGGTCATATACACTTAAGGCTTTGGCATCAGGTGTTGTAAAAGCCGTAAATTTATTATTTGCAAAGGGGTAGTTAAGCAGCGTATCAGTCCTTTCTGGTTTGTAAGCCAAAGCCGCAGAAAGCTGTGCCCGGGTATTGATACCTGTGAAAAGTAAAACAACAAAAATCGGCATTGATAACGAAAGACGGGTAGATTTTTTCATATACCTATATTGTAACTGATTAAATAAAACGCTTAAAGCAAAGCCCTTTACAGCAATGACAATACTTAATGTTAAAGCCTGAGTATGTAGCTAAACATGTGCAATAAATATACTAACTAATCATGCAGGCGCAAGGATGTCATAAGAATTTGACATTTGGTAAAATATTTACTTTAAAAAGGGATAGTAACTGTTAAATATCAACTTATGCTAATCGCTTTCATCCCGGATGAACGGCGCCTTCGTCATTTTGATCCGGAGTAATTTCCGGCGGTATATCATCAGGCGCTTCTTTTGGGATTTCAGGCATACTTGGGTCAGCGGGCTTGTTTATTTCTGGCTTATCATTCCTTTCCGGCATTTCTTCCGGCTCGTTAGGAATAGTGTTATGTTGCTTACTCATATAGATATAATAGCCATTTTTATAAAAAGTTTTAGGGGTTAAGCCTCTTAAAAACATCTTACACATATAAACCTCTATAATGAAAATTAAATCTACTTCTTTTATTGCGGTGGCTTTGCTGCTGCTTTGCTCATATAGCATTACAAAAGCCCAGCAGGCAAAAAAACTTACCGGCTACGTTAATACCTTTCTTGGGACAGCACCCATGACCGACCCTAAAATATTAGGGTATGAATTGCCCGAAGGTTGGCGCTCATGGGCTGGTTTAACCTTTCCCGGAAGTGCTTTGCCAAATGCAATGGTACAGCTTAGCCCGATAACCGAATATGGATCTGGCGCGGGATATGAGTATGAGGACGATATGATATACGGTTTTACGCATACCAACAAAGGTCACTGGAACCTTTGTAATGTACCATTGTTGCCTGTTTCAAACGCTGCCGGAAAGTTCGGTTCGCGTTTTTCGCATACAAAGGAAACTGCCTCACCGGGTTTTTACCAGGTTTACCTGGATGATTATAAAGTAAAGGTAAGCCTTACATCAACTTTACGTTGCGGCTACCATCGTTATGAGTTTGAAAACAATACAAACAAGGCGGTACTTTTCGACCTGGCAAAGGCCAACAACCGGGTGTCGGATTGGAAGATTGAGCAGGTTGGCAATACCATACAGGGATATCAGCGTGTAGGTGGCGATCAGATATATTTTTATGCAACCGTTAATGCCAAAATAGACAGTCTTGAGAAAAAGGACGAAGGCAAAAGGCAGGGTTACGCCCTATTACACATCAACAACAACAGCAAAGGCCCTGTAGAGGTTAAAATAGCACTGTCTTTTGTAAGCGCCGAGAATGCAAAGTTAAACCTGCAGCAGGAGATAGGGAGCAAGTCATTTGAACAGGTACGTAGCGCTGCCAACCAGCTTTGGGAAAACACTTTAGAAAAAATACAGATCAAAGGCGGTACAGAAAAGCAAAAGCAATTATTTTATTCATGCTTTTACCGTTCATTATTATGGCCTTGCCTGCGCAGTGATGTTAACGGCGAATTTACTGATGCTAAAAAGCAGGTTGTAAAGCCAGGCTTTGATTATTATACCGAGCCATCTTTATGGGATACTTACCGTAACAAAGATGTATTTTTAGGGTTGATCTTTCCAAACGTTACCTTGAATGTTATTAAATCGCTTAAAGATGTAGGCGATAAAACAGGATTTATACCTACGTTTTTCCATGGTGACCATGCGGCTTCTTCTATAACAGGAGCTTATCTGCGTGGTATCAACCAGTTTGATGTAAAAGGTACTTACGAGCTTTTATTAAAGAACGCAAATGTTGAAGGAGGTACCCGTCCATATATATCAGAGTATATCAAAAACGGCTACATTGCCGAGCCAGAAAAGGAAAACCCAAATGTTGAAACAAAAGGTAAAGCTTCGGTATCAAAAACTTTAGAATACTCTTATGACGATTATTCTGTAGCTCAGCTTGCCAAAGCTTTAGGCGATACGGCTAATTACCGGGTACTAATGGCCCGCTCTAAAAATTATCGTAATGTGTTTGATAAATCTGTAAATTTTATGCGCGGCAGACAGCCAAATGGCGAGTGGATCAAAAATTTTAATCCACAGTATCCATATTACGAATATATGTTCAGGGAGGCCAACGCATGGCAGGTTTCTTTTTATGCACCGCATGATATGCCGGGATTAATAGAGCTTTATGGTGGTAAACAAAAATTTGAAGTCAAACTCGACTCGCTATTCACCGTTCCATGGAATCCTACCTATATAGCTCGTAACGTAGAGACCATGGTAGGCCAGTATTGCCAGGGTAACCAGCCCGATCATGAGGCACCATTCTCTTATTACTTCATCGGCAAACCTGAGAAATCTCAGCAAAAGTTAGATTATATCATGAACAACCTGTATGGTATAGGCAAGCAAGGCTTAGAGTTAAGCGGTATGGATGATGCAGGTGAGATGTCTGCATGGTACACCTTCACCGCGCTGGGCTTGTATACATTTTCGGCTACTGATCCGCAATACCTGGTAACAGTACCGTTATTTGATGAGGTTACTTGGCATACCAGCACCGGCAAAACGCTGACCATTAAAAAACCGGGCAAGGGCCGTAATCTTACTGCTATAAAAGTAAATGGAAAAGCAATTAAAGGATACTTTGTGCCGCACAGCTTGTTTACCAATGGTGGTACAATTGAAGTGATCACAAAATAGCCTAACCCGCTATTTTTTCAAACTTATACTTATCCTTAACAAAAAAGTGCAAATACCTGCCTTTTACCCGTGATGCTTTAAGCTCTTTATAAACGTTTTCGGGCACGTGTTTATATACATACACTTGCCCGGAAACGTAATTTATTGTAAGCTCATTACGCTCCTTATTGTAGTTTATATCCTTAATAACCGTTGATGGCATAACGGGCTGTTTATAGGGTTAATAGCCACTGCATACTGATTTTTTTTGCGCTATTATCTTGTTTTCAGTGAGATAGCATATTTCGACAAATCGCTCATTGCCTTATCGTTTTCAAATCCGGCAGGCAAGCGGCCATTTACATATTCATTGTACAACCAGGGGTCGCCAACGGCTATAACAGTGCCTTTGCCATATTGAGCGATTGCCGCAATAACAGAGCCGTTTACTGCTCTGATTAAAGGCTTGGCGTTGCCCTGTAAACCAATGCTGCAAACATCTTTCATAAATATCTTTCTGGCGGTAGTAAATACCATGTTATCTTTTAAAGCGACAGCGCCGTCATCAAAGTGGGCGTCATCAATTACATGATTTTGCAGGTCATCGTTAAAATGCATCCCGAATTTTTCGGCGAGAATGTTGAAATGCTTAAGCTCCGTATTAGCGCTGTCATTAGCCATCAGTATCAAAACGCCGCCATTTTTTACCCATTCTGTTATCACATTTGCATCGGTAGAGCTGATATAGTTAGGATTAGGATTTTCCTTTTTTGAATCGGGGTCTGTTATGATGTAAACATCAACATTTGAAAGGTTTTGTGCGGTAGGTTTGCTTTCAATTGCTGTTAGTTTTGCGCCGAGCTTTTTAAACTCATCACTCCATAACGAAAAGCCTGTATTGGTTTCATCTTCCCAGGTATAATGGAAACGCTCTATGGCGCCGTTTTCTGCTTTACGGCTCTCGTGGTTAAAATAATAGTCGAGCGCGACAGTTTGTGCTTTTAGGGCGGTGCTCAGGCTTGAAAGTATAATGATGAATATGAAGCCGATTGTATATCGCATAAATTTAAATTTTGTTTACAAATTCACAGCTCTTTTACGCGGCACAAGCAGGTGCATAATAAACCAGGCCAATATATAGGCGCATGAGCAAACAATGAACAGTATATTATAACCGGCAGTGATATCTCCGGATGCCTTTGCTGAATCCAGTATCCAGCCGATAAAGAACGGAAAGGCTATGCCACCAACAGAACCTGCCATGCCGCCTATACCTACAACCGAGCTTATAGCGCGTTTAGGAAAAATATCAGATGCTGAGGTAAAAATGTTAGCGCTCCATGCCTGGTGGGCAGCCGCTGCAAGGGCAATGAGGGCCACAGCCTGCCATATATTTGTTGCATATCTTGCTGCAAATATGGGCATTACGCAAAGCGCGAAAATGAACATAGCGGTTTTGCGGGCTCTGAATATAGGCATACCTCTTTTAATAAACCAGGATGACAGATAACCGCCGCCAATACTGCCTATTGTAGTAGCCGTATAAATAAGGATTAGGGGCAGGGTGGGTTTTTTCAGATCGAGGTTAAAGGTGCTGGAAAAATAGGAGGGAAGCCAGAACAGGAAAAAATACCACATCGGGTCGGTTAATAATTTACCAACCACAAATGCCCATGTTTGCCTGAAGCTGAAGAGTTTTGACCATTTCACTTTTGATGCTGCAGCGTCCGTGACAGCAGGTTCGTCCTCAACATCGCTCTCTATATGTACAAGTTCCGCGTTATTAATCTTTTTATGCCTCGCAGGTATTTCATAATAAATCCACCAGAATATCAGCCATACAAAGCCTATTGCCCCGGTGATAATAAAGGCCATTTGCCAGCCGTAAACGCCAAGAATCCAGGGTACCATTATAGGGGCCACTACGGCTCCAATGTTAGCGCCTGAATTAAATATGCCGGTTGCCAGGGCACGTTCCTTTTTTGGGAACCACTCTGCAACTACTTTTATTGCGGCGGGGAAGTTACCGCTTTCACCTAAGCCCAAACCGGCCCTTACTGCTGCAAAGCCAAACGTTGTTTTTACGGCAGCATGTAGTGCTGCTGCAAGGCTCCATAAAATAAGAGAAATGGTATAACCTAATTTTGTGCCAAGGCGATCAATAAACCTGCCAAATGCCATCAATCCTACAGCGTAAGCTGCCTGAAAGGCCATTACAATATCGCTATAGTCTTTTTCGGTCCAGTTAAATTGTTTTTCGAGAGTGGGTTTTAGCAGGCCAATCACTTGCCTGTCGAGATAATTAATGGTAGTAGCAAAAAACAGCAGCACAACCACCGTCCAGCGGTAGTTGGTTTTTTTTGATTCGCTCATCATAATTGGTTATCGGTTCCTTGCTTGTTTCACCAGTTGTAAGGTAAGCAGGGTATCGGTATATAATTGGTTATAATCTTTGTTATCGAGCACGTTACGTGTTATCAGCTTGCTGCCCATCCCAACAGCTGCAACACCTGCAGTAAACCAGGATGCTATATTCTGTGCATCCATATCCACACCACCTGTCGGCATCATTTTTATCCCGAAGAATAACTCCTTTACAGCCGACACAAAACCCGGCCCCAACACATTAGCGGGGAAAAGTTTCACAAAAGAAGCTCCGTATTCTGTTGCCTGGTGTATCTCGGTAGGGGTCATGCAGCCGGGTATCCACATCAGTCCATTTTCAGCAGCTGCCTGTGCAACCTGTGGGTTTACAATCGGCGAAATAATAAAATCGGCCCCGGCTGCTACATAGTCGTTAGCCTGCTGTAAAGTTTTTATGGTGCCGATACCTAATAGGAGGTCGGTTAATTCTGTTTGCTGTAATTGCTTAAGCGCTTTAAAATTTTCAAGCGCCGCCTCGCCGCGATTAGTGTATTCTATAACCCTTATGCCCGCACGATACAGCGCCCGTACCACATCCAGGCTTACCTGCGTATCCGCATGAAAAAAAAGCGGTAACATACCCTGGCTGATGATGCTGTCGGTTATATGCTGTTTAGTTTTCATAGCGGATGGCATTTAAAATATCGTCTACAGTGCTTTTTGTGGCATCGCCCTCAATAAATAATTTTTCAAAAGCGGCGGCGGTAGCAAAATCAAGTGTTTCTGTAACAGAAAGCTGATGATAAAAGCCGTAAATCAGGCCGCCCATAAAGCAATCACCACTTCCTACCTTATCAATTACATGATCAGCCCTATACTCTGCCGATGAATGGAACTGATCATCGGTGAAAATTGAAGTGTAGTATTTTATACCCTCATCCTCGTCAAACCTAAAGGTATTGGCCACAGCCTTGCATTTAGGAAATTTCTTAAGGATCTCTTCCGACGATCGTAAAGCCTCTTTAAGATAAATGCTTTTTTGTCCGGATTCATGTATGTCGCCTAAAACAGGGATATCCAGCAGCTTTTCAGCGGCCCAGACGTTACCCATTATTAAATCGCAATATTGGGCAAGCCCGGGCATTATCTGTTTAGGCTCTTTGCCATACTGCCATAATTTAGCCCGGTAATTTAAATCTACTGATATGAATATACCCCGTTCAGAAGCAGCTTTTAATGCTTCTTCACATAACCCGGCTGCCTCGTTGCTTAAAGCCGGGCAAATGGCGCTAAAATGAAACCAGCTTACATTATGCAGCACACTGTCCCAATCTACAATTCCGAATTTAAGTTGGGCAAAGGCCGATCCTGCACGGTCGTAAATAACCGCGTCATGCTTCATGTCACGGCCTTTGGTTAGATAAAAGGTACCTAAACGGCCATCACTTTTAACAATGGCCGAAGTATCGAGATTTCTTTTATCAAGATACGCTATTATTTGTTCTGATATACCATTATCAGGCAGGGCGGTAAAATATTTGGTTGGTATACCCCACAAGGCAAGGGCAGTAGCAACATTGAGTTCGGCGCCACCAACATGAAAGGGCATTACATTCCTGCCGAGCCATGTGCCACCTGCATCAGGGCAAAACCTAAGCAGCAACTCGCCAAATGTTAAAACTTTACCTGTATTGATTGCCATTGTTACACTAACTTACTTAAACACCGCTGAATATCGAAAAACCGCCATCAACGCATATCATTGATCCTGTTACAAATGCTGACGCATCGCTTAGCAGCCAAACCAGGGCACCTATCAGTTCATCGGGGTGGCCAAAGCGTTTAAAGGGAGTTTTACGGATAACCGATTCGCCGCGTTGGGTATAGCCGCCGTCAGGCGTAGTAAGCAAATTTCGGTTTTGCTCGGTCAGGAAAAATCCTGGAGCCAATGCATTCATGCGTATAGCGTCACCATAACGGTTTGCCAGTTCAACTGCAAACCACTCGTTATAACAGTCAACCGCGGCTTTGCCTATGTTATAGCCCAAAACTTTGGTAACAGCCTGTTTTGAGTTCATGGAGGATATATTAACGATACTGCCTTTACCGGTTTTAGCAATGGCTTCTCCAAATACCTGTGTAGGCAGAATGGTACCCCAAAGGTTTATATCCAGAACCTTTTTCATGCCCTCCAAATTCATTTTAAAAATATCGTCTTCGGGTTGTAAAACACCTTCTGGCATATTGCCGCCAGCACCGTTAACTAAGCCGTCGATACGGCCAAAGCGGTCTAAGGTTTTGGCTTTTGCTTCCTGTAATGCAGTCTCATCAAGCGCATCAGCAATCAGGGCGATGGCCTGTCCGCCTTTTGCATTTATAGCCGCGGCACGGTCTTCGGCAATCTGTTTGTTGCGGCCAAGGATACCTACGGCACCACCGGCTTCAACAATTCCGTTTATAAACGAATTGCCTAAAATACCGGTGCCACCGGTAACAATTATTACTTTTCCCTCTAAGGAATATATATTGTCCATTTAATTATTATCTGATGTCTTCAATTTTAATGGCATCCATATCGGTATAATCCAGGTTTTCGCCTGCCATACCCCAGATAAAACTGTATGCAGCAGTCCCCACACCAGCATGAATACTCCACGGCGGGGATGCTACAGCGCCATAATTATCAATTAGAATATGTCTTGTTTCCTGTCCTTCGCCCATATAATGGAATACGCGCTGCCCCTGTGGTATATCAAAATAAAAATAAGCTTCCATGCGCCTATCGTGCACGTGGGGCGGCATGGTGTTCCATACGCTGCCGCCATGCAAAATGGTAAGGCCCATCACCAACTGGCAGCTCTGTATACCATCGGCATGTATGTATTTGTTAATGGTGCGGTTATTGGCAGTACTGGCATCACCCGCTTGTACCTTTGATGCTTTTTCAATGGTCATCAGCGTAGTTGGGTAGGTAATATGCGCAGGTGCGGAGAGCAAATAAAATACAGCAGGTTGGCCCGGGTCGTCGCTTGAAAAAGTTACCTCTTTAATGCCTTTACCAATGTACAGGCAATTCAGCTTTTTGATAGCATATTCCTGTCCGTCGGCCACAATTTTACCATTTCCTGCTACATTGATGATACCAATTTCACGACGTTTCAAAAAATATTCTGCACGCAGGTTGGGATAGGTCTCCAGTTTAAGGGTCTGGTTAACCGGGCTGGCTGCGCCTATGATCATCCTGTCGTAATGTGTATATACACAGTTCAGTTTATCGGGCTGCACCAGATCTTCTATCAGGAAGCGCTCGCGTATTTTTTCGGTTTGGTATGTCCTGAAATCCTCAGGATGGACACTGTGTATTACTCTCAAAGCTTAGTAAAATATGGTTTATTGTAAAGGTAGGGCAATTTTAATACAATGCATTTTTATTCAAAAGAAATATGGTGCAATTTTTACGCAAGTGTTGTCTTGATCTTTTTTGACACTTACTAAAATTTATCGTGGAAATAGTTAGTTAAAATTTGAATAATATATCGCATTACATCGTATAATTGATAATTGATCGGTATGTAATGATTAATATAGACGGTTTGCCGTTTACCAAAAATTAACTATAATGACAACTAAGTATTTAATCCGGTTGTTTGCCATATGTTTTATCCTGCAAGGCATTACGCCAGTTATCTATGCACAGGTAAAAGATAATGTCACTCAAGAAATGGCCACCGAATGGGCTAAAGCAAAAAGTTGGAGTGGAGGCACCGATCTGAAGCTGCACCAATCAACTAATACAATTGAGTTTTACAGGCAATACCACGCCAACAGAACTGTATGGGATAAGGTTTTCCAATTTATTAAAGAGCAGGATCTGAATACCCTTGCGCCGGGCAAATATCCTATAGATAGATGGTGAAAATGCCTATGCAAACATTACCCGGTCGCCCTCTAAAGAACTGGATAATGCCAATTGGGAGTCGCATAAAAATTATATTGATTTGCAGTATGTAATTAACGGCAAAGAACAGATTGGCGTTGCAGATATAGCTACGGCAACTGTAACCAAACCGTATGATGCGGCAAAAGATGTAGCTAACTATAGAGCAGAAGGTAAATACTATACCGCGGAACCGGGTATCTTTTTTCTGTTCTTTCCTCAGGATGCACATCGCCCCAATATCAAAGTGGCTGGATATGATGTGGTGAAAAAAATGGTGATTAAAATAAAGACCGCAAGATAAGCATATGTAGGCGTTGTGTAAAACCAATACTGGTATCGTCTGGATTTTATAAACAAAGATTGACAATTATACACTATAACGCTTAATTTATCATAAAAAATCAAATGCATGAGTTTGGAGCAAACATGGCGATGGTTCGGGCCTAAAGATCCGGTATCTTTGAGTGATATTAAACAGGCGGGCGCTACGGGTGTTGTAACCGCCTTACATCATATACCCAACGGCGAGATCTGGCCGGTCGATGATATTATCGAACGGAAAAGAATTATCGAGGATGCAGGGCTAACCTGGTCTGTGGTGGAGAGTGTGCCGGTACATGAGGATATCAAGAAACAGACCGGTAATTATGAGCTATACATAGAAAATTACAAACAATCGTTGCTTAATCTTGGGAAATGCGGTGTTAATATTGTTTGTTATAATTTTATGCCGGTGCTCGACTGGACACGGACCGATCTTAATTACCCTATGCCCGATGGCTCAACCGCACTGCGTTTTGACATGGGCGCTTTTGCCGCTTTTGATATTCATATTCTTAAACGTCCTAATGCTGAAGCCAGTTATCCAGACAATATAAGCCGGGCCGCAAAAGCGTATTATGAAAGCTTAAGCGATGAGGCGAAACAACAGCTTACACTGAACATTATTGCCGGTTTACCAGGCGCCGAAGAGGGTTATAGCCTCAATGAGTTTTTACAAGTGCTTGCATCATATCATGATATTGATGCAAAAGCCCTTAAAAATAACCTGGCTTATTTTCTGCAGCAGGTTATCCCGGCAGCAGAGCAGGCAGGCGTACTGATGTGCATTCATCCGGATGACCCGCCTTACCCTATACTGGGTTTGCCCCGGGTGGTTAGTAATGAGCAGGATATAATTGATATTTATGACGCTGTTGACAGCCCCAATAATGGCCTTACCTTTTGTACCGGATCATTCGGCGTTATTAAAAGTAATGATTTGCCCGGCATGGTTAAACGGCTCGGCGACCGGATACATTTCATTCATCTGCGCAGTACCAAGCGGGATGAACTTGGAAACTTCCATGAAGCCGACCATCTGGCGGGCGACGTAGATATGTACGCTGTTATGAAAGCATTGCTGGAAGAAAAAAGGCAACGTATTGCCGAAGGCAGAACAGATATAAGTATGCCTTTCCGGCCAGATCATGGCCATAAAATGCTGGATGACTTGTATAAGAAAACCAACCCCGGCTATTCGGCCATAGGCCGGTTACGAGGCTTAGCCGAACTGCGCGGACTGGAGTTAGGTATAAGAAGAGCTTTTGATTATTAAAACGGAAGGCCTTACATTTTAATGCTGTGCTGATTGGGTTAAGATGCATAGCAGTGTAAAAAGCCAGACAGGTTACATGTCCGGCTTTTGATTTTATCAGGCGCCGTAAGCCATTGCCTTGCTGATTGCTTCGTTCAGTTTGAATTCTTTCTCCAGTTTATCCAGTTTGCTCATTGCCCGCTCATAGGCATCAGCACCAAGCAATAGGTATAAAGGCGGGTTTTCGCTGTTTGCTACATCAATTATAGCTTTGGCTGCCTTCTCAGGATCGCCAGCCTGATTTCCATTCATGTTTTGGAAACGCTGGTGTGTTTCGCGTACATTTTTGTATTCTTCCATCGGTTTTTTTGCTAATACTAATGATTCATCTGTAAGAAAGCTGGTACGGAAAGCTCCCGGTGCTACTACAGTAACTTTAACACCAAAATCGCGTACGTCATCGGCCAATACTTCTGATAATCCTATCACCGAAAATTTTGTGGCCGCATAAACCGCCCAGCCGGTAACACCTGTAATACCTGCTATAGATGAGATATTGATGATATGCCCGGATTGTTGCTTGCGTAGGTAGGGCATTACTCTGCGTATCACGTTTAACATGCCGAAAACGTTTACATCAAAGCTATCACGCACTTCACGGTCAGTTAATTCTTCAATACTACCACCTATGCCATAACCGGCATTATTTATTACTACATCAATACGGTTAAATGTTTGATGGGCCAGCATCAATGCATCTTCAACACTGCATTCATCGGTAAGATCCACTTCAAGCGGTAAAAAGTTCTGAGAAGTTGTATCAACCGCATCCTGTAAAGCTTTGATCGTTCTCGACGTGGCAGCTACATTTTCGCCTGCGGCCAGCAATTGCTTAACCAGTGCGAGCCCAAACCCCTTAGAGGCGCCTGTTATAAACCATGTTTTCTTGTTTTCCATAATCTTTGCCATCGTAATTTAATGGTACAAAATTAGGGAAGCAGCCAGGGCAAGCGGTTGCGTTTATCAAACCAATACTTACAAAATTCAAACAATTCTGAAGCTGGTGGGAGTGAGTGTGGTTTGTTTTTTGAAAAAGTTATTGAAATGAGCGGGTTCATCAAAACCTAAGCTGTAGCCAATTTCTGATACATTCCAGTTAGTATGTTTAAGCAGGGCTTTTGCTTCGCTCACCAACCTGTCGGTAATATGGTGAGTAGTTGTTTTACCCGTAGTTTGCCTTACAGCACGGTTTAAATGATTGACGTGTACTGCCAGGTGATTGGCAAAATCACTTGCCGAACGCATACTGAACCGCTGCGCAGGCGTTTCAATTGGGAACTGACGTTCAAGTAACTCTGTAAATATGGCTGTGATACGCGAGTTGGCATCTGTGTGGTGGTACAGCGTTTCGTTGGGCTGCATTTTTAAGGCATAGTGAATCAGCTCCGTCACGTAATTGCGCAGCAGATCATACTTGTAGCGGTATTCGGTTTTGATCTCGCCAACCATTTTTACAAAAATCTTTGCTATCTCATCATCCTGTTCTGCAGTAAGTGAATAAGAGGGTGTCCCGTTAATAGAAAACATAGGCAATTCATGAATACTGCCCCTGAGTGTCTCCTGAAAAAATGCCTCTCTGAAGATGCAAAAGTATCCTGTGTTACTATAATCCAGATGTTCAATGGTATAGGCTACATTCGGGTTGAAGAAGAGTAGTGTAGAACCTTTGATCTCGATGCTTTTATCGGCGTAATGAATAATGTGCCTGCCGCGGGTAAGGCTGATCTTGTAAAAATCGCGGCGGCTGTATTTAATAGGCGCGGCATCCGGTTTACGACATTCTTCCAGGTCGAATACATTGAAGTGCCCGATGTCGTTACCTAAATTATCCGGAAGCCAGTTGAATTTATTCTGATAAAAATCTTCGAGTGTTTCTGTACCTGCCATAAGGCAAAGTTACATAATTCAAACTAATTTTATGTGAAGCAGCGCCTCTCTATAATGCGCCATCTATCAGTTGTCCGTAAAATTCGCCCACGTTCATGCCGGCGGCACGTACCTGCTGAGGCACTAAACTATTAGCCGACTGCCCTGGTGTTGTGTTGATCTCTATGAAATAAAAGTCGTTGGTGCCTTCTAAAAGTATAAAGTCCAGCCGTGCCATTCCGCGGCAATTAAGGCGTAGGTAAACCTGCTTTACAATCTCTGCTATTTCGCGGTTCTTTTCTTCAGGTAAATCGGCAGGAGTAACTTCATTGGTCACGCCAGGTGTATATTTAGCGTCATAATCAAAAAAGTCTTTAGAACTGATGATCTCTGTAGCAGGTAAAACTATCAGCTTACCGTTAAGGCGTGCTATACCTATACTAAATTCGCGGCCTTTTATAAACTCTTCTATCAAGATCTGGTCGTCTTCCTTAAAAGCCTTCTCGATGGCATCGTGCAGACCGCTTACATTGTAAACCTTGCTCATGCCCACGCTGCTGCCGCCATTGTTTGGCTTTACAAAAAGCGGGAACCTTAAATTTGCTGCGATGGTAGCCGTATCATGCTCATCTTTCTGATGCAACTGGACAGATTTTGCCGTGTTTAAGCCATGTATGCCGTTAACAATGGCTTTGGTATAAGCCTTGTTCATGGTGATGGCTGAGGTTGTTGCATCACAGGTGTTGTAAGGTATACCTATCATATCCAGATAGCCCTGTAGCTTTCCATCCTCACCCGGGGTGCCGTGTACTGTGATAAAGGCAAAATCAAATTTAATCTTTTCGTTACCCAGTGGCAGGCTAAAATCGTTTTTATCAATTTCTACCGCGTTGCCGTTATCTTCATAAACCCAAGAGTCGCGGTTAATAAGTATGGTGTAAACTTTATATTTTGAAGCATCCAGGTTATTCGCAATGTTTTTTGCACTGTTTATGGATACTTCATATTCACCGGTATAACCGCCGGCCAGGAGCGCTACTGTAATGGGTTTCATGATAGCCAAAGATAGGTGATTAGGTTGAGGTGGAAAAGGTGGACAAATGGAAAAAAATCATTGGCATATATGATTGGTGGTAGGGCTAAATAAGGATTGTATACGTTTATAGAAATTGTGCTCCGTATCTAAATTAGTAACAAAGGCTATATTTGCGCCCGCAATTCACTATGTTTGAAAGGTAAATTTCTTATTAACCGACATGAGCAATTTTTTGGCTTATTTAAAAACAAGACATTTCAGAAACACGGTTCTATTAATAATAGCTACTACTATCAGCATTGTGCTGATCGCTTTTTTTAGTCTTAGCTATTATACACGCCACGGCAAAGGTATACCTGTGCCGCGTTTAAAGGGCCTTAATGTTGATAAAGCCATGGAGCTATTAAAGGAACAAGGCTTTAGCTATAAAATCGACTCTGTGTTTATTGCCGACCAAGCCCCGGGTACCATTGTAGAGCAGGACCCGGACGCCGGTACAAATGTAAAGGAGAACCGTACCATATATCTTACAATGGTGACCCAGCAGGCGCCGGATGTTGCCCTGCCCGATGTAATTACGGAACAAAACATTTACCGGGAGGCGGTGGCTACTTTATCTAATTATGGTCTAAAAATAGGTGATACTACTTATGTATCTGATATTGCCCGCGACAGGGTACTGGAAGTACGGTTTGGCGGGCAGGTAATTAAGCCCGGCGCAAAATTACCAAAAGGTTCAAAAGTGGATTTGGTATTGGGTAATGGCGAGGGTGCAAGCGAGGTAGAGATCCCCGAATTGGTAAACCTGGATCTGGATGCTGCTAAATTTGCTATCCGCGGAGCTAAACTAACGGTAGGAACAATTACATATGAAGGTACCATTACCGATTCTACAAATGTTGTAGTCGTATCTCAATCGCCAATGAAAAGCGATTCGCTGAGTACAACCAGTATTGGCACTCGTATTAATTTAACAGTTTCACAGGGTAAGGCATCAGATGTGCAGTATTAACGCTTCTGAATTATATCAGCGGCTTCAACGTGACGAACGGTTAGATATTCTGGATGTACGCGAAGCCATCGAATATCACACGTATAATATAGGTGGGCTGAATATCCCGGTAAACAGATTACAACAGAACATTGACGATATAGCTTATAACAAAACAGATGAGATAATCGTTATTTGCAGTGCAGGTATCAGAAGCAAAACAGCTCAGGCGATATTACTTGAAAATGGTTTTAAGAATGTACTTAACCTTAAAGGCGGTTTGATAGCTCTGCAAAAACAAGGTTTAATTTAAAAGACATCCTCCTATAGATATATGAAGAAATTTTTGATAGCGCTGGTAGTTATTATCGTACTATCACTTATAGGTACAGGCGTATTTTATTATCTGCGCTTTTTTGGCCCTAACGTTACTGATAAGCAGCAATACCTGTATATTAAAACGGGGTCAAACATTGATGATGTATATAGAATCATCACCTCACAGGGTATTGTAAAGGATACTACCTCATTTTTACATGCAGCACAAAGCATGAAGTACCGCAATGTCAAGCCGGGCAAATACCGCCTTACATCTGGCATGAGCAACCGCAACTTTATTAACATGTTGAAGGCCGGTAACCAGGAGCCGGTTAATTTCTCGTTTCATAATATCCGGCTCAAAGAGCAGTTTGCGGGGTTTGTAGCCAAAAAACTGGAACCCGATTCGGTATCGATGCTGCGCCTGCTTGATTCGGCTAAGTTTGCAGAGCAATACGGTTTGACTACAGATAATATTTATACCGTGTTCATCCCCAATACTTACCAATTGTATTGGAACACCTCGCCCGAAAAACTTTTTAAACGAATGTATGCCAATTATGAAAAATTTTGGTCGCCCGGGCGAAAAGAAAAAGCAAAAGCTTTAAATCTGTCACCTCAGGAGGTTTCTATCCTGGCATCTATTGTTGATGCAGAGGCTTTGCACGACGATGAAATGCCTTCTATAGCGGGCCTATACTTAAACAGGTTAAAAAGGGGGATGAAATTGCAGGCCGACCCAACGGTTATATTTGCAGTAAAAGATTTTACCATAAAACGTGTGCTTAACCGTTACCTGGTCACTAATTCGCCATACAATACCTACTTATACACTGGCTTGCCGCCCGGCCCTATAATGATGCCATCAGTAGCTGCCATCGATGCGGTTTTGAACTCCAAACAAAGCGATTACCTTTATATGTGCGCTAAGGAAGATTTTAGCGGTTATCATAACTTTGCCAATAACGAGGCAGAGCATAAAATAAACGCCCGCAAGTTTCAGCAAGCGCTTAATGAAAGGAATATAAAACGCTGATGTTTCAGAACGCGACAAAACTAAGGGTGCGGTACGGCGAAACCGACCAGATGGGTTATATGTACTATGGCAATTATGCCGAGTTTTTTGAAGTAGGCCGTGTAGAGATGCTGCGTAGCCTGGGGCTTACTTACAGCGGGATGGAAGCGCAGGGCGTAATGATGCCCGTGCTGGAAATGAAATGTAAGTACCTGAAGCCCGCACGGTATGACGAGGAGATTACTATCAATGTAATGATGGATAAAATGCCGGGCGTGAAAATTCACTTCAGATATGAGTTATTTAACGAGCGGCAGGAACTGATACACATTGGCGAAACACTGCTGGCCTTTGTGAACATGAAAACCAATCGCCCGTGCCTGCCCCCGCAGGATTTTATTGAAAAACTGAAGCCTTTTTTTGAGTAATTTTATCCATAATGAAATGGATACACCGTTTTTTGCTTCATTTTAGGTTTTACCAGTATATAACCGACTGGGCCAAAACGGTGTATATTCCCGGTTTCAGGCCGCTTCCACTTTATACGGTTATTGTATTTTTTATTGAGGAGATACAAAAATCTTCGTTAACCAACCGTGCGGCTGCACTGGCATATAACTTTATGCTGGCGCTATTCCCGGCAATAATTTTTTTATTTACGCTTATAGCCTATATACCGGTAAAAGATTTTCAAGACTACTTATTAAGCCTGATAGCTTTGATACTGCCGCATAACGCGTTTGAGGCTTTTGAAACAACCTTAGTAGACATTATTAAAATACAGCACGGCCAGTTACTATCCATTGGCGTCATATCCGCGTTGTATTTTGCTACAAACGGCGTAAGTAACCTGATGCAGGCCTTCAATAAATCATCGCTGATACTGGAAACGCGTACATGGTTTAAAAGGCGCCTGGTAGCGCTTGTTTTAACTATAGTAATAAGCTTGGCATTACTAATAGCTATTGTAATAATGATAGCAGGGCAGGGGGTAATACATTATATACAACATAAACTACATAGCGATGCTTATTTTTGGTTTTTCCTGATAGCGCTATCCCGCTGGCTGATCATACTGATTATTTTTTTTGTAAGCATTGCTATTTTATACCGTTATGGGCCGGCTAATAAGCAAAAGTGGAAGTTTGTGAACCCTGGCTCTATACTGGCTACATCCCTGGCTATTATTACTTCTATAGGATTTACTTATTACACTAATAACTTTTCATCCTATAACAACGTATATGGCGCCATAGGTACACTGATAGTTGTGATGATCTGGCTTTACCTAAACTCTCTGATTTTGCTGATTGGGTTTGAATTAAACGCCAGTGTTGACCTTTCAAAGCGTACGATTAGAATAGAAAAACCCCGATTTAATACCTTTCGCACCAGAAAATCCAACATTGGTGATAAATAATATTTTGAATATCAATTGCTTATAATTTATTAAAAAAAAGTTAACATCGAATTTGCCAATTCGCCCCGGATTTGTACTTTTGTCCCCGGAGAGATGGCAGAGTGGTCGATTGCGGCGGTCTTGAAAACCGTTGACTGTTAAAGGTCCGGGGGTTCGAATCCCTCTCTCTCCGCTGGTATTGTCTTAAAACTTCAAAGGGTTGCTCCACTTCGAGCAGCCCTTTTTATTTAGCCTGTGCCTGTCTGGCTTAATCCCTATTTTAAAATCTTCAACCAGTTGAATTTTTTTACGTCCCCTGGCTTTGATCTTTGCTTTATGGAAAACATAAAGAATATAGAAGAAACCATTCTTACTTACACAAGTGCCTGGAACGAAACAGAGCCTGAAGTCATCGAAGAGCGCATCGGCCGTTGCTGGGCGCCGGAAGCTACCTACACAGACCGACTGACCGATACTATTACCGGACAAGCCGCCATTACTAATCTGATCATCAGCTCGTATAAGCAGATGGGCTCACGAACATTTAAGGTACTTGGCGAACCGGATACGCATCATAACAGCGGTTGTTTCCGTTGGTTAGCTATCCGGCCGGAAGGTTACCCGGTGATAGGTATGGACTACTTTGAGTTTGACAGCGATTACCGCATTACACGCATTGTTGGCTTTTTTTAAAATTTAAAACGTTATGAAATTACCTGAATTTGAAGAAGTACAGGGACCTGTACTAATGTTAAACATGCTTAAATTTAAAGACCGTGAACACTACTTTAAAACGTATCTTCCTGCCTTTCGTAAGGTCACTGAGGAATTAGGAATTAATGGTGTAAAACTAAGATTGGCATGTAACGTGGAAGCCAACATAATTGCCCCGGAAAATGAAGCATGGGAGGTGATATTACTGGTAGAGTATCCCAGCGCAAAAGCATTTAAGACTATTGCAGAAAGTGATGTCTATCAGGATATAGCCAATTCACATCGCCTCGCAGCAACTGCTGAGCTGAATTTATATATGACCACGCCATTTGAGCTATAAATGCTTTATCTTGCTCTTATGCACAAATTAATCCTGTCTAACTTTGCCATGCATATAGCACTTTCTTCTATTGAACAGGAGAAAGTGCTTGCTTTGTTGCAGCATAAATTAGTAGCTAAACGCACATTTCTATTGCAATCCGGAGAGATTGACCGGCATATTTATTTTGTAAACCGGGGCTGCCTGCGCATGTTTTATACAGACAAGGAAGGCATAGAGCACAACATCTGCTTTTATCCGGAAAACTGGTGGGCCTGTGATATCGTTAGTTTCTTTAAAGAAAAACCCGCAGTTAACACCATACAAGCACTGGAGGACAGTGAAGTATACTACATGTCTTTATCCAGGCTGGAAAAGCTATTTGTAGACATACCAAAATTTGAACGGTTTTTTCGTATCCTCACGCAAAACGGCTTTGATCTGTATCAAAAACGCATCACATCCAATTTATCTAAAACTGCCGAGGAACGTTATCTTGAGTTCCGGAAACTTTATCCAAAGTTGGAAAGCCGCATTGCACAAAAACATATTGCTACCTACTTAGGCATCACGCCGGCCTTTTTGAGTATGATGCGAAAAGAAAAGCATTTATAAATTACATTTAATGCTTTATAATTTTAAACTACGCTTAGCACGCTCTTTTATTTATACCAATAAAGATGGCTTACTTTCATTAGCCCTTAAAATCCTTTAAAACAAGCATCGATTCCAACGATCAACCCTTCATTAAGGTTTCGTTTTCCTTTTAAATTTCAATAGTTTGCTAAACATTGTATTAAGCTGTTAAATGGTAAAAGGTCATTCACCTTGCGTAAATGACCTTTTAATTAACTAACTAACTTAACTGATCTTATCATCGACAAACGATTTAAAATCAAGCGAAACTAATGCAAATAATAAAGTAAGGATATGCCATAGTCACCAAAGTGACTTCAATAAAAAATCCGGTTAACTTAAGTCAAACCGGATTTTTATAGAATCAAATGCTTTTAAAATCAATAGTGATCGTCTGCATCAAAGCGGGTACGCGCGTAACCTGCCACTTTATGAATAGTGCCGGGAACCGGATCATCATTGAATTGTATCTCAAAATAAATCGAGTCTGTTTTCAATTTAGTACCCGGTGCCGTAGCTGCTTTAGATAATATTTTCCCATTTTTAATGGTGAATTTACTATCATATTCCTGGTTCGCAATATCAGTTCCTGAAAATGTGCGGTTATTGGCATCGGCTGCAATTTTGCCTTTAATCTGCCAGAATGGTACACCAGTTGCAGATTCATAACCATCGTCTATCCAGACACTATCAGCTCTGTTTGATGATGTATTATAAAGAGATATCGTGTAGTACGAATCATCGAAAGTACCGGTTGGATCGGCACCGTTATCTATTTTTATCCAGTACTCTCCGGATAGATTTTGAACAGCAGTTCCACCAATTTTTTCATCTTTTTGGCAAGAACTAAAGGAAGCTGCCCCCATTGTAGCTAACAGCATGCCTACAATTATATTTCTTTTTTTCATTTCAATTCAATTATTGTTTATTAAATGTTCTGACAGCGGCTCCGTAACCTGCATTTACAATTACCATACTATATTTTGTAAGTGTTCCATTAGGGCCAGGTGTGCTTGATTCATCTGATGAACTGGTAAGGCTGCCATCGCTCGCATTTTGTTGTGGGATATAAACTTCGTTACCTGTTTGGTTGAAGACAATGACAGTAAGGTCAGTGCCTGGTGCTCCACCCGGATTAAATACGGAGTACACGCCTGGAGCAATTTTAGTCCACTCTGCTACAGAACCATTGGTAGTACGCGCATAGTTGCCCGAAAAATCATTGTTCTTGGCAGATGCATCTGTTGAGTAAACCACTACGCGCCTTGTTGCCGTGGCCGAATAACCATCGCTATTGGTTGCACTGTAAGTTATAGTGTAAACACCCGCGGCATTAACATTAACCGGCGACTTTGTAGCCACGTCCACATTGTCGTTGCCAACTTTAGCTGTAGCTCCCGGGTCGGTATAAGCTGTTCCTTTGGGTACAACTATATAATCATCACCTGTGACGGTTATTATTGGATATACAGTAATCTTGGATGAGCCTACGTACCCTTCCTTGTAGTCAAAAGAATCTTTACCGCAGGATCCAAATATTACTGCTGCAAAAATAATGACAATATAAGTTAAATATCTTTTCATAAATCTTAAGTGTTAATAATAATTACTGTTTGCCCCACCACACTGGTGTAGTGATTGGTACTTCTGGAGGCGTGTTTGAATTACGTGTTCTTTCAGAATCCGGGTAAACAAGACGTTTAGGAAACTTACCACCAGTTACGCCATTTTTTGAATAAACCCATGTTCCGGGAACATATTTAATGTCAAGTGAATAGACTTTGCTTATTTCCGGATAACCGGTGCGCTCCTGATCAAAGAACCCTTCAATAGTATGTGAATTTGGATATGACGCCCATTTTTGATAAATAATAGCACGAATATTATCTTCCAGCGTACCGTTAGGATATTGATATGCTTCGCCGGTAGGTGGCGTTAATTCATACTGGTCAAAAGCTGCCTGTACACCTGCCTCAAATAGCGATGAAGCGCTTCCTACATTATACCTTGCTGCTGCTTCTGCCTGAAGGAAGTAAGATTCAGCTGTTGTAAGGAAATAAACAGGGTCAGTTGGGCCAAAGTTAGGTGCGGTAGCAGTATAATAACCTGGTTGAGCAGATTGTGGTGCGTTATAATATCCCTGATCAATTGCTGTTGGTGTTTCGGTACCAAAATACTCAACTATACGTGGATCATTGTTTTCTGTTAACCAGGTTGTAAAAGTTTTACTTGCTCTTAAGTCGAGTCCGCCCAGATTGAATACAGTATAAGCGTAAACTGGGTTACGCTGATCGGTAGCATCTGTAAAAACATTTACCCGTGCATCAGTATCTAAAAAGTCTGCCTGGGCTGCGTAAAGGGCACGAACGCCGGCTTCTGCTTCAGCAGGATGAGCGTTTATCATGCGTAAATACATTTTTAATTTAAGGGTATTTGCAAATTTGCGCCAGTTGTCCATATCTCCGCTAAACAGAAAGTCGGCCTTTGCGTCTGCATCTACTAACGCTACGTTATAATTAGTAGCTAAAGCTGCATCAATTTCAGCTAATAAACCTTTATAGATCGTATAACCATCATCAAATTTTGGTTGCAGATTAGCTGCACCCTGGAATGCCTCAGTATAAGGCACCTTATCATATAAATCTACCAGGATCTCATAAGTGTAGGCTTTCATTACAGTTGCCATTAAGTAAAATGGAAACTGGCCGGCTTCTTTGGCTTTAGTTATTGCTAATTGATAATCTGCCAACGCACCTGAAAACAGGCCGTTGTATGTGCCGTTAAAATCCTGCCTTTGCAGGTTGTAAGAGTCTATTGTTTTAAACTGGTTGGCAGCGGGCGACTGTGTCCAGTACTGTGACCAAATGCCTCCTATTATATCAAGCTCGCCCCCAACATTACCTGCTGTTGATAAGACAGCCGAAGGGAAAAGCACCTGTGCGGTAGCTTTGTCAATTGCAGGGTTATTAGGATTAACATTTATATCATTTATCTTACTGCAGCCAAATGAAAGCGTAGCAGCAGTAACAGTGACTAATGTTTTTAATTTTATATTGTTGATCTTCATGATTCGATAGTTTAGAATGTAACCTTTACTGAAGCGCCGTAGTATCTTAATGGTGGCGCAGTTCTGAATTCACCATACTCACTTGCAAGGTCGGTTCCATAATTTGATACTTCAGGATCTACCACCTTGTTACCGGCAGGCAGCCAGGTTATAAGGTTACGGCCGTAAAGCCCGATAGTTGCGCGTTGTGCACCAATCTTATTAGCCAACGTTTTAGGCAAAACATAGTTCAAGGTAACCTCTCTAAGTTTAATAAAACTTCTGTCCAGGATATCTCTTGACCATGCTTGTGCTTTGTTTGAGGTTGTATAATAGTAATCATCCACGTTAGCCTCAGTTATTGGAGTTGTATTCTCTACGTAAGTAGTATTTCCGGCTGCGTCAGTAACCGCTTGTACAGAATTAGGCACAACAAACGGATTACGATCGTTATAAGTAGTTTTTGGATCTGCTCCAACAAAGTTGAACAGGTCTGCAGTACCGGAGTAGAATTTACCGCCTTTATCCCATTCTAAGGTAAAGCCAAGCACAAAGTTTTTTACTTTAATGGTGTTATTCAAGCCCATTACAAAATCATGCTGAAAGTTGCCGTAGCTACCGTTTTCCGCTGCAGTGATTGGATAACCTTGAGAATCTACCACAATATGTCCTTGTGGATCGTATTGTGGAACAGGGGCTTGCAATATACCTAATGGCTGACCTTTAATAGCTACCATATATCCTCCGTAACCATCCTGATTAAGAATTAGCTTATCCAACCCATCTGGAAGAGAGGTTACTATACTTTGATTCTTCGTAAACGTGTAAGAAATGTCCCAGCTTACATTGGGTGTTTTAACTGGCGTAGCGTTAACGGCTATCTCAATACCGCGGTTACGTACTGAACCAAAGTTAACCAACTCTGATGTATAACCTGTACCCGGTGCTATAGGAACAGCCAGTATCTGATCCTGACGGGTACGCTGATAAACCGTGGCATCTAACCCAAGGCGGTCGTTCAAAAACCTGATTTCGGCACCTAATTCAAATTCTTTTACACGCTCGGGTTTTAAATTATTGGTTAATAACGTATTGCTTATAGAAAAGCCGGGAACTCCTCGGAATGGAAATGCCAAGTTACCAAATCCAAGTCCAACGTTTGTAGCGGTCAGTATATTACTGATATTATATGGGTCGGTGTCACTACCTGTTTCACCGTAACTACCTCTTAATTTAACGTAGCTTACTGCGCTGTTTCGCAGGTCAAGTGCCTGTGACAATATATAAGAAACGTTTGCAGCCGGATAAAAATAGCTATTGTTACCTGTAGCCAGTGTCGAGGTAATATCATTACGGCCGGTTAATGTTAAATACAGATAGTCTCTGTACCCCAAAGTACCCTGCGCATAAAAGCCAAGTAAACGACGGTGGCTTTCTGCCTCTGCGCTGGACGGTTTATTAACACTGTTAGATAGCTGGAAAAATCCGGGGATTGCTAATCCTTCAATTGCAGTGCTAAGTGTACGTGCGCCCCTGTCATTGTAGTTGGCACCGATCACGCCGTTGATATCAAAGTCAGAATTAAATTTCTTAACAAACAGGCCCTGTAATTTAGTATCGTATTCATAGGTCTGAAAGTTATCTTCTTCCACGCTACCAACGTCAGGTTTCCTTGACTGACCTTCGGGGTTAGCGCCACCTACCCAACTCCCTGGTTTTGGAGTATTTGAATTGTACCATATACGGGCACCAGAATTGGCTACATCGGCACTCTGTTGCAATTGTACGGTAAACCAAGGTGTTATCTTGTAATTTAAGTTGATATTACCATATACACGGTCGCTTTTGAATTTACTTCCGTTTTCATACAAATTGTAATACGGATTTTCTGCAAATGGAGTGTAGTAGTTATCAACGTTAAAATATTTGTTCTTATAATCTCTAAGATCTTTTATAGGTATATCACCGGGTATCTGTAAAATGTTTTCATAAAATGTAGTACCTACACCTGTAGGGCCTTGACCGGTACTAACAAAGTTTCCGTTTTTAGCAACATAGTTTAAAGATGCATCGGCAGAAAAGTTTTTATAAGTAGTTGTACCTCTTAAAGAGAAATTATTTCTTCTGAAACCATCAACATTACCAGGCAAGATGCCATCGCTATAAATGTTATTATATGACATCAGATAGGTAGATGCATCGCTACCGCCACTTACGGTTATATTGTTATTAAGCTCAATACCTTTGTCATAAGTGTCCCTTACGTTGTTTTTTATAAAAGAAAAAGGTTTCAATAACTGAGTATTGTCAACAATTGCGCCCCAGGGACGAAGCTGACCATCATATTTTGGGCCCCAATTACCATTTTCACTTAATATAAAGTGCGCATCCCAGCCTTGTCCAAAAGTTTCCTGCGGCTTGTAAACAAAAGCTACATCAGTAAGTGTGGTACCTGAAGAAAAATCAACCGTAGGCTTGCCTGACTTTCCTTTTTTGGTAGTAATAATAACCACGCCGTTAGAACCACGTGAACCATAAATGGCACTTGCTGCAGATCCTTTCAGGAAGCTAATGTTATCTATAAGGTTCGGGTCGATATCATTTGCGCCATTTCCAAAGTCAAAATTATCGCTTGATCCGCTTCGTGCATTGGTTAATGGTACGCCATCTATAACGTATAGAGGCTGGTTAGACGAACCCAAAGAGGTATAACCGCGTAAAATAACTTTAGTAGATCCCCCGGAAGTACCGGAAACATTTGAAATGTTTACACCTGCAACTTTACCTTGCAAACCACCTACCGGATTGATGGATGCTGATCTGTTGATCTCCTCGTTCTTAACGGTAGTTTGTGCATAACCAATGGTTTTTTTAGCCTTGCTGATACCAAGGCCGGTTACCACAACCTCGCCAAGCTGTTTACTGTTTAAAGTTAACACAACATTTATTATGTTTTTATTAACAACAACAGTTTGAGGATCGTACCCAAGAAAGGTGAATTGTAAAGTAGCACCTTCAGGTGCATTGATAGTGTATTTACCGTCCACACCTGTTTGGGTACCTGTTGTTGTACCTTTAATTGTAACGGATGCACCTGGGATTGTTGAGCCGTCCTCCCGTGCGGTAACCGTGCCTGTCACGGTATGTGTTTGCGCAAATATTTGTGCAGAATAAAATAGCAAACACAAACATACAAGTAGAAGTTTTTTCATCTAATTATGATTTATGATAAAATGAAAGGCTAATTATGCGATTGCATTCTTAGCCATTAAGTGGGCAATTATAATAGCTACCAATTTGGCAGGATATGCTAAAATCACCAATAAAAAAAAGTGACATTAAAAAACAGTAACAATGCTGTTATGTACTTAATAGTTCTGAATAGGATTAAGCCGTCTGTCTGTAAGCAACCGGAGTAGTACTCATCTTTTTCTTAAAAAGCCTGATAAAAGAGCTGGTGCTTTCAAAGCCAATAGTATTCGCAATTTCATTTACCGGACAATCGGTCCTTTTTAACATATATCGGGCTTTACTTAATCTGATGTCGGTTAAATATTGATGAGGCGTTTGGTTAAAAGCCTGCTTAAAAGTTCTGAGTAAATGATTAACGGATAAACAGGCGTTTTCGGCAAGTTCTTCCAGACTTATATTCCTATAATAATTACTATACAAAATTTCTTTTGCAATATTCAACCGACGGATAACTTCTATCCGGGTTGCCTGATTCAATACATGTAATTGCTCAGCTTTTTTTAAAACTTCATTATTATAAAGGCTATTATAGGTAATTAAACAATGATGCAAATACTCATTGATCAACATTTCATTTACTACATTATTATCCAGGTAATCCTTTAGATGCAAAACTGTCAATCTGAGATCGCCCTTAAACGGATAAAGCGTTTCTCTTAATTCACTCAGCAGCGTCGCATTTTCTTTTACATCTAATAATTGCTTCGAATTTAAGCGTATGCTGTTATTAAAATCAGTAATAAACTTTTCGTCAAAACTAATGCTGAATGATTTTACCGGCACTTCTGAATTAACAGTACTTGCATAAGAAGTGCCTTTATTTAAAATCAGCACCGAATCCGGATCCAAGAGAATGTTGCGGTAACCTATATTGCAGTTTTCATTACCTGTGAGTACGCATCTCATGGTAAAATCATCAGCAATATGCTTATCAGTACTAAAATAAATTGTTTTTAAGAATATTTTGTTGTTATTCCTGAGGGTTTTCAAGTAGTCCATTTCCTGTTAAATGTTACTGTAATCACGTTCTTCAATTAACATCCAATGGTTACCAGACGGGTCTTTAAAAGCGGCAGCAATGCCTGCTGGCGTATATTCTGGTTCACCTAAAAAGGATACGCCATGGTTTTTTAATTCAAAATGATCTTTCAAAAAATCATTCGTGTTTAACGTCACAGTAACACTTAAATCATCTATTCGATCGTTTTCAATAAGCATCAACCCTAAGGTGTTGCTTGCATTTATTAGTATTACACATTCTTTTTCATCAAGCACCTTTGTACGTTTTAAAAATTTAAAGCCAAGCTTATCTGTACAAAATTTTACTTCATTATTCATGTTACGTGTATACAACGTAACGTATTTAATTTCCATTATATAGGGTTATTTAGGCACTTTAATGAACCGGCCAGTTTAAAAGCAGGTTACAATTTTGTATGGCTCAACCTTTTTGATCACATTACACTATTCAACTTATGCTTTGGAAGTAGCTTAAAAGTTAAAAAAAATTGGGACAACAAAATTATCAACAATTAGTATTCAAATAGCTTAAGTATCTTGATTGTTGCATAAGCATAGAGTTGTATCAAGAATTTTACTCTAATTACTTTTTAATAAGATCTGTTAATAAGGGTTTTTATAAGACGCAGTTTTCTTATAAATATTACGGCTTTTTTAAATTAATGGTTAAGTATATTGTGAGGTACTACAAACTGTACTGTTTTTAACAACTTACCTAAGGTTTTGGCCGTTGTGCAAACGGTCTTGCAACATTCACAGTAATTGCTTGTTGAGTAAATAATGCAGCAGCCAAGTTATCTGAAATTTGATGTAAGTACCTATGCATGGAAGCCGGATATAGACTATCGGCAGCGGCCGGAATTGTACCTGGTAGGCAAAGGCGAGCAGGGGGTATTGATATGTGAACCTTATAAGAGCGAGATAGGTAAGTACTGGCGTTTTAAAACGAAAGCCATAGCAGAAGAAAGCAGTACTAAAATTTTTGAGCTGTTTGAAGGCTATCTAAAATCCGGCGAATTTGTGGGTGCGGATATGGCGCGCAAGTATTTGCAGATGGGCTATACCAGGGCACGGCGATATGCGAATTACAAAGGCGGCAAAAAATATAATGCGCAGAGGGATTATGCTTTGCTGGAGCGTGGGACGGGCGACCCGGAAAAAGCAGAAGCAGCTAAGGTGTTTTATACCAAATGGAAACAAGCAGAGGCAAACTGGGTTTACGCGGCCATGAAAAAGGATTGGAAACATGCACGGGGTTAAAAAACAAAACCTACCGCAAAAGGTGTGCGCCGCCTGCGGAAAACCGTTTATCTGGCGAAAAAAGTGGGAAAAGGTTTGGACGGAAGTTAAATATTGTTCAGAAAGATGCAGACGAAACAAAAACCATTAATATTGACTTTGCGGCTTGATGCACAGAGTCAAATTTTTTTCGATGAACTGCGCCGGCGTTATTTTCCACCAGAGCGCAATTACCTGAAAGCGCATTTGACCTTATTTCACCAGTTGCCTAATGAAGCAACAACGCGGCAATGCTTGAATGAAGTTTGTCAGCAACCTTTTGAAATGGAGGTGACCGGCTTGAGGCATTTAGGTGCTGGTGTTGCTTACGAACTTATATCTGCCGAACTGTTGGCGCTGCACCGGAACTTAAGTATTCGTTTTCAGGAAGTGCTGACCGCCCAGGACCGACAAGGTTTCAAACCGCATATTACTGTTCAAAATAAGGTGACAGTCGAGGCTTCGAAAGCGTTGCTGGATGAATTGAGCCAAAGATTTCAACCATTTGCCGTTCAAGCTACAGGCCTTGATCTATGGGAATATCAGGGTGGCCCTTGGCGGCACAGTGATTTTTATAAATTTAAGATAAAGCGTGAGCTGGACCTGCCCCAAATGTGATCGCGAACTTCCATGGAAAGACTATCGGCATTATTGTGCGCGGGTTAGCCTTGACAGTGTTTTCGAGGGAAGATCGCCCGAACTGCTGCTTGCATTTGACAAAATACTGGCTGAAGTGGCAGAGTGGGAGAAGGTTTTAATAGGCGTTACGCCAAACTGTATTGTCTTTACCCGCAGGGTAGGGTTTCTTATCATCAGGCCGACGAAAAGTGGCTGAACGTTAAATTTCATTCTGCTGTTGCACACCCTCAAAAACCAGTGGTAAAAGTGTAACTGCCGGAAAAAAAATTGAAAATCACATCCGGATAGCATCGGTAGAAGATATCTGGCCGGGATTATTCGTTTACTTGCGAGAGTCTTATGAGCTTATGCGAACAGGCACAACTAAGCATACATTATAAATGTGCGTATTAATGTAAATTATGAGGTAAGAGTTTAGTTGCTGCTTAAATAAAGTAATTTCTATTTCATGATTTTGTATCATTTTTATGGTCAAGTGTCCATGGATGTTCACAAGTGTTCATTGTGAATACAAAAGATGTAAAATACCGGCTGCCTATAGCTAAACTGTAATTCAAAATAATTCCAGCAAAGTTAATGTGATAAAAAATTGCTATCCAATATTTTGCTAAACCGTTTTAATAACTTATTTTCATTAAAATATACCGTTCCAAGCATATGAAAATATTCTATCTGTTTACAAAGCGATGTTACCTACTGTTATTAATTTTATTGTTTAATCATATCAGCCAAGCCTCAGTAATTCCGGCAGCTTGTTTTACCAACAATATGGTGCTTCAGCAAAAAACAAAAGCTAACATTTGGGGAACTGCAAAACCAGGCAGCCTTCTTTTCATTACCCCGTCTTGGGATAAACATAAATATCAGATAAAGGTAGCTGCTAATGGTAAATGGAAAACCGGGATTAATACACCTGCTTATGGTGGCCCTTATGAAATATCTTTTAATGATGGCGAGCTACTGACGCTTAGTAATATCCTGATAGGTGAAGTTTGGCTATGTTCCGGCCAGTCAAACATGGAGATGACTGTAAGTAATGGTTATGGCGGTGTTCTTAATAATGAGCAGGAAGTTAAAGATGCGGCCAGGTATAGCGCCATCCGGATGATCAAAATCGATAATAAGGTTGATTTTATTCCGCAGCAGGAAGTACCTGTTAAATGGGGCTGGCGGGAATGTAATTCAGAAAATGTGAAAGAGTTTTCGGCCGTGGCTTACTTTTTTGCCAGGAAAATATATGATGTTAAACATATTCCGATCGGCCTTATCAATGATACTTGGGGAGGCACCGTGGCCGAGGCGTGGACCAGCGGGAGTGCTCTCAAAACAATGCCTGAGTTTAGGGATTTCGTAAAGTCGATAGAAGGAGGACTTACTCAGAAAGATATTGAAGATCAATATCACAAAAACGTACGCAGTTGGATTGATAGTATTAATGCAAATGATCCAGGATATAAAGACAATTCAGCAGAATGGGCACAATTGGATTTTAATGATAGCCGATGGCCTAAAATGCGATTGCCAATATATTGGGAACAAGCAGGTAATAATAACTATGATGGCACTATGTGGTTCCGTAAGGTTGTTGATATTCCAACTGATTGGGCTGGGAGGGACCTGAAACTAAATTTAACAGGTATAGATGATTATGATGTTTCATATTTCAACGGCCAGGAGATAGGTCATACCGAATTATTTGTTTACCCACGGCATTACACTGTGCCAGGTAAATTGGTTAAAGCCGGTAAAAATATAATAGCCGTACGGGTATTTGACAATGGCGGCTTAGGTGGCATAAATAAAGGGCCGTTAGATATACAGGTAGCCACTGATTCCTCAAAAACAATTGACCTTAACGGAGAGTGGATATATCAGAAAGCCCTTCCGTTGGATAAACTGGAACAGCCGCCTGTTTTGGCCAACTCGCCAAACCGGCCAACATTAATTTATAATGCCATGATCAATCCGATACTTTCATTTAGTATCAAAGGTGTTATATGGTATCAGGGTGAGAGCAATGCAGATAGGGCCGAACAATATAAAAACTTATTCCCATTACTAATTAACGACTGGCGGGCCAAATTTAATCAGCCCAAACTTCCTTTTTACTTTGTCCAGATAGCTAATTACAATGCAACAGACCAGCCACCCGCTGCTGATTGGCCCGAGCTTAGGTACGCGCAGCTAAACGCCTTAAAGCTACCTTATACCGGCATGGCAGTAACTATTGATATTGGCGAACCCACGAATATTCACCCGAAGAATAAACAAGAAGTTGGCCGGAGGTTAGCCGTTATTGCATTAGCAAAAAATTATAAAGATAATATGGTTTACAGTGGCCCCATATACTTATCACAGCAGATAAAAAATAACCAGGTAATTCTCGCTTTTTCGCATGCTGAAAGTGGGCTGGTAAGTAAAGGTACCAAAGGGCTAAAAAGTTTTTGGATTGCCGGGGCAGATAAGCAATTTCATGCGGCACAGGCATCAATAGTTAATAACAAGGTTGTGGTAAGCAGTACGGAGGTATCAAATCCTGTAGCCGTGCGGTATAATTGGCAAAATAATCCGGATGGTAATTTATATAATGGTGCCGGCTTACCGGCCTCACCATTTAAAACAGATGATTGGAGCGATATAAGACTTTAAAGTCGGCTAAAGCTAATTAGTTTATGAGCCATAAATAAAATGTTCAAATTCTATCTCGTATTACATTCGCTATAAAACCTAAGCAATAACGTAACGGTTTGGATCAAAGTAGTGCGAAAAAAAATTTTTTTTAAAGTTAACAAGCCATATATTGTGAGTTGATATTGCTACCTATACTGCAGATGAGGCTTGATACCGGCGTTGTTAATAAAAAAGACTTTACTAGGTTATATGCGCAGCATTTTGAAACTTTTACATTGCTTGCTTTGCAGTATGTAAAAGATGTTATAGTAGCTGAGGATATTGTACAGGATGTATTTCTTAAATTCTGGGAGGCACCGTTTATACTCGAAGATCAAAGTGCAATCAAATCTTATTTTGGGCGGATAGTTATAAATAACTCACTTAACTACATCAAGCGCGAAAAAAATCTGCAACGCCATCATGACAGTATAAGTAAAACGGTTTCTGAGCAGGATGTGTACTCGAAATTACACGAAAACGAGTTGAAGGTTTTAATATATAAACAGATTGAACTGTTGCCGGAGCAGTGCAAAAAGGTTTTTAAAATGAACCGCTTTGATGGTTTAAAATACCGCGAAATAGCTGAACAGTTAAACATAAGTGAGCGTACGGTAGAAAATCATATTGCAAATGCTTTAAAAGTGCTCCGAAAAAAGATATTAACACCAGAAAGCGGCCTGGGTATCGACATTAATAAGTACAAAACAATTTTACTGATACTCGGCATTGCTTAAAATGTTTTAGGGAGGTGTATTTTTAGTTTTAATAAAATAAAATGCTATAAACATTATTCTTTGTTTAATCATATAAACTTTTTGTTAAAAATTTATAAAAATATTTAGGGGTAAGGATGCTCATTAATTGTCTATAGGATAAATAGAACATTAATGTCATCTACCGAACACCAGTTACTACTTATAATTCAACATCTAAATACACCTGATGATACCCGGCTTCAGGAAAATGTTACTAAATGGAGAACGCAAAGCGCTGAGAATGAAAAATATTTTCAGGAAATTCAAACACTGTGGCTTGCGTCAGCCGAGGCGCGCGTTTTAAAGCATATTGATGTAAATGCAGCAGTTGAGCGTTTGAGTAGTAAATTAGAAGATCATAATAAATATAAGCATGAAGCTTCCTCACTAACTACAGGTGTACGCATTATAAAGTGGATTGCCGGCATTGCGGCCATGTTTATGCTGGTGTTTTTCATATACCGTCAATACCCGGTAAATAGTGCAAAGTATATAACCAAAATAACCACAGGTAAAAAGGATTCTGTTCTACTTGCTGATGGATCTAAAATATTTCTGGATACAGCCTCATCCGTTTCCTATCCCGAACAATTTAATGGAAACAAACGTACAATTGCCTTTAAGCATGGAAATGCTTTTTTTAAAATAGCGCACGATTCTATACGGCCATTTACGGTTTCAATGGATCAAACAGCGGTGCAGGTACTTGGTACCTCATTTAACATCCGTAAAACAACTGCCGCAATAAACGTGGACGTTAAAACTGGCCGTGTTATGTTTTTAGCCAACGAGGAGTCGAAGGCCGTATTAGTTGCCGGGGTTGCAGCAAATTATGATATCAAAAGCAATCAGCTTACCACTTACAGCAACCAGAATTCAAACAGCGACTCGTGGCTTACCGGCGAATTGCATTTTATCGATGAGCCGCTTGCCAACGTATTCAGTAAGCTTGAAAGCCACTACCGTGTTAAAATAACTTCAGATACTAATCTGTCTAAGCTGGGTAAATTTAACGCCAATTTTATTAATAATAATCTTGATGAGGTTATAACCGTCCTTGAGCAAACCTATCCAATAAATATAACCCGCCATAGTAACCGGCTTATTATCAGAAACAAATAAACAAATCTATATAACTAAAATCTCGTACAATTAAACTGAAACTATGATTAAAAATCTCTACAAACGACGAACCGCAGGGTTCTGCAAGATTTTTTTATCGGGTATGTTACTTGCAGTAAATGCAAGGGCCGATCTGATTGCACAAAATCTGAGCGCCAAATCCGAAAAACTTGGGCCCTACCTTAAAAAGCTGGAAACTACCTACCACGTAAACTTTGTTTATGATGGGGCAGAAGTCAACAAAAGCATTACGGTAGCTGTAAATAATAGCCCTGCAAACATTAACGATGCTTTGAAAGATTTGCCTCAGGCCGGTATTAACTACACCGTATTGGGCAACAACATTATTCTAAAAAAAGCACCTGTTATAAAGCATGCTGTTGAAGACATTATTGTAAAGGGTAAGGTAACAACCAAAGAGAAAAATAGTATTGAGCCTATGCCTGGTGTAAACGTTACAATAAAGGGCACTAAAACAGGGGTAGCCACCAATGCTAACGGTGACTTCTCTATTCGGGCTAAAGAAGGCGACATACTGGTTTTTACCATGATGGGCTTTAAATCTCAGGAGATTAAGGTAACAGGCGCAAGCCCGGTTATCAATGTTCAGCTTGAAGAAGAAAGCACCGCCCTTAATGAGGTCAGCGTTGTTGCAACCGGTTACCAAAACCTGGACCGTAAGTTATTTACAGGTTCTGCAGTTACCTTAAAGGGCAGCGAAGTAAAGCGTGATGGTATTACAGATGTAAGCCGTATGCTTGAAGGTCGCGTAGCGGGGGTATCGGTGCAAAACGTATCAGGTACATTTGGTGCTGCCCCAAAGATAAGGGTGCGTGGCGCTACCTCAATTAATGGCGATAACAAACCGCTATGGGTGGTAGACGGCGTGGTGCTTGAAGATGTGGTTAATATTTCTAATGAACAACTTTCAACCGGCGATCCTAATACGCTTGTAGGTTCATCTGTAGCCGGCCTTAACCCGGATGATATTGAAAGCTTCGTTATTTTGAAGGATGCTGCCGCAACTGCTCAGTATGGCGCGCGCGCCATGAACGGTGTGGTTGTAGTAACTACCAAGAAAGGTAAAAATACATCAGGCGCGCCAGTTATATCATATACCGGTAACTTCAGCTCATATCTTAAACCATCTTACAGTAATTATGACATTCTGAACTCTGCCGACCAGATGAACGTATACCTGGAAATGCAGAATAAAGGCTGGTTAAACCACTCATCAACCGCAAATAATGCAAGTGGTGGAGTATTTACCAAGATGTTTAACCAGATGTACAAGTTTGATCCTGTAACCCAAACCTATGCATTGAACAACACTATTCCTGATCAAAAAGCTTATCTGCAGCGTTACGCTGATGCCAATACCAATTGGTTTGATGTTCTTTTCAGAAACTCACTGATGATGGAACACTCACTGAGCGTATCATCAGGTTCCGAGAAATCTCAATTTTATGCATCAACCAGTTTTTTAAAGGATAACGGCTGGACCATTGGCGATAACGTTAAACGTTTTACAGGTAATCTGCGCGGTACATTTAAGGTAAATGATAAGCTTTCGTTTGAGTTACTTACACAGGGTTCTGTGCGTGATCAGGTGGCACCTGGTACCCTGGGCCGTTTAAGTAACCCGGTGTTTGGCCAGTACGACCGCGACTTTGACATTAATCCTTTTAGCTACGCGATCAATACAAGCAGGGTAATTACCCCTTATGACGAGAACGGTAAATTGGAATACTTTACCAGAGATTACGCCCCGTTCAATATTATTCATGAACTTCAGAATAATACCCTTGGCTTGACCCAGATTGACTTTAAAGGACAGGGTGGTTTGAAATACAAGATCATTAAAGAACTGCAATATTCATTCGACGGAGCTTACCGCTTTGCCAAAACCAACCAGGAGCACAAAGTAACTGAAAACTCTAACCAGGCGCAGGCTTACCGTGCAGGTATTGCCGAGCAAAATGCTACTATTATCAACAGCAACCGCTTTTTATACCGTAACCCGGATGATCCAAACGCACTGCCGGTAAGCGTATTGCCGTATGGTGGTTTTTATAATACCGTTGATGATAACATCACTAACTATTACTTCCGTAATGCACTGGAATGGAACAAGACCATTAAGCAGGATCACTTGCTGAATATTTATGCCGCGCAGGAGTTAAGGTACATTAACAGGCAGCATAAAACTTTTGATGGTTATGGTTACCAATACGATCAGGGCGGTGTTCCTTTTGTTGATCCCAATATCGTTAAACAAAACGTTGAGTCTAACTTTAACTATTACAGTATGAACTACAGCTATGAGCGCTACCTGAACTATCAGATGCGTGCAGCTTACTCATACAAAGGCAAATACAGCCTGAATGCTACAGGCCGTTACGACGGATCTAATCTGCTTGGCGAATCACGCACTGCTCGTTGGTTACCAACCTGGAATGTGTCTGGTGCCTGGAATATCGATACCGAACCATTCATGCAAGGCTCTAAGGTAACCAACATTCTTAACAGGGCTACCCTGCGCGCTACTTATGGTTTAACAGCCAGTATGGGCCCTGCAACAAACTCAAGTTTGTTTTTACAGGCACGTAACACTAACCG
Source organism: Mucilaginibacter litoreus (assembly GCF_042676805.1). Classification (NCBI taxonomy): domain Bacteria; kingdom Pseudomonadati; phylum Bacteroidota; class Sphingobacteriia; order Sphingobacteriales; family Sphingobacteriaceae; genus Mucilaginibacter; species Mucilaginibacter litoreus. The sequence goes on along the minus strand of NZ_JBHTHZ010000001.1, from coordinate 154,924 downwards.
CCCGTATGCTACTGAAAAAGAAACCGTATTATATATTGCCGGCCTGGAAAACTCTGAGCTGACCTTTGAAAAGCAAAAAGAGCTTAATATTGGTGCAGACCTTGGCTTTCTGCATGATCGCCTTACGCTGACAGTTGATGTATATGATCGCCGTGGTTTTGACCTTATAGGCCTTATCCGTACCTCGGGTATTGGTGGCGAAGAAACAAAGGTGGCCAACTATGCCGATATGCGCTCAAGAGGTATAGAGGTAACGCTTGGTGCAGCCATCCTGAAACAAAAGGACTGGAGCTGGAACACGCAGTTGACTTTTGCGCATAACACAAGCAAAATCACCAACCTTAAAAACAAGCCAAACATATTTAATCTGGTAAACCCGGATGGGGGCGCTCTTGAAGGATATCCTCAGCGTGGTTTATTCTCAATTGATTATGTAGGGCTCGATCATAACAATGGTGTTCCTTATTTTATTAATGAGAATGGCGACCGCAGCACAAACGTTTATCTGCAAAGCGACCAAACGCAACACCTTAAATATGAAGGCCCTGTTGATCCTACTTTTACAGGTGGTTACTATAACTCCGTTAAGTATAAAAACTTTACTTTATCTGCCTTAGTAACCTTTAGTGCAGGTAATAAAGTTAGGCTTAACCCTATATTTAAATCAAGCTATAACGACTTGGATGCTATGTCATCAGTGTTTCTTAACCGTTGGGTAATGCCTGGCGACGAGACAAGAACAAACATACCATCAATACTTAGCGCACGCGAAGTTGGCCAGCTCGACGGCTATCCATACAATAACTATAACTACTCAACAGCACGTGTAGCTGACGGTGGATTTGTACGCTTAAAGCAAGTATCATTCGGGTATTTCTTTTCTCCTGACCTGATCAAAAAAGTTGGCTTTAAGAATGGATCGCTTTCCCTGATTGCGAATAACGTTTGGCTGATATATGCCGATAAAGATCTGAATGGCCAGGATCCGGAGTTTTTTGGTGCAGGGGGGGTGGCTTTGCCGATTCCGCGTCAGTTCACACTATCACTTAAAGTAGGATTTTAAGATATATCATATCATGAAAAGTAAATACACTATTATATTTTTATCTGCACTTATGCTTACTTCTGCCTCATCGTGTAAGAAGTTTCTGGAGCAGGTGCCCGATCAGCGTACGCAGCTGAATACAGTAGAAAAAGTCAGTGAGATATTGGCAACGGCCTATCCGCAAGCAGATTATGCAACCTTTACCGAGGCCGCTTCTGATAACGCAGAAGACAAAGGCGTTAATGTAGGCACGCTTGATCCTCCAAACCAGGATGCATATCTGTGGCAGGATGTTCAGGGCCGCGATACCGGTACGCCTACTTATTACTGGAATGCAAGTTATGCCGCAATTGCTGCTGCAAACGCTGCGCTTGATGCCATTGCAAAAGCACCAGATCCAACAGAATATCTGCCTTATAAAGGCGAGGCGCTTTTAGCAAGGGCTTATGCACATTTTATGCTTGTTGTGCTGTACTCAAAGGTATATGATCCTGCCACAGCTAACGATTCGCCGGGTATACCATATGTCCTGACGCCGGAAAAAGTTGTATTTAAACAATATGACCGTGGTACTGTGGCATCAACCTACGCTCTTATAGAAAAAGATCTTACCGAAGGTTTGCCTCTGATTAAAAACAGCGCTTATCGTGTACCTAAATATCATTTTAATCAGGCTGCCGCTTATGCTTTTGCTGCAAGGTTTTATCTTTTCAAGCGCGAGTATGATAAGGTGGTACAATACGCTACAGCTGCATTTCCAGGTAATAGCTTTGCTGCTAACATCCGCCCATGGTCTACCAAATACTATGATGCCTCTGCAAACGAAATGCAGATTTTGTTTACCCAGGCTTCCGAAAATTCAAATTTACTTTTAACAGAAGCCCCATCTGTTTGGGCACGTAATAATTCATCCTACAGATATGGTATGGGCCTTAATTTAAATAATGAGCAGGGAGAAACCAACGTTACCGGCACTAACTTCAGCGGGCGTAAAATGTATTCATACGGTGTCCCTAACTATACTTATCTTAAGTTTAAAGAGCTTTTTATCCGCTCAAGCCCTAATGCAAATATTGGTATTCCGTACACTATTATGCCACAGTTTACAGGTGATGAGTTACTGCTAAACCGTGCTGAAGCATATGCAAATCTTGGTAAAAATACCGAAGCCATTGCAGACCTTAATACTTTTGCCAGCACACGCATACGTAATTATAACGCCACTACCCAAAGCATCACTCCTGAAAAAATAAAACTGTTTTATAATACAGATGATCTGAAAGCAGGTATTATTCAGACAGCGCTTGATTTTAAAAAGTCGGAATTTATACAGGAAGGCTTGCGCTGGTTGGACATCATCAGGCTTAAATTACCGGTAGTGCATAATATAAAGGCGGTTAACAATACCGATACCTATGTAACGCTTGAGCCGGAGGATCCACGCCGTTTATTCCAGTTACCACAGGAAGTAGAACTATCAGGCGTTCCTTTAAACCCAAGATAATAAGCATTCATAATTAAAGAAAATGAAAAAGATATACATAGTAAGCTTGCTGATCATGCTAATAACGGCTGCAAGCTCTTGCAAAAAAGAGGGCACCTTACATGCCAATCTTGATGCCATTGACAGGAATCAGTCTGCCAAGACTGACCTTGACCGGTGGATTGACGAAAACTTTGTAGTACCCTACAACATTGAAGTAAAATACAGGTGGGATGCCTTTGAACTTAATCTTTCAAAAGACATGACACCGCCTTTAGAAAGCCAGGTAATCCCTGCCATGCAAACCGTAAAAGATGTATGGATAAGCACTTATGAAAGTGTAGGCGGGAAAGACTTCATGAAAATAAACGCGCCTAAACAATTTGTGCTGGTGGGTAGCCCTGAATTCAATGGTGATGGGACAATTACTTTGGGTACCGCTGAGGGAGGCCGTAAAATTGTATTGTACGTTATCAATAATTTTGATAAAAGCAATACACAGAACGTTAAGCAGATGATACAGGTAATACAGCATGAGTTTACCCACATCCTTAACCAAAAGGTGGCTTTCGATCCGGCATTTAGTTTGGTAACTAAAGCTGATTACACTGCAAACTGGAACATACCATCGCTTGACGATGCCCGCGCGCTGGGCTTTATCACTCAGTACTCGCGCAGTAACCCTATTGAAGATTTTGCAGAAATGGTTGCAAATATGCTGATGATGGGCAGTTATGAGTACAATAATATAGTAAACGCTTTGCCTTTAGATCCGCGTACCAAGCTCCGCAAAAAGGAGCAGTTGGTGGTTGAGTATTTTAAAACCGCCTGGGGTATTGATTTTTATGCTTTACAGCAAGCCGTTACAGATGCCGTTGAAAACACTGCCCCTGTAATTTTGGCTAATTCTATAGGGCCGGGTAACACCTACACCACATTTGCTTCAAGCCCGCTGACTGAGACACCACAATCAGCCGAGTTTTTAGCAAACTGGAATACCGCAAAAACAGCGCTTGGAAATATGGGTTTCGTACTTACCAAATATGACATGACCTTTAAGGCAAATCATATCATGACGCTGCGGTATTATTTTACCAGCGGTGATGGTTCTACTACTTATTACGGGGATACTGATTACTTTATGGATTTTGATCCTAATACAACCGGCCTTGTTAAACTTGAACCATTATCTGTACAACCAACAGACGTTACTTATGCTAATATGGCTTTTATTAAAAATGCCATGACGGCGGTTGATAATTACATTAAGAACAACCAGTTCCGGTTTGACTGGGCGCCCAACTTGGTGCCAGGCTCAAAAGGGGCGAAAGGAGCATTTGGAGCATTTTACAAGGTTGACGATGCCAGCTCATACATGATCGGTACATTAAATTAACAATAATAACATGAAAAAACTTTTAATATATATATCCCTTTCGCTGGCTTTGTTTACCAGTTGCAGAAAGGGACAGGTGGACCCTGCGCCGGGAGAGCGTCCTGAGGAGCGCACCGAGGCTAAACTAAAGGAGTATGAAACTGCGCTTACCGGGAGCAAAAATGGTTGGATAGGCTATCTGTATCCCCAGGGCGGTGGCGGTTTCTCGTTTTTTTTAAAATTTAATGATAAAAACCGGGTTACCATGCTGGCAGATATCAGTGATGAATCAACACAGAATGGATTTGAGAGCAGTTACCGTTTAAAATCTGTACTGGCGCCATCGTTATTGTTTGATACCTACAACTATATGCACATACTTGCAGATCCTACTCCTGAAGTTAATGGTGGTGTAGCCGGTTGGGGTTTATATTCTGACTTTGAATTTAGCTTCGAGGAAATAAAAGGTGATACAATTACTTTACATGGCAATTTGCTTGATAGTAAACTGATATTGATAAAAGCTACCGCACAACAGGAGGAAGCTTATAATAACAAGGTTCTTAACGTCCTTATTCATGATGTTTTGGATTATACTGATGCCAATACTAACTTGTTTGTACAACTGGGTGATGATACCAAAATACAGACTTCTATTAATATTGGTACCAAAGTGTTTACACTTAACTGGTTAAAAGATGGCGTAATATCTCAAAGTTCATCGGCATTTGCCTTTACACTTACAGGTATTACCTTACAGCAACCGGTTGAATATGAGGGTAAAAAGATTTATAACCTGACTTGGGATAGCACCAAAAAGGAGTTTTATGCCGAGGTGGACGGTAAAAAGGTTGTTATACAATCATCACCAACACCCATATTACCCCTGCACCTGCTTATTGGTGTAAGTTACAACAATATCATTGTGCCTGATGCAACAAATTATGCTGGCTGGGGTAGCGATTTTGTAACAAGGCGCGCACAAGCGGCCGCTGCCATGTTAGCTGGGCGTTACGGCTTGCGTATGGATAGGATGCAATGTGTCTTCGATACCTTTAGCAGCAAAATGACTATAACACTTGATATCTACCAGGGGCAAAACAAATTTTTGGCTGATTTCCCTTACAGTTATAGTAAGACAACAGATGGAGTGTACAAATTTACTGCCGCTAATTTGTCTGGCAATGCATCACTCATTAAAGATAATATGGCCCCGCTTACACAACAACGCCTTGATGTTGATCATTTTACGCTTGATTACTACATCAATTCGGCAAACGGCCAGATTTTAGGCCAGTTTAAAAGTGTGGAACATCCCGACTTTACCTTTACCGGTACTTTAAACTAAGAATTGTATATTCTAAACCTTATCACTTTAATGCCGCAAAACAGCCTCTTTAACGGAGGCTGTTTTTGCATTTATATGCTTATAGTAAACGGTTTAAGCACTTTTAAATAACTGACAATTAAAAAGTTTATGCCGCAGTGCCTTACAAGCTTGCCCGGTAGAAGAGATTGTCATTGAGCTTTCAATGTATTAAAGCAATCTACTTAAAAGCTCATCTATTCAAACCGGTCAATAATTGCATTGTCTCCCTCTTTTGAAACCTCATCGCGTTGCTCGTCGTCTGCATTGGCTATAGCATCCAAAATGTGGGTATGAATTTCAGATAGGTTGGGCTGATCTTTTGTAACATTTAATAATTGCTGTAGTTGCTCTTGGGTTACGTCAAATGATATTTTCATAAACAAAACCCTACAAAGCTTAAGCCAGTTTTCAATGCCTTAAGTGATATTAATTGGCACTTCTTACTTTTAAAAATACACATAATAATAACCAATTACTCATTATTGCATGAAGATTACATTTTTGCAGTCCGTTTGTATTAATATAGCATTACGAAAACTTACCTTTAAAAAACTAACTTTATGATTCAGGCTAAAGGATATGCAGCGCAAGACGCTCAGACTGATCTGGCACCGTGGGACTTCGACCGTCGGGAGGTTGGTCCTCATGATGTGCAATTTGATATTTTATACTGTGGCGTGTGCCACTCAGATCTTCACCAGATCAAAAATGATTGGTTTGAAGGCATTTTCCCGATGGTACCCGGCCATGAAATTGTAGGCCGTGTGGTAAAAGTGGGCGACCACGTTAAAAAATTTAAAGTAGGCGATCTGGCTGCTACAGGTTGCATGGTTGACTCTTGCCAGGTTTGCGAAAACTGTAAACAGGGTCTTGAGCAATATTGCCTTGAAGGCAATACCCAAACCTATAACAGCATGGAGCGTGATGGCTCGAGGCCTACTTACGGAGGCTACTCAAACACTATTGTAGTGCGCGAGGAGTTTGTACTGCATATTTCTGATAAATTGGATCTTGCCGCTACAGCACCTTTGCTGTGTGCTGGTATCACTACTTATTCGCCGTTAAAGCACTGGAAAGTTGGTACAGGGCATAAACTTGCAGTATTAGGCCTTGGCGGCCTTGGGCACATGGCAGTAAAATTTGGTGTTGCCTTTGGTGCCGATGTAACGGTATTAAGCACATCGCCAAATAAGGAAGAAGACGCCAGGAAACTGGGCGCACACCATTTTGTAGTAACTAAAGACCCCGAGCAAGTTAAAGCCGCTAAAGGTACCTTCGATTTTATTTTAGATACCGTTTCAGCACCGCATGATTTTAATATGTACCTGTCGCTGTTAAAAACTAACGGTACCATGATCTGTGTTGGCGTTCCGCCCGAGCCAGCTCAGGTAGCTGCCTTTAGTTTGCTGGATGGCCGTAAAAGCCTTGCCGGATCAGGCATCGGGGGTATACCTGAAACTCAGGAGATGCTTGATTTCTGCGCAGAGCATAATATCGTGTCTGACATCGAACTTATAGATATCAAAGATATCACAAATGCTTATGAGCGGATGCTTAAAGGAGATGTGCGCTACCGCTTTGTGATTGATATGGCTACTTTATAAGTGTTTATTGTTTTATACTAAGGCGGGTAATTGAAAAGTTGCCCGCCTTTTTTTGTTTAAGGCACACGGTCAAACTAAAATCGCTTTGGTATTGTATCTATATTTATGCGATATAAATACCTGTTATTATTTGTATTAGGGTTATGTGCCAGTTGCGGCGAACCGCGCAGGCCCGATTATGTGATTACCCAAACAGGCGATACCGTAATCGGCGGAAAGCGCGATACCTTACCATCAGCCATACCCGATAGCGCAGGGTATTTTACCAAAGTGCCCATAGGTAATCTTTGCCCTGAACAACTTGTGACGTTTGCAAATACACTTAAAGGCACTCCTTATAAGTACGCATCTACCGACCCTGCCGAGGGGTTTGATTGTTCCGGCTTTATCACTTATGTTTTTAACCACTTTGGTATAAAAGTACCGCGCCGCTCATTTGATTTTGTGCATGTTGATCATGAAGTGAAGATCAGTAATGCAAAACCCGGCGACCTGATATTATTTACCGGTACCGATAGTACCGACAGGGAAGTAGGCCACATGGGTATAGTTGTATCCAAGCCTGGTGATACTGTATCTTTTATACATTCTACATCAGGCAAAGGAAAAGGTGTAGTTATAACTCCATTTAATAGTTACTATGCCGGCAGGTATGTGAAAACTATACGCATATTTCCTCAAAACGACAGATAAAGCAGTTTATCAGCCAATAACAAATAATTTCTGAATAAACCCGGGTAATGACAGAAAAAGAAAAAATGATAGCGGGAAAGCTTGAATATACTACAAATCAGTAATTGACTATAAACGGCAGGGTTGCATTCGCATACTTTGGCTTTTTAAGCTGCGCTCTTAAGCCCTTAAAACTTTGTGTAGGGCCCTCTGATGCAAACATGTTTACCAACCATGCAGGCAGGCTGCCTGCCGGGTTTACATGCAATGTATAAACCACTTTAACCTGATTTTTGGTAACAGGGGTGATGATCCACTTGCCGGTTGATTCGGTAACACGTACAATACCATTTTTGGGTGGCATAAGGCCATTTACTGCCGGGCCATCAACAGTTACAATCTTGGTTTCCGCATCCTGATGTGCCGTAAGATGTGCTATAAAGTCACGGTTAGATGCTGGCCAGGGCAGGCTCACTTCAGAGTAATAGTAAACTTCTGCAGGAGATGGTTGTTTAAGCAATTTGACAGATTTGGTATGATAAACCCATTCGGTACAGGTATTTACATCAAGCAAAACAGCCACAATTTGCGATAGGCTGGCATCATAATCACACTCAACCTTTAGCGCTTTAAATTTAGAATCGGCCACAGTAGCCGTATAAATCTTAATGCCATCAGTGTTGGATTTTAATGCCCATTGGTTTTGTGCAAATGTGCTATGGAGGCTTAACAATATTAACAGGAGTGACAAAGTGTTTCTTAACATATTGCAAATTACAGCTCAAAATTAGTCACATGCTGCAAATCGTTTGTCATTACGAAAACATAAAAAGGTGTTTTATTTAATCCAGGGGTAAGGTAAACCAAAATGTGCTTCCACGGCCGGCCTCGCTGTTTACACCTATTTTTCCGCTGTGTCGTTCTACAATCTCGGCACTGATATATAAGCCCAAACCCAGGCCCGAGTATTGTAAACCGGTAGAATCTACTCGGTAATAACGTTCAAACAAATGTGGGATCTTATCATAAGGTATACCTTCACCAAAATCCTGTACTGATATTTTGAGTGTTTTGCTGCGCTTGGCAATATCTATTATGATTTGTTTTGAATGCTGCGCGTATTTAACAGCATTATTCACAAAGTTAACTACAACCTGCTCAATTTTTTGCTTATCGGCATTAACTGTAACATTCTTATCTCCATTTATAATGATCTCATGATCGCCTGCTAAACGCACATAATCACAGCTTTCGTTTATCATATCAGCAACATTAAACGACGATTTTACCAGATCGAGATGGCCGCTGCTGATCCGGGAAACATTAAGCAGGCTTTCTACAAGATGCTGCATCTTATTTAAACTGGAGTTTGATTTTTCTACAAACACGGATACTGTTTGCGGATTGCCATTTGTTTTGATCAACTTATCCAATATCTGGATAGAGGCTTTAAGGGATGTCATTGGCGTTTTTAACTCATGACTGGCAACGCTGATAAAATCGTCCTTTTGTTGCTGCAGTCGTTTAAACTCAGTAATATCCAGTACAGTCCCCAGCATACGTACAGGCTTGTTTTCCTGATCGAAATACACTTTTGCCTGCACACGTATCCAGTGTAAAGAATCGTCGGGATGAATTATGCGCGCCTCATAATATAGCTTACCGCTTTTAAAGGCTTCTTCGTGTGCGTTATCCCGTATGTTTTTGTCATCTGTATGTATAGCATCCAGCAGCATCCGGTGGGGCACAGGTACATCAAACCCAAAAATATGATTGAATCGGTCTGATGTTACAGTTTGCTGGGTAAGTATATTATAATCAAACGTTCCAATTTCGGCTGCCTCTATGGCAAGCCTGTTACGCTCTTCAATATCTTCTATATTACGGCGTACAACCACTTTGTCGGTAACATCTATGGCTATAACCATAACCGCATTGATCAGGCCGTCAAAATGTCGTACAGGCTCATATACAAAATCAACAAAAACAACTTCCGGTAAGCCGTTGCGTACCAATATCAGCTCCGCCTCTTTTGCCACATAAGGGATACCGGTGGTAATAACGCTATCCATTATTGGCGCATACCATTCTTTGGCTTCGGGCACAGCATCCCATATATTACGGCCTTCTACTTCTTTGCGATTTTTCCCAACAAGCTCAAGGTATGATTCATTCACAACGTCCACTATCAGATCGGCGGAACGTATAATACATATACCTACAGGGGCTTGGCGAACCAGGTTATATAAGGCCATACGGCTTTCTTCGAGTTCCTGTTTGGCGCGTTCAAGGTCGGTAACCTCGGTATTAAAAGCTGCTACCCCGTAAATTTTGCCCGCCCCATTTCGCATAGGCAGGTAGGTGAATTTATAGTAAAAGGTTTCTAACCCTCCATTTATCATAATATCTACCCTTGCAATATCGCTGTGGTAAGGAATGCCCGTATGATAAACACCCTGCAGGTAACCTAAAAAAGGCTGGTCGTGCAGTTCGGGTAAAGCTTCAGAAAAGGTTTTACCAATTACTGATCTGTCTCGGCCCCATGCTTTTAAGGTAGCATCATTGGCCACGGTAATAATCATATCCTCGCCTGAACATAAATAAACCGGGAAAGGCGATAAATTAACAATATCGCGAAAAGTGTCTTCAGTTGGCTCCAAGTGGTATATGAGTGATTTAAATGCGCAGTTATAACTTGCCCTCTCAAAAATAAAAAACTTTGGTTAACCTTAAATACCGATTAGATTTTATTAGAAATAAAATTATTTAATTAAATATTGACTAATGCTGTTGCACTACCTAAAGGGCAGTCTGGATATGCTTATACTGAGTTTTGATCAATTTATACAGCTATTGAAAGGCAAAACGCTGATCAGCAGTTTAAAGATGGCAAAGGCTGAAAAATGACAATTTTAGTAAAACTATTTTAAGCAAATGTGATTATAGTGATTTGAAGCCTTAACAATAAGGATACGTTTTGTTTTTGGTGATTTAACCTAACTTTACATATATTGAAATCAATACTAAGCCGATCAATTGTTCTGTTATTAGGTGGCATTATTTATTTTACAGCAGATGCCTTTGCACAAACCGCACAAGATGCAAAAAAGTTAATTGTAGATACAGTGCCGCCGGTTATAAGGCAACGCACACCTTTTTTTGGACCGGTACCGCCTAAAACAAAGCGCTTTGGCCGGGCAGCGGCCGAGTGGGGGCTGGCTCAGGTTATCCCTTTTAGTTACAACAGGTTCATTGCAGACGCGCCTTATGCAAGGGTAACAGGATCAACCATCGCACGTAATTTAAACCCTGGTAGTTGGTCGTGGGATAAAGATATATTTCGTACTAATCAATTCGGCCATCCCTACCAGGGCAGTCTCTATTTTAGTTCTTTCCGCAGCAATGGGTATAATTTCTGGCAATCTGTACCGGCTGCTGTTGCGGGCAGCTACTTTTGGGAAACTTTTGGAGAAAACGAAAGGCCATCACCTAACGACTTTATAAATACCAGCTTTGGAGGGATAGTGTTAGGGGAGATGAGTTATCGTCTGTCTAATAAAATTGTAAATAACCGGCATAGGGGCTTTGGCCGGCAGATGGAGGAAATAGCTGCATTTTTAGCCAACCCGATGAATGGCCTTAACCGTTTACTTGATGGCCGTTGGGGCAAGGTATACGGCAATCCGCGCGACAGGGATTCTTCGCAGGTATCGGCAGAATTTGATTTGGGTGCGCGTCGATTTAGTAGTATAACAGGTAATGGCAACGGTGATGGTAAAACCGGCTGGTTTGGCAGGGCCAAACTAATGTATGGTAACCGCTATAAAGATTATCGTACGCCCTTTAGTAATATTTTTATTAATGTTGAAGTAGGGCAGGATGATAGTTCGCTTGTTAACTTACTAAGCGTATATGGTTCACTCGCAGGCTGGGAAATCAAATCAAGTAAGTCGCTGCAACATTTGGTAATATTATCCGCCAATTATGATTACATCAGTAATGAGGCCTTCTTCTACGGCGCGCAAAGTGTAAAGGCCAATTTATTCTCTGCGTTTGATATCAGCAAAAAAATAACGGTAAATACAAACGTAGGGGCGGGCCCGGTATTATTGGCTGCTGTGCCCAATACTTACATGTCTAACGGGCGCAATTACGATTATACCTCCGGGTTCAGCATCAACGGGGGAGCAAGTCTGGACGTCATAAATAAATTTTTTGCAAGCATTAATTATCGCGGCGGATGGCTTTATACGGTCAATGGTAATAAGTCGCATTATTTTTTACATACTGTAACCAGCGAGGTACGCTATGCATTTAACAAAAGTTTGTCATTGGCTGCAGAGCCTGGTTATTTCTTTTTGAGGGGCAAGTATGATGTGCATGACCCTGTAAATAAGCGCTACCCATACCTGCGTATTTCTACAAGATATTCTGTTGATTTTTAAAAATAGTTTATATTAAACGCACAAATTGTTCGGGATTTTGCTTTGCATATTGCTCAATCAAATCCATTGTGTTGTCATGTAGCTCATTATACAGCTGATCCAGCCTGTAATAAGCAGGTAGTTTCTTGTAAATTTCACTAATGTCACAATTGCTGAATAATCTTTGATTTTGCAAATATTCTGCATCGGCCTTTTTTAATAAGCTTGCAAGTTTTTGGTCATTTATTAAGTCAATGCCACTTAATATAGCCGCTAAATACTTATGGTATCCATTAGCATAAAATTGTATAAAACCTCCGTTTGTTACCTGAGCATCTAAATACCAAAAGAAGTAAAGGCATTTTTGACCTGGCGAAAATCGCTTGGTAAGTTCTGTTTCGTCTTGCCCAGGTTCTAATATGTCAATTGCCGACAATAATTCCCAGCCTAATTCCCAACCCTTGAGCTTGTTAAACGTAATTTTATCAAACTCAGGTTGTAAATGATTATCTGGATTAAATGTGTGATAATGGTTTTCCATGGCTCTAAACTTCACTATATCCCATAATGCTCAATAACATCTTCCGGTATTTTTACACCGCGCCCGGTTTGCATATCAATCATTACATAATCAAAATAGCCGTCGCAGCAAACTTTTCCGGTGGCCTTGCTGGTTAAGGTAAAGGCAACACGGCAACCTTTGTCATTAATTTTTTCGATGCCGGTGCGTACAGTAAAATACTCACCCATAGTAAGGGCTCGCTTATAATCAACATGCGCGGTACGTACTACCCAGCCAAAACCGCGTTGCATAAACTTTTCCATGCTCATGCCGTAAAAGCGGTCCATTTGCTCATAACGTGCGGCCAGCACATAGTCAAAGTATTTGCTGTTATGCACATGCTGAAACATGTCAATATCATCCGGGCGTACACGGTGTTCGGTTTCAAAGGTGCTATAAACGGTCATACATAAAGGGTTTTAATTGGATTTTGCAAATGTATCATTAACAACCGCTACATCAAATCTGTTACGCTGCTACGAAAAAAAGTATAGTGTTTTTATATATATTCGTAAAACCCTTGATTTAAATGGATATACGCTACAAAATTGTTCTTATTGGGTGCCTGTTATTTAATGGTTTACTTTTCGCACAACAAAAGCCTGTCAACATGCAATACGCTGTCAGCATGGAAAAGGCAGCTGATCACCTTTATCACGTAGAATTAAGCAGTACCAGCCCAGGCGAAGTGTTGGATTATAAAATGTGCGTTTGGACGCCCGGTTATTACCAGATAATTGATTACGCAGGTGCCGTGCAAAATTTTACAGTAACCAATGCTGAGGGTACAGCCCTTAAGTTTGATAAGCCTGATAAAAACACATGGCGGGTTTATAATACAACTAAAGGCCCGGTTAAAATAAGCTACGATGTTAAAGCCGTAGTAAATTTTGTAGGTAACATTTACTTAGATGAAACCAAGGGTTATATTACACCTGGCGGATTATTTATGTATCTGGATAAGGAACTACGCAACCCGGTAACCATACAAATGAAGCCTTACAGTAAATGGAGCAACCTGGTTGCTACCGGCCTTGATACCATTGCCGGCAAATACCATACGTTTAAAGCAGACGATTTTGATGTGCTATACGATAGCCCATTTTTGATGGGGGAGTTAGAGAGCCTTCCGCCGTTTACGGTAGACAACAAGCCCCACAATTTTATTGGTTATCATTTGCCTGAGTTTGACAGGCAGGCCTTTATGAACGATCTGCATAAGATAGTAAAAACAGGGAGTGACATAATAGGTGAGGTGCCTTATACGCACTATACTTTTTTGTCGATAGGCCAGGGTGGTGGCGGTATCGAGCACCTTAACTCTACTTCGCTTAGCTTTAGTGGCGGCGAAGGTTTTAACTCGCCGGAAGCCCGTAAAAAGCTGTATAACTTTATAGCACACGAGTATTTTCACCATTATAATGTTAAGCGCATAAGGCCGATAGAGCTTGGCCCGTTTGATTACTCAAAAGAGAACCACACGAACATGCTATGGGTAAGCGAAGGGTTTACTGTTTATTATGAATACCTGATTGTGCGCCATGCAGGCTTAATGACGGAGGATGATATGCTGGCTGATTTTCAGGGAAATTTGCGTAACTATGAAAATCAGCCTGGGCATTTGTATCAATCGGCTACACAGGCAAGCTATAATACCTGGGGCGACGGGCCTAACGGGCGCGTGAACGATGATTTCAACAAAACCATATCTTATTACGATAAAGGCCCTATCTTGGGTTTGATGCTTGATTTTAACATCAGGCATGCTACTAAAAATAAAAAAACGATTGATGATGTAATGCGTTTGCTTTATTATAAATACTACAAGCAGCAAAAACGCGGTTTTACGGAGCAGGAATTTCGTAATGAATGCGAAAAGATAGCCGGAACAAAAATGCCGGAGCTTTTTGAGTATGCAGCTACCGTTAAACCGCCCGATTATCCAAAATATTTTGCTTACGGCGGCTTGGCGGTAGACACAGTTACCCAAACTTTACCCGGCGCTTGGCTTGGTATTACTACAAGGCTAATAAACGATACACTAACTATTGCAGCCGTTGATTATCAATCACCTGCTTTTAACAAAGGTATACGCAGGAGGAGTAAACTACTTACTATCGGGGGTAAACCTGCTACAAGGGAAACCTTTGGCGAGATAACTCAAACCAGGAAGCCGGGTGACAGTGTGGTGTTAGGTATTGAAAAAGACGGCGTAAAGCAGGATGTAATCCTTACTCTTGCCCAAAAGCGCGAAAAAAGCTTTAAAATTACCCGCCTCCCTAATCCAGATGCGTTACAAGCCGCTATTTATAAAAGCTGGATGGAAGGGAAATAGTGAGGAGAAAGTGGAATAGTGAATACCTTAACTTTAAAAGTTGATACTTACATTAAGTTGAATTTAAAGCTTAGCTTTTTAGAATTTAGAGTTTAGCATTTTTAAGATTCAGAGTTTTATTATTTAGAGTTTACTATTTTTAGGATTTAGAGTTTAGCATTTTAGAGTTTAGTATTTTTTAGGATTTAGAGTTTAGCATTTAGCATTTAGTATTTGAAGCAGCCTTTACTAAACTTGCAACTAAGCAATAAAAGAATTACCTTTGCACCACAATTAATTAATTATACACGCTTTAATATTATTCAGGTAATGTATTTAAGTAAAGAAGCAAAGGCAGAGATTTTTGCAAAACATGGTAAAGGCGCAACCGACACAGGTTCGGCCGAAGGACAGGTAGCATTGTTTACTACCCGCATCGCACATTTAACTGGTCACTTGAAAAACAACAAAAAAGATTTTTCAACTCAGTTATCACTGCAGAAACTGGTAGGGAAACGTCGTGCTTTATTGGCATACCTTTACAACAAAGACATTGAAAGATATCGTGCTATCATCAAAGCGTTACAGCTAAGGGATATCATTAAATAACTTTTCTTGGAAAAAAATAAAAAGCCGTCCGCCTTGTTTGGATGGCTTTTTTACTTTTGAAACAAATTTACATACACACATAAAAAAACCGGTATGTTCCCGAAGATGAAAAGCATACCACAACAAAAACAAGATGAGTTTAAACGTAATTAAAAAGGTTATCGATTTAGGTGATGGCCGCACCATTGAGATTGAGACCGGTAAACTGGCCAAACAAGCAGATGGCTCTGTAGTAGTAAAAATGGGTGATACCATGTTGCTGGCTACCGTAGTGTCATCGCCAGAAGCGAAAGAGGGAGTTGATTTTTTGCCCCTTTCAGTAGATTATCAGGAAAAATACGCTGCCACCGGGCGCATTCCGGGTGGATTTTTACGCCGTGAGGCACGCCTTTCAGACTATGAGGTTTTGATCTCGCGTTTGGTTGACCGTGCGTTACGCCCTATGTTCCCTGAAGATTATCATGCTGATACACAAGTTATGATCAGCCTGATCAGTGCCGATAAAGATATCATGCCTGATGCGCTTGCCGGCTTAGCAGCTTCTGCTGCCCTTGCTGTATCTGATATTCCGTTCAACGGGCCAATATCTGAAGTGCGTGTAGCTAAAATAAACGGCGAGCTGGTGATTAACCCGCGTCTTAGCGAGTTAGAGAACGCAACGCTTGAATTTATCGTAGCCGGTAATGAGCACGACATCAACATGGTTGAGGGCGAAAGTGCCGAGATCCAGGAAGAAGAACTGGTTGAAGCTATCAAATTTGCTCATACAGCTATCAAAATTCAGTGCCTTGCCCAAAAAGAGCTTACTATAGAAACCGGCAAAACCGAAAAGCGTGTTTATAATCACGAGCACAGCAACGAAGAGCTTAGTAAAGCTATTTATGCGGCTACTTATCAGCAAGTTTACGATATCGCCTCATCTGCTTCTGCAAAAGAAGAACGTGCCGCTAAATTTAAAGCAGTACGTGATGCTTACATAGAAACCTTGGGCGAGATAGATGATATCACAAAATCGTTAGCCAAAAAATACTATCACGATGTTGAGTATGATGCTATCCGTAACCTCGTGTTAGATGAGGGTAAACGCCTTGATGGACGCTCTACCACTCAAATCCGCCCTATCTGGAGCGAAGTAGGTTACCTGCCATCTGCGCACGGTTCGGCAATCTTCACCCGTGGCGAAACCCAATCTTTAACCACTGTTACATTGGGTGCCAAGGATGACGAGCAAATGATTGATGGTGCCTTTATTAATGGTTACCAAAAATTCTTACTGCATTATAACTTCCCGGGTTTTTCAACCGGTGAGGTACGCCCTAACCGTGGTGCAGGCCGCCGCGAGATAGGCCATGGTAACCTGGCTATGCGTTCGTTAAAACGCGTATTACCAAGCGCAGATGAAAATCCGTATACTATCCGTGTGGTATCTGATATCCTGGAGTCAAACGGTTCTTCGTCTATGGCCACAGTTTGTGCGGGTACTTTAGCTTTGATGGATGCGGGCGTTAAAATTACTGCCCCGGTATCTGGTATCGCCATGGGTTTGATCACCAACGAAATGGGGACAAAACATGCCATTTTATCAGATATATTGGGTGATGAAGATCACTTAGGTGATATGGATTTTAAAGTGACCGGTACTGCAAAAGGTATTGTTGCCGTACAGATGGACCTTAAAATAAACGGACTATCGTACGAAGTATTGGCTGAAGCCTTAAACCAGGCTAAAGATGGCCGTTTACACATACTTGGCGAAATGGCTAAAACCATTAAAGAGCCACGTGCCGATTATAAACCTCATGCTCCGCGCATTGTTACCATTAAAATAGATAAAGAGTTTATTGGCGCAGTTATTGGCCCGGGTGGTAAGATCATTCAGGAAATGCAGCGCGAAACAGGTGCAACTATCTCTATAGAAGAGGTTAATAACGTCGGTATAGTACAAATATTCGCTGATAACAAAGCTTCTATTGATGCTGCCCTTGGCCGCATACGTGCTATAGCTTCAAAACCTGAAGTAGGTGAGATATATGAAGGTAAGGTTAAATCTATTATGCCTTTTGGTGCATTTGTTGAGATTATGCCGGGTAAAGACGGTTTGTTACATATCTCTGAAATAGACCATAAACGTTTTGAAAGTATGGATGGTATTTTTCAGGTAGGTGACGAAGTACGTGTGAAATTGCTGGATATTGATAAGCAAGGAAAACTTAAATTATCGCGCAAAGCACTGCTGCCTAAACCAGAAGCTAAAAAGCCAACTGAGAATAATTAATTTAAGATGTTTTATATTGCAAAGCCCTCTGAATGAGGGTTTTGCTTTTTAAATTAAAAAAGATAAAAAAAGCCGAAACAAAACTTAAGTATTAGTTGTTCGGACAATTAGAGAAACTATGTCTTAGAAATAAAAGCCGGTCCCTAATTGAAAATGATGTCTACTCCAAATGGCCCTTTAGATTTTCTCAATGATACAAAGGGGATACAGAACGGGACACAAACCGATTTGATCCAAAAGTTATTATATGAAATTATAAGGGTTAAAGAACTTATTGCTTATTATGACTCTATCCCCAACGGGGCTGGGCAACTGGGCTCGTCCATACTTAATGAGCTGGTGACTGAAGCTTATAACTCTCTTGTCAACTACGATACTGTACTGATGCGCAAATATTACGAGCTATTGCTCAATTGCGATTAAGAAACATCTCCTAATACAGTCTCACGCAACTCCTGCGAAATTTCATCGGTTATTTTAATAATGTCAGCTGCATTTTGTGTGTTGTTCAGCACAATCATGTCGCAGTTATCTCTGTGAGGCAGCAGATACTCTTTATAAGCCGGCACAACATGATTAACCCATTTATAGTGTACATCTTCATGCGAATAGCCACGCTCATACAAATCACGTTTGAGGCGGCGCTGTAAGGCTATTTCTTCGTCGGCATCAATAAAAATGGTCATATCCAAAACTTCTGCGATCTTTTCAAAGTGAAGGATAAAAAGGCCTTCAACAATGATAATCGGAGCAGGCTTTATTTCAAGTAGTTTTGGCTTGGCATCCGTGTTATTAAAAGTATATTCTAATTTTTGAAACGATTCGTTATTCAGTAGTTTAAATATGTCACTTTCAAAATGCTCATGATCAATGGTTGAGGGCAGATCAAAGTTGTATAGCTTATTCTCCTCTTTGGTCATGGTGTGGCCAACTGGATGATAATAATCATCCTGAGACACCAGGCTAACTTCATCTGCAGTAAAATGCTCTAAGAAACATTTTAAAAAGAAGGTCTTGCCAGAGCCGCTTCCGCCGGCAATACCAATAACGTATGGTTTATTCATTAGGGGTGCCGTAGCTGATGTTAACATGAAAACGTTTGTCAAGGGCTCCTAACGCATCGGCAACGTTTTTAGTCATAACTATAATAGCATCTCTGGTCGATTCTGTATCTGTAAACCTGCCTACAACTTTAGCAAAGGTTGTTTTACCATTCATAGGGTTAGTTATTCGCATAACAGTGCCTATAGGGGCAGTACGATGTAAGATCAGCTTTTTATTGGGGTCAAGGCTTGCATCATCAATCCAGGTGGCAACTCCTTTCTCATTTTTCTCGAATAAACCGTAACGCGGGCTTGTTAAATTGCGGTTCAGGCTATCAGGTGCCACATAAGTTGAATCGCGTTTAACAGTATCCGCCTCTCTGTTTGCAAGAGGTGCGGGAGCGGGTGGTGGAGGCGCAGTAACACCGTTTGGTACTTGTAACACCTGGCCCGGCACTAAATTGGTAGATGTTAATTTATTTAAGCTCGTAATGGCATCCACAGTTGTATTGAAACGTTTGGCTATGGCATATAAAGTTTCATGAGCGGATACTTTGTATTCCTGGGTTGTTGCGGAAGCTGGAGTTGTTTGTGCCGGAGTTGTATCGGCGCCTTTAGGTTTGTTAGCAGCCTGTTGCTGAGGTGTAGTGGTAACTGTAGTGGATGCAGGAGCGTTTACCTGTGTTTGCGGTGCTTTTTGCGCTGGTGTTGGCACAGGTTTAACCGTTTCTACAAAAGAACGCTCAGTGGGTACCTTAATAATATTGCCAATACGCATACTGGCATTGTTATTAAATTGCTGTATTACCTTGGGGCTAACACCGTATTTACGGCCTAATGAATAGTAGTTATCTTTTGGGTCCAGTTTGTGCAAAATTACTTTTTTGCCATTGTTGTTCTCTATCCCCACAGAGTCTGCCGGCATTGCAATTGCAAACAAAGGGGTAGAGAAGGTGAACAACATAGCTGATAGTAACAGTTTCTTTAATCTCATAATGTATTTAAATACAGTTATTTATATTTTCAAGGCCTTAAGGATGGTCTTGTTTTGTATGTAAACCAGTGTGTTATTATGTATAACAAACGCCTCGGGCTGCAATTTTTGTATGTCGCTGTTCAATAAATCATGGTATACAACGATAGTTTCTTTTAAAATGTAAAGTTGCTGCTGCAGTAGTCCGTTTTTAAGAGTGTGCAAAGATACAATTCTATATATATTATGGTCCAGGTAATGTACCATATTTCCAAATGGTTCTTCGGGTAAAATGCCCGGTAGCATTTCGGCAGGCTTGTATATATCAGGTATGACTATCTGCACATCCAAAGGTTTATCAATAGTGTCATTAAAAAGACGGATAATTTTGCCTGTGGTTGCATCTAAAATATATAGCTTTTTAGGTTGTATAGCCGTGTAATATACGGCAGGCCCGTTTACAGTCAGATGATCGAAGGCGATGCTATAGTTGCTCCATAGCTCCGTTCCTGTCTTTGCATCAACGGCAACAATAGCCTTATGCTCCGGTCCCGATTCATGTTTATAGTAATGCAGCAATAGTATCCCATCATGTACCGCCTCAATGCCTGCAAGCCAGCGTTCGGGTAGGGCAAAGGCTGTAAAATACACTTCGCCCTGGGATAGATCGATTGAAGCAAAGCTTACCTGCTTGTCCTTTTCATTACGTATTTCTATTGCCAGTATGTCTTTGCTGTCGTCAATAAGCAGGCGCCAAATGGTGCCTTCAAATAACTGTGAAATATACGGTTGGAACATTGTCATTATGTGTACAAATATGTTTATTTAAATTAAAACCTGCTACCTTTGATAAACAATGCCCACGAGGGGCTGTTATCACCTAAAAACACACAAAATGGAAGCTGAAAAAATAAGTTTAGAAGAGGTTAAAGTGAAACCGGTAGTTGATCATCTTAATGATCTGCTGGCCAATTATCACATACATTACCAAAAATTACGTGGATGCCACTGGAATGTAAAGGGCAAAAGCTTTTTTACGCTTCACGTTAAATTTGAAGAATTATATACCGAAGCACTCACAACCATTGATGAACTTGCCGAACGTATACTTACACTTGGTAAACCCCCTTATAGTACTTTTCAGGATTATATATCAACATCAAAACTAAAGGAAGTGAATACCATCGGAATGAAAGATACCGATATGGTTAAAGCTTTGATTGAGGATATGGCTGCCCTGATTGAGATGGAGCGTGAGATCTTAGATATTACCGCAGAGGCCGGTGATGATGGTACCAATGATATGGTTAACCGCTTTATGCAGTTTAAAGAAAAGAATACCTGGATGCTGCGCTCATTTGTAAATGAGGACTAAGGTTAGTGAGTAGTCAATAGAGCGTAGTTAATTAAAATAGTACTTTAAAACTAAAAGGGGATGAGTTAACTCATCCCCTTTTAGTTTTGCTAACTTCAACTGCAAATTAGAATCTGTATCCTAAAGTAAGATAAGCATTATTATTGCTGTTTCTTAATGCAGCAGAAGGGCTTGCAGTTCCTAAGTCGTAAGGGAATACATTTAAATTATTGGTTGAATGGGTATAGGTAGCGTCAACATAATAACTGCCAAAGCGTAAGCCTACACCACCGCTAACGGTTTTTATGTCATTATCGTTATCCTTCATTGGGTTACCCATTATGCCATAACCACCTCTCAACGAGAAAAAATTTGTAGCCTTTATTTCCGCACCTATGTGTGCGTTAACGGTTGAACGATATAATGATTTAATATCCGGATTGTCGATATAATCGGCATTATAATCCTGGTTACTGCTTAGATGTGCTGTGCTGTAATCAATGTACTCAACATCGCCGGTAATAAAGCCTATGTTTTTAATAAATACAGCTGCACCACCTGCAAGTTTCCATGGGGTACGCATGTTATAATTGAGGTTGTAATCGCCTGAATTGTCACGGGCGGTACTACCACTGTTTATTCTTGAAGAAATCCCTTCATTATAGGTATCGTCAATATTATAAAATGTTGGTGAGCTAACGGTTACACCCAAACGTAATGCTTCAACCGGTTTATAGATAGCACCTAAACGGGCTCCAAAACCTGTACCACGGGTAATTTGATTTTGAGAATATGCCGAACTGAAATCAACCGGATCAGCACCATCAGCAGTTGAAAGGCTGCCATCTTCATAAAATGTGCTGTAAGAGTTATAACGTAAGTCGGTGAAGCTTAATGCTAAACCCAGGTAAAATTTGTTGCTGTAGTTGGCGCCCAAGGAAAAGTCGACAGATGATAGCCCGCCCGAACGCTCAATAACAGACTCCTGATTCACACCGGGAAACGCGTTGCTTGCAAAAACAGTTGATGGTGGGGTGGTGCCCGCATCATACTGGTCTATAAGATGCTGCTGATAGGCCATATCGCCAAGCGAGCCTTGTTGTAAGCCAAATTGGTTAGCCTGGTCGGCAAAGTAATCATTAACAGAGTTGGAGTTATTTACACCCTTATAATTTATATTACTATAGAAGTTGTTAGTACGTGCAAAGGCAACACCGTAGTTAACGCTTAGCCAGCCTTTAGTTTTATCGGCCCCGCGTGCTTTAGCAAGCTGGTTGTATATTACCAGGGCGGCATGGTTAAGGTTACCGGAGTTTTTGGTGTCGGTGGTAGCCTGGCCAAAGTAGGTCGCCTTTGTTTTGGCGCCATCAAATTCAGGAGTAATACTTACTTCAGAACGGGTAAAAAAGCCTAAACCAGCTGGGTTACCGGTAATATTGCTCAGATCTCCGCCAAGTGCAGTACCTGCATTACCAACAGCCTTAATGCGCGAGGTGGAACCAAAACTTCCGGTAGAAAAACGTATCGCATCCTGCGAGTACTGAGCAAAGCTATTTTTAGTAAATGCTACTATAGCAATTACACTTAGTATATATTTAATTTTCATTTGTTGTAGATAGATTTTAGGATTAATGCCTTACTGGTCTGCCGCCGCCACCGCCGCCTACAGAACCACCGCCGCCACCGCCACCGCCATAGCTGCTTGGTTGTGGTGAACTGCGCTGTACATCCGGGCGGTAAACCGGCCTTTCGCTACGCACTCCCCTTGTTGCACGCGGGTCGCCGTATGAAGGGCGGCCTGTTGATGTGTTGCCATTCACATTACGTCCGCGGTTAGGAATATAGCCTATGCCGCTGTTGCCGGCATTGCCATAAGCAGACCGTGCACGGTTACCATAAGTACTGCCATTAGTGCCGTTGCCCCTGTATGGCCTTGCAGTGCCACGGTTGTAGGCTGAATATATGCCCCAGTAACCGCCACCCCAGCCGGTACCCCAGTAAGAGTACGGAGAGTAGTAACCATAACCCCAAGGCGAATAAGCCCAGGGTGAACCCCAGCCATAACCCCAAGGCGAGCCCCAGCCATAACTTAAACCAACATTCCATCCAAGGCCGCCATAACCGCCATAACCAAGTCCTACGCCTAAATTCCAGCCACTGCCATAGTATGGATAACCATAGCCCCAATAGCCGGTATCATAATAGCTGAAAGGAGAGTAATAGCTGAAACGGTTTATACGGGATGCATAATCGTCGTAATAGAAGTAATCGTCTTCGTCATCATACTGATCATCTGTATTTGCTTCCTGATTGTATGCAACATACTCAGGAGCCTCTGTCGCAGTGGCTTTTGTGTAGTACATATCATCACTATTACGGGAGGTAGATGCGGTTTTATTAACGGAGCAGGAACTCAGCGCTGCGGCGCCGAAAAATATTATTCCGAGAACAAGGTTCCTTTTCATTTTTTTGTATAGTATAAAGTGAGTTCAAATAAACGTATAAATTTATAAATTTGGCACCTGCTAAATGTTAAAAATTAGGGCAAATACTATTCCAAATATCAATTATGAGCAAAGGTGTCATCAGTAAAGACGAAGATTATTCGCAATGGTTTAATGACTTAATAATAAAATCTGACATGGCCGAGTATTCGCCCGTGAGAGGATGTATGATTATTAAGCCATATGGCTATTCTATATGGGAAAAAATACAGGCAACGCTCGATAAAATGTTTAAGGATACAGGCCATGTGAATGCCTATTTTCCTTTACTGATACCGAAATCTTTCTTCTCAAAAGAAGCCAGCCACGTAGAGGGCTTCGCTAAGGAATGTGCTGTTGTTACACATTACCGCCTAAAAAACGATGGGGACGGTAATATTATTGTAGACGATGAGGCAAAATTAGAGGAAGAGCTAATTATACGCCCTACCTCAGAAACTATTATATGGAACACTTACCGCGGCTGGATACAAAGCTACCGTGATCTGCCTATCCTGGTTAACCAATGGGCTAACGTGATGCGCTGGGAAATGCGAACACGCCTTTTTTTGCGCACCAGCGAATTCCTGTGGCAGGAAGGGCATACCGCGCATGCTACTGCTGAAGAAGCCATAGCAGAAACCGAACAGATGCTGGAAGTTTACGCAGATTTTGCTGAAAATTTTATGGCCTTACCAGTAGTACGCGGCAGAAAAACGCCTAACGAGCGTTTTGCCGGCGCGCTGGATACTTATTGCATAGAAGCTTTGATGCAGGATGGTAAAGCCTTACAGGCAGGTACATCGCACTTTTTAGGGCAAAACTTTGCCAAGGCTTTTGATGTGAAATTCACCACCAAAGAAAACGTGCAGGATTATGTCTGGGCAACTTCATGGGGGGTGTCCACCCGCTTGATAGGCGCGCTGATCATGTCGCATTCTGATGATGCTGGTTTGGTATTACCCCCAAAACTGGCCCCTATACAGGTTGTAGTTGTTCCGATTTATAAACATGACGAAGAATTAGCCAATATCACTGGTTTTGTAAACACCCTGAAGAAAGAGCTGCAAGCTAAAGGTATATCCATTAAGTTTGATAACCGCGATACGCACAGGCCGGGAGCTAAATTTGCTGAATATGAGCTGAAAGGCGTGCCTTTGCGTGTTGCCATTGGCAGCCGCGATATGCAAAACGGCACAGTTGAACTGGCCCGACGTGATACTAAATCAAAAGAAACGGTTGCACAGGAAGGTTTAGCCAGTAGAATTGAAGCTTTGTTAGAAGAGATCCAGGCAAATATTTATAACAAAGCAGCCGAATTTCGTGAAGCAAATACAACCGAAGTAAACGATTACGAAGAGTTTAAACGCTTGTTGGATGAAAAGCCGGGTTTCCTGTCGGCCCACTGGGATGGCACTGCCGAAACAGAGCAAAAAATAAAAGACGAAACCAAGGCGACAATACGTTGTATACCTTTAAATAACAAACAGGAAAAAGGCAAATGTATCCTAACAGGTAAACCATCTAATCAGAGGGTATTATTTGCAAGGGCATATTGATAGTGTAGTTCATAGTTGATGGTCGATAGTCCATAGCTATGGAGGTGATTATTTTTTCAATGGTCCATTGACTATCGACTATGGACTGTGCTAAAGCGCAAATATGAAATTCGCAACTAAAGCAATACACGCAGGGCAGGAGCCCGACCCAACTACAGGCGCCATTATGACGCCGATATATCAAACATCTACTTACTGGCAAAAATCGCCGGGCGATAACAAGGGGTATGAGTATTCACGTGGAACTAACCCTACACGTAAAGCGCTTGAGGATTGTTTGGCAGCCCTGGAAAATGCTAAGTACGGTTTGGCTTTCTCGAGCGGTATGGGTGCTACTGACGCTGTAATGAAACTGCTTAAACCTGGTGATGAGGTGATTACAGGTAATGACCTGTATGGCGGCTCGTACCGTATCTTTACCAAGATATACGCTAACTATGGCATCAAGTTTCATTTTCTTGATTTGAGCAACCCGGAAATCATCAAAGAATATATCAATGACAATACCCGCCTGGTTTGGATAGAAACTCCAACTAACCCAACGATGCAGGTAGTAGATATTGAGGCAGTAGGGAAAATTGCAAAAGGCAGCAATTTGTTGTTTGTTGTTGATAATACTTTTGCATCTCCGTACCTTCAGAACCCTATAGATTTTGGCGCCGACATTGTAATGCACTCTGTAACCAAATACATTGGCGGACACAGCGATGTAGTGATGGGCGCTCTGATGCTGAACGATGAGGAATTGTATAAACAGCTGTGGTTTATTTACAATGCCTGTGGTGCAACGCCCGGGCCAATGGACAGCTTTTTGGTGCTGCGTGGAATAAAAACCCTGCATCTGCGCATGAAAGCGCATTGCGAAAATGGCCGCCAGGTAGCGGAATTTTTAAAGGATCATCCGAGAGTTGAAAAAATTTACTGGCCCGGCTTCCCTGATTCGCCTAATCACGAAGTAGCAAAAAAACAAATGCGTGATTTTGGTGGTATGATATCAATTGTTTTAAAAGACGCTGACCTGCAGGAAACCTATCGGATAGCCTCGTCCTTTAAAGTTTTTTCATTGGCAGAGTCGCTTGGCGGTGTGGAATCGCTAATCAATCACCCGGTAAGCATGACGCATGGCTCTATACCGAAAGAAGCCCGTGAAAAAGCCGGTGTGGTGGATAACTTGCTGCGTTTGAGCGTAGGAGTGGAGGATATTGAAGATTTATTGGACGATTTAAAACAAGCACTGGCGTAGTAGTATTGAGTAGTTAGTATCAAGTATTAAGATAGCATTTAATTGCTTGGTGCTAACTATCTGATACTTGATACTAAAATGAATTTCAACCTCAAATCCTTTTTGGACGAAAAAGTAGCGCAATATAACCGGCCTGAGTTTATTGCGAACGACCCGATCAGCATACCGCACTTGTTCAGTAAAAAGCAGGATATTGAGATCATGGGTTTTTGGGCGGCTACTTTAGCCTGGGGGCAACGGGTTACCATCATTAAAAAATGTAAAGAACTGATTGCATTGATGGACGGAGCGCCTTATGATTTCATCATCAATCACCAGGAGCCTGATCTTAGAAAGCTGCTTACATTTAAGCATCGCACGTTTAACGATATAGATACGCTGTACTTTATATCTTTTTTTAGGCAGCATTATCATAAGTTTGACAGCCTGGAGGATGCATTTATACCCGCTAACCACCTTAAGTGGAATCTGGATCCAGAGAAGCAAGACGATCAGGGTTCAGTGGTGGTTGAAGACGCCCTTAACCATTTCCGTTGCTATTTTTTTTCTCTGCCCGATTATCCGCACCGTACTAAGAAACATGTATCATCGCCATCGCAAAAATCTACCTGTAAACGTTTAAATATGTTTTTACGCTGGATGGTACGCAAGGATGATAACGGCGTTGATTTTGGCATTTGGAACAAGCTAAAACCAGCCGACCTGATTTGCCCCTGCGATCTGCATGTAGATCGTGTAGCCCGTAAGCTTAAACTCATTACCCGCAAGCAAACCGACTGGCAAACTGCCCTTGAACTTACCCAAAACCTGCGTGAGCTTAGCCCGCTTGATCCGATTAAATATGATTTTGCACTGTTTGGCCTTGGTATTGAAGAACGCTGGGGGATAGAAGGAATACTGCCTGAGTTATAATGGAGCTCATCTAAGCAATTGTCAACTGAACTTGTTTAGTCTCCCAAAGCAACAGTTTGTAAATTTGTAAGAGAGATATCGAAATAAATTCGGTATGGCTGTGTATCTTAGTAAAACATGTCATCAGAAGAATACCAACTGTCTGCATTCACCAATTGTAAAAGCGAGCACACACTTGCCTTGTTTAACCATTTTATAAACAGTTTTGAAACCATTGGTCACATAGAAGTTGTACCGCTTAAAACCATGATAGCTATTGATAACGGCCATAAGCGTATTGCATATATTACTCAGTTAGGCAAAAGCTTTATTCATGCAATCTTTCCGTTTAAACAGTCGTACTACGATAATTTATGTTTTCAAAAAATACCGCAGGTGCCGGGGCAGCAACAGTTCAATCATCATTTCAGGATGCTGAATTTGGAAGATATCAATGATGAGGTGTTTACATTTATGAAGTTGGCGTATAACGAAGAATGCTAAAGCTGTGACTCAAATTTTTTTAAAGTGATTCCTTCTAACGTAGACCATTCGCCTGGTCCTGTTGCTGATCTACCTAAAATCATAGAAGCCGCTCGTGAAGAGGAGTTGAAAGTGTAGGGCTTTGTCAAGATCAGCGTATCTCCATTGTCTATCAAAATACCATCTATTAACATTTTAGCTTTTTCGTTTCTTATACTTTCTGATAATGAAGGTTGGCCATCCTTAATAAAAACACTGTTTTCAAAAACGGTGAATCCTTCAGTAGATGGACTGCCATAGGCTAACGCTCCAGCGTTATTTTTACACAGGAAGCTGGTTTCAGTGCTTTTAGTTGTTTCGAGTGTGTCTTGTATATTTTCGAATATGTTGTGACCCAAAGTTGATGTTAGAAGTTTGATATTAGCTAAAAATTCTTCCAATTCAGCTTGTTCTGCCTCTGATACTCCTGATAGGGTAGGTATATTATTGTTGAAAATGTAAAACCGGTTGGCAGTGTTGCCTAAACTATGCATTTTGTTTTCAAGGTATTTAATGCTCGCTTTATTTAAGTATTTATCCTTACTCACAAAAATTATAACCTCGTTCCAGAAATCTTTTTTTACAAGATGTTCTTTGATTCTATCAATTACTGGTTCACCCTCACCAATGTAAGCTGCATTCTCATTTTTTTCATTTTTGCCAAAAAGAATATAAACTCCAGGATTCTTAAATTCGTCTCTTAAGGCATACTCTTTAACTTTAATTCTTGGAATCTTAAAAGCTTTTCCCGTCCAGTTTGATAATTCTGCAGATATTAAGCCATTAACAGTGCCTTCGATTAAAAACAGTCGAATTGTTTTACCAAATGATTTTGACATAACTATGAGTATCTAAGCTTCTTCTTTAAAATATACCTTATAAAAATTCATTGCTTTACCATCATCAAAACCTTTTTCTATCAGGTCTTTATTACCATGTATATAAATGTGAAAATTTTTATCAAGCTTTAAAACACTCTTGTACACCCGGGCCTGCTTTTTAACGGCGTTGTCTGATATTTCAAAAGTATCGGCAATTTTTGTATCAAACTCATCCTCATACTGCTCTTTAAAGTTTTTAAATGAAGTGATAGCTTCCGGGTTACTGATCACTTCTTCGGCAAACTCATCCATATCAAAGGTTTCTTTCTCTTTGAAGTACTTCATCGAGCGGTTAAGCAGGTCGATCTTATCCGCCTTGGTCATTTCAAATTCTTCGTCCAGCTTATTAGTAATAAAGTTTTTATAAACGCCCAGCGCGTTACTGGTTTGGTTAAAGCTGTCGTTCCTGATCTTGAGCTGCAGAAAATCATCCTTCCAGTATACGGCAGCATCCTGCCCGCCGGTAGCTTTATCAACAACAACTACTTTGTAGCCATTTTCCTTTTCGACATTAAATATCAATACACCTTTGTCCAGTTTGTTAATATTGATAGCCTCTTGCTCGTAATCTACCGCAAAGCCGCCTTCGTTTGGATAAACCTTTAGATAGGTTTCCTTATTTTCTGATTTGAATATGCCTATGGCATCAAGCAGTTCACCCTCTATCTGTACCTGGTTAAAATAAACTGTATAAAGCTCACCGCCTTTAATGTTAGGGTGGGTGCTTACACTGTAAAGATGCTTAGCGATCTGTTCCGATACTTCATGAAACTTGCTATTGTCCTCAAAAACGTCAGTAACAAAATGGTGAATCTCGTTTAAGGCTAAATCGTCGCTGCTATGCATCAGGTGATAAACCTCGTTAGCTTTTTCAAAGGGTTTCAGGAAATATTGCATCAAAAGAGAAGGAATAACATCGTCTTTAAGTTGCAAAGGTGCTTCAGACAAGGCATACATTTCCCCCTGCGACTGATTGCCCACATGATGAACAGAAATTTTATTAAGCGAAGCTTCAAAAAAAGTGACCATAGTTGTACGAAGGTAAAACTTTTAGTTCATGGTTGATGGTTCATCGTAAAATGCGACTTTTGCAATAAGTACAGAATTCTGTTTGACTAAACAAATTTTGGAAATTCTGATTCAGACTCAATGATACAAACAGAAGATACTATAGTGGCATTGGCCACACCATCAGGCGCTGGAGCAATTGGCGTTATTCGCCTCTCGGGCCCTGACGCAATAATTATTGCGAACAGCGTTTTCAAAGGAAAAGATCTTACAAAACAACCAACTCATACGCTGCATTACGGTAGCATTATGGATGGCGAGCTGATACTGGATGAGGTGGTCGTCTCGTTGTTCATAGGTCCGAAATCTTATACCCGCGAGAATGTTGTGGAGATTTCCTGCCACGGGTCTAATTACATCATCGAGTCGATTATCAAATTGCTCATAAAAAGGGGAGGGCGTGCCGCTAAAGCCGGCGAGTTTACATTAAGAGCATTCTTAAATGGCCAGTTAGACCTGTCGCAAGCCGAGGCTGTTGCCGATCTGATAGCCTCAAATTCAAAAGCATCACAGCAGGTAGCATTGCAACAATTACGTGGCGGCTTCAGTAATCAGCTGTCGCAACTGCGCGAACAACTTGTACAGTTTGCCTCACTGATAGAATTGGAGCTTGATTTTGCCGAAGAAGACGTTGAATTTGCCAATCGTGACCAGCTAAAGCAGCTTATTCATACTATTACGCGTATAATCAGCAGCCTTATACAATCGTTTGAATTGGGCAATGCTATTAAAAACGGTGTTAATACGGTTATAGCCGGCCGGCCTAATGCCGGAAAATCTACTTTGCTTAATGCTTTACTTAACGAAGAACGGGCAATAGTAAGCCATATCCCAGGAACAACACGCGATACTATAGAAGAAGTACTAAATATACAAGGTATAAACTTCAGGCTGATAGACACTGCCGGTATACGCGAGGCTACTGATACCATTGAACAGATAGGCGTGCAGCGTACAATGGAAAAGATCAGCCAGTCGGCCTTGCTGTTATACGTCTTTGATGCTGCAGAAATAACTATTGAAGAACTGAATGCCGACTTACAGCGCCTGCAAACACCGGGTATTACTATGCTTGTTATTGCCAATAAAGCAGATTTGTTAAATGAAGCACAACTTTTGGCACTGCCGCATACCGAAAAGGCTATAATTATCTCGGCCAAAGAAAAGCAGCATATAGACAAGCTTAAAATGATGATATATCACGCTGCTGTAAAAGATCAATTAAGCGGAAACGAGACTCTTGTCACAAACATACGCCATCTTGAAGCCTTGCAGAAAACCGAAGAAGCGTTAATGCGTGTGCTTAACGGCATTGATGATACGACCTCTGACTTCCTGTCAATGGACATCAAACAAGCGTTACATTACCTCGGTGAAATAACCGGAGCTGTTACAACAGATGATTTACTGGAAAACATTTTTAATAAGTTCTGTATCGGCAAGTAGGCCGTCAAAATTAAACAAACTCAAATCCTTTTTAATCAAAATAAACCGCTTAACTACAGTTAGTATGCGGTTTTTTGTTTGTGCCGGTTTCTCTGGAATTGCATCGATTTTGATGTTCCTTGTTCCTCAAGTTGCTCCCCAAGCATGTATTTGTTCCTCGCGTCAAAGTCGAGGAGAAATAACTGGACAAAATTAAACACTTTTTAACACTATTATACAAAATCACCTTACGTGCGGGAAAACGTGTATTTGAAAAAAGACCGCATTTAGTCAACTTTTTGTCTGCTAAAACATCTGTGGTGAAAGAACCGGTAATCTCTCCAGCAAAGGTGAAATCAATTAAAAATGAGTTCAAATATTCAAGTCAAAAGAATCTGCCAGCATTGCGGAAAAGAATTTCTGGCTAAAACGACCGTCACCAAATACTGCGGCCTCGACTGCTCCCGAAAAGCCTACAAAGCGGGGCTTCGTAATCAGAAAATACAACAAAGTGACCAGCAGGTTAAGATCGTAAAAGAAGGCCCGTTGAAAGCAGTCAGTGCGCGGGAGTTTTTGACTGTGAAAGATGCGGCGCTTTTATTACACAGCTGCAAGCAGACCATCTACAATCTTATTGCGGCCGGTCAAATTAAGGCTGTGAATATCAAGATCAAAAAGACACTCATCCCGCGGTCAGAGATCGATAAGCTTTTTGCATTGCCTGAAAACCGACCTATTTCGATTGATACAGAAAAGCCATTCAAGATCGAAGACCATTATCACATGGCAGAGATCCAAAGCAAATTTAATATCTCAGAAGGTGCTTTATATCATCTTATCAAGCGTAATAGCATTAGAAAGGTACAGGACGGCTGGTACGTGTATGTCCCCAAGGTTATTATAGACCAGTTGTTAAATCCTTAATCCCGTAAATCTTAAAATCGTAAATTATGCCAAAAGTAACTTTAAGAATCAAGCAAATTACCGGTGGCCGGTCATCTTATTACCTGGATCATTATCCGCCGCTGATCAACCCGCGTACCGGAAAAGCACAGCGAAGGGAATATCTTAAACTCTATATTTTTGATAATCCGAAAACGGATGCTGATCGTCTCCATAATCGCGAAACCAAAAAACTGGTAGAGCATATCCGGGCAACCCGTCAGATCGATGTGCAGAATGAAGAATACGGTTTCCTGACCGATGAGCAGAAGAATGGAAGTTTTATAGAATTCTACCGCGAGTCGGCGATCAAGAAAAACGGCTCCAATTTCGATAACTGGTATATGTCTTTACGTTACCTCATTAGTTTTGCCTCGCATAACCTGAGGTATTCGGATCTGACCGAATGGTTCTGTGAAGACTACAAGGAATATTTATTGAGCGGACCCTCTATCAACCAGCGTGGCAAAAAGATCATCCACAATACGGCGATGGCCTATTTTGCCAAGTTTCGTAGCGTGCTGAAAAAAGCCTATCGGCGTAAATTGATCAAGACAGATCTTTACGAACTGGTGCTACCGATCAAAGAAGAAGAAACCAACCGGGAATTCCTGACCATTGAAGAGTTCCAGAAACTGGCGGAGACCGAAGCGCCATCGGATTTGTTCAAAAGAGCCGCCTTATTTTCCGGGTTGACGGGCCTGCGTTTTTCGGACGTCAGTGCGCTGCTTTGGAGCCAGGCAAGAGGCACAGCCGATAACTATTATCTGCAGTTTAAACAGGAGAAGACCAATAATGCCGAGGTGCTGCCGATATCCGATCAGGCTTATGAATTACTGGGAAAAAGGCAAAACCCACAGGAAAAAGTGTTTGACGGGCTAACCTATTCACAGGTGCGCTGGTATCTGGCCAAATGGTTGGTGAAAGCGGGCATCGACAAGAACATCACTTTTCACAGTTTCCGGCACACCTATGCTACGTTACAATTGGAAGCGGGTACGGATATCTACACGGTGTCCAAAATGCTCGGGCACCGTCATGTTAAAACAACCCAGCGCTATGCGAAAGTGGTGGATAAATCCAAGAAAGCAGCCACCAAGCGGATCACACTCCGGTTAAAGAACTAGCGACGATAGGCCCGCCTGGTATTGACCGGCATCAGGCTGTTTTTGTTCAGATAGTTTCTAGCCGCTCTGCGTGTGTCCTCGTTTGTATTTTTACGAGCGCTTTTGATCCATTCCGTGAGTTCGGCTTTGTCAAAATACAAACGTCGGCCGGTCTTGTAAGCGGGTAATTCCCCGCGGCATACTTTGCTGTAAATGGT
The DNA here is from genome assembly GCF_042676805.1 of Mucilaginibacter litoreus. NCBI lineage: Bacteria > Pseudomonadati > Bacteroidota > Sphingobacteriia > Sphingobacteriales > Sphingobacteriaceae > Mucilaginibacter > Mucilaginibacter litoreus. The sequence goes on along the minus strand of NZ_JBHTHZ010000001.1, from coordinate 121,484 downwards.
GGATTTGGTTAGCCGCAGAAAAGCTGCGGCGTCAGTGATGTTTAAGATCTCATTTTCGGGCTGGACGGGTTGTCTTTCGCGGTTTAACAGATCCTCAATGCGGGCGACCCGTTCGAGCAGCTGGCTGATGGCCTCAGGCAGGTTGTCAAAGGTTAGTGGTTTTTTTACTGCATTTTGATCCGGATCGCTCATGCTACAATAATGGGCGTTTAGAAAATGACCGTTAGGCTACTTGCCTAAAATTCGATGTCTTAGTGAAAAACTTTAGGCAAGTTGCCTATTTGCAAAAGAGGATATCCGGTGCTTTGCTGACCTAATCTATATGCTATGCAAGTCAACGTTCTCAGTTTTTACGATGCGATCGCCGCAGCCCATGAACCCAGGGAGTACACCTATATGCGCGATGAGATTCCTTTCGGTATTTACCCGGTTACCCTTGATTTTATGATCTGGTCAAAAAAGCAGGCCGGTATCAATTGTTATTGCACGATCACGGAAAACGGTCTGAAAATAGTGCTGCCGGTTTACCGGAACGAAGCGGAAGATTATATGGCCGGTAAGCTGGATCTGCGCTTTGTTCCCTTCGGTTCCCAATTGCGGGTGACCGTAGAACCTCGCGGTCAGCGCGGCGTGATCTTAAAGGAAGCAATATTAATTTAATCCTTATTGCAGGCTGGCTGGTTACTGATCGTTTGTAATGATCGGGCAGGATTGTGCCGCCTGTTTTTTTGGCGGAGTGAAATGTACGTTTGTGATACAAACGAATTTCACCCTGCGCTCCTGAGTCGCTGAGGGATGGACAAAAGCCTCCGAAGTCGGCTTTTGTAAAACACTGATGTACAGATGGAAAATCCAGTTAAACCGCCAGATAAGGTGAGGCGTACTGAATGGCTGCATATCCGGTTGACCCCGGACGAAATGAAGCAGATCAATGCAGATCAGCAGCGAACCAGCAGCCGGGAGCTCAGCACTTTTGCTCGTAAACGGCTGCTGGAAGCGCCGTTGACGTATTTCAACCGGAACGCCAGTCTGGATGAGGGCCTGCTAGAGCTTGTCAGGTTGCGGAAGGAACTGAACGCGGTCGGTAATAACTTGAATCAGCTGACAAAGAAGCTGAATAGTTTTACCGCGACGCCGGGCCTGATGGCGGTGCGTGAGGCTTTGCAGCTGATCAGGGAAGAGCTGGATGGAAAAATGGAGGAGATCAGAGATCGCATGAATGAGTTGGGGGTAAAATGGTTGCAAGGATCAACAGTGGAAAAAGTATTAAAGGGGCACTGAACTATAACGAGCAGAAAGTAGTTCAGGGTAAAGCTCAGTTCCTGATGGCAGAGAACTATCCGGTTGCACAGGAAAGTCTTACTTATGAGCAGAAACTACAGGTATTGAAGCAGCAGGCCGCGCTGAATGAGCGTGTGGTGACGAACTGCGTTCATATCTCGCTCAACTTTGAGACCAACGAAAAGATCCTGCCCGCCGTATTGAACAGTATCGTTTTGGACTATGTGACGCAGATCGGCTTTGCTGAGCAGCCTTTCCTGGTCTACCGGCACCTGGATGCGGCCCATCCGCATGTGCACATCGTCGCTACGAATATTCAGTCAGATGGTAAGCGAATTAGTTTGCATAACCTGGGACGCGAAAGATCTGAGCCTGCCCGCGAACAGATCGAACTCCGGTATGGTTTGATACGCGCACGGGGCAGGGGGAATGACCAGCAGGAACAGCAGGAGCTGGCAGCACTTCAGCCCGGTGCCGTAACCAGGACGAGCTATGGCAAAGAAGAAACCAAAAGAGCGATCACGCAGATCGTTACGCTGGCTTTGCAGAAATATAATGTAACGAGCCTGCCCGAGCTCAATGCGGTATTGAATCAGTTTGGTGTCACGGCCGACCGGGGGCACGAGGAATCCAATACTTACCGGAACGGCGGCTTATTGTATTGCATGATCGATGAGCAGGGGAAGCCGGTTGGCGTGCCGATCAAGGCCAGCAAACTCTATGATATGCCCACGCTCAAAAGGCTGGAAAAGAAGTTTGAACGAAATAAAGGCTACCGGAAGCCGCTTAAAGCCAGGCTCAGCGCTCAGATCGACCGGGTGTTCAGGCGCTATACTCAGATCACTAAACAAACATTGATCAGCGAGCTGAAAAAGCAAAACATACACCTGGTATTCCGGGAGAATAAGGACGGGCTGATCTATGGGCTGACCTATGTGGATCACCTGAACCGGAGTGTATTTAACGGCTCTGATCTGGGTAAGGAATACAGTGCGAAGGCGGTATTGGAAAGGCTGGCCGGGAAAGACCGGAAGATCGAATCAGGTCGCGAATGGAATCAAAGGGAAGGGTTTACGCTGAAGGCAGGTACGCAACATTTCCTGAAAGTGCCGGTACCCGGTCAGATCGTTCATGCCTTACTGGATCAGCAGGAGCCCGATATCGCGCCAACGGTATCCCGTAAACGACGAAAGAAAAAGGGGGAACAGGAACAATCGATAAACTTATAGGAACTCATGCAAACGGGAGAAGATATACAGGGCCTGCGCAAGATCGTCGATCTGACACGCCTGATCAGTGTTTTTATACTGGCCATTCATTTTTATTTAAGCTGCTACCAGGCTTTTAAGCATTGGCACTGGACGGCGGATATCACTGATCGGATCATTCGCAATATCGCTAAAACGGGGCTTTTCGTGGATATGATCCGGCCAAAATTGGCTGCTTTGTTATCCCTGGTCATTTCTCTAGTCGGCGTAAAAGGCAGAAAGGATGAGAAGATCCAGAAGAAGACGATCGTTGCCTATGTGCTGACCGGTCTGCTGGTCTATTTTATCGCCGTACTGGCCTTTTACCTGCAAGCAGACAGGGAGCTGATCGCTGTCATTTACATGAGTCTGACCGCTACTGGTTATCTGCTGATCCTGACCGGGGGGACCTATCTCAGCCGTCTGATCAAAAACGCGCTGCATGCCGATATTTTCAATACCGAGCAGGAAACCTTTCCGCAGGAGGAGCGCTTACTGGAAAATGAATATTCTTTTAATCTGAAAGCGAAATACCGTTTGAAGGGAGCGACGCGTGATTCCTGGGTGAATTTTGTCAATCCGCACCGCAGTATCCTGCTGATCGGTTCGGCAGGTGCGGGCAAAACCTATTTCGTGATCCGGCCGATGATCGATCAGGCGATCCGGAAGGGTTCTAGCCTGTTTATCTATGATTTTAAGTTTGATGACCTGACGAAGATCGCCTATAACAAGTTGCTGCAATACCGGGACAACTATAAGCTTAAACCAAAATTTTATGTGATCAATTTTGAGGATGCAAGCAAAAGCTATCGCTGTAACCCTTTGGAACCGGCAGGTATGACGGATATTACCGATGCGACGGAAGCCTCGCGGACGATCATGCTGGGGCTGAACCGGGACTGGGCAAAGAAGCAGGGGGATTTCTTTGTGGAAAGTGCGATCAATTTTTTGACGGCGATTATCTGGTACCTGCGCAAGTATAAAGATGGTAAGTATTGTACGCTGCCGCATGCGCTGGAGTTGATGCAGGTGGATTATGATAGTTTGTTCGCGGTATTGCAGGAAGAGGAGGAGATCAAAATGCTGATCAATCCTTTTGTGTCGGCCTTACTGCGCAAAGCGGCGCCACAGTTGGAAGGACAGATCGGCAGTACGAAGATCGCGATGGCGCGTTTGTCCTCACCGCAATTGTACTACGTGTTAAGCGGAAATGATTTTACCTTGGATATTAATGATCCACAGGCACCTAAAATCGTTTGCCTGGGTAATAATCCGCTGAAAATACAGTCCTTCGGCCCGGTAGCTTCGTTGTTTGCAACCCGAGCGCTGAAGGTCTGTAACCAGAAGAATAAGCTGAAGTCGGTGTTTATTTTTGATGAGTACCCGACGCTGGCCGTGGATACGATCCCGGCGATCAGTACAGGCCGGAGCAATCTGATGTCGGTGGTACTGGGGATCCAGTCAGTAGAGCAATTAAAGGATAATTACGGGGCGGAGAAGGCGGCCGTGATCACGAGTATTGGTGGTAACCTGATCTGCGGGCAGCAGACGGGTGACGCGGCGAAGAAGTTATCGGAGACTTTTGGTAAAATTATGCAGGAGCGAGAAAGTAAGAGTATTAATGCCAGTGATACATCGATCACGAAGTCGACGCAACTGGAGTATGCGATTCCGGCCTCGCGGATCGCATCGTTATCATCCGGTGAGTTCGTGGGTTTTGTGGCGGATAATCCGGATCAACGCATTCCGCAGAAGATCTTTCATGCGGAGCTGCAGAATGATCATGCGGCGATCGCTAAAGAAACGGCGGCTTACCGGGATCTACCGCAGATAAGGGAGGTGTCAGTGGAGGATATTAAGGAGAATTATCTGAAGATCAAAGCGGATATACGGAATCTGATCGCGAATGAGCTGCCGGACGTTGGAGAGGATGCCATTGATGAAGAAGAGGATGGGGATAAAGACGTGGCGGTATCGATGTGATTGGCATAGGCAGCACGCCAATCACACCAAAGTAAAACCAGATAATAAATTCTTGTAAAAAACCTTCTCAAATTCTAATCCTCAACTTTAAGATGCTTAGGTAGCCTATTGTACCATGCGATAATGTTGTAAGTTATCGTTTTTAAGAAATTGTTAAAATTAGCAAGTTCAGTTTGAGGACATTCATTCTGATCGCTCACATAATTTGACTTTGCATGAACGATTGAATTTCTTGTACTGTACAAAACTGTACCTAATGTATTTGTTACTGCTTGCTGAATATCAAGCTTTATATCATACGTGAAATCTTCTCGCTTGAATCCGTGCTGTTTTGTGGTTTTTTTCTTAAGAAATTCTGGAAAATCCGCGAACGCATCAACAATATCAATCGCTTCGGTGAGCAAGTTTTGCGCAAGTTCTTTATCAGTTTGCGCTGCACGAAATTTATCGGCAATAGAGAAAATACTTTTTATATCATTGTTCGATACATCGCGCATTCGAATACCGTCAAGTTTGCGCGTTACATTTTCGTAAGCAACCCGTTTAGCAGCTATGGGTGAATAAAATTCTATGATTTTATAATAGTACAAGAATTTTATTTCGTCATCTGCAGAACCTAATGCTTTCCTAAATAAATCCATACCCTCCGTATATTCTGGAAGGTTGTTTACTACGTGATCTTTTGCCGGTGTTTCTTCGTAATCATAATCAAAAAGTGGTTCGGTTATTTGATGAAATTCAATGGCAATTCCGCATATATTTGAGAATTCATACAAATACGATTTAACTAAACTCATTTCTTCCTTTTCCGATAACCTTTTCTGCGAGTCAGCATATACAATTTCAACCGCATGATACTGAGAACAGGGAGGCCAATATTTATCATAGAAATCAAGTTTTACAGATGCTATTCCAATGAGCAGTGGATTGTCGATAAGCCGAATACGGTATAAACCTTCCTTTTTTAATTCCAAGCGATGCTCAGCGACAACAATTTCCAATGAATAATCGTGAGCCGTAACTGGTATTTGTGTAATGGTTGGAGAATAAACCTTTTGCGGGGTTGTTTCAAGGTTATTGATTTCCGGAACATATTTGAGCAGATCTTCTAAATCAATCTCAATTTCGTCTCTAGGAAATATAATAGTGACTGTTTCATCTCCCTCGTCTAGGTCAGACGGGTAAATTTCCATTTCGTTTCTTAGAGTTTCAAATGCTTTTTCAATTGAAGCAATATCTTTTTTAGTTGCGGCCATAATTAGTGATATGGTTGAGTTTAGATTTTTGTACTTTGTTTAAACGAGCTAGAAAATATCTACACGCCTCAAAGATATTCTTTCTAGCAATATAAGTGGCTAGCGTAGAACTATATATGACTGATACATTTCAACTACATTCTCTAGAATTTAACGCTATGAACTTAAGGCTGATTATTACCCAGATTATGATATTCTTCATAAAGCCATTCAACATGACCTTTTATAGCTAAGCGCACAAGTAATTCGTTACTGCCTTGTAATGTGATCCGGGATGTGGCGGAGCGTTCGAAGGGGATCGAGAGCAGTCAGAGTTTTAATACTTACCAGACGGCGCTGGAGCAGATCGAGGAAGCGACGGCGATGCATGCGGCGACGGTGGCGCTGAAGTTAAGGCAGCAGCGGAGTATGGCTTTGACGCTGACGATCTATCTGCGGACGAATAAGCATAATATCACGCATGATCAGCATTATCCGAGTATTACGGTGAAGGTGTCGTTTGCGACGAACAGTACGCAGGAGCTGACGAAGATCTGTGTGCAGGCTTTGCGGGCGATCTGGCAGCCTGGTTATAATTATCTGAAAACGGGGGTGAGGGCGACGGGGATTATTCCGGCGGGTGAGGTGCAGTTTAATTTGTTTCGGGGTTATGATAACAGTAAACAGCAAAAGCTGAGTGGTCTGCTGGATGAGATTAATGCCAGGTATGGACGTGGTGTGCTGCGGATGGCGGCGGAAGGGTATGAGAAGCGCTGGGTGATGAAGCAGAAGTTTCTGAGTAAGCAGTATACGACGGACTGGAGGGATATTGTGGTGACGAAGTGAAAAGTATCATTGAGATTAAGTTTGAATAATTTGAATAGTTGCTCAAGAAGAGATATATTTAACATTAAAAGATTGCCTAAACTGAGATCAAGACATTTCCATTTAAGATATCTCAAGACAGTTCAATTTTTCTCAACACTAAAAAAGTTGACAATGAACCTGTGTATTTGAGAATTAGATTGTTTAGCATTTCGTTGTTGATAAATCTTGTACTTTACTCTTAAGGAGATTAATAGCTTTGTTCTTGGATAAGAATATCTGTTAAGAGAGGATAGTTAATATGAAGATAGGCTTTTCGGGCCATGAGACGTTTGTTTGCCGCACTTTTTGGTTAAAAAAAGGCTATGATTTTGTTATGGCCGGTCGTTCTTTTACACAAGAAGATGCGGTCGTTTTTTTAGGTGTAGGTAAGAACATGGTTACCGCGATTAATTTTTGGTTACGCGGTTTTAATATTTATGATCGAGAGAATAACCAGGCTACTGAATTGGGTCGTTTTCTGTTTGAAGGCCATGATCCTTTTTTAGAAGATTCCGCATCTCTTTGGTTATTGCATCACTCCATAGTTAAAAGTCAAAAGGTTTTTATTTTTAATGCTTTTTTTAATGAGTTCACTAAAGAAAAAAGTGAGTTTACCCGCGAGCATTTGATTGGTTTTATGAAGCGTAAAACCGAAGAAGAAGAAATTAAGCTTTTCAGTGATAAAACTTATGAATCTGATGCAGCGGTGTTTTTAAGAACCTATGTGAGAGCTAATGATGGTAAAGTTGATGTCGAGGATGAGACTGCTAACCTTTTGATTGAACTGAATTTGATCTCTATGTATTATAAAGAAAATACGGAAGGCCGGGCCGTACAGTGGTATCGCGTTAATCGACAAGATCGGAGAGATCTCCCTTTACCAATTTTATTATTCGCGATATTAGATAAGTATGGAGAAAGTACGCAATCTATCGCCTTTAATGAGTTACTAGAAGGTACGGATTCTCCGGGTTCAATTTTTAGATTAAGCGAGCGGGCCTTAGAAAATAAACTACATGATTTGGCAAATGAGTACCACGAAGAAATGAGTTTTAGTGATACTGCGGGAAACCGGGTATTACAAATTAACAGAGAATTAGATAAATGGATTATTTTGGGAGAATACTATGACTAGCAACTTTTCTCCATCAGTCAATATATCGATCAATCCGATCGACCTAGCTGGTTATTTCTTAACCTCAAATGTACAAGGTGTTTTTGACAGTGTCATTAACAACTATAAATCAGGTGTTCGGTCAATTAACTTGATTGGCGCTTATGGCACTGGCAAATCATCCTTTCTATCAGCATTTTCTCAGCATTTGGCTGGAAATAAAGTTTTTTTTGAAGCAGGTAAATGGTCTTCTTTAAAAAAATTCGAATTTATTAATGTAGTCGGAGAATATAGCTCGTTCATTCAATTACTTGGAACAACCCTTAATACTGACAGTGAAAAATCTGGTCATGTTTTGAAAGCTTTTCAGGAATATATCGTCCAACGCACTCAACAAAAAGTTTCAGTTGTCCTGATTGTTGATGAGTTTGGTAAATTATTAGAGTATGCCGCAAAGAATGACCCTGAACGAGAATTATTCTTCCTTCAACAGCTTGCAGAATTTGTTAATAATGGTGGCCAAGACGTGTTATGGCTCACAACGTTACATCAGGACTTCGCTGGATATGCACTTGATCTGAATAAAAATCAACGTAATGAGTGGATTAAAGTAAAGGGTCGCTTTAAGGAAATCACGTTTAACGAACCCGTCGAGCAGCTGATTTATTTAGCTAGTGAACAATTGAATTCTAATGTACCAGTTGTATTGGAAAAACAATTTGCTCAGTTATGGGATTCAATATCGAACGCTAAAGTTTATCCTTTAAGAGACTTTTTTGATATTGACGTTGCCCGGAAACTATACCCATTGGATATTCTTTCTGCAGCCATATTAGCGCTTTCCCTGCAGCAATACGGACAAAATGAAAGATCTTTATTTAGTTTCTTGAAGGGTGAAAGTGCGTACGACCTCAGAGAGTTTTCACAAAACAAGAAAGCTTTTTATAAAGTTAGTCAGGTATATGATTTTTTAAATTATAATCTTAACTCTTTTTTACTTTCCAAAGCCAATCCGCATTATTCAAAGTGGGCAGAAATTCGCAACGCATTAGAAAGGGTAGAAGGTGAATTTGGTTATCAACTTCAAAATCTTTATCAGGGTGTTATCAAAACAATTGGTTTGTTTCAGATATTCCTACCTGGAAGCGCTCGGATATCTAGACAGTTTTTGATTGAATATTTAGGTGTCGATAAGGAAAAAGATGTTGTCGACAAGGCAATCTCTGATTTGGAACAAAAGTTTATTATCCGTTATTACAACAGGAGGGGACGTTATTCTCTTCACGAAGTTAGTGATGTGGATATTGATTTGGCGCTTCATGAAGCTGCATCTGAAGTAAGCTTGGCTAATGATGTCGTAAAATACCTCAACGCGTATTTTGCATTTCCTACGATTACTGCCAAACGTGCTTATTTCCATTATGGTACGCCGCGGGTTTTCCAATTTAAGATCACTGATAACCCATATGTTTCATCCGTTCCTGAAGGGGAAATAGATGGTTACATCAATTTAATATTCAATCCCTATTTAGAGTCGGATGATATTGCCGCTGTTGCTAGCAGAAATGAAGAGGCGATATTATATGGTTTATTTAGAAACGCCAATGATATTAAGAATTCCATAGAGGAAATTGAGAAGGCGGAAATTGCAAAAGATAAATATAAAGATGATCGAATAGCGCGGAGAGAGCTGGATTCTATTATCGACGCTCAAAAGAACTTGTTAAGCCATTATGTTTTGCATAGTTTGTACGATGATAACATTGTTCAATGGTTTTATCGCGATAGGGAAATCGATTTTGTGCAAAATAACAGAGATTTTAATGGTCTGTTGTCGGATATATGTGAAGAGGTATATGTTAATCAGCCAATTTTTAGAAGCGAGATCGTCAATAAATCTAAACTTTCTCCAGCAGCCTCCACTGCACGAAAGGATCTCTTTAAAGGGATCATTGAACATTCTGCAGACGATTTTCTAGGAATCACCGGATTCCCCCCTCAAAAAAGTATTTATTTTTCATTGCTGCGAGAAACAGGTATTCATCACTTAGCTGCCTCGGGGTGGGTTATAGATCAACCAGAAGTGGATAACTGCAATTTTTTACCACTTTTTCAAGCTTGTGATGAATTTGTTCAAACCACGATTGGGGCCAAAAGGAGTTTATCGGAACTTTACGATAAGCTGTCCAAAAGGCCTTTCAAGCTAAAAAGAGGCTTCCTAGACTTTTGGATACCGATTTATTTATTGATTAAACGTGACGATTTCGCTATGTATGGCGAAAAGGGTTTTATTACCGACCTCGATGGTGAGGTATTAGAACTTTTAATTAAGCGACCGAAAGAGTATGCTATCAAAGCATTTGATACCGAAGGGATACGCATCGATTTGTTCAATCAATACCGAATAATGTTAAGCTTAGATCCTGCATCTCAAACTTCGACCGATTCATTTATTCAAACAGTTGTCCCTTATATAAAATTTTATAAGGGACTTCATCCTTATGTAAAGCACACCAAGCGTATATCTCGCCAGGCACAAAAGGTAAGACAAGCTTTGACCAATGCCACAGATCCGGAAATATTATTTTTTGAGGATTTTCCTCGGGCTTTAGGTTTTGATATCGTGCAACTCCATAAAAGTCCGGAGTTATTGAAGGATTTTTCAGAAAAGTTGATGGCGGTAATGCGAGAACTACGTTCCGCATATGATGATCTGTTAAACCGATTTGAAAGGGTTATCAACACGTTATGGAATCAAGATTTAGAGTTTAGCCAGTATAAAGACAGATTACGCGCGCGCTACCAGCTTACCTTGAAACATTATCTATTATTACCTTATCAAAGGACATTTTATGATCGTATATGTTCACCACTGGAGCAAAGAAATGCCTGGCTTTCTTCGGTTGCGCAAGCGGTTATCGGTAAAACTCTAGAAAATATTACTGATGAGGATGAGTTAAAATTATTTGATAAATTTATTCAGATCATTCATGAAATGGATAATTTGAATGATTTTGATAAACACAATGTTGATCTGGAAACTGAAAAAGCCCTTAGGTTAGAAATTACGATCCCTGGCCAAAAGGGAAGTCATCGGTTGATCCGCATGCCTAAGGAAAAGGTTATGAGCCAAGATGCGTTGGAGGAAAAAATGAATGCGTTGATCCAGCAGGAAGATCAATTTACCAGGATCGCTATTTTAGCGGAAATGTTACGTAAAGAATTAGAAAAAAATGGAGAATAAAGTGGTTCGACACGTACTTGGAATTTCAGGCGGTAAAGATAGTGCTGCGTTAGCGATATATATGCAATCTTTATATCCTGAGCTAGCTATTGAATATTACACTTGTGATACCGGTAAGGAGCTTGATGAAACTTATCAGCTTATTGCGAATTTAGAATCTCGTTTAGGCGTGTCGATCCATAAGCTTTACGCCCCAACAGCAGACCATGATAATCCTTTTGACTTTTACCATCGTTTATACGGTGGTTTTTTGCCGTCCTCAAACGCAAGATGGTGTACCCAAAAGCTAAAGATCGAGCCATTTGAAGCGTACATAGGAACTAAGCCGGTTATTTCTTACGTGGGAATACGCGGCGATGAGGATAGGGAAGGATATATCTCTACTAAAAACAATGTGCAGTCTATTTTTCCTTTTCGGAAGAATATCTGGAGCGAAGAAGTTATCAGGCGTGTTCTGAAAAACGATAAGCGCGAGATACTACAAAAGCTTTATAAGGATTTTTTGCCGCATAATTTATACGAAAGAGCGAAAGATCTTATAGCCGCTCCGCTCTCACCTGCTTTTGATCAAGATCTTAAATTGAAAAATTTATTAGAACTTGGTGTAAAAGAGTTTAATCATGTGGTCTTTCAAACATTGAAGGGATCAGATTTACCAATTGGTTCAGTTGAGCGCTTTCCGTTACTAGATAACGAAGAAATCCTTATAAGGGATGACATTTTCCGGATCCTTCGCGAAAGTGGTGTAGGGGTACCGCAATACTATGAGGAAGTACCTTACGAAGTTGAAGGCAAGCAGGGATTTTATAACAGAAGTCGATCAGGGTGTTTCTTTTGCTTTTTTCAACAGAAGATTGAGTGGGTTTGGCTGTATGAAAAGAATCCATCAAAATTCTTTTTAGCAATGGAATATGAGAAAGATGGATACACCTGGATGCAAAACGAACGGTTAGAAGATTTAATCAATCCTGCTAGAATTAAACAGATTAAAGAAGAGTTTCTAAATAAACAAATCGCGGCAGCCAAAAATCGGACATCTAAGAAACTTATTGATATTCTTGATGCGGAAGAAGAAGGTTGTGCAGCCTGCTTCATATAATGAAAATCGAATCTAAAGAAATCACCATTAAAGACGCTTTTGAGCAGTGGGATCGTATCGATCCTAAACCTCAATACCAAAGGACGCCGGTATGGCAAATTGACCGGAAACGTTTGCTAGTTGATTCAATTCTTCGAGGATATGATTTACCAAAGTTTTATCTTAATCGATTGAATGGAAATGCATTTTTTGACTTTGAAGTCTGCGATGGACAGCAACGGCTTCGAACAATACACGAATTTATCAATGGCGGTTTTTCGTTGGGAAAAGACACGATAATCGACTCCAGAAATTTATCAGGCTTGTCTTTTGAAGATCTTCCTGCCGAAGTAAAGACCTCTCTAAATAATTACAAGCTTACTTACGCGGTAATTGTTGAGGCGACGCATAATGAGATCCGAGATCTTTTTGCAAGACTGCAAAAGGGAATGGGATTGAACCAGGCTGAATTAAGACGAGCATTATCTACTAATATTGGCGTCTACGTAGAAACTATTGTTAACACAAATAATTTTTTTAAAAATTGCGGAATTTCCGATGTCCGTAATAAACACCAGGACTATATCGACCATGTGATTGCTTTCATCGTTAATGGATTTGATAGGGATTTGAAAGGGCAGTACTTAAAGGACGTTTATACGACCATTTCCCCTGAAGGTGCAAGCGATCTCGTTAGGAAAATCAATCAAGTACTTGAGCAAATGGAAAAGATAAATTCTTACGCGAACGGTATTTTCAAAAATAAATGGGCATTTGTCGATGCGTTCATTTTAATTTATCAGAATCTACAGCAAGGTCGAGTCGCACCACCGAAACCCTTTGCAAGGGAGTTAGAAAAATTCGAAGTTAAGCGAAAGCAGAATAACAGAGCCCCCAATAGGCTAATTGAAAATCTTCAATCGACAGACGAAGATAAGCGACTATATACTTATATTAGTTCCTTTCAAAAAGATGGAGCACTTAAGAATAATTTAAGACGTCGTAATGAAGCATTTACTGGGCAATTTAATTTTATCTTCTCGTAATACTTATGGCATTTGATCCTACGAAAATTCCTAGTGATTTAATAGATTCTCTCCAAAAGCATAAAGCAGGCGTTTACGTCGGCGCTGGATTATCACAAGCCGTAGGGTTACCAGGTTGGGGTGCGCTTCTTTCAGAATTAGTACAATTATCTCAAACGGTAAGTTATCAACCTAATCAAAAATTCATCGATGACGTTAATGCGTTAATAGCAGACCCTGCAAAATTTTTGGTGGCTGCTCAAGAATTGAAGGATTTTTTGCAGGACGATTTAAGAAAATACATTATCAATAAGTTCGCCGATAAATGTCCGCCGCCGTCCGATTTACATAAGCTATTGATCAAACTGCCGTTTACCTTTTTTATAACTACTAACTACGATACTCTTTTAGAAAACGCCTACGTTTTAGTGAATCAAAAACAAGCTAAGGTTTATACTTTTAAAGATAGTCCTGATATAGCCTATGACTTATGGAATGGCACACAGTTTATTCTTAAAGCACATGGCGACGCCAATAAAGCGCAGCAAGGTATTATTTTAACGGAAAGGGATTACCGTCAAATACTTTTTCAGGAACGCGGCTATCAGAGCATATTACAATCTCTTTTTACAACTAAAACAATTTTGTTTTTAGGTTCATCGTTATCTGATCCTGAATTGAAATTATTATTGAGTTTTATTCATAGTTCTTTTCATGGGGGAGGGCCGACACATTATGCACTAATTTCTGAAGATCAAATGAATTCAGCAGAAGCAGAAAGTTGGCGAAAGAACTTTAACATAAAAGTTATTGCGTATAGCCCAAAAGACAATCACCAAGAAGTCTTCGACTTTTTAACTGAACTCGAGGGGCTTATTAGTTGATAATCTAATTTATCAAATTATCCAGTCGCTTATTTGATGCATGAACATTTGAAAAAGTTTGGTATTAACATTAACTTTGAGAATGACAATAATGCAAACTATTTCGGGGTGTGTTACCATAGGCGGCCAGGTCGTCGGATTTGGAACAGGTGTCTTCGGAATGATTAAACTTGCCAAAAAAACTTTCAGTAGCCAGCGGCAAAATGTATCTTCAGAGGACTTGCAAGGTTAATTAAATTAACTTTTGAAAATTATCAATTTTCACCCAGTAATTTTAATTTTTAACCTAAGGTTAATTCGTCGTTATATTGCCTTTCTAAAGCTAATAGTCTATGATGGCCTCTTAAGTATCCAGCTAGGTCCTCCTTAAAGAGATTGAAATCTTTACCTTCTGTATTCTCAACACTAATCAATAAAAAGAACGACAGATGCGGTAGTCCTGCTTTATATGTTAAAAAATCTTGATCGAGGTACCGCTTAACTATTCCTCCTGAAAGGAATACAATATGCATGTTGTATCTAAAATATTGTTGTTTGATCAAATTCATTGTGGTCTGCTCGTGTTTACCTGGAAATGTTTTCTTAAATAAGTAAATATTTATAGTTGCTTTTCCTATAGAAACTTGTTCGCAATATTCAATTTGCTGAGCCTTAAACTTTTGGATTTTGAAAGTCAGACCCAGTGTAGTTTTGGTTAAAAAGCGATCAAATGAGTATCTCTCACTTTTGTCGCGTAAAGTAATCGGTAGCGTCGTGTCGTGCAGATATTGTTGTAAATGATCCAATAGATCTTTCGATATCACTGACCGGCCACCAATAGGTAACGTATAATTGTAAAGTTTAATAATCCAGCTGTCGGTAGTGGAGTTTGGATTTATTTTAAATGAGTCTAATGATTCGGCGCCACCAGACGCTGACCGCCTAAAGAGTGTAAATTGGGGCTTCTTACTCTCTTGTACAATTAAACAATATTGATTTAAGCCACAAAATGCCATTAATAGTGAAGCTACACGATTTGTATCAGGTGCTCCGGCTTGACCTCTAATAATTAAATTAGTTTCGAATCTTTCGCCATCAACAGTTACCAGGATTTGGTCTGAAAATTCTTCTAAGGCTCGGTACGTTTGCCAACCAGATGATTCTGGAAATAACTTTTCGCGGATTTTCTCAGGTCTAAGATCTAAAGAGGGTAATGGATAACCCTTTATCTGGTTGAAATAACTTAATTTCTGAAAGGTTAGTTCTTGTAAAAGTGAAGCTAAGGGTTCGATTGAATTTAAACTCTCCAAGCGGGAATAAAATGGCTTCCAAGATTCACCTAAATTACTTAGATATACTTCGGTATTTGTGAGAGCATCAGTTACTTCCTGTTCATTATTGGCTTGCAGTAATCTCGTAAGTAACTCCATTTATTTAGTTAATGGATAGAATTAAAAAATCGCTGATTCAGTATTAATCAATTGATTTGAGATTCTATTAACTGCAAAAAACCTGTCGGTTGTAGTAATAGATTAGGATTTTCTTCTAATTGTTCTTTGATCAGCATGAGACCACCATTGGTAAAGGATTCCATTGTTGTCAATAAGAGCTTTACAGCTTCTTCTTCAGAAATTAATCCTTTTTCTAAGGCTAAAAGGTCAATATCGGTTTTTGCAATGAGGGCTGAAAAAATATACTCTTGTATACCCGTGAAATCTTTACGGCCAATTCTTGTTCCTTTACTCCCCCAGTTTTGGATGGCGAAACTAAAATCTACTTTTTTTGCCTGATCGGGAATTGGTTCATATTGATTATTATATAGTCCAAGGAAAAAGGCATAGACGTACAGTTCATAGTTGTTGCTGAAGTGCTTACCATAATCTTCACGTGTGGACTCGGCTCCTCCAAATTTTCGGCTTAATCGATCAAATAGCGAAGTCCTAAATTCTTCATTAAATTTAGGTTCTTTGGTTTTAAATTTGTCAAATAAATTGTTCATGGCTAATAAGTGATGACTTCTGTATTAATGGTCGTCAAATTCTGTGAGTCAAATGGTCGTTCAAGTCTTATCCAAAAAGCTCGGTCTTTTTTAATAGCATTAAATTCTTCCTTAATTGATAATTGTCCGGTTTCTTTATCGGTTGTGATATAGTCTTTGGATAAAAGGATAATTTGTGCACCGCTGCCATGTATGATATTTAGAAACTCACCTGTTTTAGTTTCTCCGAATGAAGAGGTTGGCGCGTCAAAGATTAATGGATAGATTTCTGTTCGCTTGGTCTTCGTCAGTTCTGCAACAGCGAATAGAACAGAGATATACATTGAAGTCAAAAGCGACTGGTTAGGTTTATATAGTGTTCTGCCACTCTCTTGTAGTTCAATTCGCAATAAAGTTTCCTCTCTTCTTATTATTTTATTGAACTGTATAAACCCTGTAAAAGCACCGGTATTTAACTTAGCGAAAAATTTGTTCGAAGTATCTTGTAATAAATTGATAAACTCATCAAATTTCTGCTCTTTCGTTTCTTTGAAGATATGTTCAATGTCTCGAAGTAATTCTTGCGTTTTTAGTAAAAATGGGTGAACCGAGCGAGTATCGAGCGCTGCTTTTTCAGCTCTTCTTCTTTCTAAAGTTTCGTTTTTACTCTCTATTATCGATTCAATGTTGTTCAGTTTCCTGTTTACTTCTTTAAGATCAGCTTGCCATCCGTTGTAATTTTTAAATACCTCGGTTAACTTTTGTGCTCCACCGGTTTCACTGCCGATAATATTTTGACGTGTCCGTTGTGCTTCAGCTAACTGTTCATTTAGCTCGTCCAATTCTATTTTACGGGCTTGGTTAAATTCAAAATGATCTTTTATTTTAGTTCGGATAGTTCTGATATTAACCATATTGTCCTGTTGCATCATGCTCAGGTTTGTCAAACGGTGGGTGTAATTATTTGGAAATAGAACCTCCTCTTCAATTGGTTCTTCTGCAGGCTTTTGACTATCCAAGTATTCCTGCAATCGCATTTCCATGAACTTATATTCCGGAGAATCTTTTTTAGCATCGCGTCCACAGACCTTGCATTTTTCATCCCTGATCATTTCTTCCATATGAGTACGCGAAGGCGTGCCCAACGGTAAAGGAATAGCTGGATCAATTAAAGCTGCGCTTAATTGAGCGGCACCTTGCCGCTGTCCAATCTCTCGGTCGTATGCACGTTGTTGTTCTCGTTTTGTGGCGTCTAGTTGTTTGATTTTTTCGGAAAAGACGACTTGAAGTGGTTCAAAATGAAGCAATAACCACTGTTCATCAAATAAGCAGGTGGTATAATCTTCTTGAATTTTGCTTCCTACACTATTGATACGTTCTTCTAAGTTTCTGATCTGCCTATTCACAGTTTCTAAGGCCTCAGCATTACCAACGTGTTTTTCTACTTCTTGAAGTCCAGCCTCGATGTTTGCTTTGTCTTCTAGTGCAAGTTGCAGCACGCGAGTGCGATTGGAAATATCAGCAGATAGGTCAGCTATTTCTCTTTCAAGCTCCGTGTATTTAGCCATAATTCGTTGATCATTACGACTGGCATCGCCCACAGCTTTTTCGGCTTTTTCTCTCAAGAATTCGCCTTTTTCTGCGTATTTGTTGTAGTGACGTGCATCAGAGTATAACTCCACAAGATTCATCAATGTCGCATCCTCACGGAATATATTTAATTCGGTTTCTCCTTTGAATAAAGAGTAACGGCGAATTTCCTCTGGAAACAGATTTTTTATTAGCATCGATCCGTCAACAGGTGTTCGCTCACCTGACTGGTTTTCTTCGATGCCTTCCAATTGAAAAGCAAATGTTCGAGGGCTACCATCTTCTGTTTTTTCAACAGAGAACGAACGAACAATTGTTTTTGTATTGTCGAATTGTTCTGCCGTTAATATCACGCTCACAGTAAACGTCTCACCAATCGCGGCATCGTGCAGAGCTTTAGCTGAAATCAATTGTGACAACCCCTTATCATCACCACTGAACAACCAATCTAGCGCTTCAAAGAATTTGGTTTTTCCTTCACCGTTTTCCCCGAGAATAATATTTAAACCGTCAGACAACACGAATTTTTTACGGCCAAAATAGCACAGAAAGTTCTGTAATGTAATTTCCTTAATGATCATAACCCTGCTTCATTTAAATAGTTAGTTACTGTGATTCGCAAAGCCTGGTCAGAAGATTGTGGCGAACTTTCCAAACCCTGTACAATAAGAGCGATTGTTTTAACAATTGGTTTATCAGAAGTAAGCGCCTCACGCAGACGTAAATGCTGATCTTCGGTCGTAAGATGATATTTATCAACCAGCAGTCGGTGTTTAAGAAAAGTTTGAAGAATGGTATCGTGTCTAGCCATATGTTTAGGTTTAAAGGTTAGCGAGATCGTTCAAATTTAAATTATAATATTCTAAAATTGATCGTAATTCTTTATAAGTATCTGACTTATTGTCTGAAAGTACGGAAAAATCTACTACGCGTAATAGTTCTTTTTGAATAAAACTTCTCTCCATAGCGTAAGTACTATCGTCTTCACTAACCTGGGGTACGACGACAAGATCATGAATGACTGCAAAGGCCTTTTCTTTATGAAGACGTAATACACGCCCTCGACGCTGAACAAACTGTCGAGGGTTGCCAGTACTTGCGCAGAAAATCGCTAATTCGGAACGAGGGACGTCTACGCCCTCGTCCAGACATTTCATTGAGGTTAATACATGTATTTTACCTTCTTGAAAATCTTTTATCGTTTGTGGCCTGTCCCCGGTTTTTGCGGTATATTGTTTTACCATAATCCGTGGATCTACCGAACGTATAATTTTGGTATACTGGTCGATTAGGCTTAGCTCATCGGTACTTTCTTGAAATTCGTCTTGGTCATCAAAAACATGGATATCATGGTCATCATCTCCTTGACCATCGTTCAGGCCTTCAGGAACATAAACGAGTGTATATTTTAGACTGCCTTTTCTATCGAATTCATTATTAACGATTTGCTCGAATACCTGTTTTTTATTCGTGGCCTTATGGACAAGTCGTTTTCGAGCTAGAAGTAGAAAATCGACTTCTGGGCATTTCTGATAGCTTTTTGTTTTCTGATCGAAATAAGTTAGAAGCTGCCGCGAGAGCTTCATGTATTGATCAGTTTCTTCGGTAGTTAAGTAAACTACATGCGGATAATAGGCATAAGGGCAAAGCCACTCGCTTTTAAGCGCCATTTCCATAGTATAGCTATAAACGAACGGTGGTGCATCATTAAAGAATTGCTCTAAAGCCAAGTTGCCTAACGTGTCGTACTGCCGATCTGGTGTCGCAGAAAGGCCTATTCTTTTTTCAAGATGAATTGATGGTAAAAGCTTTGTTAATAACGGTGAACCCAAATTATGGGCTTCGTCAGCGATCAACAAGGTATCTATTGGTAGTTGCCGGAAATATTCTTGAAATTTTTTCCGATGGAAAGATGCATAGGTTGTTATAATAATAAAAGAACTGGATATAAAACGCGATGCCAAATTAATAAATGCAATATTGTTATCCCATCGCTCTTTTGAGCTTACCGTTATTATATTCTGAAAAGTAAATTTTTGACATTCTTTCTTCCATTGCGTGACCAATTCGATTGTTGGGACCAATATAATTGCTCGGTATTTTCCACTATCTTGATATTCATGTAAGAGACAATTTAGTGAAGTAAGGGTTTTCCCTGTGCCCGTGGCCATGGCAAATAGACCTTTTTTGTTATGCTTAACCCAATTGGTATAAGCTTCTTCCTGATAGGGGCGCGGGCCTTCCGAATAAGGAAATTGAGGTTCCGATTTCGCAATGCTATTATCTTTGACTTTAGTATGGCGTTTTCGAAAACGCTTTTTCTGCGCTTGTAATTCCTTTTCTTGTATCAAAAGCTCTTCTTCATCTTTACCACCAAAATTGTTTTGCAACGCTTCTTTGATTTGTGTAGCATCCAAATATTCTACAAAATCTGCTTTGCCAGTGAATATTTGTTTGAAGTAATCGATCCTTTTTTTGATGAATGTGCCTGATCTGCCATTTTCCCAGGAAAGATAAATATCAAGTTCTTCAAGGTTTTCTAACAATCCGTAGGACGTGAAATTACAGGAAGCTTTGAAGCCCACTTTTTCTTGACCGTCATAAAATACACCGGACTTGAAATGAGATATACCTTTGCCGTCTTTAGGTCGCACAATTTTTAAAACGATGCGATCTTGGGAAATCAACCAAGCTAAGCATTCAAAGAAATGGCGATCGTAACCCTGAAGCGTTTGAGCTAATTGACTGATGTCACTTAAATCAAACACCGATAAATGCTCACCGAAGTTTTGACCCTCGATAACTGCAGCTTTATCCGACGATGATAAGATATCGTTTATTATCATGTGTACTACACCGCCCCCATGAATAAATTGCGCAAAACTTTCAGACAGAGCATTAATTGCTGAAGAGCTGAAATAACCCAATAGAAGTTCCAGCCGGTTACTATTTTTTAACGCATCATTGTAAAACTGGTAGGGTTCCCAGCTACTTCCCGAAAGATAAGACTGATCATCCGGCCAAATGACCTCTTTTAACATAATATTAGGTTTAGCACGGCTAATTTAATCTTTCTATTTCATTTAAGCCAATAATTGAAGGTAACCAAAAAGTATCGATCTAACACTAGATCTCACATTCAATCCATATTGGAACTTTTTATGAGTTGTGCTCCTGTAAAAAAAACTTCATATTTACAATTAAAACCTATTCCATGGATAAAAAAACTCTAATTGAATTACGAGTAGATCAAAGCGGTGACGCGCGTGCCTTTAAAGAAAAAGAACTTATTCATCTCAATGAATACAATCGAGTGGTCTCTTGGATTAATGAAGCCCTAGAAAATATCGAAGTAGGTGATGAAGAAACCTCGAATTTCAATAGACAGCGGAATCATAATACCATCACTATTCTTGGAACTAGAGGAAGTGGCAAAACTAGCTTTTTGTTGAGCTTACTAAGCTCCTTTGAAAATCAATCCGAAGATGTTGAAGTTTTAGAAATCATTGATCCAACACTTATTGAAGAGAAAGGGCATATATTCTTAAACGTATTATCATTGATTGATGATCGGGTAACTCAGACTCTCGAGCAATCTGACAATAATAGAATAAAATCGTTCCAACACACCAGTGAAGAATGGCGTATCAAATTTGAAGCACTTGCGCACGCGCTTCCCACACTTGATGGCATTGGGGGCAATTTAACTGACACTAGTTGGCAAGATCCTGAATATATAATGCAGCGCGGAATACGTTCTGTAACAGCTTCTCGAAAACTTGAAAAAAGTTTTAGAAAACTGGTTACTATGGCTTTGAATATCATTGATAAGAAAGCTTTTATTGTAGCTTTTGATGATATCGATATTGACTTTAAAAAAGGCTGGCCGGTATTGGAATTATTAAGGAAATATTTTGTTTCTCCGCAATTGATCACAATTTTAAGTGGAGACATGCGATTATATTCCCTTGCTGTTAGAAAACGTCAGTGGGAAAACTTTGGTGAGCAACTACTCAAGGTTGAGGGGAATTCTGATGCCGGCATGAATTACCTTAGGGATTTAGTGACTGAAACAGAAAGCCAGTATTTGCAAAAAGTAATGAAGCCGGTAAGAAGGATTCATTTAAATACCTTAAAAGAGAAGTTGTTTCTAAATCCGAACTTCGACGTTGCGGTGGCTTATAAAAACACGAAAGTCAAGAATATAATAGACACTTATAATAGTATACTTAAGGGCTTTGGTATCTTTAATTCTTACCAGGCCGAAATTTATAGAGCATTTTTATTGGAGTCGCCGCTACGTATGCAGGTACGCTTTTTTGAGTCCAATCTAAAAGAATCGACTGGAGATGCAATAAGCCTTCTGGATCCGTTTGTAAGTGATCTATATGAAATGAGATTAGATATCGCACGTATAACCAGTTCTCCTCAATATCTAAACATTACAATTTTGGATCTACTGTTAAGAGAAAGGATCTTGAGCGAAACACATCAAATGCAGCCTACGACAGTTAAGCCTGCATTAAATGGATCGCTAACAGCTCTGACATTTTTGTTTAGTAAGTCCAGTGCAGCTGGGCCAGAAATTATCTTTGACTACTTTGTCCGTATTGGCTACTTGCGAAATTTGCTTAGTAGTCTGGGGTATAATCGAGAAAAGGACAATATAGAAGATCCTGGAATCGAAGATCTTTGTCGGCATTCAGGTATCTTGCAAGATAAAGTACTTAAAGATAATATCGGTATGACTACAGCCTATATGGTTGCCTTTCGTGATTTGCGTAGTCGCGGCGATAGGCCATGGGCCGGAATAATTCCGCTATTAGGCCTTGCTGGCACATCAAAGAAAAAGCAAAGTAGTCGCATAGACAGAATTGATTATATTGCGTCGAATCTCAATCCGGACGCGAAAGCTTTGGTTTATTTGCCACTTTCAATAAGTCAGAGTACACTAAGTCAAAGTAGTGTTTTGGTTTACTCTTTCCACGTATTACTTTCCGCTATTTCCGAACTTATTAGAAAAGTACATAGTGGAGATACTTACAGAGGAATTCTAGAATTATCTCAATTGAGAAGTTATCCAATGCCTGATTTCAGGCAACGATCTTCTGGCATTATTGACAGTGATGATAGCGCGGAAGAATTGGATACTAACGCCAATCAGCTATCAACCAACCCAAGCATATTAGAAAGTTTATTAACGACATGGGTTAACGCGTATCCTAAGAAGCCCATTCCACCGCATTTGCTTGGAAAAATATCGACACGTTTCTTTTTTGCTGCAGATGCTATTCAAAGTATTCAAAAAGATGAAAAATTGGGGCGCGTAATGCATGCTTTAACAGTCGCTTTTTTGAACTCTGTTTTTATAGAGGATATAAAAGAGCATATTACCCGACCGGCTATTAGTCTGAATAACACTAGGATGTCAGACGACATACTAATTAATAATCTTCAGAGAACTGTCGAAGGGGATACAACCGAATTAACACTTTCAAAATGGTTATTTGCTTGTCCATTATTACTCGCTTATATCGATCCTTCATCCAAACTCAAAAAGGCGATTGCCAATTATGCAGGACCTTCTTTAACAGAACCAAGCTTCACCATTTCAGTATTTCATCATCTGATGGAAGTAAAAACAAAGTATCGGATTGTTAAACCGCGTAACCTCGATATGATTGTACAGAATTTTGCTAATGCCGGCATTACAGTTTTTCGTATGATTGATGCACTAAACGATGAGGGCACATTAATCGAGTTGTCGACATTGTATTCAAATTTGCATCCGGCAGAAAGAATGACCCCCGAAAAATTAAGTAGAATTATACAATACCTTGAAGCTGAAGAAGAAAATTAATGAATACTGATTCAGTTCTAAAGCACTTACTTAACGATGGCGAATCGTTAGAACAGTATCTTTCAAAACAGCTTGTGACTTTTGAAGATATCAATCGACGAATGTTTCTTAGGGAGAGATCCGAAAACAGGCTATTACCTGATCATTATTACAGATTGTTGACAGAAGTGACGTTTAACGGTATTACAAATATTTCAGGTATTTTCTCTAAAGGTCTCGTTGACTTAGCAGACAAAATGTTAGGTTGGAGTGGCAATTTAATTATCGTTAAAACTCAGCAACAACATCAATGGCAAGAAAAGGTTACTTACTTACCGCCTTTGGTTTTGAAGTCTGCGTTGATTTCAAAACGGTTCGATCGAAATTGGAATAACGCAGAGGATGTTCGCGATTTCTTTGATAATATTATTTTACCTAATTTTCAATATACAGCATTAGCATCCCCTTCAATAAAGCAGCTAGATGAATTTATCAAATTAAATAGAGGGTTTCACGATTTGCACATGCATTTAAATGGTTCTACTGAAACCGATGTCGCTTGGCAAGATTATTTGGACCATCCAGACAAAATATATGCGGAGTTACAAAGGGAGTGGGTTTCGGGGCGTGTAAAAGAACTTCTTGAACAAGAATCGTCTTTATTGGAACCAAACAAGTTCAAAGATCTTCTAATGATCGCAAGAAGACTTCGTAATATGATGTATGATTTGATAAATGCCCCTGAAAGTGAAAATGCAAAGTTAACTATCAATCAAATACTTATTAAAGTTCAGAAACTTTATACGCCTTTACCTGAGGACAGTTTGCGGAATCCTTTCTTTAATCTCATAGCCGATAAAAATGTAAAATCTTCAAAATTAGCTGTAGAAGCCTTGATGTTTGTCAGAGTATTGAATCACATTGCATTGTACCCTGATGATCATTGTAAATCCTTATTTCATTTCTATCTTTTGATTCTAGGGTTATGCAACCGGCTTTTGGTACAGCAAACCCATCAATACGGCTTTGAGCAATTTCAAAAGCTAACGATAAATGGTATGCGAGAGTTCAGTGAGCTAGAGTATGCATCAAGATTTCAACAAATACAGGGTAATCAATTTCAAAATTTTGGATTCCTCGAAGGACGTTTTTCACCAAAAGAAAACGAAGAGAAATTGGTAGGAATGTTGAATAAAATCAACGGTGGATGGTCAAGTATGCTAGATACTTTAAAATTAAGTCATTCTGATGTGCTCAATAAACCGGATCTCAAATTAGTAGCTCACTTTATTAAGCGCGCAGAAGGGATAAACGTCGATTCAAGAATTAGACATAAATGGCTGCGAAATGAAATATGGGATAGGGGAAAAGTACTTGCCATACTTTTAAAAAATCATCCGCAATATAAAAAACTTGTAGTAGGTATAGATGCTGCATCAAGTGAGTTCGACGCCCCGCCTGAAGTTTTTGCGCCCTTGTTTCGTAAATTGCGTCGTAGCGAAATTCATAATTTTACTTATCACGCTGGTGAAGATTTTCATCACTTGGTCAGCGGCCTAAGAGCCATTTTCGAAGCAATTGAGTTTACGGAAATGATGCCTAATAATCGGATTGGTCATGCAGTTGCAACTGGCTTAGCGCCAAATCTTTGGTTAAGTGCAGTAGGGAACCGATTGCTTATTAGACGTGGTGAATGGTTGGATAACTTAATTTTTATTTATTATTTAATTAATAGTTATGGGGCTGGTCGTTTAGAACACTTAAAAGATGTTCTTCCAGGCATAATTATAGATTTAGCAGAATCTATTTATGATGAAACTGTCTCTCTGGAGCAATTAATAGAAGCTTGGCTCAATAGAAAATTTGAACCAATGCTGTTGCTTGCCAAAAGTCGTGAAGAGGCTGCTAATTACAGTGTTTTTGACGCCATAGAATGGAACGAAATAAAAAATGCGAGCGTTTCGGAGGATGCGAAAAGATTAATTAGAAAATATCATGACGAAAAGTTCCGGAAAGCTTACGAAGGTATAATTGAAATTACACCGGATGATTTATTAACTGCTAAAACGATGGAAATATGTCAACAAATTATTTTAAAAATAATGTCGGACCGGCTGATTATTATTGAAGCACTTCCAACCTCCAATGTAAGGATTGGGCATCATCGTAGCTTCCAATCCTACCATTTATGGAATTGGTTGAAATTCAGGAAAGAGAAACATCCGATACCTCCAATCGTAATTGGTACTGATGACACAGGTATTTTCGCTACGAATATTTTAAACGAATATGCTAATGTATATCTCCATTTAACTGAAAAACAGTCTGAAAATTTCGCAATGAAGTCTATCAAAGAATTTGAAAGTAATAGTTTAAAGTATCGTTTCAGTAACTAGTAAGGGTATATTACGCTTATGACTTGAATTACTTAGCGATGCGAACTTTGCGAGCCCACTCTATCCACTCTAAAAACTCGGTGGTATGTTCGCCATTCAGAAACTGATCCGCTAAATATTCGTCCACTAATTGTCTTTCTTTCCAGCGTTTAGCTTCCTTTAATAACTTTTTAAACCCTTTTTTCTTTTTTGGGTTTTTAGGTCGCTGTCTTTCGATAATCTCCGTTTCTAAACTCACGATCGATTCTGCTCGTGCTCCTTCACGTTGTACATCCCTTTCCGCCTGATCCGCCCAGCTCTTTTCCAGATATCGCGCTGCCAGTTCCATCTGGTTAAGAATGTCCAGGATCTGATCTTCCAGAAACTGTTTGCCGTCCCGCCATTCTCTACCGAGGACATACTCCATCTTAAAGGCCAGTTTGCCGGTAGCATCATAAAGCTGGAAACCGTGGAGTTTTTCCTTTGGTCGCTTGGTTGTAATCTCCCAGAGGTGAACCCGCTGTTTGACCTTGGTACGGATATAGACGAACATATCGCGTCCTTCAAAACCGATCCGGTAACCGCGGCGTTTCCAGGCTTTGACCAGTACATCCATAATCCGCAGCGCACGATTGATATTGCCCGGCGAGACCCGGATATTCAATTGCTCCAGTTCGGTGTGGACTGTCCCGAATTCCGGGTTAGGTTTAGTGATCCGGGAGCGCAACGTATGTTCGGCAGCAAGGGTCAGTTTATCCGGGTTGATCAGGCGGTCGGGAACGGCGAAGGACAGTTCTGTTTCGCCTGGGAATAGGATAGGGGGGGCATGTACCTGCCTGGATGCGGCGAGGTCGGGAGGGTCAGCTTCCGCTACAGCCAGCGCCTTTTCAGCAGTTTCTGATAATGGTGGTAACGGTATTTGCTCAACGGGTTTACCGAATTGCAGGCGTGTCCAGTGGCCAACGGGTGGGAGCGGTACTTCCAGCTTTTTACACCATTGTTTGATGTCCCAGTTGCTCAGGTTTAGTTCTTTTTCAAGTTTGGAGATGGGTTTGCTCCAGACATGGTTATATAATTCTTCGCGGGTGAAAGGTGGTTTCAACGTTTTAGCGGATGTTTACGTATGTAGTCATTGGCGGCCTGTTCGATCTCGGAGGCGCTGCTGCGTCTTTTGCTGCTCATCCATTGGTTGATATCGGAGCGTTTAAGGTATATCCGCTTGCCGCCGGGACGATAGGTGGGGAGCTCGCCGCTCATGGTCATTTTGTACAGCCAGGATTTCGAAATGCCCATATAGTCTGCAGCTTCGTCGATGGTGAGCATTTCTTTTATTTGCGGGCCGTCCTTTTTTTCGCCGGTCAACAGGGTCTCCAGCCGTTCGACCTTTTCGAGCAGGAGGGCCATCATTTCAGGTAGTTGTTCAAAGCTGATCTTTTCCATTGGTTTCTCTTGTTATCCTTTGATTTTCCGAAGGTTATGTTTGGAACTTTGTAAAATATTTTTTTTATCATTAGCCCTGTTTTTCTTATATTTAAAAGATAGATTCAACGATAAATGGGCGCGGACGGACGATATGACCTGGATGAACAGCTGCTGTTAAGGCAGCTGAAGGAAGGGAACGAACGGGCCTTTACTTACTTTTACGATTCTCACAGCGCTGTCATTTACAGGAAGCTGAAAAAAATGGTTCGGGTCGAGGAACTGGCCGACGAACTGCTGCAGGATGTGTTTGTCCGTTTATGGGATAAGCGGCATCTGATCGATCCTGAAAAACCCTTGCGGGCCTATCTTTTTCTGATCGCGCAGAACCTGGTCTATGATTTTTACCGCAAGCTTAACCGGGATGAACGCTTACAGACAGCTGTACTGAAAGATTTTACCGAAAGTTATCTGCATACGGAAGAGGAGCTGTTTGCCAAGGAAACGGAAGAGTTGCTGCATAAGGCGATCGATCAGTTGCCGGCGCAACAGCAACTCGTCTTCCGACTATGCAAGCTGGAGGGGAAGACCTACCAGCAGGTAAGCCAGGAACTGGGGATTTCTACCGCAACGATCAATACGCATATTTTCCGGGCAACCAAAAGCATCAAGGAATTTATGTACAATTACAATCATGTCGCCATGCAGGTGATCATTGCTTCGGTGATCACGGATCTGGCAAGGAAGCTATAAAGTAATAATTTACGATGGATCATTTTGCCAAACCTGAAATTCCGCCTAAAGCACAGAAGTATTATGACAAAGTAAAAGATGTGATCAAGTATTGCATGTATGACCAACCCTATGACGGAGGCGATGTCATATGGTTATTGGGTGAAAAAACCGATTTGATAGACGTTTTTAATGACTACAATATTCCTGAAAAATATCATGATGTTATCGCCGCGAATATGGTCTGTCAAGGATGTGGTCACGACGATTTTGAATTGTATTCTGATGTCTGTACAGAGAGTCGAATAGATTTGGAGATCCAGGCGAAAATTGCGGATGCGGACAAAAAATATAAAAAGAAAATTGATGAGTTGTTAAACTTCATAACGGCTTACCCTTCGCTGGTAGTAAATAATCCCTTAGCAAAGAGGATTCATAAGGAAATTATGGGCAATACACTACCGGTTTACAAAATAGATTCAGCGAGGTTTTTTAGGGGGCGATTAGTTCGTGGTTCTGATGTATTCACCTCCGAACATCTTGGCGCGCCAACTATTGGTATTGCCAATGTCGGTCGTTACAATCACGCTGGTCAAAGTGTTCTTTATCTCTCAGAAAGCGAAGAAGGTTCTATCACAGAGGTGCTGGGTGACGACTCTATCAAAGCGCTTATCTGGATGCAGGAGTATGTTGTAACGGACGTGACAAATATTCTTGATCTTACTATGGACTGGGATAAATATTACAGCTTAGATAGTATACTTTTCACCGCATTGCTAAATAATGCTGTCTTAGAGCGTAAGACAACCTCAGGTTCAACTTGGAAACCGGAATATCTATTGACAAATTTTGTAGCTGATACAGCAAAACTTGCAGGCTACAGTGGTATACGCTATAACTCAAGTGTAGGTTGGCACCCAAATATTGTTTTATTTGATCCAAAGCAATCTGACGTAACCCCGAACGGAAATCCACGAGTTATCATTTATGAGCCAAAGCGCGATGACGATCTTTTTGATTTTTAGCTTTTACAGCCCTAATCAAAATTATCCAATAGCTTTTTCAATTCCTTGAATTCTTCACGCTCCACAATATCCAATGCGTTAAGCGTTGAAAGTTTAATTTTGTCACGAAGGATTTTGATCCGATGTAACATAGGCAGGATCATGCTATTGCCATGGTTTAAAAATTTATGAAGGTCTTCGATCGATGCAGGTAATTTGTATCCTTTATGCTGACCGGTACTGCTGCTTACGACTAATACACCTGCATCTCTGATTTTACCGATTACTCTTGTTCTAAAATTATGCTCTGATAATGGCTCGGGCCTTCCGACGGTCAAATGACGAATCAGCTCTCTGGTAGGAATATAGCGGTCAGAACCATAATTGTTGAAGTATAAAAGTAAGAGTTTGACACAATTGATCTGATCAATGTCGTCCTGGCCATCAACCTTTTTTTGATCAATGAATAAATTGGCACTATTGAAACCTGCTGCAGCAATTTCTGGATGGAAGTTTTGTTCATCCTTTACCGCTTCGGTGTAATAGGAGCGGTGATCCGGAGGGAAATGGTTTAAGCTGGTGATTTTCGGCTTCAACAGGGCTAAAAACTCACTGCTTTCTTTTGAGATTTTGCTTTCATCAAAACAGCGCCCTAATGTCCCGGCGATGAAATCTGCAAGTTGTATCATGGTATTGCCATGACTATGACCGAAATTAAAATCGCTGCCGCTAAAAAGCGTAGGAATATGTTTGCTCTGAACGTACTTTTTAAATTGACGCATGAAATCATTTTCTCCATGCTCATCGACGACAAGGTCAAGATCAGGAAATGTACGGAACAGTTCTTTGTACACCAGACCGTTTAAAAACTTATAAAAAGATGGCTTATATTTGAATCCTTCTCCTTCGAGTTTTCTTTTATCGACGATAACAGCATAAATAGAAAAGTCCAATTCAAGAATTTCCTTAAGTATCTTGGTTCTCCTGCTATGATTATCGGCTACTTTTTTTGATTTGATTTCGCCCGTCTGAAAATGTTTCGATCTGATTTGCTCTATAGCGGCTTCGTTTTTTGTCAGTTGATCTTTGTTAAAGATCACGCCGGCCACGATGAAATGACTGCCTTGTTTAGTAAAGTCAAAAGAATTATTGCCGTATTCATCGGCGAATGCTATGATATTGCGCATGCTGTTGTGTGGCCAGGTTTTAAAATATGATTTTGAAGTTAGCAATTATTCGATGCATTTGGAAGAAGCGTCTAAGTTTTAGACATCTCCCTGTTAATTGACAATGTTTAAAGCAAAATCATTCTGTGTGATAAGAATGTTAAAAAATCTTTAAATTTTTTTTCACTCCTTGTCATTGACACCCTTTTGAGAAGCGTAATAGCTATAAAAGGACATTACTTTGGCAAAACAGATACAACCCGAATTTTTATACCGCAGGTTCCTGAACGGCGAATGCAGCCGGGAAGAAGTGCTCAGGCTAATCGCTTACTTCGGTACGGCAGACGAGGAAAGTCTGCATGCGCTGATCCGTGCCGAACTGGCAGAGCAGGAGGAGGAAGTGGCTATTGCAGGAGAAGCGGAAAAGCTGGCAGAACTGAAGAAGCGCATTGATGTCCGTATCGGTTCAGGAAACGGTGCCCGTACGATCCGCTTATGGCCGCGCATTGCAGTTGCTGCTTCTGTCTTAATAGCAGTTTCGATCAGTGCTTACTTTTTCCTGAGATCTAAAAAGACGGAGCAGGTCATGGTAACGAAAGTGGAACAGGATATCCGTCCCGGTGGCAATAAGGCTTACCTGACTTTGGGTAACGGTCAGCGTATTTCCCTGACCGATGCGAAGAATGGCGCGATCGCCAGCCAGGGTGGTCAGACGATCCGTAAAACCGCGGATGGGAAAGTGGAATATGATGATTCGCATTATAATCATACTGATGCGGAAATGGTTTATAACACGATCGAGACACCAAGAGGCGGACAATACCAGGTGGTATTACCGGATGGTTCGAAGGTCTGGCTAAATGCGGCTTCTTCGTTGAGGTATCCGGCAGCTTTTGTCGGCGCGGAGCGTAAGGTGGAGCTGATCGGTGAGGCATATTTTGAGGTTGCTAAGGATAAGCTGCATCCGTTTAAAGTGACGATGGCTCAGGAGACGGTGGAGGTGCTGGGTACGCATTTTAATATTAATAGTTATAGCGATGAGCCGTCTTTAAAGACGACTTTGCTGGAAGGCAGTGTGAAGGTGAGTACGGCGGCGGTACAGCGGGTGATCAAACCCGGTGAGCAGGCGGTGTTGAATGCGGCTGGTCTGAAGGTGCAGGATGCGGATGAGGAGGAGGTGCTGGCCTGGAAGAATGGGCTGTTTGTTTTTAATGATGAGCCGCTGGAGAGTATTATGCGGAAGGTGTCGCGCTGGTATGATGTGGATGTTCAGTACAGTGGGGATGTGGATAAGGCGGAGACTTTTGGCGGTGGTTTGCCGCGCTTCAGTAATGTGTCGAAGGTGCTGAAGCAATTGGAAAGCACGCGTTTAGTGCATTTTAAGCTACAGGGAAGGGTGATCTATGTTACGAGATAAGTTACTAATAATATGCTATCATACGAAAAACCTGATTGTTAACTGAATGATGAACCTTAAACAGCGAGCCGCATGATGAGATATTTACGACGATGATACGGGTATAAAAAACGCCTAAGTCCTCTTGAGCACAATTGCAAATGGGCTAAACGCGAAAAAACCAGAAGCTTTGAACTTCTGGTTCAATCCCGCCAGTTAAAGATTTTATGTTTAACCGCAGCCGCCACGACCGTTCAAAATAGCGGCGGACTGCTTATAGCAAAGACACACAAATGTATAAAAAAAATACGTATGAACCTGGTATGCCCCGACGGCTGTACCGCGAAATATGGCTGATCATGCGACTCACGACCATTATATTATTAGTTACGCTTTTACAGGTTAGTGCGGCGACACATGCGCAGAATGTGACCCTGACTAAAAGTAATGCTAGCCTGAAGAGCATTTTTACGGATATTAAGAAGCAGACCGGGTATCTGGTCTTGTATCCTTCTGCCTTGGTCAAGGAGGCAAAGCCGGTGACCGTTGAGCTGAAGAATGTGCCTTTGAAGGAGGCGCTGGATCAGATCCTGGGGGATCAGAATATGGAGTTTGAGATTCAGGATAATTCGATTGAGGTGAGGGAGAAGGAGGTGACAATTTTGGACCGGATCAAAAAAGTTATGGATGCCAGGGATGCCGCAGGCAGCGTTATTGATGAAAATGGACAACCATTGGTCGGCGCTTCTGTACGTGTCAAAAACGGTAAGGAATCGGCTGTTACAAATAAAGATGGTATTTTTTCATTAAAAGGGATAGCGGAACATTCAATTCTCGTCATAACATATATTGGTTACAAGGAGAAGGAAATTAATATTGATGAAGAACTGATCAATATCAAAATGGAGCTCAGTGATTCAAAACTTGATGAGGTACAAGTGCAAGCGTATGGTAAAACCAGCAAAAGGATCAGTACTTCCAATATCACTACTATAAAAGCAAAAGAAATAGAGGACCAGCCTGTACAGAACCCGCTTTATGCCATGATGGGCCGTGTACCGGGGTTGATTATCACGCCAACATCCGGACTAAACGGAGCAGCCGTTAAAGTACAGTTACGCGGGCAGAACAGCCTATCAAATGTTGATAGTGAACCGTTATTCGTAATTGATGGTGTGCCTTACTTAAATAGTATTGCTGGCGTACAACAGCCTGGGCTAGAAACCATATCGGCCCTAAGTTTTATTAACCCGAATAACATTGAATCTATAGATGTACTAAAAGACGCAGATGCAACTGCTATTTATGGTAGTCGCGGAGCTAATGGCGTAATTTTAATTACTACTAAAAGGGGCAAGGCGGGTGATGCACAAGTAAGTGGTCGGTTTAGCACAAACTTAACAACAGTTCCAAAGACATTTAAAATGATGAACACTGACCAATATTTGGAGATGCGCCGTGAGTGTTATAGCAATTCGGGTTTGCCTATTCCCGATCATTCTACGCCAAATGGTGAAAAAGATGCATCTAACTTCGACTTGACTGTGTGGAACCCTAAGCGTTATACAGATTGGCAAAAAGAATTTCTAAGTGGTACAGGCGTTACTTATTATGGGAATCTTGATGTCTCAGGCGGGAATCAGTTGCTCCAATATCGGGTTGCGGGCCAATATAGTGACCGAGGCACTCTGACCCCTGGAGACAGTAAGTTTAAAACCTCCAACATAGATTTTTCACTGAACGGACGTTCTGCAAATCAAAAATTTCAAATCGGTATTTCAGGGGGGTATAATAATATTTCCGACCATTCCAGTGATGACCTTACACGTTTTGCACTTACACTAGCTCCCAATGCACCGGCCGTATACGAAGCAAGTGGAAATCTTAATTGGGAGCCTAACCCCGGATCGGACATTGGACTGGGCACCTGGACAAACCCCCTCTCGCTACTTAAACAAATGACTGAAACTACCTCAAATATTATAAGAGGTAATATCAACTTAAGTTATCAACTGGCGAAAGGTTTGAAATTTACTAATGATATTGGAATTACTAAAACAACGATTCATAGTTTCTCTCCACACACAATAGCTGCACAGGATCCTGCGACATTTGGTTACGCGACTGCTTATTCTGCTACGACGGACAACAGTACAAGTACATTCTCGACTGCTCCTCAATTAAATTATGTAGAAAATCTTTTTGGAGGTAGATTGGATGTTCTTTTAGGCGCGTCTTATCAAACTAACACACAATTGAGCCAAGTAATCACGGCGCGTGGATATACCAGCGATGCTTTAATCGGTTCGCTTGCGTTGGGAAACTCTGATGGAATTGGTGACAAAAGCAACACATCTGCGGAGTATAAATATCTGGGTACCTTTGGAAGGATTAATTATAATTGGCAGGATAAATATATTGTTAATTTAAATGGCCGTCACGACGGCAGTAGTCGTTTTGGTCCTGGTAACCAGTTTGGCAATTTTGCCTCAGTAGGCGGTGCTTGGATTTTTTCTAATGAAGATTTTCTTAAAGATAAAAAAAGCGTATTAAGTTACGGGAAAATTCGGTCGAGCTTTGGAACCACCAGCAATGACGGTATTGGAGACTATCAGTTTCTCGAACTTTTTAGCGCCATCTCGGGAGTTAATTACCAAGGTTTAAATGTGATTGGGAGTTCTGGTGCAGTCAATCCCAATTATCACTGGGAAAGTAAACAAAATCTAGAAATTGGATTTGATCTCGGTTTTTTTAAAGATAGAATTTTACTATCTGCTTCATATTTTAATGCGATCAGCGGAAGTCAGTTATTATCAAAGTCTACTGCACTTACAACCGGTGCAGGCCGAGTGGCAATTAACCAAAACGCACGCATTCAAAATACCGGGATGGAAGCAACAATTTCAGCCGAAGTAATTAGCCATCATAACTTTCAATGGAAAATTACCGGTAATATTTCCTTTTTAAACAAAAACAAAATTTTAGCCTTTCCGCCAAAAGATGACTTATCCTTTCCAGATCGCATAAACAACATTTATGATGTGACGGATCCTAACTTCAACGCTGTCGGTAAGCCATTCGCTGGAATAGTTGCAGTTTACGAATTTCGCGGGGTAAATCCACAAACGGGCTATTACACTTTTGCTAAGAAAGATGGAACCAGTACCACGGGCTCAAATTTCGATGCATTTTCTTCTTACAAGTACGCTAAACTTATTGATATAGCTCCCAAGTATTACGGCGGATTTACTAATTCGTTTAATTACCGTGGTCTTTCGCTTTCTTTTTTCATACAATTCTCCAAACAAATGGGTAAGAACCCAATTTATCAAACTGATGGCGGTGCTCCGGGGTCGACTATTTTCGCTTCGCCTGAATTTAATGTCAACCGATGGCGAAATCCTGGAGACATATCTTCCATTCAAAAGGTTAGCAACAATATCGACGGATATTTTGATTATGCAGTCTTAACCCAGAGTGACGCAGCTTGGGTCGACGCTTCATTCTTTAAGTTGAAAAACGTTTCCTTATCTTATCAATTGCCATCTGTACGGATACAAAAAATTGGTATGAAAGGGTTAACGATATTTGCGAATGCACAAAATGTGGCCACATTTACAAAGTATAAAGGCATTGATCCTGAGGCGCAAAGTATTTATTCGCTTGCCCCATTAAGAGAAGTTAGTTTAGGTTTTAACGTAATTTTTTAGTTTGATGGTACATTTTTTTTGTAAAATTCGCAGCGCAGCGTTTGCGATTTCAGTAATAATTATTCTTACACTTGCAACGTCTTGCAAAAAGATGCTACAAATAAACCTGCCCGCAGACAAGATTACTGGGGAAACTGTTTATTCAAATACAAACACGACTGTTGCTGTTTTGAATGGACTGTACGCAAAACTAGTAGATTATCTGGGATCTACAAGTGTCAGATTAGCAGGTGTAGCAGATGATATAAATGCAGCCCCTTTTCTAAGGACTCCATTTTATAAAAACGCTTTTGATGTAAACGATAGTGGTCAATCAGATCAATTTTGGAGTTTTTCTTATGGGTCCGGAATATATACTTGTAATTCCGTGATTGAAGGTGTAACTGCTTCCAAGAATATTCCAGATGCATCAAAATCCAAATTGCTTGCCGAGGCACGATTCGCCAGGGCTCTGATGTATTTTTATCTAGTGAATTTATATGGGGACGTGCCTTTGGTTACGACAACTAGCCTGGTCACGAATTCTAATATAGCAAGAAGCCCCGTTAATACTGTTTATAAACAGGTCATAGAAGATTTGACTTTTGCAAAAGAAAATCTTCCTTCCAATTTTGTTGGTACTGATCTGAGTACGGTGACAGCAGAGAGGGTTAGACCGACAACGTGGGCAGCCTCATCACTTCTTGCCAGAGTTTATCTATACAAAAGTGAGTGGAAAAACGCGGAGCTCGAATCGTCAGCTGTAATACAAAATTCGTCGTTGTTTGATACCGTTGCTGTTAACGACGTATTTGAAAAGAATAGTAAAGAAACGATATGGGCACTTCAGCCGAACAATAATCAGACTCCCGGAGAGACTACAAGTACATATGAAGGTAAAGCCTTTTTACCACTACCAGGTACTAACATATCTGGTAGTCAGGCAAGCACAAACTTGTTGACTTCATTTGAACAAGGAGATTTAAGGAAACAAAACTGGATTAAGTTTTTTGTAGATAATAGCCAATCGCCGGCAATAACTTACTCGTTTTTTTATAAATACAAAAATGGTTCTAACGACTCGCAAACATCTCAGCCACAAACCGAATATTCAATTGTATTCCGAATTGCAGAACAATATTTAATTCGTTCAGAAGCCAGGGCGCGACAACACGATCTTATTGGCGCTAAATCAGATCTTGACATTATCAGGCGGCGTGCTGGACTTTCGGGAATCACAATTTCAGACGACAATACAATGCTGTCCAATATAATGCATGAACGTCAGGTAGAGTTATTTACAGAAAATGGCCATCGTTGGCTCGATTTAAAAAGGACTGGCAAAGTCGATGAAGTGATGAGTATTCAAACGAAATTAAAAGACGGCCAATGGCAACCATTTGCTGCGTTGTTTGCCATTCCTCTTTTAGAATTTACTTTAAATCCCGCTTTGAAAGGACACCAAAATCCAGGTTATCCCGAGCACATCTAAGTCATTATTATGGATGTCAAGTCTCTCCTCCACTTTATCATTTACTATTACACCGACTGCATGAAATACCTTTATTTAGCTATAATTGGCATCCTATCGTTTATTGGGAATGCAACAGCACAAAAAGAAAAGATCACAAATGATACTTTCAAAACATGGGAGAAGCTGGAAGATTATAAAATTAGTGGTGATGGCAAATTTGTTTTATATTCTGTTAATAGAACCAAAAATTTGAGGCAATATTTATATGATGCTTTAGGTAAAAAATCGTATGAGCTTAATAAAGGTAACGAAAGTGTTTTTTCTGCCAATAGCAAATTTCTGCTTTATCAAACATCAGACAGCCTAGCGATTGTTACCCTGCCTATCCGACAAGTAAAATGGTTAACTGGTGTAATTAAGTATCAACTAATCGGCACAGGGAATGAACAATCCTTGTTATTGCAAAAGAAAAATCATCTTATTATGCAAAGTCTCTCAACAGCATCTGCTCAAACCTTAGATGGTGTTAGCGAATTTTTGGTCAACAAGCAAGGGAGTAAAATGCTGGTGAAGCAAGGAGATGAACTTGCGTTAGTCAGCCTTCCTCAGTTCCGACGTAAGAGTCTGTTAAAGGGAAATATTTCATCATGGACGTTTGATAGATCGGGTGAGAATCTCGCATTTATCCTTAAGACAAATAATAAAACAATTCTGTATAAATACGGTCCTGGCCTCTCGGCTGCACAACCAGTCATTACCGATTTTGATCCTACTACCTCGTTGACCATCGCTGACGAGGCTCCAACATTCAGCCCAAACGGGAGAACCATTTATTTCAAAGTAAGAAAAATAAATCATATATCTACTGAGGCATATAGGCCGACAGGTAAAATTGCTCGTGTGTGGTCGTATAAAGATGTGTTTTTGAATAGTAACGGCCTAACCTATAAAGCAAAAGAAACATATTGGGTGTCGAAGCTACTGAGTACTAATTCAAGGGTTATTCAAATGGAAAATGATTCGACCGAGATTATTAGCGAATTCGGCAACAATGTGATACTGGTCAGGAAGATCGGCAACAACAATGACGCATATTTCAATCCTTCAATTAAAAGTTATTGCCGCCTGATAGACCTACGTACTGGAGTAATTCTTAAGGATAAAATTACTGATTATAGCACATCCCTCTCCCCATCCGAGAAATATCTCACGTGGTATGAGTCAAATGAGAAAAGGTCATTTTGTTATTCAATTGTTTCAAGGAGACTATCAATTACACCAGGACAACCTGTGCAATGGGGAATCGCCGATAAATGGTTTTTGACAGCGGACGGCGGGGATTACGATATCCTTAAGGTAGATCCAGAAATGAAAGTAGCGCCGATTAATATTACAAATAGCTATGGGAGAAACCATAATGTCAACTTAAGTCTTATTGAAAACGATTTGAACAAGGTGCATGTTGAAAACGAAACGTTAATCCTAAAGGCAAACGATCCGAAAAATCAACAAAATGGACTTTTTTTTAAAAAAGTAGATGTTCAAGGAGAACCTTATAAACTTTTAATGGAATTTAAGTCTATCACCGGCCTTTGGGGCTTGCCATTCAAAAAGGCTCAAGATGCAGACGCTTATCTGTTTTGCCGGCAGTCAGTAGCAG
The DNA here is from genome assembly GCF_042676805.1 of Mucilaginibacter litoreus. Classification (NCBI taxonomy): domain Bacteria; kingdom Pseudomonadati; phylum Bacteroidota; class Sphingobacteriia; order Sphingobacteriales; family Sphingobacteriaceae; genus Mucilaginibacter; species Mucilaginibacter litoreus. The sequence continues at coordinate 83,225 of NZ_JBHTHZ010000001.1, read as the reverse complement.
AGTCTCCGAATTTATTTTACACGAAAGACTTTAAGATCATTGACACTATCAGTCACATTTATCCTGAAAGGAAATATAACTGGATGAATGGAGAACTCATTCACTATCCAATAACCGGATATAAAAATGGTGCTGCAATTCTCTATAAGCCAGAAAGTTTTGATCCACAAAAGAAATATCCGGTAATTTTCTACTATTATCAAAATCTGACGGAGACGATGAACGAGTTTAAAACGCCGGATTTAAGTGCTGGTTTACTCAGCATTCCATGGTATGTGAGTAACGGTTATATTGTATGCACGCCTGATATTATCAATGATGATGGTGCAAAGATTGTAGAAGAAACTGTGGGATCAGTCGAGGGAGCAGCAAATTATTTGAAAAAATTCAGCTGGATTGACGGAAGTCACATGGGAATACAAGGCCATAGTTTCGGCGGCTATGAGACGGCGATCCTAATCACTAACAGCCATCTATTCGCCGCGGCACAAGCTTCGGCTGGCTTTTATGACATCATCAATGCAAGAGGAGGCATGTACGGGGAACATACAGGCATGGATTGCATGCTTGAAAATGGCGAATTTAATATAAGACGCAGTATATGGGAGGACCAAGACGCTTATTTTAGAAGTTCAGCAGTATTAAAAGCAAATGAGGTAACAACTCCAATCTTAATTGAACATGGTCGAGGCGATAGTTCCGTCCCTTTTAGCCAAGCCCTCGAAATGTTTACTGCTCTAAGGCGTTTAAAGAAACCTGCGTGGTTGCTGGAATATGATTGCGGACACTTAATTATCGATGAAGTATCCCAACTTGACTTTACCGTCAAACAACAACAATTTTTTGGCCACTACCTCAAAGGGGAACCCATGCCCGACTGGATGAAATAAAATAGCAATTACATATCAATTATAACATGAATTTAAGCAAAAAAAGCTTGATGCTGGGCGCGTTATGCGCTTATGCAAGCGTAACGTACGCCCAAACCTATAAACAAGGTGAGGTGCCAATTCCTACCCGCTGGGCTAAAGTAGTTTCACCGACCAACGCCCTTAAAGAATATCCCCGCCCACAATTGGTCAGGACAAACTGGACAAACCTCAATGGCCTATGGAGCTATGCTATTACGGCAAAGGACGAACTACCGACGGCATATAGCGGCAGCATACTTGTGCCATATCCAATTGAATCCGCTCTGTCAGGTGTAAAGAAAAACTTGCAGCCCAACCAGAGCCTTTGGTATAAACGCGCCATCGTCAAACCGAACCTCAAGGCAGGGGAACGCGTGATCCTCCATTTTGGGGCGGTTGACTTTGAAGCAACCGTTTACCTCAACGGAAAAGAGATCACCAAACACCAGGGTGGTTATACGGAATTCAGTGTTGATGTCACCGATGAACTGAAAAGTGGCAGCAATGAACTTGGCGTCAAAGTATGGGACCCAACAAACGAAGGCTTCGGCCCAAGCGGCAAACAAGTGCTACATCCTGAAAATATTTATTACACGCCAAGTTCTGGTATCTGGCAGACCGTATGGATGGAGGTTGTACCGGCTGATCATGTTACTTCACTCAAGATCAAACCTGATGTCGACCATTCATCTGTAAAGATTACGGTTAACAGCAACACGAACGTATCGGTATCCATAACAGGAGCAGGCAAAACAATAAAAGGGAAAGCCAATAGCGAAATCAGCCTTCCGGTTACTAATGCTCACTTATGGTCACCAGACGATCCGTATCTCTATAATCTTACTGTTAAGCTCGGCAGCGACCAGATCAAAAGCTATTTCGGTATGCGAAAAATCGAGATCAAAAAGGATAAGGATGGCATAGACAAGATATTCCTCAACAACAAATTTACCTACAACCTCGGAACCTTGGACCAAGGCTTCTGGCCCGATGGGCTATATACTGCCCCAACCGACGAAGCACTGAAGTTCGATATCCAGGCCATTAAAGCCATGGGCTTTAATACCATCCGCAAACACATCAAAGTAGAACCGGCCCGCTGGTACTATTGGACTGACAAACTGGGCATGCTTGTTTGGCAGGACATCGTCAACCCTAATCAAGGCTTACCGGCCGGCGCCAAAGAAGAGTTCGAAAAAGAAGCTAAAGCCACAGTGGTGCAACTCTACAATTCACCATCTATCGTGACCTGGGTACTCTTCAATGAACGCTGGGGACAATATGATCAGGCTAGATTGACCACCTGGCTTAAACAGCTTGATCCCAGCCGGATCGTTAACGGACATACGGGTGAATATCTCTATGTCAACCACCAGTTAAGACAACCGTCAGAACAGCCTTACATCAACTCAGACATAGCAGACGTTCATGCTTATCCTAACCCAATGATGCCGATGAAGCTGCCAAACAAAGCGTTGGTAGTGGGCGAATTCGGCGGTATCGGCGTACCGGTAGAAAAACACATGTGGGATGAGATGAAAGGCGGCTGGGGATATGATGGGACAAAAGGGCCACTCCAAATGCAAGTACAATATGCAGAAATGGCAGATAGTTTACGTCAATTAGAAAAACTTGGTTTAACCGGCAGCATCTACACTCAGCCTTTTGACGTAGAGACCGAACTTAATGGCCTCATGACGTATGACCGTGAGATCATCAAACTACCCGCTGCAATCATCCGTAACATCAACAGTAAGGTATGGCCTGCAACCAAGAATTGGCCAACCGCAACTAAAGGCTTTTCTGCCACTGTGGCCGACACCAGCGATCATGGGTACGCAACCAAACTGAAGCTGTATCAAGCTGGCAGCAGGGACCCACAGCTCTTACGTGAATTAACTCTGATGGCTTTTAATCAGAACGATGGCGAACGCGCTAAGCAGCTTGCGCATGAATACCTTCAGTCTCTGAAAGAACCCGTTTCGGTAACTGACCTGCGTTTTATATTTCAGTTTACTTTAAACTCACAGGGGCAGGGTTATCCGTTCCTTGTTGCTCATGTTGATCAGCTATTGAAGGTGGTCGACAGTACAACCGTCAGCCGTAAATTCCAAAAAATTGTATTTGATGAAATGGTTCAGCCCGTATTGACACAAAGTCCAGATTATGAAAAAATAGACCAAATAATAAGGGAACACCCGGAAGTCAGTACAGGTGAATTCATCATCGGGCTCAGTGTTTTTAAATACCTTCAAGCAATTGCAGAACATGAGCAAAATGCTTTAGATAACTTTATGCGATTCGCCGACATTTACGATAGTCGCTTCCCCGGTTTGGCCACCTATAACGACTGGGCATGGGCAGTATTCCAAAACAGTGATAATCAAAAATACTTGGAACAGGCCCTCAGCTGGAGTAAAAAATCACTTCAACAATCAGCTGAAGCTGACAAAGCCGGTGTTATGGACACTTACGCGAATCTCCTTTATAAACTCGGTAAAAAACAAGAAGCGCTCGAATGGGAAGCAAAAGCACTGGCTGCCAGCAATGGCAACGCTGAGATCAAAGCCAACTACGAAAAAATGCAAAAAGGCGAAAAGACCTGGTAAGTAAACCTGAAATCGCGAGTAATCGCACGGGCGTAAAAGGTCGGTGCGAATACACGCTAGTTTTAAAATCAATTATGAACTTCAAGAAATTAATGATAGCCCTGCCATTTTTAGGCTGGGGTATTGTAACACGGGCACAGTCTATCCCACTTGATCCAACAGTCAGGACAGGCAAGTTAGCGAATGGCTTCACCTATTTTATCCGTAAGAACGTCGAACCCCAAAAGCGTGCTACCCTTTATTTAGTAGTGAAGGCAGGTTCCATCCTGGAAAAGGATAACCAGCTGGGTTTAGCCCACTTCATGGAGCACATGAGTTTTAATGGCACTAAACATTTTCCGAAGAATGAATTGGTGGAATATTTGCAAAGATCCGGAATTCGGTTTGGCGCTGATCTGAATGCTTATACTTCGTTTGATGAAACGGTTTATCAGTTACCGATTCCGACGGATAATGCTGAATTGTTAAAGAATGGACTGCAGATCATGCGGGACTGGGCAGGGGAAGCGACATTGGATCCGGTGGAGATTGACAAGGAAAGAGGGGTGGTGATCGAGGAAAAACGCTTGCGGAAAGGTGCGGGGGAACGTCTGCAGGCGGCTTTGTATCCGTTTCAGACGAATAATTCCCGTTATAGTCTGCGTATGCCGATAGGTTCGGAAAAGGTATTGACCAGTTTTAAGAAGCCGGATATTCTATCTTTTTATAAGGACTGGTACCGCCCCGATCTGGAGGCCATCATCGTCGTGGGCGATGTGGATGTAGCTGTGATCGAAAAGCAGGTCAAAGCGCTTTTTTCTGGCATGAAGAATCCTGCAGTTTCCAGACCGCGTACGGAGTACAAAGCTTCGTTACTGAATCGAAGCAGGTTTTTAGCGCTGACCGACCGGGAGCTGAGCCAGGTTGCGGTGGAGATTGACTATAAAACCAATAGTCTGCCGCAGGGAACGAAAGAGCAATGCCGTCAAAATTTGTTACGTAATGTGTGCAGCCAGTTGCTGGCCGGAAGGTTGGCTGAACTGAGCAAATCACCCGATGCGCCGGTGCTGAATGCCTCCGGTGGTTATCAACCGGTGATCAAAGGTATTGATGCATTATCTGTGGAATACACCGCTAAGGAGGGTAAAGTTAAAGAGGGTTTTGATTTTGTGTATGGCGCGCTGAAGCAGTTAAAACAGTTTGGGTTCACGGGATCGGAAATTGAGCGTGTAAAGACCGCTTATCTCAGTCAGTTGGAAGGTCTGGAGCGTGAAAAGGACCGTCAGAGCTCGACGGATCTTGCCGATGAGCTGAAAAGACATTTCCTGAATAAGGAACCTGCGCCGGGTATTGCTTATGAGCTCGGACTGGTTAAACAGCTGCTGCCGGGTATCACTGCGGAGCTGATCAGAAAAGAGATCGGATCACTGATCAGCGATAAGAACCGTGATGTGGTCATTACCGGCCCGGAAAGTAAAAAGGCAGTGCTGCCAACGGAAAGTACGATCAACAGTTGGATTGCCGCGCTGGATCAGAAAAGCGATTTGCCTTATGCAGATAAAGCAGCCAGCGGTGGTATCCTGAGCCAGGCGCCGGTTGCCGGTAAGGTTGTTAGCGAAAGCAAGGATGAGTCATTGGGAATAATAACCTGGAAGTTATCAAACGGCGCGAAGGTTGTGCTGAAACCGACGACGTATAAAAATGATGAGATCCTGTTCAATGCCTTTAGTCCGGGTGGCACCTCCCTGTACAGCGATAAAGATTTTCAATCGGCGGCAAATGCGGCCGGACTGGTTGCTGCTTCGGGTTTGGGTGAACATGATTACTTGAGTTTACCGAAATTATTGACGGGTAAACAGGTTGGCGTGCAGCCTGCCATCGGTGAACGATCTGAAGGTTTTAGCGGCGCGAGTTCGAAAGCTGATCTGAAAACAGCAATGGAGCTGCTTTATAGTTTCTTTACGGAACCGCGTAAGGATTCAGCGGTGTATAATATGATCATCAGCCATTCTTCAGAGGCGATTGCCGGTCGTTACAGTAGCCCGCAGGCGGTATTTCAGGATACGGTAGCCGGTGTGTTGAGTAACTATAATGTACGCCGGACGGGACCGTCATTGGATAAGATCAGATCGATCTCTTTGGATCGCGCTTTTGAGATCTATAAGGAACGGTTTGCGGATGCCGGGGACTTTACGTTTGTTTTTGCCGGTAGTTTTACGCCGGAAGAGATCAGGCCTTTGGTGGAGCAATATATTGCTTCTTTACCGGGTGGTGGGGTTTCGGAAAAAGCCAGGGATCCGGGGATCCGGATGCCTTCGGGGAATATTCGGAAAACGGTGTATGCGGGCAGCGAAGATAAAGCTACGGTGGTGATGCTGTATCATGGGGATTTTGTGTTCAGTCCGGAAGAAACGACAAGGTTGAGCGCGTTGAAAGATGTGGTGCAGTTTCGTATGGTGGAGCGCTTGCGCGAACAGGAAGGTGGTGCCTATGCGCCGTCGGTAAGCTTTGCGCGGGAACATGATTCCAGCGATCGCTACCAGATCACGATCAGTTTTGGTTGTGCACCGGCGAATGTGGATAAGCTGATTGCTGCTGCTAAGGAGGAGATCCAAAAGATCAAGACTTCGGGTGGTGTTTCTGCGGATGATCTGCAGAAGTTTAAAGCAGAGGAAAGCCGTCAGCTGGAACTGAGTTTGCAGAGTAATGGCTATTGGCTGAGTTACCTGACGACGAAATTGCAGAATGGGGAGGATACACATAGTATTCTTGGACAACAGCAGCGTATTGCTGGTGTGGGTGCGGCTGAGATACAGGCGGCGGCTAAGCAATATTTAACGGAGGATTTGCTGGAGTTTGTGTTGGTTCCCAAGAAATGATGATAAATAGATGGGTTTAAGATCAGTTAGCTAAGTCATGTCAGGTTTACTACCTTTTCAAACGATGTTAAGCCAGGAACCTTTACAGGTGACGAGGATCCGGGATTATATCAATCCCGGATCTTTTGTTCCGCACCGGCATCGATTCTATATGTTGTTGTGGATTACGGAAGGCTCGGGTGTACATGAGGTGGATTTTGAAGCTTTGGAACTGCTTCCAGGAAGGGTGTTTCCCGTTTCGGAAGGGCAGGTGCATAAGATTGTAGAACCCGTCTTGGATGGCTGGATGCTGACCTTTTCGGCTCCTGTTTTTTCGGGATTGATGGAAGGAGTAGGAGGGATAGATGCGGAGGAGATTTTTGACCAGCCTTTTATTGATTTGAATAAAGAGGAATCAGCAAATTTTTGCTGTCTGTGGGCTTTGCTGCAGCGAACGGTGTTGCAGAATGCTTTGAGTCCGATGCTGATCAACCAGCTGCGGGTATTACTGGGTTGTTTATTGCAATGTGCGGATCAGTGTAAACGGGTTCGCTCGCATGGTAGGAATTATCCGGTGCTGAAGGAATTGAAAAGGCTGATCGCAGCTCATTATATGGTACAGCCGCATGCGGATTATTATGCCTCGGTGCTGGACGTGCCATTGTGGAAACTGAATGCCTGGTGTCGTGAATCGCTGGGTACGAACGTGGCCGGTCTGCTCGCTGAGCGAACGGTATTAGAAGCAAAAGCTTTGCTGACTACCACAGATCGTTCGGTAAGGGAGATTACTTTTATGTTAGGATTGGAAGATCCCTCCAATTTCGCCAAAGTATTTCGGCGCGCGGTAGGGATGAGTCCGCATGATTACCGTCTCGTCGCCGGTTGAGCAGAGTTGGTAGGTGGCTTGTTACTGGTTGAAGCTGCCGGTCGTCGCACCGTTTTTTGTAGCTCAAGGAGTAGTTGTTCATTGTGCTGGCTTCTTTTTTCTAACTTTTCAATCATTTCGATAAGCGTTTTTTGTTCGTCCGGTTTTTTAAGTGTCTCGTGTTTGGCATCGACATATTTCCAGACACCTAAAATGAGTAAGATAAAGAAAAGTATATAACCGGCTAAATATAGCCAGTTAGCCTGCTTGCCAATAACTTTTAATGCTTTGCGCATAGTTTCGCTGCGGATCTCGCCGGTTCCTGTCGGGCGGTATTCGCTGATTTTTTCGTTTAGGATGATCAGTATGATGGAGATTATAAGGTCGGTGCTAAGCAGGATCATTGCAGGATGGTAAATCTGGGTATCAGGCGTACCGGTATATACATTGATCAGCAAGCCGCCGAACATGCCGATATAAATATTTAAAAGGGTGTTGTTGCCGTAGTTGTTAAAAAAATCGAGTGTTCTGTAGTAATATCTCATAGATCAAAATTTTTCATAAAGCGATCAAGTTCTGCCCGGTCGCCTAGGGTGTTATACCATGCCCTCAACTTCTCCAACTCAGTTGATTCAATGTATTGCCTGGTTTTGATCCGTGCAATTTTTTTTAGGGCCTTATCGTAATTGTCGGGAACTTGCATCTTTTTGAGCTCTTCTTGCAGCGCAACCGTGATCTGGGTGAATTCTTCAAAATCCATGCTGGTTCTTAGTGCGTGCATGTGGGGGATAAGTACTTCCTCGCAATAACTTTCACTCAGCAGCTCGTGACCGGAAAGCTGTTTATGGATCCATTCACAGCGGCTGACTTTGCTTTTAACTTTGATGACCCGGCTGTCATTCTGTTCCGTCCGGCTTAAGAAAAGAATTGGCGTATTAATTTCTTCTTTCCGAAGGAACTCTGCCAGGGTAATACCGTCATTGGCCAGATAATAGCCCAAAAGGATATGATCCATCAAAATAATGTTCGGCTGAAATGTTCTGATTTCCTGCATCAACCAGTCGAAACTCTCTTTTCTCATAGAATCTTCTTCCAGGTGATCCTTACCATATCTTGCATCAAGCGCGATGCGGACATGGTCCATCAAAGTTTTAAAGGATGCGGGATCACGTTTCGGGACGATTTCGAAATTAGTATCCAGGTTATCGTAAATCAGTTTGAACTGAAAATATTGGTTCTCTATAATAAGTACTTTTGGTTTGGCCATTATTTATTAGCGGAAGCATCTGTTAAAGTGAGTGATACGGTAAATTTTGATAATAACATTCCTTCCCCAAGTGGAAGGCAGGAAAAGTCAATTTTACCTAATTTGAATTTATTGAGTACGCTGGCAATCAGTTCTGTGCCAGCTATAGCATTTGCACCTTTAATTCGCTGGTTGTTTTGCTGAGACTTGAGGGCTTGGATACGTTTGTCGGGAACCATCGGGCAGGTGTTAGAAAGTTCAAAAATGATGTCTTTGGATGATTTGCTGCGCTTCACATTTATCCAGATTTTGTTTTCATAAATATGGGTTCCATCTGCAGCTTCGACAGATTTGCCGTCCGCAAAGATCCAGCGATTTTTCTTGGCATTGACAATCAGTTCAAAACAGATCATTTCCAATATTCGCTTAGAAAAGATGAAGTCCGGGATTTTTGGGTCAAGATCTACGGAGACTGATTCTGTATTTTCAATTTCTTCGTAACGAAACAGTTGTTTGACCATTGGAACGATTTCATTCGCAAGATGCGAGCGATTAATCACACTCCGATTATCAAATATCTCCTTGTAAAAAGCAATAGCTTCTTCCTTAAAACCAACCCGCAAAAAATCCTGCCGGTCGATAATATAGCGTTGTGTAACGAGCATAGCCCCCAAAATTCGTTCATAGCGGTCTTCCTTATAGTTAGCATGGATCAGTAGCAGACTTTCCCGACCATGTCCGGTAAGTAAAGCCGTCCTTTTTTTACTGTCCGCATCCATCCAATCGCGGAATTCATTGTGTTCATGATGAGATTGAACAAAGTCACTGATGGCCGATCTCAATAGAAGAAGATAACGAAGTCGGTTAACATCAGTCGGATTTCCATCACTGGCTTTAAAATAAAAACAAATGACTCCCTGAGCTTCGTCAATCAATTCCGGATCGTTACTGTGATTAAGATAGCGTTTATTGATTCTCAAAAGCAGGAGACGATCATAAATTTCCGGTACTTCAAAATTTAGCTGTACACCGTCACTGCCGGTTTCCAGGGTGGCATAAAGGTCACTCCATTTATGATCTTTTTTACATAGTTCGACTATGGTGATGATGGAACGTTTGCTGACGTCGGGTTTACCGTTCAGGAAACGGATCAGGTAATTCTCCGGATTGTCTAATTCAAATTCAGGCAGGCCGCTGGGTTCTGCTTCATTGTAAGCCAGAAAAATGTTGTCCGGACGGTTTGTTTTATATTTGACAAGAAACAATACTCCGGATTGTTCGGGCTGCGGACAGACGATCTCTTTAAGTTTTTCCATGATCAGACCTGTTTTTTTACTGAGTTCCTTCTCTTCGGTCTGTTCTTTCGTCAGGTAGTGTGTCAGATAAAGATAGTTCTGAAAAGCGATTGTTTGAACACCACTGTTTTCCTGAAGGTTGAAAAAATCGTTGGCAGTTTGTGAACGATAATGGTCTTTGCTTGCAGTTGTCTGAATAAAATCGGCGACCAGCCGATTACCGTAATATTGCGTCAGCTCCGATTTCCAGCTTGGCTCTCGGGACATGAATTCCAAAAAATTTTGTACCAGAATACCGTTTTCTTCTCTGAGCATTCGCAGAAGCTGCAAAAAATCCGGTGAATTATCCGATCTCTTGTTAAATTCTATTAACCTCTCTTCTAATCGTATACTACGCGCCTCATTCAAATAAAGCAGTTCTTTGACTTGGGCCAGATAAAAGACCTTAAGATTGCGCAAAGTGAAAAGCTGTTTTTCAAGAACTGCACGGTCGGTATTAGATTTAGTACCGCGTTCACTGTATATTTCACTTTCCACGTCTACGCTTAACTGTGGCACCCCTTTAGGCCCGAAAAGTTGATGCAGAAATTCCAGAAAAGGGATGGATATCAGGTAATTCGCATTGAGCAAGCCCGCGCGGCGTATCAGGAACTTCAGGTTTCTGATGCTTTCAAAACCGAGTTGACCTGCTTCCATTTCTGCCAGCAGATGCTGCATTTGCCGTTCGAGTAGTGTAATGACCCAGCCGAAGACTTTTTGTCGCACCGGTTTATAGTAAGTAAAAGGCGATTGGGTTAGAATTTTCAAAATTGCATCATCTATTTCAGTGAGATGAGCTTCCATTTCTTTAGCACTGTTAAAAACAGAATGGTTTATCAATAAAGTTCTTCGGCCAAGTAGTTGATCCCGCCATAACTCGTAATCTGTCAATTTATCAAAGTGATGGTACCCACCTTGACGGTGATGATCGGCAAACCACTCATAAATCAAATGTGTGCATTCTACGCGGATCAGGTATTTGTTGTCGTCTTTTTTTTCATTTAAGTGGGCCGTATCTGTTAAACGCAATTTGGCAGATTTGGCAAGAAAATGAACTTTAAGTTTGTCCAGGAATGATTTCGAGGCTAGAAGTTCATAGCGCTCCTTTTCCTTGCAAAGCGGACAGCTTTCATCCAGCTCTATTATCGAAGGTAAATGCAAATTTGCATAGGAGAAGAATGTCTTTTCTTTACCCTTGAGCTTTCGCACAATATTCTTGTTAACAAAATGGCTTGAGCGATTAAGCATGATGATACAGCCATCAAATCCGTTATTATCTGAGCGGGTATGCTTCAAAAAATAATTGCTCTTAAAAAATGTGGCGCCTGAAACCAGGGTATCATCAACGAAAAGAATAACAGATTCCTGTTGATCCGGATTAATTACTGAGTCGTAAAATGCGCTGAAGTTCTGAATATGATCCTGAGAAGGGTCATAGTGGATAATGGTTGCTAATCCGTCAAGCAACACGGTGTTAACCAAGTTAACAAAACCGGCGTTTGACGGGTTGCCGGGAGCCAGAATAACATATTGTTTTTTGGTACGATCTTCAAAAATCGGCTGATTAGCTAGGGATTTAAGCCAGGGCGTCAGACCCTTTTGATTTCTTCTGAAAAGATTTTCTTTGTCCAGATAGAACATGTAATGGTCGCGATCACTTGCATAGTGCCCATGATACAGCGTATTTTTAGGAAGGTTTAACGCATGATTATCGGTGATTTTTCTTGAGCGTGGGGTGTCGAATACCAAGATAGGCGTAACAGAAGTTTTGTCGGTAATCAACAGCGGTCTTTCATCTTCCGGTTTGTCCGGAAAACATAATTTACATTTATTTACATCGTACCAGGTGGTTGGTAACTCGATAAAATAACGCTGCCTTTTTTGCTGGTCTTTTTTCGCAGAAAGTGCATTGATCCATACCGTTTTTTTTCCAGCATCCCGTTTTTTCCAGCCGAACTTTACCTCGTTGACGGTAAGTCCATCCTCATTTTTTTCGCTGTCATCATAAATATGAAGGAGATTTAAATGAGGCTCCAGAATATGCGCCTGGGCAAAATCACGCCTGATCACCTCTTCGATTTTGATTGAGGTAGAAAAGGTGCTGGCAATTGGTATGATCAATACAATATTTCGGTAAACCTCCTGGCGTTTTTTGATTCGTTGCAAGTTCTCTTCGTCACTGATAATGTCATGATTTACAGGTATTGATGTAAGATAACTGCTTAGGAATTTTACACAAAGACTCAAAAGCATTTCAGAATAAAGACCATATCCGATCAGTGTGATACCTTCAGGCTTTTGCTTTTTATTTCGTTTGGGCTTATTGTAAGCCGGTTTATGAAAGTGCTCCCGGATGAGATCTTTAGCAATGATAAAAGCGAAACAGGATGCGTAGGCACTGTTTTGAAAAAGACGTTTCGCGTAATAAAAATTCGATGTGTGAATTTTAGATCCGATGCGGAAGTGAGAATCTTTTATACGGTAACCCTGAATTCGATCAGCATCATTTTCCTTGGATAATTGCGGTTTAAGATCGGTTTGAAGGGTTACGAGTGTGTTTTGTTCAAAAAGGGTTAGCTGTCCATTATTAGTTTTGAGCAATAGCTCAAAAGGTGCCGTGACCAGGTTGCGCGTACAGGTGAATTTTTTACCATGGGAGGTTACTCGATAGATATAACAAATGGTTTGCTGCAGGTTGATTTGTCCCTCTATCCCTCTGAAAAGGTGTTCGCTGATATTATAAATGACCAGTTGGATGCGTTCCTGCCACTTAACAATAAAGTTTGTAATCAGATTAATGTCTGCCTGGTGCTCGAGATTAATACAGAGATAGATCCGCTTTTTGTCTTTGTGCGCAGCCAGCGATTTGGGCACCTCGTCGGATTCACTTATGAGCAAATAAGGATATACGATCTGCTGTTTTTCTTTCCTGAGCTCAGCCGCCAGGTGCTCTTTTTTTTCAATGAGCGTAAATCTGAGCCAGGCAGAAAAATCTGTTAGTCGAGGTTGTGTAGGTCGGTTAAAATCAAGCGTAAACATCAGGGATAAGATTTGGTAAGGTAAGATAGGTAACACAATTGCATAAAGCAAATTACCATTAATTTATCCTCTATTTGATGTTAAGTTTTAGTTCAAACAGCCTGTATTTTGGCTCCCGGTTTTGTAGCGTGGCGCTCGCTATTAAAAAAGAAGTTGTTCTAACGATATTAAAACTACCGCGTTTTCTCCTGAATCTACCGGAGTTCGATGAGGCCTGAGGCTAATTTTGCTGTCGGTTTATAAAAATTACTGATCTTTTAATATAGTTCGGAGCGCCCGTTGTCAGGGCGGGCGCTTATTTGGAATTTGTTATGTCTAAACCTCATCTGATTACTGCTTTTATTTTGGCTGCCTTGAGCAGTGCGTTTATGTCTACGGGCATGATCGTGAACAGTCTGCTGGAGGGTCAGGGAATGAGCTGGACCTGGACGGCTTCGCTACGGTTTTTGCTGCTGCTGCCGATGCTGGTCGGGGTGGTGGCCAGCCGGAAGCGTTTATTGCCTTTACTGGCGGCTTTGCGTTCTTTACCGCTGGCGTTTCTGCTTTGGGGGAACCTGGGTTTTGGTGGGTTTTATACTTTACTGGTCTGTGCGACGCATTTTTTACCGGCCTGGCTGGTGACGGCGGCTTTTATGACGACGATCCTGACGGGTTTGCTGTTAGCGCCGCTGATCTATAGGGATCACCGGGCGGTTGTGCCGCGCCGGGCGCTGGCCTTGGCTTTGGGTTTACTGGCCTGTCTGGCTTTGATGGAGTTTGACCAGCTGCAGCATATGCATTATTCATGGTGGGCGGTCATCGGTTTGCTGCTGGCCTTTTTAGCAGCGGTGTTATGGCCGTTGTGTAATCGAATGTTATTGCTGCGGCTGGAAGCGCGCCGCTTGAAGCTGGATCCTTTGCAGCGTTCGCTGGGCATGACTTTGGGTAGTCTGCCGGTATTGATCACGCTGGCGGTTTATGCTTATGTACAATCCGGGCTGCCCGGCAAGGTGCAGCTGGCGGGCAGTCTCAGCGCAGCATTTTTTGCCGGGCTGATCGGTTGTGTATTATTCTTTAAGGCGTTGAACCTGACGCAGCGCCAGCCGATGGCGATGGCAGCGGTGGAAGCGATGCAGGTGCTGGTGATCTTTTTTACTTTATTAGGCGAGAGTCTGGTGCGTCAGCTTCGGCCACCCGGTCCCTGGGCATTGGCCGGGATGACCGGTGTGCTGCTGACCCTGGCGACCTATATTCAGCAGACCTTCAAAACAACACCTGAACTGTCATGAGTTTAAGAAAAAAAATTATTGTACGTGCCCCCGGCCGTATCAACCTGATCGGTGAGCATACCGACTACAATGGTGGTCTGGCCTTACCGATGGCTATCGATCGTTATATCGAGGTCACGGTTCGCCCGCGAACCGATGAACTTCTGGTGCTATGGTCACCCGAATTTGGTGGTATCAACCTGCCTTTGCAGGACCTTCGGCCGGCGCCGGGTACCTGGCATACTTATGTGCAGGGCGTTTGTCATGCGCTGCTGGAAGCCGGTCACCGCCTCGGAGGCTTTGAACTGGATGCCGGCGGCAATATACCGGTCGGTACAGGGATGTCCTCGTCGGCCGCGCTGTGCTGCGCAACGGTGATGGCGCTGAATGCCTTATTTGAATTAAAGCTGAACCGCCATGAAATGGCGCTGTTGGCCCAAAGGGCGGAACATACTTTTGCCGGTGTACAGTGCGGCCTGCTGGACCAGTATGCCTGCCTGTTCGCCAAAAAGGGCTATGCGCTGAAAATGGACTTCAGCACGCTGCAATTCGATTATATCCGGGTGGAACTACCCAAGCACAGTTTGTTGCTATTGGACAGCGCGGTGAAGCACAGCCTGGCTGCCACAGAATATAACCTGCGTAAACAGGAGTGCCGCCGGGCGCTGGAACTGGTGCAGGTGCGTTACCCGCGCGTTACCGCCATGCGGAATCTGTCGGTCAGCCACCTGCAGGAATGTGTCCTGCACGAGGATGCGGTTGCCTATAAGCGCGCACGCTTCTTCCTGGAGGAGAACAGCCGGGTGGAACAAGCCGTCGCCGCTTTGAAAGCCAGGGATATGGCCGCATTCGGCCGGTTGCTGAATGAAAGCCACCGTGGGCTGGCTGATTTATACCAGGTCAGCTGTCCGGAGATCGAAAAGCTCTGGCGGATGGCGGCGGTGCGCGACAATTTTCTGGGTGCGCGCCTGATGGGTGGCGGCTTCGGCGGCTGCACGCTGAACCTGACCAAAATGCCTGCTTCGGGCGGCTTGGCCAGCCTGGGCAAAGAATACGCTGAGTTCAGCGGAAAGGACCTGAAGCATTATTTGTTAAAAAGTGCAGATGGCGCGCAGGTGACAGGTCATAACGCTGCTCATCAATTGGTTGTCGCAGACGGGCCTCTCTCCGGGGCTCCTGCTGCGCTTAACCCTCAAACCACCTGATGATGAAAACCAGAGCTACCAGAATATTGGTTACGGGAGCTGCCGGTCAGCTGGGAACGGAACTGGCGAACGCGCTGCGGGAACGTCATGGTAATGCGGCAGTCATTGCAACAGATATCCGCGGCGGCAATCCCCTGAACGTGATGGATAAGATCGCCTTGCACCGTATGGTGATCGACGAAGGCATCACGGAGATCTATCACCTGGCTGCGATGTTATCTGCCAGCGGCGAACAATCGCCTCTGGTAGCCTGGGACCTGAATATGCAGGGCCTGATCAATGTGCTGGAAATAGCCAAAGCGCATGCTTTGCGGGTATTCTGGCCGTCGAGCATCGCTGTTTTTGGCGCTCATATCGACCGCACATTTACCAGGCAATTCAGTATCCTGGAGCCGGCGACCGTTTACGGTATCAGTAAGGCCAGCGGCGAGCTATGGTGCAAATATTACTTTGAAAAATACGGGGTGGACGTACGCAGCTTACGTTATCCCGGTCTGATCAGCTATAGTGCGCCACCGGGTGGCGGAACGACGGACTACGCGGTTGATATCTTTCTGCACGCGGCGAAGGGCGAAGTTTATACGTGTTTCCTTAAACCCATGACCACCTTGCCGATGCTTTATATGCCCGACGCTGTGCGTGCAACGTTAGAACTGATGTCCGCACCGGCCGATACGCTGACGGTCCGTACAAGTTACAATCTGCAGGGCGTGAGCGTGCGCCCGCTGGAATTTGAAGCGCATATCCGCGCCAGATTGCCAAATTTCAGGGTGAATTATCTGGCCGATTTCCGGCAGCGTATCGCAGATACCTGGCCGCAAGGGCTGGATGACGGATACGCACGCAGGGACTGGGGCTGGAAGCCGCAGTTTGACCTGCC
This sequence comes from Mucilaginibacter litoreus, assembly GCF_042676805.1. NCBI lineage: Bacteria > Pseudomonadati > Bacteroidota > Sphingobacteriia > Sphingobacteriales > Sphingobacteriaceae > Mucilaginibacter > Mucilaginibacter litoreus. The sequence goes on along the minus strand of NZ_JBHTHZ010000001.1, from coordinate 67,052 downwards.
GTCAATTGTTGAGGATATGCTGAAAAATTTGTTAAAATCTGAACCTGAAAAGAAATGACACCTGAAGAATTATTATATAGTAAGGATCACGAATGGCTGCGTCGCGAAGGCGATGAGGCCGTGATCGGTATCACCGATTTTGCCGCAGGGGAGCTGGGCGATATTGTCTATGTGGATGTGGACAAGATCGGGGAAACGCTGGCAGCCAACGCGGTCTTTGGCAGTATTGAAGCGGTTAAGACGGTATCTGATCTGTTCCTGCCTGCCGGAGGCACACTCCTGGCCGTAAATCATTTGCTCGCCGATGAACCGGAACTGGTAAACCAGGACCCTTATGGCGAAGGCTGGCTGATCAAAGTGAAACTCAATAACCTGAACGATCTGGACCAGCTGTTGAACGCAGCGGCCTATAAGGAACTTACCGGCCATGTATAAAGATTTACAATTACAGTTGCAGCAGGAGCTGCGGGATCTGCAGGCGCTGGGCCTGTATAAAGTGGAGCAAATGATTACCTCGCAACAGGGGGGCTCCATCTCTTTAGCGGATGGCCGCGAGCTGATCAATTTTTGTGCGAACAATTACCTCGGTTTATCGGCGGATCCGGGGATCGTATCGGCAGCAGTGGATACGCTTTGCTATCGCGGGTATGGGATGTCTTCTGTTCGCTTCATCTGCGGTACGCAGGATATCCATAAGCAGCTCGAAGTGAAGCTCAGTGAGTTTCTGGGTATGGAGGATACGATCCTGTACGCGGCGGCCTTTGATGCCAATGGCGGGGTGTTTGAGCCTTTGTTCACTGAGCAGGATGCGATCATTTCGGATGAGCTGAACCATGCTTCGATTATTGACGGCATTCGTTTGTGTAAGGCGCACCGCTTCCGCTATGCGCATAATGATATGGAAAGCCTGGAAAAATGTCTGCAGGCGGCGGTGAATTACCGGCACCGGCTGATCGTGACCGATGGTGCCTTCAGTATGGATGGTACGATCGCGCAGCTGGATAAGATCTGCGCGCTGGCGGAGAAGTATAACGCCCTGGTGATGATCGATGAAAGTCATTGTACGGGTTTCCTGGGGAAGACGGGCCGGGGTACGCATGAATACCATCAGGTGATCGATAAGATCGATATCATCACAGGTACGCTGGGAAAAGCTTTGGGCGGGGCATCCGGTGGCTTCACCTCTGGACGTAAGGAGATCATTGAAATGCTGCGTCAGCGTTCACGCCCCTACCTGTTCAGCAATACGCTGGCACCGGCGATCGTAGGCGGTTCGCTGGCGGTACTGGATCTGTTAGCTCAGCGTACGGAACTGCGGGATAAGCTGGAGCGGAATACGGCTTTGTTCCGGGCCAGAATGACAGCGGCGGGGTTTGATATTCAGGAAGGCGGGCATCCGATCGTTCCGGTGATGCTGTATGATGCGGCTTTGACGCAGCGTTTTGCGGCCCGGATGCTGGAGGAAGGGATCTATGTGGTGGGTTTCTGTTATCCGGTGGTGCCGAAAGGCAAGGCCCGGATACGGGTGCAGATCTCGGCGGCACATGAGCCGGATCACCTGGCGGCGGCCGTTACGGCTTTTGTCCGGGTAGGTAAGGAGCTGGGCGTGCTCCAATAAAATTGATGGTTTAGGTGCTTTGGCAGCTCCGCAAGTCGGGGCGCCATTGCTTTGATAATATTCGCTTCGTTCTTTATCGTTTTTTTCATTTGCCGTTAAAATGATTTCAGTTAAAAAAATAGTTAAAAAAATAAGGGAGCGCCGTCAAGGCGTGACGGGCTCCTTATTTAATGCCCTGTTGGATGGCAGGTTCCGGATTCGGTATGGCGGAAGCTGAAGCAAAGGTGGGGAAGAGGGCAGTGTATTACTGTCTGCGCTCTTCTGCATCTGTTTGTACAGGCAGTTGAATAGTTTGTTTAATTAGGGGAGCGCATGCCGGGTAGCCGGGTGCGCTTTTTTGATAGCCCGTTATTGGGTTTATCGCTGGTTGTTGGTAGCTGGATTGGAATAGGCAAGTAGTGAAATTTAAATAGTAAAGTGCTGGTTATGAGCGTTTTTATTTTAGTCGGTTAAATTTTTAAATAAAAGTTAAGAAAAGCGCGGCTATGTGACCACTACCACCGGAGGTTGTACTTTAATTTTGAGTTGAACCTATAAAATAAAGGATGCTTATGAAAAAATTAGAACTGGAAAAAGCGAGTTTCAAGGACTTTGAGAATATGCCCGGGCTGAATGCTTACGGCTGGGCCAGGGAGTTTGCGGGCTATGTAGCGAACTGGAACAGGCGGGGCCACTGGAACTACCAGCAGGAGAGCCTGACGGGTTGTGCGCCGGAGGTGGAACTGAACCTGCCGGGTAATCCGAACAGGTCCTTTGTGGCGCTGGTATTCAATGATTACCTGGGGTTTGCGCAGCACCCGCAAGTGAAGGCGGCAGCGATCGCGGGTATTGAAAAGTATGGGGTGGGCGCTGCGGCCAGTCCGGCTATCGGCGGGCATATGAGTTATCACCGGGAGATCGAGGAGAAGATCGCGGCTTTCTTTAAACGGGAGGCGGCGATGCTGTATACGACGGGTTATACCGCCAACAGCGCAACGATGCAGGCCCTGCTGAAAAAGGAGGATCTGGCGATCCTGGACATGGGTGTGCATGCGAGTATTTACGAGGGTTGCCAGTTGACGAACGTGAAGACCTTTCCGCATAACAATATGGAAAAGCTGGAAAGGATCTTACAGGAGACGCAGGATATGTACCGGACACGGATGGTGATCATTGACGGGGTGTATTCGCAGCAGGCGGATATCGCTTTTCTGGATGAGATCGTCAGACTGGTCAAACATTACGGCGCTTACCTGGCGATGGATGATGCGCATGGTGTCGGCGTGCTGGGAAAAACGGGACGCGGGGTGATCGAGCTGTATGACCAGTTTAAGAACGTAGATATTATTACGGGGACGTTCAGCAAGACCTTTGCCCACCTGGGCGGTTATGTGGTGGCGGATACGAACCTGATCAACTTTTTAAAGTTCCAGGCGCGGCAGCATATCTTTTCGGTAACCGCGACACCCGCTTCGGTTGGTATCCTGAAAAGTATCGATCTGATCGATGAGGAGCCGTTCTGGAAAACGCGGCTGTGGAACAATATTGAATACCTGAAGGCGGGTCTGCGGGAGCTGGGAGTGGATACGGGGAATACGCAGTCGGCCATTATCCCGGTGATGACGGGGGATCCGGCTTTGAATGCGGAGGCCTGTAAGCTGCTGATGGAAGCAGGGGTGTATGCGAACCAGATCGGTTATCCGGCGGTGCCCCGCAAGAATGCCCGGATCCGGATGAGCCTGATGGCGACGCATACGCGGGAGCACCTGGACAGGGTACTGAACGCCTGGGAATGGGTAGGTAAGAAACTTTCTTTGAGAAAGGAGGTGAATGAAGCATTTACTTAAATCTATATATGGCAAAACGAGACAAGGACGAAACAATGAAGCGATTGGTCGCCGCGGTAGGCGAGATCCTCAGGGAAAAGGGTTACACAGGCTTGGGGATCAATAAGATCGCCTTACAGGCGGGGGTAGCGAAAGAGCTGATCTATCGGTATTTTGATGGATTGAACAACTTACTCCGAACGTATATCGGCGGTAAGGATTACTGGATGCCTTTGCTGGAGCAGTTAAATACCGCGCGGCTGGAGACGGAAGATGAGCTGCTACGCTTATTTGTGGGTCTGCTGCAGGAACAGTTCCGGTTCTTTTATGCGGAGCCGGAGATGCAGAAGTTCATTCTCTGGCAGATCTCAGAGGTGAATACGCTGATGCGGAGCATCTCGGAGAAAAGAGAAGAGGAAGGCGCGAAGCTGCTCGCGCTGACGAATGCGCACTTCGCGGATACAACGATCAGTTTTCGGGCGATCGTGGCCTTATTGTTAGGCGGGATCTATTATCTGGTGCTGCATGCGGAAAGTAATAAGAGTACGGTGGCCGGTATTGATATCCGTCGTGAGAAGGATCGGCAGGAGGTGCTCGACGCGATCGAACAGGTGCTGACCTGGGCCTGGGAGAAGGCGACGGAAAAGAAGGCGGGTTAAACTGGTTTTTATTTATATTTTTACGGAGGATTTAACATAATACCACAACACAGAAATACGTTTTAATTACATATAGATAACCTACAGCGTTCACTACGTTCCAATAGATAAAAGTCGAAATTTATAAAAAGGAAGAACAAGAGTGCAACGCCTGCCAAAGCGCGGGCTTGCTTGTCTTTTCCTTTAGGGCTTCGACTCCCTTTCTGTTGATTCAGGCAATGTCCCGCGCCTTTTTAAGGTTTCCTTCGGCAGCCCTGCCGGTATTAAGCGGGTTTTTTAATTACAGTTTATTTGATGGTTTTGCTCTGACGCATGCTTTTGCCTGGGTCCGGCTACGCCTTTGTTAAAAATTTAATTCTAATGTTTATGAGATGACGGCTACTTTTTGCCGGGTCGAATGGTCAGGTGCGGGAACGCACCGTTCGCCCGGCGCTCACTAAATGTAGTATGATGTTCAGAGAAGATTGTGAAAACCGGTATGTCCGTCTGAAGGACCTGCTGGAAGGAATTGCCGTACAGGACGCCCCGGCGTTGGAGCGAATGACGACCGCTGTTACAGCGGTCAGGGAAGAGCTGCAGGAGCTGCGGGCTTTGGTGTCGGGTTCCGGTTTTGCGGATGCGGCGGAAGAGATCTGGTTCTTTAAGACGATGAAGCCGCAGTTTTATGCGCTGCTGATCTATGAGGTTTCGCGCTATAACCTGGAACAGCAGCAGCCGGCAGCGACCCGCGAGGGCTGCGCGATTATTATTTGCAGGAGCTGGAGGCGATCCGTCGTTTTTTCCGGCAGTATGCTTTTCTGTATGCCTATTTCCGCCAGGGGATGATGGAAATGGATCATCTGTATTTTATCCGCGGGGAAAGGGTGCAGCACCTGCTGCTGCCGGATGTGTCGGAACCCGACCCTAATTTTTCGACCGCGGCGGATTATCTCTATTCAAAATTCAGGGCTTTGGAACGGCAGCAGGAATGGCTGCTGGCGCAGATCAGCGCGCTGGAACCGCAGGGCGGTCCGGTCAAACGCCTGCGTTCGCTGCGCTGGACAGGCGAAAGTATCAACCTGGTGGAGCTGGGTTACGGGCTGTTCTATTCCGGTCAGTTCAACAACGGTAAGGCCGGGATCGGCGAGATCTTTTCCTGGCTGGAGGAAAACCTGCAGGTGAGTATCGGGATACCGGCCCGCCGCTTTGTGGAGATCAGCCGCCGCAAGCGGCTGAGCCGGACGAAGTTCCTGGATAGCTTAAGAGATGCGGTGAATAAGAAGGCGGATGAGGGGGATGCTTATGTACCGGGTAAAGGAAATTCAAAATGGGACTAAGGATGGAGGGGCTGATGGGTAAAGGAAGATTTGGTTTTAAGAACAGATTCCGGATTTGCAGTCGGTTTCTAAAGTCTTGTTTTTCACGTAGATTCTGGCTATTTGTGACAACTTGCCTAATTGCCTTTTCGATTCGGTACAACTTTGCTTTCGTTAATGCTGTCGCGATGCAGCGGCAGTTAAATCCAAATGCGATGATCTTACATCAATTCACCTGGCAGCATTTTCTGATCGCTGCCGCTGTGCTGACCCTGGTCTGGCACGGCTTTTTATTGATCTCCTGGTACCTGAAAGGGAAGACGGGTGGTAGTGCTGACCAGGCTGTTATCGGCCGAAGGGCAGGCGGCGCTGCGGATTCGTCTCTGGTAGCCAATGAACCTTTGCCGCACCAGTGGGAACGCGGCGTGGATGTGCTGGAAAGCAGCGAGGAGGAGCTGATGGGTAAGGCGCAGGAAGTACCGGGTTTGAGTCGGGTGAGTATGTCCGATATCCGTTTTGCGGTGCCGGAAGTGGTTTACCCGGCGGCGGATCAGCCCGGCTTTCTGCAGGGGACGGTGGCGGATTTCCTGGAAGAGCTGAAGCCGGTGTTTGATTATGCGGGGCGTTACCGCAAAGGGCTGCTTACTTTTCTGGAACACCTGGAGGCTTTACTGGGCCGTTATCCGGAGATCCGGCAAAGCCCGAACTGGCAGGCGGTGCTGGCGCATATCGTCGGGCTGGGTACGGAGCAATTGCCTTTTGAATTGCAGGCTGCGGATGTCGAAGCTTTCCTGGATGACCCGGAAGGGTTCGCCATCAGGGCTGAGTAGCCTGGTTGTTAAACTAATGATTTACTGATTTCTGGTTTCCGGCAGACAGCAGCTCCTGATGCTGATCGGAGAACTGTTGCCGGATCTTTTAAAATAGGAGTGCTTTTATGAACAAAAATAGTTGGAACAGGCCGTTTCAGGTATCGCTCAGGCGGGTGTATTTCGCAGTGGCCGTCATTGGCCTGGATCTGCTGGCCACGCTTGGTTACGGGCAGGATGGCAACGCGGGTATACAGGAGGCGACCAATAAGGTCAAGGGATATTTCGATACGGGCTGCAGCCTGATGTATGCGATCGGCGCGGTGGTCGGGATCATCGGGGCGATCAAGGTCTTTAATAAATGGAACGCCGGGGAGCCGGATACGAATAAGGTGGCCGCGGCTTGGTTTGGTTCCTGTGTTTTCCTGGTGATCGTGGCAACTGTCTTAAAATCCTTTTTCGGGATCTGATCCGGTTTTTAAATGATGACCGGCATAGGTTTCATAATTGGAGGCTTAGCGCGTGGTTTTTGTTGGTTTTTATTTTCTTTTTCTGCTATGAGTTCGATCTATCATATCAATAAAGGGGTGTCCAAACCCATCGTGTTCAAGGGTTTGAAAGCGCAGTATATCGCTTATCTGGCCATAGGGCTGGTGGTCCTGCTGATTCTGTTCGCGGTGCTTTATATCTGCGGGCTGTCCTTGTGGCTCATTTTACCGCTGGTGTTCGGTTCGGGCGGCCTGCTGGTGTTCTCCGTGTTTCGGCTGAGCCACCGCTTCGGTGAGCCTGGCCTGATGAAGTTTCTGGCCAGACGGGGATTACCGGCTTATATTCGTTTTGATTCGCGGTCTTTATTTGTGGGCTTGTGCGGTGGTCGTATCCATAAAATTATCAATGGCAAAGGAGGCGATGATGAAAGAGGCTGCTGATCTGTTGCCGGTGTTCAAGGTAGAACACAATTGTATCGTCTCGATGCAGGGTGATGTCACGGTCGCTTATGCCGTGGAACTGCCGGAGCTGTTTACGCTGTCCGACCGGGAGTATGAGGCCTATCACCAGGCCCGGGTCAGGGCGATCAGGGTCCTGCCGCAGCATTCGGTGTTTCATAAGCAGGACTGGTTCACAGAGAGCGCGGTACAGGCTGATTTTAAGGCTTTAGGAGAGCGCTTTTTATCCCGGTCAAGTGAACGGTTCTTTAATGAACGGCCTTTCCTGGATCACCGCTGTCTGATCTTTCTGACCAAGAAGCCGGAAGGACGCAAGGTATCTTCCTCCGTGTATTCGAATGTATTACGCAAATCCATGGTGCCGCCGCAATTGTTAAATCCATTGCTACAGCAGGATTTCCTGGATAAGGCGGGTCAGTTCGAGCGGATCTTATCGGATACGGGTTTTGTAGGGCTACGTCGCTTGGGTGATGAAGAACTGGCGGGTACGACGCTCAGCGCAGGAGTGATCGAGCAGTATTGCTTTTTATCGGCGGGTGAGACGATTCCTTTATTGCGGGATATCCGGGTGAAGGAGGGGCTGAAGGTGGGTGAGAAAAGCTGTGAGCTGTATACGCTGGCAGATGCGGATGACCTGCCTGCGCTGTGCGGCAGCCGGATCAGTTACGATAAGTATTCGACGGACCGCACAAAGTTCAGTATCGGCTTTGCCAGCCATTTGGGGGCGCTGCTGGACTGCAACCATATCCTGAACCAGTATGTGCTGATCGATGATGCGCAGCAGACGATCAAACGCCTGGAAGCGAAGAAGCTGCGTCTGCAGTCTTTGTCGGGTTATTCCAGGGAAAATGCGGTGGGCCGGGACGCCTGTAATGATTTCCTGCAGGAAGCGATCGCGGAAGGCCGTCTGCCGGTCAAGGCGCATATCAATGTGCTGGCCTGGTCGGACGATCCTGCGCGGCTGAAGGAAGTGAAGAATAAGGTCTCGTCGGCGATGGCGCAAATGGACGCGGTGGCAAAACTGGAAACGGACGGACAGGCGCAGATCTGGTTCGCGGGTATTCCGGGCAATGCGGCGGATTTTCCGATGAACGATACGTTTGATACGTTCCTGGAGCAGGCGACCTGTTTCTTTAACCTGGAAACGAATTACCGTTCCAGTTTAAGTCCCTTCGGAATCCGCATGGGTGATCGCTTAACCGGCAGACCGGTACAGGTGGATATCTCGGATGAGCCGATGAAACGCGGCTGGACAACGAACCGCAATAAGTTCATTTTAGGGCCTTCGGGTTCGGGTAAGTCTTTCTTTACCAACCACATGGTCAGGTCGTATTACGAACAGGGTACGCACATCGTGCTGGTGGATGTGGGGCATAGTTATAAAGGCTTGTGTGACCTGGTGAGTGGCTATTATTTTACGTACGGGGAAGGTAACCCGATCCGTTTCAATCCTTTTTATCTGACGGAAGGGGATACGCTGGATACGGAGAAGAAAGAAAGTATCAAGACCTTATTGCTGGCGCTCTGGAAGAAGGATGATGAAAGTTTCCGCCGTTCGGAGTACGTGGCCTTATCGAATGCGTTGACGGGTTACTTCGAACACCTGGCTGCTTATCCGGACGTATTTCCCTGCTTCAATACCTTTTATGAGTACTTACAGGAGCATTACCTGGGTGTGCTGGAAAAGGGCCGGGTGAAGGAGAAGGACTTTGATGTGGCTAATTTCCTGTATGTGCTGAACCCTTATTACCGCGGCGGGGAGTTTGATTACCTGCTGAACGCGACGGAGAACCTGGATCTGCTGAATGAGCGGCTGGTGGTGTTCGAGATCGATGCGATCAAGGATCATCCGATCCTGTTTCCGGCGGTCACGCTGATCATTATGGAGGTGTTCATTTCCAAGATGCGGAAGCTGAAAGGGGTACGCAAGATGATCCTGATCGAGGAGTGCTGGAAAGCGATCGCCAAGGAAGGCATGTCAGAGTATATCAAGTATCTTTTCAAGACCGTGCGGAAGTTCTTCGGTGAAGCGGTGGTGGTCACCCAGGAGGTGGAGGATATCATCTCTTCACCCATTGTGAAACAGGCGATCATCAATAACGCGGATTGTAAGATCCTGCTGGATCAGAGCAAGTACCAGAACAAGTTCGATGCGATCCAGGAGCTGATGGGGCTCACGGATAAGGACCGGGCCATCATTCTGTCAATGAACCGGGCGAATGATCCGAAACGCAGGTATAAGGAGGTGGCCTTTGTGCTGGGGCAGCAGACGAAGGTGTACCGGACGGAGGTATCGGAAGAGGAGTACCTGGCCTATACGACCGAGGAAAGTGAGAAAATTAAGGTGGCGGCCTATGCGAAAAAGTACGGGAGTATGCAGAAAGGTATTTCGGTATTGGCGGAAGAGCTGCGCCGGGCTAAGGCGTAGTGTTACAGGCTTATTTGTAAATTTTAACTGTTTACTGATGAAGAATTTATGTGGTTCTATCTGGGTTTTGGGTTTAGGTGGTTTGTCATTGCTGCTCACCGGCTGCGGCGGGCGGGGCGAGCAGGTCGCTGCTTTTATTCCGGGTAAATATGTGCATGCCTCGGCAGGTGCTTACAGTCGTGCGGAAGATACGCTGATCATTACGCTGGTCGGCGCGCAGAATTACCGGATCGAACGCCGTGCCGGCTTTCAGCCGCTGCGCAACGGGCAGTTGTTGCCGAAACGTTTTAAAGTAGAAGTGCTGAGCGGGGATTATGATCCGAAAAAGCAGGTGCTGTTTGAAACGACCAAGGGAAGGGTGTTTGCCTTTGATGTGCAGAAGGGCTTGCTGCTGGTGAACAAAGCGGTTTACCGGAAGCTGTAGGTGTGTGGTTGGGGGTATCCCCGGCTGTGTTAATCAATTAATTTAAGAATGTTTTAAGATGCCTCCCCTTTGGGGAGGTCAGGAGGGGTATATATGAACAAGTATATGGTGATCCTGCCCTTATCGGCGATGACGCTCTTTGTGGCGTTGCCGAAAGAGGCGGATGCGCAGTTCGCGATCGCGGAGGTAATCACGGCGGCGATCAAAAAGGTGGTGAAGGCCATCGATCTGCAGGTGCAGCGGATGCAGAATAAAACGATCTGGCTGCAGAATGCACAGAAGGCGCTGGAGAACCAGTTGTCCAAACTCAAATTAACGGAGATATCGGACTGGTCACAGAAGCAGAAGGAACTGTACGGGCAGTATTATGAAGAGCTCTGGAAGGTGAAGGCGGTGATCGCTTATTATGAGCGGATCAGGGAAATGACAGGTCGGCAAACGGCGATGCTGAAGGAGTATAACCATGCCTGGGGATTGCTGCGGAACGACCGGCACTTTACGCCGGAGGAGATCGCTTACATGCAGAAGGTCTATGCGGGTTTACTGGAGGAGAGTGTGAAGAACCTGGATCAGCTGCTGGTCGTGGTCAATGCTTTTAAAACGCAGATGAGCGATGCGGAAAGGCTGAAGCTGATCAACGAAGCGGCTGACCGGATGGATGCGAATTACGCGGATCTGAAACAGTTCAATAACCAGAACTACCTGATGAGCATACAGCGGGGCAAGACGGAAACAGAGGTGCAGACTTTAAAACGGTATTATGGGATTCAGTAAAGAGAAAGGGAAAAGGTTAAAGGGAAAAGGTTCCCGGAAAGTGTTGGCGTTCGCTGTTCTTGGCTCTTGTTTCCTGGTTCTTGGTTCTGCGGAGCGCAGCTCCGCGCAGACCTTCGCGGAATGGTGGTCGCAGAAGAAAACGCAGATCAGTTACCTGAACCAGCAGATCGCCGCCTTAATGGTATATGGCGGGTACCTCAAAGCTGGTTATAACATCTCGCAGCAGGGTTTGGGCAGTATCGGCGGCTGGGTGAAGGCTGAACTGGATCTGCATACTGCCCGTTATGCGGCTTTGCGGCAGGTGAACCCGGTGATCCGGGATGACGGCAGGGCCGCAGCTATTGCCGGGCAACTGGAAGGGATCGTCCGGGCTTTGACTCACCTGGATGTGGTTTCGGGTTTGTCTGCTTCGGACCGTTTGTACCTGGGGCAGGTGAAGGCGAAAGTGCAGACGGAATGTGAGGCGGAGGCCGCGGAACTGGAGCTGGTGATCAAACGCGGTGAGGCGGAGCTGACGGATGAGGAGCGGCTGGAGCGTTTAGGGAAGGTTGAGGCGGCGGTCAAAGATATGGTCTCCTTCACGGCTGGGTATTCTGCGCGGGTACGGGCTTTGGTCTTGCAGCGGGCGCAGGAACAGCGGGGACTGTCAACGGTCAGGAGGTGGTATGGTTTCCAGTAGTTTTTACGGTAGGACTTGTCGCAGGGTCATGTATGCGGTATTGTCGGTTTTTGTGCTGATCGGCGGCTGTATGCGGCCCGCGCAGGCGCAGTCCTATGAGGTGCAGCAGTTATTGCTGGATATCGAAAAGCTCTCGCAGTTCAAAAGTATCCTGTCGGATATGGAGAAGGGTTATACCATCCTGTCGCAGGGCTACGGGCAGGTGAAGAACCTGACACAGGGAAATTTTAGTCTGCACCAGGTGTTTCTGGATGGCTTGCTGCTGGTGAACCCGGAAGTCCGGAAGTATAAGCGGGTAGCGGATATCATCACGGCGGAGAGCAGTATCCTGTCCGAGTATAAGGCTGCTTACCGGCGCTTTGGCGCAGGCGGCCTGTTCAATGCTCAGGAGCTCGGTTATCTGTCCAATGTCTATGCGCAGCTGACGAAGCGGGCCCTACGCAACGCGTCTGACCTGACGGATGTGCTGACGGACAGCAAGCTGCGGATGAGCGATGAGGAGCGGCTTTCGGCCATTGACCGCATCTGGGCGGATACGAGTAACCAGCTGGCCTTTCTCCGCAGTTTTAACCGCCGGACGAGTGTGCTGCAGCTACAGCGGCAAAAAGAATTAAATGATACGCGTACCCTTCAACAAATCTATCGCCATGAAAAAAAGCAGGAATTACCAGGGTTCTCTACGCAAAGCGGCCTTGCTGGTATTGGCCTGTATGAGCTTACCCTTGCTGAGCCAGGCGCAGGATGTAACAACGAGCCTGCAGGGCATGCAGCCGGTATTGGATAACCTGTACAGCCAGATGCTGGAACTGTGCGGCAGCCTGATCGGTGTCGCGCAAGGCATTGCGGGTTTCGGCGCTTTGTGGTTCATTGCTTCGCGCGTATGGCGGCATATCGCCAGGGCGGAACCGATCGATTTTTATCCTTTACTACGCCCTTTCGTGCTGGGCCTGGCCATTATCTCTTTTCAGGTGCTGGTCATCCCGGTAATGAACGGGATCTTACAGCCCATTGGGACCGTGACCGCCGGCATGGTGCACAATTCCAACCAATCTATTGCGGTGCTGCTGAAACAGAAGGAAGCGGCGGTCAAAAAGAGCAGTGCCTACCAGATATATGTCGGCGATGATGGGAACGGTGACCGCGATAAATGGTACCAGTATACCCATCCGGATGATCCGAACGGAGATGAGGAAGGGGTATTCTCCGGCCTGGGCAATGATGTGAAGTTCTGGATGGATAAACAGAGCTATAACTTTAAGAACAACATCAAGCAATGGATGAGCGAGATCCTGCAGGTGCTGTATGCGGCCGCGATCTTATGTATCAATACGATCAGGACCTTTTACCTGATTGTGCTGGCGATCCTGGGCCCTTTGGTGTTCGGCTTCGCGGTATTTGATGGCCTGCAGCATACGCTGACGCAATGGATCAGCCGCTATATCAATATCTTTTTGTGGCTGCCGATCGCGAACATCTTCGGCAGTATTATCGGGAAGGTGCAGGAGAAAATGATCGCGCTGGATATTTCACAGATCCAGGATGCGGGGGATACGTTCTTCAGTCCGACAGATACGGCTTACCTCATCTTTTTATGTATCGGTATCGTCGGCTATTTCTCGGTACCGAGCGTGGCCAATTATGTGATCCATGCCCATGGCGGGAATGGTTTACTGAGCAAGGTAACGCAGGTCACCAATTCGACGGTGACGATAGCCAATCAGGCGGCAGCTTCCGCGGCAGGCCGGGCCGCTCAGGGTGCGGGCAATCTGGTCTCCGCACCAGGGCATTTTGCTTCGGGTTTAGCCGGAGAAAGCGAGGGACGCGGTTCGTATGGGGCTGCGGGTCGCACTGCCGGTAAGACCGGTGCCTATATGCACGATAAATTATCAGGGGATTGATCTTTTAAGCGAATTTTATGTTTACACACTTCAAAAATATCGATACGGCCTTCAAGCATATCAAGGTGTTCAGTATCTGCTTTCTAACCGGGAACGTGCTGATCGCTGCCTTTGCTTCGCTCTTATGTTACTATTCGGTGGATGAGGCGCAGCAGCGGGTCTATATCCTGCATAACGGGAAGGAACTCTCGGCTTTTGCCTCCGATCGGAAGACGAACCTGCCGGTAGTCTTGCGGGATCATATCAAAACGTTTCACGAGGACTTTTTTAATCTGAGCCCGGATGACAAGGTGATCCAGACACAGGTGACAAAGGCCTTGTATCTCGCAGATGAATCGGCAAAGAAACAATACGATAACCTACGGGAATCATATGTTTTTCAGAAAGGGCAGTCCTTGTCGGGTTCATGCTCGGTGACGAACCAGCGGCTGCTACTGGAGATCCGGAATATACGGATCGGTACCTCGATCATGCCGGTGAACTTAACCGTGTTCTCTTTAGATGGTATGGCGGGTATCAACGCGCCGGAAGCGGAACTGGGAGAAGCAGCGGGCAATGGTGCCGGCGGCGCTTTGAGCGGCATGCAGTTCGTGAGTATGGATCAGTCGATCGGCACGCAGGCGGCATCGGCAGGTATTTCAGCCGCCAAGGAGCTGTTTACGAAGAAGGTGAAAAAGATCCGGGTCAGGCTGAAAGGGGGACAGCAGGTCCTGTTACGGATCAACCGGAACTGAGATGAACCTGGAAACGCCTTATGCGGAGGCCATCATTGATATGCTGGAGGAAGCGCAGGATATCGGGATCAGCTATGCGTTCTGGGAGAAGGGCATCATGGACTGGCCGCTGAATAGGTCCTCTTTCAGTTTTTTCGATACGTACGGAGCCGCGCACCAGCACTGGCTGCGTCAAACAATGTCTGACGATACGCCGGTTTGGGAGGAGCAGCCGGCCTATTATTTCAAACGGATCGATGACCTGCTGGAGGAGATCAAAATAGCTAATGGTTTAATTAAAGAACAAGATATGAACAAAAACAATTTAGAGAACCTGACCGAGGAAATGAAAATGCTCGGTCTGGGTGAGAAAGAGATCACGCAGATGAAGGAAAAAATGATTCAGAATTTGCCTTCGTTTGAAGTACTGACCAAAATACCTGGCAGTAAAGGTGTCATCGATACGGTGCTGTTTTTCAAGCAGTCTAACCAGTCCGATAATTATTACCTGAATAAGTTTAATGTGACCTTGAATAAAGCGCAGCAACTGGAGGAAGGACAGCAGTATGCAGTGCTTACGCAACGTCCGGAGGGTGAAAACGTACAGCCGCTGATGCGCAGGTTTGACAGTCCTTATGAAGCAGTCGCTTTTTTCAAAGAAGTTGCGGAGAAAAGTGAGTTGGTGGTCGGCCATATGGCGGTGAACAAAAAAGGCAAGGAGGAATTGGTCAGAGACCAGCTGCTTGCTGAGCGGGAAAACGGTAAAACCATTTACGTAACTAAAGAATTTAACAAGACCTTTAATGAGCCGGTTCAGGATCAGACCTGTTATGTGGAGAAAGGACGCGGGTTTACCGTCATACAGGCGGCCAATATGATCGAAGGCCGTTCGGTCTACCGGGATGATCTGTTGAATATCGGTGGTCAGCCTTATAAAGCCTGGATGAAGCTGGATATGGACGGGGCCAGGGATCGTCACGGTAACTATATGATGAACCAGTATAAAGACCCCGCCTATGGGTTTAATATCAGCGAGGTGCTGGATAATTACCGGATCAAGGTAGTAGCCGATCCTGAGAAAAAAGAGGCGATCATTGCGGAACTGAAACTGGGTAACAGACCGCTGGTCACGACGACTTTGGACGATAAAGAAGTAAAATTGCATCTGGAGGCTGTACCGCGTTATTCGCAGGTGAATTTTTACCAGGAGAACGGTAAGCCGGAAAAACGCGAACAGTTTGAAACAGCCGCCTATAAGGAACAAAAGATAGCGGAGGCGATGGCTAAAAGCAAAAATCAGGATAAGGCTGCCGCTAAACAGGAAGGCCAGGGAATGGCGGTTTAGGTCCTTCGAACTGTCATTAGTTAACTCAAATATTCATTTCTAATTAAAATTGAAAATCATGCAAAAGTTCAGGTTGTTACAGGAATTGTTAAGCGGAGCAGAAAAAGATGCGGTCGCATTTTATGAAAAAGGGAATAAAGCTGCGGGAACGCGTCTGCGTAATGCGATGCAGGCTTTAAAGGTGGCCGCTACGGATGTTCGGAAAGAGGTTACGGAGAAAAAGAATGCGGCGAAATAAGGTAGCTGCCTCTCATTTGTTTTTAAGCCTGGTCGTTGACCGGGCTTTTTTTGTATTCTTTATTTAGGGAACTCTGTACGCTTTGACCGCTCTACCTCCCAATCTATGAAACCGTTTTTCTCTCCGCCATAATAACGATAGTAGATTTCTTCGTAGGGCATGCCGTCTTCTTGATCGAATAAACAATAGAGGTGAGGACAGGGATTAAGATTGTCACCATCAGCACTAAAATCTACGATTCCATGATAGGGAATTCTACCGATGGCCTTTACTGGAATCACTTTATATTGGGGGTCTTTTAATCGGGGATCATTAGAGTTCCATATGGCTTCCCACAATCCTTCTTTATTCATAATAATATCAGTTCCAATTGAGGGAGATAGCCAAAACTCCAGGCCCTGATGGTAAGTGTCATAAATAAAGCTGCGAAACCAGGGAGAGATTTTTCCTTTTTCTTTTTCTACCAAGTTCGGGTAAGTTTTATCATTAACATCGCGGATGTAAAATTCATCACTGATGAATCGTGTGCTAGGGTTTTTCATGATCGTATCCCAATTCGCTCTGTTCTTTATAAATTTATGATTGATTAGTTCTTTAAGAATGCGTTTTTCCATTTTCAGTCCGCGCTTAATGCGATCAGCGTTTTTCTTGGTTTCTTCTTTTTCAAAATCTTCACCAAAAGCTTTTGCTTTGATCCTGGGATGAGCGTAAAGCAGGCTTTCTAACATTGTTGCCGTCCAGATGATCAACTGCGGGATTCCTAATTCGCTGCAGTAATTATTAACCGCATTGTATTTAGCAGCACTGATGTCACAGGAAATGATCAGTACTATTTTATCTGGATGCTCGCCACTTTGCAACAACTTATCAACCATAACGGTCAGATCATTTTTACTTAATTTTTGATAACGCTTACATTGAATTAGCCATAGTTCGCTTTTGCCGTCGATTATTTGTGTGCCTCGGATGTCGATCCCGCCGTCAGAACCAGAGCGTCCCAAATGGGTGAGCTCGAGCCATTGGTAATTCACATAAAGCAATTCATAAGCTATATCCTCGAAACGTAAAGGATCAAGATCTGAGAAATGAAATCGGTTGGTAGTCTGTGTAGGTCTGTTGTTCATCTTTGAGCAGTTATAAGCATATGAGTTAATTAAATTTCTCCCAGCCAGGAATTAAGATCGGCAAAAAGTTGGGTCAAGCGATCATAGAGTAAATCAGTGGCAGCACCATAATTATTCGAAATTGAACCAGCTTCGATGCCAAGTGCATTTAATAAAGGCTGTATTTTCGTTTTTATGTCACCTCCTTTATGGGATCCCAGATTTCTTATTGCCGCGAGAATATTC
Organism: Mucilaginibacter litoreus; assembly: GCF_042676805.1. NCBI lineage: Bacteria > Pseudomonadati > Bacteroidota > Sphingobacteriia > Sphingobacteriales > Sphingobacteriaceae > Mucilaginibacter > Mucilaginibacter litoreus. The sequence goes on along the minus strand of NZ_JBHTHZ010000001.1, from coordinate 50,071 downwards.
AAATCCTTCAATGGAAAATAGTCTTTTCGCTCGACCACCCGTTCTACAATTTCTGCTTGAGCATTTTTAATATCTAATCCCGATTCATGGGCGACCTGATAATATTTGATGAGCAGTTCCAGCAATTTAAGGCCCTTGAATCCCACTAATTCGGTTTCCGGGAATCCCAGGTCATTAATTACCTGACGAATTTTTGATTCTTTCAAATTTTCGCCCAATAGTTGGTATAAATATTTACAACGGGTGAGAAAATGATCTCTCGAAAAACCGCGTGCAGGAACATGGTTGCTTACTAGTTTATAGTCAGGAAATTCTGTCCACCCCGCGTAATTAATTTGTTCTTCATCGAGTGAAATGATATCAGAGGCTTTATAGTTATAGCTGTTGCTGCGATTAATTAAGTTGGCCAAGATTCTGCCAAACAAGAAGTATTTTCTGATAAGGCTTTTAGCCTTTTCTGAAATGTTTTCGCCAGCTTTGACTTCCTTGGGATCGATAGAAAACTTGTTCCAATAATCAATTTCTTCGCCAGGCGCACTCTCATAAAGCTTCTTTACTTCTATCCTGATCGCATTACGTCCCACACGTTCGCAATGCGTAATCGACCATTGACCTAAGTAGCTGACAGCTCCTGAATCAGGATAAACTTCATAATCGTCGTCGCTTTCAAACCTTCCTAATACATCGTCGGAAACATAGATAAATTTGCCAAACATCTCATGCCTCGCACGCCAACCATCGACAATACCCTCAATACCTTTCCAGGTATGCCCAACAGGTCCTGTTTCGTTTGTGTCGCTTTTTAAAGTAGGATCAAAGAGCAGCTGAAAGCCATTGATCTCCAAATATGCGGAACCATCTTTGTCAAACGGCTTTCGGATTCTCACTTCATATTGACCTGATTCTCCAACAAAATATTCGTTCCCATTCAACAAGGCTGCCACTCCATCATCAATGATCACGGTGGTTTTAATAGTTAATATCCTTACCGCAGATTTCTTTCTCATCAAAAGATAATCTCTGAAGTATTCACTTCTGATTTTCACATAAGCCTCGGTACGTTCGGGAAAACTATATCCGGAAACGGGTTGATTAACTACCACATCATATATTGGTCGAGACAAATCATGCCATAAGGTTTGATCGCCGGCAAATTTCGGTATCAGGTCGAATGTCTTAAGAAATCCCTGATCAGGGAGTAAAGTTGTTTTGTTAGCAGATTCCCACGATACTACTAAAGTTTCCGCCTTTTTTAGCCCTGGTGAGGCTGAGAGATATAGCCAAAAAGATGGACTATAGGCCCAATCTTCCTGGTAGGACGCGCCTGTTGTGTTTACAAATGGATTAACATGCGGAGGTTTTATTTTTTTGAAAAGCCTGGGGGAAATCAATGCGGTATTAATATCTACGGATTTGCTTATCCCATTAACTTTCACTGATTTCAATTCAGCAACGGTTACGTATTCTTCATGCAGGTCTAACGAGCCAATGTGTTTTTCAACCAGTTCAAGGATTAGGTTATCGGTATCCATCTGGTAAAAATAAGATAAATACCAGATTACTTCTGAGGAACCAGCGATAAACGTTTTTATAAATCTGCCTGTTCGATTCTTCTGACTAAAAGAATTTTCCCTGTCTCCGTAGCAAGCCAGCCATAATCAAATACATAATGATAGATCTCTCCTTTTTTGGTTTGATAAACGCTGGTGTAAAACTTGAAGGAGAACTTTTGTATGATGAGTTGTTCCCTGGACACCAGTCTAGTTTCTTCGTGAGCTAATAATCGCCACAGTATTTTACGGTTAAGTCTTAATAGACTAATAATCTGCGGAATGAAAGGCGGTTCACCCTGGAGCTCTGATATTCGTTTTTTTCTGTTAAAGCTGTTTCGGCAGGTATCGTTACAGAAACGCTGGTCGATGCGGCCGTGAAGTTCCCTTCCACATTCTTCGCAATTGTTGTTTTCTTTCTCTGGTTGCAGCATTGATATCATAGTAATCGGCTAATTATCAGTTGTATATCCGATCTGTAAACGTTTATATCGGGTATTTGTGTTTCCTTACCGGGTAATTGTTGGATTGAACTTCAGTTTTGCTTCCAATAAAAGGAGGCTTTATGAGATTTATGAAGACAGATAGGGAGGTGATCGCAACGGAGAGTTTTTCCAGCGGCAACCGCTTTTATTTTTTTGATTATATGCAGGCCGTCACGGGTAATGATTATATCAAAATAACGCGAAGTGACCATTTACCGCAGGGTGGCTATGAGAAAAAAGATGTAGTTTTCTTTGAGCAGGATTTCGAGTTTCTCCAGCAGGCCATGTCGTCTTTATTCCGCACAGCGGGTTACCAGCGCGCCGCCCAGGGCAAAGGCATACACCTGTCGGCTGATGTCCGAACGCGGGGCATCAAGAGCTGGGACCCGGAGTGCCGTCCGCGCGAAAAACTGATCGCCGAAGGGCGCGAGTGCATGGCAGATGCGGAACTGATAGCATTGCTGATCTCTTCGGGTTCTCCGAGAGAAACGGCCGTAGAACTGGCCGGGCGTATCCTGTCGAGTGTTGATTATAGCTTATTGCGGCTGAGCCGCCTGACCGTAGACGATCTCTGTGCGTTTCGCGGCATGGGGCATGCGAAGTCGACCACCATTCTGGCGGCTATGGAGCTCTCCGCAAGGTTGGCTCAATTAAAGATCCTGTTAGGGGAGTCGAAGTGAGGGAGTGGCAAGGCGGATCTGTTGTGTTTCGTTAGTAATGAAGTGCGCGGGTCCAGCCGCCTCCTTCGTCAGCCGCTTCCCCGCATGATAAAATACCTGCGCATTTGTCCGCCGCTGTCGCTCCGCCCAAAATGTGCAGGATTTTTTGCGGCACTTTTTAAGGTTTAATTATAGGTTGTTTACGGTTTCCCATTCTCTCCACGGGGCTTTTTGAGAACAAAGTTCTAAAGAGCCGGTCAGTTCGCCAAGACCGGTCCCTGCGGGTTTTTGAAAAAAAATCTCCACACCTCGCTTCGCTCGGGTCGTATTTTTTTCCAAAAAGTCTTGTCGTTCTGCCCGCCTCTGTTAGGTGAGGCTGTCATCAAAAGCCACCGAGGCGTAGCCGAGGGTGACTTAAAAGAGCAAATAATTTAATGACAGCGAACCATGAAGACGAAGCATTGCAGGGCACCGCCGCAGCGGACAAAGCAGACCACAGAACCGAAGCATAGCGAACAGATTTTTTATAACAACTTAAAATTTAGAAAATATGAAAACTTTAGTAATTGATAAAAATACCAACCTGAATGGTACTACACAGAAAGATAACAAAGCCGCTTTTGTAAATGCCAACCCCGTAAATAAGGATAGCAAACCACAGCCTGAAACCGCAAAGGCTGACGAAGTTAAAGCCGAGGCGCCGAAAGCGGAAGAGGTTAAAGCCGATGCACCTAAAGCAGCGGTTCAGCCTGCTGAAACAGCCCAGGCAGCGGAAGTAAAAGCGGAGCCTAAAAAGGTTGTGCTGAATTTGGAAGGCACCTTAAAATTTATTGAGGAGATGCACCGCAAAGCGAAACAGCGCACCAAGCTGCAGGATACCATTAAAAATCTCGATGATTTTGAAATTGAATTGCGGGACGAAGCGGACACCACCGACACGAATTATTACAATGGCTGTACGCTGACCATTGAGGATGATAACCGCCGCAAGTTCGAGACAAAGAATCCGACGATCATCTGGACAGTAGCCCAGCTGGTGAATAACATGTGCGTGGACAAATTAGCCGAGATCGAAGCGGGTATTGTGATACCGCAGTAACCGAATGGAAACGCCCCCGGTTTACAAGGAACGGGGGCGTTATTGAACCCAATTTCTAATCTTAAAGCGACAGGAATGTTAGAGTTATTTATTGAACTGACCGACCAGCTATTCTGGGAAGGTTACGCAGAACAACTGGCACGGGAGCAACCGCTGCTATACCGGTACGAACTGGCAGAGTTTATCCATTCATTTAACGCCTGATTTATGAAAGATACCATGCTTTTTTTGGTAAGGGTGGAATTTATGACCGAGCTCCCGAGGATCGAGGATGCGGTGGTACAGATCCGAGCAGGCGGCTTGCCTGATCACCGATACGGCTGATGTAGAGATCATCAGTTCAAAGATCATTTTATATAACTATACAAACAGAAACAATGGCACACCATCTTAATTATAACGAGCAGACACAGAAACACAGTTTCATGAGTGTCAAGGAAAAGGCCTGGCACGGACTGGGACAGATCATTAAAAAATATCCGACCAGCGCAGAGGCGATCGAACATGCGGGTTTGAATTACGAGGTGTTAAAACGCCCTAATATTCATCCCTTACCCAGCGGGATCAACGTGATTTCCGAGAATAGTTACTTTACCTTTCGAACGGATACCGAGGCGGTTTTAGGCGATAAGATCGGCAGGGATTACGAAGTAGTACAGAATACCGAAGCCTTCAGTTTCTTTGACAGTATTGTCGGCGGCAGGGATGGTATTCTGTATGAAACGGCCGGCGCGCTGGGACAGGGTGAGATCATTTTTATTACCGCAAAACTCCCTGATTTTATCCGTGTCGGGCGCAATGATTGTATTGAAAAATACCTGTTCCTGACCTCTTCGCATGATGGTTCGGGCAGTATTAATATTGCCTTTACGCCCGTGCGTATCGTTTGTCAGAATACATTAAATGCAGCTTTACGCCACCATAGCAACGGCATTAAAATAAGGCATATCGCCAGTGCAGGCGATAAACTGAAAGAGGCCTATAAAATGCTGGGTATTTCCAATCAATTATCCGTCGAACTGGAGGCGATCTATAACAGGTGGTCAAGGGTGCGCATCACCGACCCCGAAGTCAAAAAGCTGATCCAACTGGCCATGATACCTAATCGGGAGGTTTACGAAAAGATCAAGGCAGGCAAAGAGGACGAATTGAGCAGCCATTTTAACAATATGGTGAGCAGCGTTTTTGATTATGCCATGACCAGCCCGACCCAGCAGGAGGAAACCACCAAGGGGACTTTGTTCGGTGCCTACAACGCCGTAACGGGTTACTTTCAAAACGTGCGCAGCTTCAAAACGGAGGAAAGCAAATTCAAATCTATTATGTACGGTACGGGCTTTGACCGGGCGCAAGCTGCTTTTAACCTCTGCAATGATTTTGCGAAGGAGGGAAGCCGTGCTTTACTGTTGAATTAATGTTGAACGGGGGAGCGATCCCCCTTTAATTTTTTAGCCATGAATTTTATTTCAAGAAACCCCGATAAAACTTTTAGTAAGGTGACTTATAAAGAGGCGCAGATCCTTGTGAACGCACAGGACGTTTCCGGGGAAACGATCAGCCGGGTGAGGGCGCTTTGTGACCAGCATCACCTGAATACCAACGCCGGTTTTAAATGCAAACGTTTTTATTACCTCCGGGGCATTCGGTGGCAGGCACCCTATGGGCAGGTATTGACCGGCTTTTTAGAAACGGAGGTCTTACCGTCGGAGTTATTCGAGATTGTGCATTGCCTCTCCTTTTGGAATCAGGAAGCGCAGCGCATGTATGCGATCAATGCCCATCAGGGCGAAACGCTTCAAAACTTTGTGCTGCGCTGTATCGCAGCAGATTGCCGGGCTTTTGTCAAACCTTATGCGGAACTGTTTATAACGGACCGGGACGAAACACAGGTCTGGGTGTCGCACAGAACCACCGAGGAAAGGATCTTATTAATTCAGTTCCTGGAGGACAGGGTATGAGTTTTATTATCATAGAGACGCACGGCGGCCCGGAATATGCTGCGGTGGTGACCGATGCCGACGGGAATAATCTGGTCTTTGAAAACCGCGAAGATGCGGAGGCCGAAGCCGCCGATTGTCAGGACGGACTAATTATAGAAATTTAAACGAATGACGATGAAAGCAGAAAATATTATGCAGGTAGCAAATATCTCAATCGCTGATCTCTGTACAGAATTTATAGCGTTTTTGTCCAATGAACTGCCGATCTATCGCGATCTGATCTTGAGTGAGCACTTGTACAGCGTTTCCGATATAGCGGAAAATGAGCGGCACAACCCGCATTCAAAGGAAGTTACCGAAACCTTAGCGGCGATTGACCGATTGCTGCGGGATATAAATTGCAGTTACTTTAGATTGTTAACAGATAACACCGAAACGAGATGAGGCCCCGGAAGGGGCTTTTTGCTTTAACTTCCGCTACCTCCTGCAAAGGTTCAGCGATTGATCGTACTCCGTTTTAGTTCGATCTGGATTGGCTTCAATTATGATAAATTACTTCCAAATACAGAATAAATACAGAAAATGTTCCTTTGAGGTGCATAACTCACTGAAATTTCAATAGTTACAAATTATGGTTTCAGAAACTAAAAAATATTTTTTATAATTATTTGAATTTCAAACAATTATCCTTAACTTAGAAAAAGTTCCTCATAAGTTCCCCGTTCAAATAAATAAAACTGATACAGAAATGACTACACTTATTGTATCGGGAAAGTAGAATTAATGGTTAACAAATACGCTTGTCGAAAGGCCGTGCATTAATCACTAAGAAAATATACTAAACTCATTTCAATATGAAGCTAGCAACTGATCATTCGGGCTTTTCGAAATCTTCAATCCGGACAAAAATAACAAGGTAAGGGACCTCAGTTGTTTTCTGATTGTTTTTCTATTTTTGTAAAATGGGAGATTTTGACCAGATACTTGCCTGCGTCGGTAAGTATATTGACCTTACAGAAGATGAGAAAAAAGTATTTCTTTCAAAGCTTCGGGTGAGAAAAATTAAAAAAAAGCAATTTATTGTACAGCCCGATTTTATCTGTAAATACCGAAGTTACGTAGTAAAAGGTGCGTTGCGCTCGTACATCTTGTGTAACGAAGGACAAGAGCATACCATAGCTTTAGCGATTGACGATTGGTGGATTTCTGACTTCAATAGTTTTATTTATCAAAAACCTGCAACTCTATTTGTTGAAGCTTTGAGCAACAGTACAATAATTCAGATAGCGTATGAGGACGAGCAGAAATTGTTAGACGAGATCCCGAAATTTGAACGTTTTTTTCGCATCATCACCCAACGCGGATTTGCCTATCTGCAAAGACGAATATTATCCAACTTGAGCAAAACTGCAGAAGAACGCTACATTGAATTTTCTAAACAGTACCCCGAAATTTTACAGAAGGTGCCACAATATGCGATAGCATCCTTTTTGGGTATTACACCGGTTTATTTATCGCAACTACGCAATCCAAAGGCCGGAAAAAGTTAAACTACTTTAATCAAATTTCTTTATATAGCTGATTTTTAAACAGCTTTTACTGTCGGAGTTTTGTGTTCGTATTAATTGAATGAACATGCAAAACTTTAAAAATAAAAGAGTAGTCATTACGGGCGGTTCCAGCGGTATCGGGTTGGCAACTGCCAAATTATTTAAAAAATGCGAGGCAGACGTCATTATTACCGCACGGAATGGTGAACTGCTGGAAAAAGAAGCGGATCAATTAGGCGTTCGGGGTATTGTAGCAGACCAATCCACTCACGAAGGCATTATGAAAATGGTAACTGAATCGACCAAAAATAATGCTAAAGTAGATGTGCTTTTTATCAATGCAGGTATTTTTAAGTTAGCCCCGATCACGGAGGTCGACGCCAGTCACCTGGATGAACAGATGAATATCAATTTCCGGGGAGCATTTTTCACGTTAAAAACTTTCATTCCTCACCTGAATGAAGGTGGATCAGTAATTTTTCTTTCCTCTATTGTCGCCGAGACAGCAATGGCAAATACCGTGGCTTATAGCGCCAGTAAGGCGGCACTAAACGCCTTAGCAAGGGTAGCTGCTATTGAGCTGGCTCCAAGAAGGATCCGGGTCAACATCGTTTCACCTGGTCCGATCGATACGCCAATTTGGACAAAAGTTAGTTTGACCGGTACTCAGATCGGTGAAATGAACTCGGGTGTACAGAACAGCATTCCGCTTAACAGGTTCGGCGACCCTTCCGAAGTGGCAAATGCCGTTGCATTCCTGGCCTCCGACGAAGCCAGCTTCATTACCGGGACTGATTTAAAAGTATCCGGCGGGCTTCATCTAAATTCTTTATCCTAACCTTCAGACGAATGAAGGTAAAGCCCATTCAGGATAGCCTGGTGGGGTATATTTTGCAAATAAATCACTTGTTAAAAGTAAAAATCAAATAAACTATAATTCATTAATCATGAAAAAGAAAATATTGATCGTGTTTGCCCATCCTGAGCCCACTTCGCTTACCAGGACGATGGTAAATACAAGCATAGAAAAATTTGAACAGTTAGGTTACGAAGTCATGTTGTCGGATCTGTATGGCATGAAATGGAAAGCTGTTTATGACGAACATGATTTTCCGCAAAGGGTGAATGAGGATCGGCTTTCGTTTATTCATGAGTCCGGGAATGCGTATGCCACGCAAAATCAAACAGCAGATGTGCTGGCTGAACAGCAAAAATTGCTGGCAGCTGATGCGGTCATCCTTCAATTCCCTTTATGGTGGTACAGTATGCCGGCTATTTTGAAAGGATGGATAGAAAGAGTTTACGCTTTTGGTTTTGCCTATGGCTATAAAAACGGTACGAATCAATTTCGTTTCGGAGAAGGAATTCTCAAAGGCAAAAGAGCTTTGGTATCAGTATATGCAGGCGGTCCGCAAGCGGATTATAGTCCCAGGGGTATTAATGGGCCTATTGAACAATTGCTTTTTCCGTTAACGCATGGGGCATTGTTTTATCCTGGAATGGATGTACTGCCAACCCACGTCATCTATGGTTCGGCATTTATACAACCAGAACAAGTTGAAGATGAAAAAAGGATATGGGAAAAGCGGCTGGAAAATCTGTTTACAGATGCGCCGATCGCATACCGGGCGCAAAATGGCGGCGATTATCCAGACAGGCATGTACTGGCGGCGGATGTTGATCCCCATAAAACCGGGATACCGGCCCATATTGCAGATTAAATTGAACCGGAAAGGAGTATGCACCTTCAGATGATGCATACTTCTTCCTAAAATTAGATAGTAAAACAATGCCGGCATTAAAAGACAAACTTATAATATAGCACTACTTTTTATATTACCCATGAAGGCTTAGATGCAGCCATCACACCTGAGCAGTGATTTTGGTTGAAATTAACGAGTCCTTGTAAATTTACTTCTGTTATATAGTTTTAGGGATTTCTGTTTTTACCAATTACCTGCAGTGCAACTGCAAGAAAGGCAAAATCTTTAATTACAAAAAAATCTGTGACCGGTATGCCGTCACTTATTCTCCATACACCTGGCGTTGTAATCAGAAAGCTCAATGTGCCAAGAAATATTGAAGCGGTCAGATAACCGCCGATCAACCCAAGCTTTTTATTCCAAAACGAAGCGATAAGCAAGATAGCTGATGTGATCTCGTAAATACCAATGATATTGGAAGCGCCTTGCTCTGAAGTGACATTATACAGCCAGCTCATCAGGAAACTGTTGGAAACATAACCCTTTATCGCCGCCGCTTCCCCCGGCGTAAATTTGAATATACCAATCCATAGCAAAACAGTTATCGTCGAGATAACCCCGAGTATGTAGCCTGATTTTTTAAGATCCATTATGTTGCTTTTTAGTCTTTGTCGGGCAACGTATAGGATACTTACAACAAATTTTTAATATCTTAGGTCAGAGGCCGGAGTAGTAGTCATATCCCTGTTCCGCCCAATAATCAGGTGGGCGCCTGTTGCTGAAGGTGATGGTGCCAATCCGTTTGAGGTTCTTGATGCCATATTTAACAGGAATGATAAGCCGCAGTGGTTTGCCATGTTTTGGAGGCAGCGGCTTGCCATTCATTTCATAAGCCAGGATGGTTTGTGGATGGATGGCGCTGGGCATATCCAGGCCCACATAGTATTGTTCATCAGGTGTCATCAAGCCCACATAACTCATTTTTGTTTCTTCGTGCAACTCAAAATGAGACAGCAAGTCATTAAAACGCACCCCGCTCCAATGCTGTATCTGATCCCAGCCCTCTACGCACTTAAAATCAAATACCAGTTCTGTTTTAGGCAGCGCCAGTATCTCATTGTAGCTGATATTTAATGTGCTTTTATCTCGCCGAATAATCTTCAAACGCCATTCATCTATGTTAACGTCGCCTTCCGAGCCGATGTCTGAATTATGCCGAACGGTTTTTGCGGCCATCTCTACCGGGTAAGTTTTAACCAGATGGCTTTCATTAAAGGTTAACCGGCGAAAGAATAGTTCAGTCTTGTTTAGTGCGCGGCGTAACGGAGCGTGGGCGCCGGCTGTGACACCCGCTGTTTCTTTGGGTGAATGATAAAGCCATTTCCAACCGCCGTAAGCCGCCGCACCTAACGTGCCGAAGATTCCGAATGAGAGAAAGTTGCGACGCCTGATCTTCTGATCGACTGTTAACGGCTGCTTAATTTTTTGCTTCTTCATGGTTTGTGGGTTTGTCCGGCTCGTTCACCACTTCAAAACCGGAAATAACGGACCTGAAATTATTCCAACCAGCAAGGATGACCTGGATGATATGGATTACAAAGAAAAAGACGTAACCGAGTGTAAGTACAAAATGCCAGATCCTTGCCAGATGGTAACCGCCCATTAGCCAGGTTAGCCAGTACAGTTGTACCGGCTTGTAGATGGCCAACCCGGTCAGCACAGAACCAACTCCCATCAGGATGATGGCTGAATAAACTATACGTTGGGCCGAGTTATATTTGCCCTGTGGTGGCGCAGTTTTGCGCAGGTGCAGGTCATGCAGCAACACCAGCCATGCCTCTTTAAATGAGCGTTTCTGCGGCCAGAGTTCCCGCCATTCGCCTGAGATTAACGTATAAATGACGTAAAATATGCCGTTTAAAGTAAAGAACCACATGAACAGAAAATGAAAGGCCATGCCTTCCGATAACCGGTGCGGTATGTGGAGCAGCTGATAGAACCATTCCGGAAAGAACTTTATAAAGCGATGGCCAAAGATCGTGAACTCGTATACATCATTTGCCCAGTAAATCAGCAGCCCGCTCCAGATCATAATACCCAAGAGCGGAAAGTTGACCCAGTGTGCCCAGCGCATGGCGAGCGAATGTTTTTCCTTAATGAGCTTCATGCTTTGTCCGCTTATTTTATCATTGGTTACCGAGCATTTGATCGTTTATCCGTCTTTGAAGGTTCAGTTTATAGTTGCTGTCTAATCTGATATCTTTATGATTTTCCTTGAAGATTTTTTTCATCATAAGATCAATCAGCACGCTTTGCTTTTCGTATATCCTGCATATCGAACAACCGGCAAGATGGATTTTCAATTCCAGCTTTTCTCTCAGAGTAAGCTTTTCTTCCTGTTTCTTTTCAATCAGGAACGTGGCCTTCCGGCAATTGTAGGCAATCCTTTCCAGTTCTGTTTTAAGTTCTTTCATGTCAGATCCAATTTTTTTGTAAACATGCTCTCAGGTTCACTTTCGCACGGTGGATGATCACCCAAAAGTTGGCTGAGGAGATCTTCATTTGCTGGCAGATCATTTCTGTTCCCTCGTCATCAAGGTGCTTTAAGCGGAATACGGACATCCATAGCGGCGGTAGCCGCTGCAGACATTGCTGCAGGATGTTCATGAATTCTTTATGATGTAGCGGGTCCTTATCTTCCACTCCGAACAATGCGGGCCAGTGTTCGCGTTTCCAGTGGTGATTATCCGGATCAAAGAACTCTGTTTCGTCAGCAGCGGTACCATATTCATCTTTAGCCGCAAAAGCCCCAGAGCGCTTACGATAAACATCGATCACCTTATATTTCAGGATTGCCGTTAGCCAGGTCCGTTCACTTGCATCGCCGCGAAAGCTTTCCACTTTTTGAAGTGCAGCTAAAAAGGTGTCCTGTACCAGGTCGCGGCATTGCTCGTCATCATTTAATCGCACACAGGCATAGCTATACAGGAAATCTGCATGGCGCTCCACCCATAACTGTGGCTCCAACCGGTGTTGAGTTGTCTTATTGATTATAGGGTCATCGTTGATCGGGTCAAACATCATTAGCGATGGTCTAAAGGGTTTTTGCGCATTAGTCGGTTGCTACCTGTAAACCTTACAAAATATATGTATTTTTTTTGCTATTGTTATTTGCTCTGATCAATTAAGTTTTTCTTCATGTTTGGCCATAGCTAACAACTGTTCGGCGTTCATAAAACCTTCTGACCGTTTAATGAGCCTGCCATTTTCGTCCAACCATAACAAAGTTGGGTAAGCAGAAATGTCAAACTCATCGGCCAAAACCAAACCGTCACCTTTTTCTATATCTATTGATACATTAATAAATTGCCGGTTAAAGTAATCAGCGACCTTCTGATCTTTAAAAGTTTGCGCTTTTAGTTGTTTGCAGGGTGCGCACCATAGGGCATAAGCATCTACAAAAATTTGTTTATGCTGTCTTTTTGCCATAGCCAATATGTTCTGCCATTTTTCTGTTTTAAAATTGATGCCCGGGCTATTTACTGTAACGTCTTGTCGCTGCGCATGAACTTTTTGAACAGTGATAATCATAGTAGAGAGTAGGCCGCAAATATACAAGCTTAACCATTTTTTCATTTTACCGTTATTGATTTGATCAATGCTCCGGCAACAGCCGTCATCAATTCGGTACTAATGCGCTGACGGTAATCAGGGTTAATATATTCAAATTGAATAGCTCCTTTTTTGTCGAGGATGAACACTGAAGGTACAGGCAACAACTTTTCCGTATTCTTTCCTTCTGAACCTGTTTCCAGCGTTTTAGAGTAACCTTCCGGTGCCTTAAAGGCCAGCCCGAATTGTTTGGAAACGGCAAGATCGGCGTCGGAAAGTAAGGTATAGGTCAATTGGTTCTTTTCAGCCGACTTGCTCAAATTGCTGGGGCTGTCGGTACTAATGGCAATGATCTGGTAACCCATTTTAACCAGATCAGCCTGAATGCTTTGTATGCCCGCCAGTTCCCGGTTACAAAAAGGACACCAGCCACCCCGGTAAAATACCAATATGGTGGGCTTTTGCGAAACCGCGGCATTAAGGTCATAAAGCCGGCCATCTGCCGCCGGAAGTTTAACCACCGGGATTTTTTCGCCGATCAACAGAGGACTAATGTCGGTCGGGATTTCCGGATAAGTTTGTGTCTTAAGCGTGTCGGTCTGGCTTTTCATTAACGGCTTTGCGCCTGACCGTGTAACAGTCATGAATGTTAGCAATGTAATGCTTACAATAGTAAATATCCTGATCATAAAATTTTAAATTAATTAGAAGCAGGCGGGATAAACCCACCTGCACATTAAACTACATCTTACTGGTGTCTTTTTTCATTTTATCCATCTTCCCAGACTTACCCACCTTATCCATTTTGCCATGGGTTTTCTGGTGATCCATTTTAGACATTTTGGTAGTGTCTTTTTTCATTTTGCTCATTTTACTTTGAGCATGAGTAGTTACCGATAGAAATAATGCAGCAGCAGTTGCTATACAGATAGCTTTTAATTTGAATGTTCTCATTTGATGTGGTTTGTTTTATTGGCTTAGTAGGCCGGCGCCCGCTAACCTTACAGGTGTTTTAAAATTTTATTTGCACAACATTTTAAAACATTCAATTTAACCACTTAAATAATTTTACTTTCAATTGCATAAAAAAGCGCCTCTGCCATGTTACTTACTTTTAATTTATCAAATATTCGTCTCCTGTAATATTTAACTGTATCAGGAGCAACAAATATCATTTCCGCTATCTCGTTTATTGAAAATCTGCGGGCATGCAGGCGTAGTATTTCCAATTCTCTTTTGGTAAGTTGTGGTTTTAACGATTTGCGCCAGATAGCGTGTATTGTATCCAGTTCCCATCTATCCGCACTTCCTTGTTTATATATATAAACGTTACCCGCTTTTTTTTGATGAGATATGGATACGATGCACATGGCTTTCCATATTTTTTTTTCGGCGTTAAGGAATAAGGGAGTAAGTTTATGATTAATAAGGAGTTGCCTGCCATCTTTATTCGTCAGGTTAAAATCATAAGTGATGCTATACATCATGCGGTCTTCAGCTGGCAACTTGTCATAAAAATCAAATCCGGCGTTATTAATTACTGTTAGTAATTGCAGATCACTTTCAGGAACATTTTTAAAGTAGAACTCATAACCCATTGCCAATACTTCTTCTGCAGTATAACCGCATAAAAACAGGGGATTGTCGGAAACGTATTCAAACCCCATTTTTTCATAATTTATAATATAAATACTTTCATAGGTCAGCCGTGCAAAGGATTTGACTACCTCAAGGTAGTTGTCTTTTTGAGGCCGTTCATTATCGTAAATCGGTCCGATTTTGTTCTTGGTCAGAAGGCTTGAAAAGTCTTTGTTATCCATTGGTATAATTACTGCCAAATTACAAAATCTACACTCAAGTGTAGGAATACAAAGCAATTAAAACATGACCTTCGGGGTCAACACCAACACCGGGAATCACATTCAGTGGAAGAGACAGTTTTAAAATATGAAATAAAAGAGGCCATAGGGCAATGCGGAACATGTAAAAGCCCGTTAACTGGAAAATTCTGCAGTTCATGCGGGCAGCCTTCAAAATTACCAAGGGTTGATAGTCATTACATACTTCATGAACTGCAGCATATCTTACATTTTGAAAAAGGGATATTATATACTATAAAAGAGTTATTGATCCGTCCGGGGCAAAACGTTAAAGAGTTTATTACTGATAACCGGAGCCGGTTAGTAAAGCCGGTAATATTCATTATCGTTACTTCTTTGGTATATTCTGCTGTAAGCCATTTTTTTGAATTGGAAACAGGATATATAAACTATCAGGGCAACAAACACACTGCAATAAACGCCATTTTTTCGTGGATAAGTTCGCACTATGGATATGCAAATATTATAATGGGTTTATTTATTGCCAGTTGGTTGAAGCTGTTGTTTAAACGACAGGGCTACAACGTTTTTGAAATATTGATTGTGCTTTGTTTTGTTATGGGTATGATGATGCTGATACTGGCGTTGTTTACTCTTTTTGCGGGTATTACCAAGTTTAATATAATGGGGCTTGCGGGTATAATATGTATGGGCTACTCCACCTGGGCAATAGGACAGTTTTTTGATCACAGGAAACCTGGTTCGTATTTCAAGGCACTTGCCGCCTATATTTTAGGTATGATTACTTTTTCTTTAGCAGTTGTGTTTTTAGGAATAATAATCGATTTAGGTTTTAAATCCTGACCCATCGGCATCAGTTCCTAAAAATACCTGCAATTAATTATGCTTTAAGATTGAATGATAAATTATAAATATGGAAACTAAAAAGGTACCAACATTTACATTAAGTATCGTGGCAATTATATTGGGCGTGGAATTGTTAAAGCAATTTGACTCCCAAAATTTAAAATTTGAGAAACCCGCCTTAGCAGCTATCTATTTAGTTGTATTCGTCGCATCTGTTTATATATTGATAAAGAACTTTTCAAAATCGCGTAAACATAACTAACCTGGTTTGCATAGTTAATCAGTAAGTATCATTGTTCTTAAATGATGTTGGTTAATCGAGCATCTGCCTGATTATTATTTAACTTTTCTACCCAGTATTTTTTTTTCTTTTACTTGCTAAACAATAGCAGTATTGAGTAACAATCGTTGTGAAGTAAGCTGTAGTCTAAGTAATTTCTGATAGCTATTATAGCTATAGATATGCATATAAGTGCTCACATTACCTTGTACTGGCTGCTGTACCTCACAGTCACAAACCCACCAATTTTGCATATGAAAAAATAGAAAGGTATAGCATCCACAGTTTCGCCATAATGATCTTAATAGCATAATTCAAATATTAAAATCAAGAACAGTATTTAGTATGCCATACCATTATTACCAAGCAGCTGCTGTAAGCTACCACAAAACGTAGGCAGACAGTAAAGCCTGCATCCATGCACAGGTATGAATGTGCCACAGGCAGAGGACTTGGATAAAGTTTGTATACTTGTTTTTATCTATGGAAAACTATACGCTTATATTGTTAATAATGGCACTTATGATAGGGGTGTCGGGCATTGCAGAAAAGATTAAGATCCCGGTACCTGTGCTGCTGCTGTTAGCCGGTATTGCAATTGGGTTTATGCCTGCAATGCCGGGTATTGAGATTAATCCTGAAATTATCATGCTGCTATTTCTGCCTCCGTTGCTGTATGATGCTTCCTTTAATATCTCTTTCCAGGAATTTAAAACTAACATTCATACAATTGGTACACTCTCAATAGGTCTTGTATTTATCACTACCGTAGCTATTGCGGTAACAGTTCATTACCTTATCCCAGGCATGACCTGGCCACTGTCATTTGTGTTAGGTGCCATTTTATCTGCAACAGATGCAGTGGCCGCAATAGGAATAACAAAAGGCTTAGGTTTACCTCATAAAACTATTACCATATTAGAGGGCGAAAGCCTGGTTAATGATGCTTCGGCGTTGATAGCGTACCGTTTTGCCATTGCTGCTGTAACGGGTATAGCATTTGTTTTATGGCAGGCTGCGCTTCAGTTTCTATTGGTTTTAGGCGGGGGTGTGCTTGTTGGTATCATCATTAGCAGAGTGTTGAGTATCGTATTACGTTTCTTTCGAACAAATGATCTGGTTGTTATTAGTTTGCTGCTGTTAATGCCATTTGTAACTTACTTAACGGCTGAGCATTTTAAGGTTTCGGGTGTTATAGCGGTTGTTATTTTAGGATTAGGCATGTCGAGGCTTACAAGAGAGAAAGCGTCCGATCGGATTAAACAGCAGTCGCGGCATTTTTGGGATGTAATAATCTTCTTATTAAATGGATTGATCTTCCTGCTGATAGGTTTGCAGTTCCCGATAGTACTTAAGAGAATGCCTGATGCGCAGGTATGGCCTTACATTGGTTATGCAGCCGCCATTACCTTTATGGCCTTGTTGGTGCGGATGGTAAGGGTTTACGGTCAGCAAAATGATTTGCGAAAGGCTTTTCAACGGCGAAAAAGAAAAGTTAGCGAAGATGCATTGTTCGACTCAAAAACAAGTTTTATCATTTCCTGGTCGGGCATGCGCGGCATTGTATCGCTGGCTATCGCCATAGGTATACCCACAACACTGGAGAATGGGGTACCATTCCCCATGCGTAATGAAATTATTTTTTTATCGATTGGGGTAGTGCTGCTATCCATACTCGTTCAGGGGTTATCCCTGCCTTATATTGTACGTAAGCTGAGTGGTAAAAATTTGCCTGTAACTTGAAATGGAATTTTCATCGTATGTCGAGGATATTTGAAACAAGCGGTTGAATGTTTAATTTGCACCAAACCTTCAACTATGAAAGCTTTCTTAAGATCACTGGCCTTACTTGGCTTTTGCTTTTGTGTTTCAATGCAGGTAACGGCAGCAAACATCCGCATCAAGATTACTAAAAAATATTTGAACTTTCCTGTATCGCAAAATGTAGAAAGGCATGAAATGCGTTTTATGGTTAGCGGTAAAACTGAACGCTACTTTAAGATAAGGCTGGCAACTGACAAACCAGAGTATTGGGTATTCTCTGATGTTTCGGCGTTAAAAGGGAAAACTGTTACTATAAATTACGACGGAGACCAGGCCGGCCTCACTAAAATATATCAGGACGATAAGATTGCAGGGCAGGACTCCATGTACCATGAAAAAAACCGCCCGCAGTATCATTTTACTACCCGCCGTGGATGGATAAACGACCCCAATGGTCTAATTTATTACGAAGGTGAATACCACTTGTTTTACCAGCATAATCCCTACGAAAAGGAGTGGGAAAATATGACCTGGGGTCATGCGGTAAGTAAGGACATGATATACTGGCAGGAACTATCGGTGGCGTTAACTCCGGATACGCTTGGTACGATGTTCTCTGGCTCTGCAGTAATCGACTACAACAACACGGCTGGCTTTAATAAAGGCAATACACCTGCTATGATTGCTACCTACACCACTGAAATGAAAGA
The DNA here is from genome assembly GCF_042676805.1 of Mucilaginibacter litoreus. NCBI lineage: Bacteria > Pseudomonadati > Bacteroidota > Sphingobacteriia > Sphingobacteriales > Sphingobacteriaceae > Mucilaginibacter > Mucilaginibacter litoreus. The sequence goes on along the minus strand of NZ_JBHTHZ010000001.1, from coordinate 32,032 downwards.
CCGGGAGGTGCAGTGCATGGCCTATAGTTTGGATAGGGGACGTACCTGGACGAAGTACAGCAAGAACCCGCTTATCGATTCAAAAGAAAAATGGAAGAGTCGCGATACGCGCGACCCGCGTGTGTTTTGGTACGCGCCAGGCAAACATTGGGTACTGGTACTGAACGAGCGCGATGGGCATTCAATATATAACTCCAATGATTTGAAAGACTGGAAATTTCAAAGCCATGTTAGCGGCTTTTGGGAGTGTCCGGATCTGTTTGAGTTACCTGTTGATGGCGATAAAAGCAAAGCTAAATGGGTAATGTATGGCGCATCAGATACTTACATGATCGGCTCGTTTGATGGCAAGACTTTTAAGCCGGAATCGGGCAAGCACTATTTTACAACGGGTACCATTTACGCTGCGCAAACTTTTACAAACATCCCTGAAAGCGATGGGAGGAGAATACAGATCGGCTGGTCGAGAATCGATCATCCGGGTATGCCTTTTAACGGCATGATGCTTTTACCAACGGAATTGAAATTAAAGACCACTAAAAACGGGGTAAGATTATTTAGCACACCGATTAAAGAAACCGAACAATTATTTGATAAAGCGGCACAATGGAGTAATTTAAGTGCTGACGACGCAAGCGAAAAGTTAAAAGCCTTTAACGGAAAAGATCGCCTGCGCATCCGTACTACTGTTAAACTTTCGCATGCTACCAGTGCAGGGCTTAACTTTTTTGGTCAGCATATAATAGACTACGATATGAACTCCAACCTGATCAACGGTGTATTTTATTCGCCGGAAGACATGACCAGTATGCAATTAACGGCTGATATTTATATCGACAGGACATCTATAGAGGTTTTTATAGATAACGGCGCTTACTCTTACTCTATTTCAAGAAAGGCCGAGCCTAATAACAATGTAGGCTTTAATTTCTGGGGAAATAATATTGAAGTGAAAAACCTTGAAGTTTTTAATGTGAAATCTATTTGGGAGTAACAGTGTGATGTTTTATAAAAAAAGCTATCTCAACCAAGAGATAGCTTTTTATTATAAGTTACGTGAAACAGTAACCTGTCAGATCAGAATCTGTCTGCATTCATGACCTTGTTCCAAGCAGCAACAAAGTCATTCACAAATTTTTGCTGCGCATCATTTGCTGCATAAACTTCTGCAACGGCCCTTAGTTCAGAGTTTGAGCCGAATACCAGGTCGGCACGTGTAGCGGTCCATTTTTGCTGTCCGGTAGTACGGTCGCTGCCTTCATAAACCTCTTTGTCAGGTGATGCAGCTTTCCATGCAGTACGCATATCCAGTAGGTTTATAAACCAATCGTTAGTTAGTTGCCCCGGGCGTGATGTAAGTATACCATGGCTTGAGCCGTCATAATTGATATTGATAACTTTTAAACCACCCATTAATACTGTCAGCTCAGGAGCAGTAAGCGTAAGCAACTGTGCCTTATCTATCAGTAACTCTTCTGTTGATACGCCTGAGCCTTTTTTGCGATAGCTGCGGAAACCATCAGCCTGTGGCTCAAGGTAACCAAATGATTCAACATCAGTTTGTTCCTGAGTTGCATCTCCGCGTCCCGGCGTAAACGGCACGGTAATGTTATGGCCTGCATCTCTTGCAGCTTTTTCAATACCTGCAACACCTGCAAGTACTATCAGATCGGCAAGGGAGATTTTTTTACCACCTTGCTGGGCGCCGTTGAAATTATTTTGCAAACCTTCAAGTACGTTTAATGCCTTTTGTAACTGTGCCGGGTTATTAACCTGCCAGTAGCGCTGAGGGGCCAGGCGGATACGGGCGCCATTTGCACCACCGCGTTTATCCGATCCGCGGAAAGTGGAGGCAGCAGCCCATGCCGTACCTACCAGTTCAGCTACGCTTAAACCCGATGTTAACAGCTTTGCTTTCAGTGTAGTGATATCTGCCTCGTCAACCAGCTCATGATCAACCGCAGGGATATTATCCTGCCAAAGCAGTTCTTCCTGTGGTACATCAGGCCCGAGGTAACGTGCCCGAGGGCCCATATCACGGTGTGTTAACTTAAACCACGCGCGGGCAAAGGCATCAGAAAAGGCCTCATGATCATCAAGAAAACGCCTTGAAATTTTTTCATATGACGGATCAAACCTTAAGGCAAGATCGGTAGTGAGCATGGTAGGGCGATGTTTCTTTTCGCTGTCATACGCATCCGGAATGATATGTTCATCGGTTTTGGCAACCCATTGATGTGCACCACCCGGGCTTTTGGTCAGTTCCCACTCAAAGCCAAAAAGGTTTTCAAAAAAGTTATTGCTCCATTGCGTTGGCGTTTTGCTCCAGGTAACTTCCAAACCGCTGGTAATGGTGTCAGGGCCTTTGCCAGAGCCAAAACTGTTATTCCAGCCAAAGCCTTGCAATTCAATATCTGCGGCCTCTGGTTCTTTACCCACATTATCAGAAGGGGCGGCCCCATGTGTTTTACCAAAGCTGTGTCCGCCGGCAATCAGTGCAACAGTTTCCTCATCGTTCATTGCCATGCGGCCAAATGTTTCACGGATATCCCTCGCTGCCATAATAGGGTCGGGGTTACCATCCGGGCCTTCAGGATTAACGTATATTAAGCCCATGTGTGCTGCTGCAAGCGGTTTTTCAAGGTTACGCGCATGTATATTACCATCGGCATCCTCGTCGGTTGGTACAATACCATGTCCTTCATCTGCACCCGGTTTTCCTTCAGGGTAACGCTTATCATTACCCAGCCAGGTGGTTTCAGATCCCCAGTAAACAGATTCGTCAGCTTCCCAAACATCGGCACGGCCACCTGCAAAGCCAAAGGTTTTAAATCCCATTGATTCGAGCGCGATATTACCGGCCAGTATCAAAAGGTCGGCCCATGATAATTTGCGACCATACTTTTGTTTGATGGGCCAAAGCAGCCTGCGCGCTTTATCAAGGCTTACATTATCCGGCCAGCTATTAAGTGGCGCAAAACGCTGCAAGCCTGCACCACCACCTCCGCGGCCGTCAGTTACACGGTAAGTACCAGCACTATGCCATGCCATACGGATGAATAAACCACCGTAGTGCCCAAAATCTGCTGGCCACCAATCCTGCGAGTCTGTCATTAACGCATGAAGATCTTGCTTTACTGCTTCCAGGTCCAAACTTTTGAATTCCTCTGCATAGTTAAAGTCTGCGCCCATAGGGTTGCTAAGCGCTGAGTTTTGGCGCAGTATATTCAGTTTTAATTGGTTTGGCCACCAGTCGCGGTTACGGGTGCCGCCACCGCCAACGTTCTGTTTCATACTGCCGTTATGAAATGGGCATTTGCTGATGTCGTTTGATTCCTTTTCCATAGAGTTAAGTTTATAATTGAACCAAGGTTGATTATAATGTAAAAGTAAGATACAGATTTATCTGATCCCAATCGATTAATTCTATGGAAGATAGTTAAAACTTATAGCGAAGAAAATGAGCTGCATCATTGCAGCACCTGAAGGATACAGATTTGTGGAATATAAATTAATGTTTTGCAAAGGGAACGGCTCTTGTTATACCTTAAAAGTATTTAAAAAAAACGCATAAGTTGTTTTACTTATGCGTTTTTTTTTATCGCTGTTTTAAAGTGTCTGAACTTTTTGGCTGGGGTGCACCATTTACAGTGTCTTGTGGTGTTTGGGTAGAGTCGCCTACGGTGCCCTGGCCTGCAGAGCCTGTTCCTGAGCCTGGTGCGCCAGTGCCATCATTTAAACTTACAGAATCAGACTTACCTGCATCGGCATCGCCGCTTGTACTTCCATTTCCCTTACACGCGCCAAGCATCAACGCTGTACCTAATACTACTGTTATAATTAATCTCTTCATCTCTATTTCTTTTTAGGAAATAACATATCGTTATAAATAATGTTTAAACTTTTCAATTTTAATTGAAACCAAAAGTATACACTGAAAAAACCTATTGCCGATATATATTTTGTTGCATAAATTGAAACCTATTTATGTAGGTTGTTTACGCAAAATTATTTACGGATTTCTTCCAATTAAGTAGATAAGTAAGACTAATTAGGCTTTTTTTTAACCTGACAGTACTGAAAATTCAAATTGATATTCATATTAATGTGTAATTATTATTACTTAAATCATATATGATTTCATATTGATTGGGAAATAAATTTACATAACTTCTCTAAAGTTCACAATTGGCGTTACATCTCGTCAAATCGCTACTTTCCGGCTTATATCCTTACTAATTTAAGGTCATCATATTTATTCAATTTCTCAGATAAATATGGCTTTTAAAAATACCGCTTATGTAAGCGAAATGGCGAAGCTATATAATTAACCAGCCGTGTTTTCCTAATCGCTCAAGAGGCACGTAAGTACCACCTTAAATCATCGGTATTTCCTAATAAATATTGATCTAAACCTAATATTATGGCAAATAAAAAAAGTGTTTTGATCCTGGGTATAAATTTTTATCCGGAGCTTACAGGTATTGGTAAGTATACAGGCGAAATGGCTAACTGGCTATCTGATAATAATTATCAATGCACGGTGGTTACATCCTTTCCATATTATCCCAACTGGAAAATGCAGTTGCCGTATAAAGGTAACTGGTATAAAAAAGAAATATTGGCCGATGGTAATCAATACGTTTACAGGTGCCCAATGTATGTACCTGCTAAGCCATCAGGGTTAAAAAGGATAATTCACGAAATGACGTTTTGCTTAACCGCCTTTTTCGTGGTGCTCAGGTTGTTGTTTAAGCCATCCCATGATATTATTTTCTGCATGGCGCCGCCATTCCTGTTGGGCTTTTTAGGCCTGTTTTATCGCTTTTTTAAAGGTGGTAAGCTGGTATATCATATCCATGATATGCAAATCGAGGCCGCCCGGGATTTAAACATCCTCAAATCGCAATTGGTGTTTAAAATATTGTTTGGTATTGAACGCTATATTCTTGAAAGTTGTGATTTTGTTACTACAGTTGCCCTGGGAATGAAAAAGAAAATAGCCCTCAAAACCACTAAAGAGGTAATCTATTTCCCCAATTGGGTTGCTGTAAATAATTTTTGGCCCATAGAAAACGATTTGCAGGCCAAAAGCCATTGGGGATTTAATGAAAAGGATAAAATAGTGTTGTACTCCGGCAGTATTGGCGAAAAGCAAGGTCTGGAGGCGCTTATAGACATTGCCATCAATTTAAAAGCCCACCCATTCATAAAGTTTGTGATATGCGGAACGGGGCCTTACAAGGATAGATTGATGGAAATGGCCCAAGAGAAAGGGTTAAAAAACTTTTTCTTTTTACCACTTCAGCAATTAGATGTATTTAACCGGTTTTTAAATATGGCAGATGTACATCTTGTGATACAAAAGAAAAAAGCCTGCGATTTGATGATGCCGTCAAAGTTAACCAACATACTTGCCGTTGGCGGCCTGGCTTTAGTTACCGCCGACCCGGGTTGCAATTTGTATGAAATGATAAGTGAATACAATATGGGTGTTTTAATACCTGCAGAGGATAACCATGCCTTAGAGAAAGCTATACTTAACTGTTGCCTGCAAAACTTTTCTATACAAAGAAGCAATGGCCGCAATTATGTTGAAAAGCATCTGGATCAAACAAATATTCTGGAGAGTGTACTTGCAACTGTATCAAGCCCTGCTTTTGCTGGTGGCAATACACAAACTATTGAGCCCGCACTTAATTAAGTATCCTTTAGTTTGATGAAGCAAATTGTTTTAGTATTCAGAAAGCCTTTTGAAGGGCAGATCAGTATTGAATATCTTTTTTACAACCTGTCGGCTTATTTAAAAAGGGGAAATGTTGAAATTGTAAACAAGCAATTAAGCTATTATAGTAAAGGCCTGCTTAACAGATTAAGAAACTTGTTTTCTATAACCGCCTATAAAGAGAAGATTATTCATGTTACCGGCGATGTGCATTATACCATATTAGGGGCATGGTTTTGCAAACGTGTACTAACCATACACGATCTAGGGTTTATGTTGAATAAAAGCCCGGCCGCCAGGCTCATATACTGGCTGATTTGGGTTTACCTGCCGGTGAAATTTGCACACCGCGTAACAGTAGTTTCAGAAACTACCCGGCAGGATCTTTTAAAATATGTTAAGGTTGATGAAACCAAAATAGCCGTGATAGGTAATTTTGTTGATGAAATTTATCAACCATTTCTAAAACCGGTAAAAAAAACACCCACTGTTAATTTATTGCAGATAGGCACTACACCTAATAAAAATATCGACCGCTTATTGCAAGCCATTGAAGGTCTTGACTGCACCCTTACCATTGTAGGCAAACTACCAGAAAATATCTTAATACAACTTAAGGCCAGGCAAATCAATTATATAAATAAATATGATTTAACCATCAACGAGTTGTATGAGGAGTTTAAAAAGAGTGATATACTTTGCTACACATCAACGCACGAAGGGTTTGGAATGCCCATATTAGAAGCCCAGGCAGCAGGTATCCCGGTTATATGTTCAAACTGTTCATCGATGCCCGAAGTAGCAGCAGACGGGGCATATTTTGTTGATCCGTATGACATAAGCTCAATAAGGGCTGGCATAGAAAAGCTGGCGGCTGATAATGAGTTAAAGAACAACCTTATAGCTAAAGGATTTTTAAATACAAAAAGGTTTTCAAAGGCTTCAATTGCACAGCAATATTTAAATATCTATCAAAATCTGTAACCACATCACTTATTTATAATGAGAATAATACACGTTATCGGTGCATTTGATAAAAAGCTTGGAGGTACTTATTCTGCAATACTTTCTATCATAAGGATGGAAAACGCTTTAGGCTATCAAAGTGAAGTCTTGTCGCTGGTGTCAAATGGGCAGGAATATGATGAAGAATTAAAAGGGAGGGTACACTTATTTCCGCCTTCCTTTCCTTATGTTTTTAGTAACTCAATAAAAGCTTCTGAGTGGTTAAGTGATAACATTGGTAATTATAATCTGATTGTGATTCATGAGGTGTGGGGTGCTACTGCTATTAAGGCAGCGCATTTGGCATATAAAATGGGCGTTCCGTATGTTATATGGCCCCATGGATCGCTTGACCCGTTTGATTTGCAGAAAAAAAAGGCGCTTAAGAAAATCGTTGGAAACGTATTGATAAGCAACATAACCCGAAATGCAAAAGCAATTTGCTGTACGTCAGAATTAGAGGGCAGGTTGTTGCAAACTTATAATAGGTTAAATGATAACATCCACTTATTACCATTGCCTATTAACTATACCTGTAAGGGCAGCAGAGCTGCATTTAGGCATAAATTTAATATAAGCGATAAGGATTTTGTGCTCTTGTTTGTAGCAAGGATAGACTATAAAAAAGGACTGGACATATTATTAAAAGCACTACATCAATTTATTGATAAGGCAGGCGCTGTTAATTGTAAACTTTTGATAGCCGGTAAGGGTAATACAAAATATGAAACTTATATAAGGAGCTTAATTGAAGACCTTGCCCTCGAAAAACATGTAACAATCAGTGGTTTTTTAGCCGGAGATGATAAAGCAAACGCCTACGCCGGCGCCGATTGTTTTGTGCTGCCGTCTATGAATGAAAACTATGGCATATCCGTAATAGAAGCGCTGCAGTCGGACTTACCGGTGCTGATATCAGATAATGTTTACATCTGGAAAGACATAATGCCCCAGGCCGGATGGGTTTGCAAACATGATGTAGATTCGGTACATGCATACATAAAAAATGTTTATAAAGCTTTTCAAACCGGAGAAATCAGCCTCAAAACACCAGGTAAGGCAGGTAGCAGCTTTAACCAGCAAAACCTGATGCCTGAGTACGCTAATTTTTATGGCAAAATACTTTATCAGCAGGTTCAAACAGTACTTCACTCACAATTAACCGTATAGCAATATGCAGTATCAGGATTTGAAATCATTTACTGTGCCGTCCGATTTTCGCGGACGCTCAAAAGTGACCACCCAACTTTGGTGGATAGTGCAGAGCACGCTGTTTGCCTTGTCGCCTCAGGCACTTTATGGCTGGCGACGTTTTTTATTGCGGTTATTTGGGGCAAAAATTGGCAAAAACGTATTGATAAGGCCATCAACAAAAATTACTTATCCCTGGAAACTGACTGTTGGCAATAACTCATGGATCGGCGATAACTGTACTATTTATTCCTTAGGTGAGATACTGATTGGTAATAACGTAGCTATTGCCCATCATGTATACTTAAATACCGGCGGGCATGTATATACTGTGCCTACGTTTGATATTTTTTCGGAACCCATAGTTATTGAAGACGAATGCTGGATAACCAATGATGTATTTATCACATCTGGTGTGCGAATAGGGAAGGGTACTATCGTTGGCGCCCGCAGTACTGTATTGAATAGCCTGCCTTCAAACAAAATATGCGTTGGGTACCCCGCCCGCCCTATAAAAGACAGGATTACTGTGAATACTGAACATACTGTTTTTGCTTAATATTTAATAATGTTAAAAGTATTAGTAACCGGCGGATCAGGGTTTATTGGCACCAACCTTATTGATAACCTGCTGAGAGATAAGTACCAGGTACTGAATTTAGATATTGAACCGCCTGCCAATAGCCATCATCTTCCGCAATGGAAAAAAGTGAATATTTTAAAATATTCGGAATTTGAGAAAGCAGCGCTAAAGTTTAGCCCCGATTATATAATTCATCTGGCTGCCGTGACGGATCTTGACGGAAAAACAATTGATTACTACCATACTAATATACAAGGCACTCAGAATGTAATAGATATATCGGATAAGCTGTCAGACTTAAAGAAGGTGATATTTACTTCATCTATGTATGTGTGTAAACCCGGGAGTATACCGCCTGATTACAACACTTATACCCCTCATACTTTGTACGGGCGAAGTAAAGTTGAAGGCGAACTGTTGGTAAAAGCTATCAAAAATCCATCATATAAATGGATCATCATAAGGCCTACATCCATTTGGGGGCCGTGGTTCAAAGTGCCGTATATCGATTTTTTTAACATGGTTTACCAAGGCAAGTATTTCAACTTTGGCAAAACTTGCACCAAAACGTATGGCTATGTTGGCAATACCGTATTCCAGATCAGGTTATTAATGGCTGCCGATGATATATACAATAAAACTTTTTATATCGGCGACAAGCAACCTACACCCATTGCCGACTGGGCGAACGAAATATCTATTGATTTTGGTAGGGGGCCGGTTAAACGTATCCCATTCAGGGCCATTAAAATAGCTGCCTTAATTGGCGATATGCTATCAAAAGCAGGTGTTAAGTTTCCACTGACCAGTTTCAGGCTTAATAACATGATGACTGATAACGTTTTCCCGTTGACTGATTTGTATGAAGTGACAGGCGATGGCCCTTATACCCGTGCCCAGGGGACTTCAGAGACTGTAAAATGGTTGATTGAACATAAAAATTACCGGTTAAAGTCATCAAAACAGTTGTCTGCTTAACTAATCGCAACCTTATCATATTTAGATCAACATGCAAAACAAGTATCTATACTGTCTTCGTTTAGCTTTAGTTATATCAGATTGCCTTATCCTGAACCTGTCATTTTTTGCGGCACTTAATTTTAATGTTTATAGAAACTTTCATGACTGGAAATATTCATATTTTATGGTAATACTCATTTGGATGATGAGTACAACAGTTTTCAAGTTATATCAACATAACCCGATAAACAACTTTAAAGGTACTGTATGGGCAACCATACAAAGTGCATTCATACAAATCTTGATTTTTTGGATATATGTAAATTTCATAGGGGACTATAGCGGATGGAACTTTTTATTTGTATTTACTGCTATAATGCTGTTAGCTTTTATCGTCAGTCGTTACGTTTTCAGCATAGCGGAACCACGTTTTAAAAAAATATTTGGGCCTAAAAAACCAATCTCAATATTTGAGTTTGGTTCTTTAGACAGGCATCTGGCACCATATATCAATAATTTTGCTTTGCAACATCAGTTTGAAGGCTATGCACATCAGCCATCTGATGAATTGTATAAAGATAGCGAACCGGAAGTGCCGGGTTATGATCGGTTTTTTAAATATGCTTTTGAAAAGGGTTTAAATGAAGTTTATATCTCTTTACCATCCACATATCATGAAACTACAACTCAATTGCAAAAGGAAGCCGATAAACATGGTATTAGGTTAAAACTGATATATAACTATGATAATACTATGCAATTACCTGCTTTAACTAACCTTGGTAATGTGCCGGTTTTAAGTCTAAGGAAAGAGCCGCTGGATGATATCAGTAATGTAGTTACAAAGCGCTTGTTTGATATATTATTTAGTTCATTAGTTATAATAATGGTTTTAAGCTGGCTGTATCCTATTGTGGCAATACTGATAATTTGTGAGAGCAAAGGCCCTGTTATATTTAAGCAAATGCGTAATGGCTTAAACGGCCGAAAATTTGCCTGTTATAAATTCAGAAGCATGAGGGTTAACCAGCTTTGTGATACCATACAGGCTGGTAAAAATGATAACAGAATAACCACTATTGGCAGGTTTTTACGCAAAACAAGCCTTGATGAACTTCCGCAGTTTATAAATGTATTACTGGGCGATATGAGCGTGGTAGGCCCAAGGCCACACATGCTAAAGCATACCGAACAATACCGCACCCTTATTGATAACTATATGGTAAGGCACTATTTAAAACCAGGTATTACAGGATGGGCCCAGGTAAATGGTTTTAGGGGAGAGACCCAAACCCTCATGCTGATGCAAAAACGTGTAGAACATGATATATGGTATATCGAAAACTGGTCTGTAAGCCTTGATATCGAGATCATTTGCAGAACAGTGATAAACATATTCAAAGGAGAGAATAACGCCTTTTAACCAAACGCCCAAGCTTAAACCATATATAACCAGTCGACCGGAGTAGCACCGCAAGCTTATGGCTGCGGTAGCTATAACGGTTAAAGCCTTAATTATTTAAAACTGATAAATAGTGTTATGTACGCAAACAGATGCGATTATATTGTTATTGGCGCCGGTATTGTAGGTTTATCCGTAGCTTATCAGCTTAAGGTGAAAGAGCCCACTGCTAAGATATTGATCATAGAAAAAGAAAATGGTATTGCCCGTCATCAATCTGGCCATAACAGTGGTGTCATACACAGCGGGATTTACTATAAACCAGGCAGCTTAAAAGCAAAAAACTGTATAGCAGGCTATGAAAGTCTGATCAATTTTGCTAAAGAGTATGGCATACCATTTGACATCTGCGGAAAAATCATTGTTGCGGTTAAAGAGCAGGAAATCGGTCCGCTAAACAACATCTATCAACGTGGAATTGATAATGGTTTAAAAGGTATTAAATACCTCTCTAAAGAAGAAATAAGAGAAATTGAACCGCATTGTGCCGGTATAAGGGCTTTGAAAATACCCCAAACAGGGATAATTGATTATCCGGCGATGGCAGCAACATTGTTAAGGCTTTTTCACGAATTAGGCGGTATATCAAAGTTCAATGAAAAAGTAATAAAAATTGAGCTAAAGGGCGAAAAAGTGCAGATAGTAACATCAGCCGGAAGTTATATTGCAAACAAACTTATAAGCTGTGCCGGGTTATTCTCTGACAGGATCGCAAACTTTACAGAGCAAAAAAACGATCTGCGCATTATCCCCTTCAGGGGCGAATATTATGAGTTAAAGAAAGAAAAGCGGTACCTGGTAAAAAATCTGATTTACCCTGTGCCAGATCCAAACCTTCCGTTTTTAGGAGTTCATTTTACGCGTATGATAAATGGTGGCGTAGAGGCCGGACCTAATGCCGTACTGGCATTTAAAAGGGAAGGATACAAATTTAGCGATTTTAGCATCCGGGATTGCTTGGATACATTTACCTGGCCAGGCTTCTGGAAGGTGATGGGTAAGTATGGTAAAATCAGTATCGGCGAAATACATCGTTCGTTATCAAAATCGGCTTTTACAAAAGCGCTGCAGGTATTGGTACCCGAAGTTACCGAAGACGACCTTGTAACAGGTGGAGCGGGGGTAAGGGCGCAGGCTTGCCATCGTAACGGTAGCCTGATTGATGATTTTAAAATATTGAGCAGGGGAAACATTGTACATGTGCTAAACTCCCCTTCGCCTGCTGCAACATCTTCACTTGCTATAGGCAAGTATATCTTAAATGAAGTAAGCTGATATAGCTGAATTAGTTTGATATCAAACCCCCTATATTAATTATACTAATTTAATTTTTATGCCTAATGTTACTGAGAAAGACATCATTGATTTCCTTGAAAACAAGGTGGTTTACCATAACCGCGAAATACAACGTATCAGGGACATCCTATCCGCATTAAGCGGAAGTTATATCGAAAATACAGAAAACGCTAACCAGTCGTTAGAGAATATTTCGGCAGAAATGCTTAGAACAGAAAATGATAGAACGGTTTTTAGGGCAGTTGTTAAACCCTTGATTGTGCCTGATAATTATAGGTCACAATTACCTATGAGTTTAAAAATCTCTTACGTGCTTGACAAAATAAATGCAGGTATGAAAGATGATATTGCAAACTACATTGTGTCACTGCAGCCGGATCTTCAGCTTGACAGGCTTACCAAGCATCTTTCAACAGTGCTCTCTGAACTGAAATCAAAAAGTTTATTATCCGCTGTTAAAGAAGGCCGTAAATACAGATATAGCCTTATCAGGCAACAATAAGCCGACTAACGCATCAAAAATCCAGCTACTGCTGTCCCTTATAATTATATGAGTGCGAAAACTAAATTAGTAACCGTAATCATCCCTATTCATTTGGATGAACCGACAGAGCTTGAAAAAGTGTCGTTAACACAAACCTTGTCTGTACTAAACAAATACACAATTACGTTCATGGCACCTTATGGGCTTGATGTAAAATGGTATGAAGCTTTTTGCAAAGGCAAAGGAGAGGTGGTGTTTGAAAGGTTTGGCTGGAAAGGTTACGAGCAATACAGTGTATTGCAAAGCAATCATAAGTTTTATGAGCGCTTTTTGTCATACAAATTTATTCTGATCTGTCATCTGGACGCCTTTGTTTTTAACGACGAACTTGAAAAATGGTGCCAGCTTGACTATGATTATATTGGTTCGGTTATATATAACCCGGTATTCAACTTAAAAAATACCTTATGGCGAAGACTTACAGGTTTTGTAAGTCCAGAGTATTTTGGTAACGGCGGGTTTGGGCTTAAAAAGGTATCGACATACTATAATATCACAAAAAAATTTAAAGGGTATATTAATCTTTATCACTTTATAAGAAAAATGCGCGGCAGGCCATTTTATGATGACCTGTTTTTTACCCAGCACTTTCCTAAACTATCATCCAGGTTTACAATTGCTCCGCTATCTGAGGCACGTTGGTTCGGAGCAGCTTATGAAAAATATCAGGAAACCAAGCTGCCATTTAGCGATAAAAAAAGCGATACACTTCCTTTTGGTATACATGGCTGGATACAGCATAATCGTGAGTTTTGGTTGCCTTGTATAAGGCAATATGGTCATTCTGTTTAATTGTTTAATATAAAATATAAATTCATGTCGTTACTCAATGCTATAAAGCTTGATCTTAGGGCCAATACTTATAGTAAAAAGGCTGCTATTGTTGTTGTGATGTATCGCATAGCCAATCACATCGCATTGAGCCGCTCAGCGGTTATACGTATACTCGGTTACCCAATTCTTAAAATTTATCAGGTATTTATTGTCTGGCTATGGGGTATAGATATACCGTATTTTACAAAAATTGGGGTAGGCCTTAATCTGGGCCATGGCGGTGCGGTTGTGGTTAATAGCGATACGGTTATTGGCGACCGTGTATTGCTTAGGCAGTTTACAACAATAGGCAATAAGGGCTTAAACATGAGCGGATCGCCGGTTATAGGCAATGATGTTGAGATAGGGGCTAATTGTGTATTAATAGGTGATATTACCATTGGTAACAATGTAATAATAGGAGCGGGCAGCGTAGTTACCAAATCAATCCCGGCAGATTCGGTTGCCTATGGTAACCCCTTGAAAATTACCGGAAGAACCGTGTTTGGTGGAAGCAAGCCTGCTCATCACAAGCGGGCTCGAAATATGCAAATGGTTACAGGCAACCTGGTAGCTTAAAGTTACACCGCTGGTAGTAAACACTTACCTTATAGCATATAAACAATGATAACCTATATTGATAAACTAAGCTTTGAAAAGCTTAGGTCGGTTTTTATTAATTATTTGCATTTGGTATACTGTGCAAAGCATCATTTGATAGAACGTTTTACAGAAATTGAGGATGATGCAAATTTTAATGATCTGAAACTGGCTATTGATGAAACTATTGACGATACGCGTAATCAGCTTTTAAGAATAGAGGCAATATATATTTTAATGGATGTTGAACCCAATTTAACATCTTGCGATAGCTTTATTAACCTGGCTGAAGATGCTTTTTATAAAATACAAAAGCACAGCATGGAACCACAGGTAAGAGATATGTACCTGCTATTTTACATGCAAAATGTAGAAAACCTGGAGATGGCTTCATGGCAAGTATTAGAGATTATTGCAAATAAATTAAAAATGGAGCCGGTAAGAGCGATGCTAAGAGAATGTTTTGATGAAGCAAAGGCCGACCGCGCCTTGCTGTTATCAATCATGAGGAAATTGATTGCCGGTTAATAAATTTTATAATAGAGTATCCAGTTCTTTATAAGATCAGTTCATATTATGGGTAAACGGTTGTATGATACTTGCAGCCGTTTTTAAACTTCGACCAGGTGCTTTTCATAAAAATAGCTATAGTTATAGGTGGTTTATTTGGCTTAAGTGGCAATTCAATTGTAACGAACGAGCCAAAGATTGTTAACGTATCGCCCGAGGCTTATGGTGCGGTAGGTGACGGCATTGCAGATGATACCAAGGCCTTGCAGCAAATGTTTACTGACGCCATAAAGAATAAATTTAAGATAGTTATTCCATCAAAAACATATAAAATCAGTAAAACCATCAACATTGTGCCTCCGGTAAACAAATCTGAATTCCGATTGGATGTTGAAGCAAATGGCGAAAATACGTTAATCTATTCCGGATCAACCGGGCCTTGCCTGCGCATAGTGGGTATGCGTTTTTCTGTTTGGAAAGGGCTTAAAATAAAGCTTTTGGCTTCGCCGGGTATAGCAGGCATAGATCTGGATACTGACAATACCGCTCATTCTACATCAAATATTAATTTTACGGGCTGTCATATCAGTTTGGGTAAAGGTGTCAATCAACGCGGATGGCGCTTGGGTGTAATTTCTGGGGGTGGTGCCGATATAAGTGTAATAAACTGGAATAATTGCTCTGTATACGGCAATTACGGAAAAGTAATTACAGGGCAAACCGGATGGCATAACCAGGGGCCAAACTGTTTAAATAATATTTTAAACACTTGTTTTGGAGCTTATTTAGATAAGTTTTTTAGTAATACCTCTACCGAGACGAATAAGACAGGTAATGGAGCATTTTATTTTTACGGCTTGGGTACATCGCACAATAACCTGGAGTTTGAGATATCTAACGCCCAAACTTATGTGATAAGTGGTGGCCGGTTTGAATTGGGCAAACATGTATTACATGTAACCAATAGTAATATATCACCAAGCATAATATTCAGGGGGATTGAGATAAGTAATTATGACCCGTCAGAAAAATCAGACCTTAATAACGGATGCCTTTTTTATTTGGATATGCCTTGCTATTTAAAACTTGATGGTTGTAACATTGGCAACAAAACACCATATAATGAAAAAATGATACGCGCTTTCGGCGGTGGTGAAGGTAAAGGAGTAGGCACAATTATAATTGAGGGTGGTAGTATCTGCGCCAATAAAAACGCATTTTACCAGGTTAATTTAAATAAAACAAGGTGGGCAGTATATGTAAAGGGAGTAGG
Source organism: Mucilaginibacter litoreus (assembly GCF_042676805.1). Taxonomy (NCBI): domain Bacteria; kingdom Pseudomonadati; phylum Bacteroidota; class Sphingobacteriia; order Sphingobacteriales; family Sphingobacteriaceae; genus Mucilaginibacter; species Mucilaginibacter litoreus. Next base: position 16,070 of record NZ_JBHTHZ010000001.1, on the reverse strand, counting down.
AAGGTTGGAAAACGGTGTAAGGGTTGAACAAATGACCGATAAAAGCGGCATGGTAGCGGTGAATGCAAACCGTTAATTTTTAACCAAGCCCATGTTTTAGGTTTTTTTGGCTTTTTGTTTAATTAGCTCAGAGGATAATAATTCCTCAAATTCTTCAAGCAGGCAGATATATTTATTTTTCCAGTCGATACCATTTTCCGCGTCATCAACCTTAGTAAGCTTTTGCCGATTCACGGATAAAGTGTTACATGTTTTAAAATCATCAGGAGAAAAAAGCTCCGGCATTTCTACAGAAAAATCATGATTCAGCGCTTTTCCAATCCTGTATATAATTGTGGGGCTTAATTGCTTCTGGTTAAACCAGTTGTATACAGATCTGCGGTTAACTTTTGTAAGAGCTGCCAATTCGGTAATACTATAACAGTTTCGTCTAACAGCCCGTTCAACAATTTGTCCGTAATGTGTACTCATAAATATTATTAAAGCTTTACTATATATTAATAAACTATGCCGAAACCACTGTGCCTGATATTTGCTTTAAACATAATTAATTATTCATGGCAAAAATAATTAATATTTATTGCAATTAACGGTAGTTGTGCTTGTTAATATATATTATTCTATTATTAAATCTATGCAATGTGTTTTTTTCGGGTTTTTTAAAACTTATTGCTATATGTAATAATAATCACAATTGTAAATAATATTCTAATGCGTCTTAATGATAACCAATTAAAAATTCAAACGAATTAATAGTAAATATAATATATATGAAAAAAAAGGCTTTAATTACTGGTATAACTGGTCAGGATGGCGCGTATTTAACTGAGTTGCTTTTATCTAAAGGATATGAAGTGCACGGCATTAAACGCCGGAGTTCATTATTGAATACAGATCGGATAGATCATTTATATCAGGACCCGCATGAAGAACAAATTAACCTTATTTTACACTATGGTGATCTGAGCGATTCAACTAATCTTATACGTATAATAAGCGCAGTAAAGCCCGACGAAATATACAATCTGGGAGCGATGTCGCATGTCAAAGTGAGTTTTGATACACCTGAGTACACTGCAAATGCCGACGGACTGGGTACATTACGTTTACTGGAAGCCATAAGGATACTTGGGCTTGAAAAGAAAACTAAAATTTACCAGGCATCAACATCTGAGCTTTATGGTTTGGTACAGGCTGTTCCGCAGTCAGAAAATACACCATTTTATCCACGTTCTCCTTATGCAGTAGCCAAACTGTATGCATATTGGATCACCGTAAACTACCGTGAAGCTTATGGAATATTTGCCAGTAATGGCATCTTGTTTAATCATGAAAGCCCGTTAAGGGGCGAAACGTTTGTAACCCGTAAGATAACAAGGGCAGTAGCGAAAATAGCACTTGGCATGCAGAACAAATTATATCTTGGCAATTTGGATGCACAAAGGGATTGGGGCCATGCTAAAGATTTTGTTGAGGCAATGTACCTTATTTTACAACAGGATGAGCCGGGTGATTTTGTGATCGCGACTGGAGTTACTACTACAGTACGCGAATTTGTACGCCTGGCTTTTTTACAGGTGGGTATATACCTGGCATTTACCGGGCATGGGGCCGATGAAAAAGGCTATGTTGAAAATTGTACAAACCCCGACTTTTATTTGGAACCAGGAACGGAAGTAGTATCTGTTGACCCTAATTATTACCGCCCAACCGAAGTTGAATTACTTATAGGTAATCCGGCTAAAGCTAAAGCCAAACTTGGATGGGAGCCCAAATATGATATCTACTCATTGGCCAATGAAATGGTCATGGCAGATCTGGAGCTATTCGGGAGGGATAAGTTGTTAAAAGAATCTGGTTACGTTGTTAATGATCAGTACGAATAATCATTAAATATTAACAGCTGCTGTTAAAGCTATTACTTGATTTAAGATTTATTTTAATATTATTTATTGAATATTAAAATCCTAAACAACAGATTCCTTTTAAGGGTGGGTTATTACAGTATTACAAAGCAGATAAAATATTTATAAGAAAATTGCATTTTTAGTATCTAAATCTTATTTAATAATGTTATTTCTCAGTATTTCTCTCTTTTGCTCAATATAATACCCACAATCTAAAATCTCTATTTATTATATTTTTTTGTGATTAATTTTAAAGTATTAAACAAAGGGGTTTATTTAAATAAGCCTTTGAATTTTAAATTAAAATAAGCGCTGTAAGCGAAATGGCGAAGCTTTGGTTAACAACGAAACCAGCCCGCCAATAACAAAGCAACTCTTCTTTCAGACTGCGCTATTTAATACTCATTTAATTACTTAACTAAATATAATGAAAAGAACACTACTTTTCCAGGCTGTTGTATTAATGGTTTGGCTATCTTCCTGCAGCTCATATAAAAACGTGCCTTATTTTCAGGATGTAAAACGGTCGCCGGTGCCGCAGGAAGATATCACAAATTTTTCGCCGCTGATTGTACAACCGCAGGATGTTTTAAGTGTACACGTTACCAGCCTAAATGCAAGCGCCTGGCAGGATTCTACCAATAAGGCTGAATATATAGTAAGCGAACAGGGTAATATACAATTACCATTGCTTGGCCAGGTGCAGGTAGCAGGGTCAACAGCTACAGAGCTACAAACAAAATTTACAGAAGAACTTAAAAGATTTTTGAAAAGCCCCACAGTAAATGTTAAGATCCTCAATTTTAAAATAGCAGTATTAGGAGATGTTATGCGCCCGGATGTTTTTAAGATAAACAATACCAGGGTAACCGTTTTAGAGGCGCTTAGCCTTGCAGGCGATCTGAACATTACCGCCCGCAGAACAGATGTCTTGCTTATAAGAGAGGTTAATGGTAAACGATCTTATATCAACATCGATCTCACCTCCGCCAAGCTATTTCAGGCCGATACCTATTACCTGAAAAATAACGACGTGCTATACGTAAAACCGGATAAAACAAAATTTGCAGAAGTTGACAGGGGCTACCGTACTCTGAGTTTGATACTGTCGGGTTTATCAATAGTTGCCATTGTTCTTGCTAATGTACTTAAGTAATAACCAATCATGAAAAACGAAAACATCAAAAATATATATAAAGAGTCGGGCGGAAGTAATCAAACAGAGTATTTGAAAAAGCTGTGGAATACTTACTCCTATCATTGGCCGCTTTTTTTGATAAGCATTGTAATATGTTTGATAGGAGCGTATTTCTATGTGCAAAATACTATACCTGAATATCAGATCCAGGCCAAAATATCCATTAATGATTCAAAAAAGGATCAGACCGAAACAAAGGCGGCACTTGAAAAACTGGATATTTTACCAACAGCAAAAATAATTGAAAGCGAGGTGGCTATAATTAAGTCAAGGGCGTTGATACGCAGGGTAGTTAATGAACTTGACCTATGGGTAAATTATCAGGTTCCGTATCATCTTACATATAAAGATATCTATGATGACGTCCCATTGAAATTTGTGGCTAACGCACCTTTAAATAAATTAGAGAAGGCATGGGTAATGGATTTAACCGTTATAGACCCCGGGCATTTTACTTTAAAAAGTAATAAGGCAAGTACCGGTATCATGCCGTTCAACAAGCCTTTGATAAATAAGTTAGGGCACTGGCAAATTAATGCTTCCGCAAGGGTGAAAGATTATATTGGTAAAACCATCAGGATAAAAGTTGACGACCCCGAAGCTGTAGTTACCAAATATCAAAAGGAAATAGATGTTATACTAGACAGGAACGCCCCTCTGATTGAAATGAAAATGAATGACCAGGTTGCTACCAGGGGCGTTCAGGTATTGAACCATCTGATAGGTGCCTACAAGTACAACAATATTGATTTCAAAAACCGCGAAACTGCCCGTACACTAAAGTTTATTGATGAAAGGCTTGCCTCGTTAACTCATGAATTATCCGGCGCCGAAAAAACGGTTGAAGATTATAAAAGCAGCATAGGCCTTACGGATATCTCCTCTCAATCGCAGCTTTATTTAAATAACATACAATCAAATGATACTAAACTCAACGAGGTTAATATTCAGTTGAATGTAATAAGAGAAATAGAAGCATTTGTAAATTCATCTTCGCATTCTGCTGTACCTGCCACCATTGGTATCGCCGATCCCGGGTTGATTAACCTGGTTGATCAGCTAACCAATCTGGAATTGCGCATGACAAGGATGCTTGCTACTACCCCACAGGAGAACCCAATATTTGTACCCATTGTAAGCCAGATAGCCAGCACTAAAGAGGCAATCAAAAATAAGATCAGGAGTATTAAATCATCTCTTAAGGCTACTAAAAGTCAGCTGCAGTCTAATAACTCCAATTTCGAGTCTTCAATTAAAAGTATACCTGGTCAGGAGCGCCAGTATATTAGTTTTAAACGGCAACAAGGCATTAAAGAAAACCTTTATGTGTATCTGCTGCAAAAACGGGAAGAGATAGCGTTAAGTTATGCGTCAACATTAGCGGATGCACGCACAGTAGAAGATGCGTATTATTATCCGCCGGTAATGTCGCTTAAGTTTCCGGTGGCAATAGCCTTATTACTTGGTTTAGTGATTCCTGCAGGCTTTATTTCGTTGCGTAAGGCATATAATAACAGGGTGCTAACCCGTACCGAGATAGAAAAAAGTGTTTCGGCCCCTATAATATGCGAACTTTTACGCTCTAAGAACAAAAGCGAGTTGGTAGTACAAAACAATAATCATTTTGCTATAAGCGAACAGATAAGGTTACTAAGAACCAACTTACTACAAGCCTCAAGCGATGTAAATACCGGCAAAGTGGTGCTTTTTGCATCCAGCAAATCCGGCGAGGGAAAGAGCTTTGTAGCAAGCAACATTGGTATGTCGCTCGCTGCATCGGGTAAACGCACCATCTTAATTGAACTGGACCTTAGGAAACCTAAAATATCCCGGATATTTAACTTGAGTAACTCAAAACCTGGTATAACCGAATACCTGAATGGCACTGCATCTGCAGATGAAATTGTTCAGCCTTCCGGCGTTCATCCAAATCTGTTTATGATAGGCTGTGGTACTATTCCGGATAACCCTTCAGAGTTGCTTGAAAGTGAGCGAATGAGTTATCTGATCAATAAGCTTAAATATGAATATGATAATATATTGATTGATTCTCCACCAATGCGTTTGGTATCAGATACCACTATCTTAGCGCCTCTTTGCGATATAAGCCTATATATAATAAGGCATAATTACACCAATAAAACCGAACTTGATTATATAGAAGAGGTATACCAGTCTAACAAGCTTAAAAACATGCACGTGGTTTTCAATAGCGTAGAGATGGATGAGCGTTTTGGCTATTATATGGATTGGGATTATTACGCTGATAAAAAAAGTAAAGAAACTAAACAATCTGTATTTACAGACTTTGCAGCCCGGTTCTGAATTCTTCTGTTCAACATATCCTTTCTGTTGCGTATTAACCGTCTAAAACATGTCTATAGCTAAACGCTTAATTAACGGAAGTCTGGCTTCATGGTTTCAGATAATTATCACTGTTTTAACACAGGTGCTTTTAGTGCCGGTATACTTATTGTCATGGGATGTTGAAACTTATGGTTTGTGGCTTGCCATACAGGCACTTTCCATCCTGTTCATTACGCTTGATACCGGCCATCAAACCTACCTGAATTTTGAGTTTCTGCGCATCGGTCAAAACAATCCTAAAAAAGTCAGTCTATATTTATGGTCGGGGGTTTGGGTTGGTTTTGGGGTAGGTATTTTGCAAGTCTTACTCATATTGATTATTGTATTCACCAACCTGCTTGGTTTGTTGTTAAATGAGGCCCAGGGTTTAAGCAGTTCATTAATACAATCGGCAGGACTGGTGCTGATCATTCAAAGTGTAAGTAACTGTTTATGTTTAAGCGGAGGGGGGGTCATAAACCGTGTGCTTGGCACATTTGGCTATTATCCAAGAACAGCCTGGTGGACGGCCGGGGCAATGGCCGTAGCTGCAATAGCCCCCGCTATTGCTGTAGCTTACGGGGCAAATTTATTAGAGGCTGCAATTGTAAGAACCGTTGTATGCGGCATTTATTATGCCTTGCAGTATATCGATTTTTTTTACCTGCTGCATAAAAATAAAATAAGAATTAGCAAAGGCTCATTGCGCTTAGGATGGAAAAACTTTTTAAAATCAATTCATATATCTGCAAAGAGCATATTGGAAAACGCCCGTAATGTAGGCGTAAGGGTAATACTTGCACCCCTAACCGGGGCTGTAAATCTGGTTGCATTTTCAACCTTACGTACAGGTGCTAATTTTGCTATGCAGGGCCTTAATACGATTACAAATCCATTGATGCCAGAACTGATGCATTTTTTAAATAAGCGCGATCAGGAACGCAGTGAAACTGCTTTAGGAACCATATGGATAATTATTGTTGCCATAATGTCGCCGGGCGTAGTGGCGCTGCAAACATTTATAGAACCATTGTTTAATTTATGGACGCGAGGGAAAGTGGTATTTAACCCCATGTTGTTTGCTGTACTATCATTAAGCGTATTGGTTTTTGCAATCGCCCAGCCGGCAATTGCCATTGTTACAGGCAATAACCTGCTGCGTGTGCAATTGAAAATATCCGCCATAGCGGCATTAATTGTATTGGTCGGCATGATTGTGCTTGTACCGCGTATTGGGTTGCTGGGTGCAGGGCTGGTATTGCTGGCTGCAGAAATTGTTACCTGTGTAAGTTACATATCAGCTGCTAAAGCATGGCTGCATAATAATCAATTAATTTGGCCGCGCCAGGCATCATATATAGCAAACAGGTCTGTTTTTATTGCAGCAGTGGGTATGGGCCTTATTATCATGTTAAAGCATGATAAATATATCTTATTAGCTGTTATCCTGTTTATGCTGCTCCTGAATTTATATGATTACTGGCGCACTATGCCATTTTTCGCGCGGTTCAGAACAAAGCAAATGTTCCGTAGCTTATCTGTTTTCAGAAAGTAAGCGCCGTTTTTTTATCACCATTTCGTTATGACAGTTACAAATATGGCAGGCGCCGGTACCGATAACTCATCTTCATTTATAAAAGACCTTGCAAAGTGGTCATGGATAGTTTTGCTTGTAGCCTCGGTACTCCAGGTATTTATTTTTACAACCCTGCCAAATACCGTTGCTGTGGTTTGTGTAATAATGGCATGGTATGTTGTAAAAAGCGTTTACCTGCGGATAGAAATGATAAAAGATTATCCACTTTCCACATTTTTGATTTTAGGCTTTACGTTAACCCAGTTCTATTTCCCCTTAATATTTACCTTATCAGAGTGGAAGCCAGTGGTGTTCAATTTAAAGCTGCCATATGAGGTGTTTTTTCATTCTTCTGTTACATTCATCATCCTGGTTTTGGCGCATAGCCTTTATCGCTTATTGCCTTACAATCTTCATAAGCGCCAGGATTCACTTTTAGCAAAAGCTGGTTTATATGATGCACCAACAAGCATACAATTATGGGCTATGGGCTTGATAGGCATAGGAGCTACCTTTTATGTTTATTTGTACTCGCCAAATATAGGATGGGAGGTTACAGGTTCACCATCAGATAAAGCCATTCAATCTTTAATGCCTTTTTCGTATGCTCCATTTTTCATTCCTTTTGTAAGCATGTATGGCAGCAAAGAGCCCCTGCCTAAACGGCTGTTGCTTTATCTGGCAGGTTTTACATTATTATTATTTTTAGTGAGCATAGGCCGCAATAGCCGCGGCGGTTTTATGATAGGTTTCACATCAGTAGGTTTTTCTTACTTTTTAGGCTTATTGCTTGGCGTTTACAAAGCCAAGTTTTTTACTGTTAAAAATGCCGTTATAGCATTAGGTGCTTACCTGTTATTTACAGGCCCCATTGCAGATATAGGTACTGCTATGGTACTGGTGCGTGCAAAGCGGATGGATATACCTTACAACGAACTCATTGGCCTCACCTTTGAAGCTTATAAGGATAAATATAGTATTGAAAAGTACCGCATGTCTGACATTACCGAAAAAAGGGACTGGGATGAGAATTATCTGAATAATATTTTTCTTGCACGCTTTTCAAACATCAAGTTTAACGACGCCAGTTTAATAGAGGCTAAACGCATGGGCAAAGTAGATCCGCTGATGCAAAAGTTTAACGTTGATTACGTTTTATCCGTTTTGCCCCAACCGGTATTAGATCTGCTTAAAATTGATATTGATAAGAAAATGCTGCGCGGTAACTCCATAGGCGATTATCTTTATTACCGCGCGGGTGCATCTGAAACAGCTTTAGGGGGCTACCGCACAGGTAGCATGGCTGGTATAGGCATGGCAGCTTTTGGGTGGTGGTACCTTGCAATACTTGGGGTAGGTATAATTCCTGTATTTTATTTATTTGATTTGCTCTTCATTAAGAAGCTTATTCTCGGCAACGGGCAGGTAAATACCAAACTATGCTTTAGTTTATGCGGTATGCTATCGCTCGATGCGATTTTCAGGTTTTTGCCGGCAGAGAGTGCTACAGCTACAATTACCTTTTTAATGCGCGATTTTATACAATTTGTTGCCCTTTATCTGGTTGTATACCACTTAACGCGCCTGTTTAACTTGATAAAACATAAGCCCGCCAGTATCTCTTACGGCAACAGGGCTCTCATCAATAACCCGGTCTGACAAATTCCGTCTTCTTTTTAATTTTTAATAATTGCATTATGGCTAAGATACTGTACCTCGGTAACGATCATCCGTCAACTACTTCAAGTCACAGGGCAAATGCGTTACGCAGGCTGGGGCATGTTGTTAAAGTTTTTGATATCGACGAAATGATAGGCAACCTGACTTTGTCGCGATACCTGGAACCATTACATTTTAGAACGGGGTACAGTTTTTTGCAAAACCGGGTAACTAAATGGACCAAAAAAGTGGTTGAAAACAACCGCGGTGCTGATCTGATATGGGTAAACAGTGGCGATAAGTTAGGGCCGCGATCCATGCGCGAATTAAAAAAAATAGGTGTACCCATCGTCTTGTACAATAACGATGACCCTACGGGCGGGCGTGATGGCGGGCGATTCAATTCATTGATAAAAGCTTTGCCATACTATGATCTTTGTGCGGTAATGCGCGAAACTAATGTAGATGAATTTAAATCTAAAGGTGCCAAAAACGTGATGCGGGTGTGGATGTCATACGATGAAATTTTGCATAAACCTTATACCAGCCATGCTGATATACCGCATGATTTTAAAACAGATATAGTATTTATTGGTACCTGGATGAGGCACGAAAAACGCGATGAGTTTTTACTTGAATTGATAAGGGGCGGGCTTGGGCTATCCATTTACGGTGACCGGTGGAAAAAATCTACTCACTTTAAAGAACTGCAACCGTATTATAAAGGCAAAAGCCTAAGTGGCAGTAATTATGTTGCTGCCATACAAGGAGCAAAAATCTGTTTAGGCCTGCTATCAAAGGGTAACCGCGATTTACACACGCAACGCTCATTGGAGGTGCCGTTTGCAGGTGGATTGTTATGTGCGGAACGCACCTCAGAACATCTTGACCTTTATGAAGAAGGCAAAGATGCAGTATTTTGGAGCGATGCCAAAGAGTGTATTAAAGTTTGCAGGTGGTTGATTGATAAAGACAGCCATCGTAAAAAAATAGTTTATAATGGCATGCAAAGGGTTAGGAGTAATAAAGTAGGCAATGAGGATGTGTGTGAACAGATACTTAAAGAAGTTGAATCATTAAAAACAAATGTGGTATTAAGGTAATGGCTAACATTTTATATATCGGTGATAGTAATCCCGGTTCAACCTCCGCGCACCGGGCCGGCGCTCTTCAACGCCTGGGGCACACTGTATTGATTAAAGATCCTTACAAGGTATTTGCCACAAGTTTATTTGAACCCCTTCATTTACGTACAGGGTACAGATTAATCCAGGGCAAAATGCTTAAGTGGGTAAAATCAATATTGGTTGTACTATATAAGCCTGACGTTATTTGGGTTGACAGCGGGGAGTTACTTGGCCCTGATTGTATAAAATTATTAAAAAGCTATAATTGCCCGGTTATACTGTACAATGTTGATGATCCAACCGGTAAACGCGACGGAAGAAAGTTTGATTTGTTACTTAAGGCGCTTGATATTTATGATCTGGTAGTAGTTGTACGGAAAGATACTGAAGAAGAATGCCTGAAACTGGGTGCCAAACATGTGTTACGGGTACTGCGAAGTTATGATGAAGTTGCACACCAGCCCTTTAAAAATTATACCGACATACCAACAGAATACCGGTCGGCAGTAGCTTTTATAGGCACCTGGATGCGCCGCGAAAAGCGTGATGAGTTATTTTTAAAATTGATAGAGGCGAATATTCCTTTTCGCATATGGGGTATCAGGTGGCAAAAATCGCCTCATTGGGAAGTATTAAAACCCTATTATGCCGGTGGTGCTTTAAGCGGCAGAAATTATGTAGCTGCTATTCAGGGTGCAAAGGTTTGTCTTGGCCTGCTCTCTAAAGGTAACCGCGACCTCCATACGCAGCGCTCGTTGGAAATACCTTTTGCAGGTGGTTTATTTTGTGCCGAGCGTACAAGCGAACACCAGGAAATGTACCAGGAAGGGGTAGAAGCGGTTTTTTGGTCCACGCCTGAAGAATGCGTCCAGGTGTGCAAAAGGCTTCTTGATAATGATCTGCTAAATGATACCATCCGGATGGCCGGAAGAAACCGTGTGCTGAAAAACGGTGTGGGTAATCAGGATATCTGTAAAAGGATATTGGAGGAGATAAATATACCGGTTACCCAAGTTAACACTAACACTGTAAACAGCCAGGCATCCGCTGTTTTAGCAAACTAAGCATGATGTACAACCAAGGTTCAGCCTGGATTAAAGTATACATAACTTCGGCATACAACGATGCCGAACCCCTGGCTTCAATAATTAGGTATGCATCGTTAGATAGGCTTAAAAAATTTGAGCTTGTTGATAGTGCCGATGATGCTGATTTCATACTTTTTGTTGAAAACTCCAGGTATCATGCCGACAGGTTTTATAATAAACTTAAAAGCCATTACCTGGTTAAAAAATATCCCGATAAGGTATTTATGTATAATCCACATGATAAGCCCTGGCTTGTTTTGCCCGGCTTATATGCATCTATGCCCAAACAGTTTTTTAATAAAAATTATATAGCCGCTACACCGTATATAGAGAACATCAACCCTTACATTAAGTATGACGCGGCAGTTAAGCCTGAATACCTGTTCTCATTTGTTGGTAGTCCTAACTCTGCACCACGCCGCAGTATTTTAAAACTAAGCCACCCGCACGCCTTTATAAAAGCATCTGCCAGCAATATGTTCGGAGGGCAGGATCTGACAGATGAAAAGTTAAGTTACGCTAAGCTGCTTAGCCAAAGCAAATTTGTGTTATGCCCGCGTGGGGCGGGTACATCATCATTCAGGATATTTGAAACCATGCAGGCCGGCAGAGTGCCCGTTATTATATCAGATAACTGGGTAGCCCCCAAAGGCCCCAGGTGGAGCGACTTTGCATTGTTTATACCTGAAAAAGATGTAGCTCAAGTACCTGCAATAATAGAAAAGGCCGATAAGGAATGGCCCCTGAGATGCGCCCTAAGCCGGGAAGCCTGGGAGAATTTTTTTTCACCAGAAGTTTTTTTTACCTATTTGCTGGAAAGTGTAGTCCGTTTGAACAGAACCAATGCCGATATCAGGCTATCCACGCAAACCCTGCATTATATCCCCTTTCTAAAATATGTTTTCAGGGCAGGGGTTATTCAAAAGCTAAAATCGGCCCTGGCTTATAACAGGTAATTATTCTCATACAAAGTATTGCGGTTAATAATTACTCTCAAAGCGCCGCATCATACCAGTCATTTTCTAATCTCAAAAAAATATTTTTATGAAAGCAGTAATTCTTGCCGGCGGGCTTGGTACACGCATAAGCGAAGAAAGCGGTGTCAGGCCCAAACCAATGGTTGAAATTGCAGGTAAACCCATCCTTTGGCACGTGATGAAGATATACTCTTATCATGGCGTTAATGAGTTTATAATATGCTGCGGTTATAAAGCGCATGTTATAAAAGAATATTTTGCCCAGTACTGTCTTAATAACTCTGATGTAACCTTTGATATGGTTAACAACAGCGTTGAAGTGCATAAGCAGCACGCTGAGCCATGGAAGGTTACACTGGTATACACCGGGCACAACACCATGACAGGGGGGCGCCTTAAAAGGGTTAAAGATTATATAGGCAGCGATACGTTTTGCATGACTTATGGTGATGGGGTAAGTGATGTTGACATCAGCAAACTCATTAGTTTTCATAAAGCGCAGGGCACATTGGCAACGCTTACAGCGGTACAACAGCCAGGCCGGTTTGGGGCTTTTAATTTAAATGAGGGCGATACCCACATCAATCATTTCCATGAAAAACCATCGGGGGCTGATATGCCATGGATAAACGGTGGCTTTTTTGTGCTGGAACCTGAAGTGCTGGATTATATAACCGATGATGATACAACCTGGGAAAAAGAACCGATGGAGTACCTGGCCCGGCAAGGCGAATTGTCGGCATATAAACATACCGGTTTTTGGCAGCCAATGGATACCCTGCGCGATAAAATGTATTTAGAAGAGCTTTGGGCCGCAGGCAAAGCCGCGTGGTTCCAAAAATTAGCTACCCCGCTTTATAATCAAAGTATTAACCCATAAAACCAACTTAATTAACTATGAAGATTTTAATTACCGGAAACATGGGCTATGTTGGCCCGGGAGTTGTTGCACAATTGCGCTCTGCCTTACCTAATGCTACACTTATTGGCTACGATATGGCCTATTTTGGGTCATGTTTAACCAATGCCGAAATATTGCCTGAAAGAAAACTTGATCTGCAGATATTTGGTGATGTAAGAAATTTAAAGCCGGATGTATTGCAGGGGGTAGATGTTGTTATACACCTTGCAGCCATTTCTAACGACCCAATGGGAAGCCGCTTTGAAGATATAACGCTGGATGTCAACTATTTGTCCAGTATACGATTGGCGCAGATAGCTAAAAATGCCGGTGTTAGATCGTTTATTTTCGCATCAAGCTGCAGCATGTATGGTGCGGCAGAAAGCGAACCAAAAACAGAGGATTCGTCATTAAACCCGCTTACGGCTTATGCGCGCTCAAAGGTATTTACCGAAATGGACCTCAAGCCATTGGCCGATGAAAATTTCACGGTAACATGCCTGCGTTTTGCTACAGCATGCGGCATGAGCAACAGGCTGCGGCTTGATCTGGTATTGAACGATTTTGTGGCCTGTGCGGTTTCATCAGGCCATATCAGTATTCTAAGTGATGGCAGCCCCTGGAGGCCGCTTATCCATGTTAAAGATATGGCCCGGGCAATTGAGTGGGCTGTAAAGAGAGATTATACTACCGGTGGCAGGTTTTTAGCTGTTAATGCTGGCAGCAATCAATGGAATTATCAGGTGCATGAACTGGCATCGGCTGTAGCCCTTGAAATACCCGGTACCGAAATAAGCCTGAATACAGATGCTCCGCCAGATAAGCGGTCATACTGTGTAAACTTTAATTTGTTTGGTTTGCTTGCGCCTCATCATCAGCCACAATACACCCTTGGGCAAACAATAAAAGAGCTGGCAGAAGGGCTTCGTGCCATCAATTTTGCCGATGCTGATTTTCGAAACTCCAACCTGATGCGGCTTAAAGTACTCACCGGCCTGCAGGATAACAATCTGATCAATACCGATCTGGAGTGGACAGATAAAGCCACTTACATCGCAGAAAAATCGTCACCATTTGAAACAGTTTAACCTAAACACATGATTTTTACCGAAACCAAATTAAAAGGCGCGTACATTATTGATGTAAAACGCCTTGAAGATGAGCGCGGATTTTTTGGACGTTCATATTGCATGCAGGAGTTTGAAATGCATGGCCTGAACATTAATGTAATGCAGGCAAATGTAAGCTACAATAAAAAGAAGGGTACTTTACGCGGCATGCATATGCAGGCAGCGCCATTTGGCGAAACAAAACTGGTGCGCTGTACCCGAGGCTCTATATATGATGTGATAATTGATATGCGGCCAGACTCTGACACCTTTAAACAATGGATAGGGGTTTCGCTCAGCGCAGATAATTACCGTATGTTGTATGTGCCCGAAGGATTTGCCCACGGCTTTATAACCCTGCAGGATAATACTGATGTTACTTACCAGGTAACGCAGATGTATGTGCCTGTAGCAGAGCGTGCTTACCGTTGGGACGACCCGGCGTTCAACATCAAGTGGCCTGTCGACCCTATCGTTATATCTGAAAAAGACCGCTCACACGCCATGTTTGAGTCGCCTGTATTAGCCTGAAAAGTCTGTGTTTCCCTTTCATTAATTATTCAATCAAACCAATATGATTATAGTTGATACCGCTTTGGCCAAACGAGAGGCCGATAATAACCCTGTAAGGGTTGCAATGGTTGGCGCTGGTTTTATGGCCAAAGGCATTGCTTTACAAATTTGCAATTACATACCAGGTATGGAACTGGTAGCCATATCAAACCGTGATGTCCGGAAAGCTGAAATTGCTTATAATGAGGCAGATGTGTTTAATGTAGAAGAAATAACTACGGTTGAGCAATTGGAAGGAAATATCAAAAACGGTATTGCAAGCATTACAAGCGATGCCTTTTTGCTTTGCCAGGCAAACGGAATAGACGCTATAGTAGAAGTGACCGGATCCGTTGAATTTGGCGCGAATGTTATTCTTGCTGCCATTGAAAATAAAAAGCATGTCATTTTAATGAATGCCGAGGTCGACGGTACTGTTGGCCCAATATTAAAAGTTTATGCAGATAAAGCCGGCGTAGTTTATACAAATGTAGACGGCGACCAGCCCGGAGTACAAATGAACCTTTACCGTTTTGTAAAGGGCCTGGGCGTAAAGCCTGTGCTTATAGGTAATATAAAGGGCCTGCATGACCCATACCGCAACCCTACAACCCAGGAAGGCTTTGCAAAAAGATGGGGGCAAAAACCAGCTATGGTATCGTCATTTGCCGACGGAAGTAAAATTTCATTTGAGCAGGCAATTGTTGCTAATGGCACCGGTATGCGCGTAGCCAGGCGAGGGATGCTTGGCCCCACCGCAAAGCCGGGTACACCACTTAAAGAGGCTATTGAGCTGTACCCGCTTGATGAATTATTGAACGATGGCCCCGGAATAGTAGATTATGTAGTGGCTGCCGAGCCCGGGCCGGGGGTATTTGTTATTGGCACACATGATCATCCGCAGCAAAAACATTATCTTAACTTATATAAATTGGGAGAGGGGCCGTTGTATCTTTTTTATACGCCTTACCATTTGTGCCATTTTGAAGTTCCGGCTACTATTGCCCGCGCTGTATTGTTTACCGACGCGGCTTTAACACCATTGGATAAACCATATGTTGAGGTGGTTGCCGCCGCTAAAATTGCTTTAAAAGCAGGCGATATACTTGATGGTATTGGCCATTACATGACTTACGGCTTATGCGAAAACGCAGATGTAGCGGAAATGGAAAACCTGTTGCCTATTGGAGTAGCCGAAAACTGTATTCTTAAACACGATTTAGCCAAAGATGCAGTACTTACTTACGATGATGTGATTCTACCAGAAGGAAGAACAATTGATAAACTGCGGGCTGAGCAACGCCAGCATTTTAAACTCAACAAAGTATTGAGCAACTCGTAGCTTAATCATATCAAATAATGCACTGTTGTTGTATTACTTAGCTAATTGCCCATGCGACATTTTAAGCCCGTATGGGCAATTGGTGCTTAAAGGGGCTGCTTACCACACTAATAAAATTTATTGCGCCTGCCGTTGCATTGTATTTTAAAAGATCACTTAACCATTATTACTTACTCTAATTAATTCATGTCAAAACGTAAACGGATATTGATAACCGGCGCGGCCGGTTTTTTAGGGTCGCACCTGTGCGACAGGTTTATCAAAGAGGATTATCATGTTATAGGGATG